>CAWIZB010000001.1:0-126749 GCA_963840505.1 uncultured Actinomycetota bacterium
CGCTGCCCGTGCATGCTGCGATAACTGTGCTACCCAGTGGTCCTCTGCCACTCCAGCTGCGGCCCCTCTGATCAACCCCGGCCTGGTTCTGGCAATACTGATCAGGTGGTCGAGCCTGGTCTGCAATGGCACCCGTCGCTCTATGCGGGGAGTGCCAGATATTACGCAATCGGCCGCGTCGGCTACCCGACCGCACTCGCGGACGCTCTAGCGAGGGAGCTGGCGCTCGACGGCTCGGGCCGCCTGCTCGATGTCGGCTGCGGTCCCGGCAACTTCACCCTGCTGCTGGCGCCGTGGTTTGAGCAGGCGACCGGTCTTGACGCCGACCGGGACATGCTGGCGGAGGCACAGCGGCGGGCGGCACAGGCCGGGATTGGCAATGTGGAATGGCTGCAGCTGCGCGCCGAGGAGTTGCCAGCAGGCCTGGGCCGATACCGGATGATCAGTTTCGCCCAGTCCTTCCATTGGATGGATCAGCTTCAGGTGGCGCGCGTCGCGCTCAGAATGCTGGAGGACGGCGGGGCCTGTGTGCACGTACACGCAACGACGCACCAAGGTGTCGACACCGAGGCGGTATTACCCCATCCCAGGCCACCTCGCTCGGCGATCGACGAGCTGGTAGTGCGTTATCTCGGGCCGATCCGTCGTGCGGCAAGGAGCTCGCTTTGGGCCAATCGCGAAGAAGAGGTGTACCGCGCCGCTGGTTTCAGCGGCCCGCAGCGGATTGAGGTTCAGGGTGAGGTCGTCGAGCGCACCAGCGATCAGATCGTGGCCGGCATCTTTTCGCTCTCCAGCTCGACTCCGCACCTGTTCGGGGAACGCCGCGAAGCGTTCGAATCCGATCTTCGGCGACTGCTGCATGATGCCAACCCCAGCGGGATCTTCAGCGAGCAGATGCGTGAAATCGCGGCGGATATCTGGCGAGGTTGACCGACCCACCAAGACCAGCGCCAAATTCCCTGGAAACTTCACCCCAGACGAGCTTGCGATACGCGACTCACGCGCGAACTCGGCGAGCGAGCTGCAGCTCGGGTGAAGTTTCCAGGGTCGGTTGCCGAGTCGAACGATAGAGAACGTTGCGTATCGCAAGTCAGTATCTTAGGCTTTAGAGAACGGAGCGTTTTCTAGGGAGCGACGGCATGCAGCCACCACCGTCAGTCAGGCGCGTCTTGCCGGGACTGCTGTTGGCGATGCTGCTCGGCGCCTTGGATCAGACGATCATGGCGCCTGCCCTTCCCGCCGTCGCGGAAGACCTCGGCCGGCTCGATCAAATGCCGGCTGTGGTGACCTCGTACCTGGCTGCAGCCACAGCCGTAATGCCGTTGTACGGCAAGTTGGGCGACCGCTTCGGTCGAAAGCTGACCCTGCTTGTCGCAGTCGCCGTCTTTGTTGTCGGTGCGGCGCTGTGCGCGATGGCAACGTCGATGGCGCTGCTGACTGTGTTCCGAGCCGTGCAGGGGCTGGGCGGTGGCGGGCTCATGGTTGGCCCGCAGGCGGTCATAGGGGAAATCGTCAGCCCGCGTGAGCGCGGTCGCTACCTGGGCTATATCGGCGCAGCGTACGTTGTCGCCGCGGTAGGCGGCCCTGTGCTCGGTGGGCTCATCGTCGAGAGGCTTGGCTGGCGATGGATCTTTGCGCTCTATCCGCCGCTCGGAGCTGTCGCTTTTGCCGTCCTTGCTGTCACGCTACGACTCCCCCGACCGACCAGGCGGCCACCGATCGACTATGCCGGGGCGCTCACATTGGCCGGGGCAGTCGTCGGAGTGGTGCTATTTGGCCAGACACGGCATGCCACGTGGCTCGTCCTCGCTGTCCTCGCCGCCGTGGCATGGCTGATCAGCACCCGATTCGCCGCGGACCCGATCCTGCCATTGCGGTTGTTTCGCGATCGCGGGTTCGCGATTCCGGTGGCGATCAGCTTCCTGGTCGGCTTCGCGCTGTTCGGCACCTTGACCTACCTGCCTGCGTACCTGCAGGTCGCCCTCGGGCTCTCGGCAAGCCGCGCGGGTCTGGTCGTGACCGCACTGATGGCTGGAGTACTGATCACCACAGTGCTGTCCGGCCGGCTCATCACGCGCACCGGGCGCTATAAGGCCTACCCGGTGGTGGGAGCAGCAGTCGCCGCAGCAGGCCTGGCGCTGCTGGCGATCTGGAGTGCGGGTAGCGGTGCCGGTGTGATCACCGCTGTCATGGCACTGATCGGGCTGGGCATCGGACTGATCATGCAGGTCATGGTGCTGGTGGCTCAGAACTCAGTCGCCTATGGCGACCTCGGCACCGCGACGTCCTCGGTCGCCTTTCTCCGCCAGATCGGCGCCTCGGCTGGAGTCGCCATAGTCGGCGCGCTGATCACCGCGAGACTCACCGATCAGGTATCGGCGGCCGTCGCACTGAGCCAGGTGATGCCGATCGTCTTTGGCCTCATGTCACCACTGCTCGCGCTGGCGTTCGTGCTCGCTGTCTTACTGCCAGCGCGTCCACTGCGCACCACCGCCTATGTCAAGGAGACAGTATGAAGTGTGTTGCACCGCTACGAGATTTCGACCGCGATGATGTCCCCGCGGCCGGAGGGAAAGGCGCCAACCTAGGCGAACTGGTACGAGCCGGGCTACTGGTGCCTGACGGCTTCGTGATCACGACTGCCGGATACGCCACAGCGATCCAACAACTCGATCTGCGGATCGCCGACCGGCTCGCCGCCGCCGACGGTGCATCGATCCGCGCGGATGTGGAGGCCATCTCGATGCCTTCCGACCTGCGCGCCGAGATCGCAGATGCGTACGCCGCCCTGGGAGCCGGCCCGGTGGCGGTCCGCTCGAGCGCCACCGCTGAGGACCTGCC
Source organism: uncultured Actinomycetota bacterium (assembly GCA_963840505.1). Lineage (GTDB taxonomy): Bacteria > Actinomycetota > Actinomycetes > Propionibacteriales > Propionibacteriaceae > Microlunatus. Next base: position 2,842 of record CAWIZB010000001.1, read on the forward strand.
AGGGGCGGCCTTTGCCGGTCAGCAGGACACCTACCTCAACGTCACGGGTGAACTGGAGTTGATCAATGCGGTGCAGAAGTGCTGGGGATCACTCTGGAGCGAGCGAGCCATCGCCTACCGCAGCCGGATCAAGATCGACTCCGCGGAGCTCCGAATCGCGGTCGTCGTCCAGCGGATGATCAACGCCGACATGGCTGGCGTGATGTTCACCGCCGATCCAGTCAGTGGCGACCGGGAGACGATCATGATTGACGCGTCGAAGGGGCTTGGTGAGGCGGTCGTCTCCGGCCTGGTGACGCCGGATCACTACGTTCTCGATGATCAAGGTCGACTCGGCGAATTCCAGCCCGGCGACCCTGATCGTACCCAGCGGCTGCCTGACCGCGTGCTAGCAGAACTGGCGCGCCTCGGCATCGCCGTCGCTCGGCATTTCGGGCGTCCGCAGGACATCGAGTGGGCGTACGCGGACGATCAGATCTGGTTGCTGCAGGCGCGCCCAATGACCGCGCTCCCGCCACCACCGATCCAGTTGAATGCGCCGCAGCGACGACTTGCTTCGGTCCTCCTCGACTACATTCCGGTGCGCCCGTACCCGATCGACATGAGCACCTGGGTGCCATACGGCCCGGCGGGCATGATGGCCAAGGTCACCGAGAGATTCGGGTTCCAAAACGCATTCGACGGATTCCTTCCCGAGGACGAGTACGGAGTGGTCGACCGGTTAGTACCTAGCGGCCCAAACCCGACGCTGGGTGCCTTGCTCGCGCCGTGGCGCATCGCCACCTTGGCCCACCGGCACGATCCCCGCCACTGGACCGAGGACCCACGCTTCACCGAGTTCCTCGCCCGGGTCCACGACCTCGCGACCGAGGACCTGACCACAATGCCCTGGCCCCAGCTCAAGGCGATGCCAGAACGGGCGCTTGACCTGATCCATCCCATCGGGGACCTGCGCATCGACTACCTCCCGCGCACAGGTCTCGCACTGCTCCGGCTGTACATTGTGCTGCGCCTGCTGCGACGGTCCTACCTGCTTGGAGACCTGCTCGTCACTCGCACCCGGACCAGCGACGCCAACCGTGCCCTTGAAGCACTGGCGGGTCGCGCCCGCGAGGACCAGCGGCTGCGCGACAGCATCAGCAGACTCGACCCGAAAGCGCTCGGCGAATTCCCGCAGTTCGAGACGGAATTCAACGCATACCTGGCCGAGTATGGCCACCGCGAGACCGTCAGCCCGGTTCTGGTGACACCGCCTACCCAGAGTGAAGCGCCGGAGTCCGTACTTGGTTTGATCAACGTGCTCGCGGCAGAACCGCCACGCCCACCGGAAGACGCTGACCGCGCAATTTCGGAACTGCTGAAGCACCCGCTGTTACGCAGGAGCCGTCGGCGACGCGCCAGAATCGAACGATGGGTTGATGTTGCACGCACCGGGATGGCGTTCCGCGAGGACAGTCACTTCTACTTCCTCATGCCGCTGCCGATCTTGCGCAGGTCGCTGCTGGAGATGGGTCGCCGGCTATCCGATGTCGGACTCCTCGCGGAGCCCGAGGATGTCTTCCACTTGCGGCTGGAGGAGCTAAAGGCAATCGAGGATCCCGCAAAGCTCGCCACCTTCGGCCCTTCGACAGGCTCAGGGCGCAGTGCAAGCTGACAGATTGCGGGCCGCGGTACGCACCCGGTCGGCCCGCCGCGAAGAGTTGTCCGGAGTTCGCCTGATCGATCCCACCGTCGTCTTCCTATCGAGCGACGACAGCGACGCGCTCATTACTGGTACGCCCGCCAGCAGCGGTTTCGCGACTGGCCCCGTTACCGTGATCCGGGAACCCGCCGAGTTCAGCCGACTAGCTCCCGGCGACGTGCTGGTCTGCCCCTATACCAATCCGGCTTGGACAACTCTCTTCCTGCGCGCCGCGGCCGTGGTCGTTGACTCCGGCGGGCCCGGCTCGCACGCCGCAATCGTGGCCCGCGAGTACGGCATACCCGCGGTCATGGGCACCGGCATCGGCACCACTACTCTCACCGATGGTCAGCTCGTTACTGTCAACGGCAGTACAGGCCGAGTCATCGCCGCCGACACGGATGGTCAAGGTCGATGACCGACCACCGTACGCGGCCCCGGCGCCGCGGGGACGTACTCAGTAGCGCGATCTTCGAGGCGACGCTCGATGAGCTCGCCGAGGTCGGGTACGCGAAGCTGACCATGGAGGGGGTCGCGGCGCGGGCGGGCGCCAGCAAGGCGTCGGTGTATCGGCGCTGGCCTAGCCGCATGGAGCTGGCTCTCGACGCTGTCCACCATCTGGCGCCCGACCCCGCCGCCATCCCAGATACCGGCAGCCTGCATGGCGATGCCCTCGCCTTCCTGCGGGGGGCGGCCGACCTGCTCGCTGGGCCCGCCGGCGAGGCGCTACGTGGCCTGCTCGGCGACGCTCTTGCCGATCCGTCCCGCACGCTGGAGCTGCGCAGGCACTCCCGAGGTACGGGACATCGAGCCATGCAGGAAATCGTCCGCCGGGCCGTCGAGCGCGGCGAGATCGAATCCGACGCCATCACCCCGCGGCGCCTGGATGTCGCGCAAGCGATGCTTCGTGAACAATTCCTCTTCCACGGGCCACCGATCCCGGATGCTGCGATCGTCGAGATTGTCGAGGAGATTGTCCTCCCCCTTTTTGGTTTAGGTGTTGCCACCGAGGTCTCAGCACGGCGGGCACCGAAGTAGGGTCGGCGTGTGCCGGCAAGACGACAACAGCGATTGAGAAAACTCGCACATTTCGCACTAGTGCAAGCTGCATTTGCTGGCTTAGCCTCACAGGAGGAAACAATCTTTCGCAGGAGGAGCGCATGACACAGTTGACACACATTCAGCCCGCGGATCTAGGCGAGGCCGATCAGGCGTTGAAGACCAAGCACCGGGCGGTGTGGGCTTCCGGCAACTACGCGGCTGTGGTAACCGACATCGTCTCAGGGCTCGGCCCGATCCTGGTCGAGGCGGCGGGGATCACGCCAGGCGATCTGGTGCTGGACGTTGCGGCGGGTACTGGCAACGCCGCCATTCCGGCAGCTCGAACCGGCGCACAGGTGATCGCCTCAGATCTCACGCCGGAACTGATGGAGGTCGGCAAGAAGTGGGCCGCTGAGGTCGGTGTCCAGCTGACCTGGGAGACCGCGGACGCCGAGGCCTTGCCGTACGGCGATGGTGAGTTCGACGCTGTTTTGTCCTGCTTGGGCGTGATGTTCGCGCCGCACCACCAGGCTGCCGCCGACGAACTGGTCCGCGTCTGCCGCCCTGGCGGGAAGATCGGCCTGATCGCCTGGACTCCGGCCGGATTCATCGGCCAGATGTTCGCCACCATGAAGCCGTACGCCCCGCCGCCGCCTCCCGGAGCCCAACCGCCGCCGCTGTGGGGAGACGAAGATCACGTGCGTGAGCTCCTTGGCGATCGCGTCGAGCAGCCGCAGACCGAGACCCGGGCAGTACGCGTCAGCTACTTTGCTACTCCTGAAGCGTTTCGGGACTATTTCAAGGCCAACTATGGGCCCACGATCTCGATCTACAAGGCCATTGCCGATGATCCCGATCGGGTCGCCGCACTTGACCGCGACCTGGTCGAGCTCGGTCGGCGCTTTGACCTCGGCACGGATGCGACCGTGCTGGATTGGGAGTATCTGCTATTCACCGCCCGCCGCAGCGAGTGAGGTGGGGAGCGGACGCTCAGAGGCGACGAGGGAAGCTAGTCTGGCGGGCCTGCCCGCCCTAGGAGGCCGGTGGGATGTTCTGGTTGATGTGGAAGAAGTTGTCCGGGTCGTAGCGCTTCTTCACCTGAGTCAGCCGGTCGTAGTTGCCGCGATACGACGCTCTGATCCGCGCCTCACCCTCGTCTTCCATCATCATGTTGACATAGGCGCCTCCCGCCGATGTCGGGTGCAGCTCTTCCCAGTACCGGCGTGACCACTCGGTGATCTTTGGCAGGTTGGCTGGATCGGGATCGACCGCGGCGATCACACCGGCCCAGCCGCCGCCACGGTAGGCGAATGCCGTCGCATCCTCGGCAACCCGGGTCACAGCGCCGTCAATTGGGTACAGATGCATGGTGGAGTGTGGCGTCGGGATGGCTTCGCCGTACCGGCTATGCAGCGCGATCGCCTCGTCGGTGATCTCTGTGAAGAAATCCGCCTTCCAGTACCACTGCAGGCCCTTCGGGTACAACGCGTCGAATGCACTCTGCAGCACCCAGTAGGGCATCGGCTGCAGTCCGACCAGGAGCGGCGTGCCAAACTCGCGCACCGCAGCCAGCACATCGTCAGCCTTGTCGTGCGCCCCGCTGTAACACCACATGATGCCGCAGGACTTGCGTCCCCACAGCTCCTCGGGGAATGGAGGCCCCGAGGGGATCACCAAGGTTCCAATCCAACCGTCGAGCTCCTCCGGGAGCGCGGGCAGCAGTTCGCGATACCAGCGAAAGACACGCCTCGGTGTCGGCGATGTCGTAAAGCACTGGGCCGGCAATGACAGTTCCGTTATCCCCGATGTCGTGGCATGCGAAGGTGAAAGAGGTTACGACACCAAAGTTGCCGCCGCCGCCACGGAGCGCCCAGAAGAGGTCTTGATGAGAATCATGGCTGGCGGTGACGAAGCTGCCATCAGCAAGCACGACGTCGGCAGAGAGCAAATTGTCAATGCTGAGGCCGAATCTCCGTGACAGGTAGCCGAAGCCACCACCGACGGTCTGTCCTCCAACGCCGGTTGTTCCGATGAAACCCGATGGAGTTGCCATGCCGAATGCCACGGTGGCATGGTCGACGTCGCCCCAGGTGCAGCCACCGTCGACCCGCACGGTATGGGCTGCCGGGTTCACAGTCGTACTCCGCAAGCCACCGAGGTCGATCACGAGAGCGTCATCCCAGACACCGAAACCGCCTCCGTGGTGCGCTCCGCCGCGGATGGCGAGTGCCATGTCGTGTTCCCGTGCGAAGTTGACGCAGGTGATCACATCGGCGACGTCGGCGCACCGAACGATGGCAGCAGGTCGCCGATCGACCGCTCCGTTGTAGACGGCCCTGGCCTCGTCATAGCCTGGATCTGAGGGGAGCGTGAGTGCACCGCGTACTCCAGCCGCAAGCTCGCTCAACTCCAGATCTGTGGCTCGCGATGGTGCTGTTGTTGTCATGTCTCTTCCTTTCGACGCCGCGTCCCAACGGCCGGATAACGCGGCTTGGGCACGACGTTAGGTGTAGCAGCGTTCGCGCAGCGTTCGGTTCATCGCCCAGGCGAAAGAACGCTGTCCTCGACACTGACGCCGAGGTCAGCAGCGGGCACCTGTTTGACGGCCAACGATCGTGTCACGATCGGGTCCGAGCTGGCCCGCGGTCGCCCAGGCGCGTATGGCGGCCAGCAACCGCCCTCTAACGCTCCCTCGGGTTCCTCGCGGTGGCGCTTCCGTGAGCCCACTCGCCGACACCGACGGCCTACCGGGGAGGCCGTCCTCTCCAATCGCCGCAGCGGAGTCAGGTATCGGAAGCTGTCCGTCGCCGTCGCGGAGTCGGCGACGCGCACCGTCGACCAGCGGCGCGCTCTTGAGCCGATCAACGAGGCGAGCGTGCTGCTGCAATTGTTCTTTGGCGCGCTGACCAGGAGCTTGACGGAGGTCCTTCATCATCACGGTGCTTCCTTTGGGAGATCTCAGTGGGCTTGACTTGGGCAACGCTAGGGATCGTGAGCGTCGCGAACATCCGCAGGATCACCGTGTTTTTGGCGATCCCATGCCGTATCCGTGATCACCGCGCGTCTTCGGGTACTCCGCTCCGGCTGAGCGCGGTCGGTGTCCTGGTGTCGTGCAACGCCAGGCCGTCGAAATCACGCGGCTTGTGGCACGACGTTGTGGGGAGCAGCGTTCGGTTCAGCGCCCAAGCGAAAGAACGCTGTCATCGACATTGACGCCGAGTTCAGCCAGATCGTGCTCGCAGCGCGCCTGCAGCACCCGGCTGTGCTGGTTCTTCGCGAGGATGGCGGCCCGACCGAGTATGGGCACCGCCGCATCGCGGCTCATTAGTCGTGCCCGGGCACGAAGCACCTCGGGCATCCACCACCGCTCGTCGTGCTGTTCGGCTTCTACAAGAGCCGCATCGAGAATGCCGCGCGCGGCTGCGGTGTGTCCCGCCCCCACCATCACATCAGCCAGCAGGTACAGCCAGTACGGCATACGAGCGTTCTGGCCCGCCGACCGAAGCTTGTCGATGCCTTGCTGGATGCGAACGATGCCGGCCTCACCGCCACGCACCCAGCCGTCGACCACCACGGCCCACTGGCCATAGAAGCTGAACGAGTAGCGCTCACACAGATTGATGAGTTCGCTGGCCGCTTCGCCGGCGCCTGCGCGGTCGTGAACCAGCTGGTGCGTCGTCGCCGTGTAACCCAGGGCAACCGCAAGGCTGTAGGGGTGGTCTGCTGACCTCGCAATCTCGACGGCCTCCCGACATCTCGCGATGGCCTGCTCCGAGTTCCCGAGCAGCCAGTGTGCGTGGGCACTCCACGCCAAGCCGTGAACCTCGGGCAGCGTGCCGATGATCAAGGACACTGAGCCCCGGGAGAGCTCGCGGGAGCGTTCGAAGTGATCAAGGGCTTCTTCGAGCCGACCAAGACTGGTCAGCGACCCGGCCACTGCCCACTCGGCCTGACCAGTTGTTTTAGGATCGGCGTCCGCCAGATCAAGGGCACGGGTCGCGAACTCGTACGCGTCGGTGACGTGGCCTTGCACAAAACGCACGGCAGCCAGGCCGACAAAGCAGGACATCAGGTCACGCGGGCGCGAGAGTTTCTCGGCAAGATGTGCGGTCCGTTCCAGCGTCGCCTGCAGCTGCGGCGAAGAGTAGCCCTGGATAGCGTTCAACGGTGGGGCCATCTCCAGCAGCACATCGAGCTCCTCTTCGTCCCGCGCTCGCCCAGCCGGCTGCTGCGCGGTTAGCTCCAGACAGCGGCGGAAGCAACGCACGGCCTCAGAGTTGGCGAACACCGCGGCGGCAAGCTGCGCCGCGCGTCGGTAGTAGTGCCGTGCGCGGTCGGGTCGCCCACCTCTGTCGTACTGTTCGGCCAGCTGAGCGGCGACGTCATCCTCGCGCTCGCTGTGGAGGATCTGGAGACTCTGCGCGATCCGACGATGCAGCAGCCACCGGTTTGGTGGCGACACCGACGCGTACGCCGCATCACGTATCAGGTCGTGGGAAAAGTCGTACCCGCTGGGTTGCTCGCGGAAGATGCCCTGCCTCCACAGTTCGTCGACTGAGCGGACCACTAGGTCGACGTCGAGATCGCTTGCCTCCGTGAGTAAATCAAGACTGAAGTCGCGGCCGACGGCCGAGGCCAGCGCGGCGACCTCGCGTGCGTGCGGCGATGCCGCTTCAAGCCGACTGCGTAGCACCGACGAGAGGTCGCCGAGCGATGAAAGAGGGCCGCCCTGGTCCCGGTCGCTTGCGCTCCGAATTGCCTCCACCACGTACAGCGGGTAGCCACCCGTTGCTGTGACCAGCAGCGAGACCTCTTCGTCGCTGGGTTCCCGATCAAGGAACGAGGCTGCGAGCGCCCGCACGCCGTTTCGTTCTAGCGGCGGAAGCGCCATCTCGATCAAGGAACCTGCCGACCTCAACGCGGGCAGCAACCGAGACACCTCGGCGTTGTCTGCCAGCTCCGCGCGTCGTGCCGTTGCGGCGATCAACAAGGGCGCTCCTGCCGCTCGACCGAGCAGCAACGGCAACCACGCGGTTGTCTCATCGTCACACCACTGCAAGTCATCAAGCACCAGTAGCGTTGGCTGGTCCACAGCAAGGATCCCGCGAGCGAGCCCCTCGAAGAATCTGTGCCTCCGCCAGGCGTCCACCATCGCGCGCGACGCAACAATCGGCTCGGGAGGCGGCCTCTTACGCTTGCCGAACGCAGTGTCGCCTGTCGCACCGGGAATGAGTCGATCTACTTCTGCCCGCCAGATCTCGTCGAGGGTAGCCAGCGATCGCTGGATGCGAGGATGGCGCAGCCAGTCGGCAGCCGGTTTCAGGGCGAGCGCCCCTGCCATCCCAAAACATCGCGTCGTTGCTACGACAGCGCCGTCGGTACGCGCCTTGTGCGCCAGCTCAGAGATCAGCCGGCTCTTGCCGACGCCGGCATCGCCCGTGACGACGAGCAATCGAGGCCGGCCTTCGCCAGCGCTTTTCCAGCACTCGAGGATTTGGTCTAACTCTCGATCGCGTCCCGCCAACCGCGCACGCTGGGCAAGCCGCGTTCGAGCATGCCGTGGGCTGCGAGCACGTGGCATGTCGGGGCCGTCAGAGCTGAGCAGTCGCTCCGCGAGTGTCTCTGTGGCTTCCGAAGGCTTGACTTGGAGCTCGTGGTCCAGGACTTCGGCGCACTTGTGGAATGTGCTGATGGCGCCCGCCCGGTCGCCTGCGTCAGCCTGCAGCTCCATGAGGGTCTGGTATCCGACCTCCTCGAGGGGCTCGAGGCGCACCCGGAGCCTGCTGTACTCAACGGCCTTCCCAAGGTCACCGACATTTCGCCAGCCGGCCGCCAAACGGTCGCAGAGTTCGACGCACTGCCGGCGCAGCTCGTCGCGCTCGGCTAGCACCCAGTCGTCATACATCCCGGGCAGCAAATCGCCGCGATACTCCTCGACCGCCGCTGCACCATGCTCGAGCATCGCGTGCTGGTCGCCGGCCGCGAGCGCCTGCAGTGCCAACTGCCGCTCACGGTGGAACACACATACGTCAACGCGACACGTCGGCCACTCTCGCCACATCAGGGTGGCCGGCTCAACAACGAGAGAGGGGTCGTCCCCGAGCAGCACGCGGAGATGATGCAGCTCCCGTCGCAGGTTCGTCCGCGCCTGCGCCTCGGTCGAATCGGGCCAGAAGATGGCCGCCAGACGTTGTCGGGGCTGGGGCGCGTTGCTGTGGACAGCTAGCAAGCCGAGCAAGGCGATGGGGCGCGACGAGCGTGTCAGGTTCGTCGCGGTCGATCCTTTGACGTACTGCTCTCCGAGAAGTGAGACTTCCAGCAATGTGAGGCCCTCTCCGTTTCGAGAGTAGAGCAGCGCACGCGGGCACGTCGATGGGACCAATTACCCCGGCGAGCAGGCTGCTGACAGTTTCACAAGATCAAGCCTGCAGACCCGCGGACCACTTCTCCTCAATGCGGCCGTATTTCCAGACCGTGACCGCAATCACCCACGTGAGCACGAACAACGCGACGATTGCATAGCCGACGAAGTCCAAGTTGACGCTCGCGATTGCGGCCAGCGGCCCGGAGTCAATGCCAGTTTTCTCGGTCAGAATGGAGATCAGCTCGATGGTCCCGATGATCAAGGCAACCGCCACAGAGAGCGCAGTGACCGTGATGTTGTAGTAGATCTTGCGAACCGGCTTGGAGAAGGCCCAACCGTACGCAAAATTCATGAAGCAACCATCGATGGTGTCGAGCAGACTCATCCCTGCGGCAAACAGGATCGGCAGCGTCATGATTGCGTACCAGGGCAGAGCGAACGCCGCAGCACCGCCAGCGAGGACCAGCAGCCCGACCTCAGTGGCAGTGTCGAAACCTAGCCCAAAGAGCACACCCACTGGGTACATCTGCCACGGCTTGGTCACCGTCTTGGTGGCCCCCGACAAGATCTTGTTCATGAAGCCGCGGTTGTTCAGCTGCTCCTCAAGGGCGATCTCGTCGTACGCGCCACGTCGCATCCGCCGGAACACCTTGACGATGCCAACCAGCACTACCAGGTTGATGATGCCGATCACGTAGAGGAATGTGCCGGACACCGCGGTGCCGACCACACCAGTGATTCGCTGCAGCAGTGACGAGTCGTTCCCTACCTGCCCCGCCAGGGCGCGTACACCCAACGCCAACAAGGCGACCAGCCCGAACACGACTGTCGAATGCCCAAGTGAGAACCAGAAGCCGACCGACACTGGGCGCTTGCCCTCGGCCATGAGCTTGCGGGTGGTGTTGTCGATCGCGGCAATGTGATCGGCGTCGAAAGCGTGTCGCATGCCGAGGGTGTACGCCGTGAGACCGAGCCCGACGCCCAACACCTCGGTTGAGCTGACTTGGTAGTGCTGCGGGGCCACAATCCCGACGAGTACACCCCAGCCGAGCACGTGGAGCAACAGGATGAACCCGGCCATGGCGACGATCGAGCGCCACTCCTGGCGGCTCAGCCTGCCGCGAAGCCGGTCCGGCACGCTTCTGACGGCGGCGAGACCTGGTGCTGACAAGGCTGACCTCCTCAGGCCGATTCCTTTGGCCGTCCCAGATGCGACAATATCGCATATGGGTTCAGATGCGATAGCGTCGCAACTGCTTCGAAGCTGGTCGAGCGCCGGACTGGGGGAGAATCAAGAGGTGCAGGCCGCAAAAGAGAGCGCAGGCGGATCAGCGTCCGCACCGCGCGTCCAGGCCGCATTGAGCTTGCTTCGCAACCACCACGAGCGCGTGACGAGAGCTCGCCAGGCCGTCATCGAGGTTCTGGACGGGACTGAAGAGCACTTGGCAGCCGACGAAATCGTCGCTCGCGCCGAGGCATCGGCTCCCGGAGTTCACCGGGCGACGGTCTACCGCGCTCTGTCGACACTCGGGGAGCTCGGGCTGGTCACCCACACTCACGTCGGTGGCTCGGCAACGGTCTACCACCTCACCGTGCCCGAGCCGACTGACCAAGCCGCATCGGCTCCGCACGCCCATCTGCAATGCACCAACTGCCAGGCCGTCATCGACATCCCCGTGGATGTCCTGGACTCCTTGATCAGCCGCGTCGATCGCGAGGTTGGCTTCCAAGTCGAGCCGCATCATGCAGCCCTGTTGGGCCTTTGCGCCGACTGCCGGCGCTCATCCCTTTCGGAAACTGGTCACGAACGACAGGGCTAAATCGATTCAGTTCTGTCGCTTTCGACCGGTTTCCGCAAGGGAGCCGACCGGTGGGGCAGGAGCAGAGGCGGCGGCAGGGGCAGTAGCCGGCGGAGTGGCGGACGACTGGGCCGGACCGCTGGACGGCGCAGGCTCTCTGAGCTCCTCGAGGCTGGTTGCTCCGGGCAGTTGAATGGTGAACTCCGCCCCGCCCTGAGCTGAGCGACCCGCGCGGATCCAGCCGCCGTGCTGGGTGACCGTCTGGGCAACGATCGAGAGACCAAGTCCGGTACCGGGCGTTTGCCTGGCGCTGTCGCCACGGTAGAAGCGGTCGAAGATGAAGGGCATGTCGGCCTCGGAGATGCCGGGACCTTGATCTGCCACTCGAAGCCGATCACCCTCTAGCTGCACCCGAATGGTTCCGCCCGGCGGGCTCCACTTCACTGCGTTGTCCAGCAGGTTGGTCACCGCGCGCTCCAGCGTGTCGGAGTCCCCCACAACGTAGAACGGGTTGAGCTCGACGTCGAAGAGCAGCCCATGCCCCCGCAGCCGGACGCGATCTACCGCCGAGTGCACGACATTGCGGAAGTCCAACGGCTCCGGTGAGGAGGAGGTTTCGTCGCGAGCGAGCTGCACGAGGTCGCCGATCAGGTCCGTGAACTCCACGAGCTGAGCTTTGACGTCGGCCAGGATGTCGATGCGATCCTGCTGCTTCAACATGCCACTCGAGGCATCGGCCGCAAGAAGCTCGATATTGGTGCGCAGGCTGGTGAGCGGGGTACGGAGCTCGTGGCCAGCGTCGGCGATCAGCTGCGCCTGCCGTTCCCGAGAAGAGGCCAGCGACCGAAGCATCTGGTTGAAGGACTCTGCGAGTACCGCGATGTCGCCGGAGGCCCTGATCGTGATCGGCGTGAGCTCCTTGGTGACGCCGATCTGTTCCACAGCTGCAGACAGCTCGCGCACCGGTCGCAAGCTGGAGCGGGCCACGTATGCGCCAACCACTGCAGCAATGATCACACCGCCCACTCCGAAGATGATCAAGACCAGCCACAGCGAGCTCAGGATGTCATTGGTCGGTTGCAGCGGCCGACCCAGAACCAGCGCGTAATTCCCCAAATCGGTGATCGGCACTGCGACGATGCGGTACTCCTCACCTCCAGTCGTCACACCGGACCGCGCCGAATAGCCGCTCTGCAACCGAGCGACGGCAAGCTCCTCAGCGCCCAGTACCAGGTGATCGCGCTCGTCTGGAACATGGAAGATCTCGCCATCGGTCCGGATCGCAGCGACGCTGACATTGCCGACACGCAATGCGCGCTCGGTGAGACCACCGAGCGTTCGAATGTCCTGGGCAACCGGCACCGCTGCCAGCGAGCTGGCAATCTCTACCAACTCTTCGTCCAGCGCGTTGTACAGCGAGATGCGCAGCGTCACGTAGCCGGCAACACTCGTCACCGCGACCGCCAGGGCCACCGCGACCGTGGTCAGGTACGCGACACGGCGCTGCAGTGGCAGCGCTCGCAGCCAGGCCTTCAGTCGGGCAAGCATGGACTCTCCGCCGGCCGTCGCAGGCTGATCATGGTGGCGTCTCACGAAGCACGTAGCCGACTCCGCGTACGGTGTGGATCAGCCGAGACTCCTCAGCAGCCTCGGTCTTGCGGCGCAGGTAGCCGATGTAGACCTCCAACGAATTTGCGGTGGTCGGGAAGTCGAACCCCCACACTTCATTCAGTAGCCAGCTCCGCTCCAGAACCCGACGGGGATGGCGCATGAAAGCCTCAAGCAACGCGAACTCAGTCCGAGTCAAGTTGATTGATCGCGTTCCACGCAAGACTTCACGGGTCTGAGTGTTCAGCACGAGGTCGCTGAATGACAGGCTCTGCGCCGACGGGTCGGTGGAGTCAGCCACCGTACCGGCGCGCCTGACCAGGGCCCGTAGCCGCGCGAGCAGCTCGTCCAGGGCGAAGGGCTTAGCCATATAGTCATCGCCCCCGGCGTCGAGACCGTCCACCCGATCGCCAACCGCGTCGCGCGCGGTGAGCACCAGGATCGGCACATCGTTGCCGGCTGCGCGCAGCATCCGCGTCGTCTCCAGGCCGTCAAGTCGCGGCATCATCACATCCATGATCACTGCATCCGGCCGGGTGGCAGCCAGCCGGGCGAGCGCCTGAACCCCGTCCTCGGCCCCACTTACCTCATAACCGTTGTACTCCAGGGACCGCTTCAAGGAGTCGCGTACGGCTTGATCATCGTCGACCACCAGGATGTGCATTCCACAAGCGTGCCAGACGGGGCCGATTTACGGCGTTGGCCTACGCCGTGCGGTTTGCGGCCAGCGCCCTCAGCGCGCTCGGCCGCGGATTCTCCTCCGGCATGCCCCGCACGGCGGCGCGGCAAGCCGAAACGACCACGACCGGATTGAACAGCATTGTGGGTGCCGCCATCAGGTGATAGACCCGAGCGAAGGCCAGGTAGGCACTGCGATCTCCATGAGTAGCGAGCCGCGCCAGCTGGGCGGTCCAGAGACCGACAAGCCGCTGCACACGTGTCTGGGTTCCGGAACTGCTCGGGTGCCGCAGATCCTCCGTCGTAGCAATCGACCATGGCAGGTCGGCCACCGCTCCAATCCGCCGTTGCAGCCGCCTGGTCCCAAGCGGCCCGTGCCCGGCTGGCGTGCGATCGCGCTGCAAGGCATCGCGTATCAGCAGGGCCTGACAGGCGGCCACGGCAATGCCCTGCCCATACACCGGATCGAAAGCACAGTAAGCGTCGCCGACCGCCAGCAGGCCGGCCGGCCACGTCCGAGACCGTCCGTACCGATTACGCAGGTTGCCTGTTTGCCGGTGGATGGCGACGCCGCTCACCGGCTCGAGATGCTGGGTTAGTTCGGCGATGGCGGGATCAGGCAGCGTGGCCAAGAACTCATCGAACTTCGCTTCGTCACGCGACGGTCGCCGATCACCGTAACCCGCCGCAAGGATGAGCCAGTGGCCATCCTCGACCGGGATGGCCAGCGCGCCTCGGCCGGTTTGCGGAGTGGCCGCGATAACCACAGCGGTCCCGATCGGCGGCTCACCAACGACGCGGTAGGTCCGGCAGGCGTAACCCAGGCGAGCGTCCACTGTAAGAGGCTCGCTGACCGGAACCCCCAGCTCACCCAACCAGTGCGGGAGCCGGGATCCCCGCCCGGAGGCGTCAATGACCAGGTCGGCTTGGACCGTGGTGGCGTCCTCACGGACCACTTGCCATTGTTGAGCGGCTCGGTGCAGCTCGGTGACCCTGACGCCATCGTGGAGTGTCACGCCTGCGAGGTTGCGCACCCGCTCGCGTACCAGGTGCTCAAGTAACGGCCGGGTCGCCGAGACCGTCTCGTACGCCGGAATCCAGGTAGGCATCCACCCGTACTCGCCCAGCCAAGCCAAGGTGCCGGTATCGAAGTGCACCGCACCGTGGCTCAGCAGATCCTCCCGGATGCCAGGAATCAGTTCTTCAGCAGCCAGCAAGCCACGATGCAAGAGGACGTGCGGCTGCCGCCCCTGCGGCACACCCTTCCGCGGAATCGGGCCGTCCGGGAGCACATCGCGCTCGATGATCATGGTCCGGGCACCAGTCGCGGCCGCGGCAGCCGCAGCGAAGAGTCCGGCGAGACTCGCGCCGATGATCACCACGTCGCGTTGCCCAGACGGCGGATGGACGACCCGAGTCACCATGCGCGAAGAGTAATCCGCTGAAACGGCAACGATGAAGTTTCATCCCGGCTGTGAATGGGGAATCCTGATTCCGTGGGCATCCCCCGGGCCCAACCTCTCGACCAGGATCGGCCGGTCAGCCGTGCCTGGCTTTGGGCAGTCGGCGTAGCTGTGGCCGCTTTCTTGTTCAGATTGGTCCCCGTGCTGCGCGGCGGCGGGCTGTTCGGCTTCGGCAACTACGACGATGGGGTCTACTTCGTCTCAGCCGTTGGGTTGATCCACGGCCTGCTTCCCTATCGGGACTTCCTGCTGCTCCATCCTCCGGCAATCACGGTGCTGCTGGCCCCATTCGCCGCCCTAGCGCAGCTGACCAGCGACTCGTACGGGTTCGCCGCCGCACGCGTGGCGTGGATGCTGCTGGGGGCGGCGAACGCAGTGCTGATCTGGAAGATCCTGAGGCCGATCGGTCTGGTCGCGGCCGCGTTCGGTGGATTCGGTTACGCCGTGTTCTACCCAGCCGTCTACGCCGATCATTCGACACTGCTGGAGAGCCCGGCCACAACGGCACTTCTGATCGCCATCCTGCTGCTGCAGCCGCTCGTCCACGACCGACTCGTTGCCTCGCGGCAAGGCCCTCGTCGCCGGAGCGCTGCTAGGGCTAGGAATGACGATCAAGATCTGGGGAGCGCTCACTCTCCTGATCGTTCTCGGCTGGTTGCTGCTGCTGCGCCGATACGGTGCCGCATTGCGTGTCGCCCTCGCCAGTGCGGCCACTGCCACGGTGATCTGCTTGCCGTTCTTCGCCGCGGCGCCAACAGCGATGTGGAACCAGGTCGTACGCGACCAGCTCTTCCGGCGCGGAGGCAGCGACGTCAACGCGCCTCGAACGTCTTGATCGAATAGCGGGGCTCAGCATCGTCAGCCGGTCCTACCCTTCCGCCATAACTGTGGCTGCAGTCATTGCGTTGCTCGGCTGCGCAGCCCTGGCCTGGAGCTACCGCGAGGCGCGACTTCCGGTGCTCTTGATGCTGGGGCACGGGTTGTTGCTGCTCTTCACGCCGACCTGGTTCCCGCACTTCGCGGCCTTCACCGCCGCTCCGGTTGCCCTCACCGCCGGTGCGGGATCGGCCGGCTGATCGCACTGATCCGAGCCAGACCGGCACGGATCGCAGTTGGCGCTGTCCTCGCTGCCGCACTACTGGTGTACGCGAGCGGTTGGTTGACAACCAGTTACTTTGGTCGCCGCTTCCCCAAGGAGTTCCGAGCGGTGACCGCCTCCGCGCCGGGCTGCGTCACGTCCGACGACCCGACCGCCCTGGTGGAGACCGACTACGTTGAGCCGCAACTTGAGTCGCGGCTGCCGGTTCATCGCGGATCTCGGCGGGAACTCCCACGACATGGCTGTCGCCGCCGGCCTCAGAGTGTCACGCAACCGCAACCAGGCATTCCAGCGCTTCGCGCTCGACTACCTGCGTACTGGTTCGGTGACCATCTTGATCAGATACTCAGGCGGTCGGGGCTTCAATGCGAAGACGACTGCCGTTCTTGAGCAGTGGCCTTTGCTGGCGAGCTCGGGTCAGTTCCAGGTGCGGCAACCGGTCGAGCCGGGTCTGTCGGGAGGGACAAGGTGACGGCCGCACCATGATCATTGCTGAGGCTGACGGCTCCGCCGTGGGCCTCCGCGATTGCCTGCACAATGGCTAGCCCGAGCCCAGTACCCCGCCCCGTGCTGGCGGTCGGAGCGAAGCGGACGAACGGATGGGCCAGATAGCCGTCGGTGAAGCCCGCACCATGATCACGAACCTGTATTTCAACAGCATCAGCGGCGCGCCTACCGATCAGCTCCACATCCCCCGCGCCGTGCGTCAGCGCGTTGTCCAGTAGGTTGCCCAGGGCGTATTCCAGGCGCTGCCGATCCGCCAAGATCATGCCTTGATCTGATTGCACCGTGATCGTCCGCCCGTCCAGCTGTGCTCGACCGCGGCCGCGCTCGGCCACCTCGGCTAGTAGATCATCAAGATTCACCGACTCCCGGCTGAGGCTCAACCGCTGTTCGTCCGCGGCGGCCAGCAGCAGCAACTCCTCGGTCAGCCCGGTCAGTCGGTCCGTCTCCTCACCGATAGACGCCATAGCCGCGCGAAGATCAGCACCTTTCGTGGTGCCGGATTCGGCGAGCTCGACCTCGGCTTTGATGATCGCCAGCGGGGTACGCAGCTGGTGGCTGGCGTCGGTCAGGAACTGTCGCTGCTGCTGCAGCGCGTCCCTTTGCGCGGCCTGGGCGCGCCCGATTCGGTCGAGCATGTCGTTCAACGTGCGGCCGAGGCGCCCGATCTCGTCATCGACCGGCGAAACCGGCAGCGGCGCCCGCTTGGCATCGGCAAGATCATCTCCGCTGATCGCTGCCGCGCGTTGCCGCAGCGTCTCGACCGGACGCAAGGCAAGGCCAGAAACCCAATAGCCGATACCACAGGAGGCGATCAGTGCGGCAGCGAGCCCGATTACCTCGACAGCTAAGGCTGAGGCCAGCGTCTGGGCACGCTCATCGAGGGAGTCGGTCACCACGACGATGAAGGATTCGCCCCGAGCCTGGATCGGCATAGCGAAGATCCTGAGCGACTCGTCAATGCATCGCATCGCCCGGCCGGTCGACGAACAGCTCGTTAGTGGCTGCGGCTTGCAGCTGCTCAGGGGTCAGCAGCCGGACGTCGGCATGAGAGCTGGCGGCCACCACCCCGCCGGCTGGGGCGAGGATCTGGGCGATGGTCTCGTCCGTCTCCAGATCCTCGGAGTGAGTGGGCAACGCGGAAACCGGAGACCGCATCACCAGCTCCCTGAGCTGGTCAGCGCGCGTGCGGAGGTCGCGTTCAATGGCGGCGTCCACGTTGGCGCTGAGCTGGGCGTGGAGGAAAACGCCGACGGCGATGAGCACCACTGCCAACCCGAGCGCGAATGCCAGGGTGAGCTTCCAGCGGATGGGCAGGCGGCTCATCAGGTCTCCTCCGTCCTGAGCCGGTAGCCGAAGCCGCGTACCGTCTCGATGTTGTCGGTGCCGAAGGGCCGGTCGACCTTCTGCCGAAGGTATCCGATGTAGACGTCGACGACGTTGGATCGATTGTCGTAGCTGTCGTCCCAGGCGGATTCCAGCAGGTCGAAGCGGGAGACCGCCTCACCGGACCGTCGCATCAGGGCCTCCAGCAGTGCAAACTCCTTCCGCGTCAGCTCAATCGGGATGTCCTCCCGGTGCACGGTGCGCGCCGCCGGATCCAGCCGAAGCCTACCGACGGTCAGCACCGGCATCCGTACCTCACGGGGTCGCCGCGCCAGCGCCCGCAGCCGGGCAAGCAGTTCGGCGAAAGAGAAGGGCTTGGCGAGGTAGTCGTCGGCGCCGCTGTCGAGCCCGGTAACCCGATCGTGGATCGTGTCGAGCGCGGTGATCATCAGTACCGGCGTCGTGACGCCATGCCGGCGAAGGTCTCGACACAGCGTGAAACCGTCAGCGTCGGGAAGCATCACATCCAAGGTGATCGCATCGTATGCGGTAGCCGTTGCCATCCACATTGCCTGCTCGCCATCGGTGGCGACGTCGGCAGCCAGCCCCTGCGCCGTCAGACCTTTCCGCAATAGGCTCGCGAGCTTCGGCTCGTCCTCCACAATCAGGACTCGCACAGCATCAAGGATTTCACGCAAATCGACAGCGAACCATAGCCCTGACTCGAATGCAGATCACGGATTGGGCTTGCCAAGCGGCCCGGTGCCATCTTTGGGAGCGGCCTTGTCGATCTTCACCAGCTCCTCGCGCGCGGCCCCACCGGAGATGTCCAGGGCGAGCACGGGCCCGATGCCGGGCGCGTAGAGCTTGTACTCCACGACCGTCGGCTCGAGGCTGGTGGTGTCTCTGGTGAGCAACGCATCGCGGTAGCGTCCAGTCGGCACCTCGACCAGCTGGTTGATGCCGAGTACCTCACCGTTGTCCTCGGCCTCGCCCTTCAGGTATTCCTGCCGGTACTTCTGGCCGACTTGCGGCTTGGCGGGTAGCAAGATTCCGGGCAGCGCTCCCCCTGCGCCTGCCTCGAAGGAACCTGCTCGCGTAACGATCTTGCCGTTCTCGAACTCGGCAGTGTCCTCCCCCAGGTACCAAACGTTCCCCGCTGAGTCTTGCGCGTACCAGTCGAATGTGTCCTCGACCAGTTCTCCTTCGCTCCGGACCGTGTCACGAACCACCCGCGCTGTGATGCCGTTGGCGAGCTTCTTGGTGTCCGTGGTGCAGACGATGACTACGTCCTGAACCTCGCCCGCCTCGTCCACGTCGCGGTACGTCCATCGGGTTCCCGGCTCCATCGGCCAGTACGGGTGGCTGATGTCGGCGCTGAAATCGGCCGGGTCGAGATTGACCGGATCTGCGCCGGTGGGCAGCGTTGACCCCGTCGACGAGGTACTTGCTGCTGGTCGGGATTCAGCCGCCGGTGTGCTTCCTGGGGTCGCACCGCTTGTGCAGCCTGCACAAACGATTGCGGCGGCAAGAATCGAGGGCAGCGTCAATCGCTTCATATATCAGAGTTCCTCCCCGAGTTAGCCCTTGCGGCGAGCATCACACCGAGGCAATGAGAAACCCGTGAAACCGGCGTACGCCTGTCAGGGGTTTTGGAGCTCGCGGATGCGGTTGAGTAGACCAGGCATGGCCGCTTCGATCGCGGTGAGTGTGTCGTGGAAGCCCGAATCAGACCCGAACCAGGGGTCCGGCACACCGGAACCGGGCACGGCCGTGGGGTCGAATTCGGTTAGCAGGGACACCTTGCTCGGATCAGGTGCGAGGTCCAGAACACGACGCAGGTGAACGTCCTCCATCGCCACCACCAAGTCGGCCGACTCGATATGGATCTCGGTGATTCTGCGCGCCTTATGGTCCGCGTAGCGGTACCCGTGCTCCTTGAGTACGGCTGCCGCCCGACGGTCCATCGGGTCGTCGTATTTCTCGGAGATGGTGCCGGCGCTGGAGAACTCCACGCCGGTAATGCCCGCCTCAGCGGCAGCGCGCTCTGCCACCCGCTCGGCTATGGGCGAGCGGCAGATGTTTCCCAGGCAGACGAAGACGACGCGCAGGGGACGACCGGTCGAGCTTTCAGTCACTTCTCTTGTTGTCCGGGTCGGGCAAGAAGACATTCAAGACGAAGCTCACGATCGAAATGATGATGCCGCCGAGCACCGCAGTCCAGAATCCATCGACGTGCCATCCGATATCAAACAAGCCGGCCAACCATGAGGTGAGCAAGAGCATGCAGGCATTGATCACGATCAAGAACAGACCAAGAGTTAACAGTATGAGCGGTATCGTGACGATCGCGAAGATCGGCTTGATGATCGCATTGAGCACTCCGAAGATCAACCCCACGATCAACAGAGTCAGGATCTGGCTGGTGGTGCTCGACCCTGTGAGGGTGATGCCACTCAGGATCCACGTCGCGATCGCCAGCGCTGCGGCGTTCGCCAACAGCCTCAGAATCCACCTCATGTGATCGATAGTCCCATGAATCGCAAGTCGTCAAGGGAGCGACACCAGGCCACAGCTTCGGCGACCGTCTTGAGAAGCGGGACCGGCGGGGGTTCGGGGCGGGCGATGATCACCACCGGGATGCCGAGGTCGCCTGCGGCGTCCAGCTTGGCGACGGTGTGAGTACCGCCCGAGTCCTTGGTGAGGATCACATCGATGCCGTGGTCAGTCAGGATCTGGCGCTCGCCGGCGTAGCTGTACGGGCCCCGGGACAGGATGACGTTCCAGCGTTGCGGCAACAAGGCAGCGGGCGGATCGACGAGCCGGACCAACACATCCCGATCCGCCCAGGCCTGAAATTCTTCCAGCGACTGTCGTCCCGTCGTGAGGAATGGCCGGCGGGCTGGCTCGGCCGCCGCGCGTGCAGCGGAAGCGTCGGTCACCCAGGTCCACGAACTCGAGCGGCGGTGTTCCCGCCAGCCGGGTCGCTCCAGCCGGACCAACGGTGTATCGGTACGGTTCGCCGCCTGCACCACGTTCTTGGTGATCTTCGCTGCGAAGGGGTGAGTCGCATCCACCACGGCGGAGACCTGCTCTCGGCGCAAGTAGTCGGCGAGACCGTCGACGCCGCCGAAGCCGCCCACCCGAGCCCGGCCCGGAGGCAGGCTCGGAGTGCTGACCCGACCAGCGAGCGAGGAGATCACATCGACGCCGTCCGCAACGAGAGACGCTGCGAGCTGCCTCGCCTCCGCGGTACCACCCAAGATCAGGATCGTCATGGTCGCCAGCCACGAACCAGCACTGCTACCACCAGCGCGCTCATCGACACTGCCGCCGCGAGGCGGTTGGCCCGAGCGATGTCGTCGACTACGACCGGTCGGCCGTTACCCAGGACACCTCGATCCTCGACACTGCCGTGGTAGGCGTTCCGTCCGCCAAGCCGGACGTCGAGCGCGCCCGCAAACGCAGCCTCGACGACGCCAGCATTCGGGCTGGGATGCCGACCGGCGTCGCGGCGTACCACGCCAATCGCGTTTCCGGCGGTGCCACCCACCAGCGGCGCCCACACTGCCGCTGCCAGCCCGGCAAGTCGCGCCGGCGCCCAATTGGCCAAGTCGTCCAGCCGGGCCGCCGCCCATCCGAACCTGAGATAGCGCGGCGAGCGGTGCCCGATCATGGCGTCCAAGGTGTTGGCGGCTCGATATCCGAGCAGTCCGGGCAGGCCCGCGACAGCCCCCCACAGCAGCGGCGCGACGATGGCGTCCGAAGCGTTCTCCGCGACTGACTCCACGGTGGCTCGCGCCACTTCCTCCGTTGACAGTTCGGCAGTATCGCGGCCCACCAGATGGCGAACCTGCTCCCGCGCTGCAACCAGCCTCCCGGCAGCCAGTTGGTCGGCGACTATGGCGGCCTCTCGGCTCAGCGAGCGGCCGCCGAGGACGGCCCAGGTGACTGCCGCGGTCGTCATGACGGTGGACAACGAACGATTCGAGATCAGCCGCTCAAGTGCCGCGCCGAGTGCGATGGCGGCTCCGACTAAGGCGCCGGTATGCACCACGCCAGCAGCCTGTCGATCCGCATAGCACCGAGCCTCCAGCCAGGAGGCGGCTGCTCCGAAGGCGGCGACAGGATGGCCGCGCCGTGGGTCGCCGAAGACTCGGTCAGCCAGGTAACCCATCGCAAGGCCTGCAGCAGACGGCCAGTACCTCGATAGAGTCATCGGCAATGACCCCGCTGATCGATCCTGACCTCACCACCCCGGATCATCGCATCCTTATCACTGGAGGCATGCGATCCGGAAAGTCCCGCTACGGTGAGACGCTGCTTGCCGACAGCGCCGAGGTCACTTACGTCGCGACCGGACCGGTGCCCGACCCCGCGACCGACCCCGAGTGGGCGGCGCGGATCGTCGATCATCGAGCGCGGCGGCCGGCGCACTGGAGCACGATCGAGACCACCGACGTAGCCAAAGTGCTGCGCAGCGTATCGGGTGCGATCATGATCGATTGCTTGGGCACCTGGCTGACCGCCATGATCGACCGGCTCGGCACCTGGGAGGAGCCGCTGGCAAGCTGGCAAGGCGATTTCCATGATCAGCTGCAGGATCTGATTGCGGCCTGGCAGGCACGTCGCGGCCTGGCGGTCGCCGTGACCAACGAGGTCGGTTGGGGACTGGTGTCGCAGTACCGATCCGGCCGGGTGTTCACCGAGCTGCTGGGACTCGTCAACCAGCAGATGGCCGCCGCAAGCGACGAGGTGATCATGGTCGTTGCAGGGCGGGCATTGCGGTTGTGACTTCATATGATCATCAGGATGATCATGACAGTGAACGCGATCTCGATCGCGGCGCCCATCACGTCACCGGTGACACCACCCAGCCGGTGTACTGACCGATAGACCAGGACCCCAACGATCGCGGCAGCTGCCACTGTCGCCAGCACTCCGTTGGCCAGGCTGTGCCCAGACAGCCAGGCGGCCCAGCTCATGATCAGCAGCACGGCGAGCCAGCACCCAGCAGCGGCCGCGCGAGGCACCGAGCCGGCCACTGCGACACCCAGGCCGTCACCTCTGGCAGCCGGCACACCGCGTACGCAGGTGAGACAGAGCGCCGCTCGGGAGCAGCAGACCGCAACGCCGACGAGCAGTGCACCGGGCACGCCCTGGATCAGCTCTCCGACCGATACGGCCTGCAGGCCCAGCACAATGATCAGCGCCACCACGCCCATCGGTCCGACGTCGCCGCGCCGCATCACCATCAGGGAGCGTTCCGCAGTCCATCCGGAGCCGAATCCGTCGACGGTGTCGGCCAAGCCGTCCAGGTGCAACGCCCGGCTGCCAAGGGCCAGGCCGCCGACTACCAGCAGGCCGACCGCCAAAGAAGGCAACCCAGCAATTCGTGCCAGCCAGCCCACGCAGCGCGACGGCCCCAGCCAGCGGGAGTACGGCCAGCGGCGCGATGATCATGGCTCGAGCTGCGGTACGGCGGTCGATCTCGGCGATCGTGCCGGACGGCACGATGGTCAGCGTCCCGACCGAGAGCCGTAGCGCGTCGAGCATGATCGGCTCAGCTGACTATGTGCCCTGAGCCTGTCGAAGGGCACCAATCGGCGCTTCGACAGGCTCAGCGCGCATGCTGAGATCGGCCAGGAGAGCCAGTTCGCGCAGCATCAGGACGGCCGACCGCAACACCGGAAGTGCGGTGAGAGCCCCCGTGCCTTCACCGAGTCGCAGACCAAGATCAAGAACTGGCTCCAGGCCCAGCTTGTCGAGGGCCAGCTGCTGAGCCGGCTCAGTCGAGCGGTGGCCGGCCGCGCACCATGCCACGACGCCCGGCTCGAGATCCTCGGCTACGCACGCCTCAGCGACGGAGACGATCCCATCGAGGAGCACCGGTACGCCGCTGCGAGCTGCCGCGCAGAGAAAGCCGACACCTGCGGCAATATCGGCCGATCCCAGCGCTGCCAGCCGATCCACGGGATCCGCGGCGCGATCGCCTACCCGATCCAGCGCGGCGGCAATCACCTGGGTCTTGTGTCGGAGCCGATCGTCGTCCACACCGCTGCCGCGCCCGGCCACCTCCTCAGCAGGTAGTCCGAAGGTCGCGGCCACCAGGGCGGCTGCCGGTGTGGTGTTGCCGATCCCCATATCGCCGATGATCAATAAATCGGCGCCGGCCGCGATCTCCACCTCAGCGATCGCCTCGCCGGCGCGCAGCGCCGCCCGGCAGTCCTCGGCTGTCAGGGCGTCGGCCCGGTCGATCGGCTGGGAGGGACCGAGGTGGTACGCCGAAACCTCGGCCGGCACGTCATCAAGATCATCATCGACACCCAGATCGAGTACCCGCAGCGTCACGGCATGCTGACGAGCAAGGCAGTTGGCGCCGGCGACGCCGGCGACGAAGGCCCGCACCATCAGCGGCGTGATCTCCCGCGGGTAGGCGGAGACGCCGTCGTGGGAGACGCCATGATCACCAGCCAGAATCACCGCCCGCACCCGGTCCAAGGGACGTGGCGGGCATGTCCCCTGGCAGGCCGCCAGCCACGCGGCCAAATCCTCTAGCCGACCGAGCGCACCCAGCGGCTTGGCCAAGGCGTCCAGACGGCTCCGGGCCTCGGCGTGCACGTCAGATGAGGGTGGGCTGATCACGTCAGGACAGCTGCTCCGCGTAGTCGGGCTCAGCAACTTGCACAGTCGTACGACGTTGCAGCCTGTGCAGCAGCTCGCCAAGCATCACCCCGAGGGTGGCCCACAGCGCCAGCTGGGTGAGCAGGCTGGCCGCCCTGAACTCGTACAAGACTGTGGCCGGGAAGTCAGCGGGCACTTCGGAGTAGCTCGGCAGCAGCGCCATGGCGCTGATCGTCACCAGCAGGTAGCCGGCGATTGCGATCAGCGTGCCGTACCAGGCGCCCCATCGATCCGCGAGCTCCCGCCCGACCAGTACGGCTGTGACAGCGGCAATGATCGAGCTGGCAAGCAGGATGAAGTAGAGGGCAGTGCGAGCGCCGATGGTGTCGGGATGCCCGATCGCGGGCGGGTTGGGTGGATAGGCCACGAAGGGGATCAGGCTGACGCTGACGAAGCCGATCGCCGCCAAAGACAGGCTGACACCGCGTACGCCGAGGCGACCGAAGCGGCCGAGGGCAAGCGCGCTGAGCACTCCGAGCAGACCGCCGAGCGTGACACCAGCGACCATCGTCGCGGTCAACAAGCCCAGCGTGGACTGGAGTGAGCGCGGCACCTCAGCGGCAGCTGAGCTGTCGCTGGCTGTGGCGTGGTCGGCATGGTGTTCGCCCAATCCACCAGCTTCCTCGATCGCAATGGCCGCATTGATTGAGGGCTCACCCACCACGTACGCCACGCCGAAGGCGACGAGTCCGGCGAACAGGCCTGCGAGCAGGCCTCTGACTAGGAAGCTGCGTGCGGAAGTCATGGCGCCGGCTCAGTGGCAGGGGAAGCCGAGCAGGTGCCGCCCATCGTGCACCCATTCATGGACTCCCGTGCCGGACAACAGGGAGTTGGCACCCTGCTCCGCCGAGATGAAGTACATCGCGACCAGCAGCAGCATCGCAGCGAAGATCAGCCAGGGCAGCACCTGGGTGAAAGAGAACGGCGGAGCCGCAACGGCGACGGGATTGGTGTGGGTGACGTCTGACATCAGTTCCTCCTCCGGGTTCCTGCGACCCGCGTTGACGGAGCTCGTCGGAGGCAGGGTCTGACTCGAGCGTGGCAGTGCAATTCGTCCTAGCTCACACAGTGGCGCGACCGTGCCGGATTCTCACCGAACTTCCAGGTCCTCCGCGAACCCCAGCACTGTATCGCCAAACGCTCGACGACCAGCGCGGAACCCTGGATTTGCATCACGAGCGTCGCTTGCCAAGCCCGAAACATCCGATCTGGGCCGCTCATGATGCGAATCCAGGGTCGAGACCCTGGATATGGTGCCCGCATGAGAGTGGACCGAGCCGGTGGGGTGTGGGAGACGCTCCTGAGCCATCCGTCCGCGATCTTGCTCGTCGTCCAGCTGATCGGCGTCCTGATCTACCCGTACATGGAGGAGACCGGCCCCGGAGCCGTTCTGTTCGAAATATTCGGCGCAGTCGTGTTGGCGTTGGCGATCTGGTCGGTCCGGGCGTCACCGGGACCAACGTGGATCGCGGTGACCTTGGCCGTCGTGGCGTCGGGGTTGTCGATCGTCGACGCGGTCAACCCCAACCCTGCGCTGGATGTGGCATCGTCGGTATGCCATGCGCTGTTCTACTTCTGGGCAGCGGGCAGCCTGATGGTCTACATGTTGTCGGACCGCACCGTAACCACCGACGAGCTGTTTGCTGTCGGTGCCACCTTCACTCTTGTCGCGTGGGGATTCGCTTACGTCTTTGAGATCGTGCAGACCGTCCAACCGGGTTGCTTCACCGCGGCGGTGGACCCCGCGGGGCAACGCACCTGGATGGAGCTGCTGTTCCTGAGCTTCACCAACCTGTCCAGTACCGGGCTGTCTGATGTTGTCCCGATCACCGGACAAGCACGCTCTGTGGTGATGTTCGAGCAGCTTTCCGGCCTCGGCTATGTCGCACTGTTCGTGTCGCGCTTGGTTGGCTTGACCGTCGCCTGGCAGATGCTCGCCGCACGCAGCGACAATCGACCCGGCAACGGCTGATGGCTCAGCGGCTGCTGGTGGTTGCCCATGCCGCAACGTCGGCAACAAAGGCATTAGTGTTCGGCGAGCCAGGCGAGCTGCTCCCGGGGGAGTTCCGGCGGCTCAGTGGGCGTACCACGTGTTGGGTGAGCGGACCCGAGGAGGCATGTCAGGCGACTGCGGCGCGTCTTGGAGGAACCGCCGCGGCGACCCGAGACCTGCGGGACTGTGACTTCGGAGCATGGACCGGCAGAGCCCTGGTCGACGTTGCTTCCCAGGACCCGTCCGGGCTTGACGCCTGGCTGCGCGACCCCCACGCCGCTCCGCACGGCGGCGAAAGTCTCGCCGAGTTGATCAACCGGGTGGGTCGGGTGCTTGACGATCATCAATGGTCCGATGGCCGAAGCGTCGCCGTCGTGACAGCGCTGGTGGCCCGAGCGCTCCTGGTCCACGCTCTCGGTGCGGCGCCCGAGGTGATCTTTCGTATCGACATAGCACCGCTGGGTCGAGCCCTGATCAGCCGGAGTCAACAGACGTGGCGGCTCACAAGTCTTGAGCCCGTCAACGACTGGATGTGATCCAGATCACACTTCCTGGATGTCGAATCGCGCCGCGCTAATCGGATGTAGCGGCATCCAGTCATCAATGGAAGGAGTCATCATGACCGCCACATCCACCACACCGGCCGCCGCCTCGACCCACCTGCCGACCACATCGCCGGCGTCCACCCGGATCCTGTTGATCGCCGGCGCCCTCGCTGGACCACTGTTCGGCGTACTGGCCGCCGGCCAGGTACTGCTTCGCGACGGCTTCGACCTGCGACGGCACCCGCTTAGCCAGCTCGCCACTGGCGGTCCCGGTTTTGTTCAGGTAGCCAACTTCGTACTCGCTGGCATTGGAGTGCTGTGTCTGGCTGTCGCCGTCCGGCGCACCATCACCGCTGGCGTCGGCCGACGCTGGTTGGCCCCGCTGATCGCCGTCTTCGGCCTCGGGCTGATCGCCTCGGGTGTGTTCGTTATGGACCCCGAGCATGGATTCCCGATCGGCACGCCCGAAGGACCGGCGGCGGCGATGTCGTGGCACGGCATCGCCCACATAGTTGCGGCGACGGTGGCCTTCACTGGGCTGGCCGCGGCCTGCATCGTGTTGGCCGTACGGATGGGCCGCCGCCGTGCCGGTTGGACGGCAGCCCTGAATGCGTGCGCCGCGCTGGTCTTCCTGGCACCGGTGAATCCGGCGTGGGCGAGCATCCAGGTGGCTGTCAACGGCCTGGTTGCGTTCATCTGGACGACTGCGGTGGCACTGTGGCTGCTGCGATCATCATCGGCCCCGCTGACGAAGACCTAAGCACCCGTATCAGATTGAGGAACCAGTCATGAAGTACCTGTTGCTCAGCTACACCCCCATCGCCCAGTGGGACTCCTCCGACCCTGACATCCCCTCAGAGGATGCGCTGGAGGGGTTCGCGATTTACGAGAGATTCCAGGCCGAGCTAGTGGCGTCCGGAGAGTTTGTCACAGCCGAAGGCCTCGGACACCCCTCCATGTCTCGGACCCTGCGCAAGCAGGCCGACGCTGTCGTGGTCAGCGATGGACCGTTCGCCGAGCTGAAGGAAGTGCTGGCCAGCTATGCAGTCATTGACTGCAGCGGCTACGACCGGGCTGTAGAGATCGCCCGGCAGGTGGTTGCGGCGATCGGTGACACAGTTGAGATCCGACCAATCATGGGTGAGGACTTCGTCGAGTCCACCGCACAGCCCTAGCAGTCGCCGCATGGCAGCCGCTGCACTAGAGCTCGAGCACCTGTTGCGCACTGAGGCGCCGCAGGTGCTCGGCGCGTTGGTCCGGCGATTCGGCCACTTCGACATCGCCGAGGACGCGGTCCAGGACGCGCTGCTCGCCGCCGCGCAGCAGTGGCCGACCCACGGCATTCCTGACTATCCCCGTGGCTGGCTGATCCGGGTCGGCTACCGCCGCATGGTCGATCATCTCCGCGCCGAACAGCTTCGGCAGCGTCGCGAGTACCAGCTGGCCAGTCAGCCGACGTCGGCTTCGCCCGAGGAACCGGCTGCCGACGACAGCCTGACGCTGCTGTTCTTGTGCTGCCATCCGATTCTGAGCCCGGTCTCCCAGGTCGCGTTGACGCTGCGAGCCGTGGGTGGGCTGACCACCGCTGAGATCGCCCACGCCTATGGAGTCAGTGAAGTCGCCATGGGTCAGCGGATCAGCCGCGCTAAGCAACAGATCAGGTCCGCTGGCGGACGGTTTGTCCTCCCATCGGCCGAGGACCGAGGGACCCGACTGACCGCCGTGCTGCAGGTGCTGTACCTGATCTTCAACGAGGGCTACGCGGCGACCGCGGGTGAGCAGCTGCACCGGGTCGACCTGACCACCGAGGCGATCCGGCTGACCCGGATGCTCCACCGGCTGCTACCCGACGAGCCGGAAGTGGCCGGGTTGCTGGCGCTGATGCTGCTCAACGACGCGCGCCGTCCCGCCCGCTCCACCGAAGCTGGGGACCTGATCACGATGGAACATCAGCAGCGCGACCTGTGGGATAGGGCCCTCACTGCCGAGGGAACGACCCTGATCACCACCGCCATGCGCCAGCGCCAGGTCGGCCCATACCAGCTGCAAGCTGCTATCGCCGCCTTGCACAATGGAGCACCGAGCTACGCCGAAACCGATTGGCCACAGATCGCCACCCTGTACGCGTGGTTGGAGCAGCTCACACCGACCCCGCCTGTCCGGCTCAGCAGGGCGGTCGCTGTAGCGATGGCATACGGTGCCCGGCGGGGACTGATGCTGCTGGACGGCCTTGCAGACGACCCCCTCATCCGGCAGCGGGAGCGAGCCGTCCGCGCCCACCTGCTCGAACTCAATGGCGAGACCCAGCAGGCCGCCAAACTGTACCGAGAAGCAGCCGCCCTTACCTCCAACCTCGCGGAGCGCCGCTACCTCGAGGGGCGAGCCCAGCACCTCGAATCGTGAGACCCGCCGCCACAACGGCGCGGATGATCAAGTTGGTGTGAAGCCGGCAACGGCGCCAATGACCGTGATCGCGGGCGGCTTGATGCCCGCCTCACTGGTAAGCGCGGCGATGTCGGCCAGAGTGCCGCGTACGGAACGCTGGCTCGGCATTGCCGCATCGGCGACCGTCATCGCCGGTGTGTCGGCGGCGAGCCCGTGCTTGATCAACTCAGCGATGATGGCCGGCAGCGTGGCGACGCCCATCATGATCACCAAAGTGGTGTTGCCGGTAGCCAGGGCTTGCCAGTTGAGGGTTGAACCGGAATCGCCGGGTGGCGCGTGGCCAGAGATCACCGTGAAACCCTGGGTGAGCTCGCGATGAGTCAGCGGCACACCGGCCAAGGCCGGACCCGCGATTGCCGAGGAGACGCCTGGGATCACCGTGACGGGCATGCCCGCGGCCGCGCAGGCCTGCCACTCCTCACCACCGCGGCCGAACACGAAAGGGTCGCCGCCCTTGAACCGGACGACTGTCTTGCCCGCTGTCGCGTGCTCGATCAGGATCTCGTTGATCCGCTCCTGAGGGGTGGAGGTGCCTCGCGGGATCTTGGCGACCTCGATGATCAACGCCTCCGGCCTCGCGTGCTGCAGGGCCGACAGCGGGGCCAGTCGATCACAGACGATGACGTCCGCACCTCTGATGGCCTCCAGCCCTGCGACGGTCAACAGGCCAGGATCTCCAGGGCCGCCGCCGACCAAGATCACCGATCCAGCGCCGGTGGATTGCTCGATCGTGCCTGCGGAAGGGGAGACTGCCGGCACACCATGATCACGAGCAGCCGCTGCGATCATCCGATCACGCTCAGCAACACCTGAGGCCGGCACAACCAGAGCGGCACCGCGAAAATCATCTGGTGCCGGTGGGCGCCGGCGCATGGTCAGCAGTCCACGTGTCGCCAGGTCGGCGACGGTCGCCCCAATCTCCGGCGCGACCACCGTCACCACTGCGCCTGATTCCAGCAATCCCCGGATTGCCGACAGGGCGGACGGTCCGCCGCCGCAGACCAGCACCGGTAGGCCGTCCAGCTCAAGGCTGGCGGAAAAGCCTGATGGTGACTGGATCTGCATGGCGGCGTGAGGCTATCACTCAGCCGTCAATTGCACTCTGCCCGGCAGCCCGCCTGATTCGGGCTGCCCGTCATAGCGCCGTGCAGGCAGCACCGAAGCCTCAGGCCAGCCGCGCCCGCACCTGTCCTTCCATCACGCGTTGCAGCAAGGTGACCGTTTCCGGATCAAGATCGACCCCGAGAGTCCTGGCCTGCGCCGCTAACTGGAGCGTGAGGCGCTCGGTCTCGGGCGCGTTCCCGGCCGCGTGCTCGGTACGGATCCGGGCGGCCAGCAATAGCTCGTCTCCAGGCGCCGCAAGCAGAGCCCGCGCCGCTGCCCAGCGGGCCAGTTCCAGATCCCGGGCAAGAAGCGCCCGGTCGGCCAACTCGACTCCAATGTCGCGTATACACGAGATCATGTCGGTTCGCAGTTCTTCGGCCCAGTGCCATTGGCCAGGCGCAGCATCGGCGAGCGGGGCACCGCGTACCAGTTCGAGCGCGGCATGCAGACCATCGTCGCTGGCGCGGTTGACCCCAGTCGAGGTGAGGATCTGCAGCCGCTGCCAGTCGGAGCTAATTGCTGGATGCAACGTGATCCGTCCGGTGTACGCGTCCGGCAGGTAGGCCTCTCCATCCGGGCTAGTGCCGAGCCAGCTGCGCAGCCGGCTCATGTTGGAACGGCGAGTGCCCTCCGCCACGGCAAGCGCCACCACCATGGCTTGGGCAGTGCTCCCCGGATTCTCCAGCAGCCAAGCGCAGTACTCCAGGCACTGCTTGGCGGCCCGTGGCGGCACAGTGCCGGTCGCGCCAAGCAGCTCGATCGGACCCAGCAGCTGGAGGATGGGATGGTGGACCGCATGGCCCGGGTCCATCGCTGCCTCCATGATCAAGGCCCTTTCTTCGCTGTTTGCGGTCCCCCACGTTCGGCTGTCCAAGTAGGTCACGTTGTCGGGCGGTGGATCGGGCCGCACCTCAACCTCGTTCCACCATGGAGCCGGAGTTGTGTCCTCGCTAGCGGTGGTCTCGATGAGATCCACCACCGCGGTCAACTCCGGAGGCTCCAACCACTGCGGAGACAGTGAGAGACCAGCCGGCTCTAGTAAGACCCTCGCGTCCGCCGATGAACCATCGCCACGCAGCGACCAAGCCGCAGCAACCGGTCCGACCACCACTGCGGCGAGCGTCACCTTGGGCTCGGCGTCAATAAGGGCGCTCAGCCGGGTGCTCTGGGCGGTGCTCAGTGAGTGCTGCACTAGGACAACTTCGGGAGCCCATGGGTCGGCCAGATCGGGGTCGATGCGGTGCTGGCTCAGTACCTCGTACCGGCGATGCTCACGTTGGATACTGGCGCGCTGCTCAAGCCGGTCGAGCAGCGCGTCAACGTCATCAGTGCGGATGACATTATGCTTGCCCAGGGCCGCCGGCAGCCGCTCACCGCCGCCCACCAGGGTAATGATCATCTCGTCCGCCCACGGTGAAAAGGAGAGCTCGACGGCCATTGCAGCCAGCAGATCGATGGCCGCAAATCCGGAGTCCTTTTGAAGCTCCAACAAGCCGAACGCCTCAAGATCGCCAAGCACCAGCCGATCTTGGTCGTCACGACCCAGCGTGACCAGCGCGGGCCAGGGACGCGCAGCCTCGCTCAATCCCGGCACCGACTTGAGGTATCCCACGTCCTCCTGAGCCAGGAACCAAGAGCGCCCACGAACCGTGAAACCCACTGGTGCGGCCGGGCAAACCTCTTGCATTCGGAACTCGATCTCGGTCTCACCGATCAACGCCAGCTGCAGTGGGGGTGGCGCGATCTCGGAGTCTCGGCAGTGTGCTGCGATCGCCCGCATTGCGCGGTCGAGCGTACGTAAGCTCAACGGCCGCTGCCGCTGCCCGAGCGCGACCTCAACAGGAAGGGTCGCCGGGGACGGATGTACGATCCGTCGGCCGGGCTGCCTGCTTTGGAGCTGAATGCGCCGCCGCCAGGCCAGCCCGCCGAGCACCCCGGCCGCCAGCAGCCCGCCGACGCCCGCCAGCGATACCACGGAAACGTCAACCGTTGGCTCTCTATCGGCGGTCTCCGTTCGAGTGCTGCCAGCCGACGGCTCTGAGGCCGACGGCTCGGCTGGTGGGACCGATGATTGGGCTGGTGGAACCGATTGTTGGGCTGGCGGACCCGATCGTTGCGCTGGTGGGGCAGGCTGGTGCTCCGGCTGTGAGGTTTCAAGCCGACGTTGCTGATCATCGGATTGTGACCTGGCGTCGGCCGCGGGCTTCTTCTTCGGCTCCGGCAGCACCAGCCGCATGCCTACTGCGAGCTCGTCGGGGTCGCTCAGCTGTGCTCTGTTGATCTGGAAGATGTCTGTCCAGCGAGCCGAAGAGCCAAGCTCGCGCTCGGCAAGCGAGGAGAGCGTGTCCCCACGGCGCACGGTGATCATGCGACCGCCGCCCCGCACGTCCTGATCCAGATCGGGGATCTTGAGTCGCCAGCCAACCTGCAGCCGGTCGGGCCCGCCGGTCAGCACCGTGGGATTCGCGGCCGCGATCTTGCGCCAGTCTCGGCCGTCCCCGTAGTACCTCTCGGCGAGGCTCCAGAGATCGTCACCAGCCTGCACCTCATGGCGCGGAGCATGATCAACTAGCTCTGTCCGGGGAGCCGCTGGGGCCGGCGTCAGCGGAGTCTCGGTGGGCTCGATGATCACTGCCGTCGGCTCAGATGCCACGGACGCCGCTATCTGGTGACCTGAGTGGAGATCGGCTTGAACAGCGTGCGGCACAGAGATCATCGTGATTACCGAGATCAATAGTCCGGCTGCGAACCGCTGGGGGGCGTCAAGGCCCGGGAGCCTGATCCGAATGCGTTGCCGCGAGACGAGCGCCACCAGCTCACTGATCACCGACAGCGCGAAGACCAGCCACGCCAGCCAGCCGACGATGGTGATCAGTCCAACCAGGATCATGCCGTCGACTGGTGTGAACAGAGCGCGCCGAACGGCGCTCCAGGTCAGCTCATCCGGCAGCGGATTACCACCCAGGAAAGCTAAGGCGACGGGAACGCCGGCAGTACCAAGCAGCAGGACGGCGAGTGAACCGAGGCCGCGAATGAGCCGAGCCATCAACAGACCACTCGCTCTGTCATACCGGTCCCCTTCCGACTTTCTGTTCGATCCATCCGCAACCACTCTTCCGAGGTTGAGTGGCGACGGGAACCGCTAGGTGTTGTCCGTTCGCTGGAGGTGTTGTCAGTTGCGGGAGGTGTCTCCGCCGCAGCGGCCGTCTCGACATCAGCCGACCAGGATCCTGAGCATCGCGGCGACGAGGAAGATGAGGCCGAAGATCAACGCTGGCAAGGTCATATAGATCGTCATGCCCTCAGCGGCAGCACTTGCCTTGATCTGCTCGCGCGTCAGATGGGCGTCCCGCAGCTCACGTACCCGGGCGCGCAATGTGCCGGATAGGGCGGCACCTGTCTCGTCCAGCTGCATCACGTCAGCGATGTCGGCGAGTTCAGGGAGCTTGAGCTGGTCGGACAGCCTGCGAAGTTCGGCGTACGGCGACTGCTGCTCAAGCCGCGCGCGTTCCAGTGCCGTTCGGATGTGGGCGAAGAGCGGTACATCGCTCAGGGCGGCAGCGTTGTGCAGTGCTTGGGTGGCTGAGGCATTCGTGAGCCGTTCCAAGGTCACCAGGTCGATGTAGACCAATAGGGCCTCGGTGGCACCGACCCAGACGTTCCTGGTCGCTCGCCGCAGCAGCAGATCCGGCACAAAGAACCCGATCATGCCACCAACCACAACGGCAACGGCCGGTATCGGGCTGAGGTGACCCGTCAGGTAGGCAAATGCGCCGCCCGCCAGCCCTGGCAGGATTGCACCGACGATCGCCATCACGGCCTTGTCGGCATAGAACTCCGCAATCGGCTTGTCCTGGAGCCGCAGCGCGCGACGCTGTCCAGCGGAGAGAGGAATGGGCACCACGCGATAGATGAGGGCGCCCAAGCGCTCTGAGCGGTTGCCGACAGGACCGAGATCACGCAACGCCACGCGGTCCACGTCGTCGGCGCTGATCCGCTCCAGCGCAGCGTCCAGACGTGGGGTGGAACGGGCGAAGGCGACGACCAGGCAGCACATGCCCGCGGCCAGCAGGATGCCGGAAAGGGTCACAAGCGTGACGGTCATCGATGCTCTCCGAGAAGGATGCGCGGCCGGTCAGCCTGGTGCGCCTTACGCCGCATCAAGATCAGCGAGGCGACATACATGATCAACAACAGCGACAGCAGCGCCTGACCCAGGGGTGTTCGGTATGGCGCAAAGAAGTCGGGCGAGAGCAGGAAAACCAGGATCAGCGTTGACAGCGAGATCACGGTCACCTGGCGGACCACAACGTACGGCTTGGATCTCTCGACCTCGATTGCCCGCCGACCCTTGAGCTGCGCCTGGATCGAGTCGGCGAGCGCATTGAGCGTGACCGACGCTCCATTGGCACCGCGTCTCGATGCCAGGATGAGCGCGGCGATCACCGAATCGGCGTCGGGTGAGTCGACCGCGTCAGCGAACCGCATCAGCGCATCGCGGGTCTCCCAACGGTTGTTCAGCCTCGTCACCAGCAGACTGATCTCATCAGCGATCAGCGGGGGAGCCGTACGCCGCGAGATCCGGATCGCGTCCGTGATCGATTTTCCCGTGGTGAGCGTCGCGGCCAGCGAGCGCACCCAGCGATCGAGCGCTTCGAGCAGCTCGACGTCGCGTGGCTTGGGAAGGACCAGCAAGTAGGGCAGGCCAATGGCAATGATCGGGAGGACGACGATCAGGATCAGCCACTGCGTGAGCACTGCGATTATGCCGCCGACGATCACGCTCAGCAGCAAGATCACATCGCGCCGTCGCCCGCGCGGACCTGCGGGCCGTCGAGTGAGACGAGCCCAGAGCTCGACAGCAGACCTACGCCGACGAGCGGGTCGCGGCGTCTGTTGCCTCAGTCCGACCAGGATTCCAAGCAGCCCGCCACTGATCAACAAGCCGGCTGTGATAGCCAGGACCCCGCTCACCGATAACGCCCCGCTGCCGGGGCGTGTCGCGTTGAGCGGGGGAGATCGCGGCGGAAAGGGAGCAGCTCCGCCTCGAACTCGGCATCCGGAAAGTATCCGGCGGACTGGCTGCCAATGCCCGTGGCGTGGTAGGTGAGATGGGTAACCGGGCGACCATGCTCGATGGCACGAGTAACTTGCCTGATCTCCGACACATACCGGCGACGGATGCCTCCCTTCCACGTCTCGTCGACCAACTTCACATAGACGAAGAGGTGGATGTTGTGGGCGATCTGTCGATAGGCCTCATCGACCGAAAGCACACCACCCTGCGCAACCCGGGACGCCAGGCGGTCCATGGTTGATTCCGCCGAGTGCGAATGGGTCGTACTCAATGTGCCGGTGCCGGCCTGCATAGCCTCGAACATCGCCGACGCCTCACTACCGCGCACTTCACCGACGACCAGCCGTGACAGGTTCTGGCGTAACGCCTCCGGCACTAGATCTGAGATCGTGAAGTCGCCAACGCGGCTGCCGCCAGACGTCTCACCATGGCCAACGCGAGCCTGGAGCGCCAGGATGTTCTCCCGACCGGGCTGAAGATGAGTCATCAGCTCGTAGTCAGTCTCCAGAGTGCCGAAACGCTCATTGACCGGGATCGAATTGATCAAGGCACGAAGCAACGTGGTCTTCCCGGCACCTTGATCACCAGAGATCACCATCGACTTCCGTGCCAAGATCGCAGCATCCAGGAACTGCGCCACCTGGTAGGGCATCAGGCCGCCGTCGGCCAGATCTGCCAAGGACACGTCGGTGAGCGTGTGCTGGCGGATCACGATGCTGGGCCGATGCGACAAGCCGAAAGCCATGGCATGCAAGCGAAACCGCTCGCCGAGAGCCAGCGTCATCGTGGGATGGGTGTCGTCGAATGGCCGCGAGGGTTCGCCGTTCTGACCCAGAAAGCGGATCGCCTCCACCAGCTCGGCATCGCTCTCGGCGACCGGCGGCATGCGCTCTCGGCGCCCGTCGCCGTACTGGATGACCACCGAGTTCCAGCCGTGGATCTCGATGTTCTCCACGTCAGGCATTTCGAGTAACGGCTGCAGCCTGCCGTAACCGAACACCGCATTCTCGACTGCGGTGACGTACGCCTCCTCCTGAGTCGGCGACCAGAGTTCAGCGCCGCCTCGGTGCAAGGAACGAACATGATCACCTACCACACGGCGAATGATGGCGCGACCCAGGAGGACGCGGTCATCACTACCGAGTGGACGACCGTTCGTCCCAGCGCGCTCTTCGATCTCGTCGGTGATCATCTCGGAGGCGCGGCGGCGAAGCTCAATAACCTGAGACCAGTCAAGGTCACCGGTAGGCCATTGGGTCGCTGGACCGCAGCTCATTGGAGCTGTAGATCCCGAATGCGGGCTCGCGGACCGTCATACCCGCTGCTGGCTGGGCGAGCGGCTCCGCAAGCTCAACCTGGTACTCGGCAAGCATGGGGATCTCGGTCAGCTCCGCAGCCGGCTCGATTGAGCTCTGTTCCTTCATGATCAGCCACCAACCAGCTCGGCCGACTGCTGCAGAGTGTTCGACAGCTGGGCTGAGGCATCGCGAATGCTGCGCAGCAGCGGCGAGGAGTCGAACCGCCGGTGTCGCGGACGTCCGTCGGAAAGATGGACGGCGGCCTTCGGGTCGTGGGCGATGCTTGTGATCACCGGCACCTCCAAGGCCTTGGTGATCTCCGTCCGTCGGTACGGCTGTCCCTCGCCGACGACGATCAGGCCTAGGTGTCCCCGATCAGTCGATCTGAGCCGTGGGTGATCACGAAGCGTCGGTAGGTGGACCCGGGCGCTCATGATCGACCGGAGAGTCGAGGTAACGACCACGGCGGTCAATGCACTGCGCTCCAGCAGGGCGGCAGGCAATCCATACGGTCCAAGCCGACCGCCGTCGATGATCACATCAATATCGACGTCGCCTAGCCGGTCGAAGGCCTCGGCCAGGTCTTCCCACACTCCACCGAAATGCATCGCACTGCCCGGCCTCGTGAAACCGGGCAGGAAAAGCCGGCGAGTCTCCTCCTCGGCCGACAGTGGCAGCGCCTGGTCAAGAATCGTTTCCCGAAGTGGGCGACGGTCACGGTGTGCCTCGGCCACCCGCAGCAGACCCTTGCCATTGGCCGAACGACCGGCGAGGTAGCCAGCCAGGATGGCCTGATGTGCTCCAGGATCGCAGTCTGCCAGCAAGATCGGCCGCGGCCAGGCGAGCGCCAAGCCGACCGCCAAGGTGGTGACACCAGGTGATCCACTCGTCGACGTCAGGAGGAGTATCGCCATCTTTGATCACCTGCCCGCATCCCGCACTATGGCGATCCGGTCTTGGGCAGCCAACATGGCGATGGTCGGTGCAGCGCCGGCTTCCACGTCGACATTGACCATGATCGATGTACCGTCGGCTGCCGGGAATTGGTCGACGACCCTGCCGACGAAGATGCTGCCAGCGAGTTTGTCTGCCGTGGAACCGTCGGCCGCAGTCGGCAAAGCGATCAGGCGTACGGCAGAGGAGGGCAGCAGCAAGTTGCCAGGCGCCCGACCTGGTGCCATCTTTAGCCCCACGATCGCGCGCCCCTCAGCCGGAATGGCTTCCTCCACGACCGCGGTCGAGGGAATGACCGATCCTTCGACGAGATCGAATGCGGCTCGCTTACCGACAAGATCACCAACCTGGGCGGCGGGAATTGCCTGCGGCAACGAGCCTCCGCGCAGTGTGATGGTAGCTAGGTCGCTCTGTTCGATCGTCTCGCCTCGGTACACGGTGTGAGCCGCCACCACGAGTGCTGATTCACTGGCCACTCGGGCGTAGATCATGTATGAAAGCAGGCCGCCGAGGCAGAGCGCGACAATGCCGAGCGCGATCCATTTCGGGTTGCGCCGACCCGGCATCCGAGGTGCCTGCGGTGTAACAGATAGCCCTCCTGCAGGCGCTGCCTTCTGCTTTCGCGCCTTCCCGGACGATGTTGTAGTGCGCGGCTCGGTGTCGATCGTCATCGTTTCGTCCCTGAATATTGGAGGAATTGCATGATCATCGGGCGTCTCCGGTCGGTACGATATTGACCCGGGCCGAACCCTGCCCGCTCACGGAGCTGATGCCGATGACTGAAAGCAAGATCGTTGGCTCGTTGGCGCTGGTCGCTACCAAGACGACCCCGTTGGAGATGGAGACCGTGCCGTCAACGCCTGGCTGGCCAGCAAGATAGGTCTTTGCGGCGACCACCGCGGCACTTGTGCCGTCCGCACCGCCCAGCTGTTGGGTGGCTGCCGCATTCCCGGCTGCCCGGCCAGCACCCGCGGCGGCGGACTCGGCCCGACTGGTCGCCGCGACCTTCTGCCCGCCATCGATCACGAGTCCGGTTGTGATGATCAATGCGCCCATGATCACTAGCACGAACAGACTGATCGACTGTCCGCGTTCGTTCCTATCTCGAGCAGCCAGGAGCACCTTGATCAGCTTCCTCATGATCATCGGCTGCGATAGGTGTCGAGGGCCGCGGATCCACGGCCAATGAGCTGGATGGAGCCGGGCCAACCGGGCAGGAAGACGTCGGAGAAGTCAACCGCGCACAAGATCGTCGAGGTGACGGTCGACGGCGTACCTACGGGTACGGCGAAGGCCGCCGTGCTGATGGAGACCGACGTCGACCTGCAGCGGAGCCCAGCGGTAGCGAGCGATTGCGATCCGGCGTCTCGTCCTTCGGTCGTGGCCGTGGCCGCCGATCGAGCCAGGGATGCGGCACGAGCGGCGGTCTGAGCGGCTTCGTTGACCGTGGTACGCGCGAACCACAGACGCCCGCCGGCTACCAGCAGACCAACAACAAGCAGCAGAGCTGGCACCAGCAAGGTCAGCTCGACAGCTGCGGCTCCCCGCTGATTTTCGGGCACGTTGCGGTACCAGCTGATGATCATGGCTGGGTGACCCGCTCTAGCGGCGCGGCTGCAGTCTCGTTGATCCGGCCAAGCGCGAGGTCGAAGATCATCGGTGGGTACGCTGAGACGTCAGCGGTGACAGTGGTCCCAGTCCGCTGGACACGTACCGAAATGTTTCTCAAGCCTCCCGAGCTGGCGATCGTCGTGCCCAGCTGCTCAGCGTCGGCAGTGCTGCCGTAGCTGCCGCGTGCAGCGTCGACTGCAGCGGTCGCTGCTCGTTGAGCGACATTGCGGCCGTGCAGGAAGATGCCAGCCTGGATGATGCCGAGGGTAACGAGCATCAGGAGCGGCCAGAGAACTGCCCACTGCACGCTTTCGCTGAGCCCGCGCTCATCGCGGACCATGACCTGCACAGGTCAGAGCTTGGGGAGCTTGGCGCGGACGTAGACCGTGATCAAGGTGATCACGATCCCGGCCACGGTGACGGCTCCAGCGAGCAAGATCGCGTTCTCAGCCGACTGGCTGAGGCCGCGTTCGTTCCGCAATTGAGGATCCTTGAGCAGGACAAGCAGTCCCACCATGACGGCGGCGTAGTGCTGAACCTTCATGGATTTCCTTTCGGGGGGCAGACTTCATGATCATGAAGTCCTAGGGGGATAGCGCGACCGCGAGGGGCATTGCTCGCGGCAGGTCTGGAATGATCATCGAACGAGCACCTGGAGCTCTCCGACCGGGAGTTCGGTGGTATCAACTGCGGGGACGTTGATCACTCCCGATTGGCCGTTGCTGGTCCAGGTGACAGCCCAGTTGGCGATGGCTGTCACCGTGTAGGTCGTTGTCCGGCAATGAGGGTTTGGCGTAGGAGTAGCCGCAACTCGGAGACTCGGTGCCGGGCTGCACGGCCGTTGTCCAAGGGTGGCCCGATCCGGCGCACGTGACGGTGTGCCCGTCACCCATCCGGAAGGTCAAGCTGCTCACCTCGGCATCGAGCGAGACGGATAGGCCCGCCACCGAGTCGGAAATCGGACCGACATGGGTAGGGCCGTCGGCCCAGAGCCAGAGCGGGTAGCCGACCGCGGCCATGTTCCACGGGTTGATGTTCGGTGCTGGGCCGATACCGGGTGGGATCTTCGGCAGTTGCAGACGAGCGACGGCGATTGCGGCTGCCTGGCCGGCGGTGATGCGAATCGGCTGATTTCCACGGCCAGAGAACGTATCGGAGCGAAATTCCGGAGTGTTCGGTGGGGTAGGTGCATTGCCACAACCTGCGTTGTTCAAACTCGGATCGAAGATCAGCATGCAGCGGTTGTAGCTAGCGAGCTGGCGGTCATAGTCGGCGAATGCGGCAGAGAATTTCTTGCGCGTCTCTTGCACGCTTCGATCATTCTCATCAGTCGGACGATCGGCTGTCTGACCGAGGCGACGTGCCGCGCCGGTCTTGTCCCGAGTTGCACGCTCGGGTCCTTCGTCGCGAGTTACGCAGCAGGCCGGCGTCCGTGCAGGTCACTCTGTTTGCTGTCAGCTCGGCGCCGACATGGGCATGACGGCCAGCAATCGCGCAATCAGCAGCGGATCCGAAGCTGCGAGAGCACTCAGGCTGCGCACGGCTGTCCCTCGAACGTCTTCACCTTCGTGGATTACGCCGTCGAGACCTTCCAACGACCGCTAACGCTTGACCACCGTGAGATGCCTGCACATAACGCCGCATTCGTTCTTCGGAGTGACGTCCTCGCCCGCTTCGGTCAATGAACTCGACGACGCTGTTGTCTTCGCAAGCTGGTCAGCCCGAACTCGGTCTCCTTCCAGCCACCATCGCGCACAACGCCGCACGATCTTCGTGGTTCCCGTCGCACGCCAGCCCGCCTCGCGGATATCGCGCAGCGACCTGCAGCACGGTTATCCAGATAGGCGCCGCTCGCGGTCGCCTTCAGCGCAGCGGTTGCCTTCGCAGCGCCACCCGGCTGAGTACAGCCGATCCTGCTCTGCGCATGTTGCCCGATAGGCCTTCTCGGCCGCCTCGTAGTCGAGTCTGATCTGGCGCTCGATCTGAGATTCGGCGGGCGTCGTCGCGGCAGGTGGCGGTGACGGCGTGCTGACGGGCGCCTGATCGGGACTGCAAGCGGCGGCGAGCGCGCAGCAGGCGACGACGGCTCCGACACTCACGAAGCCCCGTCTTCTGAGCGCCACCCGATCTCCTCAGTTCGAAAGCCATGACAATCGCAGACTCCGCGCTTGAACGCCATGTGTAGTTCAATCCGTGGGACACACACGGCGAGCGCCTGGGATAGACGCGTCAACGCGCAGCAAAGCCGCGCCGGATCGGAACCGCGCGAACCAACCCCTCCGTACACCGTGAACCTCGGGTCAGTTGGGTTCTCCATGGATCGCGCCTCCGACGTCGTCTGCCGTGGCTCAATCTGCCAATCAGGTGTTGTCCAAGGTGTTGTCAGACCCGCCGGATTTGTTGTCCGTAAGGCCTACGTGTTGTCAGTTTGCCCAGCAGAAGCGCAGGCTCGCTACGCGGCTTGTTGATCAAGGTCCTTGGCTTTGCTCCGGGAGTTTGATGGTGAAGAGGGCTTGGACGCAGGCATGTAGGTCGAAGGGTTCGCCGGTCCAGCGGGGTCGGATGGTTGCGGCGTCGGGATGCTGGAAGCTGTCCACCGCAGCAAGCTGAGCCTGCTGATGTTGGCGTTGGTGGAGGGCGAAAGCCAGGTGTCGGGCCAGGTTGTCATCATCAACCCATCAATCGCAGGGCCGCCCATCCGGTTTGGTGAACACCCAACCGTCGGCATCAGCGGTGATGGTGACGCCGCCCTCATGCACCGCGGTGTGGTGCCACTGACACAGCAAGATCAAATTATCCAGGTCGGTGCGGCCACCGGCAGCCCACGGCACCACATGATGAGCCTTCAAATGCCGTGTTTGATGACAGCCCGGGTAGCGACACATCTTGTCCCGGATCAGCAACGCCCGACGTTGCGCCTTACTCACCAAACGCCGGGTGCGGCCCAAGCCAAGAACATTGCCGTGCTGTATCGACGATGGCACCCAGCAGCGGGCTGTCGCAGGCATGCCGTTGCGCGGTGCCGGGCTCAACCGACCCGACACCTGCTATGTGACACACCGCATGTGGCTGGCGTTCCCGCGGGAACGTTTCCGTCAGCCGGCGCTGCTGCAGGGGTTGCTCCGGAAACATCTCCCAGCTGCTCAGCTGAGACCTGGACTACGACCAGGGTGCGGTCCTCACCGGAGCGATCCTGCGGTGCGGTGTCCAAGAAGCCGCGGGCCACATCCAACAACGCGTCGGCGCTGCTATAGACCCCGACACCCGATGCCGGCACCTGCTCTGCATCCCCACACGGATCGGGTTTGGCCGGTGGTGGGCCGAACTGATCCTTCGCCGTAGCAATGGCCGCAATCAGCAATGCGGCTTCGTCCTTGGGCAGCCGGGCCCGGAAATCGATCATCCCGTCCTCACCCTCATGCCAAAACACCTTGCGTTTGGTCTGCTGGTTGATCCGCATACCATCAGCAGCCCGGAACCCCGAAATCATCCGGGCCAACTGCGAAGCGGTCGCAGTCAACGCCAAGCCGGCCAATCTTTGCTCATCGACCACATCGACGACCCGGGTGACCTCCCGCACCTTCGAATACGACAACCGACCCTCCCGAAACAGCCCGGCGATCATCGGCATGCGCCGCAAAGCCTTCGCCACCCGGACGTGTTCCCGAGCCACCCCAGGTGTCATGGCACACGCCCACGACAACCAATGCGCCAAGGATTTGAACCCGCTCCAATGCTTGATGCCACCGACGGCGTCGAACTCACCCAACAGCTCCAACAAGATGTATTGCGCTCGGGCCGCATCGGCCGCCGCAGCGCAGATCCTCCCGGCCAGCGCATCGGCATGCGACCGCTCCTCCTCACAAGCAACTGCCTGTGGAGTCGGCCCGCCATGCAACCGGATCACCTCCCCCGCATACCTGCCCGGCACAACACCCGACCCTCATGATCATTCATGATCAACCAGCTGTCCTTCCCCCAGAAATGCCTTCTGACAAGGAAGAACCTACGGATCAGCACTGACAATTTCGGTGAGCTGTGTTGATCAGCTGCAACGTCGCGGTCATCCATAGGCGTCTGCATGGGAACGTTCCCGCGGGAACGTCGGCAAGACGGTCCCGCGAACGTCAGGCCACATCGGCAAGCTCACCCGCATGCGCGGCCAGCCGGTTCACCGCCTTGCTGCAGCGAACCCGAACCATGCTGGCGCTGGTATGAAATCGCCGCGCCGCCTCCCTACCTGTCATGCCGTCGGCATAGACGCTACGCAGAAGTGCGGCATCCGAATCGTCGATCAAGCTCAGCGAGCTGCTGGCCTCAATCACCTGGAGCACTTCGACGTCCACAGGCAGTGGCAAATCGCAAGGACTCCCGTCAAGGGTGGCTGGTTCGAGCAGTTCTTCCAGCGATTCGCTCGATGGCCAGAGGGTGACGTCGCCTCGTCCCAGCCACCGATGTTCTCGGGAGACTG
Organism: uncultured Actinomycetota bacterium; assembly: GCA_963840505.1. GTDB lineage: Bacteria > Actinomycetota > Actinomycetes > Propionibacteriales > Propionibacteriaceae > Microlunatus. The sequence goes on from CAWIZB010000001.1 coordinate 46,587, forward strand.
CCTTGAGCGTCTCCATTGAGAGGTTTGCCGCGATCCGTACGGGGCGTCGCTCCAGTGGATAGCTTCCGATTGCACACCAGAGCCGCGCGAGGTAGTCATCAATGCTCGCGCGTGGGTCGCGCTGCGCCATCCGCACGATCCGACCGATCAGCGCTTGCAGCACAACGCGGCCCGCAAGTTGATCTCCTATGGAGACCTCAGTCAGCAAGGCAGCAAGGATGGGATCGGAGTCCAGCCTGGCAGCCGACAGGACGTCATCGAACGAGCCGCACGGCGCAAGCACATCGTGTCGATCAGCCCAGCGACTGACAGTTCCCGGATGCCTTCGGCCGAGCTCGCACCACTCTCGATCGAGCGCCTCGACGAGGCTGAACCCACGCTGCCTGCGGGATGGGCTCGTCATGGGACGACTTTGCCCAGCGGGTGTTGTCCAACGTGTTGGTCGACACACAACAGCTGTTGCCCATCCCAGCTGAGTGTTGTCAGTAGCTAGGGTGAGCCAGTGGCCATCGTGGCGGAGCTACCGGCGCCCGAGCAGTTCAAGGCCGCCCGGCACGCCGCTCAGACCAACCCAAGGACCTGGAATAGAGGAGTGAAATGTCAGTAGTTCCGTCGCTGCGGATGTACAACGGCCTGGAGATCCCGCAGGTTGGTTTCGGGGTATTCCTCGTCCCGCCAGAGGAAACCAAGCAAGCCGTTGCCGAAGCGCTCAAGGCCGGATATCGGCTGATCGACACCGCCCAGGGCTACCGGAACGAGGAAGGTGTCGGCGCCGCGATCGCGGAGAGCGACGTGCCTCGGGACGAGTTGTTCATCACCACGAAGCTCGCCAACAGCGAGCAGGGCTACGACACGACGCTTGCCGCCTTTGACGGCAGCATGAAGAAGCTAGGCATCGACGTACTCGACCTGTTCCTCATCCACTGGCCGCTGCCGATGTTCGACCAGTACGTCGAAACCTGGCGGGCGTTCGAGAGGCTGCTGGCCGACGGGCGGGTGCGCTCGATCGGCGTGTCCAACTTCGAGATCCCACACCTGCAACGACTCCTCGCCGAGACGGATGTGAAGCCGACGGTCAACCAGGTCGAGCTGCACCCCGAGTTCCCGCAGGAGGAGCTTCGTACGTTCCACGACGAGCATGGGATCCTCACCGAGTCGTGGGGGCCGCTCGGTCAGGGCAAGGGACTGCTGGAGAACCCCGCCGTCGTCGAGGTGGCGCGACGCAAGAACCGTACGCCGGCGCAGGTCGTGCTGCGTTGGCACGTGCAGCTCGGCTTTGTCGTCATCCCCAAGTCAGTGCATCCCGATCGGATGCGGGAGAACATCGAACTGTTTGATTTCGAACTCGATGATGGCGACATGGCCGACATCGCAGGAGTTCGGACCGGCCAGCGTCTCGGCGGCGACCCGAACGTGTTCGCGATGCGCTAGCCGTTGATGATCTTGCGGAAGGTGTTAGGAAACAGCTTGTAGGGACTCGGTGCCCTCGTTCATGCTGAGGCCACGGCTGATCAGCGCGAAGCCCAGAGCAACCAGCAGGTAGCCGACTGCCATCACGACCAGGATGATCACCGACTTGCCGTTGGCAGGCAGGATCACCGCACCGATCGCCGCTGCCACCACAAGTGCGACATTGAAGATCATGTCGTAGAGCACGAAGACCCGGCCCTTGAACTCATCAGCCACATGCGCCTGGACCAGGGTGTCGACACAGATCTTGATGCACTGCGCGGTAAGGCCTAGCAAGAAAGCCGCCACCATCAGCGGCACCCAGGAATAGATCGCGCCAGGCACCAGCTGGAAGACCGCCGAGGCGAGCAAGCAAATGATCATCGTGCTCCGCAAGCCCAGCCGGGCACTCATCGGCGGGGTCACTACTGAGGCGAAGACAAACCCGGCGCCGGTGATGATCACCAGCAGGCCGAGGTCAGCAATGGCAGCCTCGACCTGGTCGAGCCTGTGGAAGTAGTTGCGAAAGACCAAGATCGTCGCCACCGTAACGATGCCGTAGATCAGCCGATGCGCTGCGATGGTCAGCAGTCCGATTCCCGCGGCACGCCGGTCCCGCAGGTGCACAAGGGCCTCGACTAGGCCGACGACGATATCGCGCGCTCTCGTCGGTTCCACACCGTCGGGGCCGAGCTGGCGCCGGGGAATCCGCAACGCCAGGCCGGCGCTTAACACAAACCCCGCCGCGGCGACGGTAAACAAGATCGCATTGGCCTGGTAGTCGGGCATCACCTGGCCCAAGATCAGGCGCAAGCCCGTGGCAACCCCGACCCCGATCAGCGCCCCCGCCGGACCGACGACAGGTACGACTGAATTGGCGACCATGTACTCGCCCGCATCGATGGTGTGAGGAAGTGAGGCGGACAGCGCCGCGAGCAGGAACCGGTTGAGACTCATCGCAATGAGCACGCCGCCATAGAGCAGCGTCTCGAGGCCCGCGGTCCGCAGCCCGGTTGCGACCAGCACTGCGAGGCCCAAGGTCACTGCAGCTCGAGCCAGATTGCCGACGACAAGGACCTGACGGCGGGACACCCGGTCGAGCACCACCCCGACGAACGGTCCCAAGATCGAGAACGGCAGCAAGGTGATGGCCAGCACGACGGCGATCGACATCGCGTCCGGCTGCCGCTCGGGTGAGAAGAGTACGTAGGAGGCGAGCGCTACCTGGAGCACTCCATCACAGGACTGGATGGCGACGCGGACCGCTAGCAGCCGCCGGAAGTATCGGTGCCGCCACAGCTGCCGAAGGCTCCGAGCGAACTCCATCCTCAACCCTGCGGATATTTCTTCACATACTCCGAGAGCTTGTCCTTCTTCATGGCCTGGGCCAGCTCGGCCATCTTGACCGTGTCCACAACGTCAATGCTCTGCCCGTCAGACGTCGTGGCAAAACCCGAGATGGGCGCCTGCAACAACTCGATGTCCTTGCCGGTCAGTCGTAGCGAGAGAGCGGTACGCCTGATCTCGGCGTCGCTCAGGTCGTTGTCGACCGTAAGGTGCTTCGCCACATTGCCGACGAAGTTGATGAAGGTTCCCGGATCGGAGAGCACCTGTACGCTCAGGCCCTTCTGCACGATCGCCTTGATCACATTGCGCTGGTTCTCTGCACGATCAAGATCGCCTCCAGGCAGCTGCTTGCGCTCCCGGACGAACCAGAGTGCTTCCTCACCGGCGATCGTGATCTTGCCCTCGGGGTAGTCGAAACCGTGCGAGCTGAAGGCGGTCTTGTTCGTGACCGTCACGCCGCGCAGATCCTCGGTGAGCCTGATGAAACCCTCGAAGTCGATCAGCACCACATGATCCATGCGGACGCCGGTCAGATCCTCCAGCGTACGGACGGCCAGCGGCGCGCCGCCGAATGCGAACGCCGCATTGATCTTGTTCTTGCCGTAGCCAGGGACATTGACGTACATGTCGCGCGGGAACGAGATGATGTATGCCTTGTCCCGCTTGGCATTCAGGTGGACCACCAAGATCGTGTCGCTGCGGCCGTTGCCTTCGTTCCCAGGATCGCGGCTGTCCGAGCCGAGCAGCACATAGTTCAGCGTGCCGGTCTCCTGCGCCTCCTTCGGGGGACGTAAAGAGGATTCGTCGGCGGGCAACTCGACGCCCCGGTTGAGATTCTTGGTCAGGCTGCGGTCGATTGTCGCGGCGTAGAGCAGCCCGGCGCCGATGGCCACGACAAGCACCACGGCCACGCCAATCAAGATCTTTGGCAGTAGCCGGCGCCTCTTGGGCGTGGGGGCATCGTCGTCTGGTCCCGACTCGCGGGTCGCGGTGGTCTGGGTCATTGGCTTCCTATTTCGGGGGAAGAGCACCGGCAGTCTATGCGGTCGGTCCGGTCCCTCCAGGCAATCGCGATCGATCGTTACGTGACTCGCCGACCAGCCGCTTTGGGCGGAGTGACCGTTACGATCCCTATATGTCACGCGCCGAGGAAGCCGCTCGCCGGGCCGAGCTTGCGGCAGCTCAGGAGCGCGCCGAATCACACCAGGCGCAAAAGCTGATCGACGAGTTCGTCGCCACCGCGAAGGCCAACAGCATCGCCCCTGGTCCGCTCCGCGCGACGCTGTATACCGGCCAGTCGGTGAAGACGGACAAGGTCGGCTGGTACCTCCGCAAGAACCAGAGCCTCGCGATCGGCGAGGACGGTTCGTACTACGTGCTGACCGTTCCGGGTGGCCTGCGGGAGCGGTTCTCCGGTGTGAAGCTGAAGGCCACGCCGCCGCCGCTGATCGTCGGCAGGGGTGGACGTGACGGCGAGTCCGGTGACCTCGCGGACTTCCTCAAGTGGCGGCTGGAGGCCGGCTAGCTAGAGGAGCGGTAGTGCGCGCCGCAGAATCGGGAACTTCACAGCGAGCGCCAGGGTTAGTCGGGACGTGAGCAGCGCTCAACGCAACCACACGTCCGAGCGACTTAGGCAAGCAATGCTATGGAGGTGCTCGCGCTGATTTCGACCTTGGGGCTGACCTGGTCGCGTATCAGACTCGCGTTCGTCGGGATCTCGGTCACTCTCGCCGCCACGGCCTGCGGTTCTGCAGCAGTGCAGCCGCCGCCTGACGGGCCATTGGTGCAGCAACTGGCCGGTGAGGTGAGCGATGCCAGGGCAGTGAAGCACCTTCAGGCACTGCAGAAGATCGCCGACGAACACGACGGTAACCGGGCCTCCGGGACCTCCGGCTACGACGCCAGCGTCGAGTATGTGGTCGACGTGCTGCGCGACGCCGGGTTCAAGCCCAGCACCCCAACCTATGAAGCCTCCGGGGAGGATGGGGAGGACAGCAGCCGGCCGCAGCGCAACGTCATCGCCCAAACCCGCACCGGAGACCCCGACCAGGTCGTGATGATCGGCGCCCACCTCGACTCGGTCGAGGACGGCCCGGGCATCGTCGACAACGGCTCCGGCGTGGCGACCCTGCTGGAGATCGCCACCCAGCTCGGCGCCGACCCGTCGGTGCAGAACACGGTGCGGTTCGGGTTCTTCGGCGACGAGGAGAGCGACCTTGAGGGCTCGACTGGCTACCTAGAGGGCCTGTCCGCGGCCAACCGCAAGAAGATCAAGCTGTACCTGAACGTGGACATGGTGGCCTCCCCAAACGGCGGCTACTTCGTCCAGGGCGGCGAGCCTGGTGGCTGGTGGCGGCGACTTTGGCCTGGTAATGGCAGTGACCCGGAGACATCAGGACCCTCCGGGTTCGGCCACGATCGGGCGGGTGCTGGCTGACCAGCTGGTCAAGACCGGGGTGTCCTCCCCGGAGGTCATCGAGTTCGTCGGAGACGACGAGTCACCCTTCATCGAGGCGGGCATCCCGGTCGGCGGCGCGGAGAGCGGCGATGACGAGGAGAAGACGACCAGGCAGGCCAAAGCCTGGGGCGGGCAGGCCGGTGAGGTCTACGACCGCTGCTACCACCAGGCGTGCGACACCATCGACAACGTCAACCGGGATCTGCTGGACCATTACCTGCGGGCCATCGCCGGCACCCTCGCCCACTTCGCCACATCCACCGACAAACTGCGCTGAGGCCGGTTCAGGCTGGACCCAGCACGACCGCGGTCAGCAGGATCCCACGCTCTTGGATCCAGCGTCCGTGGAGGCGTCGGATCTGGCGGCCGTTGACGATCAGCCCATCGCGGGTCAGCTGCGCAGTGAAGGTCCCATCGTGTGGGTGGAAGCTGACCTCGGCTTGCTGGTGGTCCAGCCATTCCCCGACCAGCGGGAACCATGCCTTATACACCGCCTCCTTGGCGCTGAACAACAACCGGTCCCAGTTCAGGCCGTCCGGCCCTGGCTCGGTGGCGGCAAGCCGAGCTTTTTCGGCGGGTGTGGCGATCAGGTCCAACACACCATCAGGAAGCGGGGCATCCGGCTCAGCATCAATCCCGATGGCGCTTACCCGCGGCAGGAGGGCAACGGCGGCCGCGGCGTAACCGGCGCAGTGGGTCATGCTGCCTTGAACTCCGTCCGGCCAGATGGGTGCACCACCGACCCCGGGTAGAATAGGAACCCCCGGATAGCCCAGCCGCTGCAGGCATGCTCGGGCGCAGCTTCTTACCGCGGCAAACTCACGCCGCCGCGACTCCACGGCGTCCGCGATGATCTTCTCTTCCTCCGGGAACAGCTGATCATCAGGCGGCTCGCCGAAGCGCTCCTGGCTCTCCACCCCAGCCGGCAGAATCAAATCGAGCATGACCGGGACCTGGTGTGAACTGGCTGCACCTCGCCTCGTCTCCGCAGCGGCGCTGGTTGCTCAGCCGTGGCGGCGTAGCTCGTGGAAGAAGTCGTCGATGACCTGCAGGTCGCCGGAGGAGGCCACCTGGTCATAGACGTACTTGCCGACCGCCAGGTCCAACACCCCCAGGCCGAACGGGGAAAAGACCACCGGCCGATCCGTCGGCACCTTCACCCGGCCAGCCATCACATCGTTTAAGGTGCCGGCCAGGAAGTCCCGGTTGCCGGTGAGCTGCTCCACCAGATGCGGTGAAGTGTCGGCCTTCAAACAATGCTCAACGTCATCCACAACATTGGTGGAGGCCAGCAGAATCTGCGGTGCCAGGTCCCGCAACGACACATGCAACACCAACGGATTATGCCCAAACCACGACACATCCTCGACATGGGGCTGCGCGGCCACAGTGGCAAACACCACCAAGTCGCTGGACCGGATCACCTCCTCCGCACTGTCACACACCATGACCCGGCCAGGTGCCCCCCTGTTCCAGATAGCCGCGGAAACCCGCCGCACTATCAGCGGACAGATCATGCACCGCTATCTCATCAAACAACCAACCCGTACCGGCCAGAAAGGTGTGAATGTAGCGGGCGATCAAACCCACCCCAACAAACCCCACCCGACTCGGACGGGATCGGCCACGGCTCAACCAATCAGCCGCCAACGCCGCCGACGCAGCCGTCCTCGTAGCACTAATGATCGAAGCCTCCAGGCAGGCAAACGGATACCCGGTGTCATGATCATTCAAGATCAACACCGCCGACGCCCGCGGAACACCAGCCGCCACATTCTCCGGGAAACTAGAAATCCACTTCAAACCATCCACCCGAGACGGCCCGCCAATCGAGGCCGGCAACGCAATAATCCGAGACGACGGCCGATCCGGGAAACGCAGAAAATACGACGGCGGATTCACCGAATCCCCAACACCATGCAGCCGATAAGTCGCCTCCACCAACTCCACAATCTCCTGCTCCCGACCCTGCAACACACGCTGCACCTGCCCACCAGGAATCACCGCGAACGGCGGCACGGTGAGCGGGTCGGAGATTGCGGACCCGGCAGAGGGGGGACCGGTCGGGGTCATCCAGACGTCACCCGACGGCCGGTGAGGAGTCGGCCAGCCGTACCGGGTCGGCCATCCCGACGAGCACTTCGCGCGGTCCTTCGTAGGCCTCCCTGCTGTGCGCGGTGCGGATGTTGTCCACCAGCATCAGGTCGCCGGCCTGCCACGGCTCACGCACGGTATTGGCCTCATAAACCTGGTTCAGCAGCAGTACGACGTCCTCGCCGATCGGATCACCGTTGCCGAAGCGGGTGTTGAACGGCAGCCCGTCGGCGCCGTACATCTCCACCAGGTACTCACGCACTTCGGGATCGATCGTCCACTCGTTGAGAAACGCGATCTGATTGAACCAGCAGCGCTGACCGGTGACCGGGTGGTGCACCACGGCGCTGCGGCGCTGCCAGGTGCGCAGTCCACCGTCGGGCTGCCACTCGAAACCAATCGCGTTGCCGCGACAGTAGGCCTCGACGGCACCCCGGTCGTCGGTTCCGAACGCCTCAGCGACGGTTGCTCCGATCTCGTCGTTGTAGCTGCGGGTGAGCATCCAGCCGTCACGCTCGAAGCGCGCCACCAGCTCGGCAGGTAGTGCATTCAGCACCGCCCGCGAATCGGACACCGCGGTGGCTCCGCCGCGGGTGGGGGCGCCGAGGCAGGCGAACAGCAGCAGGCTGGGGAACTCGAGCCGGTAGCTCAGCTCATGGTGCATGCACATCGGCTGGTTCGCCGGCCAGGTCGCGGAGGAGTACACCCCGTCGGAGTAGATCCGCCGGGACGCGAAGGCCTCTCTCTCGATCATCAGCCCGGTGCTGGACAGCTGTTGGAAGACAGCACTGACCTCCGCCGCGTCGCGCAGCCCGAGGCCGCGGACCAGCACCGAACCATGCTCGGCGACGGTAGCGCGTAACGCGTCCTTGTGCTCGGCTGCCCAGCTCGGCCCGTCGCCGGGGGCGGCCAGCAGGATCGGAGCCTTGTCGGGTGGCTGGTCGATGCCATGCAGGCGCACGGGGGCTGGGTACGACATATCAATTTCCTTTCATTGACCACTCAGGAGTAAACGAACAGTTTGGCAGCATAAAGCACCGCCTGTGCCGCCTGTGCCGGTCGGGTACGCACAAAGTAGTGGCCGCCGTCGGGGAGCTCGTGCAGCTCGACGTGTTCGGCCAGCAGCTCCCAGTCGCGGTGCCGAGGCGGCAACGCCGAGGTGATCCTGTCGTCGGCAGCAGTGACCACGGTGACCGGCGCGGACAGTTTCACCGGGGGGCTTTCCAGAGCGTTGGCGAAATAACCGTGTGCGGACAGGCAATCGTGCCGGTACGCGGCAGCGACATGCTCGGCACGTTGCGCGTCCAGCTCACCAAGCTCGGTGTAGCCGCTGTCCGCGCTCAGGTCGGTGACGATGTCAGCGTTGCTCCGCCTAGTCAGCTCGGTGATGGAGGCGCGCCGGTCGGCCGCGTCACCGAGCAGTTGCGCAGCAAGGAACACTCGCTGGACCTCCACCCCGCGGTCCTGCAGCTTCTTGGCCGTTTCCACGGCGAACGCGGTGCCGGAGGAGTGGCCCCACAGCAGGATCTCCTTCAGACCACGCGCGGTGATCTCGGCGACGACCTGCTCCACAACGCGCTGCATCGGCGCGAACGGCTCGCTCCCGGCGGCGACGTCGTGACCCGGCAGCTCGACCGCGTACACCGCCATGCCGCTGCCGCGCAGCGCCTGGGCCATCGGCTGGAAGTTCACCGCGTTACCGCCGGCGTACGGAAAGCACACAAGGGCGCTGACGTGCGCACCGTCCGATTCCGACCCATTCGATTCGGACCCATTCGATTCGGACAGGGACTGCAGCAGCTCGGCGCGCCGCTCGGACCTACCGTCGACCAGCGCGGCCAGATCGGCGAGGACCGGATGGCCGGTGAGGTCCTTGAGGGAGAAAGCACGATCCAGCGTGACCGCCAGCTTCACTGCCGACAGCGACGTGCCGCCCAGGTCGAAGAAGTGGTCTTTTCGGCCGATCTGGTCCTGCGGGATGCCGAGCACCTTCGCCCAGCCGGCCGCCAGCCGCAGTTCGGTCGGCGTCTTCGGAGCGTCGTAGTTGTCCTCGACGACGCTGAGCTGCCCGGCCAGCGCCGTCAGCGTCTTCTTGTCGATCTTGCTGTTGGCCGTCAACGGCAAACGCTCCCGCCAATGAAAGGCCGACGGAACCATGTACTCCGGCAACGACTCACCCAACCGGTCCCGCAACACCTCGATGTCGAGCGGTTGCTGGCTGGAATAGAACGCCACCAGATGCTTGCTCTGATCGGCCCGCTCCGCAACCACCACCGCACCGTCGCGAACCCCCGGCACCCGCAACAACGTGTTCTCAATCTCACCCAGCTCAATCCGGAAACCACGAATCTTCAACTGGGAATCCCGCCGGCCCAAAAACTCCAACTTCCCATCCGGCCGCCACCGACCATGATCACCACTGCGATACCGCCGCCGGCCGTCAGGATCGGTCAGAAACGCCGCCCGGGTGCGTTCCGGATCATTAATGTATCCGCGACCCACACACACCCCGGAGAAGACGATCTCGCCCGGGGCGCCCAGCGGCACCGGTGCCAAATACTCATCAACTACCTCGATCTGCACATTGTTGATCGCGCGACCCAACGGAACCCGATCGCCGTCGGGAGCACGGTCCATCACCTCATGGTTGGTGTCATCAGAGGTCTCGGTCAGCCCATAGGCGTTGACCAGCTTGATCTGCGGCTGTGCGGCGAACCAGCGCTGCGTGAGCTCCTTCTTAATCGCCTCACCAGTCACCGAGACAAAGCGCAGATCGGGCAACGGCCGAGGGTGTTGTTCCAGATAAGACAGCACAACTTCCAGATACGACGGCACCACCTGCAACACGGTGACCCGGCCATCGATGATCGTGTCGACGAACCGCTGCACATCCAAGATCACCTGCTGCTCGACCAGCAGCGTGCGGCCCCCGACCAGCAGCGCAGAAACCAGCTGCCACAACGAAATGTCGAAACATTGCGGCGCGGTCTGGGCCACCACCTGACCTGCGCCGATCCCCAGATCGTCGATCTTGGCGAACAGATGGTTAACCATGCCGGCGTGCTCACACATCGCACCCTTCGGCTCACCAGTGGAACCAGACGTGAAATAGATGTAGGCCAGCTGATCCGCAGCAACCTCGACGCCAAGATTGCCGTCCGCATGGTCCTCGCCGATAGGCCGCCTCGATAAACAGGCGCTGAGCATCCGGCAGCGACGTCCAAGGCCTGATCCAGGGTGGTGGTGCTACCCGGTTCGGTCAACACCAGACCGCAGCCAGCGCGGGTACAGCATCGCCGCAATGCGATCGGCCGGGAAATGCGGCTCGATCGGCAAATACACACCACCGGCCTTGAACACCGCGAGCACCGCAGCCAACCAATCCAGATTCCGCTCCGTCACCACACCAACGACACCCTCGCGGCCCAGCCCGCGCGCCAACAAAGCCCGAGCCAACCGGTTGGCGCGAGCATTGAGCTGCCCGTACGTCAGGCTGCCCTCGCCACACACGGCCGCGACGGCGTCAGCGTGAGCCGCCACCTGCTGCTCAAACAACTCATGCACCCGGCGATCCGGCAACTCCCGCCGCGGCCCAGCCAACCCCTCCAACTGGAAGTAGAACTCCTCAGCAGACAGCAGGCTCTGCCGGCGGTGCTCGGCATCCAAATCCGCGACCATCAACTCCAACGCCGACAGGTGATAGCCAGCGATCCTGGCTGCGCAATCCGCATCCAACACCTCAGTCCGATACCGCAGCCTCAGCACGAACTGGCCTTCATCACCTGAGATCCCCACCGACAACACAGCGTCCTCAGAAAGATCGCCGCCGTTGCCGAGCGGATCGAAGACGGTCTCAAACGCTGGCTCGGTGAGGCCCAGCTCGCGCCTGAGATCACCGACCGGAAAGTCCGCATGCGACAGCAGCTGCGCCTCGACGCGATGGGTGTCGAGCAGCAGCCCGCGCCACGACTCGGCCTCGGTCGTCAAGCCGGCACGGCAACGGACCATGGTCGGTCCCGCTGACGTAGCCGGTCGCGACCTGCCGCTCCCCGGACAGCGCGGCGAGCACCTTGGCATGGGCAGCCAACAACACCGAACTGAGCGGCACATCCAGCTCATCCGCCAGCCGGCGCAACGCCGCGATGAGGTCGTCCGGGATTTTCGCTTCATGTTCGGCTGTGCCCGTCGCGGGATCAAAGGTCCACCGCGGGATTGCGGTGAACCCGCCCGCGACGAGCGCGCCACGCCAGAACTCCCGGCCGGCCCCTACCTGAATCTCTGCCTGAACTTCCATCAAGTCATTCCTCCGCTCACCATTCGCAAGGGGTACTTCGGCTGGCCAGGGCCGCGTCCCGGCTCTCGTCGGGATCTCGGAGAACCCTGAGGGCAGCTAGGACCGGGATCTCCCTGACTGAATGTCCGTTCAGCACAGCCGGGACCGGCAGCTCCCTGACTGGATGTCCGTTCAGCGCAGCTGGCACCGGCATCTCGCCGGCTGTGTTCTTGCCCCACGCGGCCGGGACCGGCATTCTCCTGGTCGGATTTAGGCCCAGCGCGGCCGGGACTGGAAACTCCCTGGCTGAGTTTTTGCCCCACGCGGCCGGGATCGGCATTCTCCTGGTCGGATTTAGGCGCAGCGCGGCCGGGACTGGAAACTCCCCGGCTGAGTTTCTGGCCCACGCGGCCGGGACCGGCATTCTCCTGGTCGGATTCACGTCCAGCGCGGCCGCGACCAGAATCTCCCCAGCCGGCTTTACGTCCAGCGCGGCCGGGACCGGCAGCTCCCCAGCTGGATCTGCGACCAGCACAGCCGGGACCGGCAGCTCCCTAGCTGGACTTACGCTCAGCACAGCCGGGACCGGCAGCTCCCTAGCTGGACTTACGCTCAGCGCGGCGGCGACCGGCACTTTCCTAGCTGGACTTACGCCCCGCGCCGCGAGGACCGCCATCTCCCTGGCTGGGTTTCCGCCCCAGTGTGCGTGCGGCGGAACATCCTCGCCCTTCATGAGGAAGGAGTCAGGGGCGAGAACGGCGCCGTCGCCGATCGTCACGCCGTAGTGGACGAAGGCACCCACTCCGAGCGTGACGCCGGCACCGATGGTGGTGATGTCGGACTTGAAGGCTCCATCCTCCTGCGAGTGAGACTGGATTCCGCCCCCCGCGTTGAAGGTGCAGTCGTCACCGATGACGACAAGCGTCCGCTCCGTCACCCAGAGGCCGTCATCGAAGACCCTGCGGCCGATCCGGACACCGAGCAAACGCCAGAACGCGGTCTTGAACGGGGTTCCGTTGAAGATCTGGATAACCCCGGGCCCTGCAGGCACCTTCCAGAATCGTTCGTGGCGCCAGAAACGCCGGTCATAGATCGAACAGAACAGTGGTCGCACGGGGAGGAACAGCGTGACAAGACGGTCGACCAAGATCCAGTAGACGATGCCGAACAGCAGGATGACGACATTGGCCATCGCGATTGCCGACGCACCGAGCGACGCGTAGAGGTCCGCGACGGTCCCGGCGACGAGAGTGACCGCGAAGAAAAATAGCCAGCGTACGAACAGGTACAGCCCCATGGTGATGATGTTGTGCCTGTTCTTGGCGGCGAGACGCTTGCGCAGCCCGTCCCCAGCGATCAGATGGTCGAACGAGCTGTCACGCTCGACAGTTCGCGGAATCTCGAAGCTGGGTGAGCCCAGAAGTCCGACATTCTCTCGGACTTCCCCGTCGATCGGAACCAGGACCTTCGTGGCGAGGAGGCAGTTCGCGCCAGTCTTGCCCTGCGCGGGATAGGCGATGCTGTTCCCGAGGAAGTTGTGTGGTCCGATCGTCACCTGTGACACGCAGAACGATGTGCTGGAGAAGTCGGCATTGATGATCGACAGCCCGTCGGCGACCATCGTGCCGCGGCCGATGGTGCTCAGGTACGGGTTATCGTGCTTCACCATTTGGCCGAAGTTCGACCCGGTCTGAACAGGCCGCCAGAAGTAGTAGCCGAGCCTGCGAAGGTAGTTGACGATGTATGAGCTGTCACCGAAGAGGTAGGTGAGCGCCTTCAGATTGGTCATGCGTGCGATCGTTCGATGCAGCGCGTAGTGGAAGCCGTACAGCGGATAAACCTTGTCCGGTGTCATGCCGAGGTTGAGCAGCCGAGGGACAATCATCACGAAAACGAACGCGAAGATCAGACCACCGAAGAAGAGCACCAAGGAAACGACGAGTGCGTGGACGTAGAACGCCGAGGTCGTGACCCCCTGAGTCCCGGGTTCCAGGAGCACCCTCAGCTGCGGAACCCACTGGAGAAGCACGATCAAACCGCTGATCCCCAACGGCAGGGACACAACCAGCAGATTCAGCAGCTGCATGACGGTGTAGCCGACCCTTCTCAGGGCACCACACTTAGTGGGTTCGACCGATTGGTAGTCCACTTCGGTCCGCTGCGCCGGGGACCCGTGCCAGCGCTCGCCGTCCGGCACAGCCTGCCCGGCGTGTAGCGAGGATGCGCGGCCCAGCTGGGTCCCGTCGCCCATCGAGGTCTCGATGTCGATCACCGTCGACTCGCTGATCACCGCGTTCTTCCCGATGGTGATTGCGCCCACCTGAATGAACCCGGCGTGCGCTCGATAGCCGTTGATGAAGGAGTCTTTCTGGATGACTGTGCCATCGCCGATGGTGAGCAGGTCGGTGCAGATGGGCACGTGCGTGGAGAAGATCACAACGCCGCGTCCGACCTTCGCGCCCAGCGTCCGCAAGTAGAACGTGAACAGCGGCGAACCCGTGAACAGCACAATCGGGTTCCGCTGGACCAGCGTCTTGACGATCCAGAAGCGGAGGTACGCCAGGCTCCAGATGCGGATCGGCCGGGGCTTCCATCGACCGATGAGGATCCACTTCGCCAGGATGGGGACGGTGAACAGGTAGAGGAACATTGCGCAGCCGGAAAGGAGCGACCGCAGGTAGATGTCAAGCACACCTGAGGCCGCCGAAATCCACTCGAAGCCTTGAACGATGAGCAGCGCGGCGAGATAGCCATAACCGAGGAAGATCAGGAGCTGAAGCGCCCCGCAGAGGATGACCTGCGGCCTCCCCGCCGGTTTCGCCACCTCGACCGAGGTCGGAGCCACCACGTCGACCGAGGCCGGACCCGCCACCTCGACCGAGGTCGGAGCGGGCGACTCGACCGGAACAGGCGGCGTCGCCCGCGAGTGCGGTGGCCAGGCTTTTGATCGTGGGGTGTTGGTAGATGTCCTTGATCGACACCGCCGGCAGCTCCGGCCGCTTCCGAACCCGAGCACAGAACCGGGCCATCACCATCGAATCGGCGCCCAAGTCATCGAAGAAGTTGCTGTCCACCGACACCCGCTCGACACCCATCACCTCAGCCAGCACCTCAGCGAAGGTGCCCTCGAGAGGGCTGACAGGCGCGTCACCCGCGAGTGCCGTGGCCAGGCTCTTGATCGTGCGGTGTTGGTAAATGTCCTTGATCGATACCGCCGGCAGCTCCGGCCGCTTCCGAACCCGAGCACAGAACCGGGCCATCACCATCGAGTCCGCGCCCAAGTCATCAAAGAAGTTGCTGTCGACCGACACCCGCTCGACACCCATCACCTCAGCCAGCACCTCAGCGAAGGTGCCCTCGAGAGGGCTGGGCTCAGAAGGCGGCCGTCACCCCCCAGTGCCGTCGCCAGGCTCTTGATCGTGCGGTGTTGGTAAATGTCCTTGATCGATACCGCCGGCAGCTCCGGCCGCTTCCGAACCCGAGCACAGAACCGGGCCATCACCATCGAGTCCGCGCCCAAGTCATCGAAGAAGTTGCTGTCCACCGACACCCGCTCCACGCCCATGACCTCAGCCAGCACCTCAGCGAAGGCGCTCTCGGTGCTCGAGTCCGAGTGAACGGCCTCGATCTCTATGGTGGGCGCATCATCCAGATCGACCGTCAAGGCACCAGGAGCTTCTTGCACCGGGTGAGCTCCTTGAACAGACGTTGACGATCTCGTGATTGTTTGACAAGTCATGTGATCAGCTGGGGGCTTGCTGTTTCGGTGGCACGTTCAGGCGGATCCGGAAGCGGTGATCAGCTCATCGGAGCTGAGCACGTCCTCGCCGTACAGGTCCTGCACCCAGTTGGTGTGGTAGACGGTGTCGAGATAGCGATCGCCGAAGTCCGGGGCGATAGCCACCGCGGTAAGGTCCTGCGAGCCATGCAGGCTCAACCAGCTCATCGCACCGCTGACCACTGTGCCTGTCGAGCCGCCGAACAAGAATCCCCTGCTCGCCAGTCGATGGCAGGCACGGATGGTGTCGGCCTCTTCGACGCGTACCACGTCGTCCACGTAGGACTCGTCGAGCATGGGCGGACGGACGCTCGTGCCTAGCCCGGGGATCATCCGGCGTCCCGGCGGGCCACCAAAGGTCACCGAGCCCACGGTTTCCACTGCCACGATCCGGACCGGCCGGTGCCACTCCCGGAAGTAGCGTGCGCAGCCCATCAAGGTTCCGCAGGTCCCGGCCCCGACGAACAACACGTCCAGTTGCGGGAACGCCCGGGCGATCGCCGGCGCCGTGCTGCGGTAGTGCGCCTTCCAGTTCTGCGGATTGGAGTACTGATTCAGCCATACATAGCGATCGTCGGAGGCGCACAAGGCACGGACGTAGTTGATTCGTGCGCCAAGCAAGCCGCCGACGGGATCCGGCTCGGTGATGACGTGAACCTGGCTGCCGAACGCCTGCATCTGTCGCTTAGTCGAGAGGTTGCAGCGGGAATCCGTGACACACAAGAACCCGTAGCCCTTGTTCGCCGCGACCATGCTCAGCGCAACACCCAGATTCCCAGACGAAGACTCGACCAAGATCGACCCGGGCGTCAGAGCTCCGTCCCGCTCGGCCGCCTCCACCATCTCGAGCGCGGCCTTGAGCTTGATCGACCCGGCGAAGTTGAAGCCCTCACACTTCAAGAACAACGAGTACCCGAAGGTCGGCTCGAGATCGACGTAGAGCTCTTCCTCGTTGAAACCCTGAGGCGTCGAAATGATAGGCACTTGATCTCCGTCTCTACAGCAGTGCAGTCCGCTCGTGTTCCGTACTGGCGCAGCTCGTGGACGCCGTGAACGCGACCACGTTGCCGCTACGGACAGGTGATTCTCGACGCTCGAACACCGCAGTATTCGTCACGTCAAATGGTGGTAGATATCGCTTTGCCCCCCGAAGAAATAGTGTCGCGACCTACGGATAGAAAGCGTGAGCCGACGACCGGGAACGGGAAATAGGCACAACTGAAACGACGCCCCTTTGGCACTGTTATACGTGCTCGTGCCACTGCCCGGCGGCGTACCAGCGCACCCTTGCTACCCGCCCATCGGGTCAGCGCTACGCTATATCGCTACCCACCAAAATCGTACGCAGCAGGCCCGGTCTTGGTTCGACGACGCAAGATTCGTTATGCAATTCCGGCAACGTGTCGAACAGGTTACGAATAGATCACGCCGCCGTCGGAAAGGGAGCTACATGTCCTCCATGGCCGACGCGGACTTCTTGACCTTTACGAATTTGATGTAGGCCTTCACGACCTCAGCCGGCTCGCCACGCATCATCAGCTTGCCGCGATCCAACCACATCGCCTCGTTGCACATCTCCTTGATGCTGCCCAGCCCGTGGCTGACCAGGAACATTGCGCGCGCGCTCTCCCGCAGCTCCGCCATCTTCGCGGTCGCCTTCTCCCGGAAGTGGGCATCGCCGGTAGACAGCGCCTCGTCGATCATCAAGATGTCGGGCTTCATGTGGACGGCAACTGAGAACCCCACCCGTGCGGACATGCCTGAGGAGTACGTCCGCATCGGCATGTCGATGAAGTCGCCAAGCTCGGTCCACTCGGCAACATCGGCTGCCCGCTCCTCCACCTCACGGCGGGACAGGCCGGCAGCCAGCCCGCCGAGGATGATGTTCTCCCGCCCGGACAGATTGTGGTTGAAACCCACACCCAGCGCCAGCAGGGTGCTGGCGCGTCCCCAGACCTCGATGGAACCGCTGGTAGGCGGCAGGATGCCGGCCATCGCGCGCATCAAAGTGGACTTGCCGGCGCCATTGGACCCGATGATGCCCATCGCAGTCCCGTTGCGTACGTCAAAGGAGATGTTCTTGATCGCCTCGATTTCCTTGACTGCGCGCTGCCCGCGGCCAAAGCGGACCAGCGCCTGCTTCAACGTCGGCTTGCGCTCGAAGGTCGTGCGATAGGTGATCGAGAGGTCATTGACCTTGACTGCCAGGGGGACGTCGCCGTTAGACAAGACGGACAGCAAACTCACGCTCCCTCGAGATGAAGTACAGGAAGCCGATCACTGCGGACGCGAGCGCCCACGCCGCCGCGGATATCCACATATAGGTCGTCGGGAACGCGTCGTTCTGCAACAGCTCGGTGTAGCCGCCGATCATGGAATACATCGGGTTGAGCTGGATCAGCGTCAGGATCGGTCCCGAGAATCGGCCGAGGATCTGTTCTGGCGCCCACAAGATCGGGGACAGATACAGCCAAATCCGCACGAAAAACGGCAGGAAGCTGGACGTATCGCGGAAGTAGACCTGGAGCGCCGCAAAGAAGGCCGCCAATCCCATACCGAAGACGACCATCGTCGCCAGAAAGTACAGGGACAGCAGCATCTTCGGCGACCAGACATCGGTCAGAAAGATCGCGTGGAAGACGAAGTAGACCGGCACAGTTGGCAGGAAGCGGAAGAACGCCGTACGCACCGCCGACAACGGAATCAGGAGCCGAGGAAAGGGCGTATTCAGCAGCAGCTTGCCGGAACTGGTCACCGAGGTCGCCCCGCTGGTGATCGAGGTGCCCACCAGCTGGAATGCGAACAGCCCAAGAGTGAGATGGGCGAAGAAGGCGGGATCATGCTCGCGGCGGATGATCGTCACGAGGATGTAGTAGACGGCGGCCAACAGCAGCGGGTTGATGATCAGCCACGCCTGTCCGAAGAACGTCGACGTATTGGCCCCCCGCATGGTGGCCCTGCTCATCTCGGCCGCGAAGGCCCGGCGACGCCAGAGCTCGCGGAAGTAGGGAATGAGCGGGGGCAACCCGGCCCGGTGCGGACCGTAGAAGTGGTAGATGGGCTCGAATTCGGCGTCTCGGGCACGGCCCTGTCGGGCTCGCCGTCTCGCGGGCCACTGGGCGCCGTCATAGCGGCATTGCCTTCTCGCTGCCCATGGCGTTTGATCTCTCGTACCTTCACCTAAGTCGTCTTCCGGACGCATCTTTGGGCACACCGACGGCGACCACGAAGGAATAGTCTGCCACGCGCAGGCACTGTCAACGGGCCTCTCAATGGACCCTCTTGGTGGGCCTCTCAATGGATCCTCTCAATGGGCCCTCTGAATGGACCCTCTCAATGGACACAGCCAACCGACTTCTGGGTGGGGTGCAGCATGGGTTCAGCACGGGTGGGCGACGGAGCCCAACAGAGATTTCGGAGAATGTGTCCTGCTGCTGTCGATTCCGAGGGCGGCCGCACGTGGAGGGGTGTCTGACCTCACCTCACATACTTAGGAGCAGCACCATGAAGTATGTCTTGATGTACACGAACCGTCCGGATCTTGATGCCGCAGTACCCGAGGAGCGGCAGGCAGAGGTCTATCAGGCCATCTATGGCTGGTTCGAGAAGCACGGTCAAGTCATGGCCGACGCCGGCGCTGAACTCCAGGGCCCGGAAACAGCCACGACCGTCAAGTATGGGCCGAACGGCGGCGAACCGGTGGTCGTAGACGGCCCGTTCTCCGAGGCAAAGGAGAACGTCGCAGGGTTCAGCATCATCGACGTTCCCGACCTGGACGCCGCGATCGCCATCGTCAAAGAGTGGCCGTCCCTGCAGTATCCCGGCATTGCGGTGGAGATCCGGCCGATCGTCGAGCACAGCAGCGGTATGTGAACACTGCGAGCGATTCCTCTGATCGCCAGCCCTCGGCGGAAGACGCGGCCTTCGCCCGTATCGTCCGCCGGGAGGCTGGTCTGATCGTTGCCCAACTGCAGCGCCGCCTTGGCAACTTCGATATTGCCGAGGAGGCCGTGCAGGATGCGATCGTCATCGCGCTGCGGACCTGGCGGCGTGACGGGGTGCCGGCCAATCCTGGCGGCTGGCTGTCTCTGGCGGCTCGGCGCCGAGCCATCGACCTGTTGCGGAAGCGCTCCCGCGAGGTTCCCCTGGCCGATGAGTGGGATGCCGATCCCTCGGCTGAGGCGGGGTCCGCGCGCAGTACAGGCGACGAGCGACTGCCGATGCTATTCGGCTGCTGCCATCCAGCATTGAGCGTCGAGGCCCGTCTGGCTCTGACCTTGCGGGCCGTGGTCGGCATGACGACGCAGCAGATCGCCAGCGCGTTCCTTGTGCCCGAGGCGACGATGGCGCAACGTCTGGTACGCGCCAAGCGGAAGATCACCAGCGCCGGCATTCCCTTTACCATCCCGACAGCAGCTGATCTTGCTCCGCGGCTGGACGATGTGCTGACGGTCATCTACCTGAGCTACAACGCGGGCTATCTGGAACCTTCGGCGCCCGGCCGTGAGTTGAGCGATGACGCCATCTGGCTGGCGGAGCTGGTGGCTCGGGCCATGCCGGATCAGGCAGAGGCGTGGGGGCTCCTCGCGCTGCTGACGTTCCTGTCGTCGCGTACCCAGTCGCGGTTCGATGAGCAGGGTCGGCTGGTGCTGCTGGAAGATCAAGATCGGGCTCGTTGGGACGAGGTGGCGATCAGTCGCGCTGACGGCTATCTGGCGACGGCGGCTGCGCTCGGTCATCCGGGTCGGTTTCAGTTGCAGGCGGCCATTGCCGGCTGTCATGCCAACGCCACATCGTGGGAGGAGACGGACTGGCTGCAGATACTGACGCTCTACGACCTGTTGCTGCGCTTCGACTCCTCGCCGGTGATCCGGCTCAACCATGCGATCGCGCTCAGCCACCTCCGGGGCCCAGAGGCTGCGCTGACGGAAGTTGATCAAGTAGCCGACAGGCTGAGCGGCTACCACCTGCTGCATGCCACCCGTGCCCAGTTGCTCACCGCGCTGGGTGATCATGCGGCGGCGCGCACCGCCAACGAGCGAGCCCTGGCCCTGACACACAACCCGGCGGAACAGCAACTGCTGCAATCGCGGCTTGAGGTCTCAGATCTAGAGCTGGCAGGCCAGGCTGCTGAACTGAGCTGATGATGAGGGGCGGTGGCACGAATTCCCTGGAAACTTCACTCCAGCCGAGCTTGCGGTCCGCGATTTAGGCGTAAACGTCGTGAGAAGACTGCCGCTCGGGTGAAGGTTTCAGGGCGCAGATGCCAGGCGCCGCCCCCAAGCAATACAAGGCTTAGTTGCCAGCGGCCCTATACCGTTCGACTACCTCAGCTGGAATGCGCCCGCGGGAACTGACCTCAATGCCGTTGGCTTCGGCCCACTTCCGGACGGCTTTGGTGTCTGTCTGGCTGGATGACGCTGGCTTGCCCCCACGCTTGCCGCTTACTTTGCGGCCATGTGCGATGAAGTCACTGAGGCTGTTGCGGAGCCTGTTGGCATTGCGCTCGGAGAGATCTATTTCCCACTCAACCCCGTCCAGAGCGAAGCGGACGGTCTCAGTCGCGTCTGAGCCGTCGATGTCGTCCTGCAGAGTGGTCAAAATCTTGGTCGCCATGGTGGTCCTGCTTTCCCGAGTGTGCTGGATGAGGTGATTACAGCTTGTATACCCAGGAATTGTCAAAGGAACTAATGTCACGATTGCCCATGAATCTCAAGAAAGGTTCTGAATAGCCCGACATCTTGACTGCCGACTGGTACAAGACGTTCATAAACAGCGGTGCGATCTTTGCGTGTTTCCTTACAGGCCGACGGCGAGATAATTGCGGAATTCCAGCCATCGGTCGTTTGCGATCACAAGCACCCAAACGTTCTAGATGGTGGCCAGGAGCTCAGGAGTGCTGATCGGCCCACCAGGCCAATAGCTCCTCGCGAGCGCGTTCCTCGCCGAGCGGCCCGTCCTCCAGCCGTCGCTCCAGCAGGAACGCGTACGCCCGGCCGACGTCGCGGCCCTCGGGGATGCCGAGGATCTCCATGATCTGGCTTCCGTTCAGATCCGGCCGGATCGCCTTCAACTCCTCTTGCGCGGCCAACTCCGCAATGCGCCGCTCCAAGTCGTCGTACGCCGCCCGCAGCCTTTCCGCTTTGACCGCGTCCCGAGTCGTACAGTCGGCCCTGGTCAAAACGTGCAGCCGAGCCAACTGGTCGCCGGCATCGCGGACATAGCGACGAACCGCCGAATCGGTCCACACTCCCGCGCGACCTTCGTCGCCGCTGTAGCCGTGGAAGCGCAAGTGCAACGCGACCAGTTCGGAGACGGCTTTGATCTCTTCGCCACTGAACCGCAGTGCCGCCAACCGCTTCCGCACGAGCTTGGCGCCGACCACGTCATGGTGGTGAAACGACACCTTCCCGCCCGGTTCGAACCGCCGAGTCGCCGGCTTGCCGATGTCATGCAGCAGCGCCGCCAGCCGGATGATCAGATCGGGCCGCTCCGGCAGTCGATCCTCCAGGTCGATCGCCTGTTCCAGCACCGTGAGGCTGTGCTGATAGACATCCTTGTGGCGGTGATGCTCATCCCGCTCCAGCCGCAGGGCCGGCAGCTCAGGCAGCACTTTCGCCGCCAATCCCGTCGACACCAGCAGGTCGATACCGGGCCGCGGCCGATCGGTCAGCAAGAGCTTGCTTAGTTCGTCGCGAATCCGCTCGGCAGAGATGATCGAGATGCGCTCGGTCATACCTCGCATTGCCGCGACTACCTCGGGGTCCGGTCGGAACCCCAGCTGAGCGACGAAGCGTGCCGCACGCATCATCCTCAGCGGATCATCACTAAAAGAGCTCTCCGGCGTCGCGGGAGTCCGGAGCACCCGACGTGCCAGATCACTCAATCCCCCGTATGGGTCGACGAACTTCTTGTCCGGGATCGATACCGCCATTGCGTTGATAGTGAAATCCCGGCGACGCAGATCACCGTCCAGCGTGTCGCCGAATGCGACCGCTGGCTTGCGGCTGTGTCCGGCGTAGACGTCGGACCGGTAGGTCGTGACCTCGATGATCCAGCTGGCGTCGCCCGCGTCGACCTTGCAGCCGATGGTGCCGAACTCCTTGCCGATGGTCCACACCGCAGGAGAGAACTTCCGAAGCAGTTTTTCGACCGCGTCGGGACGGGCCGAGGTCGCAAAGTCCAGATCGTGTCCCAGCCTGCCTAGCAGCGCATCGCGTACGCTGCCGCCGACCAGATAGAGCTCGTGTCCGGCATGGCTGAACAACTCGCCCAGCCGGTCAGCGACTGGCGCGATTCTCAGCAACTCGGCCACTGCCGCGGCCTGCACTGAGCTCAGCTGGAAAGTAGACACGCTGAGCGATTCTAGCCTTCTGGGCGTTCGCGCATCGCGCCGGAAATCTGCCCACTGCGTCGTCACTCCCAGACGAAAGCGTGTCTGCTCGCTCCTGGGAATTAAGATGACGAGGTGAGGAAGTGGTGCGCGGTGCGTACGGCCCGCGCACTGCCAGCAGTCGCGGTTTCGGGGCTCTGCTTACTACTGGGCTTATTACTGGGCTCACTGTTGGGCCCAGTATTGGGCTTGGTGCTGATGCCGTTGCCGGCCACGGCGGCTGAGCCCGTCGCCTCCGTCGCCATCACCCTTACGTCGCTGACGCCCGAGCTGCCGAGTCGAGATGGCGAGATCACCGTCACCGGCCGGGTCACAAACATCACCAAAGATCGGCTCTACCGGTTGCGAGCCCTCTTCTGGAGAAACCAGGCGCCCATCATCGGCCGCGCGGGGTTGGACCAGGCGCTGGAATCTGAGTCCAACGATCCACTCGGCGCCCGATACACCGGTTCCTTCCAGGACTTGTACACAGCCGGAGCGCCTTTCCTCGAGCCCAATGCCTCCGTCAACTTCAGTCTGCGCGTGAAGGTCTCCGATCTGGAGCTCTCCCCGACCGATGGCGTGTATCTCATGGGCGTTCACGTCTTGCAGCGGGGCAATAACGTCGCCATCGGCCGCGCCCGGACGTTCGTGCCCGTGGTGGCCGCCAAGCCCAGCACCTCGCTGACGATGACGTCGCTTGTGCTCCTCAACTCGCGTCCTTCACTGGTGCGGAAGGGCGTGCTGTCCAATGATCACCTCGCGGCTGAGGTAGGCCAGAACGGCCGGTTGACGGCTCTGCTCAAGGCTGCGGAATCCCCCACCACCAGCTTCGCAGTGGACCCCGCGCTGATCCGGGAACTCCAAACCATGGCAGGCGGCTATCAGGTGCTGGACTCCGAGGGCACAACGTCGCCGGGCACCGGTCAAGCCGATGCCACCAGATGGCTCGAGAGCTTTGAGAGACTTCAGTCGTCCCACGACGGCTATCGAGTGCTGTACGGCTCACCTGACATCGCGGCTCTGGTCCACGACGGCCAGGAGAACGTGCTCAGCGATGCGGCCAACGCCAACAAGCTCGTGGAATCCACTCGATCGCTACCCCTTCTCGCGCTGCCCGGTGGAGGCGCCGCTGACGCAGCAATTGCCGAGGCGGCCGCCGCGCTGCACCCCCAGGCGATCCTGCTTGCTGACACCTCCGCAGATGGCCCAACGCCGCTGCTCGCCGGGCCCGATCAGGTACCAATCGTCAGATTTGCAGCAGCCTCCAGTAAAGGGGGACCCGGGCCGGATCCCGACAACACCCCGATCCATCTACGACAGCGGATGTTGGCCGAAAGCTGGATTGAGGCGATCACCGCGCGAGATGGCCTGAGCCACGGAAAAGTTCGGCTGATTACCACCGCAGCCCAGGCCGCGGGTGCTGATCGCCGCCTCGAGGCGCCTTGGCTCGAGCAGCGCACCTTGAGTGAGCTACTCAAATCCACACCTGCGGCTTGGTCGGAGAAGTACCACTACAGTTCGGCGGCGCAGGAGGCCGAGCTCACCAAGAGCCAGCTCGCCAGCCTCAGGCAGTTCGACTGGAGCAACGACACGTACTCCGACCTGTTGGTCGATTCGACGAGCGCCCGCGCGGAGGGCAGTGCCGCGGTCGCCCAGGCGGCCAGCGTCAAGTGGCGTAAGCATGACAAGTCGCGCCGGGCTTTCCTCGGTCCGCAGCAGGCAGCACTTGACGAGATCTTGCTGGACAAGATCCAGATCCGCAGCAGTGCACGCGTCCAGACCGTGGCACGGGAGGGCGTCGAGTTCCCGATCACGATCAAGAACACCCTGGAGGCCGACGGATCGGATCCCGACGCTGGAGCTGTCAAGGTGAGGCTGGTGTTCAACTCCGAAAACCGCCAACGACTCACCATCAAAACGATCAAGGTTCCGGAGATCAGGGCGCAGGACAGCTTCACGGGCAACGCCGAGGTCACCGCCAAGGCCAACGGCGTGGTCCCGGTGACCGCGCAGTTGGTGACCGAATCTGGACGGCCGATCGGGCGCCCGTTCGAGATCGAGGTACAGGTGACCCAGAACGGCACGACAGGCTGGGCCATCGCCATTGCCGCGGGCCTCGTTCTGGTGGGCAGCACATCCTTGCGTATTCGCCAGGTGGCCAAGGAACGAGCCAAGGCGGCCGACGCTAAGCCGGCTGAGCCGTCAGCAAGCGACGGCACACCTCCGGATCAGCTCCCGGCGCTGAGCTCCGCGCCGGCAGAGAAACTCGATGTCTGAGGCCTCGACACCGAAGGTAAGTCCGCCAGGACCGGACTCGGGGGGGCGCGGGGGGGTCGTCCCCCCCGGGATCAGCAGAGACCCGGACGAGCCGTCGACCGAGGAGCGGCGCCACACCCGTCGATTGGTTTCAGCGAGTGTGCTGATGGCGGGAGGGACCGCAACCTCGCGGGTGCTCGGGTTCTTCCGGCTCATGTTGCTGGTGTACCTGTTCGGTAACGGCACCCGGCAGGCGGAGATGTTCACCATCGCCACGACCGTGCCGAACAGCATGTATATCTTGCTCGCCGGCGGCGTGCTGAACACCGTGCTGGTGCCACAGATTGTGCGCGCTATTCGGGGTGACGCCGACCGCGGCGAGGCGTACACCAACCGGATCATGACCGCCGGACTGATCGCACTCGGGTTGATCACGCTGCTCCTGACACTCGCTGTGCCGGCGATTGTCTCGCTCTATTCGGCTGCTGGCTGGAAATCTCCAGAACTCTCCGCGCAATACCAGTCGATGATCATGCTGGCCTACTACTGCATGCCGCAGGTCTTCTTCTACGGCGTGCACGTGATGGCCGGGCAGGTGCTCAACGCGCGCGACAGGTTCGGGCCGATGATGTGGGCGCCGATCGCCAACAACGTGGTTTCGATCATGGTGCTGTTGCTGTACTTGATGGTCTTCGAACGGACCAGCACGGGTGCGCCGTTCACCTCGGGTCAGGAATTGCTGCTGGGCTTGGGCTCCACGCTCGGCATCGCCGCGCAGGCCGCTGTATTGATCCCATTCCTGCGGGCCAGCGGCTACCACTTCCGTCCGCGCTTCGACTTCAAGAACACCGGGCTGGGCAAGACCCTTCGGCTGGCCAAATGGACTCTTGGCTTCGTGCTGGTGACGCAGGCTGCGCTGGTCGTGGTGAGCAAGCTCGCCAGCGGCGCCACAGTCGGCGGCGAGGGCGCCGGGCTCACCGCTTACTCCAATGCATGGGCGGTGTGGATCCTGCCCCACTCGTTGATTACGGTCTCGTTGGCCACTGCCATGCTGCCGGTTGCCTCGCGGCTGGCAGCTGCCGGCGACCGGCCGGGCGTGGCTGCGGAAACCATGCGGGCAACACGGCTGGCGGTGACCGCACTGTTGCCGGCCTCGGTCGCCTTCCTGGTACTGGGGCTGCCGCTGGCCCATCTGGTCTTCGGATTCGGCCAGGGCGCGAAGGACGCCTCATACGTCGGCGGGGCACTCATGGCTCTGGCGATTGGGCTGGTGCCATTCACAATGCAATACATCTGCCTACGCGCTTTCTACGCGCTGGAGGACACACGTACGACCTTCTTCCTGCAGTGCCTGATCGCGAGCACCAATGTCGTCCTCGGCGTGGCCGCGGTCCTGCTGCTTGATGATCCAGCGCTGGTGGCAACTGGACTGGCCCTCTCTTATTCGGCGGCGTACCTGATCGGCCTACCCGTCTCCTTTGCGAGGCTGCGGCGCGAGCTTCCCGATCTTGATGCCGAAGTGCTGGTGCGGCATTGCGTACGCTTGCTGCTGGCCGTGATCCCGGCGGCAATCGCAGCGTGGCTGATCTCCTGGGCGTTCATGAGTCAGTTTGGTTCCAAGCTGGCGCTTGCACTCGGACTTGTGGTCGCCGGTGTGGTAGCGGTCGGCTTGTTCCTGGTGATGGCCCGGTTGATGCGGATCCACGAGATCGGCGAGATCGTGGCGACCCTGCGGCGGCGGGGTGACGATTCGAACCCCGAGACGTTGGAGACGCGTGAGGAGGCCGTGATCGAGGCCAGCGGTGATCAATTTGCCGACTTCCGACCGTCCGGCGATTCGCCCACGGTGATCCGGCCACCGTCTCCTAGCATCGAAGGAGCTGGTGAGGAGGGCGCGAGAGCCATGGTTCAGGCGACAGCGGCCCAGGGTGTCGAGGAAGGCGGGGACGGGTTGCCGGCTGCGACCCTGCCCGCAGGGACCGTGTTGGCTTCGCGCTATCGCCTTGAGGAGTTGATCGGGGAGTCTCAGCCGACCGTCACCTGGCGAGCCTTCGATCAGGTGTTGTCCCGATCGGTGCTGGTTCACCTGCTGGCCCCAGGGGACCCCGGCGAGGATGAGCTGTTGACTGCGGCCCGCAAGGCATCGGTAGCAACGGATTCTCGCTTCCTTCGGGTGCTTGATGCCGTGCACAGCAGCGATCCGGCGGTCGGCTCCTACATCGTCTGTGAGTACGCGACCGGGCAGTCGCTCGAGGTGATCCTGAGCCACGGCCCGCTCACCGGTCTCGAGGCCGCGTGGATCACCCGCGAGGTGGCGGATGCACTCGCCGGCGTGCACGGTCTCGGTCTCTACCACCGCCGGATCAGCCCGGAAACCGTGATCATCACCCCGAGCGGGAACGTCAAGATCGTGGGTCTGCTGATCGAGGCAGCTCTCAGGCCCACCGCAAGCGATGTGGTGCACGGCGCCAACACACCAGAGCTGGTCGACATCACGGACCTGGGTCGACTGCTCTATGCCTCACTGGTGTGCCGCTGGCCCGGCGGTCCGGCGTTCGGTCTATCCAGCGCTCCGACGATGGGGCCGCGCTGGATGACGCCGCGGCAGGTGCGTGCCGGAGTATCGCCGGCGCTGGACAATGTGTGCGACCAGATTCTCGGCGATCCGCCGCGGCATCACGCGCCCGTCATCACCACCGCCGGAGGAATCGTGACTGCGCTGACCAAGGTCCTTGGCAGCGCTGATGCCGCGCCCGATCTGGAGCGACGGCTACATCAGCCGATTCCCACCGTGACCGGCGGCACCCAACCAGCCGATACCGCAGCAAACGTCCAGCCCGTCTCCTCGCTCCTCGACCAGACGACCACGCGACAAGAAGCCATACGTACCCGGACGATTCCGGCGGCCAGCGCCCCACCCACCACTCAACACACACGCGTGTCAGCTGGCAGACCGCCGCCAGGGTCCACAACGACCGGTCGACCCCCGAGAACCAGGCCGCCGACGCCACCCCCCACGACCCAGCAGCGCAAGAGGCGCTGGATCGGCTTGCTGCTGGTGCTCGCGGTGCTGCTGATCGCGGCGGGAATCATCTCCGCCATCGTCCTGGACCGGCGGCTATCCGGGGCGCCGGAAACGAACGGGTCAAGTGATCAATCAACGTCTGAGCCGGCGCAGCTGAAGAAGCTGACCATCGCCCAGGCGCGGGATTTCGATCCGCAGGGCGAGGACAAGACGGAGAATCCCGACGAGGTGAGTCTCGCCTACGATGGCGACCCCGCGACGCGCTGGCGTACGGTTCAATACTTCGGAAGCCCCAAGCTGGGCAATCTGAAGCGCGGCGTAGGCCTGGTCCTTGATCTTGACACTCCGCAAGCCGGTGCGCTCGGTGCAACTCAAGTTGAGCGGCGCCGGCACCGCTGTCGAGTTCCGCGTTCCGCAGACGGATCCGTCTCAGACGAGGAAGCCACCGATGAGCTCCGACCAGCGTTGGCGCACGGTGGCCGCGGAATCGAAGGCCGGTGAATCGGTGACGCTGACTGCAGAGCAAGGCGTGACCACCCGATATGTCCTGGTGTACCTGACCTCGTTGCCGAAGGAGGGGAATGGCTACCGCGGCGGCATTTACGAGGTCGAGGTGCTGCAGTGATCGACGGTTGGTGATCGGGCGGAGGCCTTGATCTCCAGAGCCGCGGAACACCGACGCGGAATACAAGCGCCGCACAATAAGGAGCCCCGACCGAATCGCGGTCGGGGCTTCTTTTCACAGCCGGTAGGGCCCGGCTGGCGTCATGCTATGTCTGCGTGTCGCGCCAGGCCTGGAACTTCTTCACGTCATCAACGACCACGCCGTATGGGTTAAGTTTGGCCATCTTCTTGTAGTCGGACACGGTCTTGCCGGTGAACAGAAACACCTTGATCCCGGCCTTCTTGTAGGCGCGCATGCGGCTGGCGGGAAGCTCGAGTCGGGCATGAAGGTACTTACCGACACTCTTCGCCTTGGACACCGACGGCCACCCGGCGGCGCCTGTCGTGACCAGTGCATAGTTGATCTTGTGCTTGGGGTCGGCCTTGTCCAGCTTCTTGACTTTGTTCAATGCAGCCAGCCTGCTTAACGGCGCTTCCAGCTGGACGTTGGAGTTCTTGAGTGTGTTCCACAATTGCTTGGCTTGCGCGTTCGTGATCTTCGAGTTCTTCAACCCGATGCCCAGCGGCTTCCCTTTCGAGTTTGCGTAGGCGACCAGGTCCTTGAGGCGGATGAGCCGCTTCTTGCCGATGGTGGTGCGGCACTTGTCACGGATTGAACTCCAGAGCCAGGAGGAGACTTTGCCCTTGCAGTTGGTGATCCGGTCGAGCGTGGAGTCATGGATGACAAGGATGGAGCCGAGCTTGTCTTTGTCTTTAGGGCTGTCTTTTGTCCAATGGATATCGCCGTCGAGGATGTCGGCGTGGTTCTTCACCGAGTGCTTGTAGGAGGCCAGCGTGCCTTCGCCATAGAGGGACGTCGCTCCGGCACGGTGAGCGACGACAATCTGGTCCAAGACGTCGGCTTGCGCGGCAGGCGCTACCAGAATCAGGGCAGTTCCCGCGGCAACCATCGCTTTCAGAGCACGTACGGCATTTCTCATGACTCTCCTCTGGCGGTCGATTAAGTCAGACGGAGTAGCACTCTAACGTGACACGGCGAGTCATCGGCGCCGTCAGGGCCGAATGTGGCCAGGCTGTTAAATGGCCTAATTAATTCGAGCCAGGAACGGTCGAAATGTAATCAAACCGTGTTGCGGGCTATGTCTGCGTGTCGCGCCAAGCCTGGAACCTCGCCACGTCATCGACTACCACGCCATATGGGTTAAGTTTGGCCATTTTGGCGTAGTCGGACTCGGTTTTACCAGTGAACAAGAACACCTTGATCCCGGCATCCTTGTAGGCGCGCATGCGGCTGGCGGGAAGCTCGAGTCGGGCATGAAGGTACTTACCGACACTCTTCACCGTGGACACCGATGGCCATCCGGCGGTGCCTGTCGTGGTCAATGCATAGTTGATCTTGTGCTTGGAGTCGGCCTTATCCAGCTTCTTGACCTTGTTCAATGCAGCCAGCCTGCTTAACGGCGCTTCCAGCTGGACGTTGGAGTACTTGATTGTGTTCCACAACTGCTTGGCTTGTGCGTTGGTGATCGTCGACTGCTTGAACTGGACAGCCAATGGCTTATTGACGGACTTTGCGTATGCGACCAGGTCCTTGAGGCGGATGAGCGGCTGGTTGCCGATGGTGGTGCGGCACTTGTCACGGATTGAACTCCAGAGCCAGGAGGAGATTTTGCCCGAGCAGTTGGTGATCCGATCGAGAGTTGAGTCATGGCTGATGACGATGGAGCCGAGCTTGTCTGAATCGTTGGGACTGTCTTTTGTCCAGTGGATATCGCCGTCGAGGATGTCGGCATGATTGCCCACCGAGTGCTTGTAGGAGGCCAACGTGCCTTCGCCAGAGGTGGAACTCGCGCCGGCGCGGTGAGCGATGACAATCTGGTCCAAAACATCGGCTTGCGCGGCAGGCGCTACCAGGATCAGAGCAGCCCCAGCGGCGATCATCGCCTTCAGAGCACGTACGGCATTCCTCATGACTCTCCTCTGGCGTTGGACCTAGGCAGACGGAGTAGCACTCTAACGTGACAAAGCGGGTCATCGGGGGCGTTTAGCACCGAATGTGGCGGCTGAAACTGGCCTAATTAATTCGAGCCGGAACTGGTCGAAATATAAAACGTGTTGCGGCCACCGACTAGCTGCCGTAGAAGCTCGATGGATGGATCATGATGGCCACGAGTTGATCAAGGATCGGTGGAGGCTGCACCGCATAGTGGTCGCCTGGACCGACTACGCAGCATGAGGCTGCGGAGACCGAGCCGTTGCCAGAGAACATTGATCGATCGCGCAAGATGGGCATCATCATGAATGACTCCGTGGAGATCAAGGAGCAGCGGAGCGTCGTGGGCGCTGTGAATAGCCGGTGTGCCCGCGGCTGGGCACGGTTGCTGCCGCTGCTCGATCACCTCAAGCAGGCGGATTCCTGATGGCGCACCCGCTCGAGCTCTCCTACAACTGGCGTACCCCCGCGTTCATTGCCAGCGTCGCCGCCGCGATCTGCGTGGGCGCACTGGCCCGCGGGCAGGCGACAGGTTGGGTCTCCACGCTTCTGGTCGTGCTGGCTCTCTGGGCGCTCATCGTCGGGGTGATCTATCTGCGGACCAGGGCCTATCTGCTGATCGACGGATCGCGGCTGACGGTTCGGCGCTTTCGAATGTTCCACACCGTCGAGGCCGCTGACTTGATTGCCGTCGCGGAGTTCGTTACCCCGAACGGACCCAGCTACCGGCTCACGGTACGAACGCCCGACGGAGGAACCAGCCGCATCGTCGCCCCAGTCGCGCTGCTGCGCGGTGGGCATTCGGCCCTCTTCACATGGATACTGGCTCAAGCACCTCAGGCAACGCTTGACAAGCGCTCCCTGAAGACCGTGGCAGAGCTGAAGACCCGAGGCCTGATCCGATGAACGCCCAGCTTTCATGAACACCCAGCATCTGTCGATCGATGAATTGGCCGATGCGGCCGAGGGTTTGCTTGACCCTGGCCGCCGCCCTCAGCCGCCCTTGTGAACCGTCAATCCTCTTCGGAATAGGTTGCCTGCCGAGGCCGTTTTGCGAAGGTAGGGTTACAGCCCACACCAACTCATGAAGGGCACAATGAGCAGCGAATCCGTACGGGACGTCATCATCGTCGGCAGCGGCCCGGCGGGCTATACCGCCGCCATCTACGCGGCGCGGGCCGATCTGAAACCGCTCGTGTTCGAGAGCGAGATCGACGCAGGTGGCGCCTTGATGACCACAACCGAGGTGGAGAACTTCCCCGGCTTCCGCGACGCCATCATGGGTCCCGAGCTGATGGACAGCATGCGCGCTCAGGCCCAGCGATTCGGCGCCGAAATCCTCACCGAGGATGTCGTCGAGATGGATCTGACCGGCGATATCAAGGTCGTCAAGGACGGCTACGGCAACACCTTCTCAGCGAGTACGGTGATTTTGGCCATGGGTTCCGGCTACCGCAAGCTCGGTCTCGAGGGAGAGGATCGACTGTCCGGGCACGGTGTGTCGTGGTGTGCCACCTGTGACGGCTTTTTCTTCCGTGACAAGGACATCGCCGTAGTCGGCGGCGGCGACTCAGCCGTTGAGGAGGCGACCTTCTTGACGCGATTCGCCAAGTCCGTGACCATCGTGCACCGGCGTGACGAGTTGCGGGCCAGCAAGATCATGGCCGCCCGTGCGTTAAAGAACCCCAAGATCAAGTTCGCCTGGAACTCTCTGGTCACCGAGATTCATGGCGACAAGACTCTGACAGGGATCACCTTGGAAGACACCATCACCGGTGCCGAGCGTGAGCTGCCGGTTTCCGGCCTGTTCATCGCCATTGGCCACGATCCGCGGTCCGAGCTGGTGAAAGGTCAGGTGGATCTGGATCCCGACGGCTATGTGGTCTGTCACGGCTCGACCACCAAAACCAACCTGCCCGGCGTCTTCGCTTCTGGTGATCTGGTCGACCGCATCTACCGGCAAGCGGTCACAGCTGCAGGCACTGGTTGCGCGGCCGCCCTGGACGCGGAGCGGTACCTCACTGCCCTGCACCACGGAGACCATTCGCCCCTGGCAGCCGACGAAGCGCTACTGACCGGCGCCGCGAGTTGATTTCGATTAGTGTCAGCGGGCGCCAGCACACTGAAGGGCGCCGAGAGGAGTTTTCATGGGTGCAGTAGCCGAAGTGACCGACGCGACGTTCGCTGATGTTGTCCTGAAGTCCGACAAGCCAGTTGTGGTGGACTTCTGGGCAGATTGGTGCGGGCCGTGCAAGCAGGTGTCGCCGATCATCGAGGAGCTCGCGAATGCGCACGGTGACAAAGTGCGTTTCGTCAAGATGGACACCAACACCAATCCAGTGACCCCAGCCAACAACTACGTGCTCGGCCTGCCGACGATCCAGGTCTATGTCGATGGTGAGCTGGTGAAGGCGTTCAAGGGCGCGAAGTCCAAGTCGGTGCTGCTCGGGGCTATCGAGGAATACCTGTAGTCAGGGCCGGCAAGGTGCAGCCCGTTGTCGAGCAGCTGAGGCTGCCCAGCAGCTACGGGTCTCCTAACCGGGTCCTCGACTGGACAACGGTTGAGCAGCGACTGGTCGACTCGCTGCACTATTGGCTCGCCACGGTCCGCCGCGACGGTACCCCGCATGTGGTGCCCGTCGACGGCATGTGGCTCGATGGCGGCTGTTACTTCGGCGGCGACCCGGCGACCGTGCACATTCGGAACCTGCGCCGCGATAGCCGCGCAACGCTGCATCTGGAGGATGGGGAGTCGGCAGTCATCGTCGAAGGCACTGCGGAGTGGACGACACCGTCTCCGACGGTTGCGAAGCGGCTCGCCGCGGCGGCCAAGGCCAAGTACGGCTATTCGCAGTCTGCTGCCTCCTACCAGGAAGGGGTCTGGCGGGTGCAGCCGGTCAAGGTTCTGGCCTGGACTACGCTGTACGTCGATGCGACGCGCTTCCGCTTCAGTGCAACGGATTGACCTCCGCGAGGATCGATAAGCGCGCCCCGCCGAGCGTCGGTAGAGCGAGTAGCTCACAACCAGGTAATTCGGTAGCGACCAGCGCAATTTCGAGAGATTTCACGGTTTTCTGTTCACCGAGGGACAAATTATCGATATCTGTGGAAAACTGGGCTTGTGGCAAACCCGGGGCGTGTGAACAACTCAGTGTCGAGCAACTCAGATCGGTTCCTGGCGGTCGGTGCGGTCAACCATTCAGATCAACTTGCGATCGAGCTGGTCCAGCGACCTGACACGCCCACAGCAATACTGATCAAGTGGCCACCACAGCCGACTGTCACCGATCCCGCGAAGCTTACGGCGACGATTGCTGCCATTATGCGCGTCCTCGGCACGGCACAAATCGAGCTGGCCGCGCGCCGCGCGGCTGGGCGATAGCCACGCCTCCGCTTCAGCGCAGGGGACAGATCTAGAAAAAATCCGGGCAGAACGGCGGCTGGGCCCAGCCGAATGCGGCGCTCGTGGCTGCCGCGGCGCCTTGCGTCCGCTCGGTAACAAGACCAGCCCGAGCGAGCGCAGCAAGTGAGGTTCCACCGAGATAGATCGCGCCAAGGTCCCGCACGTCCATCGTGAGATCAGGCCTTCGACGGCCGCGGGTTACACGGGTCACGGAGGCGCCATCACGACCGGCCTCCAGGCGGATGGTGCCGGTGTTGTGTGTGAGCAGCGGGTCTACGACACGGATGGTCACATCAAGATCACTGAGGTAGCGACGCGCCTCGAGGGCGCGCGGTACATCCACCAAACGGGCGTACGTCCCGTCCTGATCTTCGGCCTTGACAGATCGAAGATCGGCGACCAGGTAGCGCACCGAGTCATCCAGGGGCGCATTTTGCCTGATGAATCTGCGTACCAAGTCAAGATCAAGAACGAACCGCCACAAGGCAGCGCGGGCTACCGCGCTGTCCGCATCAAGTTCGTCGACGCTGACCTCTGCGCCCGACTCTGACCAATCGTTCTTGACTCGAAACGCCACGTAGCCGTCCGGCTGGCCGCGGTGGTTGTAGTGCAGCGCAAATCGATAGGCCGACGAGCCATGCCGCCATTGTTCGGGATCGTGCCACTTGGCGACCCACCAGTCGTAGTTGCGATCAAGCGCGCCCACGCGCCTTGGTAACAGGTTCTGATGGAGACGCTTGATGATCGGAATCGCCTGGTCGCGCTCCACCTCACCGACCGAACCGGAGCCAAGATCAACATCGCGACGGAATCCGGTCGTTTTGGTTTTGCCCGATAGCCGCACTTGCGGACAAGCCTGGCCGTAGCCGAAACGGCCATAAATAGCAGACTCGGAAGCCCATAGCAGGGCAACTGACTCCTCGCCGCGCTGGTGGATGTTGTCCAGCTGGTGCTTCATCATCTCGGTGAGCAGGCCTTTGCGTCGGTAAGACGCCTGCACCGTGACAAGGGTGACGGCGGCAACGGGCATCGATCCGCCGGGAATCGTCAGCTTTCTGCTGTACGCGCCACAGGTGGAGATCCAACGCCCATCCACCTGGAAACCGAACATGCGCTCGGGCTCGAAAACCTTGTGCATTGGCGCCCAGCGGTTGGCGACGTAATCGTCGTGGAAGCCGCGCATGCCCGCAGCGAAGAATTCGTCGGTCCGCTCAGGCGTGGCGTACACCAGGTCGCGCTGGGCCAGGTGCGGAGCCGTTGAGCGCGGGATCCTTGGGCCGACCATCAGGCCGGTGATCCAGCTTGCAGCAGCGACTCGCCTCGCAGCCGTGCGTCGACAGGAGTCTCCAGTTCGACCGTTCGTGTCACGGTGCAGAGCCGGTCATGAGACTTGCGAATCGCTATTTCGAGCACGTCTGCGGCGGCTCGCCCGCCCTCACTGTCGGGGAACTCGACATCGAAGTCGACCTCGATATCGGTGATGTGGTTCCCATGGACGGACCTGGTGTTGTGGCCGGAGCAGCTGACCTGGAAGCGGACGGGCTCGGACCGCTTGACCGTGATCGCGTCGACGTCCATCGCCGTGCATCCTGCGATGGCGATCAGCAGCAGCTCCACCGGAGTGAACTCACCCCGCTGCGAGATACCGAACGACAATGTGCCGCCGCGCGAGTTTGTGGCTTCGAAATGGTGCCGTCCCAGTCGGGAGAGATTGACCGTACGGCGCGAATCACCGCTCATGCGCCAACTCTCCCAGACTCGCGAACCTCTCAGCCCGCCGTAGGCCGCTGAGATGCCGGCATCTCGGTGAGTCCCCAGGGTGAGGCATAGTCTCCGGCGAGCAGATCCAGGAACGGCACGGCGTCGAAGGCTTCGGGGCCGAGTACCCCGGCACCGGACCAGGTCCCGGCAGCGAGCAGCTCGAGAGCGACGACTGGGTTGATCGCCGTCTGCCAGACCACGCACTGAGCCCCGTAGTCGCGCATGGTGTCCTGGTTGTCGACCACATGGTAGAGGTACACCTCGCGCGGCTGCCCGTCCTTGCCGAGTCCGGTGACCCAGAGTCCAGCGCAGGTCTTACCGTGCATCGCATCACCGAGGAACGCCGGATCGGGAAGGGACGCGGCCACCACATCACGCGGGGAAACCTGGACGCCTTTGACACTCACCGGCTCGGTCTTGTCCAGCCCGAGTTTGTTCAACGTCTTGAGTACGTCAATGAACTCGGTGCCGAGGCCGTATTTGAAGGTGACGCGCTTGGCCTTGATCCAGCGCGGCATCAGCAGAACCTCTTCGTGCTCGACGTTCACGCACTCCACCGGCCCAATGCCGCCGGGGAAGTCGAACACCTCAGGCTCGCTAAAGGGTGCCGTCACGTACCAGCCGCGGTCGGCCTCCCAGATCACCGGCGGGTTCAGGCATTCCTCGATGGTGGTCCAGATCGAGAAGGATGGCGCGAAGTCATAGCCCTCGACCACGAGGTTCGAGCCGTCGCGGGTGCCGAGCTCGCCGATCTCGGAGAACAGGTGGTCAGCGGCGTAGCGGGCGAAGACGTCGGAGAGCCCAGGCTCCACACCGATGCCGACCAGCGCCAGGCGGCCGGCTTTCTCCCACTCGCCCGCGACAGCGAATTGCTCGTCACCGAGCTTCACTCCGAGTTCCTGGTACGGCGCTTCGGGGTGCCGATGGGACAGTGACATCGCCATGTCCAGGTAGTCAGCTCCGGCCGCGTACGCGCCGTTGAAGATCGGCATCACAAAACGCGGGTCGACCGCATTCATGACGTGGCTGCCCTGATGGTCGCGAACCAGCGACGCCACAGAGTCGGCATCCGAGGCATCGACCTGTGCGGCAACGAAACGATCCTCATCTGGGTGTCGCTCCCGGACCGCCGCAACGGTTCGCTCAGCTCGTGAGAGGTCGTAGTCAGCGACCACAAGACGCTCGAAGAAGTCCCTGCGTGCCGCTATCCGCGCGAACGCGTCGCCTACCCCACCGGAACCCACCAAGACGATGCGCATCTTCGAACTTTATGGCTTGAATGCTTACTTTGCCGTCGTATCCGTTACACAATCTTGGCATCGCGACGGGAACCTTGCGACGGGATTGGGTCGACGGGCAAAGGCGGGCGGAGCAATGTCAGGTCAGGTAGAACATCTAGCGGCCGAGGAACCGATGGCCGGCAAGGGTTTGAAGTCGGGTGCTTTAGGGCTCTGGGGGAACATCACAATTGGCCTTGCCTCGACCGCGCCGGCGTACAGCCTGGCGGCGACGCTCGGCTATGTCGTCCTAGAGGTCGGTGACAAGGCGCCGGCCATGTTCATCGTGGCGTTCATCCCGATGCTGCTCGTCGCCATCGCCTACCGTGATCTCAACCGGGCGGCACCGGACTGCGGCACCACGTTTACCTGGGGTACGAAGGCGTTCGGCCCGATCGTGGGCTGGCTGGGCGGCTGGGGTGTCGCCGTCTCCGCGATCATTGTGCTGGCCAATGTCGCCGAGATCGCCGCCATCTATATGTTGCGTTTCTTCGGTCTGGATGAGCTGGCCGAGAATCCCTTCATCAAGGTCACGCTGGGAGTGGTCTTCATAGCGATCATGACCTATGTCTCCTACCGCGGCATTGTGATCAGTGAGCGGATCCAGGCCGTACTGGTGACCTTCCAGTTTGCGGTGCTGATCTTGATGAGTGTCATCGCGCTGACCCGGGTGTTCAACGGATCGGCCGGCCCGCAAGCGGTGTCCCCGGAACTTTCCTGGTTCTCCCCGTTAGGGCTTACCGCTTCCGAAATTGCGGCCGGCGTGATCTTGTGCATCTTTATCTACTGGGGTTGGGACTCCTGCCTAGCTGTCACCGAGGAGACCAAGGATGCTGACAAGACTCCAGGTCGTGCGGCCTTGCTCAGCACGGTGATCTTGCTCACCACCTATCTGCTGGTGTCAGTTGCCATTCAAGCCTTCGCCGGCTTCGAGGAGACCGGCATTGGGCTGGCCAATGAGGAGAACTCCGATGATGTGCTGACCATCGTTGGCGAGCCCGTGCTCGGCGCGGTGATGACCTCCGTGCTACTGCTGACCGTCGCCGTGTCGGCTGCCTCGTCGACGCAGACGACAATCCTTCCGACCGCGCGTGGCGCACTGGCCATGGCGGTATACGGCGCCATCCCGCAGCGGTTCGGGCACATCCACCCGCGGTACCAGACTCCGAGCTTCGCAACCTTGGTGATGGGCATCACCGCCGTCGGGTTCTATCTGGTGCTATCGCTGATCAGCGCGAATGCGCTCGCTGACTCCATCGCATCGCTCGGCCTCGCTGTGGCCTTCTACTACGGCATCACGGCCTTCTCTTGCGTTTGGTATTTCCGGCGGACCCTGTTCACCAGCGCTCGGCACTTCATCATGCGGGGCCTGCTGCCCTTCCTCGGCGGCATTGGCATGGCCGCCGCTTTCATCATTAGCGCTATCGACATGCTCGACCCGGAGTATGGCTTCACAGCCTTCGGCCCCATCGGCGGCGTCTTTGTGATTGGCGTGGGCATGCTCGCCCTCGGTGTGCCGCTGATGATCGCCTGCGCCGTCCGCTTCAGGGCCTTCTTCCGCGGAGAAACCCTCAATGAGGACACGCCGATCCTGGTACCTGACACCGGCGCGGAGCCGGTGGCTCTGCACGAATAGGGGATTTTGGGAGCTGATTAGCCAGCTTCTCGGTGGGTGTAGGTAGCAGGCTCCGGAGATTGAGGCTGCCGCACCAGACCGGTGAGGCGGTTCCAGGCTGCGCCGAGACCAGGGCGCCAGCGCACCGCGTTCTGCAGGTCCATCCGCAAACGGGGAGTGATCGGATGGGGACGTACCACCTCGAAGCCCACCGCCTGAAGCCACCCGATCGGCAACATGCACGACGGGCCGTCGTTGTAGGTACCAACCGCCTCCAGCGCCCGAATGTCGCGACGCGCCACGAGTCCCGCGGCCGACTGCACCAGCTGCTTGCCGAGGCCCTTGCCACGAAGTTCGGCCTTCACATGGGCGGACATGACGACTGCGGCGTCAGATCCCACCGGGGTAGTTGCGAACGCACCCAGCCGTGGTACGTACATGGCTGGCGCCAGCGTCAGGTGACCGATCGGCTGGTCGTCGGCAAATGCCATCACACCGCAGTAGCCCCAGTACCGAGTCACAGCCTCGGCCCACTCCGCCTTGACCACTCCCCGATCAACATGATCGGTCGGCGCCGCGAGGTCGCTGAGACTTGTCTCCCAGAAGGCACACCGCGCGCAGGGCTCCGGCAGCAAGTGCAGGTCGGCTGCTGTCATCGGGCGCAGGCGGCGGGATCCCATGGGACTACTTCCTGACGCGCGGCCTGGCTAGCCCGAACACAAAGCCGATGGCGAGACCGAACATCACCCCGGCAGCAAGCCATAGCGACCACCGCACCCGTTTCTTGCCATCAGGCTTTGCCATGGATTCATCGTAGGCGGTCAGGCCGGCCGGATGAGGCCGATCTCCGCGCATGGAAATCACGCGTCTGCTGGGCGCGAGCGAATCGGCTCCACGATCAAATGGCACCCTTGTGCTGTGAGCCAGACTTCCCCACCCGAGCCCGACGAACCGGTGCTGGAGCGGCTGCGACGCCAGGACACGCGCCTCGATGACTACATCGACCGGTACGCGGCCCGGGCACACGGCATGACGGCATCGGCGATCCGAGCACTCTTCGCCGTTGCCAACCGCCCCGAGGTCGTCTCGCTCGCCGGCGGCATGCCCAACATCACCGACCTGCCCTTGGATGTAGTCGGGTCCGCGCTCAACGATCTGGTGCTCCACGACGGCCGGCGTGCCATGCAATACGGCTCGGGCCAGGGCGAGCCGGCCATTCGGGAAGCCATCTGTGAGGTCATGCGGCTGGAGAACATCTCGGCCCACCCTGACGATGTGATGGTCACCGTCGGATCGCAGCAGGGCCTCGATCTGCTGACCCGCATCTTCTGCAATCCAGGCGATGTGGTGGTGTGTGAAGCACCCAGCTACGTCGGCGCACTCGGAGTGTTCCGCTCCTATCAATGCGAAGTCGTCCACGTCGCCATGGACGAACACGGCCTCAATCCCACCGCGCTCGCCGATGCGCTCAGGGCGCTGCGCCGCGCCGGGCGTACGGTCAAGTTCCTCTACACCATTCCGAACTATCAGAATCCTGCAGGGATCACTCAGACGCTCGATCGACGACTGGAGCTCTTGCACCTCGCCGAGCGGGCGGACCTGCTAGTCGTCGAGGACAACCCGTACGGGCTACTCGGCTTCGACGGCGAGCCCATCCCACCGCTGCGGTCGCTCAACGAGCATCACGTGATCTATCTCGGCTCGTTCTCCAAGACCTTCGCACCCGGATTTCGGGTGGGTTGGGTGCTAGCACCGCACGCGGTGCGCGAGAAGCTGGTGCTCGCTCAAGAAGCGGCAACGCTGTGCCCGCCTGTGTTCTCGCAGTATGCGGTTGCCGCCTACCTGGCGAACCACGATTGGCGTGGCCAGATCAAGATCTTCCGGGAAATGTACCGGGAGCGGCGCGACGCGATGATGGCCGGACTGACCAGTCACATGCCCGCCGGCACCACCTGGACCAGGCCGGAGGGCGGCTTTTTCGTCTGGTTGAGCCTGCCTCCGGGGATTGACTCGCACGCCATGCTGCCCCGCGCGGTCACCGCTCGCGTCGCGTACGTGCCCGGGACCGCGTTCTATGCCGATGGCCTGGGCAGCCGGCATATGCGGTTGTCGTACTGTTTCCCAACGCCAGAGCGAATCATCGAAGGCACCCGCCGGCTCGGTGAGGTGCTGGAGTACGAGGCGCGAATGCTCGAGATCTTCGGTACCGCCGTTGAGCCTGAGAGTGGCCGCTTGGCACTCGGACCCCGTGAGGCGCCAGGTCCGGATCAGGCCTGATGATCATGGTGCCCGACTAGAAGTTGATCATGATCGATGTTGATCATGATCCGATGATCATGAAGGAAGGGGTAGGGGTGGCGGACAACGAGTACCTGCCGACGGTGATCGTGCTCTCGGGAGGTCTGTCACACGAGCGCGATGTGTCATTGCGCTCCGGGCGCCGGGTGAGTCAGGCGCTGCGCTCTCGCGGTTACGAGGTCGTGGAGTCCGATGTTGACTCCAACTTGCTCTCCCGGCTCGCAGAGCTAACCGGTTCGGTGGTTTTTCCTGTCTTGCACGGTGAGGCTGGTGAGGACGGCGCGCTGCGCGAGGTGTTCGACCTGCTTGGCGTGCCATTCGTCGGTTCCATCGGTTCGGCCTGCCGGGTGGCGTTCGACAAGTCGATCGCCACCACGCTTGTCGGTGGCGCGGGCATGCGGACGCCTACCCAGGTGGCGCTGCCATACGAAACGTTCCGGGAGCTGGGTGCTCACGTCCTGGTCAAGGCCCTCGGCGACCAGATCGGCCTCCCGATGATGGTCAAGCCGTCACGCTGCGGCTCCGCGCTTGGGTGCAGCAAGGTCACCCGAGCCGACGAACTTCCGGCGGCCATGGTCGGCGCGTACGCGTACGGCTCTGTCGCGGTGATCGAAGAGTTCATCGAGGGAACCGAGGTGACCGTGGCCGTGGTGGACCGGGGACGCGGTCCGATCGCCCTCCCTGCCGTAGAGATCCGCCCCGAGTCTGGCGTCTACGACTACGCCGCCCGATACACCGCCGGCGCAACCCGCTTCCTGTGCCCGGCTGAGCTCGAGGCCGAGGTGGCGAACCGGTGCTCTGACGTGGCATTGCGGGTCCATGCGGCACTCGGCCTACGAGATCTCTCGCGAACCGATCTCATCCTCACCTCGGACGGGGAGCCGGTATTCCTGGAGGTCAACGTGTCACCCGGTATGACCGAGACATCGGCGGTGCCGTTGGCGATCGAAACCGCGGGCTGGAGCCTGGGAAAGATGTGCGCTGACCTGGTCCATGCGGCCGCCGCCCGCGCAAGGGCAATATCGCTGGCGGCTCACTGAGACCTCAGTCGATATGACCCGTCTCAAGCAGGCCCTGATCATCGTCCTCGGCATCGGCCTGGCGGGCGCCATGGTGGCACTTGGCTTCTGGCAGCTTTCAGTTTCCAAGGCCCAGGGAGCAGAGGCCGCGGAACGCCGGGCTTCCGCCCCACCGGTTCCGCTTAGCTCAGTGGCCCGCGCAGGAGGACCGGCGACGGACGGGTATGGACGGTCGGTGACCTTCGAAGGCACCTACGATCCGGCGCTGCAGTTGCTGGTGCCCATGGAGGGCGGGCAGTTCCGGATACTGACAGGCCTGCGGCAGGCCGACGGCAGCGTGCTGGCGGTGGTGCGCGGCGTCGTCGCCGATGCGAATGCCCCATCGCCCCCCAGCGGTGTGGTTGAACAGGTCGGCGTGCTGCTACCTACCGAAGAACATTTGCCCGGAGCTGATTTGCCAACCGGCCAGATTGCTTCCGTCCGCTTGCCTGCCTTGGCGCAACAGTGGCCCGGGCCGCTAATCGGCGGATACGTCAACCTGTCCAGCGCCGACGCGACGAGCCAAGGGCTGACACCGTCGGTACTGCAGCTGCCCGAGGCGCCTGGCCGGCTGCGTAATGGCGCGTACTCGATGCAATGGTGGCTGTTCGCCGCGTTCACCCTCTTCATGGCGTTCCGAATAGCTCGGGATATCGGGTTGAGTGGCCCGGAGGTGGTTGAGATCACACCGGATCATCCCGCTGAACCGACATAGGCTTCAGCCCATGCGCAATGCCTGGATCCGATACCGGATCATGGCGTACGTCGTAGGCACCCTGCTGGTGGTTCTGGTGTGCGTCGGCCTGCCGTTGAAGTACTTGGGTGGCAACCCCCACGTGGTGACCTGGACCGCGATCCCCCATGGCTATCTCTACATGATCTTGCTGATCACCGCCGTCGACCTTGGCCTGAAGGCGAAGTGGAGCTGGAAGCGACTGGTTCTCATTGCGCTCGCTGGCACAGTGCCTTTTCTGTCCTTCGTCGCCGAGCGCTCGGCCACCAAGGACGTCAGAGCCAAGCTCGCTCAAGCCGAAGCTGCCGAACCGGCGCCCACCCCTTCTTGAATGTCGCCCTCCTGAATATCGATTTGTCGATATTCTTCGCCCACCTCGGGCTGCCTCTCGATGAGGGCAACGATGCGCTCCAAGTCGTCAACCGTGGCGAACTCGATGACGATCTTGCCCTTGGTTCGGCCTAGGTCGACCCGAACCCGAGTGTCGAAGTGATCGGAGAGCCGATCGGCGAGATCCTTGACCTTCGGCGCGACCATTTTCGGGTGTCGCTGTCGGCGAGCACGCTGATCCGCCGGCTCTCCCAGGGTCACCAGCTCCTCGACAGCCCGCACCGACAACCCCTCTGCGACCACTCGTTCGGCAAGGCGCTCCTGACTCGGCCGGATCCTCGATGGCCAGCAGAGCCCTGGCGTGTCCCGCGCTGATTACCCCAGCCGCAATGCGGCGCTGCACGGTGGGCGGCAGCCGGAGGAGGCGAATCGTGTTGGAAATCTGCGGCCGGGAGCGCTTGATCCTGCCGGCTAGCTCTTCCTGGGTGCAGCCGAAGTCTTCGAGCATCTGCTGGTACGCGGCGGCCTCTTCGAGTGGGTTCAGCTGGGCGCGATGGAGGTTCTCCAGAAGGGCGTCGCGAAGCAGCTCATGATCCGCCGTTTCGCGCACGATGGCCGGGATTGTGTCAACTCGCGCCTGTTGCGCCGCTCGCCAGCGACGCTCGCCCATGACAAGTTCAAACCTCGCGCCGCCCAACGGCCGGACCACGATCGGCTGCAGCATGCCGACTTCGAGGATGGACTCCACCAGCTCGTTCATCGCCTCCTCATCGAAGACGGTTCTGGGCTGCCGAGGATTAGGCGAGATCGAGTCCAGAGGCAGGTCAGCGAAGTAGGAGCCGTCGGGAACCGGTGCGATCGGCGCTGGCTCGGACTGGCCGTTGGCCGCTGAGACTGGCTGCGGCTCCGTTCGCTGGAACAGCTCACCCAAACCCCGGCCGAGCCCGCGGCGCTCCGTACGAATGTTCATGCGCTCTCCTCAACGCCCCGACGGGCGATCTCTTGTGCGGCTTCCAGGTAAGAAATGGCGCCCACCGAGCTGGGCTGGTAAGTCAAAACGGTCTGGCCGTAGCTGGGCGCCTCTGAGATACGCACCGAACGCGGGATAACCGTCGGGAGCGTCTCTGCGGGGAAGTGTCGCCGAACCTCATCGGCGACCTGGGCGGCGAGCTTGGTGCGTCCATCGAACATCGTGAGCATGACGATGCTGAGTTGGAGCTCGTCATTGAGCTCGCCCTTGACCAGATCGATCGTGCGCATCAGCTGTGTGACGCCCTCGAGGGCGTAGTACTCGCACTGGATCGGAACCAGGATTTCGTTCGCGGCCACGAGAGCGTTGAGTGTCAATAGACCGAGCGAGGGCGGGCAGTCGAGAAAGACATAGTCGGCGTGATGGTCCTGCAGGTAGGCGCGCAACGTCCGCTTGAGCCGGTTTTCGCGAGCGACGATGGAAACCAGCTCGATTTCGGCGCCGGCGAGGTCGATCGTGGCAGGAAGGACCTTGAGGTTGGGCGCCTCAGGGGAGTCGACCACATGATCGGAGAACGTGGCACCATTCATCAGCACCTCGTACGTTCCGGGCGTGCCGGATGGATGGTCAACTCCGAGCGCAGTCG
The DNA here is from genome assembly GCA_963840505.1 of uncultured Actinomycetota bacterium. Taxonomy (GTDB): domain Bacteria; phylum Actinomycetota; class Actinomycetes; order Propionibacteriales; family Propionibacteriaceae; genus Microlunatus. The sequence continues at coordinate 91,350 of CAWIZB010000001.1, forward strand.
TGGCGTTTCCCTGGGGATCGAGATCCACCAGGAGCACCGAGAGCCCGCCGAGGGCGAGGGCAGCCGCCAGGTTGACGCTCGTTGTGGTCTTGCCGACGCCGCCCTTCTGGTTGGCGACGACGAAGATGCGGGTAAGTGGCGGCGCTGGCAATGAGACTGTTGCCGAGCGCTCTGCGGTGGAAACATCTGCCGGCGGGTCTTCTTCGACCGGAGGTGAGCCGAACTCGTCCTCATCAAAGCGCGCGCGTCGCGGACCTGGCGGTATCTCGATCGCAGGAGGCGCTGTTGTCGCCGTCGCAGCAGGGCTGCTGGGATTCACTTTTGGGAAGGTCGTTTTGGTCCAATCGAGCGTTTCACGTGGAACAGTGGGCCAACCGATCCGCGGATCGACCTCAACCTTCCTTGGCCAGCCGAGCCCGGGCGTCACCCGATTCTCCGCCACGGGCGGTGCGACCATCGAACCCCTTCCTCACCCCTTCCGCCACAACGTAACAATCAGGAAGTCGTTCCGTCGGCCGCCGCGCCAAATGGATACTGATGTTGGCTTAAGCGTGGTCGCGGTGAGCGCCGTTCGGGCGGCCTAGCAACGTGGGGGTCAGCCAGGTCGGCACGTTTGGGTTGGGCGATGGGCAGTCTCAGGTGCCTCTGTTCTGCGCCCTGAGCCTGTCGAAGGGCACCGGCTCGCGCTTCGACAAGCTCAGCGCGCATACGTCGGCCGCTCGTGCGGTGGTCATCGCTCGCTGAGGCGTATCACGGTGGCTGGCTCCGTATTTGGGTGGGCTTGGACTGTGAGGATCTCGGCTTTGAGGCGGGCGGCCTTCAATTGCGGTTGGGCTGCCGCGACCTCGGCGGGCGCGGATTCGCCCTTGAGCGCGAGGATCACGCCGCGGGCGGTGCGGAGAGGATTGCACCAGCCGATCAGGCGGTCGAGGGGAGCGACGGCTCGCGCGACCACGACGTCGTAGGACTGATGGTGATCTTCGGCGCGTGATCGAACGACCTGGACTCGGTCCGCGATTCCAAGCTCCTCGACTGTTTGGGCCAGAAAGGTGGAGCGTCGCAGGAGCGGCTCGAGCAGTGTCACCCGAAGGTCGGGGCGCAGCACTGCCAGGGGAATGCCGGGCAGGCCGGCGCCGCTGCCCACGTCCGCCACCGAGCTGTCGATAGCGATCAGCTCACTCAAGGCCGCGCAGTTGAGGATGTGGCGATCCCACACTTTGTCCGCCTCGCGAGGGCCCAGGAGGCCCCATTCGACTCCTGTCGACGTCAGAATGTCGACATATCTACTTATGAGCGGATATTGAGCGCCGTAAACCTCCCGTGCGGCGTCCATTGCCTCAGATGCCGTGTTTCGGCATCACGTTGCGGAGAAGGCTTCGGCCAAAACGTCAAGTCCTTCGTTCAGCAGCTCATCGCTGATGGTCAGTGGTGGCAAAAACCGCAGCACATTCCCGAAGGTGCCGCACGTCAGCACGATGACCCCCTGCTCGCGGGCGACCGCGGCGACCGCAGCGGTAAAGCCGGGATCCGGGTCGGAGCTGTCCCGATGCACCAGCTCGATGGCGATCATTGCTCCGCGGCCTCGGACGTCGCCGATGCGGTTGTCCTCGGCCTGCATGCGGTGCAGCCGGCTGAGCATGATCCGCTCGATCTCAGCCGCGCGGGCGACGAGGTTCTCTGCCTTGATCGTCTCGATCGCCGCGAGCGACGCAGCACAGGCGACCGGATTGCCGCCGTAGGTCCCGCCGAGGCCACCCACATGTGCCGCGTCCATGATCTCGGCCCGCCCGGTGACACCGGCGAGCGGCAATCCGCCGGCAATGCCCTTGGCGGTGACGATCAGATCGGGGACGACGTCGAACAATTCGCAGGCAAACATGGCGCCGGTACGGGCGAAGCCGGTCTGAATCTCGTCGGCAATGAAGACCACATCGTTGGACCGGCACCATTCCGCCAACGCAGGGAGGAATCCGTCGGCCGGAACGACGAACCCGCCCTCACCCTGGATCGGTTCGATGATCACCGCGGCCAGATTGTCCGGGCCGACCTGCGTCTCGATCAGGTTCGTAGCGCGGTGGGCGGCGAGCTCGCCGTCCATGAGCTTCTCGTCGCGATAGGGGTAGGACATCGGGGCGCGGTAAACCTCCGGAGCAAACGGCCCGAAACTGTGTTTGTACGGCATGCTCTTCGCGGTAAGGGCCATCGCGAGGCTCGTCCGGCCGTGGTAGGCGTGATCAAACGCGACAACGGCCTGTTTCTTGGTGTAAGCCCGAGCGAGCTTGACCGAGTTTTCGACCGCTTCCGCGCCGGAGTTGAAGAGCACGCTGCGCTTCTCATAGTCGCCAGGGGTGAGCTGGTTGAGCTGCTCGGCAACAGCGACGTAGCCCTCGTACGGAGTGATCATGAAGCAGGTGTGGGTGAACAGCTCCACCTGATCTCGCACGGCTGCCACTACGCGGGGTGCACTGTTTCCGATCGTGGTCACAGCAATCCCAGAGCCGAGGTCGATCAAGCTATTGCCGTCGACATCGACGACCACGCCACCACCGGCTTCGACAGCGAAGACCGGCATGGTCGTCCCGATACCTCTCGCCACCGCACCGGTCTTCCGCGCCATCAATTCCACCGAGCGCGGCCCGGGGATCGCTGTTTTCAGGATGCGACGTTGCTCCAGTTCGGCCATGGCGGCATTCTCCCCTAATCGAGAAAGCGTCGACCCAGCGACTAACATCTGGCTTCCGGAACGACTGACGGAGAGTTCAAGGGAGTGCAATGTCAATTGGAGCGGTGGTAGGTCAGGCCTCGGGGTCGTGGGAGGGCTCCAATGGCTTCAGGTTGATGCCCGGCGACCCACTCAGCGAGTTGCCCGCTGCAGGCACGCTCTCATTGGGGGCCGGAGGGCATCTGGGAACACTCGGCTACACCTGGACCCATCCCGAAGATGGCGCTCAAGAGGGGCTATTGGCCTTCGGCATCGCCGGCAGTGAGAACGCGATTGTGGCGCTGTGGGCCGACTCCTGGCACCAACACCCTGAGGCAAGAGTCTGCGAAGGCAATCTGGACGAGAGTGGTGTGATCAGCGTCGGTTTGGAGTACGGCGATGGCTGGCGGTGGCAGATCGTTCTCGATGCCAGCAAGGCCGACGTCTTGTCGCTGCGGATGGACAACGTGATCCCGCCTGAGGTAGCGACCGAGGAGATCTCAGCTGGTCCGTACCTAGTCATGTCGATGGAATTACGCCGTACTCCGTAGGCTCGGCCATCAGGCGGGCAGGACGCTAGTCCCCGACGAAACGACGGACGCTGCCTTCCTTATCCTCAGGAGATCACCGCCGCCCGGTCGCAACCTGCCGCAACCTGAGCGAGAGAACAATGCGGCAAGGAAAGACAACGGCAAGGATGATCAACCGCTGGTACAAGCCAGCCCAATCGTGTAGCGGAGCGACGTCCGGTACCACCAAGGCGCCTCCTACTACGAAGCCCACCAACGCAACGATCCCCGCCACGAGTGTGTAGGTGGAGATGTTCCGCCAGCGCGGATCGCGTGCCAGCCGCCGCGACACGACGATCAGCCCTAGCGCGCTACTCAGGAAGAACGTGCTGCCAGCGACGATGTGACCGGCCGGTCGTATGGTGACGCCGGCGGCGTCCTCACTCAGCGGGAAGGCCGCGGCCAGCAGCAAGCCGATACCGCTGGCGAATAGCAATGCTGGTCCGGCGACGCCGGCCCGGATCGGCCGCGTGCCACGGTGCAGCGCGACCGCGAAGGCGATCGTGAGAAGGCCGAACACGACGAAGTTGGTCTGCTGAATCCACCCGTTGGGCCCGGCCTCCAGCGCGCTGATCGGCTCCGCCAGCGGGTCGTACTCTCCGCGGCGGAACACTTCCTGGACCAAGAACGCTGCTGTGAACAGTGCCGGACCGATGATGCCGGCCCAGGCCCCCCAGGAAACCGAAGCAGGCAGCTGGTCTCCTGGACTCTCGCTGATCGAGTTCTGACCGCGCAGTCGCACGGCATCGCTACCGTTCATGGCGCTCTCCTTTCGGGGCGGCAGGCCCCGCGTACCGGGGTGCTCTACCGGCGACGTTAGGAGCGGTCGCCAGATCCAACCATCGGGAGTTCTCCCCACGCCGCGAGCCCGTGCTGCATGGCGAACACCGTGGCCGCGGCCCGCGTCGAGACGCCGATCTTGGCGTAGGCGTTTTGCACGTGCCTGTCGGCAGTCTTGATCGAGATACCCAGCGCGCGTGCGATCTGTTTGGTTTGCAGTCCCCTGGCGAGCAGGCCCACTACCTCGGCCTCGCGCTCGGTCAAGCCTGCCGGCCGCGCCAGGCGTGGCGGACGTTGACCCGCCGCCTCCAACACTGCGGCGACAGAATTGGCGTCCAGCCGCCCGGCACGCGCTTCCTGGCTGAGCATGTCGGCGGCCTGCGAGGGCGACAAGGCCTCGCGATACGGCCGGGGTTCGCTCTTCGTGTGATATGCGTCGGCCGCGGCGAGCAGGCAAGCGGCCGGCGAGAGGGAGGACGCGGCCACGCCTCGGTGGTAACCGGTGCCGTCAAGCCGCTCGTGGTGGAAGGTTGCGATCGGCGCAAGTCTGGTCAGAAATGGGGAACGGCTGAGGACGCGCTCAGTGTGGTACGCGTGCAGCCGAACTTGTTCCCACTCGTCGGGGGTCAAGGCCGACGCTTTCTGCCAGACGCGTACCGAGATGCCGACCCGACCCACGTCGTGCACGAACGCAGCCCGCCGTATCGCGGCGACTTCAGCCGCGGCGAAACCGCACTGCTGCGCTGCGGCACCCGCCAGCTGCGCCACCCCCGCAGAGTGACCAACCAAGTACTTCGACAGGAGATCAGCAAAGTCACCCATCGTCGCAAGCGCCCGGTCAATGCCGTCGTTGCGCAGCATCAACTGCGAGGCAGGCTCGGCGGCAAGGACCTCATCCCAGGCGGATTGCTCGTCATCGAGCGCGAGGATGTCACCAGCCTCGCGCGCAACTAGCGCGGCGATCACGGGGTCAAACGCGCCCCCGGCTCGCTCCGCTACGACACGCGCGGCGTACTCCACTCCGCCGATCATGCGCTGCAGCGCCGCATCCCGAGCCACATGGATTACGCGCAACGCTAGGGGAATCTCCTGCTCCTTGGGCGCACTCGGCTGGCCTTTGCCATCCCACCGCTCGGTGTAGTGGACGAACAGATCGCTCACACCCTCCGACATACCAAGCCGCTCGCTCAGCATCTGCGCGACCTCGCAGAGCGCAGTGATGTGGTTCCGGTGCCCACGCACGGCTCGCGGGAGTGTGGTCGCGACCCGGAAGACTTTCCCTGGTGGCGTCTTGCCTGAGGCGGCGAGCGAGCGGATGATGCCGGACATGGTTTGCGTCGGCGTTCCGAAGATCACTGGGTTGAAATAAGTCAGCAGCACGCCGTCTTCAAAGAGTCCGGCGCTGGCTTCCGCATCGACGGTGCAGCCGACATAGAACAGCAGGCAACCGTAATAGACCTGTACCGCGGTCTCGGTGTCGACCCCAAGACTGTCGGCAATCCGCATGGCGAAGATAGTGCTCTGCAAACCGTGCTCGAACGGGAGCCCGATGCCGAGGTCGGTCGCCAAGCACAGCGCTCCGATCACCTCGGCGGTGCGGACCTCGTCCCGTATCGCCGGGGACTCGGATGCCACAGAGTGACGGTACTCCGACCCGCTGGCCGGCAGGGTAGCCAGCTACTCGCCACACCACATCACCGCGCGGTCGTTGACCCTGCACTTCGCGTTGGTTGGAAACCACCGCGGACTGGGGAAATCGCGTCAAGCCGGCAGTACGATGACGTGCCGGTCAGGCTCCTCGCCCTCTGATTCACTCGTCAGCCCAGCCGCCGCGACAGCATCGTGTACGACCTTGCGCTCGAACGGATTCATCGGCGCCAGCGGCACCGGTTCCTGAGACTCCTTGACGGTCCCCACGGCGTCCGCGGCAAGTGCCATCAACTCTTTCCGTCGCTGCTCGCGATATCCGGCTACATCCAGCATCAGCCGGCTGCGTTCGCCAGTCTCAGTCATCACCGCAAGCCGAGTCAGTTCCTGCAGCGCGTCGAGCACCTCGCCGTCAGCGCCGACCAGCACGGTGGACTCGCTGATAATCGACACGTGGGCCCGGTCGCCCTCGATGTAGGTGTCGATATCCCCGTCCAGGTCGGCAATGTCGAGCAACTCTTCGAGGTAGTCAGCGGCGATTTCAGCCTCGAGGTCGAGCGGATTCTCCGCTGGCTCGCTCGATTCGGGCTGTGTCTCACCCGCTTCGGTCGATTCGGGCTCTGTCTGACTCGCTTCGGTCGATTCGGGCCCCAGCTGCTGCGACTCTGTCTGACTCGCCTCCACTGCTGCCTCGGTTTCAGTTTGCGGCTCGTCGGCCACCTAATGCCCTCCGTACTATTCGCGGTTTCAGCGCTTGCGCTGGGATCGTGTTTGCTTTCTTGGCTGCTGTCTCGCCACCTTGGATGTATTAGGCGTGGCCGTTTCGGGCGCCGGCTCGGGATCGGCGACCGCCGCCAAAGCCACATCGGCCTTGCCCTTTGACTTGCGTCGCGCCTCCCAGGCGTCATACGCGGGCGTGCCAGGGGCAGGGTTGCGGCGGATCACATAGAACTGCTGTCCCATCGTCCACAGGTTCGAGGTGAACCAGTAGATCAGCACGCCGACCGGGAAGTTAATGCCACCGACCGCGAAAACCAGCGGGAAGACGTAGAGCATGATCTTCTGCTGCTGCGCAAACGGTCCCGTCAGCGCATCGGGCGGCATGTTCTTGCGCATCAGCTGCAGCTGCGTGATGAACAAGGTGACCGTCATGGCAAGATGATCAGCACAAAGGTGACGACGTGCACGCTGGTGATGCCGTTCTCGAAGCCAACCTTCAAGAAGGTGTCGGAGATGCCAGCGCCGAAGATCGTGGCCTGGTTCAGCGAGGCAAGCAGGTCAGGGTTGACCTCTAGCCAGTGGCCGCGGGGAATACCGCGCGCGGCGCCATCGAGCACTCGGAACAGCGCCAAGAAGATCGGAATCTGCAGCAGCAGCGGCAGGCAGGACGACAACGGATTGGCGTTGTTCTCCTTGTACAGCTTCATGGTCTCCTGACCGAGCTTCTCCCGGTCATGACCATGTTTCTTCTGCAACTCGCGCACCTTGGGCTGCAGCAGCTGCATGTTGCGTGAGGACTTGATCTGCTTGACGAACAGCGGGATCAAGGCGATCCGGATGACAACGGTGAGGAACATGATGGACAGCACCCAGGTCCAGCCGCTGTCGGCGCCGAACACCGGCGCAAAGATGTCGTACGCCAGCACGAGGATGCCTGAGACCACCCAGTAGAGCGGCTGCATGATCGCGCTGCCGAACGCGATGAAGGGATCCCAGATCGACAGCGGAATCAGCGTCAGTATTTCCATCAACTCACACCTCGTTGTGGCGCCAGCTCAGCACCCTCACCCATTGTTGCTGCACGCCGCCCTTGCTCACGCATCTCTTCGTCGAATTCAGGGGTTCCCGGTACGGGGTCATACCCACCCCGGGCCCAGGGGTGGCAGCGCACCAGCCGTCGTGCCGCCAGCCAACTGCCACGTGCGGCGCCGTGTACCTGGACCGCCCGGAGCGCGTACGCCGAGCAGCTCGGGTAATAGCGGCACACGTTCCCATAAAGCGGGCTGATCAACAGACGATAGAGCTTGAGCAGACCAATGAGTACGTACTTCATCAGGCACCGCCGTCCCGATCAGACCGGCGGCTAGCCAGCCGCGATACCACTTCGTGCCAGGCGGATCCCAGATCTGCGGGCACGTCGGCAGGAAGCGTCGCGGCCCGCGGCAGGGCTCGTACCACAAGGTCAATTCCAGCCGGCGTGTTCGGAACATGCGCGCGCGCGAGATGGCGCAGCCGGCGCTTGACGCGATTGCGGGTCACAGCGTTTCCGAGCGCTCCACTGACAACGAACCCGATGCGCGGCCCGGAGCGCCCCACACCAACCGCCTCGGAGACAACACCGTCAGGCGCCTGCACGGCATGGACGACCAGCGTGGACCGACTCACTCGAATCCCACGGCTAGTCGTCCGTCGGAAGTCCTTGGAGTTGTGCATCCTCAGTAATCGCGGCAACACCGTAGTCGCTCAGGCACGTATGTCAGGCCGACAAGCGGCTGCGGCCCTTGCGGCGCCGGGCGGAAATGATGGAGCGGCCGGCACGTGTCCGCATCCGCAGACGAAAGCCATGGGTGCGGCTGCGGCGCCGATTGCTCGGCTGGAATGTGCGCTTGGTCACGGGAAGACTCCCACCATCTTCGGGGTGCTCGACAATCAGGTACGGTGCTCACGCGGCACGCATCGCAGGCGGAGCGGGCAGGTGGCAGCGGTCGCCATAAGCGACCTTCTAACGGTACGGGGCGCCGCCAAACCGGTCAAACCGACGCGAACTCGGGGGGATTGAGGAATAGTGGGCGCCGATGTCCAGTCGACACGCCGAACATCATGGCGAATATCCCCGACTCGCTTGCGTCGCGACTCGGCGATTGCTAGCGTCGCCGTTCGCCTCACAGTTTCAAGCAGCTTCCAACGCCGGCAACGTTCACTCGTTAGCCTCGATGTCGGGGGGAACCGTGGTAGGCGTGACCAGTCGTAGGTGCTTTTATGCACAGTCTGTGGATATCTGTGTGGAAGCAGGAGAAGTTGCAGCCCCCCACGCACCAACGCCGCATCGCGAACGTGCAGACAACAGCAGATTCATGCTTCGCGCATCTGGATCGAGGACGGATGCACGACGAGCAGCGGGGTACGAGTGAGCGAATCTTCAGAGAGCGCCGCCGAATCGACAAGTCTGGCCTGGGACCATCTCTACTCCTCCTCCTCGCCGGGCTTGCGGCGCTGGCTTACCACGGGTCAGCCGGTTGCGCTCCATCACGACATGCTGATGGTCGCCGTGCCGAACATCTTCACCCGCAACCAGCTTGAGAACCGTTTTCGTGCTGACATCGAGCGCCTGCTATCCGGATACTTCGGCCGCAACATCCAACTGGCCGTCATCGTCGACGAGTCGCTGAAACCAGACCCGGAATCGCTTGGGGAGGAGCCAACCTACGACAGCGGGCTCGGCCAAGCTCCCTCGGCACAGTTCTCAGACTCAGGCACCAAGCACAGTGAATCTCGCGAGGGCTACAGCGACGGCGCCTATGCTGCGCCAGACTTCCAGGCCGAGGGCTTTCCCAGCGCCGAGGAGTATCCCGCCAGACGCGCCCTGTTAGATGAAGGCGCCGCCCAGCCGCCGGCACCTCGTCCGGAGGTCTCCGAAACCGATCCTGGATACCGAAATCGAGACGCATACCGAGATCTGGAGGGATTCCGGTCGTCGCGTCGCGAGAGCGACTCGCGACTCAATCCCAAGTACACCTTCGAGACCTTCGTCATCGGCGGCTCGAACCGGTTCGCCCATGCCGCTGCGATCGCGGTGGCTGAGAATCCCGGCAAGTCGTACAACCCGCTGACGATCTACGGGGACTCCGGGCTCGGCAAGACACATCTGCTGCATGCGCTCGGTCACTACGTGCGCAACTACTTCGATCGTGTGCGGGTTCGCTATGTCTCCACAGAGGAACTGACCAACGACTTCATCAACGCGATCAGCCAGAACAAGGGAGCTGACTTCCGGCGGCGGTATCGCGACGTCGATGTGCTGCTGATCGACGACATCCAGTTCCTGGAAGGCAAGGAACAGACCCAGGAAGAGTTCTTCCATACCTTTAACACGCTGCACAACGCGCAAAAGCAGATCGTGATGACCTCCGACCGTCCGCCGAAGCTGTTGGAGAACCTGGAACCGCGGCTGCGCAGCCGGTTCGGTTGGGGATTGATTACCGACGTCCAGCCCCCAGACCTGGAGACCCGGATCGCGATCCTGCGGAAGAAGGCTGCGCAGGAGCGTCTGGTGGCGGGTCCAGAAGTGTTGGAGTTCATCGCAAGCCGAATCCAGACCAACATCCGCGAGCTGGAAGGCGCGCTCATCCGGGTGACCGCATTCGCCAGTCTCAATCGTCAGCAGGTTGACCTGGCATTGGCCGAGATCGTTCTGAAGGACCTCATTCCTGAGGGCGGCGAGGCGCAGATCACCACCGGGATGATCATGGCCCAGACCGCGTCGTACTTCGACATCACCATTGATGATCTGTGCGGCCAGAGTCGGACGCATGTACTGGTGACCGCACGCCAGATCGCGATGTATCTCTGCCGTGAACTCACCGACCTGTCGCTGCCCAAGATCGGGCAGCAGTTCGGTGGCCGCGACCATACGACGGTGATGCACGCAGATCGGAAGATCCGCACCCTGATGGCAGAACGCCGCAGCGTGTTCAACCAGGTAACGGAACTGACGAACCGGATCAAGCAGCAGGCTTCCGGCCGCTGAAACTCACTCAGATCGTTTCTGATCACAAGCGCCGAGTCGTCGCCTCAGGACACCGCTCGGGGCACATCAGAGGTCGTCTTTGATCACTGGATCGAGAACGATCTCCAACCGGCTGCACGTCGTCATAGGCACAGCTGATGCACATCCACACAAGTGGGGAAAACATTGTGGACAACGGTGATCTTGGGCTCGACAGGTTGGGGATGATCAGGGGACAAGAGGGATCAACATGCAGCCCGTCCCAAGATCCTCCCCGTGTGATTTTCGGTTCTGCACAGCGGTATGCGCACCTCCAAATCGTCTCTGACGGGGCGAAAGACACGTTCTCCACAGCATCCACAGCAGCTACGACTACGACGATGAGATACATAAGGTGAAGAGGGTCTAAGTCAGCGTGGCGGAGCCCTGTGAAAAAGCAGCACGGCGCAAAGCCCAGTAAGGAGGAACCGGTGAGCTTCCTGCGCAAGTTGTTCGGCCGGGAGGAACCAGACCGACGTTCCGGTCAACCTGGACCTCGACCGTCGCAAGGAGCAGCTGCTTCGGCTGGAAAGGGCACTTGACGCGCTCGCCGCTGAGATGCGTGCCGATCACACCACGAACGATCCCGCATGGCGCGAACGGGTCAACGAGTACAGCCGGCTTGCCGGCGACGCGATGAATCTGCGGCGCGGTACGCCAACCCGGGAGAGTGTGCTGGATCTGGTGTTCGAGGTCCGTCCGCTGTTTACCGGGCCGATTCCTGAGGGAATGCAGAAGTGCGGGCCGCTGCAGGATGAAGTGATGGCAGCCGCAGCCGATCTGCGTGAGCTGCTGCCCGGCGAGAAGGGCAACAAGTAATCGAATGAACCGACCTGGGCAGCCCGCCGTATGTGCGCTGAGCCCTTCGACCAGCTCAGGACGGCGCCTGTCGAAGCGTTCTTCTTGTGCCCTTCGACAAGCTCAGGGCACATCCGTCGTATCATCACCGGTGTCCTGGGCCGGATGACCTCATAATTTGAGGTCACAGAGGAGGTAGCGTGAAAATCCGACTCGAGCGTGACGTCTTGGCTGAGGCCGTGCAGTGGGCGGCACGCAGCCTGCCGCTACGCCCGAGCGTGCCGATTCTGGCCGGTCTGCTGGTCCGTGCCGACGCTGACGGTGTCATCTTTTCGAGTTTCGACTACGAGACCTCGGCTCAGATCCATGTGAAGGCCGCGGTCGCCGACGAGGGCGTTGCGTTGGTTTCGGGTCGGCTGCTCGCTGACATCGCCCGTAGTCTGCCGCCGAAGCCGGTCGATATCGCCTCCGACGACACCAGAATGGAGCTGATCTGCGGTAGCGCCCGATTCACCCTGCAGACCCTTCCGGTTGCGGATTACCCGTCGTTGCCCAAGATGCCTGAGGCCACCGGCACAGTGCCCAGCGCCACGTTTGCCCAAGCTGTCGCCCAGGTCGTGGTCGCCGCGGGCCGGGATGAACTGCTGCCGGTCTTCACCGGGGTGCGGGTGGAGATTGACGGCGACACCATTTCGCTGCTCGCCACGGACCGCTACCGGATGGCGTTGCGCGAACTGACCTGGAACCCGGGCTCAACCCAGATCTCGGCGACCGCGCTGGTCCCAGCGAGGGTGCTCAATGACACCGCGCGCTCGATGACCGCAGGTGAGGAAGTGACGCTGAGCCTTTCCGATGGTGGCGCTGGCGACGGGATCATCGGGTTCGAAGGCCACGGTCCGGCGGGGGAGCGCCAGACCACGACGCGGCTCTTGGACGGGGAGTTTCCGAAGGTCCGCCACATCATGAACACGGCCGCAGTGATGAACGTGCGGGTGAACACGGCCGAGACGATTGCGGCCGCCAAGCGCGTTGCCCTGGTCGCAGAGCGCAACACGTCACTTCGAATGCTGATCGGTGAGGGTGTCGCGACGTTGGAAGCCGCGACCGGTGACCAAGCTCAGGCGTCGGAGGCCATCGAGGCAGCTGTTGACCAGCCTGGCGGTGGGGACCTAGCGGTCACCGCGGCCGGCTTCAATCCGACCTACTTGCTCGACGGGCTCGGGGCTTTCGACACGCCGTACGTGAACTTCGCTTTCACTGCGCCGAGCAAACCCTGCCAGCTCACTGGGCTGGAGACCCTCGATGGCGATCCGGTCACCGACTATCGCCACGTGATCATGTTGATGCGCTTACCGACGTGAGGGGTAATCAGCGGTACCCCTGAATACGCATCACCAGTGACGCTGGAATGACCGAATTCAGCGGTCTCGCAGTCAGTCGTGATGCAAAACCAGGGTGCTCGGCTCGGCTCTATCGTGCGCTAATCAACCTCTGTTATGTTGACGAAACCATCGAGGATGAGGGGTTTCCATGCAGCTGGGAATGGTCGGTCTGGGCCGGATGGGTGCCAACATCGTTCGCCGTTTGATGCGTAACGGGCACGAATGTGTCGTCTTTGATGTGAATCCCGATTCCATCAAGCAGCTTGCGGGTGAGGGAGCGACCGGCGGCTTCACGCTGGAGGAATTTGTCAGCAAGCTCGAGCGGCCGCGCGCGGTTTGGGTGATGATCCCCGCTGGCATCACAGGGAAGACCGTCGACGAGCTGGCCGGGTTGCTCGACCAAGGCGACATCATCATTGACGGCGGCAACTCCAACTACCGCGACGATGTACGGCGCGCTGGCAGGCTCCGGGAACAGGGCCTTCATTACGTCGACGTCGGTACCAGTGGTGGCGTCTTCGGTCTGGAACGCGGCTACTGCCTGATGGTCGGCGGTGATGATGAAGCGATCAAGATCATCGATCCGATCTTGAAGACGATTGCCCCAGGTGTCGGAGATATTGCGCGTACGCCAGGCCGAACGGGTGAACTGGCGCCCTGAGGAGCAGGGCTACCTGCACTGCGGATCGTCTGGTGCGGGCCACTTCGTCAAGATGGTGCACAACGGCATCGAGTACGGGATCATGGCCGCCTTTGCCGAGGGGCTCAACATCTTGCACCGCGCCGATGTCGGCATCCAGGCCGGGGAGCACTCGGCTGAGGTGGCACCGATGGAGGAGCCTGAGTTTTACCAGTTCCAGATCGACACGGCCAAGGTTGCAGAGCTGTGGCGGCGCGGATCAGTCGTCTCCTCGTGGTTGCTGGATCTGACGGCTGCTGCGCTTCAGGCCAACCCCAATCTGGACGGGCTGGCCGGACGTGTGTCGGACTCCGGCGAGGGTCGCTGGACGGTGAAGGCAGCCGTCGACATCGGCGTTCCGGCTCCGGTGCTCGCGGCGTCCCTCTTCGAGCGCTTCGCCTCCCGCGATGAGGACCACTTTGCCAACCAGGTGCTCTCCGCGATGCGGCAGCAGTTTGGCGGCCACCAGGAGCTTCCGGCCGGTTCCGAGCTCGAGGCTGGCGGAGAGAAGGCGGACAAGCTCGGCGACCCGAGCAGCTGAGCGCTCCTATGCGCCGATCGTCGCGCGCAACTGGTCCAGCATCTTCGTCTCGCCTTCACTGACCTGGATCGCGCCGAAGCCCATGAAACCGCCTTCCTTGGCGGCGTCCGCAGCGGCCTGTGCAGTCGTGAGCAGCCATTGCTTGAATGCAGCTGCCTCCTCTGCGCTCGCCTTAGAGGTCACGAGGTCACTCACGGCCCGCAGCTCCTCCTGGATCTGATCAGGTGCCTGCGGCTTGAAGTCCTTGAGCGGGTTCTGTCGCTGCTGCGTCATCGACTGGAGGTCCAAGGCGATGTCGGTGAGCAGCTGCTCGCGGCTGGGCGGATTCGTCGCCGACTTCACCGTCCCCATCGACTCTTTGGCCATCTCTATGGGACCGCCAGGGTCGGCCATGGAGATCGCCATCCCAGCCACAAACGGAGCCCGCCGAACCCGAGCCCATTCTTCTTCGGTGAAGTCGCTCTTTGTCGTCATGAAATCTCCTCCTTGGCTGAGTCTTTGCCGCCACGTTAGCGTGGCAGGTCGTTGCGTTCGCACACGCCCTGGAGCTTCTGGCGAGTCGCTGAGCTTTCTCCGCAGATAAGCTTCGGGACGTGTTTGTCGACGACTTGCAGCTGACCGATTTTCGGTCGTATGAGTCGGTCGACCTAGCGCTCGAATCGGGAGTGACCACCTTCGTCGGGGCCAACGGGCAGGGCAAGACCAACCTGGTGGAGGCGATCGAGTACCTGTCCACGATGAGTTCGCATCGGGTGGCATCCGAGGTGCCATTAGTGCGGGCGGGTGCTGCTCGCGCCATTGTGCGGGCCCGGGTGCAAGCCGGACTCGACGATCCGCGGCAGCTGACGCTGGAGCTCGAGATCAACCCCGGGAAGGCCAACCGAGCCAGACTCAACCGTGCGCCGCTGCGCCAGGCCCGCGAAATCATCGGGGTCGTCCGCACTGTGGTGTTCTCGCCGGTGGATATCGCGATCGTCAAGGGAGATCCCAGCGAACGGCGGCGCTTCATCGATGACCTCATCGTCGCGCGGTGGCCGCGCATGGCCGGCGTACGTGCCGACTATGACCGCGTCTTGCGGCAGCGCAACACGCTGCTCAAATCCCTCGGCGGTCGGCTGCGCGATGGCCAGCCGGCAGGCGACGCGGCCGCCACGCTCGATGTATGGGACACCCATCTTGCGCAGGCGGGCGGGGAGCTGCTCGAGGCGCGGCTCACGACGCTGGCCGACCTGGCGCCGCATGTCAGCAAGGCGTACGCCGATATTGCGCCGACCAACAACGACGCTGCAGCGGAGTACCGGGCGTCCGTAGACCTTGATTCCCCGCAGCAGCCCGCGGACGGATCGGTGCATGGCGCTTTCCGAGCAAGTCTCAGCGCAGCGCTGGCGGCTGGGATGGCGGAGCGGCGGGCTGAGGAGATCCAGCGCGGAGTCTCGCTGGTGGGTCCGCACCGCGACGACATTGCGCTTTCATTGGGCATGCTTCCGGCCAAGGGCTACGCCAGTCACGGTGAGTCGTGGTCGTTCGCGCTTGCCCTCCGGCTTGGCAGCTTCCATCTGCTGCGGGCCGATGGGGTAGAGCCAGTGCTTGTGCTTGACGACGTGTTCGCGGAGCTGGATTCCGTGCGGCGCGAGCGTCTGGCTTCCGGAGTGCGGGTGGCTGAGCAGGTTCTGGTCACCGCTGCTGTCGGGGCTGATGTTCCCGAGCTGCTGGCCGGTCGCCGCTTTCGGGTGGCTGATGGGGGAGTAGTACCCGATGCCTGACGAGCAGGGTCAGCAAAGCACCTCCGACAACCAGGCGGCGCATGATCCGGCCGGCCTGGAACTGGCACAGACCGTGGCCCGCTCACTCGGTGCTCAGGCGCGGCGGAAGCGCCGCAAGCGGCCCCGGCCCGTTGGGCCTCAGGTGTCCGGCGCTCGAGCCGACGATCGTGATCCGAAGCCGCTCTCCGATGCGGTCGAGCGACTCGTGGAGAGCAAAGGGTGGACCACCGAGATCAATGTGCACACCTTGCTGGCCCGCTGGGGGCTGCTTGTGGGTTCCGCCACCGCGACACATTCGGCCCCCGAGGGATATGCGGACACCGTATTGACGGTTCGCGCCGACTCGACGGCATGGGCCACCCAGCTGCGTCACCTGGCACCTCAGCTGGTGGCCATGCTGAACGAACAACTGGGAGACGGCACTGTCACGCGGATCAAGGTTCTCGGTCCCGACGCTCCCTCCTGGAAGAAGGGTCCCCGCTCGGTCCGTGATGGCCGAGGGCCGCGCGACACCTATGGCTGAGGGATCCCTCAGAATCTGACGCTGGTTGCCACCGGATCGCCTCCCGACGGCGTGTCGCACAAACCAGCGTCAGATTCTGAGAGGCCGGGGGTGACAACCGAGTCGTCAGGGGCGGCACACGTAGATGCAGTTCTGCGGTCGTGGGGAGTCGAGCACCCCGACCTGGGAGAAGCCGGCGTCAGCAAGCATCCGGCGGGCGGTCTGGATGCCCCAGATCGTCCCGAGCCCGGCACCGCCTTCGGCGAGCGAGATCGTCATGCAGTGCATCGTGCTGATGCCGTAGTAGAGCGGCGCGAACGGATTGCCGACGTTGTCCTCGAGGTTGCTGGAGAACTTGAAGTCGATCATCACGAAGAGCCCATCGTCGGCCAGCGCCCGCCGGATGTTGTCGAGCACGGCGGCGGGGTCAGCCTGGTCGTGGATCGCGTCGAACGCGGTGATCAGGTCGAGCTTCGGTTCACTTGGGAGCTGGGTGACGTCGAGCACCTCGAAGCGGCTGTTGGGCAGACCCATCGCCTCGGCCTCCGCGGTGGCGGTCGCGATCGCATCCGGGGCGAGGTCGTAGCCGACGAATCGGGACGCCGGGTAGGCGCGGGCCAGCAGGTTTGCGGCATGACCGGTCCCACAGCCGACGTCCGCGGCCGCGATGCCGGCGTGCAGGCGCTCGGGCAGTCCGGGAACGGGCGCGATGAAGCCGTCGAGCAGCTTCTCGTCGTAGATCCGGCGCCAGACGTCGTCCATTCGATCGGTGAATTGCGGGCGGAACTCGCTGTACGGGATGCCGCCGCCGTCGCGGAAGCACTCGACGAGGTGGGGCAGCAGCGTCCCGAAGTGGTTCAGGATCTGGCTCATCGGCGCGGCGTTCGACGCCGTATGACCAGTCAGCAGCAGCGCGTGCTCAGGCGGAAGTTCATATAGGCCGCTCTCCGGTTCATAAATGAAGATGCCGCCAGTGGTCATCGCTCCCAGCCACTCGCGCACGTAGCGCTCGTTCAACCCGGTGCGCTCGGCCAGCTCCGAGCTGGTCGCCGGGTCCCGGGCTGCCGCCTCGAACAGTCCCGTCTCGTGACCCACGCCGATCAGGTACGTCAGCACTGCGCCGGAGTACGTGCCGATCAGCGCGCGACCGAACTCACGTGACCGCGCCTCGTCAATCATGGGCTGGAACCTCCTTCCACGTGTCATCAGTCTGCGTGACGGGTGGCGGCCATACCGGATCGACCGTGCCCGGATCAACGCTGGTCGCCTCCAGACTGGCAGAGTCCTGATAGGACTCAGCGGGGGCCGTCTGCGCCGCCACAGTCTAGACAGCCAACGGCTCACGGCGCTGCTAGCGGGTGAGGGTATGTACCGGGAGTCATCGGGCGGCTCCTGCAGCCGCAAATTGGCCACGCAGACCTTGCCATACGCACTTTCATGCTGGTCGAGGTCCGCTGGAACGCCCCCTTTCGTTATGCCAGCGCGGTAAACTAGACAGGGTCGCAAAAGGGCGGGTTGAACGCCTCGTACGGCCGCTGCGAAAGGGCCATCGAATCCGTCAACGTGACCATAAGAACCAAGAGAACGACAACCCTGGCGTGCCGCCTGCCTCACCTGTTCACGAGGTGAGGTCCGGGCGGCGCACGTCTGACAGGAGCCCCGAGCCGGTGCCGCATTTCGACCAGACCGACGACGGTAGCCCGACCCCGCCCGACTCCAGTACCGTCAACTCGAGGCCCCACCCGGCGGCAAATGCTGTCATCAACCACATCGAGCCGGGCGCCTACGACTCGGAGTCGATTACCGTCCTGGAGGGATTGGAAGCCGTACGGAAGCGGCCGGGCATGTACATCGGCTCGACAGGGGAGCGCGGCCTGCACCACCTGGTCTCCGAAGTGGTGGACAACGCCGTCGACGAGGCACTAGCCGGATACTGCGACACGATCGTCATCCGCATCCTGCCTGAGGGCGGGATCCAGGTGATCGACGACGGCCGCGGCATCCCGGTCAAGGAGCATCCGAAGGAGAAGATCCCGGCCGTCACCTTGGCTCTCACCGTGCTGCATGCGGGCGGCAAGTTTGGTGACGGTGGCTACAAGGTCTCCGGTGGCCTGCACGGCGTCGGGGTTTCGGTCGTCAATGCGTTGTCAGCCCGGCTGGTCGTCGAGGTCAAGCGCGACGGCTACCGGTGGACGCAAAGCTTCTCCCTCGGCGACCCGGATGGGCCGCTGCAGCGGCTGGAGCCGAGCGAGGAGACCGGCACTACGGTCACCTTCTACGCCAGTCCGGACATCTTCGAAACGACGAATTACTCCTACGACACTCTCGCGGCACGGCTCCGCGAGATGGCCTTCCTCAACAAGGGCCTGACGATCACCATCGTCGACGAACGCCCGGACCACACGGATGAGGACGGCAACGCCTACGCCGACACGTTCCGCTACGACGACGGCCTGATCGACTACGTCCGTTACCTGACCGGCAGCAAGGAGCCGGTGCACTCTTCGGTGATCGCGTTCGAGGCCGACCGGCCGGACCGAGGCATCAGCCTCGAGGTCGCCATGCAGTGGAACAACTCCTACACCGAGTCGGTGCACACCTTTGCCAACACGATCAACACCCATGAGGGCGGAACCCATGAGGAAGGCTTCCGCGCAGCGCTCACCAACACCGCCAACAAGTGGGGCGAGAACTGGGGATTGATCAAGAAGCCAGAGGACCGGCTGTCCGGGGACGACATCCGGGAGGGGCTCACCGCGATCATCTCGGTGAAGCTCGCCGAACCACAGTTCGAGGGCCAGACCAAGACCAAACTCGGCAACACCGAGGCGCGGTCCTTCGTCCAGCACGTCGTCAACACCCAACTCGGCGATTGGTTCGAGAAGAACCCCGGCGAAGGGAAGTTGATCATCCGCAAGGGTCAGGCGGCTGCCATCGCACGGATCGCCGCCAGGAAGGCGCGCGACGCGGCCCGTGATCGTAAAGGATTGCTGGGTCGCAGTGGGCTGCCGGGCAAGCTGTCGGACTGCCAGTCGACCGATCCGGAGGAGTGCGAGGTCTTCATCGTCGAGGGCGACTCCGCCGGCGGGTCGGCCAAGGGTGGTCGCGATCCGCGGATCCAGGCGATCTTGCCCATCCGCGGCAAGATCCTCAACGTCGAGAAGGCCCGGATCGATCGGATCCTGCAGAACAACGAAGTCCAGGCGATCATCTCAGCGCTCGGCACCGGTGTCCATGAGGACTTCGACATCGCCAAGCTTCGCTACCACAAGATCATCATGATGGCCGATGCCGACGTGGACGGGGCACACATCCGTACGCTGCTGCTGACGTTGATGTTCCGCTTTATGCGACCGTTGATCGAGGCCGGGCATGTGTTCCTCGCCCAACCACCGCTGTTCCGGATCGGCTGGAGCAATGCGCCGCATGAGCTGGCCTACACCGATACCGAGCGGGACGCGCTGCTCCGGGTTGGGGCTGAGGAAGGCAAGCGGCTGCCGAAGGAGAACGCGATCCAGCGCTACAAGGGGCTCGGCGAGATGAACCCTGATCAGCTGTGGGACACCACGATGGACCCGAACAATCGCATCCTGCTGCAGGTCACTCTCGAGGACGCCGCCCAAGCCGACGAGATGTTCTCGATCTTGATGGGAGAGGACGTCGAGCAACGCCGCTCATTCATCCAGCGCAACGCGAAGGACGTGCGGTTTCTTGACATCTAGACCGTGGGACCGGTCTGGCGCGGTCCCGCGACCACCCTCGTCGCAACCATCCGCACCTCCGCAGGCTCCGGTGCTCCCGCCAGGCCCATCCACGCTCCTCGGGCTGTTCCCGGGACCGCGCCAGACCGGCCGATCCGGGCGCCCAGCCGCCGCCTTCCCGTTGTGCTCAATTCTCTCGCCCGCACCTGAAAGCGATAACGCATGACTGACATACCTCAGGGCCCCATCGCTGATCGGCGGGAGCCGGTGGATCTGCAGGACGAGATCCAGAAGTCCTATCTCGATTACGCCATGAGCGTGATCGTCGGCCGTGCGCTGCCAGATGTTCGTGACGGGCTCAAACCGGTGCACCGGCGGATCCTCTACGCGATGTACGACGGCGGTTACCGCCCGGATCGGGGTTGGAACAAGTGCGCCCGCATTGTCGGCGAGGTCATGGGCCAGTACCACCCTCATGGCGACACCGCGATCTACGACACCCTGGTCCGGCTCGCGCAACCGTGGGTGATGCGCTATCCCTGGTGTCCGGGCAGGGCAACTTCGGCTCACCGGGCAATGACAAGGCCGCCGCCATGCGCTACACCGAGTGCAAGATGGCGCCGCTGGCCATGGAGATGGTCCGCGACATCACCGAGAACGCGGTGGACTTCAAGCCCAACTACGACGGCAAGGAGTCCGAGCCCGTCGTTCTGCCGAGCCGCTTCCCGAATCTGCTGGTCAACGGGTCCACCGGCATCGCCGTCGGGATGGCGACCAACATCCCGACCCAGAACCTGCGTGAGGTCGCATCGGCGGTGCAGTGGTCGCTGGAGCATCCAGAGGCTCGGCCCGAGGAGCTGCTGGAGGCGGCGCTCGAGCGCGTCCAGGGCCCCGACTTCCCCAATGGCGCACTCATCGTGGGTCGCAGAGGCATCGAGGATGCGTATCGGACCGGCCGCGGCTCGGTGATCATGCGCGCCGTCGTCGACATCGAGGAGGACCGGGCCGGCCGCACCTCGCTGGTGGTCACCGAACTGCCTCACATGGTCAACCCTGACAACTTGGCGCTCAAGATCGCTGAGCTGGTCACTACGGGCAAGCTGAATGGCATCGCCGACATCCGCGACGACACCTCAGCGCGTACCGGACAGCGACTGGTGATCGTGCTCAAGCGTGACGCACAGCCGCGGGTGGTGTTGAACAACCTCTACAAGCACACCCAGCTGCAGGACACGTTCGGCTGCAACATGCTGGCATTGGTCGACGACGTGCCGCGTACGCTGCGGCTGGACCAGTTCATCAGCTACTGGATCGTCCACCAGATCGAGGTCATCCAACGGCGTACTCAGCACCGTCTGGATGACGCGCAGGCACGCGCGCACATCTATCGCGGGCTGGTCATCGCACTGGACGCGTTGGACGAGGTGATCGCCCTGATCCGTCGCAGCCCGAGCACTGATGACGCCCGGGCGGGCTTGATCACGCTGCTGGAGATCGACGAGCTGCAGGCAAACGCGATCTTGGACATGCAGCTCCGCAGGCTTGCTGCACTGGAACGGCAGCGGATCATCGACCAGCTGGCCGAGTACGAGCGCATCATCGCCGATCTGATCGACATCCTGGCCAAGCCGGAGCGGCAGCGCAAGATCATCAGCGATGAGCTCGCCGAGATCGTCGAGAAGTACGGGGACGAGCGGCGTACCCAGATCATTGCCGCCGATGGTGATCTTTCGAACGAGGACCTCATCCCCGACTCCGAAGTGGTGGTGACCATCACCCGAGGCGGTTACGCCAAGCGCACCAACACCGATCTCTATCGGGTGCAGAAGCGCGGCGGCAAGGGCGTACGCGGCGCAACGCTGCGTACCGACGATGAGGTCGAGCATCTGTTCGTCACCACCAACCACCATTGGATCTTGTTCTTCACCAACAAAGGCCGGGTGTATCGCGCCAAGGTCTGGCAGCTACCAGAGGCCGGCCGGGACGCACGCGGCGGGCATGTCGCGGGGCTGCTGTCCTTCCTGCCCGACGAAGAGATCGCGCAGGTCCTCTCCATTCGGGACTACTCCGCTGCTCCGTATCTGTTGCTGGCCACCAAGCGCGGCCTGGTGAAGAAGATCGGCGCTGGCCGCGTACGACTCACCTCGGCAGGCCGGAATCATCGCGGTCAATTTCCGTGAGGAGGACGACGAGCTGATCGGTGCGGAACTCTGCGGGTCTGATGATGAGGTGCTGCTGATCTCTCGGAAGGGTCAGTCGATTCGCTTTCCTGCACACGATTCCGAGCTACGGCCGATGGGTCGCGCCACCTCCGGAGTGACCGGAATGAAGTTCCGTCCAGGCGATGAGCTGCTGTCGATGTCGATCATCCGAGCCGGTGTTGCCGCTGACGAGCGCTATGTGTTCACCGTGACCGATGGCGGCTTCGCGAAGCGGACCCATGTCTTTGAGTACCGCCAGCAGGGTCGCGGCGGCCTGGGGATCAAGGCGATGAAACTCAACGAAGATCGCGGATCTTTGGTCGGAGGGCTGGTTGTGACTGACAATGATGAAGTCATCGCCATCAAGGCAAGTGGTCAGATCACTCGCAGCGCGGTTGCCGAGGTTCCGGTCAAGGGGCGTGACACGATGGGGGTCAGGTTCGTCGGGGTGGGTGAGAACGACTCCGTCGTCGTGATTGCTCTCAACCCCGAAACAACTGCAGAAGCAGCACGACTTGCAGACGAGGCTCCTGCGGGTGATGATTCCAATTCGACCTCGGGCGTGGTTGAGGACGATTCCTCGCCCGAGTCGGGACCGGAAGTGTGGCCCGTGCCCCCGGATGGGGCCTCTGAAGACGCGGTCCAGGAGGAATGACAGTGAGTAATGGCAATGCGGAACAGCCGACCGCCCAGGCTCCGAGAGGTCACAGCTCACCCAATCGCGTCGAGGTGAGTGAGGAGGGGCGGCAAGGAGCGGCCGCCTCGAATGCTCAGGGCCAGGAGAGCTCGAACGGCCAGAGCAAAGAACACCGTGAGGAGCAACTAGCGAAGGCCCCGACAAGCGCCGCGGCTGCTCGTGGTGGAGCGGCCGGTGGGACCACGTCCCCGCAGTCCCCTGGGGCTGCCGCCCGTCCGCCGGCCTCTGGTGCGCGCCCAGGAGGGTCTCCGGGCACTCCGCCGGTGGACCAGAGACAGCAACCGGCGCAGCAGACCCCGCAGAAACAGGCGCCGCAGCCGTCGACGCAACAGAAGCAGGGTCCCACACCGACGAATAAGCCGCGGCAAGTGCAATCCCCACCAGCTCAGCCACGACCGCAACCGCAGACCGGCGGCCAGACCGCGAGCGCGTCCGCTCAGAAGCAGCCACGTCAATCGCCGTCGAGCCCAGGGGCTTCCGATGCTCGGTCGGCGTCAGGTGCCATACCCGTATGGGATCCACCGTCGCCAGCAGCACCTAAAGAAGGCCTCTGGACGCGGCTGGGTTTTGGAAGGAAAGCCGAGCGGCCAGAGGGCAACGCGGCAGCTCCGCCTGCCCAGCAGCCTCGGGTTCCGCCCACGCAGCCGGCGCCTACCACACCCAGTGGGGAGCGATCCCAGACAAGTCCGACCGCTCCGGGCGGGCAGCGGAGTGGTCCGCCGGTGCAGCCGCGCCCGACGCCCGGGGCCCAGCCTGGAGCCCGTCCTGGGGCTCAGCCTGGGACCCGTCCTGGACCTCAGCCCGGGGGTTCCGTCCTTCCGGGCGCTGCAGCGGCTGCGGGTCTGGCGGCGGCGGCGTCCACCCAGGTTCGTCCGCAGGCGCCTGCCGGGCAGCCTGGCACACCCCCCCTGGGACCCGTACGCCCAAGCCAGCCGACCGGTCGTACGCCCGCTCCCCAAGGCGGAGCACCTGTTTCCCCAGTCGCCCCTCCCTCCGGACCGCAAGCGCGCGTGCCCACCGGACCGGCCGCTCCTCCCACGCGGATGCCGGGGCCGCCGATGCAGCCTGCTCCTCCGATTGCAATCCCGGTACCGGGCCAGGAGAGCGACACAGCAAGGAACCAGCCCGTCGGTGCAGGTCCGGAAGGCGCGGCGCTTGACCCCTACCACGCGGGGAAGCCCAAGGTTGGCATAGCTCGTCGAACTCGGAAGGCGAGGCTGCGGCTGTCCCGGCTCGATCCGTGGTCGGTGATGAAGACGTCCTTCCTCTTCTCGATTGCTGCCGGCATCATGCTCGTCGCCGCCGTGTACTCGATCTGGACGGTGCTGAGCACATCCCAGCTCTTCGACTCGATCAACGACATCGTCCGCAGCGTTGTCTCGACGCCCGGCGACACCACGCCGTTCCGGATCCAGGAGTACATCAACACCCAGAAGGTGATGGGCGTGACGGCCCTGATCGCCTGCGTGGACGTGGTGATCTTCACTGCGCTGGCAACGCTCGGTTCGTTCCTCTACAACCTGGCCGCAACCATGCTCGGCGGCCTTGAGATCACCCTCGCCGAGGACTGACTCCAGGGACAGTCAGCAAGAAACCTGGGTTAACCCACTTTGCGGTCACTGTGCACACGTTGCAACGTATGTAGAGGCGTGTGGAACCTATGAGAAGTAGGGTATAGATGCCCTTGATCGCGTACGCCGGAACAGATTTTGGGGGTCGCTGGGGATCGGATAACCTGTCGGTTTGTGCCCATGCGGGCGCTTCACCACCATGCGGGCCTATAGCTCAGTCGGTTAGAGCGCTGCCCTGATAAGGCAGAGGTCAGTGGTTCAAGGATAAGGCAGAGGTCAGTGGTTCAAGTCCACTTAGGCCCACCCACCTGACCAGGGGTTTTGCTCTGTCAACGACAGCATCGCGGCCCGTGGGGAGCCAAACTGGGAGCCTAGGCACCTTCGGACTTTCGTCCGAAAATCTGGTCCATCGCCGTTGCTCCGGTCTGAATCACCGGCTTCAGCTGATGGCGGTAGACGAGTTCAGTCACAGTCGTGCCGCTATGACCACCGAGCCGGCGGCGCGTGTCCTCGCTGTGCTGCGGGCCGCGCCGCTTCATGCGCTGAACCACGGTGAGGCGGTGCGAGCTTCAGAATGTCCATTGGATCGTAACCTCCGGCCGGAATGGTCTGGACGATCTGGGGCGAGTGCGCATCGGTGCTATGTCCTTCGAGGTCGACACGACGGATTCCCTGGTCGGCGAGCCTGCTGAGTGACGCGGCGATCGTCGCGCCTAGCAGTTGGTCTCCGTGCCGCTGTTCCTCATGAACGGTTTCGGAGACGATCATGGTGCGCCCGTCCCAGGCGTCTGGGGTGACCAGGCTCAGTGCCACGATCGCGTCAGTTGAAAAGTCGATGCTCAGCCTTGACGCGTCAGGGTCAAGCCCGTCGCTGTATTGCGCCCAATACTGCGGGAGATGGTCGGTGTGAACCGTTCCGAACGGCCGGTGGGCCCACTCGAAATAGGTGGCCCACGCTTGCTCGACTCGTTCGATCGGTAGCTCCTCCATGGCAACTGTTCGGTAACCGTCGGGAAGTTGTTGTTGGGCGGTCCATTCCTGTCCAGCTTTGCTGGTCGGGTCGATCCACGGTTCTGGGCAGTGGACGAGGGTGGAGCAGCCGATGGACTCCGCGAACCGCCGCCGGATTGGCTGGCTGCTCATGGCGCGGGTCACTACTGGGATGCTTCGGTCGTTGAGCTCGTAGACAGCGGCGTAGAGGCGTGTGCCAAGACCTCGGCGACGGTACTCGGGGACAACGGTCACTTGGCAGAAGTACCAGTCGGTCACTGGAGCGAGGGTGAGTGAGGCAGACCCCACGACTTGTCCGTCGGCGATCGCTACACGCGTGCGTTGCCAGGTGTCGTCACCGGGACGAGGCAGCGGCACGCCGTCGACCACCGAATCGTCGTCACGCGGTGCACGGATCTCAACATCAGGTTTGTGTGACATGACGCCTGAGGCTATGTGCTTAGGACCCAACGTCTGGGGCTTGAGCAGAACAATTTCATAGCCTCAAGCAGAAAATTGGGCTGGTCCAAATTGGCTTAGAATTGAATAGCCGATGCAGCCGGACTGCCTGTCCAACGACTTCCGTCCGTCGGATGAAAACTGGGTGACAACTGGCTGCGATTGAGTAGGCCATCGCTGGACCCACCTGGACAGCCCGACCGCCCGCCAGCCCACTCGGTAGGGCCGCAGGCTCGACCTGATAAGGCAGAGGTCAGTGGTTGAAGTCCACTTAGGCTCACCCCTTTAACATACCTCTGACTAGCCCAGATGCCTCGTCGGAGCCCTTTCTTGGCGCTCAGACTAACCCCGAGAGTCGGTCGCAGGACTCTTTCGGGACTCACCTCAACTACCGAAGGCACCGCTTGCGGTAACCCGGTCAAGGCGGTGCTTCGCGCCGTGCCGCTCCGCCGTGTCCTCGCTGCGCTGCTGGCGTCGCGGCGGTATCTCACGACTTGTGGGGCAACAGAAAGCCCCGGCCCGAAACGATGGACCTCAGGGGCATTGCGGTCCAGGCGGTCTAGGAGGTCTTCGTGACAACATCAGAAGGTCAGGCCGATGCTACGAACTCAGGCGAACAGCACGAGATCATCAGCCTCTCGAAGCAGAAGTGGGACTGGATGTCCGCTCAGGATGTCGCCCGGTTGGATGCCTTGTTCCACGAGGCAGCCGTGTTCGTTCACATGGGCGCGACGTTCTCGAAGAATGAAGAGCTCGACGTCATCAAGACCGGATCCATCCACTATCGGGATGTGGACATCAAGGACGTATCGGTCCGGTTCATCGGGGCTACCGCCATAGTCCTCACGACGCTCCAGCTCGGTTCAGTGGTGGCCGGAAACGAAGTGACAAACCCGTTCGTCGTCACTGAGGTCTATGTGCAAGAGGCCGACGCTTGGACCCTGGGGTCGATGTCCTTCACGCGGCTCATCACCCCTTAGCGTGTCCTAGAGGTTGGTCGACCGCTCGACCACCCTTCGGCGTCGAACAGAAGGTTGTACTTCGTCGCGATGACCACCTGGTCGCGGTGCGGGGCCAGCGCCTCGGCGACCAGTTCCTCGTTGACCCACGGCCCGCACGCCTCGGCCCTGACTCGCTCCACAGAGCCGATCCATCACCGTCGCGTCGGTCTGGATCCCGGGCCCTTCAGCAGGTAGCTATGGACGAGCTCTGTAACAGTCGTTCCGCTATGGCCGACCAACCGGGAGATCTCCTCGACCGGGTCGCGCCTACGCGAAATACTTCCGAGGAGGACGCGCCTCCATTTTCAATCTATAACGCACTGTGGGGCTTGCCGCAAGACCCCTGTTGGGGCGGAGAATCATCACCTCGAAGTCAAGAATCGCTATCGGAGATGATGACGTGATCCCCGTGACCACCACTGTGTTCAACCTTCCCGAGCATCTTGTCGCCAAGGCCGACCCGGCGTTGATTGCCGGCGACGAGCAACACCTAGCAGCCATCGCGGAGAGCCTGGAGCAGCAGATCGGTGACTTGTCTGAGCACCTCGACGCCGAGCGCCAGGCCCCTGGGGGCAAGGGGAGGAGGGCGATGGATCGGGACCTGGAGATTCACCGGCTGACCGCTCGCCTGCGCCTGCTGCGTCGCTACGGCCTGGACCTATGCCTTGGCCGGATGGTCAGCACAGACAACCCCGAGCCGGTGTATGTCGGACGGCTCGGCCTCATAGATAGTGCGGGTCGTCCGCTCCTGATCGATTGGCGCGCTCCCGCAGCCGAGCCGTTCTTCGCGGCGACACACGCCAAGCCGATGGGTCTGACAAGCCGGCGCAGGTACCGCTGGACCCGCGGTCGAATTACCGACTACTGGGACGAGGTCTTCAGCCTTGACGGGCTGGAAGGGCACGCCGCGCTCGACGACCAATCCGCCTTCATCGCCAGCCTGGGTAGCAGCCGCTCGCCCCGGATGCGAGACGTGCTCAGCACCATCGCGGCCGACCAGGACGCCATCATCCGCGCGGGTTCCCGCGGGGCTCTCGTCGTTGACGGCGGTCCAGGTACGGGGAAGACCGTCGTCGCTCTGCACCGCGCTGCCTATCTCCTCTATTCCGACCCTCGCCTCGCCGACCACCGCAGGGGTGGAGTGTTGTTCGTCGGTCCACACCGTCCGTACCTGGCCTACATCGCCGACGTCCTTCCGAGTCTCGGCGAGGAGGGCGTACAGACCTGCACTTTGCGGGATCTCGTCACCGAGGGAGCCGCAGCGACAGTCGAGACCGACCGGTACGTGGCCCGCCTGAAGTCGTCCGGAGACATGGTGGAGGCGATCGAGCCGGCGGTGACGTTGTACGAGGAGCCTCCTTCCGAGGGTCTGATGGTCGAGACCGACGTGTCCGACATCTGGCTCAGTGCCGCCGATTGGGCGGAGGCGTTCGAGGCTCCAGAGCCCGGTACTCCGCACAACGAGGCTCGCGAGCAAGTCAGGGAGGCACTGCTGTCCAACCTGATCGACCAGCACGACGACGATGAGGTGTCACCTGATCAACTTCGCCGGTCGCTGCTGCGGAGTCCGGAGCTGAACAGCACCCTCAACCGAGCGTGGACGCTGATCGAGGCCGCTGATCTCGTCGGGGACCTGTGGTCGGTGCCCGCCTACCTGCGCAGGTGCGCTCCCTGGCTCACCCCCGATGAGGTTCAGAAGTTGCAGCGCGAGGATGCCCAGGCCTGGACGGTGTCCGACCTGCCGCTCCTGGACGCAGCACGGCAGCGGCTGGGCGACCCGGAGGCGTCACGACGCCAGCGTCGGCGCGAGGCCGCTGTCGCCGCCGAACGGGCGTACATGGACCGGGTTGTCGAGGACCTGATCGAGGCCGACGACGACGGGGAGGGCTTGGTGACGGCGCTGCGCCAACAAGACCTGCGGGACGCCTTGGTCGACGAGGCCGCACTGCCGAGCGCCGACCCGGACCGTCTCGCGGGCCCGTTCGCACACATCGTCGTGGACGAGGCTCAGGAGCTGACCGACGCAGAGTGGCAGATGCTGCTGCGCCGCTGCCCGTCCCGGAGCTTCACGATCGTCGGCGACCGCGCCCAGGCCAGGCACGGGTTCACCGAGTCATGGCAGGAACGGCTCGAGCGGATCGGGCTCGACAACATCAACCTGGCCTCACTGAGCATCAACTACCGGACGCCGGAAGAGGTCATGGTGGAAGCCGAGCCAGTCATCCGGGCCGTGTTCCCGGAGGCCAACGTGCCGACCTCCGTCCGCAGCAGCGGTGTCCCGGTTGTCCACGGATCGACATCCGACCTGGGCTCGATCCTCGACACCTGGCTCGCCAGGCACGCCGACGGCATCGCCTGCGTCATTGACGCTAATGGCATTGAGGATGACACGTTCCAGGGCGACATCCCGCGTCCGGTCGCTGACCCCCGAACACTCGAAGGGCCTCGAGTTCGACCTCGTCGTCCTCATCGACCCAGACGCGTTTGGAAACGGCACCGTCGCAACAGGCGTCGAAGGAACCGTCGACCGCTATGTCGCGATGACCCGCGCGACCCAGCAACTCGTCATCCTCACGAGCACCTGACGGAACCTACCGACAAAGTGCGGGCTGGGGTCAGAGCACCGTCCAGGCGTCGGTGAGTACGTTGCGCAGGATCTGCTCGATCTCGTCGAAATGTTGCTGATCACAGATCAGCGGCGGGGCCAGCTGCACAACGGGATCCCCACGGTCGTCGGCACGGCAATAGAGCCCGGCGTCGAAGAGGGCCTTCGACATGAACCCGCGCAGCAGCCGCTCGGACTCGTCTTCGTCGAAGGTCTCCTTGGTCGCCTTGTCCTTGACCATCTCGATCCCGTAGAAGTAGCCCGCGCCGCGCACGTCGCCGACGATGGGCAGGTCGCGCAGCCTCTCCAGGGTCGAGCGGAACGCCGCCTCGTTGGCCTGGACGTGGTCGAGCAACCCGTCCTTCTCGAACAGGTCCAGATTCGCCAGGGCGACCGCGCAGGAGACCGGGTGGCCGCCGAAGGTGTAGCCGTGCATGAAGGTCGTCGCTCCGGTGGCGAACGGCTCGTAGACCCGGTCGGTTACCAGCATCGCGCCGAGCGGGGCGTACCCGGAGGTGATGCCCTTCGCACAGGTGATGATGTCCGGCTCGTAGCCGTAGCGCTGCGCGCCGAACATGTGCCCGAGCCGGCCGAACGCGCAGATGACCTCGTCGGAGACCATCAGTACGTCGTACCTATCGCAGATCTCCCGCACCCGCGCGAAGTAGCCGGGCGGCGGCGGGAAGCAGCCGCCGGAGTTCTGCACCGGCTCCAAGAACACCGCGGCGACGGTGTCCGGCCCCTCCATCTCGATCGCCGCTGCGATCTGGTCCGCGGCCCAGCGACCGAACGCGACCTCGTCGTCGGCGTGCTCGGGCGCGCGGTAGAAGTTCGTGTTCGGCACCTTATGCGCCCCCGGCACAAGTGGTTCGAACATCTGCCGCGCGGCTGGGATGCCGGTGATCGACAATGCCCCCTGCGGCGTCCCGTGGTAGGCAACCGCTCGCGAGATCACTTTGTGCTTCAGCGGCTTCCCGATCTCCTTGAAGTACTGCTTGGCCAGCTTCCAGGCGCTCTCCACGGCCTCACCACCGCCGGTGGTGAAGAAGACGCGGTTGATGGCCCCCGGCGCCGCGTCGGCGATCCGCTCGGCCAGCTCGACCGCGGCAGGGTGCACGTAGGACCACAGCGGGAAGTACGCCAGCTGCGCCGCCTGGTGGGCGGCGGCCTCAACCAGCTCGCGGCGTCCGTGCCCCACCTGCACGGTGAACAGCCCGGCCAGTCCGTCCAGGTAGCGCTTGCCCGAGTCGTCCCAGACGTACGCACCCTCACCACGAACGATCACCGGGACGTGGCCATCGGCGTAGCCCGACATACGGGTGAAGTGCATCCACACATGCTCGGCGGCCCGGCTCGCCAGCGGATCCAGACCTGCCTCGGTGACGTACTGCGGTGTCACAGTCATGATGGTGTGCATCCCTTCGTTGATCAGACCCAGCCGCCGATCGGTTCGCCGGCGGCGAAGGAGCGTTCCAGCCCGGCGTTACTGGCGACGATACGGGTCAATATTTCCTCACTCACATCGTCACCGACCAGGGGCCGAGGTCCCGTGGCCACGGCTGAAGTCCGCACGGACGCGGGGGAATGCATCAAGGTTCATCTGGAGTTGCCGACCTGGCAGATGTGGCGAAAGCGTAACCATCGCGTGTCAGAATCTGGCTGCAAAAACTCTCTTCATCAGTCACCCTGGACTGCAGGCAACCGCAATTGTGGGGGGTACACAAATGAAGCAGGTCTACCGGGTTCTCGCGTTTCTCGTCGCAGCCGGCGTGGCGGTGCAGGCTGCGGCCGTCTCGTACGGGATGTTCGGCCTACTCAAGTGGGTCGAGCTTGGCGGCACCCTTGATCAGTCCACGGAACTCACGCCCGCGTTGGGCGGTTTCGCGGGATTTTCGTTGCACGCCCAGGCTGGCATTTTCGTCATCCCAGCCATTTCGCTGCTCTTGTTGATCAGCTCGTTTTTTGCCAAGGTGCCGGGTGGCATCAGGTGGGCACTGATCGTATTCGGGGTGACTGTGCTCCAGGTGGCGCTGGGCCTCTTCTCGCACGAGGTTGCCGGGCTGGGGTGGCTGCACGGCATCAACGCCCTC
This sequence comes from uncultured Actinomycetota bacterium, assembly GCA_963840505.1. Lineage (GTDB taxonomy): Bacteria > Actinomycetota > Actinomycetes > Propionibacteriales > Propionibacteriaceae > Microlunatus. The sequence goes on from CAWIZB010000001.1 coordinate 122,792, forward strand.
GCGCTCTTCGGGACCGCAATGATGGCCGGCATGCGCGTCAGCCGGGCGGTGGCAGCAAGGTTGAGGCAGACGAGCCGGTGGCTGCGCGCTGCTTCCTGATGCGTTCTCGGCAGAGGGCGCCAAAGTCGTGGGCTGCATTGCGCCATGCTCGCCGGCTAGGACCGCGTTGCGAATGTGCCGGACCAGTCCGTGATGGGCGGCCACGTTGCCGACCCAAGGGATCGCGGCGCGAGTCTCTACCCTGGCCGCATGCCCCTGAATGCGCGATACGCCACCACCTGCGGAGTGTGCGGCGGGCGGATCTCTCCCGGCGATGAGATCACGGACACCGGAGGCGCGGCATCCCGCCGCTGGGCGCACGTCAGCTGCCCGCCCGGATTGTTCGACCTCACCAGCGAGGCCCAGCCACCGATCCCGGAACCCGTCGCCGCCCTCTCGGTGTGGACCGACGGTGCCTGCTCCGGCAACCCCGGACCTGGCGGGTGGGCCTGGGCGACCCAGGACGGCCGGCAGGACTCGGGCGGGTCGCCCCGCACCACGAACCAGCGGATGGAGATCCAGGCGGCGCTCGAGGCCGTACGCGCCCTGGACGGCCCGCTGCTGGTGGTGAGCGACTCCACCTATGTCGTCAACTGCTTCCGCGACCGGTGGTGGGAGGGCTGGCTGGCCCGCGGCTGGCTGACCAGCGCCAAGAAGCCGGTGGCCAACCGGGACCTCTGGGAGCCATTGGTGACCGAGGTCCGGTCGCGGGGGACATCGACTTCCGCTGGGTCAAGGGGCACTCCGGCGACCCGATGAACGACCTGGTGGACTCTGCTCGCCGTCGCGGCTGCGCAGACCCAGCGCTGAGTCTCGGCCTGGAGGCCGGCACTGCGGCAGATTCGGATGCCTATCTCGGAGGGTTGAGCTCATCTGGTTCGAGGCATTCGATAGCGGCGCCTACGGTGATGGTGCCCGTTGTGAGGATGTCGGCTCGCAGGCCGCCGCGGTGAATCAGTTTGCGCAGCACGCCCTTGTGGGTGAGTCGCTCCAGGTGGGCGCAGGGCTCACAGAGCCGGCGCCCGACGCATTCGACATCGCCGACCCTGAAGCGCTGTCCGACAAGGGCGTTCAGGTCGATGCCGCGGGTGATGATGTTGCGCCGAGCCTCCGCATACCCGAGTCGGTGGCCGTCGGTCAAGGTGAGTTCGTCGAGCACTTCAGCCTCGATCAACGTCAGGTCATAGCCGACGCCGTGCCCCTTGCGGGGGGTGAAGGTGCCGACGTGGCTGGCGTATCGGTCGCCGTCCAGCCCTCGGCCTGGGATCGCCCGAGCAGTCGCTATTTGCTGCATGGGCGCCTCGGCGCGGTCGGCGATTGCTACGACCTCGACCCGACCACGCCGCGCTGGCCTGGCCGAATCGGCGCTCAACGCAGGGTCGAAGGGGGCGATGACGTACCCCTCCTCCACTGGGAGATCGGCGGCCGCTCGCCCCAGCAGCGCGGAATTCTGTGGGCTCAGAACGGCACCGGATGGTGAGCCGAACATCAGTACAGCCGTCTGTTCCTTGGACTCGGGCGTCCGGGCGAGGACGGCTATCCAGTACCCGGGCCACTGAAACCTCGATGCATTGGCGATCGGGACTAGGCCGACGCCTCGCCCCGCAAGCCAGGTCCGCCATTGCGCGACCGCGGCACGGAGGTTCTCCTCGTGCTGTGGCACCTCGGCAAGTGGAATCTCCAAGACCGAGGACAAGCACGCCCGGAATGCACCAACGATCCGTGGCCCCGCTGTGTCTTGAGAAAGTCCTACGTCGAGCATGGCCCACTCTGGCACGTGACCAGGAAGGCGATCAACAAGCCAAGTCACACGCCGATCCGCAAGGACATTGGCTCATCCTCGGTGTTGACTTTCGCTTACCTGTAGGAGTCTCGGCGATGAGAAATGTGGAGCACTGTCACGATCTGACCCTCGATGTCAATCGTGTAGATAATGCGATACTGCCCGCGCCGGGCGCTCCATCTGCCGTTCAAGGGAGCGCGAAGCGGCCTACCGACCCGTTGTGGGTTCGCCAATAGAGGCCCGGTCATGAATTCGACAGCTGCAGCGGCGACAGACTCAGACAACTCCTGCGAGATGGCTCTTGAGGCGCTCCGAGCCACCACCAGTCTGAAGGTCAACTGGCGAGGCGCCGTTTCTCAAGCAGCGCCCGCAACGCCGCAGCGTCGAGCGTGTCACCCGTCGCGACGTCTCGCTCAGCCTGTGCGAGCTCCCGCATGACGGCTTCGTCTCGCAGAATGTCGAGGGTCTCCTCCAGCGACTCCAGATCATCCACTGCCATCACGACCACAACTGGCTCCCCATTCTTGGTGACCGTGACGCGCTCGTGAGTGTCTTGAACACTGTCGACCACAGCACTGAAATGGGCTTTTACGGCAGCGAGCGGTTGAGTACTCATGACTACTATTCTAGTCACGCTTGGCACAGTCCGCCCAACGAAACTACCTGGCGCGTTACAGTCCGAGGGTGAGCCGGTGGATGGACGACGCGGTGGAGAGCTACCTCACCGAATTGGCGAGGACCGAACACGAGGACCCGGTTCTGGTCGAGATGGAGGCGCGAGCCGCAGAGCACGGGTTCCCGATTGTCGGGAGGGCGACCGGTCGCTTCCTCGAGCTCGCCGCGCGGGCCGTCGGTGCTCGCCGGGTGATGGAGCTCGGGTCGGGATACGGGTATTCGGCGTACTGGTTCGCACGGGCGGTAGGGCCGGACGGCGAGGTCGTCTGCACGGACGGCGATCCGGAGAACGCCGCGTTGGCCGAGGACTACCTCAGCAGGGCAGGCGTGTGGGATCGGGTGCGCTATCGGGTCGGTGATGCGCTCGATGGGTTCGCGGAGGAAGCGGGCGACTTCGACGTGGTGTACTGCGACGTCGACAAGGACGGTTATCCGGATTGTTGGCGCGCGGCGCGCGATCGCATCCGGGTCGGTGGCCTGTGGCTGTGTGACAACACGATCTGGAGCGGGTACGTCGCAACCGGAACCGACCGGGAGGGCCTTGACGGCTATACCGCCTTCATCCGGGAGCACAACCGGCTGGTGGCCGAGGACACCCGGTACGTAGGCAGCATCGTGCCGATCCGGGACGGCGTAATGACGGCCTTGCGGATCGAGTAGACGCGAGCTCGGTCCGACTGCGCTCCGTCCACATCTGTCTTCCGGCTGCGAATGCGGCGGGCTCGCACGACCTTGCGAATCGCTTTCTGAGAGAGAGAATTAGGACAGCAAAGCGATGAACAGACCAAGCCAACACACGAGGGCGCCAGCGAGAAGGCGGCGTCTTCCCCGCTGGATGGCTCTGATCCTGACGCCGGTGGTACTTGTGCTCGGCCACGTTGCCGTGCCGCATCAGCTCTCGTTGCTCTCGCCCGTCACGGATGGGTTCATGGGGAGCCAGGGTGGCTCAATCTGCTCGGAGTCATCCCCATCGCGGCAGGTGCAGCATTCCTCGTTTGGTGTTTTCGTCTGCATTTTGTCGGGGTTCGCGACTCTTTTGAGCTGAAACGAACCCAAAATTATCTGGTAGTGGCCGGCCCTTACCGGTTCACGCGCAATCCGATGTATCTCTTCGGAATGCTGATCTGGCTAGGCTGGATCATCTTTTATGGCAGCGTTGCGGTCTTGGCAGGCGCGGTGATCATCTGGGGCATTGTGGCCAGGCTGGTGGTGCCGTCGGAGGAGCGCAACCTGGAGGCGCGATTTGGCGAGGCGTATCTGCAATACATGCGCAGCGTGCCACGGTGGCGGGGCAGCAGGAGCCGCTGATGTGCGTGAGTGTAGCGGCGGGCTCGCATTAGGGCGAGGACTCTCAGGGCACATACGTCGTCCACCCGCGAAGATCACGTCCTAGCCGTCACGTGTTTGCGCAGTGCGGGCATGATCGTTTCGCCGTAGACGCGGAGCGTCTCTTCCTTGTTG
>CAWIZB010000002.1:0-71294 GCA_963840505.1 uncultured Actinomycetota bacterium
CTGGAACACACCCAGACCCAGCGCTGGCAGCTCAACGCCGTTGTTCAGCTTCAGTGTTGAGACATCGGGCATGATCGACCTCGTTTTCCTCGTGGTTGTGGGGTCGTTCAGGTTAGTGCTGGCACTAACAGGTACTCCGGTACATACTTGCGGCGATCCACGTCCTCGACGCTAAGACTCAGCCCGGCGATGAACCAGGCCCTGCCAGTACACCGATCACCGAGTCGTCCAATGCGCTCCCACGGACTGCTTCAGTGAGAATGTCCCGACCCCTCTCGCTGACCGAGGTTCTCACGCGCCTGACCCGCCAGCACACCACCACTCACTGGACGACGGCGGCTCGGAAGCAGTGAGTTCGGTATGGGAGATCAACGGTGCTGGCGTCTGGGACCTGCGCAGCGATGAAGGCTGTGACCTGGTCCCTGATCTGTTGCTGCTTTTGCTCGGTTGCGTTGAGGTAGTAGCTGCGTGTCGTGACCAACTCGGCCAGGTCGACCACCGGCATCGTGACTGCCCAGTCGAAGGTGATCGCGTCCACCGGCCCGAAGGCCGAGCCGAGCACGGGCGCATGTCGAGTCACCGCCGCGCTGCTAGCGCACGGGCTCAACTGCGCGAGCATTCGCCCAATCCTGGCACTGGGTCGAACCGGTCAACCCGACCGTGGTGATGACGCCCATGTCAGCTTGGTCACGCGGATGTTGTAGGACGTCGCCCTCGTACACGGACCGGAGCTCTCCGGGACCGGTGTGTTCCGCTACGCCAGCACCTATCCGCTGGCCCTCCAGTTTGCTAAGTCCGTTGGTGTTCGCCTTGAACCATGGGCAGCCGACGCGATCGGCAAGCAGAGTGGTTAGCGTCGATCGATTACCCAGGACTTAGCTAAGACCCGCTCTGCAGCACCGCGGTCACCGCGGCCTTGAGGCTGGTGCTGGAATGGCCGAGGACGCGTTCAAGATCATCAGTCTGGCGTTCGAAGACGCCGGCCCGGATGGCGGGGCCGATCATGGTCATGATGCCCTCATCCTCATCGACCTCCCGATGGATGATCGTCCGGCCCGAGATGTTGGAGAGGACCTGTGCCAACTCGTCGAACGTCCAACGGCGACCAGTGAAGTCGTAGCTTCCGCGAAGTTGATTTTGGCCAGTCAGCACGACTGCGGCGGCCTCGGCGAGGTCGGCTCGGAGAGCCGTATTCATCCCTCGGCTTTCGCTGCTGCTCGTGAGCTCACCGGCCTCGATCGACCGCCGCAGACCTGAATTGATGAACCACTCCGAATAGATCGGGTGCCGCACGATCGTGTGCGGCAAACCACTGTTTCGGATGGCCCGCTCAGTGGCGTGGTGGTCGACCAGTCCGCCTTCATTGCCGACATCGGCTCCCAGCCCGCTGGTGTAGACGAGATGGCCAACGGCGCTGGTCCGCGCCGCGTCAACGAGGTTGTGGTGCTGCCGCATCCGCTCCCCAGAGTCAGAGCTGGGCGCGGAGATGAACAGCAGCTGATCGGCGCCGTTGAATGAGTCCCGGAGGCTGCCAGGTTCGTCATAGTCGCCGTACCGGACCTGTACGCCCCGATCGGCCAGATCCGCGGCCTTGTGCACATCGCGCACGACCACTGCGACATCCGACGCCGGCACCCGGTTCAGCAGTTGATCAACGACGAGACGACCGAACTCTCCAGTCGCGGCTGATACGACGATCATGATCTTCTCCAGAGTTGGCGGCCATCTCGGGACATTCTGTGCACAGAATGAGAGCATGACGAGCAGGTCGCCGCCGCTGATTCTTGTTGTGTCCGGTGATGAGGTTGTCCGGCAGCAACTCGTCCACGACATCGCCCACCGCTTCGGTGCGGACTACACGGTAGCGGCTGCGGCAACGACGGATGCCGCGCTGGACCGGCTGGGTTCCCAGGCTTCGTCCGGCGCCGCCACCGCGCTCGTCATTGTCGATGAGCGGCTCGGGAACCCGCCGCCGTCCGCTTTCTTGCGCCGCATACATCAGCTGGAGCCTCAGGCGAAGCGGATCCTGCTGATCGAGCGTGGTAACTATTCGTCCCGCCATCCTGTCGTGACTGTGATGGCCTTCGGACAGGTCGACTATCACCTGTTCGATCCCTGGTTTCCGCTCGAGCGGATCCTCTATCCCGGGATCAGCGAGTTCCTCGCCGCCTGGGACACCTCGCAGGACGCCCACAACGTTGCCGTCCGAATCGTCGGTCGCACCGCCGCCGCGAGGTCGCACCAGGTCCGCGACCTGCTGACCAGAGCCGCGGTTCCCTTCTGGTTCTACGAACCCGAGACCGAGGCAGGCCGCCAAGCCCTCGCCGAGGCCGGCGAGGACGGCACCCGATTGCCGGTGATGCTCTTCTACTCCGGGAACATCCTGGTGGATCCGAGCAACGCGGACGTGATCGAGGAACTCGGGATGACGATCCGGCCCAGCAGCACGTCCTGCGACCTCGTGGTTCTCGGTGCCGGACCGGCAGGTCTGGCCGCAGCCGTGTACGCCGCGTCGAAGGGCTCCACACCATGGTGGTCGAGCCGGAGGTTCCCGGCGGTCAGGCCGGCACAAGCTCACTGATCCGCAACTACCTGGGTTTTCGTCACGGCGTGAGCGGTGAGGAACTGGCCGGCCGCGCCAGCGAGCAGGCTTGGCTCTTCGGGGCCGACATCGTGCTGACTCAACGCGGGACGAAGCTCGAGCTGAGGGGCGATGACCGAATCGTCCATACGAGCGACGGCAGCGCCGTTGCGGCACGCGCCGTCGTACTCGCGACGGGCGTAACCTGGCGCCGCCTCGACATTCCTAGCCTCGAGGCACTTGTTGGAGCCGGGGTGTTCTACGGAGCCGCCGGAGCCGAGGCTCAAGCCATGCGCGGCCGCGACGTGGTGGTCGTCGGCGGTGGCAACTCAGCCGGCCAGGCCGCGGTCCATCTCGCTCGGTACGCGCGCTCGGTCACGATGCTGGTGAGAGGTGCCGGCCTCGCTGTCACCATGTCGAAGTATCTGATCACCGAGATCACGAGCAACTCCGCCATCACCGTTCGGGCGAGAACGGAGATTGTCGACGGCGCCGGAGTAGGGGGCCTTGAGACCCTGACTGTGGTCGACCACACCACCGGGCGCGCCACGACCATTCCGGCAACGGCGCTCTTCGTGCTCATCGGGGCCCAGCCGCACACCGAGTGGCTTGCCGGTACGGTGGCGCGCGATCCCCAGGGCTATCTGCTTACGGGCCAGCTCGCAGCGGCCATCGACGCCGCGCCCGCCTGGCCGCTCGAGCGGTCGCCGATGCTCCTCGAGACCAGTGTCCCCGGAGTCTTCGCCGCTGGTGACGTGCGGTCTCGGTCAGTCAAAAGGGTGGCAGCAGCGGTGGGCGAAGGTGCCACCACCGTCCGCCTGATCCACGCGTACCTTGCCGGCGAGTATGCCTGACACTGGCAGCCTAGGTTCCTTGATGCCCTGAGGTGGAGCCTGATTGATCTTGAGGGCAACGCCGACAGATCCGCACCGTGGCCCGCCCAGCGTTGCTCGGCCGATCGACACCGGCTGGATGACCGATGAGATCCGGGCCAGCGGGATCGCTCAACAGCCGACCGGACGTCTCGGAACACCGAACGACACCGCCAACGTCGTCCGGTTCTTGCTCTCCAAGCAAGGCGACTGGATTAACGACAACTCCTGTACAGCAACGGCGGCTACCCGAAAGGTGGCTCCCCGTCTAACCAGCGCCACCCTGCCCGCTCCGGGATGGCCCTGCTGCCGGACATACGCGGCTCTGATCCGGCGTGACAAATCCGCTGGTCGTGACCTCGAGGCGGCCCGCGTCCGGTTCCGCGCGCCAGGAGAAGCTCTCGGCGCGGTCTGGATGCGGCCTGGCCGGCCGTTCTTCACCCTGGAGTTGACCGCCTAGCTGGTCGACCGGCTGCGCAGAGCGGCCGAACGGACTGCGGATCCATTCCCGATGCCATATGTTTACCAAACTGAGATAGATCCGTTATCCGGATCACTGGCCAAGAAGCGGGGGACAAATGGCTTTTCATCGGCTGGCGTCGCGCAAGGGCGCGCGGCGCTTGGCGGCGCTCGGCGCCGCAGCAGCGCTCACGGCGGCGCTGCTGCCGGGGCAGGCGGCATCGCCGCGCCCGGCGATGCGTGCGACAACCGCGCAACAACACCTACCAGAAGCTGCTGGAGTGCGTGACGGTCGAGGGCGTCCGGGAGCATCAGGCGGCGTTCCAGAAGATCGCCGACAACAGCAACGACCCGGTCTACCCCGGTACGCGAGCCGCGGGCACCGACGGGCTACGCCGACAGCGTCGAGTACGTCGCCGGCCTGCTCCGGGACGCCGGCTACGAGGTGACGCTCGACCCGGTCGAGATCACGTTCAACTTCCCGGCAGTCCTGCGCCAGCTGACGCCGGTCGCGGCCGAGTACGAGACCGGCGTCTTCACCGGCAGCGGCTCGGGCACGGTCGAGGGCAACGTCATCCCGGTCGACATCAACCTCACCGGCGACCGGGCCTCGACGAGCGGCTGCGAGGCCGGCCGACTTCGCCGGCCTCGACTTCGAGCGGCGACGAACGACATCGCGCTGGTCCAGCGCGGCACCTGCTTCTTCGGGACCAAGGCGTACTACGCCGAGCAGGCCGGCGCCGAGGCGGTCATCATCTTCAACCAGGGCAACACGCCGGACCGCGAGGGCCTGATCGTCGCGGACGCCACGAGCGTGGATGCCCCGATCCCTGGGGCCCCTGGACCGGTCACGCACGGCATCCCGGTCGTGGGCGCGAGCTTCGCCGACGGCGTCGCCCTGGCCCAGCCCGGGTCGACGGCGTTCGTCGAGGTGCTGCCGGCTGAGACCCGCACCGACTACAACGTCATCGCGGAGCTGCCGGGCAAGAACGAGGACAACGTCGTGATGGCCGGCGCACACCTCGACAGCGTGATCGAGGGCCCGGGGATCAACGACAACGGCTCCGGCTCCGCGGCACTGCTCGAGACCGCGCTGCTGATGGCCAACCTCAACCCGGAGAACACGCTGCGGTTCGCCTGGTGGGCCGGCGAGGAGCAGGGTCTGGTCGGCTCGGCGGACTACGTCGACGGGCTCTCGCAGGCGGAGCGCGACCGCATCGCGCTCTACATGAACTACGACATGGTCGGCTCGCCCAACTACATCTTCATGGTGTACGACGCGGACGAGTCCACGTTCGAGGCGCCGGGTGTGCCGATCCCGGCCGGGTCGGCGGCGATCGAGGACGTCTACGAGTCGTACTACACCGCGATCGGTGAGCCGTACGACGACACCGAGTTCTCCGGCCGCAGCGACTACGAGGCGTTCATCCTGGCCGGCATCCCGTCGAGCGGCCTCTTCACCGGCGCCGAGGTAGATCAAGACCGAGGAGCAGGAGGCGATCTGGGGCGGCACCGCCGGCGAGCAGTTCGACCCCTGCTACCACCAGGCCTGCGACACCTTCGAGAACGTCGACCTGCACGCGCTCGAGGTCAACAGCGACCTGATCGCGTTCGCGATGCTGACGTTCGCGTACTCGACCGAGTCGGTCAACGGCGTGCCGGGCAAGAAGGTCCCCGGCGCGGCCTTCACCCTGCCGGCACCGGCCGGTCCGGAGGGCACCTTCGCTGAGGGGAGTGCCGCCGGCCTTTCTCACGGCGCGACGAAGTAGCGCTGAACAGCGACGGGGGCGGTCCTGGGACCGCCCCCGTCGATCTGACCACCAGCAGGGCATGTAGTACTCCTGGGCTCGCTCAGGGCTCCGGTCGCCGATGCCCTGCTGAGCGTGAATCTCGGGCCTGTGATGATCGCTCGTGACCTCCAGTGTTTCGACGTATCCAGCAGTCCGCACCCACAACTGCACGCACTCAGGAGGTGGTGCCCAAGATCAATTAGCTGAGGAGGCAATAGCCACCTCGAAGCAAGGACGGACAGTCTTCCAAGGACTCAATTAATTCGGGTCCGCACTTCCTGACACAGCGAGGCTGCTTGACCGCGCGGACGCGAGGGACTGCGTCCTTGTTCAGCCCGGGGCTGTACTGCATCCGTCGCTAGCCTGGCCGAAGTGACAAGCTAGAGGGAAGACAACCAAGAGTGCACACCACCGATGCCGCGATTGACCGACTCGCCCGATGGGCTGGAGGTCACGAGAACGTCCGCACCCTCATCGTGACAAGCACAAGAGTCATTCCTAGCGCATTTGTCGATGCCTACTCCGACTACGACGTTGTCGCCGTCGTCGACGATGTTCGAGCGATGTTCGAGGACACGAAATGGCAGGACTACTTCGGTGAGGTCCTGATCTCGTACTGGGATCCCGTTGAGGCGAACCCGTCGACTGGCGCTGAGTGGGTCGGCAACATCACCAACTACGCCAACGGCCTCAAGATCGACTTCAGCCTCTGGTCTCCACAGCATTTCGCCGACGTGACCGCCGGCCCAGATCCATACGCAGAGTTCGACGCGGGGTATCGGGTTGTGGTGGACAAGGACGGGCTCACGACCGATCTTGCGGCGCCGACATTCGGCTCCTACATTCCGGCGCGTCCTGACGAGGCGACCTACCTACGCCTCATTACCGACTTCCTCATCGGAGTTCCCTATGTCGCGAAGAGCCTCCTGCGCGGTCAGCTGTTGCCCGCCAAATGGGTACTCGATTTCGACATGCGATTCAACTACCTGATCCCTTTGCTTGAGTGGCGAGCTGAGTGCGACCACGACTGGTCGCTCAAGACCGGAAATCTTGGTAAGGGTCTCGAAGCGAATCTCCCTGCAGACACCTGGCGTGACCTGGAACGCACCTTCACGGGTGCCGACCCCAAGGCGAACTGGGAAGCATTGTTCGAGATGATCGCACTGTTCGACCGCGTCGCCCGCGAGGTTGCAGATCTTCTCGGCTACACCCATCCCGAGAATCTCGTCCACCGCGTGACCGACCACGCGCAACGCATGCGCGAGGGCGTTTTCGCCGGTGGACCGCTCGACGCCGAGTGAGGACTAGGGTCCTCGCTGGAAGGAGGACTTGACCTCTCCGTCGCGGACTCGTTCGCCCGGGCGGTCTCCGACGCGTCGAAGGCGGAGCGGAACGCCAGGGAAGCGGGGCCGCGTTAGCAAGAGCGTTGGCGAGCCGCCCCAGCCGAGGATTCCAGACCCGACCGCCTGTGCTTCAAGCGGTTTAGAAGTCGCACGTGGCGACGGGGCGGCGGGTGAGACCGCCATGTGATCGCGTACTCCACGTGGACGCGACGATCCGTGTTCCGGGTGCTGCAGTTTGGTGCTGCAGATCTGTTGATTTGCCACGTTCGTCCTGGCAGTCTCGGCACTCGTTGTAGTCATGCCGCGAAGGGAGAGACGTTGAATCAGCGATCCAGTGGTCTTCGCCTGAGTGAGGAGTTTTACGGGGCTTGCGTGGCGCCGGCGATCGCCGCGGAGTTCCCGCGGTTGCCCCATGCTGCTGGGCTCATGGGCAGAGGGTCGGAGGTGCTTGGATACGACGACAGCATGTCCACCGATCACACCTGGTCCGCTCGTGTGATCGTCTTCGTGCCGGGTGAGGTCCTCGTCGAGCAGGGTGAGTCGGTGCAAGCCCAGTTGACCGCGCGGATCCCGGATCACTTCGACGGGCTTCCGACCGAGGTCAAGGTGACTACGGTGCAGCAGCTACTTCCTGGCCGAGCTCGGTCTGGACGTTTCGGTGGTCTGGGACGCCTACGACTGGGTCAGTCTGCCGGAGCAGCGTCTGTGTGCCATGACGGCGGGAGCCGTGTTCCACGATGACCTCGACCTGGAGAAGGTGCGCCTGCGACTCGCCTACTACCCAAGAGACGTCTGGCTGTACTTGATGCTTGCGGGTTGGTGGCGGGTGCACCCCGAGATGAATCTTGTAGGGCGCGCCGGCTATGCAGGGGATGAACTCGGGTCGACCTTGATTGCGAGCAAGATCGTGTCCGGGCTCATGCACCTGTCGTTTCTGATCGAACGTCAGTATGCGCCGTACGTGAAGTGGTTTGGCACCGCTTTCTCAGAACTCCAGATCGCTGATCGCTTGTCGGCGCCGCTCGAGAGCGCGCTACACGCACGCAGTTGGAGGGAGCGCGAGAAAGCACTGGGCAGCGGCTACGAGATCGTCGCAGGCGCGTTTAACGACCTCGAGATCGCACCTCGGCTGACCCTCGAGCCGGTCCGACTGTGGGGGCGTCCGTTCACCGTCATGTGGGCGGACTTTCCCGGTGCTCTCAGCGCGGCGATCAGCGATCCACAGGTGCGCGATCTGGTGGAGCGCTGGCCGACGGGCGGCATTGATCAAGTGCGAGACATTCTTTGGGCGCCTCAGTCGCGGATTAAGGTGCGCGAACTTGCGAAGTAGTAGCTATTCGGCGTAAGCGGCGCGGCCCGCAGCGAAGCGAGGACACGCGCCGCCTGGTCGGGCGGGGCCCGACCCTTGATCAACTAGAGCCACGGTCGGCGAATGTTGGCGCCGGCAGCTGACTGCCGGCATGTATCTGGTACCTCGACACACCACGAGTGGGCAACGGCGCTGCTACATGGAGGCGACGGGCGGCGGCGAGCTCGGGCGGATCGCGGGTGGTTGGGAGAGGCGCTGTCGATCTTGTGGCCGGCGATCTTGTGTCGAGGATGGGCCGGTGGCCGGATGAACGCGGCTCTGATCAGGTGTGATAATCCGACATTGACTTGTCGGGCTGGCGAGATTTGAACTCGCGACCCCTTGACCCCCAGTCAAGTGCGCTACCAAGCTGCGCCACAGCCCGCTGACGCTGCTCCGGAAAGCAACAGCCACGAGCGGGAACTCTACTACGCCGGACTACGCCTGATCATTCGCGGATGTTGCTGCGGCACAATCGGCTCCATGAAAAGAGTTCTTGTCGGCCGATCAGGCTCTTGCATCCTGCCATCACAGTCAGCGATCTCTTAGAAGCCGCTGGAACGGCAATGGCTGTTGACATTTTGTCGGGATTCTGTGCAGGCATCAGCACTGCTCCCATATCCGATGAGCACTTTGAACAAGTTGGCTTCATCTGCTGTCAGACTCATATCCTTAACCTGTTGTTAACCTGCCGTTCAGCCTGATTCAGCTCTCCGCTGCCGGCGCCTGGTCTGCAAAGGTTCAGCGTTGTTCGTGCTGGGAGGTGGGACTGCGTACCTCATGACGCACACGGTTACCGCAGACGCCGTCGCGGCGAAGATCCGGCCCGAGCAGATGCTCACCAAACTGCTCGCCTTGCGCACCCACGCCGATGGGCAAGGCGCAGTCCGATGACCTCGTTGGTCGGGCAGGGGATTCGCCAGGGACTGCGTCGCCGTCTCCCTATCCTGACCTGGTTCCCCTTGTATAAGCGTGCACGTCTGCGTCCCGACATCGTGGCCGGCGTGGTCGTCGCCGCCCTCGCGGTACCGCAGTCCCTCGGGTACGCGTCCATCGCTGGGGTGCCTGTTCAGGTGGGGCTATACGCCGTCCCCATCGCCCTGCTGGTTTATGCAGTGCTCGGCTCCTCGCCGCAGTTGATTGTCGGACCCGTGTCCACCGTTTCGGTCTTATCCGCGACGCTTGTCGCAAGCATGCATCCGGCCAATGTCGCGGAGGCGGTGACTTACACGTCGGCCATCGCACTGGCGGCTGGCGCCGTCCTGGTTCTGGCCGGGTTCCTCCGGGTGGGCTGGGTCGCGGAGTTCTTGTCCAAGCCCATCGTCACTGGTTTCGTCTTCGGCCTCACCATCCTGGTGGTCATCGGTGAGCTGCCCAATCTGCTCGGCATCCCCGTCACGCCGGGTGACGTCTTGCACCGGATATACCTGCTCGCGCTCAATATCGACCAAATCAAACCGCTGACGGCCGCGGTGGGTGTCAGTGCACTTGGCCGTGCTGTTCATCGGGTCTCGCCTATTGCCGCGGGTGCCGTGGGCGCTGGTCGTGCTCGCTCCTCGGGCTCGCGGCCTCGTACTGGCTCGACCTCGCTGCTCGCGGCGTGGCCGTCGTCGGTCCGGTGCCAAAAGGGTTGCCCACACCCACGCATCCCGGTCGTGCCGCTGAATCGGCTGGTCGATGTCGCCCTCGCCGGGGTCGCCATCGCGGTCGTCGGTCTTGCCGAGGGGTTGAGTGCCGGACGACTGTATGCCACTAAGGGTGGCTATCGGCTGGACACCGACCAGGAGCTCATCGCCGCTGGCGGCGCGAATATCGGCTCGGGCCTGTTCGGCGGCCTGGGGGTGGCCGGAAGCTTGTCCAAGACCGCCGCCGTGGATCGGGCGGGCGGCACGTCGCAGGTCGGCGGTCTCTCGGCCGCGGCCATCGCGATCGTCGCGATCCTTCTCGTTGCGCCGGCACTGTCCATCCTGCCAAAGGCGGTCCTCAGCGCCATCGTGATCAACGCCGTGTGGGGGCTCTTGGACCTGGCCGGCCATTCGCCGCTACATGAAGGTGCGCAGGAACGACGCCATCTCTGCCCTGGTGGCCGCCGGCGGCGTGCTCATCGCCGGACCCATGCTCGGCCTGTTGATTGCAATCGGGCAGTCCCTTCTCGGAATGGTGTATCCGGTCGAGTCGGGTGGATGTGGAGGTTCTGGGCAAGATCCCGGGCGAGAAGGCGGCCTGGGGCGGCGTACGCCAACCATCCGGACCGCACCACAATCCCCGGCATCTTGGTGCTCCGGGTCAACGTGTCGCTGTTTTGGGTCAACGCCACCGAGGTCCAGGAGGCGATCCTCCAGGCGGTCGATGCGGCACCGGATACCAAGGCGCTGATCCTGAATCTGGAGTCGACCGACCAGCTCGAAACGACCAGCGCCGACATGTTGTCCGAGCTGCTCGAGCAGCTTGCCGAGCGCAACGTCGACCTGTACCTGGTGCGGGTACGGTGGCAGGTCCGCACCGTCCTCGCGCATTCAGGGCTTCGCGCACGGTTAGGCGAGGACCACCTATGGCACAACGTCGCCCAGGGGATACGGGAGGCCCGCCGGCAACACGGGATTGAGCCTCCCGGGCAGCCGGAACCCGAGCCGGTCGTCGAAGAGGCGGAGGAAGAGATCATCGCGACGCCAACGTTCGACGACGAGCCGTGGAGCGAAGCGCCTCGCCGCCTTCCCTGAGCTTCCAAGCTGCGCCACAGCCCGTTGACCGCGCTGGGCGAGCATCAGCCACGAGGGGGAGTTTCTACCCGGACGCTCTCTCAGCAAGCGTTACTGCTGGGGCACAATCGACCGCGTGACGCGTTGGGTGTGCCCGGACTGTGAGCGCGAATTCGCCTCGGCCAATCAGGCGCACGTCTGCGTCCCGGGCATCCCGGTGAGCGAGCTGCTACGCCGGCACCCCAGCTGGGTGAGTGAGATCTACAACGCTGTCATCGAGCATCTGATCACGCTCGGGCCCGTACATGAGGATGCGGTCAACGTCGGAATCTTCCTGAAGAGCGACCGCAAGATCGCCTCGTTCCGGCCGCGGGTGCGGTCAGTGCTGCTGAGCTTCTTTCTGCCATACGAACTCACCGATCCTCGGATCGCCCGTGCGCTGCCAGTTGCGTCGGGGCGCATCGCCCACATGATCAACTTAACGAGCGCTGACGAAGTTGATGATCAACTTCGCGAGTGGCTGAGTGAGGCTTACGACTTCAACTCCGACGAGAACGGCTTGTAGCAGTCGTACGCCTCCTGCCGGATGATCTTGTCGTCGTGGAAGGTGAAGATCAAAACGCCGTAGCTGTGAAGCCGCTGCCCCTGGCGCAGAGTTCCCGCATCTTTGGCGAGCTCGGCGTGCCACTCAGCTTGGCATCAGCACGATGACGAGCGCCTGCTGATCACTGACATGCACCTCGTCGCTCGTCACCTTCGCTTTCCCTTCGCTCGTGCTCGGACCTCCAGATGCACCGGTGTGCCATGGAAGCCGAACTCCTCGCGGAGCCTGCGCTTCAAGAAGCGCAGGTAACCAGGTTCGAGCTGGCCGGAAGTGAACAGCACCAAGGTTGGTGGAGCGGCGTGAGCCTGGGTCCCGAACAGAATCCGCGGCTGCTTGCCGCCGCGTACCGGATGCGGATGCGCCGCAACGACGCGACCCAGGAATGCATTCAGCCTGCCGGTTGAGATCCGGGTCTCCCAACCAGCCAGCGCTTCCTGGACCGCCGCACCAAGTCGGTCAACGTGACGGCCGGTCAGTGCGGAAATGTTGATCTTGGCTGCCCACTCGAACTGGACCAGGTCGCGCTCGATCTCGCGTCGCAGGTAACGGCGTCGTTCCTCGTCGGTCAGGTCCCACTTGTTGAACGCGATCACCAGAGCACGCCCTGCCTCCTCCACCGATGTAAGGATGCGGAGATCCTGTTCGGTGATTGGCTCGCTGGCATCCACGACCACCACGCACACTTCCGCGCGCTCTACGGCGCTGTGTGTCCGCAGGCTCGCGTAGTACTCATGTCCAGAAATCTCCTTGATCCGCCGACGGATTCCAGCGGTATCGATGAACCGATAGATCTCGCCACTGATCTCAACAAGCTCATCGACGGGATCCACGGTGGTCCCGGCCGCCTCATCCACCACTACCCGCTGTTGTCCGGCGATCTTGTTGAGCAGGCTTGATTTGCCGACGTTGGGCTTTCCTACGATGGCAACCCGACGCGGACCTCGCTCCCGGTCATCCATTGATCGCGGGGCCTCGGGAATCGCCGCCAAGATCGCATCCAGCAGGTCCCCGCTCCCCCGGCCGTGCAGGGCCGACACGGGGAACGGCTCGCCGAGGCCGAGCTGCCACATGGCGGCCGCCTCCCCCTCGGTGCGCTGATCATCGACCTTGTTGGCGGCCAGAATCACCGGCTTCCCGCTGCGACGCAACACCTTGACGACCGCGTCGTCGATGTCTTGTGTGCCAACTGTTGCGTCGACAACAAACACCACGGCATCCGCCGCCGCGACCGCCAGCTCGGCCTGTTCGGTGACCTGTGCAGCCATTCCCTTCGCATCGGGAGCCCAGCCGCCGGTGTCCACCAGCACGAACTGTCGCCCATTCCACGTTGCGTCATAGGAGACCCGGTCACGGGTCACTCCTGGAACATCTTGGACGACAGCTTCACGACGGCCGATCATGCGGTTCACCAAAGTCGACTTACCGACATTGGGTCGGCCAACAACCGCCACCACAGGCAAGACCTGCGACTCTTCCACAGTCGCGATGTCACTCATATTCGCTTCGCTTCGGACTCGTGAGCCTGCTGGCTGCTCTTGATTAGACGGTGGGCAGGGCGGTTTTGATCTTCGGTGGCCCCGGCAAGGGTAGCCCGGTCAGCGCCTGCGCGGCGACCACGTGATCGGCCAGACGCTCCCGAACGACCTCGGTCCACTTCGCGACAACCGACTTGCGGCGCGGCCATGGAGATCGGGGCACGGTGAACGGCTCGCCGTAGACCACGTGGATCGGTCTCCGCGAGCGAGGTAGCTGGTTCTTGCTCTGGCCGGGTTCGCGGGTGCCCAGGATTGCGACCGGGACAATCGGCGCCCCCGAGACCATCGCCAAGTAGGCCGCACCTCCCTTCGCCGAGGCGACTTCACCGCTACCCCGTACTCCTTCGGGGAAGACCCCCAGCACTTTGCCGGCACGCAGCACCTGGATCGCCCTACGGATCGCTTGTGGGTCGATCTCTCGGCGGTTGAGCGAGATTTGGCCCACGTGGGTGAGGAACTGGCCGACCGGGCCGGAAAAGGCCTCCCGCTTCACCATGGCGAATGTGAGCCGCCTGGTCAGTGCCACCAGGGCCGGGCCATCCAACAAGCCGATGTGGTTCGCCGCCAAGATCACCGGGCCGGAGCTCGGGACGTGCTGAGCGCCATGCACCGTCACCCGCCAGGACAGACGCATCACGATGCGTACCAGCGGCGCGGCGAGCCGCAGGCCCCACTCCCTCGGAACAGGCAGTCGATCGGTATGCGGGAGATCGGGGCTAACCCCTTGGATCACGCCTGTCTCCGAGCGCCCAGACCGGAACGAATGCGCAGATCGTATCGATCACCTCTTCAAGGCTAAGGAATGTGGAGTCGACCACGTGCACTCCAGGAGCCGCCGATTCGAACTCGGCAACCATGGAATCGTCACGGTCCCGGCGGATCACTTGATCGGTCACCTCGTCAACGTGCATCTGATGCTCGGCCAGCTCGGCATGTCTCCGCGCTACTCGCGCCGACGGGTCTGCAACGAGGAGCACCCGTACGTCGGCGTCGGGCGCCACCACAGTGGTGATGTCTCTTCCCTCAGCGACGATGCCGTCGACTGCCTCGGCGATCAGCTTCTTCTGCCGCGCGACCAGATCGGCGCGAATGTCCAAGTTGGTGGCGACTGCGCTGACAGCGGCCGACACCTCAGGGGCTCTGATCGCTTCGGAGACATCGACTCCATTGATCGCAATCGCCGGCCGTCTAGGGTCCTGGTCGATGTTCATCGAGGCGTGTGCCAGCAGGTCAGCCACAGCCGTCTGGTCGTCGAGGTCGACACCTTCTTGTAGCGCCAGCCACGTGACCGCCCGGTACATCGCGCCAGTGTCCAAGAAGGCCAGCCCGAGCCGCTCTGCAACTCCGCGTGCAGTGCTTGATTTGCCGGAGCCACTGGGGCCGTCAATGGCTATGACGAGCGGCCGATTCGACCCCGTGGTCGGACCGGGCTCCCGCGGAGCCTGGTACTGGTCGGTCATCGCTGCCTCAGACACGCGCTTCAGAGTACCGGCCGCCTGTTACGACACTGTCCAACCGTGCGACAGCATGGTTTCGACCAGCGCAGCCGCCTGCTCAGGGGCGACCGACAAGGCGAGATAGCCGACCTCCCGGACCGGATCGTGCTCGATAGAGATGTCTTCCACGTTCACCCCCGCCGCGCTGACCTCACCAAACAGTCGGGCAAGCGCTCCGGGCTCGTCCGGAATCGCGACGACGACCTCGCTGTAGCGGACCGCGGCAGCCCCATGCTTACCAGCGATCTTGCGTGTCCCGGCGACCCCGCGTTCCAGCTGACTCCGCAAGTCGTCAGTGGCAGGGGTCGCCTCAACGGCCTTGATCAACAAGCCGAGCTGGTCCTGCACACCGCGCAGCTCCTCCAGCACCGCGTCCGAGTTCGCTCCCACAATCTGCTGCCAGAGCGCCGGATCGCTGCCGGCTATTCGTGTCACGTCGCGCAGGCCTTGGCCGGCCAGCATGAGGTCGCGCTCCGGAATCGCGATCAGGCGGCTCGCAATCAGCACCGACATCAGGTGGGGCAGGTGAGAGACCCGAGCGACCGCCGCGTCGTGATCATCAACATCCATGATCACCTCGCGCGCCTGGCACGCTCGGACTGCTGCCCGTACCTGCTGCACCGATTCGGCTGCCGACCGCCGGTGTGGCGTCACAACCCAGGTGCGGTCAACAAACAGGTCCGGATGGGCAGTCATCGGCCCTGAGTGATGGGAGCCAGCCATCGGATGTGACCCAACGTAGCGACTGAGGTCGACATCGCGCTGCCACAAAGTGTCCAGCACTCCCGCTTTCACCGAGCCAACATCAGTAACCGTCGCGTTGGGATAGATCAGCAGGCTGTGCACGACAAGATCGGGAATGGCGCCTGGCGGCACCGCTACCACAACCAGAGCCACGTCTGCGGACACGGGAGGGTCGAGTGTGCCTGCACCCAAGCCAGCGGCGACCTTGGCGTGGCTGATCTTGTGGTCACGCAGGTGCACCGCATAGCCGGCCTTCGAAAGTGCGCACCCGATCGATGCTCCGATCAGCCCCGCTCCGATGATCATGACGCAGCTGATCCGGCGCTTGTCAGCGTCGGCGGGTGCGGTGGTCTCGCTCACGTGCCAGCGGGCTTCTTCGGAGGCTCCTCCGCGCCGCCAACCGAACTTTGATCCTGCTGCCCCTCATCGGCCTCGCCTCCCGACCCGGGCCCGTCGGCGAGCAAAGCGGCAAGCCGATCACCCTTGATACGCCGGAACTTGCGCGGCATTGCCCTGGTCCGGTCGAGGACAGCTACTTCCAAGGCTTCCACGCCCAGCGCGCGTGGGGCCCCATTTGGGCCACCGTCGGAACTGAGCGCGCGCACCGCAAGCTGGGCCGCGCCGGCAAGGCTGAGGCCGGGACTGAATCCGTGACTGACAAGCTCGGCTATGACGTCGGCAGACCCGCCCATGACGGCGTAGTTGGCTTCGTCGCCCACCGAACCGTCATAGGTCAGCCGGTAGATCTGGTCGAGCGCACGCGTGGCGCCGAGCTCGGCCACCACGATCTCCACCTCGTACGGCTTGTCACCGCCGGAGGAGAAGATCGTGCCAAGTACCTGCGCGTAGGTGTTGGCCAGTCCGCGGCCGGTCACATCGGTCCGGTCATAGCTGTAGCCGCGTAGGTCGGCGTAGCGGATCCCGGCTTGTCGCAGGTTCTCGAACTCGTTGTATCGACCGACGGCCGCGAACGCGATGCGATCGTAGATCTCGCTGACCTTGTGAAGCGCCTGCGACCGGTTCTCAGCAACGAACAAGATGCCGTCTGCGTAGAGCAGCACAACCACCGACCGCCCTCGAGCGATGCCCTTGCGCGCGTAGTCGGCCCGATCCTTCATCTGCTGCTCGGGTGCGACGTAGAACGGGATGCTCATCGATCCGTCCTTTTAGGCAAGTGGCGCTCCCGGTCCGTCGGGCCGCACGGCGCGGCTTGCCATGAGCCGCCCGATCATCTCGGCAATCACCTCATCGCTCATCCGCTGGACACCATCCTCGGTCGAGGCCAGCACGACCGGAAAGATCTTTCGCGTCAGGTCGGGGCCACCGGTCGCCGAGTCGTCGTCGGCGGCGTCGTAGAGCGCCTGGATCACCGCCATGGCCGCTTCACTCGCGTCGAAATCCGGCCGGTATAGCTTTTTCAGCGAACCCCGGGCGAAAACCGAGCCGGACCCAACCGAGAAGTAAGCATGCTCCTCATAGCGGCCACCGGTCGCGTCATACGAAAAGATCCGGCCCTCCTGGGTTTTCTCGTCCCAGCCGGCAAACAGCGGCACCACGATGAGGCCTTGCATGGCGAGACCCAGATTCAGTCGGATCATCGTGGCCAGCCGGTTCGCCTTGCCGACCAGGGACAGCGGGGCGCCCTCGATCTTCTCGTAGTGCTCGAGCTCGACCTGGAACAAGCCAACCAACTCAACCGCCAGCCCGGCAGCTCCGGCAATTCCGATGATTGAAAACTCATCTGCCGCAAACACCTTCTCGATGTCACGCTGCGCGATGATGTTGCCCATAGTGGCCCTCCGGTCACCGGCCACGACGACTCCGCCAGGGAATGTCGCGGCCACGATCGTCGTGCCATGCGGTGCCAGGTCACCGATCCCGGGGGCCGCCGTACGCGACGAAGGCAAGACGTCCGGGGCTACCCGTGAGGCGAAGTCAGTAAAGGAAGAAGACCCGATACGGAAGAACTCTGCGGTCAGCTCAACGACTTGTCGTCCGTCGTTCACTGGCCGCCCTTCTGAACAAACGAGCGCACGAACTCCTCGGCGTTGACCTCGAGCACGTCGTCTATCTCGTCCAGCAGCGAGTCCACCTCTGAGTCGAGTTCCGCCTTGTGCGCCGTATCAGCAGGCGCAAGATCCTCGACCTCGCGATCGTCGGCTCGCCGTGCTTTGCGTTGGCTCTGCTCTGACTCAGCCATACCTGCTCCTCGTCTGTGCTGGCCTCAAGCGTAACGAACACCGCCCACAAGGCCATTACTTTCCCAGGCGTGTGGCTGCAAGGGTTGGCTACCGACCCAGGGCTGCGAACAGCTCAGTGACGGAATTGCATTCCTCGATCATCTGGCCAACCTGTTCCCGAGTGCCACGCAGCGGGTCCAGCAGGGGCAGCCGCTGCAGCGCCGGACGGTCGGGGACGTCGAAGATCACCGAATCCCAAGAAGCCGCTACCACCGACGAGCCGAACTTCTCCATGACACGGCCACGGAAGTAGGCCCGCGTGTCATCTGGGGGCGAGGTGCGAGCCCGCTCGATCTCGTCATCGGTGACGAGCCGCCGCATCTTCCCGTTGGTCAGCAGCGCTCGGTACAGGCTGCGGCGCGGATCGACGTCGGCGTACTGCAGGTCGATCAACGCCAGCTTGGGGGCGGACCAGCTCAGCCCGTCGCGCTCCCGGTAGGACTTCAACAGCCGGAGCTTGGCCACCCAGTCAAGCTGGTCAGCCAGGCTGAAGATGTCGGTGCGCAGCGCATCGAGACAGTCCTGCCAGCGGCTGAAAATGTCCTTCGCTTCAATCCGAGCCGTCTCGGTGAGGTCTCCGGCAATCCGCTCATAGTGGTTGCGGCAAGCGTCCAGGTACACCTCCTGGAGGTCAAGGGCTGTCATGCTCGGCCCCTCGAGGAGGTAGAGGGGTTCCCGAACCAGCAGGTCGTGGCTGACCGTCCGCATGGCCGCCACCGGTCCGTCCAGCCGAACGTCACTGCCCAGCTCTCCGGCCTCGATGACCCGCAACACCCACGACGCGGTACCCACCTTGAGATAGGTCGAGATCTCCGACAGGTTGGCGTCTCCAGTGATCACATGAAGCCTGCGATGCCGACTCGCGTCGGCATGCGGCTCGTCCCGAGTGTTGATGATCGGCCTATTGAGCGTGGTCTCGAGTCCCACCTCAGCTTCGAAGAAGTCCGCGCGTTGGCTGATCTGGAAACCCGGCGTCTGGCTGGATTGACCCACGCCTACTCGGCCGGCCCCGGTGATCACCTGCCGCGAGACGAGAAAGGCCGTGAACTGCGTCACAATCCGGTCGAAGGGTGTGCTGCGCTGCAGCAGATAGTTCTCGTGGGTGCCGTAGGAGGCGCCCTTGCCGTCGGTGTTGTTCTTGTAAAGCCGGACCGATCGTCCCAATGACTGTGTGGCGCGTTGCGCGGCGATCGCCATGACGGCCTCGCCGGCCTTGTCATAGCGCACCGCATCGAGTGCGCAGGTCACCTCAGGGCTGGAATACTCCGGATGCGCGTGATCGACGTACAGCCGCGCCCCATTGGTCAAGATGACGTTGGCCATGCCGAGATCGGTGTCGGTCAGCTGGTCCGGGTGAGCGGCTGCCCGGGAGATCTCGTAGCCGCGAATATCCCGCAATGGGGTCTCGGTCTCGTAGTCCCAGCCAGCCGGCTGGCCTGCGGTTGAGGCGCCGTACGCCTTGACGACATGGTTGGACAGCTGCATGGGATGCAGATCGTCCTCGACGAACGCATTGCCGAATCCACTCGGCAGCGCAGAGGGGCCCGGAGACAGGGCGCTGATGCCGTACTCAGTCTCGATGCCCATGACCCGAGCGTTCAGGCGGGCAGCCATCTCTGAGCCCGCCGCAGCGGGCTCGTCACGATCGGCTGTGGAAGCCATGGCCTCAGCGTAGTGTGATGTTCATGCAGATCCTTCCGGCGATTGCTGTGGACGTGATCTGCATCCTGGTCTTTGCGATCGTCGGACGCAGCAGCCACCAGGAGGCGACCGACCTACTGGGAGTGGCGCACACAGCCTGGCCTTTTCTCGCCGGCTGCCTCGTCGGAACGGTCCTCGGGCGCACCTGGCGGCACCCACTCTCGCTGAGATCCGGTGTCGCCGTTTGGGTCGGCACCGTCGTTGTTGGCATGAGCCTTCGGCTGCTCACCGGCGCCGGCGTACAACCGTCGTTCGTCATTGTGGCTAGCTGCGTCCTGGCGCTGTTCCTCCTCGGCTGGCGAGCCGGGCTCCAGCTCGTCCAGCACGCGCGTGCCAGGATCTCGGCTGAGTCCACCCCTGGCCGCCTTATCTCGCACCCCTAATCAGGCATTTGCATCCCACGCAGCGTGGGATGCTCGCGCTGTACACGGTGTGCATGCCATGTACAGCGTTAACATCCCACGCAGCGTGGGATGTTAACGGTCTGGGCGCGATGTGCGCGAGCGGAGCTTCCTACAGGTACTGACCGGTATTGGACACCGTGTCGATAGACCGGCCTGGCTGGGTGCCCTTCGTGGAGGAGATGAGAGTCCGGATGAAGACGATCCGCTCGCCCTTCTTCCCGGAGATCTTCGCCCAGTCGTCAGGGTTGGTGGTGTTGGGCAGATCCTCGTTCTCGGCGAACTCATCCAGGCAGGCTTGCATCAGGTGCCCAATCCGCAAGCCTCGGACGGCAGTCTCGAGGAAGTCCTTGATCGCCATCTTCTTGGCCCGGTCCACGATGTTTTGAATCATCGCCCCGGAGTTGAAGTCCTTGAAGTAAAGGACCTCCTTGTCGCCGCCGGCGTAGGTGACCTCCAGGAACTGGTTCTCCTCAGACTCCTCATACATCCGGCCAACTGTGCGGTCGATCATGGCCTGCACGCACATCTGCGGGCTGTGATCGAATTCCGCGAGATCCTCCGGGTGCAGTGGCAGGGTCGGCGTCAGGTACTTGCTGAAGATCTCGCGTGCACCCTCTGCGTCCGGCCGCTCGATCTTGATCTTCACGTCCAGGCGGCCGGGTCGCAGGATAGCCGGATCGATCATGTCCTCGCGGTTCGAGGCTCCGATGATGATCACGTTGTCCAGGCCCTCGACACCGTCGATCTCACTCAGCAGCTGCGGCACGATCGTGTTCTCCACGTCTGAGGACACGCCAGAGCCGCGGGTCCGGAACAACGAGTCCATCTCGTCGAAGAAGACGATCACCGGCATCCCGTCGGATGCCTTGTCTCGGGCACGCTGGAAGACCAGTCGGATATGCCGCTCGGTTTCACCGACGTACTTGTTCAGTAGCTCAGGCCCCTTGATGTTGAGGAAGAAGCTGCGCCCTTCCTCACCGGTCCGCTCGCTGACCTTCTTCGCTAGCGAGTTCGCGACAGCCTTCGCGATCAGCGTCTTGCCGCAGCCCGGTGGCCCGTAGAGCAGGATTCCCTTTGGTGCCTTGAGTTCGTGCTCGTCAAAGAGTTCCTTGTGCAGGAATGGCAGTTCGACCGCATCCCGGATCGCCTCGATCTGATTGCCGAGGCCGCCGATCAGTGTGTAGTCGATGTCGGGTACCTCCTCCAGCACCAGCTCCTCAACATCGAGCTTCGGGATCCGCTCGTACGCGAAATGCACCCGACGGTCGATCAGCAGTGAGTCCCCGGAGCGCAGATGTTGATCACGAAGCCGATAAGCGAGTCGGACCACGCTTTCCTCGTCGCCATGTCCGATCACCAGTGCCCGGTCGCCGTCCTCGAGCATCTCCTTGAGCAGCACGACCTCACCGACCTCGTCGAATTCGAGGACCTTCACCACGTTCATCGCCTCGTTGACCATCACCTCTTTGCCGGGCGTCAGCGCTTCAAGATCAACATCCGGGCTCACGCTGACTCGCATCTTGCGGCCGGCCGTAAAGATGTCCGCAGTGTGCTCTTCACGGGCAGCGAGGAAGACAGCGAAGCTGGCTGGTGGTTGCGCGAGCCGATCCACCTCATTCTTCAGCGACACGATCTGGTCCCGCGCCTCACGCAACGTAGCCGCGAGGCGCTCGTTGTTGGCCGCGGTGGTGCGGGCGTCAGAGCGGGCATCAGCCAGGCGTCGCTCAAGCATCGCAATGTCGTGGGGGTGTGTTGAGACCCGTTCCCGGAGCCGATCAAGCTCGTCTCTGAGCGCACCGATTTGGGCTATCAAGGATTCGCGGTCCTCGTGCGGAAAGCGATCGTGGATAGGTCCGGTCATGACACACCTCCTTGTCAAGACCCTACCCGGGCTGGCTGCGCGGTCCTTTGTAATCGTCTCCGTACGCGCCGCGTGCTGGGCGACGTTTGCGTAACGGTGCTGTGAAACCTGGCGCCAGCCGCCGTGCCGTGATCACAAATCCGGTGTGGCCCACCATATCGTGCCGTGGTCGTACGGCCAGGCCCTCAATGTGCCAGGCGCGGACCAGCGACTCGGTGGCCACGGGCTCGGTGAAGCCGCCGTAGACGCGTAGCGTCTCCACCGTCTCGGCGAGCTGGGTTGTGGTCGCGACGTAGGCGCAGAACACCCCGCCCGGAAGGAGCAACTCGGCCAGCGCCGCCACGCAGTCCCACGGCGCGAGCATGTCCAACACCACGCGATCAAGGGGTTCTGCCGTCAACGATTCGAGCAGGTCAGCAACTCGCAGGTCCCAACTCGGTGGACTCGCCCCGAAGAAGTTCTCGACGTTGCGCCGAGCGATCGCTGCGAAGTCCTCACGACGCTCATAGGAGATCAACCGCCCGCCTTCGCCGATGGCCCGCAGCAGGCTGCAGGTCAGAGCGCCGGATCCAGCGCCCGCTTCCAGGACCCGGGCACCGGGAAAGATGTCGGCCTCCATCAGGATCTGTGCGGCGTCCTTGGGGTAGACCACTGCTGCGCCGCGCGGCATGCTCACGGTGAACTCGTTGAGCAGCGGCCTCATGGCCAAGAACTGCGTGCCGCCCGTCGAGCTCACCACGATTCCCTCAGGACGTGAGATGAGATCGTCGTAACTAACGGCACCTTTGGCGGTATGGAACTGCCCGCCCACAGTGAGCACGACTGAATGGCGTCGCCCTTTGGGATCGGTCAGGCTAATCCGCTCGCCCGCCTGCAACGGTCCGATCCGGACCCCGGATAACTCGAGCTGTTCAGCCATTGCTGATACCGAAGAACCCGAGCTGCATGCCAGGGCCGTAGGAGCCGCTCATCTCCACCCCGCGCCGTAGGTAGACATGCTCGTCGGACTGGCTGATCGGCAGCACGATCAGATCCACGGCCGCCTGCTTCTGCAGCGCTGCCAGCAGCCGATTCGCCTTGCCATCCTCCGTGGTGGCCCGAAACTCGGTTTCGATCGTCCTGACTGTCGATGCTGCGGTCGGCAGCGGCGCATCGAGATATGGCTGCATCCATGCCAGAGCTGTCGCCGTCCAGGCCTTCCGGTCAAGAAGGGTCAGGTCCGCATCCGTCGCTCCTGGCTTGAGCTGCACGCTCAACCCGCCCGTGTCCTCCAAGCGGATGCGGATCTGGGTCGCAATGTCTTGGCCATTGGGCATCGAGGTGTCGTAGCCGAGCGTGAGGTTGATACGGCTGTTCCAGGTCACTTTCGGCTTGGCCTTCCCGCCAAGCGGGAATGCGCTGGTATGCCCAACCACACCGGTTGGCACGATGGAATCGGACGTACGGTCCCTTTGCAGCGCCACCGCTATTGCCTGTCGCAATCCCTTGTTCGACCGCATCCGCGAGGTCGGCGACCATTCGAGTTGCAGCACCCGCGCGCCGCCCAGCACGTTCTGAGTGAAGCCGTTGCTGGTCTCCTGATTTGGGTTCTGACTCACTTGCTGGCTGAGTCGGGTGACCGCTGGTGCATCGAGACCCCGCCAGACGACGTCGACGGTGCCTTTGGTCATGGCGTCCTCGAGCGTCGGCGAGTCGGCCACGCTGCGGTACACGAGAGCGGGAAGCCGAGCCGGGTTACGCCCGACGTAGGCCTCGTAGCGGCTGACTTGCAGCTGGTTTCCGGTGTATTTGGTGACCAGGAAGGGCCCCGACCCGACGATGGGATCATTCAGGTCGCGTACCCGATCCGCGTCGTAGATCTCCTCATCGACAATTGAGGCCGCCGGTGCTGCTAACGCCCAACCAAACTGGGTGTCGGCTTTCCACAGCACGAATCGCACCGTCTTCTGGTCCGGCGTCTGGATCCTGCGGAGGGAGGACAGCGCCGCCGCGGAGGAGTCTGGAACGTTGAGCCGTGCTGCCCGCTCGATGCTGAACTTCACATCGCTTGAGGTCAACGGATGCCCATTGTGGAATGCCAATTCATCATTAAGGGTGCAGGTGTAGGTGGTTGCGGAGGTGAACAGGCAGTCCCGTGCCGCATCCGGCTTCAGAACCGAGCCTCCGGGATCGGCCGTCATCAGCCGCTGGAACACATTGAGCGAAAGCACGGTTGAGGCGGCATCTGTGATGGCAGCAGGATCGGTGACTCGGATCTGGTCGGTGGACATCACCGTGAATGGTCTCGGCGTCGGGCTGGGCCTGGGCGTCGGCACCGGCTGCTCTCCAGGTGTCCGGCACGCGCTCAGCAGCAACAGCAGGGCGGCTATTGCTAGTAGCCAGCGCGCACCCTTTATCCTCTGCTCAATCCTCATCGAACTGCTCCAGCATTCTCGCGACGGTGGCCGCATCCAGATCAACTAGGGAGCGCACGTGGAGCCGCCGGGGAGCCATCGGGATCTCTACACGGTTGGGCACGGCGACCACCAGCGCTCCGGCGGCGTTGCCGGCGCGGCAGCCCGTCTCGGAATCTTCGAGGACCACGCAATGCCGAGCGGAGACCCCAAGGGCGGTACAGGCTTTCTCGTACGGCTCCGGATGTGGCTTGCCTTGCCTCACTTCATCCCCCGCCACGGACATCCGGAAGGTGTCCTCAGGCAGCTGGCGGAGCGCCGCGTCCAGCAGCACCCGGTATGAGGCCGATACCAGCGCACAAGGAATACCCGCCGCAGCGAAGGACTCGAGCAGTTCGATCGCCCCGGGGCGCCAGACGATCGGGTGCCGCCGGATGTGGTCCACCACGATGGTGAGCAGCTGGTCCACGACCCACGCTGGGCTGAGATCCACTCGGCCAATGGCATTCAGGATGTAGGAGCCCGAGTCCAGTAGCGAGTTGCCCACCAGCTGGTCGGCGTGCTCTTCCGACCAGGTCCCTCCCAGCTGGCTGATCAGGTGATACTCCGCGGCAATCCAGAGCGGCTCGGTGTCGGCCAGCGTGCCGTCGAAATCCCACAGCGCGGCCGCCAGAGTTGAGGTTGTCGTGTCGCTCATGGCGCGGCCATTCTTCCTCACTGCGCAAGACATGCGCGAACCCGTTCAATCGAGGACACATACGGACGCCAGGGTTATCGCGCGTTGAAGTACTTCGCCTCCGGATGGTGCACGATCATCGCATCGGTGGACTGCTCAGGATGCAGCTGCAGTTCATCCGAAAGCTCAACGCCGATCCGCACCGGATGGAGCAGCGCCACGAGCTTGCGGCGGTCGTCCAGCTCGGGACATGCAGGGTAGCCGAAGGAGTACCGCGAGCCCCGGTAGGCCTGGTCGCGGATCATCTCCTCCATCGGCCCGTCATCGTTGACAAGACCAAGGTCCGCTCGGATCCTGGCATGCCACATCTCGGCCAGGGCCTCGGTCAATTGGACGCTCAGCCCGTGCAGCTCGAGATAGTCCCGGTACGCGTTCTGTTCGAACAGGCTGGCAGTCACCTTCGAGACCTGCGCGCCCATGGTGACCAGGTGGAAGGCCACCACGTCGGGACCCTTCTCAGCCGCCAACTGACGATCGCGAAAGAAGTCGGCCAAGCAGAGGAAACGCCCGCGGGTCTGCCGTGGGAAGCTGTAGCGCTGCAGTTCTGCGGCTGGATCGGAGACATCGGCTCCAAGATGGAGCACAACGAGGTCGTTGCCCTCGCTGTAGCAGGGCCAGTACCCGTAGACCACGGCGAACTCCGCGATCGCGTCGGTCTGGATGCGGTCCAGCCACGCGCGGAGCCGGGGCCTGCCTTCGGCTTCAACGAGCTCTTCATACGACACGCCGTTACGGGTGCCCTTGAGACCCCATTGGCCCATGAAGGTGGCACGCTCATCGAGGTAGGCCGCGACGTCGGCCAGCGAGATGCCTTTGACGATCCGGTCGCCCCAAAACGGCGGAGTCGGCACATCAATATCGACCGCGACGTCGGAACGTCGGGCCACTTCGGTCTCAACCCGCTCCTCGACCAGGGTCGTTCCGCGGGCCTTGACCCGCCGCTCCCGTGGCGCTGGTAGGGCGGCCCCCTCCTCGCCGCGCTTGACCGCCATCAGTGCGTCCATCAGCCGGAGCCCTTCAAAGGCGTCTCGGGCGTAACGCACCTCGCCAGCGAAGATCTCTCGGAGATCTTGTTCGACGTAGGCCCGGGTGAGTGCGGCTCCGCCCAGGAATACCGGATACGCCGTCGCAATCCCCCGCCGGTTGAGCTCCTCCAGGTTCTCCTTCATCACGACGGTGGATTTCACCAGCAGCCCCGACATGCCGATGGCATCAGCGTCTTGCTCCTGCGCTGCGTCGATGATCGCGCTGATCGGCTGCTTGATTCCCAGATTCACCACGGTGTAGCCGTTGTTGGTGAGAATGATGTCGACGAGGTTCTTGCCGATATCGTGCACGTCACCCTTCACAGTTGCCAGCACGATGGTGCCCTTGCCGCGGGCATCGGTCTTTTCCAAGTGCGGCTCTAGGTGCGCGACTGCGGTCTTCATCACCTCTGCCGATTGCAGTACGAACGGCAGCTGCATCTGACCCGACCCAAAGAGTTCACCGACTACCCGCATGCCGGCCAGCAGGTCGGTATTGATGATCTCCATCGCCGGCTTGCCCTCCGCAAGCGCAGCATCAAGATCATCAGAAAGGCCCTTACCCTCGCCGTCGATGATGCGGCGCTGCAGCCGTTCGCTGATGGGTAGCTTGAGCAGCTCCGCGGCACGCTCGGCCTTGGTATCGGCGGTCGTCACCCCATCGAAGAGCTCGAGGAAGCGTTGCAGCGGGTCGTACGCAGGCTCGGTGGCGGTGGCCGGCCGCCGCCGGTCGTACACCATGTCGAGCGCCACTTCTCGTTGCTCGTCAGGGATCCGTGCCATGGGGATGATCTTGGCGGCGTGCACGATGGCCGAGTCCAGGCCGGCCTCGATGCATTCGTTGAGAAAGACCGAATTGAGCACGACACGAGCGGCCGGGTTGAGACCGAAGGAGACGTTGGACAGGCCCGAGCGTCGTCTGCACATCGGGGAAGAGCCGCTTGACTTCGCGGATAGCCTCGATGGTCTCAATGCCATCGCGGCGGGTTTCCTCCTGCCCGGTGGCGATGGGGAAAGTCAGACAGTCGAGGATGATGTCGCCCTGGCGCAATCCCCAGTTCTCAGTGATGTCGGAGATCGCGCGCTGCGCGACGCGCACCTTCCACTCCGCCGAACGCGCTTGACCTTCCTCGTCGATGGTCAACACGATCACCGCCGCACCATGCTCGGCGACCAGCTTCATGACCCGGCAGAAGCGCGACTCGGGCCCGTCGCCGTCCTCATAGTTGGCGGAGTTGATCACCGCGCGTCCACCAAGACATTCCAGGCCCGCTTGCAGGACCGCAGGTTCGGTGGAGTCCAGCACGATGGGCAGGGTCGACGCCGTCGCCAACCGATAGGTCAGCTCTCGCATGTCGGCGACGCCATCCCGGCCTACGTAGTCGATATTGAGATCGAGCAGATGGGCGCCGTCCCTGATCTGGGACCGCGCGATGTCCACGCAATCATCCCAGCGCTCGGCCAACATCGCCTCACGGAAAGCCTTGGACCCGTTGGCGTTGGTCCGTTCGCCGATGGACAGATAGCTGATGTCCTGACGGAACGGCACCTCGGCGTACAAGGAGGATGCAGCAGGGACGTGGCTCGGTGAGCGGGCACCGACTGGCTGGTCTTGCAGGCGCGTGACAACCTGCCGCAGATGCTCCGGTCCAGTGCCACAGCAGCCGCCCACCAGGCGGAGTCCGAACTCGCCGACAAACTGTTCCAGGGCATCAGCCAGCTGGACGGGCTGTAGCGGGTACAGCGCGCCATCGGCAGTCAGCTGCGGCAGGCCAGCATTCGGCATGCAACTCACGCCGATCTGCGCATGCCGGGAAAGGTGCCGCAGGTGCTCACTCATTTCTGCCGGGCCGGTCGCACAGTTCAGACCGATCAGATCGATGCCGAGCGGCTCCAGGGCGGTGAGGGCGGCACCGATCTCTGAGCCGAGCAGCATCGTGCCCGTCGTCTCAACAGTCACATGCACGATCACCGGGAGATCGCGGGCCGCGTACGCTAGCGCCCTTTTGGCACCGAGCGTGGCCGCCTTCGTCTGCAGCAGATCCTGTGACGTCTCGATCAAGACCGCGTCGATTCCACCAGCAATCAGGCCCTCGACCTGCTGCTGATAGGCGTCACGCAGCCGCGCGTACGAGACGTGGCCGAGAGTCGGCAGCTTGGTGCCGGGGCCGACGCTACCCAGCACCCACCGTGGGTGATCTGGCGTGCTGTGCGCGTCGGCCGACTCCCGTGCAATCCGCGCGCCGGCCTCGGCCAGCTCCGTGATCTTGTCGGCGATGCCGTACTCCCCGAGAGCGGAAAGATTCGCGCCGAAGGTGTTGGTCTCGACCGCATCTACGCCGACCTCGAAATAGGCATCGTGGATCGCACGCACGATGTCGGGACGGGTGAGGTTCAGGATCTCGTTGCAGCCCTCGAGCTGCTGGAAGTCCTCCAGCGTCAGGTCATAGCCCTGCAGCATGGTGCCCATCGCCCCATCAGCGATCACGACGCGTTCGGACAACGTCGAGCGCAGATCAGCCGGGGAATTGGCGGAATGGCGGCCATCGGGCATCTCGTGAGGATAGTCGCCGGCGACGCCCCCGCGGCAGACCTACCACGATGTGGAGTGAGATTGCATTGCCGAGCCGACGGCTACAGTGAAGGCCATGCCCGACTCCCCCAGTTCGGCCACCCGTGATCTTCGCGATCTGGTCAACCCGGTAGTTGTGATGGCCTTTGGTGGCTGGAACGACGCAGGGAACGCGGCGACCGGTGCCATCGAGCATCTCGCGGATGCCTACCAGGCCGAGCCGGTGTACGCGCTCGACCCAGACGACTTCTACGACTTCCAGGTCAACCGACCTCAGGTGGCATTCACCGAGGACGATGAGCGCGAGATCAGCTGGCCCACTACGGAGCTGAAGATCGCTCAGCTGCCAGACGGCCGTGACCTGATCTTGGTCGAAGGCCTGGAGCCCAATCTGCGGTGGCGCCAGTTCAGCACTTTGATCGCGTCCGCGCTCAGCTCGGCCAACGTCACCCGGGTCCATCTGCTGGGCGCGCTGCTTGCCGACACCCCGCACACCCGCCCGATTCCGGTGTCGGTCTCGACCACCAATCGCGAGTTGATGAAACAGCTTGGCCTGGCACCAGCGACCTATGAGGGTCCGACCGGCATCATCGGCGTTTTGGGCGAGACCCTGACGCGGGGAGGAGTGGAGGTCCTCACACTCTGGTCGGCAATCCCGCACTACGTCTCGCATCCGCCGTGTCCCAAGGCGACGCTTGCATTGCTGTCCCAGTTGGAGGGTGTGCTCGACGCATCCTTCGATCTTGGTGAGCTGACCGAGCTGGCCCGGGCGTGGGAGCGTGGCGTAGATGAACTGGCGGCCGAGGACTCCGAGGTCGCCGAATATGTCGCGTCGCTGGAGCAGATGCAGGACGCAACTGAGCTGCCGGAGGCTAGCGGCGATGCCATCGCAGCCGAATTCGAGCGCTACCTGCGACGCCGCCAGGGCTAGCGAAGCTCTAGGCCGCGGCAGCCGCCAGCTCGCGCAGCTTGCCGACCATTGCGTCGGGATCGGCAGCGCCGAAGACCGATGAGCCGGCAACGAATGAGTCGACGCCGGCTGCTGCGCACCGTTCCACAGTTTCCAGCGAGACACCGCCGTCGATCTGCAGCCAGATATCACCACCCAGCTTGTCCAGCATCGCGCGAGTGCGAGCGATCTTGGGCAGGCAGAGATCAAGAAAGCTCTGGCCGCCGAAACCCGGTTCCACAGTCATGATCAACACCATGTCGAGCTCCGGTAGCAGGTCCTCGTACGGTTCGATCGGCGTAGCTGGCTTGAGTGCCATTGCAGCCCGCGCTCCACGGCTGCGGAGTTCGCGTGCCAGCCGTACCGGCGCCGCCGCCGCCTCGACGTGAAAAGTGACGGATTCGGCCCCCGCCTCGGCGTACGCCGGCGCCCAGCGGTCGGGCTGCTCGATCATCAAGTGGATGTCCAACATCTTGTCGGTGATCTTGCGGATGGACTCCACGACAGGTAGCCCGAGCGTGAGGTTCGGGACGAAGTGGTTGTCCATCACGTCGACGTGCATAGCGTCTGAGCTGGGCACCGACTCGATCGCTGCCTGCAGGTTCGCGAAGTCGGCCGAGAGCAGACTCGGCATGATTCTCAGGGCCACGGCTTGACTCTAGTGCCGGACTGACACGTCAGCGCGTCTTGCGAAGATAGGCCGCGAACATGGCATCGGTGCCGTGCCGGTGCGGCCAGAGCTGAAGGTACGGGCCGAGGCCAGCGTTGGGAACTTCGGGCAGCAGCTGGGCCGCCGGGATGACCTCGATATCGGCGCGTGCGGCGATTGTCTCGCTTACCACGTCACTTGTCTCCCGACGATGTGGTGAGCAGGTCAGGTAGCCGATGATTCCACCTGGAGCGGCGCTGTCGATCGATGATGCCAGCAGTGCCAGTTGCAACGTATGCAGCTGCTCCACGTCGGCTGGGTCGCGTCGCCAGCGAGATTCCGGCCGGCGGCGCAGGGCGCCGAGGCCTGAGCACGGTACATCGGCCAGTACCCGGGCAAACGCGCCAGCGCGCCAGGCCGATCGGGTTCCGTCGGCCACGACGACGGCCGGTGCCGATCCTCGCCCGGCATATGCCCGTACGGCTCCTGCCACCAGGCTCGCTCGATGCGGAGCGAGATCCGATGCCAGCAGCCGACTGCCGTCCAGGCGCGCCAGGCCGGTCAGCAGGGCGGACTTGCCGCCCGGTCCGGCACACAGGTCGAGCCACCATCCGGATGAAGCCGCCACCTTGGTGAGGGCCCAGGTGGTCAACTGGGAGCCGTCGTCTTGGACTCCGGCCCTGCCGTTGCGGATCAGTGGAAGCTGCGCTGGGTCACCCCGCCAGCGTGCCCCGAAAGGCGAGTAGGGACTCGGCTCCGCCCCGGCGCGTACCAGATCTGCCACCTCGGCGAGGCCGGGCCGGATGGCCAGGCAGATATCCGGACTGCGATTGTTGGCAGCCAGTGCCTCCTCGAGTTCCGGCTCTGGCAGCAGCTCGGCATACGCGTCGACGATCCAGCGGGGATGTGCCGTCCGCAGCGCCAGCCGATCGTGGTCGTCAAGTCCTTCGGACAGCTGGTCGAGCCAGTCGTCCAGACTCCTGTCGGTAACTCGGCGCAGCACGGCGTTGGTCAGGCCGGCGACCCGCTCCCCCACCGTGGCCGCGGCCAGATCGACCGATGCGGCGACAGCGGCTGGCGCTGGCACGCGCATGGAGAGGATCTGGTGTGCCCCGAGGCGCAGCAGATCCACCACTGCCGGCTGGAACTCACTCAGCGGTCGGCCAGCAGCAGCGCCGATGATCACGTCATAGCTACCTTGCCAGCGGCAGGTACCTGCGAGCAGCTCGGTCGCAAATGCCGCGTCGCGGCCGGTCAGGCCACGCTCCCGCAGCAGCGCCGGCATGATCAAGTTGGCATAAGCCCCGTCGGCATTCACCGCACGCAGTGCGTCGAAGGCGGCCCGACGGGGCCGATCAGGACGACGACGTCGCCGATTGCGGGCGGTGACTGGAACGGTCACTCAGGCACCGAGCCTCGGCTCCGGTTCGAAGGTGACTCCGCGTGCCCAGTCGGCGGCAGCCATTGGCTTCTTGCCCTGGGCCTGGACCTCGCCTAGCTCGAGTGCCTGAGTCGCGGTGCCGACCCGCACTGCCCGCTTGCTGATCTCCAGCGCGCCAGGCGGCAAGACGGTGTCGGAGATCCGCGCTGAGTTGATCTTGAACCGTTCACCGCTGAAGGTGGTCCACGCTCCCGGGGCCGGGGCACACGCGCGGACAAGCCGGTCCAGGAACTCAGCAGGTTGGGTCCAATCGATGCGCCCGTCGGCTACGTTGATCTTGGAGGCGTAGCTCAGCTGAGCGTCGGTTTCCGGCTGTGGTGTGGGTGCCAGGGTGCCGTCCTCGATCCCATCGAGGGTGTCGACGAGGAGCCGAGCCCCGCTCAGCGAGAGCCGGTGCAACAGGTCGCCCGCAGTGTCATCTGGTCCGATCGGCTCGGTCACCGTGGCGAAGATGGGGCCGGCGTCGAGCTCGAGCACGATCCGGAAGGTCGTCGCACCCGTTATCTGATCACCAGCCAGGATCGCGCGCTGGACTGGGGCCGCGCCACGCCAGGCCGGCAGCAGCGAGAAGTGCAGGTTGACCCAGCCGTGCCGCGGGATGTCGAGGACGCGTTGCGGGAGCAGTGCGCCATAGGCGACCACCGGGCAGCTGTCGGGCGCAATCTCACTCAGCCGGCTGACAAACTCCTCATCCCGGGGGCGCTGAGGCTTCAAGACCTCAATGCCCAGTTCGGTGGCGCGCTGCGCAACCGGGCTGGCGGTCAGCCTCTTGCCCCGGCCACTCGGGGCATCAGGCCGCGTTACGACGGCGACCAGCTCGTGGCGGGAATCAGCCAGCGCATCCAACGACGGGATCGCGACATTGGGAGTGCCGCCAAAGACGATTCGCACCGCAGGAGTCTAGTGCCGCATCGACACTAGGGCGTCTCGCCGGATCCCGGTTCGCCGCCAGACGAGGGCCTGGACGTCACGTGCCGCACATAGCGCCCGCTGAGATCCTCAAGCTGCTCCCGAAGATCGGCGAAGAGAGGGATGCTCAGGTTTCCCGGCCAGTCAGCAGGCAGCCACGCTGCAGGCAGGCCAGGGTCAACGTAGGGAATGACACGCCACGCGTCCAAGCACCCGATCCAGGTCGCGAACGCCTGCCCGGGCGTCAAATCGTCCTCGACCGCGGATCCGTACGCGGACAGGAACGCTTGATGCCTGGCGGCGATGGCTGGCAGGTCCCACCATCGCCCGACTGCCTCCCCGAGTCCACCGTCCACCCGCGTCTCGTCGACGAAGAAGATCGAAGTCGATGAGCGCAAGCCGAGATCATTCAGGATCTCTTCCACCTCGCCTGTGAGGTGCTCGGGGCAGATCCAGAGTGCCGCGGTAACGGTGCCACAGCCGATCGACGCCAGTCGGCGGCGTAACTGATGCCGCAACTGGCGCTGGCTCTCCGGAATCGAGTACGAGATCAGGCACAACCGGTCCGACGTGGCCATATGGCGGGCCGAGTAGATGCGCCGATCGCCTCGCGCAAGCGCTGGGATTGCGGCAGGTTCCAGCGCATAGCCGGCGCGGCCCTCCCGTGCCTCGGGGGCAAGCAGCCCTTTGCCCCGCACTCGGAGAATGGCGGTCCTGGTACGCGTCTGGTTGACTCCGACGGCTGTCATCAGCTGCATCAACGGTGCGGCGGCAATCCAGCCACCAAGGCGTCGCAGATAGCAGCCGACGATCGTCCGAAGCAGTGATGTCGCGCTGCCCGGGCGCGAGTCCACATCGTCAAGGACCGCTGCAG
Organism: uncultured Actinomycetota bacterium; assembly: GCA_963840505.1. Classification (GTDB taxonomy): domain Bacteria; phylum Actinomycetota; class Actinomycetes; order Propionibacteriales; family Propionibacteriaceae; genus Microlunatus. The sequence continues at coordinate 33,226 of CAWIZB010000002.1, forward strand.
TCCGTGTTGCGGGCCGCGCTGTCACCTCGCTTGTTGCCATAGCACCTCCCGCACGGCCACGAGTCCCCGGTACACCTCGCCAAAGCTGGTGCTCAACGGTGAAAGGCCGATCCGCAGTCCGTCGGGCGGCCGGAAGTCGGGAATGACACCCAGCTCCCAAAGCCGTGCTGTGGCGACGCCGAACTCAGGATGCTCCAGCGTGATGTGACTCCCGCGCACCGCCGGGTCGCGAGGCGATCCGACCTGTACGCCCAACGGGCTGAGCAACTCGTCGGAGACCTGGATCGCGAACTCGGTCAGCGTTACGGACTTGGCCCGGATCGCGTCGAGACCTGCTTGTTCGATGAGCGCCAGCATGTCCTGCATGGCCAGCATCGCGATGATCGACGGAGTGCCGCTGAGAAAGCGCCGGATGCCGTCAGACGGCGTGTAATGCTCCGCCATCGCGAACGGCTCGGCCGATCCCATCCAGCCCTGGATCGGCTGCCGGAGACGCTTTTGAAGATCGGCCCGCACGTAACCGAAGGCAGGTGAGCCAGGTCCGCCATTGAGGTACTTGTAGGTGCAGCCGACGGCCAGGTCGACCTGCCAGTCATCGAGCCGCTGCGGGATCACTCCTGCCGAGTGACACACATCCCACAGCACGAGCGCACCATGATCGTGAGCCATGGCGGTGATGGCCGCAACGTCGGCCAGATACCCGGATCGATAGGCCACGTCGCTGAGCACGACGAGAGCGGTGCGCGACCCGGTCGCCTCAGCCACCTGGTCGACCGTGACTCCGCTACTCCGGTCCGCCTCAAGCCACCTCAGGCGCATTCCAAGCTCGGCTGCGATCCCCTCGACAACAAAGCGGTCGGTCGGAAAGTTGCCGACGTCGACGATGATCTCGTCTCGGCCGGGTTGGATCGCCACCGCGGCCCGAATCCACTTGTAGAGCATCACGCTGGTTGAGTCCCCGACCACAGTCTGACCAGGCGCTGCGCCCAACACCAGGTGACCAATCTGATCACCGATGCGCAGCGGATCGTCCATCCAGCCCTCATCCCAGGCACGGATGAGCCGTCGGCCCCAGATCTCCTCGACAAAACGGCTGATCCGATCACGTGTAGCACGCAGCGGACGACCCAGAGAGTTGCCATCGAGGTAAGCAATGATCTTGGGATCGTCCGAGCCGATGAACTGATCATGAAACCCAGCCAGTGGATCGGATGCATCGAGCGCGGCCGCTCGATCGGCAAGATCAGCGGCATCATCGCCAATGGTTTTCAGACGATTGAGTTCAGTCATGCAATGGCACCTTCCTCGAGCGCACCCGCCAGCCGGCGCGCCTGGTTCATCCAGACTGCAAGCTCGGCAGCCCCATCCGGCAGCGGGAGCGGCGCGTAGACAGCGGCCGTTGCCTTCAGCCGGTCACCCGGTGGTCCGGTCATCGACGCAAGCAGTGCATCGCCATCCAGGCCGGTTTCGCCCACTGCTGTGATCTCCTCCGGCCGCGGCCCAACCGGCATTGGACCGTTCCCCATGTCGGTGCCGTAATCCAGCCGCCCACCAAAGCGGACGAACCGGCGGGCATTGTGCACCGTTCGGTCTCGGTCTGCGTCACGGTGTATCGCAAAGGTGGAGATCCATCTCATGGAGCCCGCCATCGCACGGAGTAGGTCATCAGACAGTGACTCAGTCCAGGGCGCGTGGACGAGGATGTCAGCACCGGCCTCGAAGGCTCGACGGGCCTGACCCTCGCCTTCGGCATGTACGCCGACCGGCAGCTGATGACGGTGTGCGGCGCGAACGACCGCAGCCAGCGTCGCATCGTCGAGCAATGGGCCGCCGCTGTGCAGTACTACCTTGATCAGGTCGTGCCGGTACGCGGCGCCCTCGTCCACGGCGCGTATGCCGTCGGCAGGACCTGTGAGTTCACGCACCGACTCCGATGGAGCCCAGGCCCGATCGGCCGGGTAGCCGCCTATGGCGGTCAGGAACGGTCCGGCGATCTTCACGACGCCGCCCGTAGGTGGATCGATCTTCCAGCCGCGTGCGATGCGCGGCACCCAGCCCAGGTCGTGGACCTCGACCACCGCGGTCTCCGCCAAGGCGGCGGCATCCACCAGACCGAGGTGGACATGCCGGTCGACGATGCCGGGCATGAGCGCGCCAGGAAGCTTCGGCACCCGAGCCCGCTGCACAGCCGTACGCCCGAATGCGACCGGCCGCAGCTCATCGTCAACCTGCTCGAGGAGAGTCGGCCCGAGTCGATGGCCGATCCATAGATCGTCAACCGCAAACCGCATGACGAGTGTCACTCGGTGCCAATCTCGGTCCGCACCGCATAAAGCTCGGGGAAGAAGGTCAGGTCCAGCGCCTTCTGCAGGAAGCGCACCCCAGATGAGCCGCCGGTGCCGGACTTGAAGCCGATGGTGCGCTGCACGGTCCGCAGATGACGGAATCGCCAGAACTGGAAGTTGTCCTCCAGATCAACCAGGCACTCGCACGCCTCGTAGAGGTCGTAAGCGCGGTCGACGGCGCCATAGATCGATTGGAAGACCGGAATCAACGCCGGTTGCATGACCCACGGTCGCCGCACGTCACGCTGCAGCACCTCGTCGGGAATGTCGAGCCCGCGGCGGGCAAGAAAACGCAGGAAGGCGTCGTAGACAGACGGCTGATCCAGCAGCTCCGACAGCATCGCGGATGCGGCCTCGTCGGAGGCGAAGACCTTGAGCATGTGCTCGTTCTTGTTGCCCAGAATGAACTCGACGGCGCGGTACTGAGCTGACTGGAAGCCGGATGCGGTGCCGAGCGTCCCGCGAAACTCTGCATATTCGTTCGGGGTCAGGGTGGCCAGCACGGACCACTGCTCGGTCAGCGTGCGCTGGATGTGCTTGACGCGGGCCAGGCACTTCAGCGCCTGGTGCACCAGGTCGGCATCGAGGTAGTCACGTACGGCGCGCAGCTCGTGGAGGATCAGTTTGAGCCACAACTCCGTGGTCTGGTGCTGCACGATAAACAGCAGCTCATCATGATGCGGTGGCTCGCTCTTCGGGTGCTGCGCGGCCAGCAGCGTATCCAGCTCCAGGTAGTCGGCGTAGCTCATCGCTTCCCGGAAGTCGGTATGCACACCCGCGTCGATGGGCCGCAGCCCTTCACGGACGCTCATCTGGCGCTCCTCTCTGTGTCCGCTCTACCGAGGCTCGCGAACGATTCGCTCGTTGCCTCGACCGTATCACTTTCCTGACGGCCGTCACGATCGTGAAATAGACGGCAAATGTGCCCTGAGCTTGTCGAAGGGAACATGTGGCGCTTCGACGAGCTCAGCGCGCACATGTCAGCTCAGGTCAACTGGATCCACCCTGATTCGGAGCGGACCCTCACTCTTGCGCGCGCTCCGCACGGCAGCGGCCGCTTTCGCGGCACGGACCAGTTGTCCGCCTTCGGCCAAGGGAGCCCGCAGGGTGAGGCGCTGGATGGCGGGTTCTGACGCCTTGCCCATTCCCGACTGTTGCGGTGCGAGCTCCACAGGGCCGAGGAACTCCGCATGGTCAGGAGCTTGCACAAGTGAGACGAACTCGGCCACCGCCTCAGCGGGGCCCTCGATCGTGATCAGTGTGACCGCGGGCGGGAAGCCTGCGGCGGCTCGTTCGCCCAGCTCGCGCGCGGCGAAACCGCCTGGATCGACTCGCACCAACGCTTGCAACGCGCGCCCAGAGCTCTCCCCGACCACGATGACCGAACCGCCGTCTGCGCCGCTTCGCACCAGCGCAACCACGTTGAGCCACCGCCGTAACGCCTCCTCGGCCGCACGTAGATCCTGACGGAGCAGCAACAACGGCGTGTCGAGGAGCACAGCACCTGCGTAACCGCCCACGGCCTGCGGCTCGGCACCAGGCGTAGCCACCACGATCCCCGAGGTGTCTGTCATGGTGGCGATCCGCTTCCCACCGCTGGACTGTCTGACGGGCGTCTGAGGAAACGCCTTGCCCAGTTCTTCGGCCGTCCTTTCAGCGCCTACGATGGGCGCTCGCACCCGGCGGGAGTTGCAGATCGGGCACTCCCACTCGATCTGCGGTCTGCCGCACCAGGCGCAGCTCGCTCCGGCAGTCGCTGCCTCACCAGCCCGACTGGCTGAAACTCTGGTCGGACCGCCGCAGAAGCGACACCGGGCCGGCTCCCGGCAGCCATGGCAGACGAGGGCCACCAGGTAACCCCCCCGAGGCACCTGGACCAGGACAGGTCCCTGCGGCAAGCTCGCCCGCATCATCTCGAACACCTCGTGCGGTAATCGGGCCGCACGAGCCGCCGGGTCGCGTTCCATCGCGAGGTCGGAGTCCGCCGTCACCTTCACCCGAGGTGCGGTATGCCGTACGACGACCCGGTCATCGGCCAGCTCTCGCAGCCAGCCGCGCTCGATCCAGGCTTGCAGCTCGGTTGTTCTGGCATGGCTCGCGAACAGCACGCCGGCGTTTGCACTGTCGGCTCTCAGGGCCAGCACGTCCCGCGCGTGGGGATACGGGGCGCGCTGCTCGGCCAGCAGATCGTCGCCATCGTCCCAGAGGGCTACCAAACCTAGATCATGAACCGGTGCGTAGGCGGCGGCTCTGTTACCGATCACCACACGCACCTCTCCGCGCAGAGCCGACAGAAAGGCCCGGTACCGCGCGGCCGGTCCGGCCTCGGCCACCAGCACCGCGAAGCCTGTCGCACCGAGCAGCTGCGTACAGGCTTCGCCGAGTCGATCAAGATCAGCCTGGTCGGGCACGATGATCACTGCGCCACGTTCGCTGTCAGCGCAGGCACGCGCCGCCGCGGCAAGGCCGAGGGCCCAGTCACCACTCGGCGCCGCGCTGGGGGTGACCTGCCACATCGCCCGCGGGTGGTCCCCGCCCCGCAGCGCCGCCAGGAAGCCTGGACCCGTTGGATAGTCGACCAACGGTCCAGCTGGATGATCATCCGGCAACGAGCACCGGGTGCTACCTCGCTCCGCCTGCTCTGTCGCGGCGTGTCGCGGCGGCACAGCCAGGCGCATCACGTCGGCAAACGTCCCGGCGTAGTGATCGGCAACCTTCCTGATCAATTTCGCGATCTCGGTAGTCAGGACCGGCTCGCTGGAGACGATCTTGGACAATGGGGCCAAGGCTCCCTCATGATCACCAGTGGCGACCCGCTCGAGGATGAACCCGTCCCTGAGCCGACCGGCGAACCGAACGCGTACCCGAGCGCCGGGTATCGCGCCGGCATCCTGCTCAGCCGTCACCGCATAGTCGAAGGGATGGTCCAGGTGGCTGAGCGGCATGTCCACAGCCACCCTGGCGATCGGCAGCTCAGGTTGGCTCGGTTCAGGCACACCAGATCATAGGCAGCGAGCCCTGACAGTGCGCTACACACCAATTTGGGCGGTCAGCCGCCCGGACTCTACGGCCGCCACGAAAGCTTCATAGTCGCGCTCGTTCTGGTCGGCGTAGATGGCGGAGAAGTCAGCGATGGCCCGGTCGAAGCTGTCCCCCTTCCCCAGGTAGGAGGCGATCGCGATCCGGTCGCCCCACCGAGCGTGCGCCCGTGCGAGGGTCGCTGCACAAATACGTGCGTAGAGCGTGGCTCCGGGGACCTGGAGGTTGTCGACGGTAACCCCGCCCTTCCAGTCATGGAATTGGCGGACGTAGTAGTCACGACTCACCCCGTCGAGCCCTCGTATCCGCTGCCAGCCGAGGAAAATGTCGGTTGCGCCCTGCATCAGGCGCTGGCCAACGACCACGCGCTCGCCGTGGTGCGGGTAGATGTTGCGTCCGGCGATTCGCTCAAGCACGGACGCTTGCGCCTCCTTCACCTGCAAGAACAGTGGGTCGTTCTGGTCGCGGCCCATGAGCAGGAGGAGGTAGCAGCGGGTTCCGACGCTGCCAACGCCGACCACCTTGCGGGCAGCGTGAACGTAGCGGAATTCCTCGAGCGGATGGCCCTGCCGCCCCAGCGTGCGGCGGTAGGTGCTGAGCAGCTTCTTGATCAGCGGAGTGGGGTCTTCCCATTCCGTCCCCGGTACGACCAGGTCTTCGATCGGCACGATCAGGGGCGGGTCCGACACGATCCGCAGCTCGCCGTCGACCTCACTAACCCGCTTGGCGAATACCCGGGTGCTGTCGCGAGTGCGCGCCTCGGCTACCCGTCGCGCGGCGGTTTGCGCCTCCTTCCTGCTGAGTCGCTTGAGACGCTGCTCTTCGCGGACCAGCTCCAGCAACATCCCCGCATCGAGCTGGTCATACCACGCACCTAAGGTCCCCATTCTGGCGGCGTGGCGCATTCTGTCCCGGTATTCGCGCACCCCAGCCATGACGATGGCACGCCGGTCGGATGCTGCGAAGCCGCGATCCCGCCCCAAGATCTCGATGCTGGCCGCTAGCCGCTTCACGTCCCACTCCCACGGGCCAGGTAGCGTCTCGTCGAAGTCGGTGATGTCGAACAGCATCCGGCGCTCCGGCGTGCCGAACAGGCCGAAGTTTGACAGGTGGGCATCACCGCACAGCTGGACGGTTACACCTGACTCCGGGGTTGTTGCCAGATCTACGGCCATGATCAGCGCAGCGCCCCGGTAGAAGGTGAATGGTGAGATCAGCATCCGCCCGTGTCGGATCGGGACCAACTCCGGAATCCGGCTCTGCGCTTGCTCCTCAAGCAGGCCAATCGGATCGGGGCGACCTGGCGCTGGTGCCCACCGGCTGTGGGCTGACCGCGGCACCTCGCTGCGCGCGGCCCGGCCCCTGGCAACCCGCGCTTCCGCCGTTAGACGCGCACGCCTCCACGACGATCCGAACGGCATGGGCTCAGCCGCGCACCGCGGCGGCTAACGCATCGGCTCGATCGATGTTCTCCCAGCTGACGCCAGGCAGCTGCCGGCCAAAGTGTCCGTACGCCGCCATTTGCGCGTAGACCGGTCGCTTGAGATCCAGATCCCGGATGATCGCCGCCGGGCGCAGATCGAAAACCTTGAGCACCGCTTGCTGGATCTGTTCGACCGGCACCCGCTCCGTGCCGAAGGTCTCCACATAGAACCCGACCGGATGAGCCTTGCCGATCGCGTACGCCACCTGCACCTCGCAGCGGCCGGCGAGACCGGCCGCGACCACGTTCTTGGCTACCCAGCGCATCGCGTAGGCCGCGGACCGGTCCACCTTCGAGGGGTCCTTTCCAGAGAACGCTCCGCCACCGTGTCGTGACATTCCGCCGTAGGTGTCGACGATGATCTTGCGTCCCGTCAGACCCGCGTCGCCCATCGGCCCGCCGATCTCGAAGCGCCCGGTGGGGTTCACCAGCAGCCGATAGTCACTGGAGTCGATCTGATAGCTCTCCAGGATCGAATCGACGACATGCTTGCGAACGTCGGGGGCCAACAGCGCATCAAGGTCGATGTCCGCGGCATGCTGAGTAGACAAGACAACCGTGTCGATCCGCAACGGGCGATCGCCGTCATACTCGACCGTCACCTGGGTCTTGCCGTCAGGACGCAGGTAGGGCATCGTCCCGTCCTTGCGTACTGCGGCAAGGCGTTCGGCCAGTCGATGCGCCAAGTCGATCGGCAACGGCATCAATGATGGCGTTTCGCTGCAGGCGTAACCGAACATCAGACCCTGATCCCCGGCGCCTTGCAGATCGAGCACATCGGTGGATTCACCAGTACGGCTTTCAAATGCGTGGTCGACGCCCTGTGCGATGTCGGGCGACTGCTGACCAATAGCTATCGCAACGCCACATGAGCCACCGTCGAAGCCCTTGGTCGAGGAGTCGTAGCCGATGTCGATGATGCGCTCACGCACGACCCGCGGAATCTCAACGTATGACTCAGTGGTCACCTCGCCGGCCACCACCACGAGTCCGGTCGTCACCAGACACTCCACCGCCACTCGGCTGTCCGGATCCTGCCGTAGCAGTTCGTCGAGCACCGAGTCGCTGATCTGGTCAGCGATCTTGTCCGGGTGCCCCTCCGTCACCGACTCCGAGGTGAACAGTCTGCGTGCCATGTGCCATCCGTTTCTGAGTTCTTGCAGTCCCGATTGCCGCGTTGCACGGCCGGCCAGCCTTACCGTCCCCCGAAACTACCGGCGAGCGCGCTGCGCGAGGGCCTCATCCCAAATTTGATGCGCAAGCGTGTCCTTGCTTCCGGCGATCGGCCCGGTCGCGCCCTCCGCGGTCAGCAGGGTGATCTTGCTTTCGGGTTGGCCGAAGACGAGATTGTGGCCGACCTCATTGAGTACCAGCAGGTCGCAACCCTTGCGCGCGAGCTTGGCACGGCCCAGGTCGAGCAGTGTCTCTCCGGCACCCGGAGTCTCCGCTGCAAAGCCCACCAGGATCTGACGCGCGTCGGTCCGGGCCGCCACGAGATTGGCGAGCACGTCGGTGGTCTGCACCAACCTCAGCTCGAGACCCCCGTCGGCTGATTTCTTGATCTTGGTTTGACTGGCGCTGGCAGGTGTGAAGTCGGCAGGTGCCGCCGCCATGATCGCGATGTCGGCGTCCTTGGCAGCCACCGCCATGGCCTGGGCCAGATCCGCGGTTGAGCTCACCGCCTCGACCTCGGTGCCCGGCGGGGCGGGCAGACCTACATTCGCGGCAACCAGGCGGACATCGGCACCGCGCAGCACCGCAGCACGGGCAAGCGCCCAACCCATCAGGCCTGAGGAGGAATTGCCGATGAAGCGCACCGGATCCAGGTGCTCACGGGTACCCCCGGCGCTGACAACGACCTTGAGGCCCGCCATGTCTTGACTGGCAGCGCGTACCGCGATGCTTGCGTCGGCCAGCACAGCGACTGCCACCGCAAAGAGTTCGGCTGGATCAGGGAGCCGTCCTGGGCCGGCGTCCGGCCCAGTCAGCCGTCCCGTGTCTGGGCGCACGACGACGGCTCCTCGGCTCCGGAGCGTCTCCACGTTTGCCTGAGTTGCAGCGTGCAGCCACATCTCGCTGTGCATGGCTGGGGCAAAGACAACCGGGCCGTGCGTGGTCAGCAGCACATTGGTCAACAGATCGTCGGCGCGTCCTGATGCGGCCCGAGCGAGCAGATCGGCGGTCGCGGGGGCAACGAAGACCAGGTCGGTCTCCTGCCCGATCTTGACGTGCGGCACTAGGTGCGCGTCGTCGAACACTGACGTGTGCACTGGCCGGCCGGACAAGGCGGCCCAGGTGCTTAGGCCGATAAACTCCAGCGCTGCCGCGGTCGGCACCACAGTGACCTCGTGACCGGCGCCCTGCAGACGACGTAAGAGATCGCAGGCTTTGTACGCGGCGATGCCGCCAGATACCCCGAGGACGATGCGACTCATCGCGCCCTCCTGTTGGTCAACGGCGGCGGCTGCTCAAGCAGGCTCGAAGGGCGACTCGGTGTCGGAGTCCACTGGCGCTTCAGAGTCGACGTCTATGCACGTCAGCTTGCCCTCGTTCACCTCGCGCAGCGCAATGGAGAGGGGCTTTTCCTGCACTGTGGTCTCGACCAGCGGGCCGACGTGGTCCAGCAGGCCCTCGCCCAACTGGGAGTAGTAGGCGTTGATCTGTCGGGCCCGCTTGGCCGCGAACAAGACCAACTTGTACTTCGAATCTGACTTCGTCAGAAGCTCGTCGATCGGTGGATTCGTGATCCCCTCAGCAAGCAGATGCTTTCCAGACACGTATGAACCTTCGGTTTGGGTGAACAAGCCAACGCCGTTGCACGGCTTGCGCCAAGTCAGATGTCCCTGAATCAGCACACGCCAAAATGCTCTGCACGGCTACAGACAGAGCAAGGCTACCAAGTCATTGACTGCCTGGCCTATTTCACCGTTCACGACCACGAAGTCGAACTCGGCCTGCGCCGCCATCTCAGCTCGCGCAGTCTCCAGCCGCTGCTCCCGCTGCGCGGCCGATTCGGTGCCCCGCCCTAGCTGGCGGCGTACCAGCTCCTCCCATGTCGGTGGTGCCAGGAACACGAACCGAGCGTCGGGCCAGCTCTGCCGTACCTGGCGTGCACCCTGCAGGTCGATCTCCAACAAGGCAGGACGTCCATCAGCGATCGCTTGCAGGACGGGGGTGCGTGGCGTGCCGTAGCGGTGGACGCCGTGGACAGTCGCCCACTCCAGCAGCGCACCTGCGGCGATGAGCGCATCGAACTCGTCGACAGACACGAAGTGGTAGTGGACACCATCGATTTCATCCGGCCTTGGCGGCCGGGTGGTGACCGAAACGGAGACGAAGATCTCTGGATGTTTCCTGGCGAGGCGCGCGACCACGGTTCCCTTGCCCACCGCGGTCGGACCCGAGACCACGGTGAGACGCGCCACTCCGGCTCACGAGCTGGGGCGGCGTGGACCGGTCGGAGAACTCAGCGATCAGGGCGGCAGTCTGATGCTTGCCTAGGCCTCGCAAACGGCGGTTGGCGGCGATGTCGAGCCGTTCCATGACCTTGCTCGCACGGACTGTGCCCACTCGAGGCAATGCCTTCAAGACATCGATGACCTTGGCGTGGGCAATGACATCGTCAGACTCAGCGAGGTCCAGCACCTGGGCAAGGCTGCGCTGGCCGGAGCGGAGAGCCTGCTTCATCTCGGCGCGGCGGCGTCGAGCCTCGGTCGCGGCATGCCGTGCTTGCTGACGCTGCTCATCGCTCAAGGGGGGAATCGTCACAGCTCGCGTCCTCATCTGGCGGCCCGGTATTTGGATCCGCCAATCCGCGGCGAATCAGTCGGAGGTTTGAGAACTTACCTCAACTCGATGACTGCTTTCATCTGACCCAGCACCCGTGTCGCGGCAGCCTGCAGACCAGCTGGTGTCGGTCCTGCCGAGATGACCTCGCGACTGGTGGATGGCAGCACGAATCGGGTCGCGTCAAGGAACACCGCAGCGAGGTCGGCGGCCGTACCGCCTTGTGCTCCGATGCCGGGAGCGAGGATCGACCCGCCGAGAGCACTGAAGTCAGTCGCCGTCCGTCCGATGGTCGCGCCAATCACGACGCCCACCGGACCGAGGCTGGCTCCTGGCTTGCGACGAACAGCGTTTCGGCTGGCCGCCTCATCGATGACGATCTGGCCTACCGTGCGGCCGTCGGGTGCGCGAGCGTGCTGGACCTGGGCACCTTCGGGGTTGCTGGTCAGGGCGAGGACATAGACGCCGCGGTCCCCCCGATCGGCCAGCTCGATCGCGCCGTCCAATGAGCCGAAGCCGAGAAACGGGCTGAGCGTTACGGCGTCGGCGGCGAGCGGTGAACCATCGCTGAGATAGGCCGCCGCGTACGCGTCCATGGTTGATCCGATGTCACCGCGTTTCACATCGAGCAGCGAGATGGCTCCGGCAGCCTTGATGTCGGCCAGAGTTCGCTCCAGAACAGCAATTCCGGCTGCACCGTGAGCCTCGAAGAACGCCGACTGCGGTTTGAAGACCGGCACAATCCCGCCCAGCGCCTCGATCAGACCGCGAGCGCAGCGTTCCAGACCCTGCGCATCGGCGGCGAGGCCCCAGGAGGCCAGCAGGCTGGGGTGCGGATCCACACCCACGCAGAGCGGGCCGCGTTCGGCTGTCAGGGCCGCAAGGCGTTCACCGTAGGAGCTGATCACGTGCTCCTTCCGACGCGCTCGGGGCGTTCAGACGGTTCAGATCGGCGACCAGTGCAGGACCGCGGTAGACATAGCCGGTGTAGATCTGCAACAAGCTGGCCCCGGCATCCAGCATCGCCTGGCCATCGTCGCGGCTCATGATGCCTCCGACGCCAATGATCGGCAATGTGGTGCGGTCAGCCAGGAAGCGCACCACATGGCGAGCCCGGCTGGTGAGCGGTGCTCCCGACAGACCACCGGCTTCGGCGCGCAGCGGCTGGTCGGCTGGGATGCCATCCCGGCCCAGCGTGGTATTGGTGGCGATCAGGCCCTCAGCACCGGTTTCGGTACACACCCGTACGACCTCTTCCAACGCTGCCTCGGTCAGGTCAGGCGCCACTTTGACCAGGATCGGCACTGGCGGCGCGCCGGCGGCGAGCCGCCATGCCTCGTTCACCAGCGCTGAGATGAGGTCAGCCAGGGTCCGAGCATCCTGCAGAGAACGCAGTCCAGGGGTGTTGGGGCTTGAAACATTGATGGCGAGATAGTCCGCGTATCGAGCAACCGCACGGAGCGAAGCCAGGTAGTCCTCCGCCGCTTCATCAAGCGGCACATTCTTGGTCTTGCCGATGGAGATACCGATCGGGACGCCTACGGCCAGGTTGCCCCGCCTCACCCCGGCGGCTGCCAGCCGCTCCGCTAGGGCTGACGCACCGAGATTGTTGAAGCCCATCCGGTTGATGATCGCCCGGCTCTCGGGCAGCCGGAACAGTCGGGGCCTGTCATTGCCTGGCTGCGCCTGTGCGGTGATGGTGCCCAGCTCGACGTAGCCAAAACCGAGGGAGCTCCAGGTTTTGATGCCCACCCCGTCCTTGTCCATCCCAGCGGCTAGCCCGACCAGGCCGGGGAACGGGATGCCGGCGACGGTGGTCGGCGTACGGTGTCTGGCACAGAGGGTGGCAAGGGCTGCGAGGGCGGGCCGACTCCGACCGATCCGAGCAATTGCGGCCAGGGTCTGCTCGTGAATGCGTTCCGGGTCGCCACCGTACGCCCGGAACAGCAGCGGCCGCAGGACGCCGCGGTAACCGCGATCGATGATCACGCTACCGACAGCTCAGGAGCCATCGTTGCTGCTCCACGACTGCAGCGACCGTACGCCCACATTGCCGGCAATGATCGCCTCTATGCCTTGCACTGCGGCAGCGAGACCCTGGACTGTGGTGACGCACGGGATGTTGCGGAGCACCGCTGCAGTGCGAATCTCGTAGCCGTCGAACCGTGGGCGTCCGTCCGGACTCAGGCCGTGCGGAGTATTGAAGATCATGTCCACCTGGCCGTCCAGGATGGCCTGCACAATCGTCTTCTCCCCGTGCGGCCCGCTGCCCTGGCTGAACTTGCGAACCGTGGTCACCACCACCCCATGACGGCGCAGCATCGACGCTGTTCCTGCGGTTGCCAGGATCTCAAAACCAAGATCAGCGAGGCGCTTCACAGGAAAGATCACGAATCGCTTGTCGCGGTTGGCGACCGAAATGAAGACGGTGCCCTTGGTCGGTAGCGGTCCAAAACCGGCAACCTGACTCTTGGCGAAGGCCGTGCCGAAGCTGAGGTCGATACCCATCACCTCGCCGGTTGACTTCATCTCCGGACCGAGGACTGTGTCGACCGAAATCCCTTCCACGGTCCGGAACCGGTTGAAAGGCATCACCGCCTCCTTGACCGCGATCGGCGACGATGAGTCCTCGGTCGAGCCGTCGCCAGTTGCCCGCAGCAGCCCTTCGGCACGCAGTTGTTGCACGGTCGCACCTAGCATGATGCGCGCCGCCGCCTTGGCCAACGGGGTCGCTGTCGCCTTGGAGACGAACGGCACCGTACGCGAGGCGCGGGGGTTGGCTTCCAGGACGAAGAGGGTGTCGCCGGCCATCGCAAATTGGATGTTGATCAAGCCACAGACGCCGACGCCCCGCGCGATCGCCGCTGTTGAGCAGCGGATCCGGTCTACCAGCTCGGTGCCGAGAGTGATCGGCGGCAGTGCGCAAGCTGAGTCGCCGGAGTGGATGCCGGCCTCCTCGATGTGCTCCATGACGCCACCGAGGTAGAGATCCGTGCCGTCATAGAGGGCGTCGACGTCGATCTCGACCGCATCATCGAGGAAGTGGTCGACCAGCACGGGGTGGGCTGGTGAGACTTCGGTGGCCCGTTCGATATATGCCGACAACGTCGACTCGTCGTAAACAATCTCCATGCCGCGGCCGCCGAGCACGTAGGACGGGCGCACCAGCACCGGATAGCCGATCTCGTCGGCGATGCTCTTCGCCTCGGCAAAGGAACGCGCAAGTCCGTGTTTGGGAGCCGGCAGCCCGGCCTCGGCCAGCACGCGACCAAAGGCGCCCCGCTCCTCGGCAAGGTGGATCGCCTCCGGGCTGGTGCCGACAATCGGAACGCCGGCATCCTTGAGCGCCTGAGCGAGTCGAAGCGGAGTCTGTCCACCAAGCTGCACGATGACGCCCGCTACTGGTCCCGCAGCCTGTTCGGCGTGTACAACCTCCAGTACGTCTTCGAGCGTCAGTGGCTCGAAGTACAGCCGGTCGGCCGTGTCGTAGTCGGTTGAGACGGTCTCGGGGTTGCAGTTCACCATGATCGTCTCGTAGCCGGCTCCCTGGTTATCCGGGGAATTCGACAGCGCCATCGCCGCATGCACGCAGGAGTAGTCGAACTCGATGCCCTGACCAATCCGGTTCGGTCCGCTGCCCAAGATCAACACCGCAGGCTTCTGCCGCGGCGCGACCTCGGTCTCCAGGTCGTAGCAGCTGTAGTGGTACGGAGTGCGCGCGGCGAATTCAGCGGCGCAGGTGTCCACCGTCTTGTAGACCGGCCGCACGCCGAGCGCCCAGCGCACCCCCCGCACCACGTCCTCGCTCAAATGCCGCAGGGCGGCGATCTGGGCGTCGGAGAAGCCGTGCCGCTTGGCCGTTCGCAGCACGTCTGCGTTGAGCTCCGGCGCGGACTTGATCATGGTGGCGATCTCCAGCAGCAGCACCAGCTGGTCGATGAACCAGGGATCGATCTTGGTCGCCTGGTGTACCTGCTCTGGGGTCGCGCCGCCGCGGAGCGCTTGCATGACGACGTTGAGCCGGCCGTCGTGCGGCCGCGCTGCCTTGTCCAGCAGTTCGTCGACCGACTCGGTGACCTCGTCGGCGAACCGGAACGGCGCCTGCGCATCCTCCAGGCTGCGCAGCGCCTTGCCCAGCGCTTCGGTGAAGTTCCGGCCGATTGCCATCGCCTCGCCGACGCTCTTCATGTGCGTAGTCAGCGTGGCGTCGGCCAAAGGGAATTTCTCGAAGGCAAATCTCGGCACCTTGACCACGACGTAGTCCAGCGTGGGTTCGAAGCTGGCCGGCGTCTGCTCAGTAATGTCGTTCGGGATCTCGTCGAGGGTGTAGCCGATCGCGACCTTCGCGGCGATCTTGGCAATGGGGAAGCCGGTTGCCTTCGAGGCCAATGCCGACGACCGCGATACCCGCGGGTTCATCTCGATCACGATCATCCGCCCATCGGCTGGGTTGATCGCGAACTGGATGTTGCAGCCGCCAGTATCCACCCCGACCGCCCGGATGATGCCGATCGCGACATCGCGCATCCGCTGGTACTCGCGGTCCGTAAGGGTCATCGCGGGGGCCACCGTGATCGAGTCGCCGGTATGGACCCCCATCGGGTCCAGGTTCTCGATGGAGCAGACGATCACCACGTTGTCGGCCTTGTCGCGCATGACCTCGAGCTCGTATTCCTTCCAGCCCAAGATCGACTCCTCGATCAGCACCTCGCTGGTGGGGCTGGCGGACAAGCCGCCACCGGCCATCCGGCGAAGATCAGCTTCGTCATGAGCGAGGCCCGAGCCCACCCCGCCCATGGTGAAGCTGGGACGGACCACCAGCGGGTAACCAAGATCATCCGCAGCGTGCAGGACGTCTTCGATCGAGTGACAGATGCGGCTACTCGCCACCTCCGCCGGGCCGCCCTGGATGCCCGTCAGTACTTCGACGATCGCCTTGAACTGCTGCCGGTTCTCGCCGCGCTGAATGGCCTCGATCGAGGCACCGATCAGCTCCACGCCGTAGCGCTCGAGAACGCCATTCTCGTGCAGGGCGACTGCAGTGTTCAGCGCTGTCTGGCCACCGAGCGTTGCCAGCAGGGCGTCCGGCCGCTCCTTGGCGATGACCATCTCGACGAACTCCGGAGTGATGGGCTCGATGTAGGTTGCGTCGGCGAACTCCGGATCGGTCATGATCGTCGCCGGGTTGGAGTTGACCAAGATCACCCGGAAGCCTTCATCCCGGAGCACCCGGCAAGCCTGAGTACCGGAATAGTCGAACTCGCACGCCTGCCCAATCACAATCGGGCCGCTTCCGATGACCAAGATCGATTCGATGTCGGTACGCCGTGGCATTAGCGCTCCCGCCCTTCGACAGGCTCAGGGCGCATTGCTGATGTGCCCTGAGCTCGTCGAAGGGCCATCAGATCTACGAAGCGATCAAAGAGGTAGCTGGCGTCGTGAGGGCCAGCGGCGGCTTCTGGGTGGTACTGCACCGAAAATGCCAGCAGCCTGCCGTCCCCGTCGGTGAGCTGCAAGCCCTCGACCACGTCGTCGTTGAGGCAGATGTGGCTGACCTCGGCGAGGCCGTACGGCGTCTCGTGCCGTTCCCTGGGCGCGGCGGCGACGGCGAACCCATGGTTGTGTGCAGTGACCTCGACCTTGCGAGTGGTGAGGTCCATCACTGGCTGGTTGATGCCGCGGTGCCCGTAGCCCAGCTTGAAGGTGCCGAAGCCAAGCGCCCGACCGAAGAGCTGATTGCCGAAGCAGATGCCGAAGTACGGGATGCGGGCCGCCAGTACAGACCTGAGAAGCGCAACCTGCTGGTCAGCCGCCTCCGGGTCGCCGGGACCGTTCGAGAAGAACACGCCATCGGGGTGCAGCGCCTCGATCTCGGCGAACGAGATCGTCGACGGGACTACGTGAACCTCAAGGCCGCGCTCGGCCATCCGTGCCGGAGTCATGGACTTGATGCCGAGGTCAACTGCGACCACACGGAATCGCGATTCACCGTCTGGCGTCACGACGTAGGCGTCTTTGGTACTCACCTCGTCAGCGAGATGAGCGCCCACCATCGAGGGCTGAGCCTGGACGCGTTCCAGCAGCGCCGCTGCGCTGGTTTCCACGCTGGAGACGCCCACCCGCATCGCGCCCCGCTCTCGGATGTGGCGGGTGAGGGCGCGCGTATCAACCTCGCACATGCCGACGATGCCCTGCGCGCGCAACTCGAACTCGAGGTCTCGGCGGGACCGCCAGCTCGAGGAGATCCGAGCCGCGTCGCGTACCACGTAACCAGCGACCCAAATCCTGCTGGATTCGCTGTCCTCGTCGTTCCAACCGGTATTGCCGATGTGCGGCGCCGTCGCTATCACCACCTGGCGGTGGTAGCTGGGATCAGTCAGGGTCTCCTGATAACCGGACATGCCGGTTGCGAAGACTGCCTCACCAAAGGTTTCACCGATAGCGCCAAACGCCCGTCCGTGGAAGGTGCGACCGTCCTCTAACACCAGGAGCGCCGGCGGAGAAGACGCCACCGAAGTCTCCGGGCGCGCTATCGGCTGCAAACCTGACCGCCCTTTCGTGCCTGGCGGGACCGGACGTGGCGTAACTAGACCGCATCAGAGGTTATCAGCGAATCCGGGGTCAGCTAGCCAACTTCTGCGGTGGCCTTGCCTCACCGTGTGTGTGTCCTCCCCGCGCACGGTTGATCGCTCTGTGAGAAATGCGCGCTTAGGGCCGGGTTTGGTCGCGGAAACCGGGCCCAAACTGCGCACTTAATCGCATTGGACTCCGAGCCCTCGACGTCGGCTAAGCGAGCTTGCCGTCAGACCTGCGATACGCGTTGCTGCAAGTACTTGCGCTCGACCGGGTTCGTGACCAGCTCGAGGGCTCGTCGATACGCGGCCTTCGCTTCGCCGCTGCGTCCGCTCCTGCGGAGCAGGTCGGCCCTCGCCGCGTGGAACAGGTGATATCGGTCCAGCTCGTCGGCGAGTGGCTCGATTAGTGCCAGCCCTGCATCAGGTCCGTCAGCCATCGCCACGGCAACCGCCCTGTTCAGCTCGATCACCGGAGACGGCGACATCGCCTTCAGGACCCGATACAGCGTTGCGATCTCTGGCCAATCGGTGTCCTCAGGTCGCGGCGCCCGCGCGTGAAGAGCGGCGATCGCCGCCTGCACCTGGTAGGGGCCAGGTCGCCGCATGGCTACTGCCGCATCGAGTATCGCGAGCCCTTCGTCGATCATGTCCTGATCCCAGCGAGCGCGATCCTGATCCTCCAGCAGCACCAGATCGCCATGCTCGTCCACTCGAGCATGGCGCCGGGAATGCTGCAGCAGCATCAGCGCGACCAGTCCCCTGATCTCCGGCTCGGCCGGCATCAGCCGGTCGACGACACGTGCCAGCCAGATCGCTTCATCGCATAGCTCGACGTTCAACAACTCACCCTCGGTCGAGGTGTAGCCCTCGTTGAAGATGAGATAGAGCACGGCAAGTACGCCGCTGAGCCTGTCGGCCAGCAGCTCCCGGGGCGGCACCCGGTACGGGATACCCGCGTCTCGGATCTTGCGCTTTGCGCGGACGAGGCGCTGCTGGATCGTGGGCTCGCTTATCAGGAACGCGCGAGCGATTTCGCGCGACGAAAGACCCCCGACCGTGCGGAGCGTGAGCGCAACCCGCGCCTCCATCGCGAGGGCAGGATGGCAGCAGGTGAAAATCAGCCGCAGCCGCTCGTCAGGAATCTGCTGATCGTCGGATCCCAGCATCTCCAGCGCCCGGACCTCTTCAGCCTGTGCCTCCTTGACGGCTCCCACGCGCCCACGTCGGAGGCGATCGATCGCCCGATTGCGGGCCGTAGTGGTGATCCACGCGCCGGGGTTGTTCGGAAGTCCCCGCTCTGGCCAGGTGCGAAGCGCCTGCTCGAACGCATCCTGGACAGCTTCCTCCGCCAGGTCGAAGCTGCCGGTCGCCCGGATCAGGGCCGCGACCGCCCGCCCCGCCTCGCGGCGGAACAGGAGGTCGACGTCCCTGAGCGTCTCGGCCGTGCCTCAGCCCTGCGGCTGGTCCGGGAAGTCCTGGATCGGCCGCAACTCGATCGTGCCGAACATTGCGCCGGGACAGCGGCTTCCCGCTTCGATCGCGTCGTCTGCGTTCGCGACGTCGAGCAGGTAGTAGCCGCCGAGCTGCTCCTTGGTCTCGGCGAAGGGTCCGTCAGTGACGATGGGCTTGCCATCGGCCGCCCGGACCGACGTCGCCGTCGCCGTCGGCTGCAGCGCTTCGCCGGCCAAATACCAGCCCTTCTCTTTGAGCCAGTCGCCGTACTCGTACCAGACCTTGGCCTCCGCGGCTTGCTGATCTGGTGGGGTGTTCGCTCTGTACGCTTCCATCGCTGCCTCGTCACCGTAGATCAGCAGCAAGTACTTCATGCGCCGCCCTCCTTCTGCTTCGAGCGGTTTCTCCGCCCTCTCACCCTAATGACGAACGCGCTCACTGTTCCTCGACCGATGGTGGCTTCAGGGCGTGATGAAGGACGTGATTGCTGCAGCAGTGCGATCCGATCCGTCACCCAGCCACAGCAAGTGGGTGGGCGTGCCGACCTCGACGAGTGTCGCGTCGGGCAGCGTCGCGAAAAGGTACTCGGCGTGGTCGAAACTGACTGCGCCGTCATTCCGAGTGGCCAGGATCAACGTCGGCTGCGCGACGTCGCCGCTTACGTCGGTCGCAGCCCGAAGGTCAATGAGGAATCCGCGACCGGACTGGCAGCTCAACAGGAACTCGGTGACCTGCCCGATGTCTGCGCCCAGCCGGCGTACCGCAACTTCCCCATCCAGCCGACATGTGCCCGCCGTGCAAGATCACGGCAATCGCATCGCCGCGACGCTCCAGCCGATACTCGATCGCGTGCCCATCGATGGTGATCACGTTCGGGCTGGGCGGCTCGCTCACAGGGCAGATTCTGCTCGCTGCAGGCTGTGATTGAGTGCTGTCATGGTTTCGAATTCTGAACCGGCAGCTTCAGACGGGAGCATTGACTCCACCTCGACCGGCTTGGTTCTCCGTCCGATCGGACGGGTCGAGAGTTCACTCGTCTCGACAGCTGATGCGCCGCGGCAAGGGGATGAAGGCGCACCGGACGCGTACCTGGTGCTGGATCCCGAGGTTCAAGCGGGCCTGGACGGTATCACGGTCGGCGAGGAGATCATCGTGTTGAGCTGGTTGCACGAGGCCGACCGGGCGGTCTTACGGGTCCATCCGCGCGATGACATGAGCCGACCCGAGGCGGGTGTTTTCAGCACCAGGGCATCGAGCCGACCCAATCCCATTGGCTTGCATCGGGTACGCGTCCTCGGCATTGAGGGGGTACGGGTACATGTCAGCGGCCTGGAAGCGATCGACGGGACGCCGGTCATCGACCTCAAGCCGGTCCTGTTGAGTATTGCGGAACGGTAGGCAGCGAGCGGAGCGCGAGCCATCGAACACCGCTCACTCAGCCAACCCCGGACGTCGCCACAGCGCGCAGCACCCCGTTCACGAAGGCAGGCGAGTCTTCAGTGGACAGCTCTGAGACGAGCTGAACCGCCTCAGAAACCGCAACTGCGTCAGGCACCTCGCCGTAGTCGATTTCGAAGACAGCGATCCGTAGCACATTGCGATCAACCCGAGGTATCCGCGGCAGACTCCAGCCTGGGGCTAGGCACGCGCTGATCCGGGCATCGATCTCGCTGGCATGAGCGACCACGCCGCGCACCAGCTGCGTTGTGTACTCGCGAACCGGCGGATCCGCCGCAGCTGCCCGCTCCTCCAGCGTCGCGATAAGGTCCGCCCCACGAAGCTCCGCCTCGAACAAAATGTCCAGTGCGCGCTTGCGGGCCTTGCGGCGCGACGAGTTACGACCCCCTCGTACGGGATCGCTGTCAGGACTCGCGGGCTGGCTCATCAAGACTCGGTGCTGCGTCGCAGTGTCGACACTAGCTACCGACGCGGCTGAGATATTCGCCTGACCGGGTGTCGACCTTGACCTTTTCACCAGTAGTCAGAAAGAGCGGAACCTGGATCTGCAATCCGGTCTCGACCGTAGCCGGCTTGGTGCCGCCGGTACTGCGGTCACCTTGCAGGCCCGGCTCCGTATAGGAGATCACTAGCTCGACCGAAGCGGGCAGTTCAACGTAGAGCGGAGTGCCGTCGTGGATGGCCACCGTTGCCACCTGGGCCTCGAGTAGGTAGTTCTTTGCGTCCCCAACGGTCTCGTCTGGGATGGTCATCTGGTCGTAGGTGCTGGTGTCCATAAAGACGAAGCCGGCGCCGTCGTGGTAGAGGTACTGCATATCGCGCCGGTCGACGTTGGCCGTATCCACCTTGGTGTCAGCATTGAAGGTCTTGTCGACGACCTTGCCGGAGAGCACATGCTTGAGCTTCGTGCGTACCACGGTGTTGCCTTTGCCAGGCTTGTGGTGCTGGAACCAGACCACGGACCAAAGCTGCCCGTCCAGGTCCAAGACCATCCCGTTCTTGAGATCGTTCGTCGATGCCACCGTGCCTAACCCTTCTGCTTCGCCACCCTCATTGGCAGCGGCCCAGTTTAGACCCAGCGCGGAGGTGGTCAGACCATGCTGAAACTCGGGCTGAGAGTGCCTCGGCCAGTGAGCGCCCGCAGCAGCTCTACGCCACTGCCACGCAGCACCGCCGCCGTAGCCGCTACCCTGACCAGCTCGCTCAGCAACTGATCGCTGAAGCCGAGCGGTTCGATCTCAGGTACGGCAGCTGCGATGTCAAGGCTGTGTACCACGAGCTCGAAGGTCCGGGTGGAGAGGTAGCTTTCCAGGCGCATGCCGCCTGCCAGGGTTTGAATCAGTGGATTTCCGGCGCTGTCCACCTGTGCAAGCACCCTTTGAGTAAGGGCATCGACGAACTCGGCGGGATTGTCGCCGAGAGCCTGGCCCGCCTGCCGACCTCGGGCAGCGACGGCGGCGGGATCGATGTCGGCGATGGCAACGTAGTACGCAGCCGGTCCTGGCACATCCTCAGTGTCAGCCGGCCGACCGAGATAGGTCTCCACCGTCAGCAGTGAGCGAGACGTGTGCCCGACCAGTGAACGCAGATCCCACTCCCCCAGTCCCGGGCCGTCCCAACGGTCCTGTGGGATGCGCCGGACAAGATCGGCAAAGGTCCGCGCCGCCTCCTCAAATGTTTCCCGCACATCGAGCTCGCCCCAGGCTTCGATCATGGCTGTCATTATTGCTGGCGATATTTCTCACCTAGGCCGCGACCGCTGCGTACGCCGCGCGCAGCAAATCGGGGTCCGGTGCGGTGAGGATCTCAGCGCTGGCCAGGCCATTCAAGATCACGAACCGTAGCGTCGAGCCGCGGGTCTTCTTGTCGAGGGCCATGGTGCCTAACAGGTCGTCGAAAGCATCTGCCTGGTAGCTGGTAGGCAATCCCACGCCCGACAGCACTGCGCGATGACGATCGGCGGTCGCCGGGTCCAGTCGGCCGGCGAGCCGAGCCAGCTCAGCTGCGAAGACCATGCCGACACTGATCGCATCACCGTGGCGCCATCCGAACTGTTCTCTTCGCTCGATCGCATGCCCGACAGTGTGGCCATAGTTGAGTAGCTCCCTGCCCACCGTGGATCCCGTCGATGTGGTCTCACGGAAGTCGGCCGTGACAACCCGGGCCTTGACCGAGACGGCCCGCTCGACCAGCTCGCGTAGCAGCAGCGAATCGGCGCGCACTGCCGAGGCCGGATCTGATTCGATCATGGTCAAGATCTCAGGGTCGGCAATGAATCCGCACTTGATCACTTCCGCCAGACCGGCAACCAGGTCCGCAGCCGGCAGTGTGGACAGTGCCCCAAGATCACAGACCACGCCGACCGGCTCGTAGAAGCAGCCCACAAGGTTCTTGCCTTCCGCCGTATTGATCCCGGTCTTGCCACCGACAGCGGCGTCAACCATGCCAAGCAGGGTGGTCGGGACCAGGACCACTCGTACGCCGCGCAGCCAGGTGGCTGCGACGAAGCCGGCCAGATCGGTGGTGGCACCGCCTCCCAGGCCGACAACCGCGTCGGAGCGCGTGAAACCAGCATTTCCGAGAATCGACCAGCAACGCTCAGCGACCGCCACACTCTTCGCCGCCTCGGCGTCGGGCACATCGATGCGAACCGGCTCCAGCCCCGCTGTGGTCAGCAGGTGCGAGAGCCGCTCGGCGGTCTTGATCATCGTCGGCGGATGCAGCAGCGCCACCCGTTGCACGCCCGGGCCTAGCAAGGCAGGCACCTCGGCCAGCAGTTCATGCCCAACAAGCACCTGGTACGGCCGCTCAGCCGCGACAGTGATCCGAGCCGGCTCAGCGGTGGGCGGCATGCGCGTTCATGATCATCTCGACGACCTCGGCAGGGGTCGTGGCATCGGTATCGACCACCTCGGTTGCTACCTCGGCGTAAAGCGTTGCTCGCTCGTTGAGCAGTTTCAGCAGCTGACCGCGGACATTGCCGAGCAGCAACGGACGAGCGGTGTCGAGACCGACCCGCTTCACCGATTGCGTCAGCCCGACCCTCAGCCAGACCACTCGATTGCCACGCAGGGCGGCTCGGGTCGCCGCCGACAACACCGCGCCGCCGCCGAGCGACAAGACGCCGTCTGGCAGGACCAGCAGCTCCGCTGTGATCTGCTCCTCCAGAGCACGGAATGCCGCCTCGCCATCATCGGTGAAGATCTCGGCGATCGACCTTCCGGAACGCTCAACGATGACTGCGTCGGCGTCGCGGAAGGTCACGCCGAGACGTTCGGCGAGCAGGGCCCCGACGGTGCTCTTGCCGGCGCCCGGAGCACCGACCAGGACGATGGGCCCTTCGACAAGCTCAGGGCGCACACTTTGGTGCTCAGGGCGCACACTGTGGGGCTCAGGGCGCAGGTCCGTGCTCATGGCTGCGGTCGCACCTGAAGTCCGCGGTCGGCCAGCTGCTTGAGATAGCTCCCGCAGTTGCGGCGGGTTTCGCCAACCGAGTCGCCGCCGAATTTTTCCAGTGCTGCGTTGGCGAGCACCAGGGCGACCATCGCCTCGGCGACGACACCCGCCGCGGGTACGGCGCAGACGTCCGAGCGCTGGTGGTGCGCGACGGCTGCCTCTCCGGTGGCGACGTCGACCGTGCGCAGGGCACGCGGCACTGTCGAAATTGGTTTCATCGCCGCACGGACCCGCAGTACCTCACCAGTGCTCATACCGCCTTCTGTGCCGCCTGACCGGTGTGACGCCCGAGCGATGCCCTGCTCACCCGGAACGATCTCGTCATGGGCCGCGCTGCCTCGACTGCGAGCCAGCTCGAATCCGTCTCCGACCTCGACACCCTTGATGGCCTGGATTCCCATCAGCGCTCCCGCCAGCTGCGCATCCAGGCGGCGATCCCAATGAACATAGGAACCCAGTCCGGGCGGCAGGCCCCAGACCACGACCTCCACAACACCGCCGAGTGTGTCGCCGTCCTTCTGTGCCTGTTCCACCTCCGCGACCATCGCGGCGCTCGCCGCCGAGTCGAAGCAGCGAACCGGATCGTCATCGATAGCGGCCAAGTCGGCCGCAGTCGGGATTACTCCAGCAGGCGCCCTTGCGGTACCGAGCTCAACGACATGGCTCAGCAGTTTGACACCGAACGCCTGCTGCAAGAAGGCGGATGCCACCCGGCCCAGCGCCACCCGGGCTGCCGTCTCCCGGGCGCTGGCCCGCTCCAGTATCGGCCGGGACTCCTCGAAGTCGTACTTCTGCATCCCGACCAGGTCAGCGTGACCCGGGCGCGGTCTGGTCAGGGCCGTGCTGCGGGCTTGTCCCTCGAGTTCCGAGGTCGGAACCGGGTCAGCCGCCATCACCGTCTCCCACTTCGGCCACTCGGTGTTCGCCACCTGAATGGCAATCGGGCCGCCTTGGGTCTTGCCATGCCGGATTCCGCCCAGGATCGTGACGGCGTCAGCCTCGAACTTCATCCGCGCGCCGCGCCCGAAGCCCAACCTGCGGCGGGCCAACGCATCGGCGATCTCGCTGCTGGTGATCAGCACATGAGCCGGCAGCCCTTCGAGGATTGCCACCAGCGCCGGACCGTGCGACTCGCCGGCTGTGAGCCATCGGAGCATGATCAGCAGTCTTCCACGCGCTGGCGGGCGACTCGTTCAGATTCCAGGGCGGCGTAGAGGATGTCAGCTGCTACGGAACGGCCGGTCATCAGCTCGATTTGTAGCAGTGCCTGGCCGATCAGCAGATCGAGGCCGTTGACAACCGTGCAGCCGACTCGCTGGGCGGCCGTCGCGAGGACAGTCGGCCACGGATCGTAGATGATGTCGACGATCAGCGGGGCGCTGCCCGCAACAGCCTGTGCAACGCCATCAGCAGCTCCGGACACGACCGTCGAAACGACAAGGTCGGCGTCTGGAACCGAGCTTGACCATGGTCTGATTTCCAGCCCTACGCCCAACTCGTCGCTCAGCGGCCTGAGCGCGTCGGCCCGGGCAGGCGCACGCGCGACAACGGTTACCCCCCGCGCGCCAAGCTGGGTCGCAGCGATGAGTGCTGACCTCGCGGTGGCCCCGGCGCCCAGGATGGTCACCCGCGGCAACGGCGATGCGGCCACCTGCCCGACTGCCCAGATCAGGCCGCCTACGTCGGTGTTATAGACCCAGCTTTCGCCGCCTTCCAGAACCAGCGTGTTGCCGGCGCCGGCCTGCCTCGCCAGCTGGTCCACTTGGCCCAGCTCCAGGACCGCAACTTTGAGTGGCATCGTCAGACTGAGGCCGCGCCACGATGCATCGAGCCCACGGACGAAGGAGGCGAGCTGCTGCTCATCGACCTCAAACCGGTCGTATGTCCAATTCAGGCCGAGATGGGTGTAGGCGGCGCGGTGCAGAGCTGGGGAGAGCGAATGCCCGATCGGCGAGCCGAGTACGGCGCAACGTCTCACGCCAGCTGTCGCGGGGACGTCAACTTTCACATCGGCCGGGGTTGGACTGGCACCAGGTCTGGAACTCCAGACGGATCTTCTCGAAGTCCGCCAGGTTCTCCGCGAACTTCGTCTCGCCGGTGTCGAGATTCACCGTGACGAAATAAAGCCACTTGCCCTTCTCCGGGTTCGCCGCCGCCTCGAGCGCGGCCTTCCCTGGCCCTGAAATTGGCCCGGGCGGCAGGCCCTTATAGCGGTAGGTGTTGTACTTCGACTTGCTCTTGCGATCCTTCTTCGTGGTCGTGGTGGTCTTGAGCTTCTTGGCATAGGTCACGGTCGAGTCGAGCTCAAGTTTTCTATCCTTGTCGAGCCGGTTGTAGATGACCCGCGCGACCTTGGCGCGGTCTTCCTCTCTACGCACCTCACGTTCGATGATGCTGGCCACGATCAGCACCTCGTACGGTTTCCGCTTGAGCTCCTTCGCATCGGCCTCAAACTCGATCTCGCGGGTGACCGCCTTGTACTGGTCGACCATTTGCTTCAGGGTCGAGGTCGCCGTGGAGTCCGCGGTCAGCTCGTAGGTGTCAGGAAAGAGGAAACCTTCTGGTTCCTGCTTGGCGTACTTGGGCAGTTTGAGGGCCTTTGGCTTGTCCAACGCTGCCCGGTACGCCGACTTCTTGATCTTGGTGCCCTTCACCAGGGCATCCACCTGGGCGGTGAGCCGAAGTCCCTCAGGGATGGTGAACTGCAGGCGAATCTTGGAACTACCGGGATTGATCAGCAGCCGAAGGGCGTCAATCGACTTCATCTGGGTCTTCATCAGGTACCTGCCGGCCTGAACGCTGGTCGCCCGCTCCTCTGTGCGCACGGCTCTGTCCCAGGCCTTCTTCGACTTGATCACATCGCGGTCCACCAGAAGTCCGCCGATCACATCGAGGGATGCGCCTTCGGGTACGTCGACGAGGATCTTCGTAGTGCCGGGGCCTGGATAGTCGGGGACCTCACCGAAGGTGGACAAGAAGGCGCTGGTTTTGTCCCAGACGAAGTAGCCGCCGAGCACCAGTACGGCTGCGGCGACAAAGACCGCGAAGCAACCCTTGGCGGTGCGCGCGATCTCTTTTGACTGGCTCGGCGGGACCTCCGGGTCGAGCATCGATGACACGCTTGCTGATCTCCCTCAGGTCTGCAGAGGCCTCTCCTGCCCTGAGCGCCCAGGCAGGTCCGGCCCGCCGGTGACCGGGCCGCCAGAAGCTGATACTAACTCGCCCGGCGGGATTCCCTGGGATTGCTCAAACGCCAAAGCCAGCTCGAGAATGGCGACCGCGGCCGCCGCGTCGATCAACTCCCGTTGCTCCTTGGCCCGCTTGCCACCCTCGTGGAGCCGTTGCGATGCAGTCACGGTCGTGAGCCGCTCGTCCACCAGCCGGACCGGCACGCTCATCGCGCTGGCAAGCCGCTTCGCCCGCTCCCGCGCCTTCACCGCCGCCGGACCCTCGCCCCCACTCAGACTGCGCGGCAGTCCAACCAGCACCTCGATCGGCTCGTACTCAGCGACGAGCCCGACCAAGTCGCCGATCTCGTCTGCGCCCGCCCGAACCGTGCTCACCGGATACGCCAAGACACCGTCCCGGTCACATGCCGCAACCCCGATCCGCACATCCCCCCAATCGAGCGCCATCCGTATGCCCTGTCGCACTCGTTCTCGTCCTCTCTGCGGCTTTATCGCAGCACCCCGGGCCGTACACAGGTTGCTCACGCTGTACATGGCATGCACGCCATGCACAGCGTCAACATCCCACGCAGCGTGGGATGTTGACAGCCATGAGTCGCCAGCCCGCTACCGAGACCGTCACCGAAGAGTCAGAAAACCGCGCGGCCACCTACGACTGCAGCGCGTGCCCGATGGCGTATTCCACGGCCTTGAGGGCATCTTCCGCGCGACTTCCGTCGGTGCCGCCACCTTGGGCGATGTCGGCCTTGCCTCCGCCGCGCCCGCCTAAGGTCTCGCTGGCAACACGCACCAGCTCGCTGGCGTCCAGACCGCGGTCCCGGGCGCCCTCGGTTGTCACGATGACCACGCTCGGCTTGTCGACGGCTCCGCCGACCAGGGCCACAACTGACGCCGTGTCTTGGACGCGGTTGCGGATCTCAAGGGCGAGGGATCGCAAGTCATTGCCGGATATGCCGTCAGCGTGGTGGGCGATGTAGCCAACGCCCCACATGTCGTGGCTCTTGGCAACGATGCTGCCGACGTCGGACAACACCGTCTGGCTCCTGAGATCCGCGATTCGCTTCTCGGCCTCTTTGAGCTGCGAAACGAGCTTGTTGATCCGATCAGGGAGTTGCTCTGGCTGCACCTTGAGGGCGTCGCTGAGTTCCAGCACCAGCGACCGTTCCTTCGCCAGGTAGCGGAACGCCTCGATGCCGACAAGCGCCTCAACGCGACGAACGCCGGACCCGACGCTGGACTCGCCGGTGACGGTGACCAGTCCGATCTGGGAAGTGTGTTGCACATGGGTTCCGCCGCACAATTCACGCGACCAAGGCCCGCCCATCTCGACGACTCGCACCTGCTCGTCGTAGGTCTCGCCGAACAGTGCCAACGCACCGATCTCGCGGGCCTTGGCCAGCGGCATGATGTTCGCGCTGACGTTCAGGTCTATGCGAATCGCCTGGTTCGCTGCCTCCTCGACGTCGGCCCGTATCTGCTGGCTGAGCCCGCTCTGCCAAGCGAAGTCGAGCCGCAGATAGCCCGGTTTGTTGTAGGAGCCGCTCTGCAGTGCCGTCGGGCCCAGGACCTGCCGCAGCGCAGCATGCATGACGTGCGTTCCCGAGTGCGCCTGGCAGGCTCCGAGGCGCCATTCACCATCAACCGCCGCCAGTACCTGGGCACCGCTGAGCAGCTCACCCTGCTTGACCCGTACCCGGTGCACGATCAGGCCTTTCACCGGGCGCTGCACATCGACTACTTCAAGCTCGACGCCATCGCCGACGATCCGGCCGGCGTCAGAGTCCTGGCCGCCCGATTCGGCGTAGAACGGCGTCTGCTCCAAGACAACCTCGACAAGGTCGCCCTCTTCAGCGGCCTCGGAGAGCATCCCGTCCACGACAATGCCGCGGACGTTCGACTCAGTGCTCAACTCGGTGTAGCCGGTGAAGGGGGTGGGCCCTAGTGCGCGCAACTCACGGTAGATCTCCACCGCCTGAGCCCCTGCCTTCTTGGACTTGGCGTCGGCCTTGGCGCGGTCCTTCTGCTCCTGCATCAACCGCCGGAAGCCTGCCTCGTCGACGCTCAGCCCCTGTTCGGTCGCCATCTCGAGGGTGAGATCGATCGGGAAACCGTACGTGTCGTGCAGCTGGAAGGCGCGCTCGCTGGTGAGAACGGTTTGCTGCTCCCGCTTGGCGTCGGCCACAGCAAGATCGAAGATCTGGGTACCAGTGGCCAGAGTGCGCCGGAACGCGTCCTCTTCGGCATATGCGATCTGGGAGATGCGTGCCCAGTCGGAGGCGACTTCGGGATAGGACTCTGCCATCAGGTCGCGGCTGATCGGCAGCAGCTCAGGCAACACGGGCTCGGTCACGCCGAGCAGTCGCATGGCACGTACCACCCGCCGCAGCAGCCGGCGTAGCACGTAGCCGCGGGCCTCATTGCCTGGCGTGACGCCATCAGTGATCAACATCAGCCCGGATCGGATGTGATCCCCGACCACGCGCAGCCGGACATCATCCTCGTGCTGGGCGCCGTAACGTTTGCCCGCAAGCTGCGCAGCATGATCGATCACCGGGTAGACCTGGTCGATCTCATAGAGGTTGTCCACGCCCTGCAGCAGGTAGGCGACGCGCTCCAGACCCATACCGGTGTCGATGTTCTTCCGTGGCAAGTCGCGGGCGATGTCGAAGTCGTCCTTCTGGCGGACCGCGGACAGCTCTTCCTGCATGAAGACCAGATTCCAGATCTCCAGGAAGCGATCCTCATCCACCACCGGGCCGCCATCGGGGCCGTACTCGGGGCCGCGGTCGACGTAGATCTCACTACACGGCCCACCGGGGCCCGGCACGCCCATGTGCCAGTAGTTGTCCAGCACTCCGCGCCGCTGAATCCGCTCCGCGGGCAGGTCTGCAATGTTCTCCCAGAGTGCCGCAGCCTCGTCGTCGGTGCGCAAGACGGTCACCCAGATCCTGTCAGGGTCAAACCCGTATCCGCCGCCGGCTTGCGAACCGGTAACAAGCTCCCACGCGTACCGAATGGCCTCGGCTTTGAAGTAGTCGCCGAAGGAGAAGTTCCCGTTCATCTGGAAGAACGTGGCATGGCGGGTTGTCTTGCCAACCTCGTCGATGTCGAGGGTGCGAACGCATTTCTGCACACTCGCTGCGCGGTCGAAGGGCGGGGTCTCGGCCCCGCTGAAGTACCGCTTGAAAGGCACCATGCCGGCATTGACGAACAACAGGGTGGGATCGTTGTACAGCAGGGGTGCTGACGGCACCACTTCGTGACCGCGCGCGGCAAAGAAATCCAAGAAGCGGCGCCGAATCTCGGCGGTTTTCATGACGTGTTCCTTGGGTGGATGAATCGAGGCTAGCGATCAGGTTGGCTATCGGGCATGTTGAGCGCCTCGCGGAGCTCCGTCTCTCGCTCTGCCATCCCGATTCGTATCCGGTCGACGAATCCCCGGGCCGACTGGCTCATGCCGTTCGCGGATTCAGCAACGCGATGACCGATGGCCTCCGGAGATGTGTTCTTCATGTATCCCCGGATCTTCGCAGAGGCAAAGACCGCGACGCCCGCGCCGACAGCGAACCAGAAAAAGCGCCGGAACATCACGCGCTCCGCTTCGCCTTGCGGGCTGAGCCGTTGCCCTTGATCGCGTTCCGGATGCCGTAGCTGAACGCTGCTGTTTTGACCAGAGGTCCGCCGAGGGTGGCTGAGAAGAGCTGGGTCATCTGCGCAGCGTTCTCACTGACGACTGTCGCGTTACGGCTGACTTTGGCCGCATCCTCGGTCACTATGCTGAGCTTGCCGAGTTCATCGTTGGTCGCGCGTACCGTGCCCTGCAACTCAGTGAGAATGGGCACCGACTCATGGCCGATGTCACGTACCGCCAGCCGGACTTCCTCCAACACGCGCCCTAGCTTGAGCAGCGGCACGGCCGTCAATGCCACCAATGCAACGAAGGCAACAGCGGCGATCAAGCCTGCGATCTCCCCTCCAGACATGGGATTTCCTTCTCGTTGTGGACAGTCGAAAGCGCGCCAAGCGGCGTGACTATGCGACCTTACCCTGCCC
Organism: uncultured Actinomycetota bacterium; assembly: GCA_963840505.1. GTDB lineage: Bacteria > Actinomycetota > Actinomycetes > Propionibacteriales > Propionibacteriaceae > Microlunatus. The sequence goes on from CAWIZB010000002.1 coordinate 64,061, forward strand.
GCTACCTCGGTGATGCTGGGATTCCGCGCAGGCAAACGTGCCCTGAGCGTGTCAAATGTGTCCTGAGCCTATCGATGGCACGAGCTCGCGCTTCGACAAACTCAGCGCGCATACGGTGGCATCACCGTTCAGTCATCAGAGCGACCCAGTAGTTCCTCGATGCGCTGCAGCCTGGTCACCATGGCCGCCTCGGCGCCGAATTCGGTGGGGATGTAGTAGCGGGCATCGGCGAGCTCATCCGGGAGATACTGCTGAGCCGCGATCGCGTGCGGCTCGTCGTGGGCATAGGCGTAGTCCTGACCATGCCCGAGTCGCTTTGCGCCCGGATAGTGAGCATCACGCAGATGGCGCGGCACCAGTCCGATCCTGCCGGCGTTCACATCGTCAAGCGCGGCGTCGACGGCCATGATCACCGCGTTCGACTTGGGTGCCAAGGCAAGCGCAATAACCGCCTGGGCCAGATTGATCCGCCCCTCCGGCATGCCGATGAACTCGACCGCGTGCGCAGCAGCCACGGCTGTTTGCAGCGCCGTAGGGTCTGCAAGACCGATATCCTCCGAGGCCAAGATCACCAACCGCCGAGCGATGAAGCGCGGGTCCTCGCCTGCGGCGACCATCCGGGCGAGATAGTGCAGTGCCGCCTGGACATCCGAGCCTCGGATCGACTTGATGAACGCGCTGATCACGTCATAGTGCTGATCACCGGCACGGTCGTAGCGGACCGCTGCCTTGTCGACGGCCCGCTCGACCATGTCCGTGGTGATCATGGTCTGGCCCACGGCGGATGCGCCCGCGGCCGACTCCTCCAGGAAGGTCAGGGCACGGCGGGCGTCAGCTCCGGAGAGACGCACGATCATGGCGCGTGCATCGGAGTCGAGTTGATGTTCGCCCGCCAGTCCACGGTCCTCGCTGAGCGCGCGATCCAACAGGGTCGAGATGTCCTCGTCGCTGAGTGGCTTCAGAGTCAGCAACAAGGACCGCGACAACAGCGGGGAGATGACCGAGAAGCTCGGGTTCTCCGTGGTTGCAGCGATCAGCGTGACCAGCCGGTTCTCCACTGCAGGCAGCAGGACGTCCTGTTGGGTCTTGGAGAAGCGATGCACCTCGTCGATGAACAGCACCGTCTGCCGCGCCGTACGCAGGTCCCGGCGAGCTTGGTCAAGGACCGCCCTGACCTCCTTCACGCCGGCGGTAACGGCGGAAAGCTCCACGAACCTCGAATCGCTCTGGTTGGAGACGACCGCAGCGATCGTAGTCTTGCCGACGCCTGGCGGCCCCCAGAGAAAGACCGACATCGGCTCGCCCGCGGCAAGACGGCGAAGTGGAGATCCGGGCGCCATCAGGTGGTCCTGCCCGAGGATCTCCTCCAGGGTGCGTGGCCGCATGCGTACCGCGAGCGGCAGGCCGGGACGGTCGGTGTCGCCCAGGCTGCCACTGGGTGTGACTGTCTGGCCGCCGACGGCGCCGCCGAAGAGATCTTCGCTCATCGCCAGAGATCCTACGGACACCGCCCCAACGACGGAGGAGCCCTCTGGGCTCCGGCTTAGCCACAGCGCTTGCACGTCACATGTCCGGCCTCTCAGACGTCGGGCCCCTCAGACGTCGGGTTGGGCGTCGACTCCAGCCTCCTTGCGCTGCTCGGCGGTGATCGGCGCCGGAGCGTCAGTGAGTGGATCCACGCCGCCGCCGGTCTTCGGGAAGGCGATCACGTCGCGGATCGAGTCGGTTTCTGACAACAAAGCGCAGATCCGGTCCCATCCGAAGGCGATTCCCCCGTGCGGCGGCGGACCGTAGTTGAAGGCTTCCAGCAAGAAACCGAACTTCTCTTGAGCCTCCTCCTTGGACAAGCCCATCACGGCGAACACCCGCTCCTGGATGTCTCGCTGATGGATACGGATCGAGCCGCCGCCGATCTCGTTGCCATTGCAGACGATGTCGTAGGCGTACGCGAGTGCTGAGCCGGGATCGGTGTCGAAGGTCTGCAGATCCTTTGGTGCCGTGAACGCATGGTGCACGGCAGTCCAGGCACCTGCACCCACTGTGATGTCGCCGGCGGCTATCGCAACACTTGCCGGCTCGAAGAGGGGTGCGTCGACCACCCAGCAGAAAGCCCACGCATTCTCGTCGATGAGCCCCACGCGGCGGCCAATCTCCAGCCGGGTGGCACCCAGCAGTGCCTGTGCCAGCGCGCGCGGACCGGCAGCAAAGAAGACACAGTCTCCTGGCGCGGCACCGACCTCGGCGGCAAGCCCGCTGCGTTCCGATTCCGAGAGGTTCTTGGCTACTGGCCCGCCCAGCTCGCCGTCCTCGCCGACCAGCACGTACGCCAAACCGCGGTGGCCGCGCTGGCGGGCGAACTCCTGCCAAGCATCCAGCTGCTTGCGTGGCTGGCCCGCACCACCCGGCATCACCACTGCGCCGACGTAGTCCGCCTGAAACACCCGAAACGGTGTTTCAGCGAAGTACTCCGTCAACTCGAGCAGTTCCTGTCCGAACCGCAGGTCAGGCTTGTCAGTGCCGAATCGGTTCATCGCCTCCGCGTACGTCAGGCGTGGCACGGGGGTCGGCACCTCAACGCCGATCAGCCGCCAGATGACATTGAGCAGCGCCTCGGTGAGCTCAATCACGTCGTCCTGGTCGACGAAGCTCATCTCGACGTCGAGTTGGGTGAATTCCGGCTGCCGATCTGCTCGGAAGTCCTCGTCGCGATAGCACCGGGCAATCTGGTAGTAGCGCTCCATGCCTGCCACCATGAGCAGCTGCTTGAACAGCTGTGGGCTCTGCGGCAGTGCATACCAGCAGCCGGGCTTGAGGCGTGCCGGCACCAGGAAGTCGCGCGCTCCCTCCGGCGTGGAACGGGTCAGGGTTGGTGTTTCAATCTCGACGAAGTCGCGCTCAGCAAGCAGCGTTCGGGCCACCCGATTGACCTCACTGCGCAGCCGAACCGCCGCCGCTGGCGCTGGCCGGCGCAGGTCGAGATAGCGGTATTTCAGCCTCGTCTCCTCCCCCACATTCACGCGCTCGTCGATTTGGAATGGCAATGGCGCGGACGGGCTGAGCACCTTGAGCTGGGTGACGGCCACCTCCACCTCTCCCGTAGGCAGCTCAAGATTGGCGTTGCCTTCCGGTCGCAGCTCGACCTCACCGGTGACCAGGATGCAGTACTCGTTCCGTAGCTCGTGAGCCCCGGATGCGGCCAACATCTCGTCACGTACCACTACCTGAACGAGTCCAGATGCATCGCGAAGATCAAGAAAAGCGACCCCACCATGGTCGCGGCGGCGAGCTACCCAGCCGGCGAGGGAGACAGTGGTTCCGGCATGCTCGGCGCGCAGAGTGCCAGCGCCGTGGGTGCGCATCACGAGCAGGTGTCCTTTCCAATGGGTCGAGCGACATCCGATCCTACGGGTCGGCAGCCTCCCTCCCGTACTGCTTTTGCTAGTGGCCATCCCAACCGATCCACAAGGGCTCAGCCACACGCGCTACATGTCACTGGCAAGTGGCAGAGTCGTCATGTGCTCAACCGGCTCCGAGCGAGGCAGGAGTGGCAGTTCTTTGGCGCACTGCCCAAAGCCGATCCGGTGCTGGCCACGGTTTGGTGGGCACTGTTGATCCTGAACGGCGCGATGCCCGCAATCTTTGCGGTAGCCATCGGTGCCACTGTCGGCGCGGTCCAGCAGGCTCGGTCGGTCGCAGTTTCCCTTGCTCTGACCGGTGTGGTTTTCGTGCTCATGCTGATCATGAATCCGATCCAGACCGCAGTCAGCATGAACCTTGGCAACAAGGTGTCCGCTTGGCTCAACGAGTCGCTCATTCGCGCCTGCGTTCAGCCAGCCGGGATCGGACATTTGGAGGATCCGGACCTTGCTGAGGATCTGACGACCGCGCGCGAGTTCGACCGCGGGATGACCGGTCCGCCGATGTACCTCAACGTCGATTTCATTGCTACCAGCCTGGTTAGTGCCGTGAGCGGCGTGGCCTCTGCCGTCGTCCTCATCGGATTCGCATGGTGGGCACCGCTGGTTCTCCTGGCGGCATGGGGATCGACCCATTGGCTGCTGCGCGAGAGCGGGGTCTGGAAGGACCGGAACACCCCGGAGGTGCGGTCGGCTCAGCGGCATGCGGACTATGCCTACCAGCTCGCTGTCGATCCGCAGCCGGCCAAGGAGCTGCGGCTCTTCGGTCTAGCGGGCTGGACCGTTGAGCGCTTCATCGCGCGCCGCAAACGCCTGTTCGAGCTGCAGTACCGCGCGACGCGACTCCGAGAGAACTCCGTGATCTTGTGCATGATCATCGTGATCGCAGCCAACGCGGCGGTGTTTGGTGCTCTTGGCTTCAGCGCCGTCTCAGGAGACCTCCCGCTCGATCGGCTCGTCGTGTATGCCCAGGTAGCGCTCGGGGTCAGCCTCATCGCGTTCGGCGGTCTCAACTGGGCGTTGGATGGGGCCGCCGCTCCGGTCGCCGCGGTCGCTCGGCTGGGACCGGCGATGGCGCCGCTGGGTAGCTTGGCTGCCGGAAACGAGCCTTCGGCCGGAATGCCGAGTCAGGACATCGCCTTCCGTGACGTCTCGTTCGCCTACCCCGGCAGTAGGCGCGCGGTCCTCTCCGGGCTCGACCTCACCGTGCAGGCTGGCACCTCGCTGGCGATCGTCGGCCAGAACGGCGCCGGCAAGACCACGCTCGCCAAGTTGCTCTGCCGCCTCTATGACCCCAACAACGGGGCGATCAAGGTTGACGGAGTAGACCTGCGCCGCCTTGAGCCTGGCGGGTGGCGGCGCCGCATCGCCGCGGTCTTCCAGGACTTTGTCCGCTTCGAGCTGTCCCTGCGCGAGAATGTCGACCCCACCCGGGAAGCCAGTGATGACGAGATTCGGGCAGCACTCGTCGACGCAGGCGCCGAGAACCTTGCCGAGCTCGACACCCCGTTGGCCAAGGGATACAGCAACGGCATCGAGCTGTCGGGTGGTCAGTGGCAGCGTGTTGCCCTGGCGCGGGCGCTGTGCGCAGTGCGACGCGGCGCAGGGCTGGTGCTGCTCGACGAGCCGACAGCGCAACTCGATGTCCGCGGCGAGGCAGAGGTGTTCGACAGGGTGCTGCAGGCAACCCGTAAGGCCACCACGATCTTGATCTCGCACCGGTTCTCCACGGTCCGGCACGCGGACCGTATCTGCGTCCTCGAGCATGGCCGAGTTGTCGAGCTGGGTAGCCATGACGAGCTGATCGCACTGGGCGGTCGCTACAAGACGATGTTCGAACTCCAGGCAAAGAGGTTCGAGGCCACGATGGATGAGGAAGGCGTCGTCTTCGATGTCCTCTGACGCGACAGCTGAACAGACCTCGCGCCGGTCGTCACGGTCCGGTCGCGATGAGCTCCCGCCAGCACTCTCATCGATGTGGCGGCTGTGCAAGCTCGGATACACCCATGAGCCGCGGCTGGTCGTCGTGGTGGTCACGCTGACCTTGCTCCAGGCGGTGCCGGATGCGTTGTTCGCTCTGTGGCTGAGCCTGATGGCCGATGCGCTCTTGGCGGGCAATACCGCCATGTTGTTCGCCATGCTGGCGGCAATTGCAGCGTCGGCGACTTTGACCTGGCTCCTCCGGGTAGTCACAACGCGAACGACCCGACGGTTCCGCGACCGCGTCACGATCGCGCTCGAGACCCATGTCGCCACACTCCAGGCGTCGGTCTCGGGGCTGGAGCTCCAAGAGCGACCGGACTACCTCGACCGGCTGGCGGTGCTCCGCAACCAGGTCTTCGTGTTGGATCACATGTACATGTCGCTGCTGGAAACGATCGGCTGGATCGTACGCGTCGTCATCACGATCGTGCTGCTGACCAGCATCGATCCGCGGCTGATGCTGCTGGTGGTTTTCGCGTTGCCGACTGTGCTGAGCTCAGCGTGGCGACCAGGTGTAGAGCGGCAGGTGGAAGAACGGTCCGCCCAGCACAACCGGCTTGCTGAGCACATGTTTGCCACGGCGACCAGTGCTACTGCCGCGAAAGAGGTGCGGGTCACCGGCATTGGCGACGACCTGGCCGATCGGCGTCGTACGGAGTGGCAACGCTGGTTCGTGCCCGTGGCGCGGGCGCGCTGGGGGACGGCTATCTCGCACTCGGTGGCCTGGGCAATCTTCGGCTTGGGTTACGTCGGCGCTGTCGTCTTCGTTGTCGTCGGGCTCGACGCCACGGTCGGCTCGGTGTTGCTGATCTTGGCGGCCGGTGCTCGGCTGTCGGCGTACGTCGGCGGCACGATCGGCGAGATCGGCTTCCTGCGCGGTATCTGGCTCGACGGATCGAGGAGGCTGGTGTGGTTGGAGAACTACACCGCGGCATTGACCGCCGACACCGACATCGCGGTGCCGGAGCGACTGGTCGACGGCATCACCCTGGAGCACGTGTCGTTTGCCTACCCCGGGGCCAGCCGCCTCGCGCTGGAGGACATCACCCTGCGCCTGCCAGCTGGTGCGGTGGTCGCGGTCGTCGGAGAAAACGGCGCGGGGAAGTCCACGCTGGTGAAGCTGCTCGCCAAGATGTATGAACCAACCTCTGGAGACATACTGATCGACGGCCAGCCGCTGCGCCGGATGCCGGCGACAGAGTGGCGCAATCGGCTGACAGGCGCTTTCCAGGACTTCTTCCGGTTCGAGTTCAGCGCCCAGCACAGCGTCGGCCTCGGGGATCTCCCCAGGCTCGACAACGAGCCGGCGGTGACGGACGCGGTGCGGAAAGCAGGAGCCGGCGACGTGGTCGAGCGCTTGCCGGAGGGCCTGCACAGCCAACTGGGCTCGACATGGCCGGGCGGTCAGGAGCTGAGCTTCGGCCAATGGCAGAAGTTGGCGCTATCCCGCGGCTACATGCGCCCCGGACCACTCCTGATGGTGCTTGACGAGCCGACAGCGGCGCTGGACGCCGAGACCGAACACGAGCTGTTCGAACGCTACGCTGACGCAGCGCGTGGCGACGAGTCGGCCGCCGGCGACATCGGCACCACCACGATCTTGGTTTCGCACCGGTTCAGCACCGTGCGAATGGCCGATCTCATCGTCGTCCTCGACGGCTCGCGACTTGCCGAGGTGGGCAGCCACGATGAGCTGATGCAGCAGCACGGCCCTTACGCTGACCTCTACCGGATCCAAGCCGCTGCGTACCAGTAGCCCCACAGCAATCTTGTGTTCCCGGCAGGGTCAGCCGAGACTTGCAAAGTGAGGAGGCTCACGCTGCGCCTGGTCGCCC
>CAWIZB010000003.1:0-119803 GCA_963840505.1 uncultured Actinomycetota bacterium
GGCCAGTAACGCCAGGTCAGCGGCCAGGACCTGCCGGGCGACCGCAGCGTCCGCGGACGGTAAGGCGTCGTGGGCCGCGGCCACCAGCCGGTCCGCGACCGGGCGGCGGACCTGCAGCCCGCGGGCGGCGGCGAAGCGGATGAACCGGCTCGCCCCCAGGCCGGCGAGCCGGCGCGGATCAGCGAAATGCTCGGCAACCAGCCGGCCCACCCTGGTTCCGAGCACATTCGGCAACACCAACGTCAACCCCGGGAAGCAGCGGTCCAGCTGGCCCAACAGCTGGTTCTTCGTCGCGGTTCGGGTCGCCACCCGGCGGTGTCGGTGGGCCGCCCAGGCGGTGAGCTCCCCAAACGATTTCGGCGGCTCGGTGACCACCAGCCCGCGACCGGCCAGCAACAGCTCGGTTATAGCCTCCAAATCCAGCGCATCGGTCTTCACCCGCCGCCGACCCATCACCCGCCGCTGCTCGCTCACGTGCGCCGGGTTTAGCTCCACCACCTCCCAGCCTGGCCACACCGATGGAGCAGCCAGCGGTCGGTGATAGTGACCCGCGGCCTCCACCCCCACCCGGGTCACCCCAGAAGGCAGCACCGCCTGCGACTTGGTGATCACCTGGGCCAGACCGCCGGCGGTCATCGAGAACTCCAGCGGGCCGAGCAGCCGCCGTCGAGCAGCATCGGTGACCAGCACCGCCGCCTTCGTCTTGCCCACATCCACCGCCACCACCGCAGCCGCCGGCGCCAGCGCAACACTAGAAGACATACCCCACCTCCAGGGGTGTCAGGAGGAACCGGCGCAGCAACGCCAGATCCCCAAGGAATCGGATGGATCCCTTCTGACACCTCCGGAGGCGTATGTGAAGAGGAACAGCTCAGGTCATATCAGTGTCCTGCGCCGGGAATCCGGTGCTTATGTGCGTCGTTCAGGTGGATGCCTCGCAAGGCCGACGAGGGAGGGATACCGGGTCGTATGTCGACCGAGGAGAACGCCGCGAGGCGCCGCATGGACGGCGCACATCCGTGGCGGATTCCCGGCGCAGGACACTCGTGACAGGCCCCGGACGTCAGTGCCTCACGGACGAAAGGACGAGCCGGTTCGCTGCAGGGCACCGTCGGCTACCGGAAGCGCCCCACGACGCACCGCCTTCACCAGTTCCGCGTGATCCGCCTCGGTTTGATCGGCGTAGGCCCTGGCGAATTTGGCCAGCGCCCGATCCAACTTGTCGGTCGCTCCCACATAGCCGGCAATCATCGAAGCGCCGCTGGTTCTCGCGTGACCCTTCGCCAGCAGATGGCCGACAATGCCGGCGTAGTCGGTGAGCGCCGCCGCATCGATTGCGTCCAGCGGGATGGTGCCTTTCATGTTTCGGAACTGTCGCACGTAGTACTGCAACTCGCCGATCGTGGTCCAGCCAAGCAGCGGGTCACTGACGGTCTGCAGCGCTTGCTGGTACTCCACGACCCGCTGACCCTGGTGGGCGTGCCACGCTGAATCGCCGTGCACGTATTTCGCCAGCACCGACCGACGTGCCTGCTTGAGCTGGAGAAAGACCACGTCCTGAGGGCTGCTCCCTTCCAGCAGCGCCACGTACGCCCGCAAGCCCACACTGCCGACGCCAACGACCTTGTGCGCGACGTCGATGACGGTGTAGCCACCGAGCGCGCGCCGCCAGTGCGGCGCCAGGGTGTGAAGGTAGTCGTCGAGTGCCACAGTGACGGCTTCGTACTCCTGAGAGCTGAGCCGAGTGACTAACGGCGGATCCTCGATGATGTGCCGTTGGCCGTCGCGCTTCACGGTAAACCGCGGAAGCGCACGGTCGCTGGTGCGTGCGCGAGCACGCTTGGCGGAACGGTCGATTTCCTCCCGAAGCGAGTTCTCGGTGGCTGTCTCGTGCAGCCGACTGACATCGAGACGGTTGTAGCTACGCATCAGCAGCGGCTGGTCGGCCAAGAATCGGACCTCATTGCGGTAGGCCGCGACACATGCCAGGACCGACGCACGGCACTGGTCCTCCGACGAGCCGTTCTCCCGGCCCGCCACCCAGATGCTGGCAACCAGCCTGCGCACGTCCCACTCCCAGCAGCCTGGATGGGCCTCATCGAAGTCGTTCAAGTCGATGACAAGCTCGCCCTCGGGTGAGGCGTAGAAGCCGAAATTGCCCAGATGCGCGTCGCCACAGACAACAGGGTTGATACCGGTCGCCGGCAGCCGCGCCACGTCGTCAGCCATCACGACCGCCGTACCGCGCAGGAAGCCGTAAGGGGAGAGCACCATGCGAGCCACCCGAACGGGAATCAACCAGTCCAGCCGACCCTGATGCGACTCAATGATCAACTGGACAGGGTCGGGTCGATCGGCTGACGCCCGCCACGCACCGAGGCTCTTGCGCGGAACCTCGCGCCGCAGCGCCCGGCCCATCGCGTACCGCTCCGCGCGCGGGCTGGGGCGCTTGCGAAGCGAGGTATAGACGTCACTGTCCGCCGACGCTAGGACGGTGTGTCCGGCCGACTGCACGGTCACGATCTCCTCCTCGCTTGACTGCACGTCACCCTATAGGGCCTGCTCAGCCGGATAGGGCCTGCTCAGCCGGTGATCGTCAGCTCCAGCTCCTTTCCAAGGAAGGTCGCCAGTTTGCTGGCCGCCGCCTCCACCAGCGCTCCTGAGCGCCGCGCGACACCGGGAGCCAGAGCAATCTCCATGATCATCTTCCGACCCTTCACGGTACGCCGCCAGGTGCCGACATTTGTCTCAGCGATGATCACGCTGCCTATGAATAGATCCTCGCCCGGTGTGTGGGGATGGCCGGGGGCTTGCGGAAAGTTGATCACCGGATAGCTCAGCGTCAGTTCGTCGTACAGCGGAAGCAGCAGCGCGCCCGACGACTGACGCGCCGGCGGTGGGTCCGGGCCGAACCACAGCTCGAGTCCGTCAACCGTGACGTAGTCCAGCCGGTCCTTGACCGCATCCACTGCGTCCCGGCATTGGCTGATGGTGAGCGAGGACCAGCGGGCTAGGTCCTGAATGCTTGCCGGTCCGTGACCCGCGAAGAACCGCCGCGCCAGCTCGGCCGCGTCACCCTCTTTTGCCCTACTCGCGCCTCGCGGCACCCGTTCGTCGAGGAGTGCGTAGGTCTGCTGCGCACCGCGCATGGTCCCACTGCAGATGATGCCTTCGAGTTCCGCGTACATAACGATGTAGGCCAGCCTCAAGCCTGAGCTGCGAGCGTCGGCGACGGCGGCGGATTCCGAGCGCGATGCGCGAGCAGCTCGAAAACCGCTGACCAGGTGTTGGTCGGCCAAGGCTTGGCCGAGCTCGGCGCGGGTGCGATACCGCCCGCCTTTGAGTTCCTCGACGATCAGTGCGACGCCGCGGTCCAGAGTGGCCGGATCCAGGCCCTCCTGGCGGTAGATCGTCTGATTCAGCTTCTGAACTCGTGGGGCCGTGACCTCCAAGATCCAACGGATGTCCTCGGCGGCCACAAAGTGCCAGGTTGGGCGCAGGATGTGCGTCCGGAGGAAGTCCCCGCGGTCGAACTCGGCCTGCACCTCAGCGGCACCGAGCCCCGAAGTCCGCATGCCAAGCGACCAAAGAGCATGGGCATACTCCTGCGACTGCACGCAGCCGAGCAACCGGACGACGTCTGCTGCGCTCGAAAACCGCTCACTCTGCAACATCTGGGTTGCCAGGCGGCGTTTCAACACATCTTGTCGCGTCAGCTCTGTCACGATGCAGGGACACTAGCCGGGCATCCTGACACAACTGCAAGCGCCCGTATCAGCCCGCCCCGGGCCGAAATTCCGACTCGCCGGGGCACTTTGTCGATTTCCCCGCGGCGGGCCTCACTGTCGCTTAGACTCCCCAACGCAAGGCTCCACCCAGACGCGAGGATGCCCCCTCAATGCCTCAGATTCTGATCCGGGCGCACAAGAACCCGTTCACGGTGGCGGACGCCGATACGACGTACCGGCAGAACCTCATCGGCAACAACACCGGCAACCTGGTCTTCAGCCAGGCGGTCTATCGGTTGCTGTCCACAGCTGACGCCGACCTGGAGACCTCAGGACTGGCCAGGAGTCAGCCGCGCGTGATCAACTCGCGGTTCGACCATGTCGTGGTTCCGCTGGCCAACGCGTTCCGGCCCAGCTACCTCGAGACGCTCGATGCGCTGAGCACCCTGATCGAGCAACTGACCATCCCCGTCAGCGTGCTGGGCGTAGGGTCACAGGCTTCCTTGGCTGGCACATACAAGCGTGCTGACCGTGTCAAGCCAGCAACCACGCGATTCGTACGTGCCGTGCTGAATCGCTCACCCTCGATCGGGGTGCGTGGTGAGCAGACCCGGGACTACCTGAAATCCCTTGGCTTCGGCGATGAGCACGTGAAGGTGATCGGCTGTCCGTCGATGTTCATGTACGGGCCCGACCTGCATGTGGAGAAGAGGGTCGAGTCACTCACGCGTTACTCCCCCATCGCCTTGAACGTGTCGCCGTACGTGACGGAGATGGGCCCGATCTCACTGCATGCCGCGGAGCATTTCCCGCACCTGGTGTACATGGGCCAGAACATCCAAACCCTCGAGCTGATGCTGTACGGCACTTACCCGGAGAGCAAGAAAAAGGCGTCGATGGTCGCCTCCGGGGCGCCCATCACGCTCCAGCACCCCCTGATCCGATCCGACCGGGTTCGGTTCTTCCTGGATCCGCAGACCTGGTTCCAGCACCTGGCACAATACGACTTCTCCTTCGGCACCCGCATTCACGGCAACATCGCGGCGCTGCTGGCCGGAACCCCCGCTCTGCTGCTCGCTCATGACTCGCGCACTCTGGAACTTGCCGAATACCACGAGATCCCGTATCGCACGATTACCAGCATCGAGGCCGGCGCCGACGCCGCCAGCCTCTACGCCGAATGCGACTGGAATGCGCTAAACAAGGCCCATCCTGACCGTTGGGACACCTTCGCGTCGTTCCTGGAAGAGCACCGGCTGACGCATGTCTATGAAGACGGTCAGGACCCTAGCGCCTTTGACGACCGGCTCGCGGCGACCGAGTTCCCGCCACCGGTACGCACCCTGATGGGCTTCTCGCCGGAGGAGCTGTACGAGATGAGGCGCACCGTCACCGATCTCGGCCGAGAACTGCACGTCGCCTCAAACGACATCAACGGTGCAGCGAGAGCCCGCTCGAGATCGCGCAAGCTGCCTCACCGCGCCTGGAACCGGATTGACCGGGCCGTGCGGAATCTCAGCTTGATGGCGTAAGACTGACGACGGACGGTTTCAGATCCTCCGCGCTTGGCATCCAGCACGATGGGTCTGCGGCGACCTGCTCGCCCGTCCGGATGTCCTTGACTTCGCCGGCGACGGTTCCGCCGAACCACACGTACGGGATACCGCGGCGGTCCGCGTAACGGATCTGGCGGCCGTACTTGTCCGCTCGGGGAGCCACCTCTGTCGGGATCCCGCGGGCGCGAAGCTGCTCAGCAACCTCGATCGCGGTACCGCGGGTCTGTTCGCTGTCGACGGCGACGAGCACAGCTGTCGGAACTGGCCGGGAAGCCCGCAGCATTCCCTTGGCCAACAGCGGGGCCAGTAGCCGGGTGACCCCGATCGAGAGTCCAACGCCCGGGTAGGTGATCCGGCCATCACTGGCCAACGAATCGTACCGACCGCCGGAGGCGATCGACCCCCAGGATTCAAACCCGACGAGCTCGGTCTCATAGACGGTGCCGGTGTAGTAGTCCAGGCCGCGCGCGACCCTGAGATCCGCGATCAGTCGACCGGGCACGTAGCGGGCCGCGGTGGTGACCACCTCGGCCAGCAAGTCGAGACCCTCGTCGAGCTGGTCATGCTCAACCCCTAGCCGGCGCACCGCGGAGACGAAGGAGACATCATCGGCGCGGATCTCGGCCAGCTGCACACAGCTTCGGGCCTGTGCTTCTGTGATCTTGACTTCGTTGATCAACTGCTCAATCACGCGATCGGGCCCGATTTTGTCGATCTTGTCGACCTGTCGCAACACTGCGGCAGGATCGGCGATATCCAAACCCAGATAGAAACCCTGTGCCAGCTTTCGATTGTTCACTCGCATCAGCACCGGCGGCAGACCAAGATCAACATGAAGTCGCTCTAACGCGGCCAGGGTGACCAGCGGAAGCTCCACGTCATGATGTGCGGCGAGGGTCTCGGCGTTCACAATGTCCACGTCAGCCTGCGTGAACTCGCGATACCGACCCTCTTGCGGACGCTCGCCTCGCCAGACCTTTTGGATCTGGTAGCGCCGGAAAGGAAAGGCAAGCTGGTGAGCGTTCTCGAGTACGTAGCGGGCAAACGGCACGGTCAAGTCGAAACGCAAACCAAGATCAGCCGGCTCATCCGGGTCACCGTGCAGCCGCTGGACCGTATACACCTCCTTGTCGATCTCACCTTGCTTGGCCAGACGATCCAACGGTTCGACTGCGCGGGTCTCGATCGAAGCGAAACCGTGCAGTTCGAAGGTTTCTCGCAGCCGGTCGAGCACGAACTGTTCGACGATGCGGGCTTCGGGTGTGTACTCCGGGAAGCCCGACAGCGGCTTGGGGCGACTCACGCGCTACTCCTTGGACAGTTCTGCGAGGTTCTGCAGGTACGGGTTGCCGACTCGCTCGCGGGCCATGGTCGTTTGCGGGCCGTGTCCGGGAAGCACAGCGACCGTATCCGGCAATGGCAGCACCTTGGTACGCAGGCTCTTCAGCATGTCGGGGAGGCTTCCGCCTGGCAAGTCAGTTCTGCCGATCGAGCCAGCAAACAAGACGTCGCCGGAGAAGACCACCGAGTCGACGTCCGGATGCCCCTGGTAAGAGATCTGAAACATCGTCGAGCCGGGCGTGTGTCCCGGCGCGTGGATTGCCTGGAACGCAAACCCGGCGACCGATACCTCGGCGCCGTCTGTTAGCTCTTGTACGTCGTCTGGCTCGGTAAAGACCGCCGAACCTGTCAAACGTTCCACCAGGAGCCGCGTCTCATCCCCCATCGCCCGCAGCGGATCGGTCAGCAGCACCCGGTCGTCGGGATGCACCCAGCAGGTCGAGTCATATGAGCGGCACAGCGGCGTGACGGACGCCATGTGATCAAGGTGCCCGTGGGTGAGCATCACGACTACTGGCTTGAGGCGGTGCTCCATGATCAACTCGGTGACACCTGCCACTGCATCCATCCCCGGATCGATGATCACGCACTCGGCGCCCGGCCCGGCAGCCACCAGATAGCAGTTGGTTTGCCAAGGCCCAGCAGGAAATGAGGCTAGGAGCACACGTTCGAGACTATTCGAGACTATCGGGCAGGATGGAGTTATGACCGAACAAGCTGGGCCCGAAGCGGTGGGCCCGGCCGCCTTCGGACGGGTGGAGAGCGACGGCACGGTGTACGTCCGCACGTCGGCCGGGGAACGCGCGGTCGGGCAGGTACCTGATGTTCCCGCTGCCGAGGCACTGAGCTTCTTCACTCGAAGGTTCGAGGCTCTGGAGCTTGAGGTCTCGCTTCTGGAGCGGCGCATTGAGACCGGGGCTTTGTCGCCCGATGATGCGGTGACCTCGATCACCAAGGTGCGCGCCGCAGTCGCCGACGCCCGCGCTGTCGGTGATCTGGATGGGTTGCAGTCTCGACTGGAGGCATTGTCTCCGGTGATCGCGGGCCAGCGGGCCGCTCGCAAGGCGGAACGAGCCAGGCAGCACGAGGAGACTCGAGCTGCAAAGGAGAGGTTCGTGCTGGAGGCTGAGCGGCTTGCCGCGGGCAATGACTGGCGCGGCGGCGTCAACCGGTTTCGTGCGCTGCTTGAGGAGTGGAAGTCGCTACCGCGCCTGGATCGTGCTACCGACGACGTACTGTGGCACCGGTTCTCCAGCGCACGCACCACCTATACACGGCGCCGCAAGGCTCAGTTCGCCCAGCAGAACGAGCAGCGCGAGGCCGCTCGAGTGATCAAGGAGCGCCTGGTCACCGAGGCGGAAGCGATAGCTGGATCCACTGACTGGGGTCCGACGACGGGTGCCTTTCGGGACCTGATGACCCGCTGGAAGGCGGCAGGGCCCGCCCCGCGCGATGTCGATGAGTTGCTGTGGAAACGATTCCGCGAAGCCCAGGATCGGTTCTTCATGGCCAAGCAGACGGCGCT
The DNA here is from genome assembly GCA_963840505.1 of uncultured Actinomycetota bacterium. Lineage (GTDB taxonomy): Bacteria > Actinomycetota > Actinomycetes > Propionibacteriales > Propionibacteriaceae > Microlunatus. The sequence goes on from CAWIZB010000003.1 coordinate 8,151, forward strand.
GTCGGGGCAGCACACCGAATTCCGGGTCAATGCTCAAGCCAAGGAAAAACTGCTGGCCGAGGCCGAGGCGCTGCTGCCGATCAGTAACCCAAGCGCTGCCCGCGTCGCGTACCGCGACATCCTGGACCGCTGGTCGGCCATTGGAAAGGTGCCCCGCGACGCGATTCGTCCACTCGAGTCTCGCCTTCGTGCCGTGGAGAACGCCATCAAGGCTGCCGAGGACGAGCGCTGGCAGCGCAGCAATCCTGAGGCGCAGGCGCGGGCTGCGGACACTGCTGCAAAGTTGGAGGTACAGATCGCCGCGCTCGAGGCACGAGCCGCGGAAGCCGAGGCACGTGGCGACCATCGGGCGGCACATGAGGCGACTGCCTCTGCGGCCACATATCGCGAATGGCTCGTCCAGGCGCAGCGAACAGCGAGCGATCTCGGCGGCTGACTATGTGCCCTGAGCTTGTCGAAGGGCGCGAGCACGGCGCGTCGACAGGCGCCGTCCTGAGCTTGTCGAAGGGCTCAGGGCATATGGTGAACTACTGGTGAATGCGGTACGCCTCGTAGACCGCAGGGACACCGCGCACCGCGCGCAGTACGTGGTCGAGGTGGGTTGGGTCGGCGGTCTCGAAGGTGAACTTGGCCCGGCAGATGCGGTCCTTGCTGGTGTTCAGCGCCGCAGACAAGATGTTGACGTGCTGGTCCGACAGGGCACGGGTGATGTCGGACAGCAATCGATTGCGGTCCAGAGCCTCAATCTGGATGGCCACCAGGAACGAGCTCTTAGCGTTGGGTGCCCACTCGACGGGGATCAGGCGTTCCGGCTCGGACCGCAGGCTGTCCGCGTTCCCGCAGTCCACGCGGTGCACCGAAATTCCCGCTCCACGCGTCACAAAGCCCAAGATGTCGTCGCCCGGCACCGGTGTACAGCACTTGGCCAGCTTGACGAGAAGGTCACTCGCACCAATGACGCGGATCCCGCAGTCGCTGGCACCACCGCTGCTGCGCCGGCGCCGGCCAGTGACAACTCGATCCTCGCTGGTCTCATCCGCGACGATCTCATCGCCGCCCTCGACCATGATCAGCCTGTTCACCACGCCCTGTGCGCCGACTGTTCCTTCGCCAACTGCGGCGTAAAGGGCAGAGACGTCTGGCAGCTTGAAGAATCCGGCTACGGCGGTCAGATGCTCGAGGGTGAGCAGCCGCTGCAGCGGCAGGCCGCCCTTGCGCAGCTGTCGCGCCAGCATCTCTTTGCCGCCTTCGATCGACTCCTCACGACGCTCACGGGTGAAGTAGTGGCGGATCTTGTTGCGCGCCCGTGGGCTACGAACGAAGGTAAGCCAGTCTCGGGTGGGGCCGGCGTTCTCAGCCTTGGAGGTGAAGATCTCCACCACGTCGCCGTTCGCCAAAGACGATTCCAGGGGGACCAGCCGACCGTTCACGCGGGCGCCGATCGTCTTGTGCCCGACTTCGGTGTGGATCGCGTACGCGAAGTCAATCGGCGTGGAGTCCTGCGGGAGTGAGATGACGTCGCCTCGCGGGGTGAACGCATAGACCTCGTTGGAGTTGATCTCGAAGCGCAGCGAATCCAGGAATTCGCCAGGGTCAGCCGTCTCGCGCTGCCAGTCAAGTAGTTGCCTGACCCATATCAGCTCGCCAGCATCATCGCCCCCCTTGACTGGCAGAGCGGCCCCCTTGCCTTCCTTGTACTTCCAGTGGGCTGCTACGCCGTATTCGGCACGACGATGCATGTCGTCAGTCCGGATCTGTAGCTCGACCGGATTCCCCTTTGGTCCCAGGACTGTGGTGTGCAAGGACTGATACATGTTGAACTTCGGCATCGCGATGTAGTCCTTGAACCGGCCCGGCAACGGGTTCCAGCGGACGTGCAATATACCGAGCGCTGCGTAACAGTCGCGATTGGACTCGACCAGCACGCGGAGGCCCACTAAATCGTAGATTTCCTGGAAGTCTCGACCGCGGACCACCATCTTCTGATAAATCGAGTAGTAGTGCTTCGGTCGTCCCGTGACGGACGCTTTGATCTTGGCGGCTCGGAGGTCGGCCTGCACCTGGTCGATGACCCGTGACAGGTACTCGTCGCGGCTGGGCGCAGCCTCGGCCACTAGCCGGACAATCTCGTCGTAAACCTTTGGATGCAAAGTGCCGAATGCGAGGTCTTCCAGCTCCCACTTGATGGTGTTCATGCCGAGGCGGTGCGCCAATGGGGCGAAGATCTCCAACGTCTCGCCCGCGATCCGGGATTGCTTGTCCGGCCTCAAGTAGTGCAACGTCCGCATGTTGTGCAGCCGGTCGGCGAGCTTGATCACCAGCACCCTGATGTCCCTGCTCATCGCGACAACCATCTTCCGGATGGTCTCGGACTTGGCCGACTCACCGTACTTGACCTTGTCCAGCTTGGTGCAGCCGTCGACCAGCAGCGCGATCTCTTCCCCGAAATCGCGGGTTAGTTGTCCAAGGGTGTAGTCGGTGTCCTCCACTGTGTCGTGGAGCAATGCCGCGCACAGGGTCGCCTCAGTCATGCCCAGCTCGGCGAGGATGGTCGTGACTGCGAGCGGATGAGTGATGAAGGCATCCCCACTCTTGCGCATCTGGCCGTTGTGCAGCCGCTCAGCTTTGCGGTACGCGCGCTCGACCAGCGCTAGGTCAGCCTTCGGGTGATTGGCGCGGATGATTCGGAACAGCGGATCGAGTGCGGGCGTCTGCGGCCGGCTGGAACCGAGGCGGGCAATCCGCTGCCGCATCTTGACGCGCTGCTGCTCGGCACCGGCGCTGATCCTGCCCGGAAGGCTAGGGCTGGACTCGCTGCTGGCGCTATCAGCCTCGGGCTCGGGCAGAATGAGGGCGCGCCGTGGCTCATGGGCGACGTGGCCTCTTGGCCCCGGCGGCCTGGCCTCTGGGATAGACGACCGCATGGCCGCCCCGTGATCGCTCACAGCCGCGTTCCTCCTCAGCAGAATGCCATTCTAGACAACGAGTTGCTTCCGCCCGTAGAAGTCGCCGTCTGGCCCTCACTTAGAGGCAGTTTTTGCGGGTCACAAGGCGATCGCACTCACCCGCGCAAGCCAGTGTCCTGCGGCGCAGGACACTCGGGCAGCGCGCCGCCATCAGCTCTGTTGCGCTGCTCGATTCCGGCGAGCTGCGCTGATGGCCTGCTGCTCGACTTCCTCGGCCGCTTGACGGACCACGACGACCTGATCTCCTCCCTCGAGGGTCGCCACCGTGGGGTCGTAGAAGCGGCGCAGGGTCTTGTTACGAACCACCGCAATCACCCGCTCTCCGTCTACCTGACTCGGAGAGCGCCCGATCTCTTCCTTGGTCACCGGCCGCTCGCTCACTTCGAGACCTTCATTGCTCGAGAGCAGGTCCTCGATGATCGTGCCCAGGTTAGGGCTCACCGCGGAGAGTCCGAGCAGCCGTCCAACCGCTTCTGACGACGTCACCACGGCATTGGCTCCCGACTGACGGAGCAGCGAGGCGTTGTCGTCCTCCCGGACCGCCACCACGACGTGCGCGCTGGGGTTCAGTTGGCGAACAGTGAGCATGACGAGGATCGCAGAGTCGTCGCGATCGACAGTGATCAACACCTCGCGTGCCTTTATGATCTCGGCCCGCCGCAGGATGTCTCGTCGAGTCGCGTCACCTTCGATGGCGGCGTACCCGAGCAGGTTCGCATCGGTGATCGCTGCCGGCCGGCTGTCGATGATGACCACTTGGTTCGGATTGGCGCCATTGAGCTGAAGCGTCTCAACCGCGCTCTTACCCTTGGTGCCGAAGCCCACAACGACGACGTGATTGCGCATCCGTTTCCTCCAGCGTGCGTCTTTGAAAATGCGCCGGCCATGGTGTGCCAGCACCTCAAGGGTCGTCCCGACCAACAACACCAGGAACGCGATCCGCAAGGGCGTGACGACGACCGCGCTGATGACCCTGGCATGCGGCGCGACTGGTGTGATGTCGCCATAGCCCGTCGTGGTGATCGTTACGGTCGCGTAGTAGATCGAGTCGATCAGACCGACCGTGCCGTCGTAATTGTCGGTGTAGGCGTCCCGGTCAAACCAGACAATCAAGATCAGAATCAGCAACAACAGCAAGGCCAGCAGTCCGCGCCGCATTAGCTCAATGGCGGGCCCTGCCGTACGGGCGGGCAGGCTGACGAGCGCATCGGGCGTCGCGGACCGCCTCGACCGGTCCCGGCGGCGCCCCGGCTCGGTCAGGCTCATGTGCCTACTTCTTCCGCTGGCTGCGGGGTTTGTTCTGCGGCTGGGGACGCTTGGCAGCCCCGTCGCTATGCGATCGTACGTCCGGCTTGAGGGCCACAGTGACCCGCTTAGCGCCGTTTCCGGCCGGCGCCGAGCTGGCCTCTTCGAGTTCTGCGTTGCTGGGTTCGGCGTCGTCAGCGACAGTGGTGCCAGCGACCTCCGTCTCAGCGATCGGTGCTGAGCTGGTCGTCTCGACCACACGGTCCTTCTGAGTCTCCTTGGCACGGCGTGCTCGGACCCGCGCGGCCAGTTTCTTCATCTCGGGCTCGCGCTCCTTCATCTGGGCCAGCAGCGGAGTTGCGATGAAGATTGAGGAGTACGCGCCGGAAACCATGCCGACAAACAGCGCTAGTGCGAGATCCTTCAGCGGGCCCTCGCCCAAGATCACGGCTCCCGCGAACAGCAGTGCCACAACCGGCAAGACGCCGATCACGGTGGTGTTGATGGAACGGACCAGCACCTGGTTGACGGCGAGATTGGCGGCCTCGGAGTAGGTCCGCGTAGTGCTGGAGCGAATGTCGCGGACGTTCTCACGGACCTTGTCGAACACCACGACCGTGTCGTAGAGCGAGTAGCCGAGGATCGTCAGCAGGCCAATCAGCGTGGCCGGCGTCACGGTGAAACCGACCAGGGCGTAGATCCCAATGGTCAACATCACGTCGTGAACCAGCGCGATGAGCGCCGCAGCCGACATCTTGGCATCCCTGAAGTAGATGCCAATGACCAGCGCGACCAGTGCCAGGAAGACCGCCAACGCAATCAGCGCGCGCTCAGTGATCTGGCCGCCCCAGGATGCGCCGATCAGGCTGTATGCGACCTGGTCCGGGTTGATGCCGACCTCGTCGGCGATCGCGGCCCGCACTTTGGGCACTTCTTCGGTCGGATCGAGCGTGCGGGTTTGCACCCTGACCTGGTTGTCGCCGATGGTGTTGACGATTGCTTCGTCGAGTTCAGGGACGCCGGAATCGCGGAGCGCGTCCCGCATCGAGTCGACGGTCTGAGCGGTGACGCGGGTGGGCGCCTTGAAGTCAGCACCGCCCTGGAATTCGATACCAAAGTCCAGTCCCCGCGACACCAAGGAGATGAGTGCGATGGAGATCAGAATCGCCGACAAGATGTACCAGCGACGACGGTGCCCGATGAAGTCATAGGAGATCTCGCCGGTGTAGAGACGGTGCCCGATCGTGCCCAGCTTCGACATCAGACCCCCTTCTCACTGACCGCTGCTGGACGCGCCACTACTGGCCGACGAGAACGGGAGCCAGGCAATGCCTGAACGCCGAGGTGTTCCGGATCGAGCCCGGAGAGTTTGTGGCCACCACCGAAGAACTTGGTTCGCGCCAGCAGACTCATCAGCGGTTTGGTGAAGAGGAAGACCACCACCACATCGATCAGTGTGGTCAGGCCGAGTGTGAAGGCGAATCCCTTCACCGAGCCGATTGCCAGCACGAACAACACCAGCGCCGAAAGCAAGGACACGGTATCTGCGATCAGGATCGTCTGCCGGGCTCGCCGCCAGCCCGTCTCGACCGCCGTTCGCAGGCTACGCCCTTCGCGCACCTCGTCACGGATGCGCTCGAAGAAGATCACGAAGCTGTCCGCGGTGATCCCGATGGCCACGATGATGCCGGCGATGCCTGGAAGGTTGAGGGCGAAACCGACTGAGCTGCCGAGCAGCACCACGCAGGCGTAGGTGAGGATTCCTGCGATGCCGAGCGATGCAACCACCACGATCCCAAGGCCGCGGTAGTACCAGAAGCAGTAACCGACGACCAGCGCGAGACCGACGATCCCGGCGATGATGCCGGCTCGCAACTGCTCGCCGCCCAATGTGGCGGAGACGTTGTTGACTTCCGAAACATCGAAGGCGAGCGGCAGCGCACCGTACTTCAGGACGTTGGCCAGCTCGGTGGCGCTCTTCTGAGTGAAGTTGCCGGAGATCTCCGCTCGACCGCCCGGTATGGGCTCGTTGACCGACGGCGCCGAGATAGCGACTCCGTCCAAGACGATGGCGAATCGGTTCTGCGGCTCGCTCTTCTGAGAGATCTCCCGCGTTGCTTGCTCGAACGCCGCCCCGCCTTCTGAGTTGAACTCCAGGTTCACCACCCAGTTGACATTGTTCTGTGGAATACCAGCCACCGCCGTTGCCAGCTGGTTCCCTTCGATCAACGTCGGCCCGAGCAGGTATTTCTCGTTCTTTTCCTGGTTGCACGCGAACAGGGCCTGGTCGGCGACCTCGGTCACTTTGGTTTCACACGTGAATTCTGCGAACGCAGCCTGGCAAGCTTCGGTCGGCTGCCAGTTCAGCGCCTGATCGGGCGGAGTTCCCTTGCCGTCGGGCGGTACGCAGGCCTTGTCCAGCGGGAGCGGCGGTGCAGTCGGCAGGGCGGGCAGCGGCTTGTTGTTGCCAGTGCCGCTTGGCTCGGTGCTGGGCGGTGCGCTCGGCTCGTCGGCGGGCGCCTGCGCCGACTCTGAGGCGCCGGCAGTTGGCTCATCGCTTGGCGGAGCAGTGGCTGACTGGGTGGGTTCACTTGTCGCGGCCGGCGTCGGCTCCGGTGGTGCACCTGCTCTGCCGCGTGGACCGCACGGAACGTCAAGACTGCGGTCTGGCCGACCAGCCGGACCAGCTCGTCCTGCTGAACGTTCGGCACGGTGACGATGATCTGGTTGTCGCCGGCAGTGGTCACCTCTGACTCGCCGACGCCCAGGCTGTCCACTCGGCTTTGGATGATGGTCTTGGCGAGCTGCAGGCTGTTCGGATCCACCGTCCCGGTGCCGGTGGTGTTCTCGGCCGTCAAGGTGATGGTGGTACCTCCCCGGAGGTCCAAACCGAGCTTGGGTATCCAGGTGCCGCTGACCGCCATCAGGGTGATCAGTCCAGCCACCAACACCCCCAACACGATCAGGGTGCGGCCCGGGTGACCAGTCGTCGTCGCCACTCGCGTGTACTTCCTAGCTGCCGGGAAGGCTCAGTCAGCAGTCGGGGGCTTCGAGTCGCGGGGGGTCGTTGACGAGTCAGGCTCGGCGGCAGGTTCGGTACTGGACGCCGTTGTCGGCTCCTCGAAGGGCCGCTCACTTCGAAGCTCAATTGGCTCATCGAGAGAGGCGACGCCCTCCTCGAGTTCGTCCTCCTCGAGAACGTCCTCGTCATCCTCGGTGACGATCTTCGAGATCGCCTGCTTGAGCACGGTGAGCTCGGCGCCCGGCGAGATCTCCAGTACAACCTGTCTGGGGCCCACCGACACGACTGTGCCGAAAACCCCACTGCCGAGCATCACCCTGCTCCCCGGACTCAATGCGCTCATCGTCCGTTGCAGGGCTTGCTGGCGCTTCCGCTGTGGCCGCAAGATCAAGAAATAGAAGGCCGCCACCAGCAGGGCGATGAAGATCAGGGTCGAGTATTGCTGCATTGCTCCGGCATCCGATTGTGAGGGTGCTGCGCTCTTGCGCAGTACCGATGAGTTGTTCCCTGCAGCTCAGTCTTGCGACCACTGCTGAAAGAACCGACCGCCGTACTCTACCTAGTCTGCGACCAAAACCTGCATCATACGACCGCATCGGCAGCCCTTAAGACGGCTACGCCGCGGCTCAGGCAAACAGGTCAGGTGTGACCTCGACGCCCGGCGAGGGACTGGGAGCCGCCAGACCGAGGTGACGCCAAGCGGCAGGCGTGGCAACCCGACCGCGCTGAGTGCGCATCAGGAAGCCCTGCCGGACGAGGAACGGCTCTGCGACCTCTTCGACGGTTTCGCGCTCCTCACCGACCGAAATAGCGAGTGTGGATAGTCCGACCGGACCACCACCGAACCGACGGCACACCGCGTCAAGTACAGAGCGATCGAGTCGATCGAGACCAAGCTCATCCACCTCGTAAAGCTCGAGCGCATCGCGGGCCACCGCGAGCGTCACACGCCCATCCACTCTGACTTGGGCGTAATCGCGTACCCGGCGAAGCAGCCGATTGGCAATGCGCGGAGTGCCGCGGGCACGCCGCGCGATCTCGGAGGCACCGATCGGCTCCAGATGGACTCCAAGCAACTCTGCCGAGCGGTGCAGGATGTGCTCCAATGCGACGGCGTCGTAAAAATCGAGCTGCGCAGTGAAACCGAAGCGGTCCCGCAACGGCCCCGGCAGGAGACCGGCACGCGTAGTCGCCCCAACCAGCGTGAAGCGCGGAATTTCCAAAGGGATCGCGGTCGCTCCCGGCCCTTTGCCGACAACAACATCGACCCGGAAGTCCTCCATCGCGATATAGAGCATTTCTTCGGCTGGGCGGGACATTCGGTGGATCTCATCGAGGAAGAAGACCTCTCCTTCGACAAGCCCGGACAAAATCGCGGCCAGGTCGCCGGCATGCTGAATGGCCGGGCCGCTTGAGATCCGCAGCGGCGCATTCATCTCACTCGCGATGATCATTGCCAGCGTTGTCTTGCCGAGTCCGGGTGGGCCGGACAGCAGAACGTGATCGGGTACGCTCCCGCGATGCCGGGCTGCCTCCAGCACCAAACCGAGCTGGTCGCTGACACGGGGCTGGCCCTCGAACTCGGCGAGAGTGCCTGGCCGGAGCATCGATTCGGCGGCGCGCTCATCGGGATCCGCGTAGGGACGTATCAGCCCCGCGAGGTCGTTGTCGCTCACATGACTCACCGGACTCCGCTACCTCCGAGCCAAGCTCTGTAGTGCGGCCCGCATCAGGACCGCGACGTTGACCTGCGGCTCGTCACGAGCCAGGTATTCCACCTCCTCGCAGGCCGACTCAGCGTCCCTGGCCGACCACCCCAGACCCTGCAGTCCCTGCGTCACCTGCGCTCGCCAGGCTGCATCGGGTCTGGCGTTGGATACCGGCGCATCAATGTGGCCGACCGTGTTGATCTTGTCCTTGAGCTCGATGACGATGCGTTGCGCGCCCTTGCGACCGACGCCGGGCACCTTGCACAGCTGCACCAGATTCTCGGTGGCAATGGCATTGCGCAACTCATCGGGACTGAGCACTGCCAGCGCTGCCTGAGCCAGCTTGGGGCCGACTCCGGTCGCTGTCAGTAAGAGCTCAAAGAACTCCCGCTCGTCGGTGGAGGCAAAGCCGTACAGGGTGAGCGAGTCCTCCCGCACGATGAGCGAGGTCGCCAGGGTTGCCTGCTGTCCGAGCCGGAGTCCCGCCACTGTCCCAGGGCTACAGACCGCCTGGACGCCGAAGCCGCCCACCTCGATGACCGCCGACGTCGGGCCAAGCTGGGCGACCACGCCGGTCAGTTGCGCGATCATGCCCCTCCACTGGAGCGCGTACGGGAGCGCCCGAAGGCACTCCGCTGCCGCGCCGCGTGCTGGGCGGCAGCCTCCACTGCTGCGTTCAGCCGCGCTGTCGTGCTACCACGCCACACGTGACAGATCGCTAGCGCGAGAGCATCCGCCGCATCTGGCGGCTTAGGCGGGTCGTCGAGCTTGAGAATCTTTGTCACCATGGCCCCGACCTGGTCCTTCGAGGCACGGCCCGAGCCAGTGATTGAGGCCTTGACTTCGCTCGGGGTATGCAAACTCACCGGAATTCCATGCCTTGCCGAGACCAGCATCGCCACCCCAGCAGCCTGGGCGGTGCCCATCACCGTCTGCACATTGTGTTGAGCAAACACACGTTCAACGGCGACTGCTGTAGGCCGGTAGCGGGTAACCCAGTCCTCGATGATCTCTTCGATCGCAACGAGGCGACGCGCGATGTCGAGGTCTGTGGGCGTACGGATGACGTCGAAGGCGACTAGCAGCGGCTGACGGCCGGGAACGCCATCGACCACGCCCAACCCGCATCTGGTCAGGCCCGGGTCGATTCCCAGCACCCGCATCCGTTCCCCTCGATGTCGCGTGACCGGATCGCCCACGCGATCCCCCTTAGCCATTGATAAACGAACAGATGTTCGGCAGCCTATGTGGCGCCCCTGACGTTTGGCGGCCGCGACACGCTGTCCGTTCGCAACTAGTGTTGCAGCCACTCTGCCCGGCTGGCGCTGGGTGCCCTGATCTGCCTATGCGGATCTAGTCCCGGCGTGCCTGCCATTCGTCAGCAAGGATGCTGAAGACGCGGAGTCTCGCAGCCGTCAGCCGATCCAGGCACTAGCTGATTCGGGCCAGCACATCGTCGGAGGCATCAAAGTTCGCGTACACGTTTTGAACATCGTCGGAGTCTTCGAGGGCGTCAATGATCCGCATCAGCTTCTCGGCTGTTTCGGCATCGACCTCCTGGGTGTACTCGGGGACGAAGGAGACCTCGGCCGATTCGTAGTCAAGCCCTGCCTGCTGCACCGCGGTGCGTACCGGCACGGTGTTGCTCGGGTCAGTCGTGATCTCAAAGCTGTCACCAAGGTCATCGATCTCTTCGGGGTCGGCATCCAAGGTGGCTTCCAGCAGATCGTCCTCGGTAATGCTGCGACCGTCTTGCTCCTTGGCGACGATGACCACGCCCTTGCGGGTAAACATCCGCGCGGTTGAGCCGGCATCGGCCATGGTCCCGCCGTTGCGTGTCACAGCGACCCGAACGTCCGATGCTGATCGGTTCCGATTGTCAGTGAGGCACTCGATGAGCAACGCAATGCCGGCTGGACCGTACGCCTCGTACATCAGAGTCTCGTAGTTGGCGCCGCCACCCTCGGCCCCCGAGCCGCGCTTGACAGCCCGGTCAATGTTGTCGTTGGGAACCGAGTTCTTCTTGGCCTTCTGGATCGCGTCATACAGCGTCGGGTTTCCGGCTGGGTCTGCACCCCCAACGCGGGCCGCCACCTCAATGTTCTTGATCAGCTTCGCGAACAGCTTGCCGCGGCGGGCATCGACCACCGCCTTCTTGTGCTTGGTGGTGGCCCACTTGGAATGACCGGACATGTGCGAAATCCTAACCGTCGCTCGACTGCGGGTCTTTGTGATCACAAGCGCCCGGAGGCCTGAATATGGCCCCGTGCGCGGGTCGTTTGTGATCACAAGCGCCCAGAGCGCCTTGCAGGCCGCCAAGGGCGAAGCAACCACTTGTAAGAAAGTTATCCACAGATTGCTGCTGACCAGGTTCCGAAGGAGAGCACCGTACCTCCAGACTCCTCGCCATGAGCCTCCCACAGCAGAAGTACGTTCTGGACATCCGTAGTCCGTTCACGCGCGCTAACGCCCGAGCGGCCGGCATCACCGTGAAGGAGCTGATCAGTAATCGCTACCAGAAGGTCTTTTACAACCTCTACATAAGTGCCGATGTTGTGCTCACGCCGCAGATTCGTGCCCGAGCAGCATTGCGGCTAGCGACTCTTGACAGCTACGCGAGCCACTACACCGCCGCCGACCCAGATTCCGGCCGACATTGGGTCACTTGGCCCGCTTGTGATCACAAACGACCCGGGTAGGCGCCGTCAGCGGCGCCAGATCGGCACGTCCTGGGGCTTGCCACCTTTGACTGGCGGGTCACTCTGCTGCCAAATGCGACGCCAGCTCGATGCCGGCGGCTCAGCGACTTCCGCCGAGCCCTGCTGGACCCTCCACCAGGTGGCAGCGTCCTCGGCGAGCAGCTTCTTGACGGCGTCCAAGACCCGGGACGCGAACTCGCCCGACATCTCGCTGGGCTGTGGAATGATCGGCGACCCATACCGGACGCCCACCCGCGGACGCCCGGGGACCGGCCAGTGGCTTCCACGTGGCATTGCCGCGTACGTGCCGAGGATCCCAACCGGAATGACCGGCACCTGAGAAGCGATTGCCACCTCCGCTGCGCCCGTCCGGAACTGGCCTACGAACCCGTCGCGGGAACGCGTACCTTCGGGAAAGACCACGACCGTCCAACCCTTTGCCAGCAAGGTGGCAAGGGTGCTCGTAAGCGCATCGCCGTTCCGGTCGATCGGGAATGTATTGAACGCGATCGCCGATCCACTCGCCCGCCACCAGCTGTCGAAGAAGTAGTCGGCCTCGATCCCGACGGCGGTATGGCGACGGCGCTTCGTCGGCAATGTCGACAACAACACGGCCGTGTCCAAGTGCGACGCGTGGTTGGCCATGATCAACGCTGGCCCATCCAGCTGGCGCAGCTCGTCGAGCCCGTAAACCTCGACCGACAGTTCCTTCCGCACCACAGGTTTGACGCCGACTACTTGGACACATCCGCGCACGGCCCGCACCGGAGCCAGGCGTGCCCACCTCATCCGTCTCACCGGCCGACCACTTTCATGTGACGTCAACCAGAACCCTCGGCGGGGCGTGCAGATAGCTGATCGAGGGGGTCCGCCCGACCGTCGATGCCACGATCTCGAGTGCGTCGGCAAGGGTGGAGGCAGCGCGAAAGCCCATCCGTGCCGCGCTCTCGCGGTCGGCCCCAACCCACACGATGTCGCTGCAGTGTCGTTGGGCGGCCGCGCTCTGGTACCACAGGTGCATCGGGTGCACGCCGTGGAACGCCTGACTGGTGCGGTAGAGGTGGACGTACCAGGAGTCGTTGGCGAACTTCTCCTCGTAGTCGGCTGCGATCTGTTCAGGGTCGGTCGTGACAGTCAGCACATCTGTGAAGAAGTCCACGTACGACGGATGGTGCAGCGGAGAGAACTCCGCCTGCAGCGGGTGGAAGAGGATCAAAGCGCCACCGGGCCGGACGAACGGTGAGCCGGTGTGCGAGCCGAATGCAGCGGCGAGTCCGCTCCACGCAGCAAGAATCGGGTTGGTCACCGAGTCGATGCTGTAGGGGGTATGCGCTCCCACCCCGAGAACGCCGACATCAGCAGGCGCTGATACTTCGACGAGCTGCTGAGCGGCTATCTGGGCGCGGCTTACCTCTTGGACAGCTGCCGGTTCCCCGGCGGCCACTAGCGTGGCGTGGTAGTCGCCCTCGGCGCGGTTCATCAGCCGACGTCGAGCACGCTGCGGACTCCATCCCAGACCCCGGGAGACGCCGAACCAGGTCGCTCTGTCCCGGAGGCTCCATTCCCACTCACGGTGGCCCAAGAACTCCACCGGTGAGGCGAAAACGTCATTGTCGAGCACAGCATCGATCTCGAAGACGCGTACCGCCGAGGTGACCAGATCGGCAATCTCGGCTACGGCGTTGCTCCCGGGTGCCCCCAGCCCTGACAGCTGGCCGATCGTGGCGGTCGAACCGAGTCCGGCAGCGATCGCTGCCGCGCCCTGGGGCGGACCGTCGACCAGGTGCACGAAGATCAGCAGGTCGGAGCCAGCAGCCCGCGCATTCAACGCGATCTCGCCTGTCATCGTGCTCCCAATCTTGGAAAGATTGTCGGCATCTTCGGCATCGTGATTGATCAGCAGGCCATCGGCGTAGAACGACCGGAAGACGCGCTCGCCCACGATGTACTGGAGTTCCTCAGATGACATCCGGCGATTCAGACCGTTCGCGCTGACGAGAGCAACATCGTCCACGCCTGCAGCCGCAGCTCGCGCCAGTACGGCCTCGATCAGCTTTCCGCGGATGTCAGGCCGCCGCATTCTCGGCGTCGGGGTTCCGATGTCATCGAAGGCGATCGTCAGCCGCATGTCCGGTTCCAGCAGCGCCGAAAGCGGTTCCGACTGGAGCGGCGCATCCAGTGCAGTATTGATCGCTTCGCCGAGGTCAGGCACGCGCGCCAGCGACTCGGCAGGGTAGATCACCCGGGTTCCGAGTGGGAACCTCTCGAGACGGAAACGATCTCCGTCGGGCACCAGCAGCGGCGGAGTGCGATCGTCGACCTCTAGAACGAAACCGGGTCGGCCCATCTATCAACCTCCTTACGTCGGCAGCGCCCAGCGGGGCGTGATCGGTTTGATCTTCCACTCCACGACGGACCACTGGTTGCGATGAGCAGCCCGCATCAGCGGGATGTCGGGGCTGACCGCCACGGCGTTGCCCACGGTTTCCAGCATCGGCAGATCGGAGTGGGAATCGGCGTACGCGAAGCTACGGTCCAGGTCGACCTCATGCAACGCCGCGTAGTGCTTGAGCCAGGCGGCTCGGGACTCCCCCACCAACGGCGGCGCGGTGAGAAAGCCGGTACAGCGGCCCTCCTTGTCGACTCCAAGCTCGGCGGCGACGATGACGTCGAACAGCGGCTGAATCGGCCGGGTCAGCGGCCGCACCACGCCAGTGATCAGGATGGTGGTGTTTCCCGCGGCACGATGCTCCCGGATCCTGCGCACCGCCTCAGGCGAGAGCCTGCTCAAGATTTGGGGAGCCATCGACGTGTCGACGAAATGCTCCAGGGCGGTCAGATCAGCGCCCCGATAGCGGCGGTACACCGCCCGCAAGAAGGCGCCACGGTCTCGTCGCTCGGCACGCAGGTACGACGGAAGGCGCCGCATGACCTGGCCGACTTCGGCAAGCTGACGGGTGCGTGACAGCTCCGGCAGGCGAGCCCAGAGGTATTGCTCGATCACGTTGGTGGACATGATCGTGCCGTCCAGGTCGAAGATCGCCAGGGCGGCAGCGCCAGCCGTGTCTTTCTCCAGGTCCTTCATCGTGGTCGGGCGATTGCCGCGCCTGCTGCGGACTGAGTCCATCCGGCGCAGCGGCGCAGTGATGGATGGACAGTGCACTTCCTGGATGTAGGTCTTCCAGTCGAAGACCGAAGTGTCGAAGGCAAAGGCAGGCTTGATCATCAGGATGCAACGCCCGGGTGAGAGCGAGGGTGTTGTCGTCCACGAAATGCAGCTCGGACTGCGCATACTCCTTGTAGAGCGTGTGATAACGGCGTACGAAATCCAGGCGTACCCGAGTACGATCCAGATCCTTCGCGATCTTGCGGGTTCGATCCGAGCGCGGCATCTGGGCCAGCATGCGCTCCGCGAGCTTATGGGCGCGTTCTGATGTGGACAGCAGCCGCTCGATTGACGAGGCACCCGGAAACGTCCATTGCGGGAGCCGGGCCGCACCGCGCGGACCGCCCTCGAAGGGGTGGGCCAGAAAGTAAGTGCGGATGTAGGTGTAGAGATCTTTGAATGTCATCGGGTTCCGGGCGCCGGAGTTGACGTGGTAGTACTCCGGTTCCCCAGGCTCGGGCTGGGTGGCGCACACCGCGAGGATGGCGTTCACGACATGGTCGCAGGGCACGATGTCGACGATCGCTTCCGGCGTCGCCGGGAACTCGGGAAGCTCACCGCGGCCGTACGCCAGGATCAGGGGCTCGGCCATCTTGAAGCCTTCGATCCAGCCTGGATAAGGATGCAACCAGGAGGACTCGACGATCGCCGGTCGAACGATCGAGACGTGCACGTCCTGTCCGACATCGGCCACCACCCGCTCGCCGAGAGCCTTGGTGAAGGTGTACGCGTCGGTCCAGCCCAGCGAGCGGGCCCGCTCCGTACCGGCCTTGACCAGCTCAGCCTGGACCCAAGCGAGGCGGCGGCGCTCTGTGTCGGCGGCTGTGGTCAGGAAGCCGGCTTGCCGGTGCTCGCGCTCAGCCTCTTGGCGGAGCTTCGCGAGCTGCAACGAGGTACGCGACTCAGACTCGATCAGATCCCGCATCGCAATACCAGCGGCGGTTTCGGCTTCGTAGTCGATGTCGTGCTCATGCGGCGCCTCGGGAATGGCGCCCCGCCGGCGACCGGCCGTGTACGCGGTTGAGATGTGCACGTAGTGCGGCACCCTGCGCAATTGCCCCGCCTCGTCAGTGACCGCGTGCAGCATTCTGTCCAGCAAGGCCTTGGTGCCGATCACATTGGTCATGAAGGCCTGATCAATCGGCGGGTCAAAGGAGACGTCCCCGGCGCAGTGCACCACGATGTCAAGATCGGCCGGCAGCTGCGGGACATTGGGCAGATCGCCTTCGATGACGTCAATGCCGGCGTCCAGAAGCTCCACTGCGCCTCCGGCAGCGTTACGAAGATCGTCGAAGATCGGCTTCTTGACCACCGCGATCATCCGATCCCTTGCACTGGCCGAGCCCTTGCGGCGGACCAGTACCGCCGGCCTGGTCTCGGGCAGTTCGGTCAAGATCTTCCACAGCAGTTGCTCGCCGATAAAACCGGTCACGCCGGTCATCACGATCTTCTTCCCGGCGAGCAGGTCCCGCAGCCGACCATCGAGCTGCTGAACGGCGCGGCCGGTGTCGGCGGTCGCGCCCCACCCTGGATCCAGGGTCATCCTTCGTTGCTCCCTGTGTTGCTGTCCAGCTGCGCGGCCACCAGAGCCTCCTCAATGGTGAAGCGGCCGACGTAGAGCGCGGTGCCAATGATCGCACCCTCGACCCCAATCGCCACCATGTCCCTGAGGGCCAGGATGTCTTCAATGGTGGAGATGCCGCCGCTGGCGATCACCGGCATGTCGGTCTCATCGCATACCCGGCGCAGCAGGTCGAGATTGGGCCCGCGAAGCATGCCGTCAGCCGATACATCGGTGACAACGAACCGGGCACAACCTGCACTGTCCAACCGATGCAGCGTCTCGAGGAGATCGCCGCCATCCCGTGTCCAACCTCGGGCGGCGAGCTTGCTACCTCTGACATCGAGTCCAACGGCAATCCGGTCCCCGTAGCGGTCGATGATCTCCTCGCACCACTCGGGTTGCTCCAGGGCCGCGGTTCCGATGTTTACTCGAGCGCACCCGGTTGCCAGCGCCCGCTCCAGCGACTCATCGTCCCGAATGCCCCCGGACAGCTCGACATTCAGTTGCAGGTGGGAAGTGAGCTCAGCGATGATCTCAGCGTTGTCGCCGCGCCCGAAAGCCGCGTCCAGATCCACCAGGTGGATCCACTCCGCGCCCGCGTCCTGCCAGCGCTGAGCTGCGACCCGCGGATCACCGAACCGCTGTTCAGAGCCAGCGCGGCCCTGCACCAGTTGCACCGCCTGTCCCCCAGCGAGGTCGACCGCCGGTAACAGCACCAGCCGGTCGGCCCGAGCCGCCGCGGGTAAAGGACTTGCCGAATGCACCAGACGACCCTATCGCCAGCCGTTGGTCACGCTGGTGTTCAATTGCTCGCTCCGCTCGCTGCGGATCGCCCTTTGAGGTCGCCGACTTCGTCGTCACTCACGGACGAAAACCGTGTCCGCTCGCTCCTCCTCATCACGGCGGCGGGCGATCCGGACGCTTGGACTTCGGCAGCTTCGCCACGATGAGCTCATACGAAACGTCGATCAGGTCCTGAATCTCATCCGGCGGGATGGTGCCGTCGAGGGTGAAGGTGTTCCAGCCGTGCTTGCCGATGTAGGCCATCTTGCTGGCGGCACCGTGATAGCGGTCGAGCAACAGGTCAGCGGTCTCGCGGTCGCCGCACTTCAAGCCGATCGTCTGGTTTTCGACAGGTCCGAGAAAGGCAAAGATCTTGTCGCCCACCTTGGCGACCACATCACCTTCCCAGGGCTCGTCCCGCCACGCGCCCGGCTTGGCAAGGCAGTAGTCGAGCCAGCGCGTTTTGCTCACAGCGTTGCGACCCAGTTGGCGATCAGGCGGCCGCCGGCGTCACCGGACTTCTCTGGATGGAACTGGGTCGACCAGAGCGCATCCTCCTCGACCGCCGCCACGAAATGATCACCGCCGTGCTCGGCCCACGTGACGCGCAGCTCGGGAGCCGGAGGCAGCGCATGTACCCCATAGCTGTGCACGAAGTAGAAGCGTTCGGATCCAATGCCCGCGAATAGCTGGCTGCTGGTCGCTGCCTCGATCGTGTTCCAGCCCATGTGCGGCAGTCGCGCGGCGTGTAGTTGTTCAACGAGCCCTGGCCAGATGCCGCATCCCGCGGTGCGTACGCCGTGTTCGATGCCAGCCTCGAACAACACTTGATGGCCGACGCAGATGGCAAGCGTCGGCCGCCCACTGGCACGACGTGCGGCGATGATCTCTGGCCCACCGACTCCCACCAAACCGGCCATACATGCGGCAAACGCGCCGACGCCGGGCACGACAAGTCCATCGGCACCTGTCGCGAGCCGCGCGTCCGTGGTCACTGTGACGTCAGCGCCTGCCCTGGCGACTGCCCGCTCGGCGGAACGGATGTTGCCTGATCCGTAGTCGAGGACGACAACGGTCCTCACAAGACTCCCTTGGTGCTGGGTATGCCCTGCATCCGCTCGTCAAAAGCCACGGCGTCCCGAAGTGCCCGAGCCAAGGCCTTGAACTGACACTCGACGATGTGGTGCGGATCGCGACCGGAGATCACCGTCAGGTGCAGGCAGATCTGGGCGTGGAAGGCTAGCGTCTCCATGATGTGCCGGGTCAGCGAGCCCGGATACGGAATGCTGGCGGCCACGCCGCCGACGCCTTGCGAACCACCGATCAGGACATACTCCTGCCCAGTCGGCTCCCCCGTGTGGACACAGTAGGGTCGCCCTGAGACGTCGACCACCGCCTGGGCAAGCGCCTCATCCAGTGGCACCAGTGCATTCCCGAAACGCCGAATCCCGCTCTTGTCGCCCAGTGCCGAACGAATGGCCTGGCCGAGCACGATCGCGGTGTCCTCGACAGTGTGGTGGGCGTCGATGTGCAAGTCACCGGCGCTCTCAACCTCGAGGTCGATCAGTGAGTGCTTGGCGAAGGCCGTCAGCATGTGGTCGAAGAATCCCACCCCGGTCGAGATCTGGGCGCGGCCCGTGCCGTCGAGATTGAGGCTGACCCTGACCTTTGACTCGGAGGTCTGCCGTTCCAGGGTGGCCGTTCGGCCGTGGCTCATGGAGTCTCCTTGTCGATTTCGTTTTCGAGTACGGCGGCAAGTGCGTCCTTGAAAGTCTGCATTTCCGCGGGGGTACCGGCTGAGACTCGCAGCCAGCCGTCAGGTCCGGTTTCCCGAATCAGCACGCCGCGGTCGAGCAGGGCCTGCCACACCGTATGGCGGTCGACGAACCGGCCGAAGAGTATGAAGTTGGCGTCCGACTCAGCGACATGTAGCCCTCGCGCGACGAGCCAGTCTGCCAAATCGTCCCGGGCCTCGCGGAGCTGATCGACTTTCGCGAGCATCTCGGGCGCATGCGCTAGGGCAACCCGGGCGGCGGCCTGAGTAAGCGCCGACAGGTGATACGGCAGCCGTACGATGCGGAGCGCTTCGATGAACGCCGGAGCTGCGGCGAGATAACCCAGCCGACCTGCCGCGAAAGCGAAGGCCTTGGACATCGTTCGGCTGACCGCCAGCCGTGGATAGTGCGGAAGCAGCTGCAACGCGCTCGGAGTGCCCGTCCGGGCGAACTCGTAATACGCCTCATCCACGACCACCACACCGGGAGCCACATCGCAGATCGCCCGGATTGTCGGCAAACCAACAGCGGTGCCGGTCGGGTTGTTCGGGCTGGTAATCAGCACCACAGCCGGCCGCGCATCGAGCACCGCGGCCGCGGCCGCGTCGGGGTCGATCGTGAAGTCGTCGCGACGAGGAACGGTGCACCACTCGCTGTGCGTGTCACGCGCGTACTCGGGGTACATGGAGTAGGTCGGCGCGAACGAGAGCACGCGCCGACCTGGTCCGGCGAACGCCAGCAGCACGTGCAACATCACCTCGTTGCTGCCATTGGCTGCCCAGATCTGCTCTGCGGTCAAGCCGTAGCCGAGGTAACGGGCCAGGTCGCCCCGCAGCGCGAGCGCGTCACGCTCCGGGTAGCGGTTCATCGAACGGCCGGCATCGGCAACTGCCGCGGCAATTTCGTTGATCACATGCTCGCTCGGCGGATACGGATTCTCATTGACGTTCAAGCAGACAGCGACATCGAGCTGAGGCGCTCCGTACGGCGTCTGTCCAACCAGCTCCGGCCGGAGTGGAAGCTCATCGAGCGTAGGACTCGCGGTGGCCACCGACATCACTGGGCGCGTGTCGACGGGAAGAACCTGCGGGCGATTGCAGCGCCGTGCGCCGGTAGGTCCTCGGCATCGGCGAACACCTCCACCTTGCGGGCGACCTCCGCGAAGGCAGTCTGGGTGTAGCTGACGACGTGCATCATCTTGAGAAAGCTCCGTACGTTCAGCCCGGACGAGTGGCGGGCGCATCCGCCCGTTGGCAGGACGTGGGTGCTGCCCGCGCAGTAGTCACCCAGGGAAACCGGGGACCACGGACCGATAAAGATCGCTCCCGCATTGGTGATCATGGACGCCACCTGCTCAGCGTTTGCAGTCTGGATCTCGAGGTGTTCGGCTGCGTAGCCGTTGGCCACTTCGATGCCCTGCTCGATATCGTCCACCATCACGATCGCGGACTGGCGGCCCGCCAATGATTGGACGATTCGCTCCACGTGCTTGGTGGATGGCACCTGAGCGGAAAGCTCAGCCTGAGTGCCCTCGGCCAACTCGTCGGAGTCAGTGATCAACACCGCCGCCGCGAGCGGATCGTGCTCGGCCTGGGAGATGAGGTCGGCAGCCACATGGACCGGATCCGCAGTTCCATCCGCAAGCACCGCGATCTCGGTCGGCCCTGCCTCGGCGTCGATACTGACTCGCCCCTTGAGCAACCGTTTCGCCGCGACAACGTAAATGTTCCCTGGTCCGGTGATCAAGTCGACCTGGCGGCAGAGATCGGGCACACCGAAGGCGAACATGGCGATTGCTTGCGCTCCCCCGACCGCATAGACCTCGTCGACGCCGAGGATGTGGCAGAGCGCGAGGATGTTGGGATGCGGCAGGCCGCCGAACTCGATTTGCGGCGGCGAGGCGAGCGCGATGGAGGCTACGCCGGCGACCTTGGCTGGGACGACGTTCATGATCACGCTCGAAGCCAGCGGCGCCAACCCGCCGGGGACGTACAGGCCGACGCGACTGACCGGAATCATCCGTCGCCGTACCACCGCACCGGGCGCCACGCTGACCTCGCCGCCATTGTCGCCAAGCTCGGTCTCACTGACGCGGCGCCGGCGCTCGATCGCCGTCGCGAATGCCTTCCGCAGGTCAGGCTGGAGCCGCGCGGCAGCGGTCTCCAATGCGGTCATCGGCACCCGGAACGTGTGCGGAAGCACGCGATCGAAACGGACCGAGTACTCAGCCAGTGCCGCTACTCCGCGACGCGCAACATCTTCACAGATCGGCCGAACGATCTCGGTCGCGGCGGCCACATCGAAATCAGCCCGGGGCACAATGGCGGCGTAGTCGAGCCACTCGCCGCCCGCCCGCCGACCGCGAAGATTGATCACCCGAAGCACGGAGCGATTCTACGGCCCAGGCGACCTGCGCCGACCCCGATAGCCAAGGGCCGATCTGGGTCGCCGATTAGTATCTCATCCGTCGGAGCGCCGCCCAGCTGCTGAGGAGGTTCGTGGAAGAGCCACTGCCGGAACGCGCTGCCATCCTGAGGGCCGCGATCGGCATTGGCCTTTACGCAATGGCTTTTGGAGCCTCCTTCGGAGCGATCTCGGTGGGTTCCGGATTGACTCTGGCCCAGACCATGGTGCTGAGCCTGGTGATGTTCACCGGGGCATCACAGTTCGCATTCGTCGGGGTCGCGACCGCGGGCGGCTCACCCTTTGCAGCAGTACCGGCAAGCCTGCTGCTTGGAGTTCGCAACGCCTTCTATGGCGTACCTCTTTCGGAGATCCTGCATCCGCACGGCTTAGCCAGGCTCTGGACCGCTCACTTTGTGATCGACGAAACAACGGCGATGGCGGTGAGCCAAGCCACCCCACGCGCCCGACGTTACGCCTTCTGGGCCACTGGCTTGATCTTGTTCTCCCTTTGGCAGCTTGGCAGCTTGTCTGGTGCACTCATTGGACGCGTGGTCAACCCCAGCGACGTCGGGCTGGATGCTGCCGCGCCGGCCGTCTTCTTGGCCCTGCTGTGGCCTTCGCTGCGGCGCCGCGAGGCACGTTGGGTGGCGCTGGGCGGCGCAGTAGTCGCCCTTGCCCTGGTCCCCTTGACACCACCCGGAATCCCGGTGGTCGCCGCGGCCGGTGTTGCGCTCGTCGGCGGGCTACGGCCGAGTCGCCAAGGCGATCAGCAGATTCCGGATCGGGAGCCGACATGACTCCGCTCTGGCTGGCACTCCTCATCTCCGCCGTCGGCTCGTACCTACTGAAGCTTGCGGGCGTCTCGCTACCCGAGTCGATCTTGAACCATCCCAAGGTGCAGCGGGTTGCGCAGTTGTTGCCGGTTGCGATGCTGGCCGCGCTGGTGGCGGTCGAGCTATTCGACGGTGGAGGCCGCTACGCGGTGGACTGGCGCACCCTGGCCGGCGTTGCAGCCGGGGTGGTCGCTCTACTGCTGCGGCGCGGTTTCCTCGAAGTGTTCCTGATCGCCATTGCGGTGACCGCCCTGCTACGCCTCGTTACCTGAGGGTCGCCGGCGCAGCAAAGGGCGCGGTTCCTCTTCATCGCGGCCGAGGGAGGAGCCGAGCAGTACCGGGATGATGGCGAAAAACGGCCACGTGAGCAGTGACGCGTAGGCGCGCAAGGTGAGCGGTATCGGCACCAGATCTCCTGGCTGAGCTGCGGCCAGGCGAGCCGAGAAATCACCCGGCCCGAGCTGGTAACCGACCAGCCAGCAGGTCAAGCCCGCCGCCGTGGCCCATACCAACACCACGGGCACCACCGGCCAGCCGAGATCACGAAGCCAGCGCCAAGCTGCAAGTCCGAGCAACAATCCCGCCACCAGGCCGATTGCACAGAACCATGCATCGGCGGCGATGAACTGCGTCAGGCCCCGTTCCGAGGTGGAGGCTCCCCCGCCACTGTTCAGCTCGTACGCGGGAGGATCCACCACAATCCACCACACCACCCCGGCGGCAGCACCCAACCCGAGTGAGGCGGCTGCGAAGCCCCACAACCGACCCGCGAGCCTCCAGGTACGGCGGGTCGGGGTCGAGGCCGATTCGTTCAGGACGCCAGACACGACGGGCCCAGCAAAGCTTTGAGATCGGCCATCAGCGGTGGCGACGGGGTCACCCTCAGCCGCTCGTCGAGCTTCATCACGGTCGTCCTGTCCGCGGACCGGAGCCGCAGGCGCACCTCGGTCAGTCCGGGATGCGCCGCGAGCACCTCACGGAGCTGTTGCACGACCTGGGGTGTGCACCGGGCAGCCGACAACGAGATCATGACCGGCTCGCTACTCACGTCAGTGACGTCGGGAAGGCTGAGTTCGGAGGCGTTCAGTGACACAACATCGTCCTCGACCTTCACCCGGCCCTTGATCTTGACCACGGTGTCGGTGGCCAGCACGGTTGAGACCGTCTCGTATGCCCTGGGGAAAAGCAGAACCTCGATCGACGCCTCCAGGTCCTCGACGGTGATCACCGCCCAAATGTCCCCGCGTCGAGTGGTCTTGCGAGTGATGTTGGTGATCATGCCGGCGATGGTGACGGTGCTTTCCCGCGGACCATCTTCGGCGAGCAGCTCGCCGATGCCGAGGTCGCGCTCCGCAGCCAGGATGTGCTCCAGACCCTGCAGCGGATGATCACTGACATAGAGGCCGAGCATCTCGCGCTCGAACGCCAGCTTGGTTCGCTTGTCCCAGTCGGGCAGGTCTGGGACGCTGCCCGTCAGCACCGGATCGGTCTCCGCCAGCTCGCCGAAAAGATCATCCTGGCCGTTGGCCTCGTTCCGCTTCAGGTCAAGCACCCCGTCTACCGCCGCCTCGTAGACAGTCATCAGGGCCCGCCGGGCATGCCCCATCGACTCGAAGGCGCCGGCTTTGATCAACGACTCGATCACCCGCTTGTTGCACACCACCAGGGGCACCTGGTCCAGGAAGCCGTGGAAGTTCACCGCCTTTCCGTAGGCCTCCCGAGCGGCGACAATCCCATCCACCACGTTGTGCCCGACGTTGCGTACCGCGGTCAGACCGAAGCGGATATCGGCACCGACCGGGGTGAAGTTGGCAGCCGACTCGTTGACGTCCGGCGGCAGCACCTGGATTCCCATGCGGCGGCACTCGTTGAGGTAGACCGCCATCTTGTCTTTGTCGTCGGCTACCGAGGTGAGCAGCGCCGCCATGAACTCGGCGGGGTAGTTGGCTTTCAGATACGCAGTCCAGTACGAGACAATTCCGTACGCCGCGGTGTGCGCCTTGTTGAAGGCGTAATCCGAGAACGGGACCAGGGTCTCCCAAAGAGCGGTTATCGCGGCGTGGGAGTAGCCGTTTGCCTGCATGCCCGCGGAGAACGGCACCAACTCCGCGTCGAGGATCTCTTTCTTCTTCTTACCCATGGCCCGCCGCATGTTGTCCGCCTGGCTCAGGGTGAAGCCGGCGACCTTTTGGGCGATCGTCATGACCTGCTCCTGGTAGACGATCAGGCCGTGGGTGGTGTCAAGGATCTCGGCTAGCGGCTCGGCCAGCTCCGGGTGGATCGGTGTGATCTCCTGCCGCCGGTTCTTGCGGAGCGCATAGTTCGTGTGACTATCTGCTCCCATTGGACCTGGCCGGTAAAGCGCCAGGACCGCCGAAATGTCCTCGAAGTTGTCCGGACGCATGAGTCGCAACAACGACCGCATCGGCCCGCCGTCGAGCTGAAACACCCCGAGCGTCTCGCCCCGTCCGAGCAGCGCGTACGCCGCCGCGTCATCCAGCGGTAGGTCCTCCAACACCAGCTTGAACCCGCGGTTGAGTGCGATGTTGGACACTGCGTCGTCAAGCACGGTGAGATTGCGCAGGCCAAGAAAGTCCATCTTCATCAGGCCCAGCGACTCACAGGTCGGATAGTCGAACTGGGTGATGATCGCGCCGTCCTGCTCCCGGCGCATGATCGGGATGATGTCGATCAGCGGATCAGAGGACATGATCACCCCGGCGGCGTGCACCCCCCACTGCCGCTTCAGCCCCTCCAGGCCCAGGGCGGTGTCCACGACGGTCTTGAGGTCGGCATCCGATTCGTATAGGGCCCGGAACTCCCCGCCCTCGCCGAACCGCTTGTCGTCGCGGTCGAAGATCTTGGCCAGCGGCACGTCCTTGCCCAGCACCGGGGCCGGCATGGCCTTGGTCAGCTTCTCGCCCACCCCGAACGGATAGCCGAGCACCCGGGAGGCGTCCTTCACCGCTTGCTTGGCCTTGATCGTGCCGTAGGTGACGATCTGGCTGACCCGGTCCTCGCCGTACTTCTCGGTGACGTAGCGGATCACCTCGCCGCGTCGGCGCTCGTCGAAGTCGATGTCGAAGTCCGGCATCGAGACGCGGTCGGGATTGAGGAAACGTTCGAAGATCAGCCCATGCACCAGGGGGTCGAGGTCGGTGATCCGCATCGCGTACGCCGCCATCGAGCCAGGCCCAGAGCCACGCCCGGGCCCGACCCGGATGCCGTTCTCTTTCGCCCAGTTGACGAAGTCGGCAACCACCAAGAAGTACCCGGCGAAGCCCATCGAGATGATCACGCTGGTCTCGAAGTCGGCCTGCGTGCGTACCGCGTCGGGAATCCCGCCGGGATAGCGCCGGTGCAAGCCGGCCTCGACCTCGTGTACGAACCAGGAATCGTCGGTCTCCCCCTCTGGGCAGGGGTAACGCGGCATGTAGGTGCCGTTGCCCTCGGTGAAGGACACCTCACACCGCTCGGCGATCGCCAGTGTGTTGTCGCACGCCTCGGGGATCTCTGCGAACAGCGCGCGCATCTCGGCCGGTGACTTGAGGTAGTAGCTATCGCCTTCGAACTTGAAGCGATTCCCCTCCGCCATGGTGGAGCCGGTCTGCACGCAGAGCAGTACCTCGTGTGCCGGGGCGTCGGCCTGCTGGGCGTAGTGCAGGTCGTTGGTGGCGACCAGCGGCAGCTTGAGATCTCGCGCTATCCGCAACAGGTCGTCACGCACCCGGCGCTCAATCGTGATGCCGTGGTCCATCAGCTCCACGTAATAGTTACCCATGCCGAACAGGTCACGGAACTCCGCGGCACTGGCCACGGCGTCGCTATAGCGGCCGAGCCGCAGGTAGGTCTGCACCTCTCCGCCCGGGCAGCCGGTGGTAGCGATCAGCCCGCTCGCGTATCGGGCGAGAAGCTCGCGATCGATGCGCGGCTTGTAGAAGTAACCCTCCAGCGATGCCAGCGAGCTCAGCCGGAACAGGTTGTGCAAGCCGGGGGTGCTCTCTGCCCAGATCGTCATATGGGTGAAGGCGCCGCCACCGCTAACATCGTCCGATCCACCGTCGCCCCAGAGGACTCGTCGGCGTTCGGATCGGTGAGTCTTCGGCGTGAGATAGGCCTCGATGCCGACAATCGGTTTTACCGATGAGGACCTGGACGCCTTGTAGAACTCGTACGCTCCGAAGGTGTTGCCGTGGTCGGTGATCGCGATCGCAGGCATACCCATTTGCTCACAGCCGGAGAACAGGTCGGCAACTCGCGCCGCCCCATCGAGCATCGAATACTCCGAGTGCACGTGCAGGTGGACGAATGAGCCGTCCCCAGGTTGCGTGCTTCCCGGCATACCTGCACCAACCTCCAAATCGAACATGCTGCTCGCATCCTGCCGGACGCGGGCGGGGAAGCTCAGCAAGCGCCTACATTAGTCGCCCGATCCCCCTACCAGTCTGCGACGCGCCTCTGACATCCCCGATCTGCCAGGTCTCACGTGCAGAGCGCCAATACCTTCTCAAGGGTACGGATATTGCGGACCGTCGAGCTCACACCGATGATGGCGCTGAACCTCTCAGCCAGCTTGCTCTTGCCAATGCCCTGCGAGTAGTTGACATAGACCTGCTGGCCGGAGAAGGTAAACGGCTCGTAGTCCTTCGCGACCGCAGCCACCTTCTGCTCCGCGTCGGCCGCCGGCGCTTTGGTCAGGAAAGCCACCGTGACCTGGCTCGGGTTGTCGTCCGGATAGGGGTTCTCAGCCAAGAGCTTCCTCAGTTGCGCCGGCGTCCGCACTGCGACATCGATGGGGCGCCCGAAGGTGTCCTTGATCGCATCGGCGATCTCCCGCTCCACAGTCGCCGCCTTCTTCGGCGAGTTGATGATCAGGTTGCCGCTGTTGATGTAGGTCGCGACATCGGTATACCCGAGATCTTCGGCCATGGAGCGCAGCGCCGGCATCGAGATCTTGTTGTTGGGCCCGAGATTGACACCGCGCAGGAAGGCGACGTAAGTAGGCACCTCGCCATCATTCCAGCCATCCCTCAAGTAGCCGAGGCAATGGTTGGGTTCAGCCCATCCCAGGCGTGATCGCCCGCACGAGGGCACGCATGGCCGAGTCCGAGCTACGTGTGGACGTCGGGCCGAGCGCTGCAAGGCTGGCGATCAGGGCGGCGATCTCCTCGAAGGTGAGCGGCACAGGATTCGGCGCGGCGTTCCGAGGCAGCCGGTGGCCCCCATGAGGACCAGCCAGCGACTCGATCGGCACGCCCGCCTCGCGGAGCCTGGCGAGATCTCGTTCCACGGTGCGAAGACCTACCCCGAGATGGCGGGCCAGGGCGGAGCTGGACACCGGCTGCCGGACCGCCGCAAGAAGCTCGACGAGACGCTGCTGCCTCTCAACCCGCCGAAGGGTGAGGTGGCTGTCACGTGACTCGGCAGCCAGGCGTACCAAGGCCGGGGGGTCTGGGATCACACGATGAAATTACCCGGATCCCCGCCGCCGGCGCGGCGGCATTGGACCGTAGCGTCGACCGCATGCAACCCATAACGGCCACCGAGTCGATCGAGGACTTCTTCGCCCGCTACACCGGCTACCTCACCGCCGGGGACCTTGAGGGCCTTGCCGCCATCTACCACTATCCATCCCTCGCGGTGACGGCCATGGGTTGCCTGGCCATCACCGATCCCCAGCAGTCCCGCGACTTCTTCGGCCAGGGGCAGCACTACTACCGCAGCCGCGGGATCCAGGGGGTACGTGCCCGCGACATCGTGACCGACGTCGAAGTTCCGGGCATCTGGGTGGGTCGTCTGGTGCTGGAGAATCTCGACGACAGCGGCGCGGCGGTGGGCCTGGAACGCAACGCCTACCAGGTGGTCAACGCCGCGGACGGAACGCGCCGGATCGCCGTATCCACCCCACTGGACGCGTACCACCCCGATCAGTCAGGCGACACCCCACCGGCATAGCCGTCGAGCAAGCAGACTCAGACGCCAAGCAGCCGCCCGGGACGGTGCCGGATGAAGACGACCCAGGTGACCAGGCAGCACACGACGTAGTAGGCAATGAAAGCGATGTAGGCGCCATCACCGTTCTGCAACGTCAAGAAGGACTGCCGGAAGGCCAGGTTCACCATGACACCACCAAGCGCGCCGACCGCCCCGGCCAAGCCGATCAAGGCTCCAGCCCGGCGGATCGCGCGATGATCAGCCTCCGCCAGATCAAGTCCAGCACCCACCTCAAGCTGGGCCTTGGCGTGGAAGATCGCCGGGATCATCTTGTACGTTGACCCGTTGCCAATCCCGCTGAAGACGAACAGCATCACGAAGCCAACGATGAACAGTGGCAATGAGTTGATCTGAGAGGCTCCCAGCACAACCAACGCCCCGAGCGCCATAGCAATGAAATTGAAGAAGGTCACCACCGAACCTTTGAAACGGTCAGCCAAGGCGCCGCCGAATGGACGGATCAGCGAGCCCAGCAACGGTCCGAGGAAAGTCAGCGCCGCAGCCTTCACCGGCTGCGGGAACTGCTCGGGGAACTGCACCAGCAGCACCTGACCGAACGCGAAGCCGAACCCGATGAATGAGCCGAAGGTTCCGATGTAGAGCAGCGACATGATCCAGGTCTGTGAATGTCGGCTGACCTCACGAATCGCACCCTTGTTGTTGCTGTTCACACTCAGGTTGTCCATCTTCATCACCGCACCGATCGTCGCCAAGATGATCAGAGGGATGTAGATCGCGATCACCGCACGGGGGTGCTGAGTACCGAGAGTCGCCAGTACCAACAGCCCCACGAGCTGCACGGCCGGCACACCGAGGTTGCCGCCGCCGGCGTTGACTCCTAGCGCCCAGCCCTTGAGCCGAGCCGGATAGAAGGTGTTGATGTTGGTCATCGAGGAGGCGAAGTTGCCACCGCCTACCCCGGCGAAGAGCGACACGATCAGCAGCGTGTTGAACGAGACGCCGGGCTTGAGCACGATTGCGATCATGATCGACGGCACCAGCAGCAGCAGCGCAGCCACGATCGTCCAGTTGCGGCCGCCGAACTTTCCGACCGCAAAGGTGTACGGCAGCCGAAGCAGCGCGCCCACCAGGGTCGGCGCCGCTGTCAGCAAGAACTTCTGAACCGGATCGAAGCCGTAGTCCGGGCCAAGAAAGAGCACCAGCACAGACCAGACGCTCCAGATGGAAAACCCGATGTGCTCGCTGAAAACCGAGTAGATCAAGTTGCGGCGCGCAACGGCCTTACCGATCCTGTTCCAAAACTCGCCGTCTTCGGGTCGCCAGTCATCGATCCACCGGCCGCCAAGGCGACGCCGCCCGGCTCTGGTTGTGGTGGGAGTGGTGATGTTGACATCGCTCATGATCATTCCTGCCTGGTTCTGGTAGGTCGGATGTGGACGGGTGAGCTTGTCAGAGCCCGTCGCTGGGCTCGGAAGCGAATGAGTGGATTCTCAGGCCACGTAGACGACGATTTGGCCGTCGTCGAGATCCACCGGATAGGTCCGCAACGGCGCGGCGCCGGTCGTCGAGCATCCGGTGTCGAGTTCGAAAGCGTTCATGTGGAGCGGGCACAGGACGACCCTGTTATCAATCTGCCCGTCTGCAATAGGTCCGCCCTTGTGCGGGCAGACCGCGGAAAGGGCGCGCAGGCTGCCGTCCCGCCTGCGGAACACCGCGACCTGGTGACCACCGATGGCAAAGGCCCGGCCCTCACCATGGGGAATCTGATCGACTGGGCCAAGCCGGTACGCAGCCCCGGCCGCTGCACCGGACCCCCCCGAGCTCGACACAGCGGGGGGTCGCCCCCCGGAGGTTGACACAGCGGCACTCACCAGGCACCGCCGAGAAGCTGTTCCGCCCGATCCGCCGCCACCCTGGGCAGCACTTCCAGCGGTAGTGAAGTCCGGAACTGGCCGGGCGTCACGGGTTCGGAACCTTGTTGACTCCATGGGTCCACGTAGCTGTCGGCGTGCTCTTGAACTGCGGCGTCGAGCCGATCTGCGATCCCCTCGCTGTCCTGGACCACGACAGCCTTGATGTGGTCCAGTCCAACCCGCGGCACGAACACATACGTGCGTTCCAGCCATTTGGCGTTCTCGCGGTAGTACTGAAGGAACCTACCGGTCAGCTTCTTGGCAATCTCCGCATCATCCACGGTGGCCAGCAGGTCGCCTTTACGGACGTGGGCTCCGGCCGCACCGCCGACGTAGATCTCCCAGCGGCCGCCCTCGATCGCGACTATCCCGACGTCCTTGACGTAGGACTCGGCGCAGTTGCGGGGACAGCCCGAGACCGAAAGTTTCATCTTCGCCGGAGACTCCATGCCCTGCATCCGGGTCTCCAGCTCGACGCCGAGTTTGCTGGAGTCACCCAGCCCGAAGCGGCAGAACTCCTGGCCAACACAGGTTTTGACGGTCCGGAACGACTTCCCGTACGCAAAGCCCGATGGCATTCCGAGGTCGGCCCAAACGCGCGGTAAATCCTCTTTCTTGATCCCCAGCAGGTCGATCCGTTGCCCGCCAGTGAGCTTCACCATCGGCACTGCGTACTTCTCTGCGACATCGGCAATGCGCCGCAACTGCTCCGGAGTGGTGACGCCGCCACGCATCTGCGGAACAACGGAGAACGTGCCGTCCTTTTGGATGTTGGCGTGCACGCGGTCGTTGACGAAGCGGCCTTCGCGATCATCCGGCGCATCGGCACCCCAGAGCTGTTTGAGGAGTGAGGCAAGGCCCATCTTCGACCGAGCATCCTCCTCACCGTTGGGCGCAAGTGCTGCAAAGACCTCTGCCACAGAGCGAAGTTCCTGGGTGCGGATGGCTTCGAGCAATGAGGGCTTGTCCATGGGTATGCCTGGCACGTAGTAGTGGGCGGACGGGTCCTCCTCGACGGCGCCGCCGGCGGCGTGCTCCACCAGTTGCGCGACCAGTCCCTTGCACGAGCCACAGCCTTTCCCAGCTCGGGTGGCATCCATGACACCGGAGACCGTCTTGCAACCCGCTTTTACGGTGTCCACGATGGTGGACTTGCACACGCCGTTGCAGTTGCAGATCTGGGCATCATCGGCGAGCTCGGCGACCCCCACTTCGGCCGGAGGGCCGCCGAGGTCGAACAGCAACTCCACCCGCTCCTCAGGCAGTGGCAGCCCGCGATCGAAAGCCTGTTGCAGAAACGCCAGCTTCTTGCTGTCGCCGAGCAGGGTCGCGCCAACGATCTTGTCGTCGCGGATGACCACCGACTTGAAGACGCCACGCTTCGGCTCGGAGAAGATGATGTGTTCGTCGGTGTCGCGCTCTGGCTCGGTCAGCCCCATCGCGGCCACCTCGACTCCGGCGACCTTGAGCTTGGTGGCCGTGCGGGAGCCGAGGTACGCCGCCTGCGGGTTACTGCCGGTCATCACCTCGGCGAGCACCACGGCCTGCTCCCAGAGCGGAGCGACCAGGCCGTAGACCTCGCCGCGGTGCTGTACACACTCCCCTACTGCGAACACATGGTCGTCGTCCACAGTGCGCATCTGGTCGTCGACCACGATCGCCCGCTCGACGGTGAACCCGCTCGTCGTCGCGACGTCGGTGTTCGGCCTGATGCCTGCTGCCACCACGACAAGGTCGCAGTCGATCCCGGTCTCGTCTCTCAGCCGCACACTACGAACCTTGTCGGTACCCCGCAGGGTGGTCACCCGGTTGTTGGTGAAGATGCCGACTCCAAGTTGGGCCATACTGCGACGTAGCACCTCCCCGCCTTCGCGCCCGAGCTGCGCATTCAGCAACCAGCGACCCGAGTGCACGACATCGACCGCGATGCCGTGGCTCTGCAGGCCACGCGCCGCCTCAAGACCCAGCAGGCCGCCGCCGATCACTACTGCCCGACGGTGATCGTCGCGGGTGGCGTAGTTGATCATGCCGCGGGTGTCGTCGATGGTTCGAAACGGAAAGACGCCGGGCAGCAGTCTGCGCCGCGTTTCCGTGTCGATGTAAAGCCCATCCATCGGCGGCATGAAGGACCGACTGCCGGTTGCAATGATCAACTCGTGGTACGGGGTGATCTGATTGTCATCAGAGAACACCACCTTGGCAAAGCGATCGATGCGCTGCACCCGGACACCGGCGTGCAAGGTGATGCCGTTGTCGACATACCACTCCAGCGAGTTCAGGAAGATTGCGTCATGGGACTCCTCACCGGAGAGCACGTGGCTGAGCATGATCCGGTTGTAGTTCCCGTACGGTTCGTCGCCGAACATCGTGATCGAAAACTGCTCCGCCCCGCCGCGGGCCAGTATCTCTTCGACGACACGGGCACCTGCCATCCCATTGCCGATAACAACAAGCCGACGCCTGTCGTCGTATCCCGCCCTCGTCTCACCCGGGCGTTCGATGAGTGTCGTCATCAGTGCTCGACCAGCCCGAGGTCGGCAACGACATAGCCGGTCAGACCAAGCGGCGCGACCACCTGCAGCTCCACGATCGAGCCGCCTTCGATATCCTCCACGACCCGCAGCGGCACGTGAACGTCGCTTCTGGCTCCAATGGGGAAGTACCGCATCGGCACACCGTCGCGCATCAGGACAACGGTGATCAGCTCATCGGTGGTGTTGCCGCCCCGGAAATAGAGTGCCTGGCTGATCACGCCGTCGGGGATGACGTAGCTGAGATCGCCGCTGATCGGGACCGGCTTGTCGAGCCCCGCACCCTCGAAGGGGTAGATGCCTTGCAGAAAATGGTTCTGAGTGATCATGGGCAGGTCCTTCCGTCTGGCTGGATGGAGCAGCTGATTCAGCGAGGGTCGGGTATGGGCCGAATGCGCGGTGTGGGACGGAGGCGTGGCGAGCAGATGGATGTCGTCTGGTGACCCGATGCGCTGCACCGCGACAGCGCACACCTTGAACGCCGGCATCCGGGAGTACGGATCGAGGGCCGGGTTGGTCAGCGCGTTGGCAGCTGATGCGCCGCCCCAGTGAAAAGGCACGAACACCACATCTGGGCGAATGTCAGCGGTGATCGTGGCGCGGAAATTCGCTGCGCCGCGGCGACTGCTGAGCTGAACGATGTCTGCGCTGCCGATATTCAGGCGACGGGCGAGGTCGGGGTGCAGCTGCGCCTCGGGCTGCACCTGGGCCTGGGACGGGCTCGGTACCCGGCGGGTCTGAGTGCCGCTCTGGTACTGGGCCATCAGCCGGCCTGTGGTCAGCACATAGGGATAGTTGAGGCTAGGACGCTCGTCGGGTTCGTGGTACTCCACCCTGATGAAGCTGGCCCGGCCGTCGGGGGTCGGAAAACCATCGGCGAACAGCCTTGGTGTGCCTGGATGATCTTCGCTTGGGCAGGGCCAGAAGACACCTTGCTCCGCGTCGATCCGCTGATAGCTGATGCCTGCGTAGTCGGCGATGCCACCGGCGCTGGCGAGCCGCAGCTCGGCGAATACCTCGCGCGGATCGGAGGAGAAGAAATGGCCACGACCGAGCCGATCGGCAAGTTCCTTGATCAGCCACAGATCGTCATGGACGCCTGCCGGTGGCGGCAGAGCTTGGCGTCGCCGGATCACCCGACCTTCCAGGTTGGTCATCGTGCCCTCCTCCTCCGCCCATTGGGCTGTCGGCAGCACGACGTCGGCGAGTGCGGCGGTTTCGGACAGGAAGATGTCGGAGACCACAAGCAGTTCCAGGGCGCCTAGCCGGTCGATAATCCGGTTCACATCTGGTGCCGACACAGCGATGTTGGAGGCCAGCACCAGGAGTCCGCGTACGCCGCCCGGCGTGCCCATCCGGTCCAGCATCTCGAATGCGGACAATCCGGGCCGCGGCAACTCCTCGGGATCGATGCCCCACACGCCTGCCACGTATGCGCGGTCGGCTGGGTCAGCCAGCTTGCGATAACCGGGCAGCTGATCGGCTTTCTGTCCGTGCTCTCGGCCGCCCTGGCCATTGCCCTGACCGGTGATCGTTCCGTACCCAGAACCCGGCCTGCCGGGGAGGCCTAGTGCCAGTGCCAGGTTGATGAAGGCCTGCGCCGTATCGGTACCCGTGCTGTGCTGTTCCGCACCTCTGGCGGTCAAGATCATCGCCGTGGGAGCGGTGGCGAGGGCTTCGACGGTCTCGTAGAGTTCGGCGACCGGGACTCCGGTGATCCGCTCCACGCGGTCGGGCCAGTAGGAGGCAACACTGGCCTGCACTGTGGAGAAGCCCTTGGTGCGAGTGGCGATGTAGCTCTGGTCAGTGAGGTTGTTCTTGATCGCGAGATGGAGCAGACCATTGGCGATCGCCAGGTCGGTCCCCGGCCACGGCGCCAAGTGTCGGCTGGAACCCTGCGCAGTGGCGGTCATGCGCGGGTCGACGACAATATGTGTTGCACCGGCGGCCCGGCCAGCATCGAAGAACTGCATCGCCGGCGGCATTGTTGCAGCCGGGTTCGATCCAACCAGCAAGATCGTCTGTGCCTCTGCGATATCGGGCAGCGGGAAGGGCAGACCGCGGTCGATACCGAAGGCACGGTTCGCCGCAGTCGCTGCCGATGACATGCAGAAACGTCCGTTGTAGTCGATCATCGATGTCCGTAGCGCGACCCGGGCGAACTTGCCGAGGGCGTACGCCTTCTCGTTGGTCAGGCCGCCACCGCCGAAACATCCGATCGCGTCGGGGCCGTGGGCTGCCTGCAACTCAGTGATCTTGGCGACGATGAGGGTCAGCGCCTCATCCCAGGAGGCGGCGCGAAACTCGCTGGTCCGGTCGCCGGGCACACTCCGCACCAGCGGTGTCAGTAGCCGCTGCGGATGATCAAGAAGTGTGGTTGCTGTCCAGCCCTTGGAGCACAGTCCGCCACGGTTGGTCGGAAACTCCTGCTGTGGCTGCAGAGTCGGAGGACGGTGTTGAGCAAGGGGGGACGACCCCCCTTGAACCCCCCGCGTTGGCTGAGCAAGGGGGGACGACCCCCCTTGAACCCCCCGCGTTGCTCCGCGGGTAGTCAGCGACATACCGCACTGCAGCGAGCAGTACGGGCAATGCGTGAGAGTGGTGGTAGCGCTCACCCTTCCTATCGTGGGCAGGCGCTGTTACGAGGACTGGCTGGGAGCGTTACGGGCGGTTCACTGATCGCTCACATTCGATGCAGCGGCGTGTGAGATCGGGTGATCCTCGGGCCAGCGTTTCGATCCGGTTACGGCGATCTCACGGCGGCTCGTCAAACGAGTGCCTCTGTGATGACCACAGTTACCTGGGAGAAACCGTCAGGTAATGGGCAATTCATAGGGTCATCTTCAAGCTTGCTCATTTCCACATACTCGGCGGGTCGGTGAGCTACATGCAGATTGATCTTGATCCCGAAGGCCGCAGGGTGGTGATCTTCGGCGATGTGAGCGGTGCACGGCAGGCGTTGCGACGGTTCATCAGCAGCGGGGCCGCTGTGACTCTGGCCACGCCTGGCCCACTTCCAAAAGCCACGGATCGGGTCAGCCCCGTACGCTATGCCGTTCAGCCAGATCCGACCGACACAGCTGGCCTGCTGCGCCTGGTCGGATCGGCATGGCTCATCGTGGATGTGGAACTGCCAGAGCCACTGCGTCACAGGATCCGCGACTTGGCCGCGCACTTGCATGTGTCGATGATCAAGGAGCGACCTGCTCCCAGCGGCGGCCAGGTCATCCTGGTTGGCGGCGGGCCGGGACGCACCGAGTTGCTGACGCTGCAGGCATGCGAGGCCCTACGCCGAGCGGATGTGGTTCTCTACGACCGGCTTGCCCCAACTGAGGACCTGGCGGAGCTGGCCCCCGGCGTGGAGCTGATCAACGTCGGCAAGTCTCCCTATCACCATCCCATCCCGCAGCGCTCCATCGAACAGTTGATGATCGATCGCGCGAAAACCGGCGATTCCGTGGTTCGCCTCAAAGGCGGCGATCCATTCGTCTTCGGCCGGGGAGGCGAGGAAACGCAGGCCTGCATCGCCGCCGGGATACCGGTGCACGTCGTGCCGGGAGTGTCCAGTTCGGTTGCGGTGCCGGCGGCTGCCAGCATTCCGGTCACTCATCGCGGTGTGAGCAAGTCCTTTACCGTCATCTCCGGGCACACTCCGCCAGAGCCTCGGGAGCTGGAGGGATTGGTTCGACTCGGCGGCACGATCGTGATCTTGATGGGAATCAGCAACCTGACCCAGATCGTCGCAGGCCTGTGCCGTGCTGGGCTGGATGCCGCGACGCCGGCCGCGGTGATCGAACGCGGCTTCTCCGATGCCCAGCGCAGTCTGATGCGCCCGGTCGGGCGACTGCCCGCGGAGGTTCGCCGGCTGGACATCTGCTCACCTGCGGTCGTGGTGATCGGCGACGTGGTGTCCGTTTCGCCGCAGTTCGCACATTCCGCCGAGGTGATCGACGCGTTCGGCCACCCTTCGCTGTGGCCTTGGGCGCGTGCATCCTAGTGTCGACACTAGCCATGAACGACTCTTGATCATGGGCCGACCAGCCGGAATGCCGGCCGATGTGCTCCGCGGGTTTCGCATCGGCGTCACCTCAGACCGTCGATCGGCTGACTTGATCGCGGCCCTGGAACGTCGGGGGGCACAGGTGCTGCACGCCCCGGCCCTGATGATTGTGCCGAACGACCGCGACGACTCGCTGATCATTGAAACCCGCAGGCTCATCGCCGCTCGACCTGAAGTGGTGCTGGTAACGACGGGATACGGGATGCGCCGTTGGTTCGAGGTCGCCGATGCCGCAGGTCTTGGCGCGGAACTTACCGCTGCATTGGAGGCGGCTCAGATCTTCGCCCGCGGACCGAAGGCACATGGCGCGGTACGTGCTGCTGGCTTGCTGGACGCCCAAACCAGCGATATGGACACAACGGCATCTCTGGTGGACGCCGTAATCGCCGCTGCGCTGTCGGGTCGCCGGGTCGCCGTCCAGCTGCACGGGTACACCGACGAGGTCGCACTGTCCCGGCTCGCCGAGATCAGCGACTGTGTCATGACGGTAACCCCCTACCGCTGGGTGCCACCCAGTCCTCCCGACCGATTGACCCGCCTGATCAAAGCAGCATGCCAGCGGCAGCTCGAGGCATTGACTTTCACCAGCGCCCCAGCAGCCGCAGCCACTCTCGAGGCCGCAGAGGCGATGGACGTACGGCGTGAGTTCGCACAGGCACTCTCGGACTACGTCGCGATCGCCGCTGTCGGACCGGTGACGGCCGAGCCGCTGCGGGAGGCAGGGATCGACCCTGTGGTCCCCGACCGGTATCGGCTCGGTGCGCTGGTGCGCCTGGTGACCGAGGAGTTGACCCAGCGCCACATCCAGCGGTTCCAGAGAGACGGAGTGATCATCGAGCTGCGTGGCCGTCAGGTCCTGGTCAATGATCGCCGGGTCTCCCTTGGGCCGAATTCGCTGGCACTCCTGGTTGCCTTGGCTTCCAGCAACTCAGTGCTCTCGCGCCAAGAGCTGATCGCATGCCTTCCAGACAATCCTGATGATCACGCGCTGCATATGGCGATGAGTCGGCTGCGGCGCGCACTGGAGGTGCCCGGACTGATCACAACGATCATGAAGCGGGGCTACCGATTCAACGCCGACCGGATCGACTGAGAACGAGGGCCTCTGATGAGGAAACTGTCGGCAGATTGCACCCCAAGGGCACCTGCTGATGCAATCTCTCGACAGTTGGTTGTCCACAAGCTGACACTGGGACTTGCCGCCATCCACAGATGTCCAGCCCACCGGCTGATCAACCACCTTCGTACGCATGCTCCGAGCGTGAATGTCTCAAAAGGACCCGCTCCACGCGCGTTCCGCGGCCATCGACGTCTAGCCGGCTGGCGCAGGATGTCCTACGGCCTCTACATCGAGGATCGCGAACCAAGCCAACTAGCGGATCAGCTCAGAGCGTGGAGTCTGGTGCTCCATAGTGCGGCGGCCTTTACCCACCTCACCGCAGC
Source organism: uncultured Actinomycetota bacterium (assembly GCA_963840505.1). Taxonomy (GTDB): domain Bacteria; phylum Actinomycetota; class Actinomycetes; order Propionibacteriales; family Propionibacteriaceae; genus Microlunatus. The sequence continues at coordinate 46,221 of CAWIZB010000003.1, forward strand.
TGAACTTCGGGGTTGGTGGCTACCGCACCCTATCCCGCATCCGGTCTTCGCCGCTCTCCGTCAGGGCGACCCGTGCCCGCACCGAGCAGGCTTGCTCGTCAGTCGCCACTCCTCCCACGTAGCCTCCGAGCTGGTGTCAGGAATCCGGCTAACCACGCCTGCTGAGACCCTGCTGGCCGCTGCTCGCGACCTCGGCGTCCTCGATCTGGTGCTGATGGGTGACTCGGCGCTGCGACTCGGCCACTGCACGATCGACGAACTAGTCGACACAGCTGCACAGCGGCGCCGTGGCGCACCCATGCTCCGTCGGGTGATCGGCATGCTCGACAAGCGGAGCGAGTCGCCTTGGGAGTCTGTCATGCGGGTACTGCATCGAGCCGCGGACATCCCGGTGGAGCCGCAGAAGGAGATCTTCGATCAATGGGGACGCTTCGTTGCCAGGGCGATCTGTGGATCGTCGGAACGAACCGGCTGCATGAGTTCGATGATGGTGTACACCGTGATCCCGAGACCCAGAGCCGCGATCTGGCCCGTGACCGGCGGTTGATCACGGCGGGGTGCCAGCGATTCGGCTTCACCAAGGCTCAGGTGCTCAACGACGGCGCCTCGATCATCGCGTCGAGTGACACTCTGCTGGGTCGGAGTTGGGATCCTGTGCGGCTGCGCCGGTGGAATGCCGTGGTCGCCGATTCGATGTTCGGCCGCATGGGTCGAACCCGAGCTATCCGTCGCTGGCAGGCGTACCGGTAACTGTCGGCAGATTGCACATCTGAACCTCGATCCGCTGCAATCTGCCAACAGTTACCAGAGGATGAGGAATTCAGACCATCATCTGGCGGGCGGTGGCCGGGATTGGTCGCGGCAGTTTGGTCGAGCCGGACAGATATTCATCCACACCTGCAGCGCAGGCGCGCCCTTCAGCGATCGCCCAGACAATCAGCGACTGACCACGGCCGGCATCGCCACAGACGAAAACACCCTCCACATCGGTGGCGTAGTCCTCGTCGCGCGCGACGTTGCCGCGCTCATCGAGGGCAACTCCCAGCTGGGAAATCACGGTGTCCGTCTCCGGGCCAACGAAACCCATCGCGAGGAGGACCAGCTCTGCCGGAATCTCCCTCTCGGTCCCCTCGACGGGGATGATCTTTCCCCCCTCGAATCTCACTTCGGACATCCGCAACGAGGCCACATTGTCGTTGTAGTCACCGATGAACTCCGACGTCGATACCGAATAGACCCGCTCCCCCGCCTCCTCGTGCGCCGAGGAAACCCGGTAGATCATCGGGTACGTCGGCCAAGGCTGGTTTACCGGCCGCTCGTCCGGCGGGGTCGGCATGATCTCCAGTTGCACGATCGACTTGGGCAGCTGCCGGATAGCAGTACCGAGGCAGTCCGCGCCTGTGTCCCCGCCGCCGATGATCACCACGTGCTTGCCTTTGGCGCTGATTTGGTCCTCCACCTGGCGGCCCAACGCTGTCCTGTTGGCTTGTGGCAGGAACTCCATCGCCTGATGGATGCCACCAAGTTCCCGCCCTGGCACCGGCAGTTCACGACCGATGGTGGAGCCGACTGCCAGCACGATCGCGTCGTAGCGCTCCTTGAGCTCGCGCCCGGTGATCTTGACCCCGACCTCGACCCCACAACGGAAGTTGGTGCCCTCGTCATGCATCTGCCGGATACGGCGATCCAGCACAGACTTCTCCATCTTGAATTCGGGAATTCCGTAGCGCAGGAGGCCCCCGGGCGCGTCGGACCGCTCGTAGACCACGACGGTGTGCCCGGCGCGAGTGAGCTGCTGGGCGGCTGCCAGCCCGGCCGGCCCTGAGCCGACAACCGCGACTCTCTTGCCGGTGAGCCATTCCGGCGGCTGCGGGGTGACCCGGCGCTCGTCCCACCCCTTGTCGATGATCGCGACCTCGACATTCTTGATCGTCACCGGGTCGCGGTTGATGCCCACGACACAAGCGGTCTCACACGGCGCCGGACACAACCTGCCCGTGAACTCCGGGAAGTTGTTGGTTGCGTGCAACCGCTCCAGCGCTTCGTCCCAGTCGCTGCGCCACACCAGGTCATTCCACTCCGGAATGAGGTTGCCCAGCGGGCAGCCGGTGTGGCAGAAGGGGATGCCGCAGTCCATGCAACGGCCCGCTTGCTCGGAGATGATCGGCAGCACGGCCCGCCCCGGCGTGCCCGGATAGACCTCTTTCCAATCATGAATCCGCTCCGCGACCGGCCGCCGTGCTGCCACCAGTCGCGGTGTCGTCATGAATCCCTTCGGATCAGCCATCCTTAACTCCCCTCAGCTCGAGAGGATCGCGCTTACCCATGGGCTGCTTCCATCATCTTGCTGGTGGTTTCCGCCTCATCCAGCCCCTCTGACTCGGCTTCTTGCCGAGCAGCGAGGACTCGCGCATAGTCGCGCGGCAACACCTTGGTGAAGCGCCGGGCGGCCGACCGCCAGTCGGCAAGCAACGACTCGGCGACATCGGAACCGGTCTCCTCGCGATGCTGGACGATCAGCTTTCTGAGGAGCTCAAGATCGGCCTCGGATGGTACCAGCGCGTCGACCATGTCGGTGTTGAGAAGCCTCGGGTCGAGGTCGAGAAAGTAGCCAATGCCGCCCGACATGCCAGCAGCGACATTGCGCCCGGTCTTACCGAGTATCACGGCGATGCCGCCGGTCATGTACTCGCAACCGTGATCGCCCAGGCCTTCCACCACAGCGATCGCACCGGAGTTGCGGACGCAGAAACGCTCGCCGACCTGCCCGCGGATGAACAGCTCGCCGGACGTCGCGCCGTACGCGATCACATTGCCGGCGATGATGTTGTCTGCCGCGACGAACCGAGCCGTACGCGCCGGCCGGACCACAATGCGGCCACCAGAGAGACCCTTGGCCAGATAGTCATTGGTATCGCCCTCCAGTCGCAACGTGATGCCGGCGGGCAAGAAGGCCCCAAAGCTCTGTCCCGCAGAGCCTTCGAAGGTGATGTCGATCGTGCCATCCGGAAGACCTTCACCTCGGGTGGCCTTGGTCACCTCGTGACCCAAGATCGTTCCCACGGTCCGGTCGACGTTGCGGATCGGCAGGGAGGCGCGAATCGCCTCACCGGTCTCCAACGCCGGCCGGCAGATCTTGATCAACTCCTGGTCCAGCGCCTCGGCTATCCCGTGATCTTGAACGGTGACATTGTGCAGCACTGTTCCATCGGGAAGCTGCGGCTTGTGCAGGATCGGCCGGAGATCCAGACCGTGCGCCTTCCAGTGCGCCTCCGCCCGCGTGGTATCCAGGACCTCGACGTGGCCGATCGCCTCGGCAAGGGATCGGAATCCCAACGCTGCAAGGTGTTCTCGGACCTCCTCGGCGATGAACTCGAAGAAGTTGATCACGAACTCCGGCTTACCTGAGAACTTCGAGCGAAGCTCGGTGTTCTGCGTCGCCACTCCCACCGGGCAGGTGTCGAGGTGGCAGACCCGCATCATGATGCAGCCACTGACCACCAACGGAGCGGTCGCGAAGCCGAACTCCTCAGCCCCGAGCAGCGCACCCATGATCACGTCGCGACCGGTCTTCAGCTGGCCGTCGACCTGCACCACGATCCGATCTCGGAGACCATTCAGCAGCAGCGTCTGCTGTGTTTCGGCGAGGCCGAGCTCCCACGGGCCGCCAGCGTGCTTCAAGGAGGTAAGCGGAGCCGCACCCGTACCGCCATCGTGACCAGAGATCAGCACCACATCCGCCTTGGCCTTGGCGACTCCCGCGGCGACCGTACCGACACCGACCTCAGCGACCAGCTTGACGTGCACCCGTGCGGATGGGTTGGAGCACTTCAAATCGTGGATCAGCTGCTTGAGATCCTCGATCGAGTAGATGTCGTGGTGCGGGGGTGGCGAGATCAGTCCCACTCCGGGCGTGGAGTGCCGCGTCTTGGCGATCCACGGATACACCTTTTGACCCGGCAGCTGGCCGCCCTCTCCGGGCTTGGCACCCTGGGCCATCTTGATCTGGAGATCGCTTGCATTGGTGAGGTAGTCCGAGGTGACGCCGAAGCGGCCAGAGGCGACCTGCTTGACCGCGCTACGCCGCTCCGGATCGTAGAGGCGGTCCTTGTCCTCCCCGCCCTCACCGGTGTTGGACCTGCCGCCGATTCTGTTCATAGCGATGGCCAGCGTCTCGTGCGCCTCCTTGCTGATGGAGCCGTAGGACATGGCTCCGGTGGAGAAGCGCTTGACGATTTCGCTGACCGGCTCAACTTCCTCAATCGGAATCGGCGGACGATCGGAAGCAAACTTCAGCAGGCCACGCAAAGTCATCAACCGCTCGGACTGCGTATCGATGTGGTGGGTGTACTGCTTGAAGATGTCGTAGCGCCCGGAGCGGGTCGAGTGCTGCAGCCGGAAGACCGTCTCGGGGTCGAACAGGTGCGGCTCGCCCTCGCGACGCCACTGGTACTCACCACCGACGGGCAGCAACCGGTGGGCCAGCGGAATGCCGTCGCTCGGGTACGCGGTGAGATGCCGTCTGCGCACCTCCTCAGCGATCTGCTCCAGGGTGACACCGCCGAGCTTGCTTGTCGTCCCGGTGAAGTAGCGGTCGACCACCTCACGGGAAAGGCCGAGCGCCTCGAAGATCTGGGCCCCGGTGTAGGACGCCACGGTCGAGACACCCATCTTGCTCATCACCTTGAGCACTCCTTTGCCGAGCGCCTTGATGACGTTGCTGACTGCCTTCTCCGGCCCCACATCGGTATAGACCCGGTGCCGCGCCAAATCCTCCACCGACTCGATGGCCAGATACGGGTTCACCGCCGCGGCGCCGTAACCGATGAGCAGCGCGACGTGGTGCACCTCGCGTACGTCGCCGGCCTCCACAATCAACCCGACCTGCGTCCGGCTCTTCTCCCGGACCAGATGGTGGTGCACAGCTGCGGTGAACAGCAGCGAGGGAATCGGGGCCAGCTCGGCATTGGAGTTCCGATCGGACAGCAGAATGATTCTGGCCCCATCGGCGATCGCCGCGGAGATCTCAGCACAGAGCTCGTCCAGCCTGGCGGTCAGCGCCGCCGCTCCCCCGTCCACCTGGTACAGGCCGCTGGATACATAGGTCTGATACCCGGGAAGGTCGCCCTCACGATTGATCTTGACGATCTTGCTCAGGGCATCGTCGTCCAGCACCGGGAACGGCAACACCAACCGGCGGCAAGAAGCTGGGCCCGGGTCGAGCAGGTTACATTCCGGACCGATCGTGTTGTACAGCGAGGTCACCAACTCCTCGCGGATCGCATCCAGCGGGGGGTTGGTCACCTGCGCGAAGAGTTGGGCGAAGTAGTCGAACAGCAGCCGCGGCTTATCACTCAACGCCGCCAACGGCGTGTCGGTGCCCATTGAACCCAACGGCTCGACACCGACGGAGGCCATCGGCGCCAAGATCAGCCGCAACTCCTCTTCGGTGTAGCCGAAGACCTGCTGGCGACGAGTGACCGAGGCATGCGTGTGCACCACATGCTCCCTGTCAGGCAGGTCGGAGAGCTGGATCCTGCCGCCAATGAGCCATTCCCCGTACGGTGCTGCCGCGGCAAGCTGGGCCTTGATCTCCTCATCGGAGACGATCCGGTGCTGGGCAAGATCAACCAGGAACATCCGGCCCGGCTGCAACCGGCCCTTCTGCACGATCTTGTCCTGCGGGATGTCCAGCACGCCGGCCTCTGATGCCAGCACCACCAAGCCGTCGTCGGTCACCCAGAAACGCCCGGGGCGCAAGCCGTTGCGATCCAGCACCCCGCCCACCACCGTGCCGTCGGTGAACACCACTCCGGCGGGGCCGTCCCACGGTTCCATCAGGCAGGAGTGGAAGGCGTAGAAGTCGCGGCGGGCCTGATCCATTTGTGGATTGTTCTCCCAGGCCTCCGGAATCATCATCAGCATGGCGTGCGGCAGCGAGCGGCCACCCAGGTGCAGCAGCTCCACCACCTCGTCGAACGAGGCGGAGTCCGACGCGTCGGGCGTACAGATCGGGAACAACCGCTCGAGGTCGCCGGGAATGACATTGCTGGTCAGCAAAGCCTCGCGGGCACGCATCCAGTTCCGATTGCCCATCACGGTATTGATCTCCCCGTTGTGGGCGATCATCCGGAAGGGATGGGCCAGCTCCCACGCAGGGAACGTGTTGGTGGAAAAGCGGGAGTGGACAACCACGAGTGCGCTCGCCATCCGCTCATCCAGCAGCTCCGGGAAGACCTGAGGCAACTGTGCGGTGGTCACCATGCCCTTGTAGACGATGGTCCGGCATGACAGGGACGCAAAGTAGATGCCGGTCTCGTGCTCGGCCCTGCGCCGCAGGCAGTAGACCAGCCGGTCCAGCGCGATGCCCATGAGTGGGACGCCCTTTGCAGCGAGAAACAGCTGTTCGAAGGCGGGCATGTTTGATCTGGTGAGGTCGCTGAGGCTGGAGTCGTTGGTGGGGATCCGGCGCCAGCCGAGCACGGACAGGTTCTCTTCTGACGCGATCTGCTCAATGCTGGCCTTGGCCTTCGCGGCCAGCTCGGGGTCGGTGGGAAGGAATGCGTGGCCCACCGCGTACTCGCCCTGTCGGGGAAGTTTGAAATCCACCTCGCCGCGGAAGAAGGCGTCAGGAATCTGCAGCAACATGCCGGCGCCGTCGCCGGTCTTCGGGTCCGCGCCGACCGCGCCGCGATGGTCCAGGTTGCGCAATGCCTCCAAGCCCTGAGTGATGATGTCGTTGCTGGGAATGCCGGTCAGAGTCGCGACAAAGGCGACGCCACACGAATCGTGTTCGAACGCCGGATCGTAGAGGCCCTCAGCCTTGCGGACCCTGGAAAGGGCATGACCAGTTGTCATGAAACAAACTCCCGTCGTCGAAGCCGGTGGCAGAGTCGGCTGGGCCTCCGCCACGGTCACGGCTGAGCGGCACGACTTCAGGGCAAGGAGTGCGCGCTACAGAGCTTGCGGGACAACATTGGCCCAAAGTTGATGGCAAGGGTAACGCACCTAGCCACGATCGTGGAACGTGGAAATTATGGGCGAGAGGTCGGGTCCTGGGTTGATGCCCGGCTTGCGACGTCGCTGCCCGGCAACTCGTCCGCCTCGACTGCATCCTCAGTTGAGGATGTCTCTGTCGTGCGGGCTTTTGCGAGAGATTCAACACTCAGCCCAATGCCCTCGACGACTTCTTCACGACCCGGCCTGTGACGGACCAGCCAGATGAGCCAGACGAGAGCGACGACGAAGCCGATCAGCGCGGTGTAGTTGTTGAGCCGGAATCCGCCGATTTCGTTGACGGTGTCGATCCGCAGCGCCTCGATCCAGAACCGACCGGCGCAGTACAGCATGACGTAAAGCGCGAAGACCTTGCCGTGGCCGAGTCGGAACCGCCGGTCCAGCCACACCAGGAGAACCGCCCCGGCGAGACACCAGAGCATCTCGTACAGGAAAGTCGGGTGAAATGTGGCGAACTGGCCGTAGCCGGTTGGGCGGTACTGGTCTGCGATTTCCAGCCCCCAGGGCAATGTAGTCGGGCGGCCGAACAACTCCTGGTTGAACCAGTTGCCCAGCCTGCCGATGGCTTGGGCCACCAGGATCGCTGGTGCGATGGCATCGAGCACCGCAGGGAAGGCGATCTTGCGACGCCGTGCCACGAGGTAGCCGCCGAGAATGCCAAACGCAATGGCTCCCCAAACACCGAGCCCTCCTTGCCAGATCTTCAGCGCGTCCAGCGGCTGCCGACCGGGGCCGAAGTAGAGCTGGTAGTCGGTGATCACGTGATAGATGCGCGCACCCACGATCCCGAAGGGCACGCCAACCACGACCATCAGTTCCATGCTGTCGGCCGTGCCGCCTCGGGCTTGCCATCGCCGCGTCGCGATGATCAGGGCGACGATGATTCCGGCAATGATGCACAGCGCGTACGCCCGGAGCGGGAAGGCGCCGATGTACCAGATGCTCGCGCTCGGGCTGGGAATGGACAGAACGGCGGACGCCCAGGTGGCCGTCACCACAGACTCCCCATGACGTCTACTCTTCCTTCGCTCACAACCGTGACGGCCACCCTACGTTAGACCAGGATGCTGCGCCCCACTCACTACTTTCTGCGCTGCGCTCGTGATCATCGTCTGCAGCGCTTCAGGGGTCAGATTCTGGATATCAACCGGCTCCCCATTGATGAACATGGTCGGCGTAGCGGTGACTCCGTTCTGTTGCGCGGCGGCGGTGATCGAGGATACCCAGCCGGCGTGCGCCGTGCTCGTCACACAGGTCGTGAACGCCGCCGAGGGTGATCCGCCGACCTTGCCTGCCAGATCGATCAGCTGCTCATCGCTCCATTGCAGCGTGTGGTTGGCGAACAACCCGAGGTAGTAGTTCTGCCCGAAGCCTGCTTCAGCCGCGCACGCCATTGCGTTCGCGGCAGCGACCGAGCCCTCGTCGATGAAAGTCAGTGGATACAGCTCTACCCGAGCCGCCCCACTGTCCTGAGCTTGCTGGATGACCGGCCCGAACTGCTCCTCGAACTCGGCGCAATGCGGGCAGTGGAAGTCCTCGTACAGGGTGATGGTCGCGGCCGCCTGGGGCGAGCCAAGAACGATCGGCCGCCCGTTGCTGATGGTGACCGGACTGGCCGACACCGCGGTCGAGGGCGCGGCCGACGGCGATCGGTTGGTACGCCAGGCCTGGAACCCGATGCCGGCGGCAACGACGACCAAGACGAAGCCCGCGATCACCGCGATCAGGATGCGCTGGTCGCGCTTGCGGGATGCAGCTTGCTCAGCCGCCAGGCGGGCGCGCTCGCGGGCGCTCATGTTCTTTGGATTGCTCATGGCGATGCCTCTGTCCGAGGGCTGGAAAACCGATCCAGCGTAAAGCGGCTGCGTGGCTTCCACACCAGCCACAAAGCCAACAGCAGGAGGCCTGCGTCGCGAACCAGCTCCCTGCCGTACGCCGTCTGACCGGGAGCCACCTCACCACCACCACCGAAGCAGCCGCAGTCGATGCTCAGACCTCGCGCTGCAACAGACACCACAGCGGCCATGAAGATCAGAAGCAAAATCGCCGCCGCCCGCCGCGACGGCTCGGGTAGCGATCCCAGCAAGCAGCAACAGTCCCAGAGCGATTTCCACGAACGGCAGCCCCCATCCGACGATGGTTGTGAAGGAGGTTGGAAGCAGCTGGTAGGCGCGTACCGCTGAGACTGAGGACTGCGGATCGATGGCCTTGAGCACTCCGGCTACCACAAGCACACCCCCGAGCACGAGCCGTGCCCCAGTTGATACCCAGCGGGCAGCACCGGCAAGCCGCGGTTCAGTGGTGATGGGAGCGCTCAACGCGACCGTTCCACTAGCAGAGCGAAGTCATGTTTGAGCGCGCCGACCGGGCTGCCCGGCGTCCAGATCACCACTCCGGAGTTGTGGTCGAATCCGATCACCTGCGCTGAGTGCCCCACCTCGTAACCGCCGCTCGGCAGCTTCTTCAGCCCCTCGATCTCTACACCCACCTCACCAGCGGCGCTCTTGATCGTCGACATCGGGCCGGTGAGGCCGACGTATGTGGGATTGAACCGATCGAGATAGCGCCGGATCTGCTTTTCCTTGTCGCGGGCGGGGTCCGTGGTGATGAAGATCAGCTGGATCTGGTCTCGATCGGGCGGTGCGAGCCGCTGCAGAGCCAGCGACACATCAGAGAGCACAGCGATACAGACGTCAGGGCAATGGGTGTAGCCGAAGAAGAGCAAGGTGACCGGCTTGGACGGGGTGGTTGCAAGGTTGTACGGCCGTCCGGATGTGTCGGTTAGGGAGACCTCGGGCATCGAATATGGCTCCGGCAGCGAGGATCCACCGGTGTATCCGGCCGGATCAGCGTTCCGCTGACCGCTGGGGGCGGTTGGCGCCGCAGTACAGCCAGAGATCAGCAGCAATACACCAACCGCCAACAGCGAGCAGGTGAGGATGCTCAGCCGTGCCATGTCGGCAGCCGCGGTCGCGGACCAGGTCCTGCCGGAGCGTTCAGTACCGCTCACGTCCCGACTAACCCTGGGGACCGCTGTGAAGTTCCCGATTCCGCTGCAGCCGAATACTCCCGGTTTCGCTCGCCGCGACCGGCGCGTACGCCAGCGGCAAGATCAGCGACGACGGCGCGCAGTCCGCTCAGATCCTCCGGCCTTCCGGCATCTTCGGCATCCAGCAGCGTCTTCACCAGCGCGGAACCGACGATCACCAGATCAGCGAAACCGGCCACCTCGCGCGCCTGCTCGCCATTCGATACGCCCAGGCCAACTCCGACCATGGCCGACGGATCCACCTCACGCACCCGCCGCACGAGCCCCGGAGCTGCCGCTGAGGTCTGCGCCCGGCCGCCGGTGACACCCATCAAGGAAGTGGCATAAACCCACCCTCGGCAGGCTGCCACGGTTGATCGCAGCCGCTCGTCCGTCGAGGAAGGCGAGACCAGAAAGATCCGGTCCAGACCGTAGGCATCAGAAACCGCCAGCCACTCCTCCGCCTCGTTCGGTGTGAGGTCCGGGGTGATCATGCCAGCTCCCCCTGCGGAGGCAAGATCGCGGGCAAAGCGGTCGGCACCATAGCGCTCGACGAGATTCCAGTAGGTCATCACAACCGCCGGTACGCCGCGACTCGCCACGGCCTCCACGGCAGTAAATGCATCACGGGTCCGGACGCCACGCGACAGCGCCTTGCTTCCAGCCCGTTGGATCGTCACCCCGTCCATCATGGGATCGCTGTACGGCATGCCGACTTCGACGAGGTCGACGCCTTCAGACTCACCCTCTCCGGTGAGCGCCTTCAGGGCCTGCAGCGAGATGTCCACTGTCGGATAGCCCACATGAAGGAATCCCGCCAACGCTCCGCGACCCTGTGCACGGACTTGCAGCAGCCTCCGTCCGGTGTGCCCGGGCTCGATGCTCACTGTTCGGGGCCGCCGCCCGTGGCACTCGCGGATTCCGATGCCGTACCGGTGGTGTTCAGTCCGAACCAGGTGATGGCGGTATCCACGTCCTTGTCGCCCCGGCCGGAAAGGTTGACCAAGATCAATGGCCGCTCGCCGGCCTCGCCGGTCCGCAACCGCGGGCCAAGCTTGAGCACCCCGGCCAGGGCATGTGCAGACTCGATCGCGGGGACGATCCCCTCGGTACGTGAAAGCAGCCGGAAGGCATCCATTGCCTCGGCGTCGGTGATCGCCTCGTACTGGGCGCGACCAATCTGGTGGAGCCAGGAGTGCTCGGGTCCGACGCCCGGATAGTCCAGCCCGGCGGAGATGGAATGCGATGCCTTGGTTTGCCCGTCCTCGTCTTGCAGCACAAAGGTCCGCATTCCGTGCAGTACGCCGACCTCTCCCGCCGAGATGGTGGCCGCGTGCCGCCCGGTCTCGATGCCCTCTCCGCCCGCCTCGAATCCATACAGCGCAACGTCGGGGTCGGGGATGAAGTCAGCGAATATGCCCAGCGCGTTGGAACCACCACCAACGCATGCAGCCACCGCATCGGGCAGCCGGCCATAGCGTTCCAGGAGCTGGGCTCGGGCCTCTGTGCTGATCACCCGCTGAAACTCACGGACCAACAACGGGAAGGGGTGCGGACCGGCGACACTGCCGATCAGATAGTGGGTGTGGTCGACGGAGGCGACCCAGTCACGCATCGCGTCGTTCATCGCGTCCTTCAAGGTCTGCGTGCCCGACTCGACCGCGATCACCTCAGCACCCAGCAGCCGCATCCGGGCGACGTTGAGGGCCTGTCGCTCGGTGTCGATCTTGCCCATGTAGACGGTGCAGTCGAGCCCGAACAGTGCGGCCGCGGTAGCAGTCGCGACCCCGTGCTGACCGGCGCCGGTCTCGGCAATCACCCGCGTCTTCCCCATCCGCCGGGTGAGCAGTGCCTGACCGAGCACATTGTTGATCTTGTGCGAGCCTGTGTGGTTCAGATCCTCGCGTTTCAGCACGATGACCGGGGTCTGTCCAGTCGCGGCTGCAGCAGCGTGCTCGCTGAACCGTTTGGCCTCGGTGATTGGGCTCGGACGGCCGGTGTAGTCGGCCAGCAGTTCGCTCAGCTCGGCCTTGAAATCGGGATCCGCCGCGGCCGCGTGGAATTCGCGCTCCAACTGCAGCAGCGCCGCGAACAGCGCCTCAGGTACGAATCGGCCGCCAAACCTGTCGAAATGACCGCTTGCATCGGGCAGGGAGCCACCGGCGAGCTGCGGCAGCTCCGAGGTCACGTTGGACTGCCTTGACACGACTGGGATTCCTTACTCTGAGGTGCGCGCGTGAGGTGACCGGACACGGTCTAGGACTTGTGCACCGCCGGGTGTGCCCCTGCGGCCACCAGGTCCGCCACTCCGCTGCGCGGATCCCGGCCTGTCACCAGGGCCTCGCCGACCAGCACGACGTCCGCTCCGGCCCGCGCCAAGTCGATCACATCATGTGGTCCGCGTACGCCGGACTCCGCTATCCGGACGATGCCGTCTGGAATCAGCGGCGCGAGGCGGCTGAAGGTCGACGGCTCGACCTTGAGCGTTTGCAGGTTCCGCGCGTTCACACCGATGATCGTGGCGCCCGCATCGGCCGCCCGGCGTACTTCATCGGCCGTATGCGCCTCCACCAGCGGGGTCAGCCCGATTGAGCGAGCCCGCTCGACGAGGGATACCAGTTCCGAGTCAGACAGCGCAGCAACGATCAATAGCACCATGTCTGCACCGGCGGCTCGCGCCTCGAACAGCTGGTACGCAGTGAGCACGAAATCCTTACGGAGAACTGGAATGCTCACCGCGCAGCGTACCCGGACAAGATCATCCATAGACCCTGCGAAATGCCGCTGTTCGGTCAGCACCGAAATCGCGGCCGCACCACCGGCCTCGTACTCCACGGCAAGCGCAGCCGGATCGGCGATTTCAGCTAGTGAGCCCTTGCTGGGGCTGGATCGTTTGACTTCGGCGATCACTGCGACCCCCGGACCGCGGAACCTCGGCATCGGATCGATGGCCGGGTCGATGTGCTGACATCTCTCCTTCAACCGGTCCAGTGGCACGCGGGCCTGCTGGGCTGCCAGATCCTCTCGGACCCCGGCGACGATATCGTCTAATGCACCCACAATCGGACCGATCAGTGTGCCCCGTAGCCCATGCGTTGCAGGACTACCGTCACAATCAGGGCGATGGCGAGCAAGCCGACGGAGGCCCAGAACAGCGGCCAGTTCGGGATTACCACGGCAATCCCGCCGACAATGAAGGCGATCAGAGCGATGACTGAGCCGGTCCAAGCCGCGAGGGTACGGCCATGGTGGACATGCTTGCCGCGACTGCTGGTCGGATGTGTCAGGTCTGAGTGCTGCGCTGTGCCTGCCATGGTTCCCTCGTTTCCGCTGATCGGGATCTGCATTCCGAGCACGTACCGTCCAGGACTCCGCTACTCCTCGCGCTCCTGCCGGCCGCGCCGCCCCCCGGTGTCATCCATTGTGTCGCCTGGGTCGCGATCGTGCACATCGGGGTACGGCACCTTGGCAGTGTCGACGGTCGCATCTGTGTTTCCACTTGCTCGCGCATCGATGGTTGGATCCGCCCCTGCGTCCATTGCCTTCCACAGTTCAGCCGGATCCTCAGAGGCCGGAACCTCCGCCTTGCTCTGCCCTGGTTGGAAACGGTTGGATCTTGCTGGCCAGGTCCCCGCGGTGATCATGGTCAGTGCGCCACCTATCGCGACCAGCGCCCCGGAAACGGCGAAGACCCAGGGCCAAACCGTCGCGCTCAGTTGGAATGCCGTCAGGCCCACTCCGTGCACCTCGCTGCCGACCGCGTCGGCATTGGGCTGCAACCCGAGTCCACCCAGCATGACGAGCCCGACGCCGACCAGGAGCAGCAGCGCGCCGACTACGCGGCGTCCGCGGGTCCGCAGTGCCAGCATCAACAAAGTCCCAGCCAGCGCGACGATGGCAAGTGCTTGGCTCAGTCCACCGGTGGCTTGGGTCCCGCTGAACCTCAGTACGACACCTTCGCCGGTCGCGCGCCACCACGGTTGCGCGCCCCCGACCAGCGCCAACGCGCCACCAAGGAGCAGGCAGCCGAAGGCCAGTGCCCGACTTCTCATCCGGCCTCGGCTCCGGTCGGCGCATTCGAGATCGCCGTCTGCGACCGCTGTGAAGCTCTCGGCCACGGAAATGGCCCGAACCACCGCTGCCGCCTTGTTCTGGGTCTCCTGATCCTCGGTCGGAGGGTGCGAGTCGGCGACGATTCCGCCTCCGGCCTGCACGTACGCCACGCCATCACGCAACAGAGCCGTTCGGATCGCAATCGCGGCATCGCCGTCACCGGCAAAGTCGAGATAGCCGACGACCCCGCCGTAGAGGCCTCGGCGAGAAACCTCGAGCTCGTCGATGATCTCCATCGCACGGACCTTAGGTGCACCGGACAGCGTCCCGGCCGGAAAGGCCGCCAAGACCACGTCGAGTGCTGTGCAGTCGTCGGCAATCGTGCCGGTAACCGTCGACTCGAGATGCATGATGTGGCTGTAGCGGCGAACTTCCATGAACTCCACTACTTCCACTGTGCCGGGCTCGCAGACTCTCCCGAGGTCGTTGCGGCCGAGATCGACCAACATGACGTGCTCGGCCCGTTCCTTGGGGTCGGCGAGCAGCTCAGCCTCCAAGGCGGCGTCCTCCGCCGGAGTGGCGCCGCGTGGCTTCGAGCCGGCGATCGGATGGGTGACCGCGGTTGTCCCCTTGACGGTGACCAGTGCCTCCGGAGAGGACCCGATGATGTCGAAGCCGTCGAGCCTGAGCAGGTACATGTACGGACTCGGGTTCGCCAGGCGAAGCACGCGGTAGATATCAAGCGCGTCGGCACTGGTGTCGACCTCGAACCGCTGGCTGACGACGATCTGGAACGCCTCACCCGCCTTGATCTCCTCGACTGCCGAGCTGACGGCCCGTTGGTACTCCTCAGGCGTGCGCTGGCGCCGAATCGGCAGTGTGGTCTGATCAAAGCTTGCCGACACTACGCCTGCGGGCGTGGGCTGGATCAGCAGCTCGGTCATGGATTGGACTCGAGCGACCGCGTCGGCGTACGCCTCGTCAACGCGCTCGTCGGTGTTATCGAAGTTGATTGCATTGGCGACCAGCCACACTTCGCCGCTGTGGTGATCTAGAACAGCGAGGTCGGAGGCCAGCAGGAAAGCGAGCTCCGGAACGCCCAGGTCGTCGACACAGGAGTCAGGCAGGCGCTCCAGCCGGCGTACCGCGTCGTAGCTGATGTAGCCAACCAGGCCGGAGGTGAAGGGCGGCAGTCCCTCGCTACGCGGGGTATGCAGCAGGCGCAGCGTTTCGCGTACGGCCACCAAGGGGTCTCCACCGGTCGGCAGGCCTACCGGTGCATGCCCAAGCCAGATGGCCTCACCGTGCTGCACGGTCAGCGTGGCAGCTGCCCGAACCCCAACGAATGAGTAGCGGGACCACACGCCTTGCTCAGCGGATTCGAGCAGGTAGGTGCCAGGCTGGCTCCTGGCCAGCTTGCGATAGAGCCCGATGGCCGTCTCGGCGTCGGCGAGCAGCCTGCGGTAGACGGGGATGACCCGGCGCTCCACGGCCAGCTTGCGGAACTCCTCCAGGGTCGGGGAAAGCTCGTTCACCGCTCCGGTTCCTCGGTTTGCGCAACGACCACGGCTGGTAGCAGGCGTCCGTCGAAGCAGGTGCGGTCGCCGGTGTGGCAGGCAGCGCCTTCCTGATGAACCTTGACGAGGATGGTGTCGCCGTCGCAGTCCAGCCGCACCTCGCGGACCCACTGCCGGTGGCCACTGGTCTCCCCCTTGACCCAGTACTCGCCCCGACTGCGGGAGAAGAAGGTGGACCGTCCCGTGGTCAAGGTCTTGTGCAGGGCCAGGTCGTCCATCCACCCCACCATCAAGACCTCGCCCGTGCGGTCTTCCTGGATAACGGCCGTGACTAGTCCGGCAGTGTCGCGCTTGAGCAGCGCGGCGACCTCCGGGTCAAGCGTGCTGCCGGGGACGGCCGGCGCTGGGTCGGTCACGCGCCTATTGTTCCAACACTGTTCCCGACTGACCCCAACCTTCCGACCTGTGGTGATTTCTTTCGTCTTGCCGAGGCGGGTGGTTCGCTCCGGCCTGGTGTTTGTGCGAGGTGCAGAGGGTGCCTGGTAGTGGCGCTACGATGGTCGCTCGTGACGTTTGCCAGGTCCGAACGGGCTGCGCTGTGCGACCTGCTCGACGAGGTCGGCCCGCACGCACCCACGCTGTGCGAAGGGTGGGATACGCACGACCTCGCCGCGCACCTGTGGGTCCGCGAAACTGACCCGATAGGCGCCAGCGGCATCGTCGCAAAGCCGCTGTCCAGCTTGTACGAGCGCCGGATCGCTGAGATCAAACAGCGGTGGGAATTCTCCGAACTTGTGGACCGAGTCCGCAGAGGTCCGGCGCGATTCTCGATCTTCGCGATCCCAGGCGTCGACGAGGGGGCGAACACCACCGAGTTCTTCATCCACCACGAGGACGTGCGCCGGGCCGGGGACTCGCCGCAGACGTCGCGGCAGCTCGGCGACGATGTCGAAGAGTGGATGTGGCGCCGGCTGAAGCTGCTGGGTCGAGCGTGGTTCCGCCGGGTCCAGGTTGGTGTCGTCCTCGAGCGGCTGGGCTCCGCCGACGCAGATGGCGCTCCGGAGGCAATCCGGGCGGTGAGCGGTGCCTCGATCGTCACACTGGTCGGCACCCCGAGCGAGCTGATGTTGTACGCCCACGGCAGGACCAGTGTGGCTGAGATCAAACTGGTCGGCGAGCCGGAGGCGATCGACATCCTGAACTCGGCTGACCTGCGGACGTGAGGTCAGTCTTGGGCACGCAGGCGAGACTGTGGGCGTGACCGCGACACCGACGCCAGCGAGGCGTCGGGTGGGCCGCTCGAGCGTGGCAGCGGCCTGCGGTGCGCTCCTTCTGGTCACCGGCTGCAGCAACGCGGCCAACGAACCCAGTCCCGAGACCCGCACGGCTGGGCCGACCCCGGCAAGCTCATCGCCGTCACCGAGTCCGAGTCCCAGCAGTCCAGGTCCTGGCAGCCCATCTCCCAGCGCTGTCCAGTCGCGCGGCGATCCGCGCGCCCGGGAGATCGCCTCCGATCTTGCGGCACCGTGGGGTCTGGTGGCACTCAAGGACGGCACTTTCCTGATCAGTGAACGCGACGCGAGGGAGATCATCCGTGTCAGCGGCGGCTCGAGGTCGCGAATCAGGACTATCGACGAAGCTGATCCGGCTGGGGAGGGTGGCCTCCTTGGCCTGGCCATAACCGCCGATGAGAAGACTGTCTTCGCGTACTACACCGCTGCTAACGACAATCGAATCGTCTCGATGAGCTGGGACGGCCGTGACCTCGGCGGGCCGAAGGTCATTCTCCGGGACATACCGAAGGGTTTCATCCACAACGGCGGCCGGATGGTGATCGGTCCGGACAATTACCTGTACGTCGGCACCGGCGAAAGCGGAGACGGGTCGCTGGCCCAAGACAAAGACTCACTCGGCGGGAAGATCCTCAGACTCAGACTGGACGGCAGGCCTGCGCCGGGCAACCCCTTCGACAACGAGGTCTTCAGCTACGGCCACCGCAACGTGCAGGGGCTCGCCTTCGACGATGCCGACAGGCTCTGGGCCAGCGAGTTCGGCCAGCAAGCATGGGACGAGCTGAACCTGATCAGGGAGGGAGCCAACTACGGCTGGCCTGAGGTCGAGGGCTCTGGCAAGGCTGATGGAATGACCAATCCGAAGGTCGTCTGGCGTACCCGCGATGCCTCCCCTTCCGGGTTGGCGTACTGGCAGGGCGATCTGTGGATGGCTGGACTTCGCGGGGAGCGGCTCTGGCAAATTCCGCTTGACGGCACGAAGACGGACGATCCGATTGCGCACTTCAGGGGCGACTACGGTCGGCTACGGACTGTGGTCGTCGCCCACGATGGGAACAGCCTGCTACTGAGCAACTCCAACACCGACGGTAGAGGCGATCCGTCACGGGATGACGACCGCCTCTTCCAAATCACGCGGTAGCGTCCTGAGCAACATGCGGTCGAAGGCAGCACGGACCACTGGCTTGATCATCGGCGGACTCGCTGTCCTCGTCGGTGGGGTCTGGATTGGTCAGGGTGCCGGATTCATCAAGGGAAGCTTCATGACGGGCAGTCCGACGTGGCTGGCCATCGGACTGCTCTGCCTGGTTGTCGGACTCCTGCTGATCTTCTTGAGCCTGCGATCGCGCTCGGACGGAGGCGCGAGCAGCGGTCGCTAGTCGTCACGTGCGCAAGGCTCAGCCGGTCCAGCCTTCACCGGTAGTCAGGCAGTTGCTGTACGGCCCATCGGTTGCCGTCGGGATCGGCGAACGACACGAACGATCCCCACGGGAGCACATCAACCTCGCTCACCTCAACTCCGCGTCCGGCCAGCTCCGCTCGGGCTTGGTGAACGTCGCTCACGACGACCTGGAGGTTGTCCAACGCACCAGGCGCCAGCTGAGTCAGCCCCTTGCCGATGGCAATCGAGCATGCAGAGCCGGGTGGGGTCAGCTGCACAAAGCGGATGTCATCACCCACCGTGTGGTCGTGGTCGAGGACGAAACCGGCCTGGTCTACGTAGAAGTCCTTGGCGCGATCCACATCGCTGACCGGCACACCTACGAGTTCGAGTCTGAAATCCATGACTGCGACGGTATTCGAAGGCTCAGACAGTTTGATGCTCCGTTTGATGGCTGGTTGATGGCGGGCGGTCATAGGAAATAGCGCAACTAGACACAGTTGCCGGCACGGCCGAAGCTGCTGTGCAAGCCTAGTGACCTGGAAGGGAAGTTCCTTGGCGCTTGGCGACGTTCAGGTGCGTGCTGTCGTCGCAAGGCGACGCGCGGCGTCGACACGCAAGGCTGACGAGGGAGGGATACCGGGTCGTATGTCGACCGAGGAGAACGCCGCGAGGTGCGTGCCTGGGCGCCGCGAAGGGTCGAGAGATTTCCCTTCCAGGGCACTAGCTCCATGACGGCCGGGCTAGCTACCAAGATCTTGTCGTGGACGGTGATTGTCCCCGTGCTGGCGGCGGTGATTCTCGCGTTCACCTGGGGGCGCAGTATCGGCGTCGTCGTCCAGGTTCTCGTTGCATTCGCACTCGCGGCCGTAGTCCTGGCCGCTGTCAATCACGCTGAGGTCGTTGCCCACCGCGTCGGTGAGCCATTCGGGTCGCTGGTACTGGCGGTCGCTGTGACGATCATCGAGGTGGGCCTGATCGTGACGCTGATGGTCTCGGGCGGCCCGGGAACTGCATCGTTGGCCCGCGACACGGTGTTCGCGGCAGTGATGATCAGCTGCAACGGCATCGTCGGTATCGCTCTGCTCATCGGTGGAGTGCGGTTCCACCTCACGATGTTCAACGCAGAGGGAACCGGCACGGCGCTGGCCACGGTGACCACATTGGCCACCTTGAGCTTGGTACTGCCGACCTTCACGCTCGGTCGCCCCGGTCCGGAGTTCACTCCTGCGCAGCTGGCCTTTGCCGCGATCGCCTCGCTCGCCCTGTACGTGATGTTCGTCGTGACGCAGACAGGTCGGCACCGAGACTTCTTCCTTCCCTTGACCTCAGCCGGCGACGTCGTGGAGGCCGAAGAACACGCCGATCCACCCAGCGATAGAGCGGCGCTGGCCAGCGTCGGCCTCCTCGTGGTGGCTTTGGTCGCCGTCGTCGGCCTGGCCAAGGTCGAGACGCCCGCAATCGCAGCCGGTGTCGCCGCTGTCGGGTTCCCTCCGTCATTCGTTGGCGTGGTGATCGCACTGCTGGTGTTGCTGCCGGAGACGCTGGCCGCGGCACGGGCCGCACGTCGAGACCGAATCCAGACCAGTCTCAACCTCGCGTTCGGCTCTGCCATGGCCAGCATCGGACTCACCATCCCGGCCATCGCCATCGCCTCGATTTGGCTGGAAGGGTCCGTTGGTGCTGGGACTCGATGCCACCCAGATGGTGTTGCTGGCAGTGACCGTCGTCGTCGGGATTCTCACGGTGGTTCCGGGACGGGCAACGCGGCAAGAGGGCGCCGTTCACCTGGTACTGCTGGCGGCTTTCCTCTTCCTCGCAGTGAACCCGTAAGGCGGGCAGAGAGCTCCCGACTAGCCGATCTTCTCCAAGATCATTTCACGCACTCGGGTGGCGTCAGCCTGGCCGCGCATCTGCTTCATCACCGATCCGATCAGCGCACCGGCGGCCTGCACCTTGCCGCTCTTGATCTTGTCAACGATGTCGGGGTTTGCGTTGATCGCCTCGTTGACGGCCGCCGCCAGCGCACCCTCGTCAGAGACGATCGCCAGCTCGCGGGCAGTCACCACCTCGGCCGGGGAGCCTTCGCCGGCGATCACGCCTTCGAAGACCTGACGCGCCAGCTTGTCGTTGATGGTTCCGTTCTCGACCAGGGCCTGGATCTCGGCCACCTGCTGCGGAGTGATCCCGACATCTTCAAGATCAACTCCAGTCTCGTTCGCGCGCCGCGCAATCTCGGTGAGCCACCACTTGCGGGCCGACTGCGGCGACGCGCCGGCAGCAACCGTCGCCTCGATCGCGTTGACCGCACCGGCGCTCACCACATCGCGCATCTCCAGCTCGGAGAACCCCCACTCCGCGCTGACCCGCTGGAGCCTGGCCGCCGGAGGCTCGGGCAAGGTGCGCGCGCAGCTCTTCGACCCATTCCCGACTCGGCGCCATCGGCACCAGGTCCGGCTCCGGAAAGTAGCGGTAGTCTTCCGCGGTCTCCTTGCTCCGGCCCGGCTGTGGTGATACCGGAGTCCTCGTGCCAGTGCCGCGTCTCCTGGGTGACCCTGCCGCCGCCAGCCAGAACCGCAGCCTGGCGAGTGATCTCGTACCGCAGCGCCCGCTCGACGCTGCGCAGCGAGTTCACGTTCTTGGTCTCGGTGCGGGTGCCGAAAGCCGAGGTACCGACCGGCCGCAGCGAAACGTTGGCGTCGCAGCGCAGCGAACCCTGCTCCATCCGGACGTCGGAGACACCGAGCGCGCGCAGCAGGTCACGCAGCATCGTGACGTACGCCCGCGCCACCTCTGGCGCCTTGGCGCCGGTCCCCTCGACCGGCTTCGTCACGATCTCGATCAGCGGTACGCCGGATCTGTTGTAGTCCAGCAGCGAATAGTCGGCGCCGTGGATGCGGCCTGTCGCGCCGCCCACGTGCAGCGACTTGCCGGTGTCTTCCTCCATGTGGGCACGCTCGATGTCGATCCGGAAGATCTCACCGTCCAGTACCACCTCGGTCCAGCCGTCGTACGCGATCGGTTCGTCGTACTGGGAGATCTGGTAGTTCTTCGGCATGTCCGGATAGAAGTAGTTCTTCCGGGCAAAGCGGCACCACTCGGCAATCGTGCAGTTCAACGCCAGCCCGATGCGGATCGCCGACTCGACCGCCTTCGCGTTCACGACCGGCAGCGAGCCTGGTAGACCCAGGCAGACCGGGCATACCTGAGTGTTCGGCTCAGCGCCGAATGCCGTCGAACAGCCGCAGAACATCTTCGAGGTGGTGTTGAGTTCGACGTGTACCTCGAGCCCCAGCACCGGGTCGTACGCGGCGAGCGCTTCTGCGTATGGCAGCACCGTCATCGCGCGACTCCCGGCTCCGGAAGGCGATCCAGCAGCGGTCCGCCCCACGCCGACTCCAGGGCCGCTTCCAGCGCGGCACCGACGCGATACAGCCGGTCGTCGGCGAGCGGCGGTGCCATCACCTGCAGGCCCACCGGCAATCCGTCCTCCGGCGCCAGGCCGACCGGGAAGGACGCGCTGGCGTTGCCCGCCAGATTGGACGGAATCGTGCACAGGTCGTTCATGTACATGGCCAGCGGATCGTCCACCTTCTCGCCGATCTTGAACGCGGTGATCGGCGTTGACGGCGAGACCAGCACGTCCACCTGTGAGAACGCCTTGTCGAAGTCCCGCGAGATCAAGGTCCTGACCTTCTGCGCCTGCCCGTAGTAGGCCTCGTAGTAGCCGCTGGACAACGCGTAGGTGCCGATGATGATCCGTCGCTTGACCTCAGCGCCGAAGCCGGCCTCCCGGGTCGCCGCCATCACCTGCTCGGCGCTCGCGCATGCCGTCGTCGCCGACCCGCAAGCCCGATATCGCATGGCGTCGAACTTTGCGAGGTTGGAGGAGCACTCGGCGGGCAAGATCAAGTAGTACGCCGGGAGGGCGTAGACGAAGTGCGGACAGGAGACCTCGATGATCTCCGCACCGAGCGATGCCAGCAGTTCGACAGCCTCGGTGAAGCGCTGCTCTACCCCGGGTGCATAGCCTTCGCCGCCGAGTTCGCTGACCACGCCGATCTTCATTCCCGCGATGTCAGCCGACCGCGCCGCGCCCACCACGTCGGGCACCGGTTGATCGATCGACGTGGAATCGCACGGGTCGTGGCCGGCGATCACCTGGTGCAGCAGCGCCGCGTCGAGCACCGTACGAGCGCAGGGACCAGGCTGATCCAGGCTCGAGGCAAGAGCGACCAGGCCATAGCGCGAGCTGCCTCCGTAGGTCGGTTTCACGCCGACTGTGCCGGTGACTGCCGCCGGCTGCCGGATCGAGCCGCCCGTGTCGGTGCCGATCGCCAGCGGGGCCTCGAAGGCGGCCACTGCGGCGGCCGACCCACCACCGGAGCCGCCTGGAATCCGGTCGAGGTCCCACGGATTGCGCGTCGGCCCGTACGCGGAGTTCTCGGTCGAGGAGCCCATCGCGAATTCGTCGAGGTTCGTCTTGCCCAAGATCACGATGTCATGATCGAGAAGCCGCCGGGTCACCGTCGCGTCGTACGGCGGCAGCCAACCCTCCAAGATCTTGGATCCGCAGGTGGTCGGCGCGCCGGTGTAGGTGAGGATGTCCTTGAGTGCGAGCGGCACTCCGGCAAGCGGCCCGACCGACTCCCCCGCTGCGATCTTGGCATCGACCCGCGCCGCGGATGCCAGAGCACGCTCGCCATCCACATAAAGGAAAGCGTGTATCTCGCCGTCGACCTCGGCGATTCGATCAAGGTGTGCCCGCGTCACCTCAACCGCACTCAGCTCGCGCTGATTTGATCTTGGTCGCAAGATCAACAGCAGTCAGCCGGATGATCTCTGCGGCGCCGCAGCCTGCTGCAGACTCACGCCTCCTCCCCCAGGATCCTCGGGCACTCGGAATCGCATCTGCTCCGCGGCCGGTGCGCCGGCCAGTACCTGTTCTCGAGGCAGCGATGGCCGCAGTTCGTCCTCGCGGAACACGTTCGTCAGCGGCAGCGCGTGCGAGGTCGGCGGGATGTCTTGTGCCGCAACCTCGGATACCCGGGCAACCGATTCCAAGATCACATCCAGCTGGGGTGCCAACACCTCCAGCTCGGCCTCGGTGAGCTCGATCCGCGCCAATCTGGCCAAGCTCGCCACGTCTTCAGCGGTGAGTGCCACCTATCGATCTCCTCTGTCGTTGGGTCCGGCCATCCTAGTGCGGGCCGTCCGAAGCGAGCCAATCAGCTGCTCGCGGCAGGAGGCTCGACGGCAATCGTCTAGGTTAATGACCAACTTCGGGTACGTCAGCTGATCATTAGTGCGTCGGGGGTGAGGAGGCACGATGTCGCAGCCGGTGCTGATCAGCTGGCTGTTGTTAGCTGCGCATGTCCTGATCGTCTTGGTGGCCGCGGTGCTGATCTCGGCCAATCGCAAGCCGTCAGCGGCGATTGCCTGGCTGCTGGCGATCATCTTCATACCATTGCTGGGCATCTGTGCCTTCCTATTGGTTGGCTTTGGACGACTGCCCCGCAAGCGCCGGGCAAAGCAGCGTGAGGTTTGCGACGCGATCCTGGCTCGGACCCCCGGCCTGGATCGGGTAAGTCATCGCGAGGAACTCGTCGACGCGCAGATCCTGCCAAGCGGCCCCAGCTTCGACAACGACAACAACCTCAAGCTGTTCGCCTCGACGATTCACAACCCCGGCATCGGGTCAGCGTCACGAGCCCGTACTACGTGCCCGACGAGACCATTCAGATGGCCATGGTGACCGCCGGCTCACGCGGCCTGGACGTCGAGTTGTTCGTCTCCGAGATCGGCGATCAGTTCATGGTTTTCCATGCCCAACGCTCGTACTACGAACAGCTGCTGCGGGCGGGCGTGAAGATCTACCTCTACCGTGCGCCGACGATCCTGCACGCCAAGCACCTCAAGCAGTCGACGACGAGGATGACGCGGTGATCGGCTCATCAAACCTCGACATCCGCTCGCTCAGCCTGCATATGGAGCTGTCGGTGTCGCTGGTCCACGGATGCCAGAGTTCACGTCCACGATGCAGGGCCGTCGAGACGACTGTCGGTCGAAGAGTCGCCAGGTGCTGCTGGAGAGATTGGCTGAAACGACCGAGACGCAGAGCGGGTTTTTGACAACCTGATGCGGCTGACTCTTCGCTGCAATGATCGTTGGACACCGGAACGTCCAGTCGCAAAGAACGGGCCCCTGACGCCGAGGAGGTGCAATGGCCGACGAGTCGACGGTCCTCAAGACAGTGAGACGCTCCTTCGAGTTCGTCGGTGCCGACGTCGAGCGCGCCGCGGAGATCTATCACGACGACGCGGTTCTGGAGTTTCCGCAGTCGGGAGAGCGATTCGAAGGCGTCGCCACGTTCACCGAATGGCGCCGAGCAGTATCCAGCGGATCCGGCTCAGGTGCGCTTCCGCATCCGACAGGATCACCGCCCCGTGTCGACCTGGCTGTCGTCGAGTTGTCGGCAAGCTAAGACGGCACCTCGTGGATGCAAGGCGTCCAGCTGCTGGAGTTCCGTGGGGACAAGATGGCGCGTGAGCGGATCTATGTCATGGACGCCTGGGAGGCTCCCGAGTGGCGGGCGCCGTGGCGCGCGGCCTCACCGGCCGACCCGCCTGAGGAATCAGCCAGTCAGCGCTCGGATCACGAACCCGGTCTTGAGCTTGGGGGTGAAGAACGTTGACTTCGGTGGCATCAGCAGACCTTCGCGGGCGGTCCGTTCGATCTCGGCGACGCTGACCGGCCGGATCAGCACCGCTGCGGAGGCACGCCCGCTGTCCACTTCGTGAAGCGTTTCGTCGAGCCCATGTTGGTAGGTCACGGTCAATGCGGACATCGGCGAGTGCGGTCTCCAACCAGCCCCCATCGAGCGCCCGTACGCCGTCGAAAGCGTCCCGGTCCAGCTCGCATTCGCCACGCGGCCCTCGCGGCCGACCAAGATCAGAAAGCCTTCCTTTTGCAGTGCCGCGATGATCTCAGTGGTCGGCCGCTCGATCGGAACGAGATCGAACGATCGCGCCAGGGCTTGGGCAAGATCAGCGAGTTCGATGTCGGCGTAGAGGCGGTGAATCGCCGCCACGCTCAGCTGCTCCTCGATCAGCTCGTTGACGAAGGCGAGTGTCAGTTCTGCAGGCGTATCCGTCCGGCCGGTGGCCTCTCGGACCTCGTCGCGGTACGTGCGCGAGATTCCGTAGCGGTGATGCCCGTCGGCGATCAGCACGTCATCGGCAGCCAGGCACTCTCGGATGGCTGCGATCCGCTGCGAATCGGTCACCCGTTCCACTACGTGCTCAACGCCCTCACTGGTTGCTGAGCCCAACGCTTCGCCCGGGTCCTTAAGAAGCTCCGTAAGACCCCTGGCCAGCGAAAGGCCCCAGACTGGGGACAGGTTGGCTGCGGTGGCTCGCGTGAGGTCCAGGCGATCGGTCGAGGCCTTTGCCGTCGTCCGCTCGTGGGGCAGCACCCCGCCGGCCTCGGGATCAACGACCTCGAGCGCGCCGAGTACCCCTGCGATGTCGCGCCGTGCACCGGCCGAGTCGGAAAAGCGCAGCCGATAGATGGTGAAGGATGATTCCGGGTCGATGGCAAGGATGCCTTCGTCCAACCACGCTCGCATGGTCCCAGCCGCGATCTCGTACCGGTCCTCGCCACCCCGCGGTACATCGATCCACACGATGTTGTGGGGTGATCTTGCCTCGAGGACATCGACATCAGCGTTCGACAACACGTCATACGGTGGAGCGATCACGGATGCAAGGTCGTCGGTCGCGTAACGGATTGCAGCAAAGGGCTCGAAGCGCGGCACGGCACAAGGTTTCCATGCCTGGGCCCGGTACCTGACCACGGCTCAGAAGTCGCATGCTCGAGCCCTCTTTATCCACCCGAAACACGCCAGTAATCGATGTAAGGAAAGATGTTCACGTGTTCCTGATGCGGATCACCCTGCCGGATCGACCAGGCTCACTGGGGTCCGTCGCGACGGCGATGGGAAGCGTCGGCGCCGACATCAATGCCGTCGAGATTGTGGAGAAGAAGTCTGACGGGAGTGTCGTCGACGACTTCATCGTCGACCTACCCCCCAACCAGCTGCCCGAGACGATCGTGACCGCCTGCCAGAACCTCGCTCGCGTACGCGTTGAGTGGATCGCGCGTTATCCCGAGGGAGGCGGGCTGCAGTCCGACCTGGAGGCGCTGGAACGGATGACGGCTGATCCGCCGCATGCCGCGGAAACACTCGTCTCGCTCTGTCCCGTCGTTTTTCGTTCACATTGGGCGACCCTGATCGATGTGTCGGACGGCCCACCTCACTCCAGCTTCTCCACCACCCTGGCCCCCGACCTGACACCCGAGATCGCGGCAAAGTTCACACCCTTCGACGCCACGCACCGCACCGATCTGGATGCGGATTGGAGTCCTGGCTGGGGCGACACCACAGCTGTTGTCACTCCGCTGACCCAGGACCGGGTGATCGTGATCGGCCGCTTAGGTGGACCCGCTTTTCTCGACTCTGAGATCGCCCGCTTGCATCACCTGGCCGCGCTTGTGAAGTAGGCGCGACCGCCTCAGGTACGTTCGGCCCGTGGATACGTTCGGGTGGGCTGAGCTGGTCGCCTTGCTCACCTCGATCGGGTTCGGGACCGTGTCGGCGATCGTCCCCATCGTCAACGCCGAGGCATATGTCATCGCCTCGCAGATGTCAGCGGTCATTGGGCCCATTCCCATAGCCATCGGCATTGCCATCGGCCAAACGGCGGGAAAGCTCGTGCTTTTTTTTGGCGTGCGTGAGGGAAAGGAGCTCTCTTTCGTCAAGCATCGGCGAGAGATCCAGAAGCAACGCCCGGTCGGGCCTGTTCGTGCCCGATTTCGCTCGCTCATGGCCAAGCTGCTTGACCTGCGTGGGACAAGAGCGCTGGGGGCTGCCGATCGTCCTCGTCGCAGCCATTGTCGGTATCCCACCGTTGTACGCTGTCGCCCTGCTGGCTGGCGCGACAACGATGAAGCCCCTCTGGTTCGGGCTTACCGTGCTCGTTGGCCGGCTGTGCCGGTTTCTGCTCGTGGCGTCCGGCTTTCACGGACTTCACGAGTGGTTCGTCTGACCTACGAGCTTGGTGCTTGAGAACGCGCCCCGACTAGGCCGCGCGCTTCGAGCGTCGCGCTTCGAGCGCCGCCGTGGTGAGGAGGAGTGAGCAATCGGACACCGTACGCGAGAAGCGCCGACTAAAGTGGTGCGGTGCCGAGGATCTTCAGCAATCTCAGCCTGCATGGAGCGACCCCGCCGCGGGTGCAGCCGATTCTCGGCGAGTGGGGTCCGGTAAAGGTACCCAGCACCAAACAAAAGAAGCGGATGCGGATCTGGGTCACGCTAGCGCTGCTCGGTGCAATGATCGCGATTTTTCTCCTCGGCTGGTACGTCTACTACGTCATGACTGGCAGCTGGGGCTTCGGCATCGGCGACGAGAGGCAGTTCTTCGAGGCACTCCTGCTGTAAGGGCTACTCCCCCACGGTCGCGACCTGGCGCGCCGCCTCGGGGCCATGCTCGAGCAGCACCTCGAAGGCTTCCGCCCCACTGAGCACGGGAACCTTCAGCTCCACAGCCTTGTCGTACTTCGATCCTGGCGAATCGCCGACAACGACGAAGCTGGTTTTTTTCGACACCGAGCCGGCGACCTTGCCGCCGCGCGAGGTGATCGCCTCCCCTGCCGAGTCGCGGGTGTACCCGTCCAGGGAGCCAGTGACCACAACCGACAAGCCGGCGAGCGTTTGCTCCCGTGTGACCTTGGGCTCGTCTCGCATCACACAGCCAGCGGCCTTCCACTTGGCTACGATCTCGCGGTGCCAGGGTTCGGCGAACCAGTCGGTGATCGCGGTGACGAGCGTCGGTCCGATGCCTTCCACGTCGGCGAGCTGCTCTGGCGTCGCGTTGGCAAGCGCGTCGATGTCGCCGAACGCGGCTGCCATGTCCGGTGCCACGCCCTTGCCGATGTGGCGAATGGACAACGCGACCAGGAACTTGTCCAGCGGCCGTGTTTTCGCTACCTCGAGGTTGGCCAGCAGCTTGGCTCCATTAGCAGACAAGGCCCCAGACTTGGTCGTGAAGAAGTCGGTTTTCTTGAGCTTCTCTTCGGTGAGGGTGAACAGGTCGCCCTCATCAATCAGCAGGCCAGCCTCGAGCAGCGCCTGCCCCGACTGGTAGCCCAGGACCTCGATATCGAGAGCATCACGGCTTGCAACGTGGAACAGCCGCTCTCGTAGCTGCGCCGCACAGGACCGAGTGTTGGGACAACGCAGGTCGGCGTCCCCTTCCTTCTCCGGTCGTAACTCGGTACCGCATGCCGGGCAGTGCGTGGGCATCTCGAACGCACGTTCCGAGCCCTCGCGCAAATCAACAACAGGGCCGACAATCTCTGGAATTACGTCACCGGCCTTGCGCAGCACGACTGTGTCACCGATGAGCACTCCCTTGCGCACAACCTCGCTCGCGTTGTGCAGCGTTGCCATCTCCACGGTCGATCCTGCGACCTTGACCGCCTCCATGACCGCGTACGGGGTCACCCGGCCGGTACGCCCGACGTTGACCCTGATGTCGAGCAGCTTGGTGGTGACCTCTTCGGGAGGGTATTTGTACGCGATCGCCCAGCGCGGCGCGCGTGAGGTCGAGCCGAGCTGATCCTGCACCGTCCGCTCGTCCAGCTTCACCACGACGCCGTCGATCTCGTGCTCGACCGAATGCCGGCGCTCGCCGAAGTACTCGACATAGGACCAGACCTCATTGAGGTTCCGCGCCAACTTGCGGTGCGGGCTGACCGGCAGTCCCCAACGATCCATTGCGGCGTACGCGTCGGACAGCCGATCGGCGGTGAAGCCTTCAAGAACGCCGATGCCGTGGCTGATGAAGCCGAGATTCCGCGACGCGGTGATCCTCGGATCCTTCTGACGCAAGGAACCAGCTGCTGCGTTGCGGGGATTGGCGAAGGGTGCCCTGCCGTCCAGCACCAGCGACTCGTTGAGTGCAGTGAAGTCGGCAACTGCGAAGAACACCTCGCCGCGTACTTCGAGCATCTCGGGAACATCGTTCCCGGAGAGCCGATGAGGGATGACCTTGATCGTTTTGACGTTGGCTGTGACGTCCTCCCCGACTCGCCCGTCGCCTCTGGTTGCCGCACGTATCAGCCTGCCGCCCTGGTAGACCAGATCGATTGCCAGGCCGTCGACTTTGAGCTCACAGAGGTATCCGGACTGCCCGAGCCGCTTTTCGCCGAGTTCGCGAATCGCCCGCTCGGCCCAGTGGTCCAGTTCCCCGCGGGTGAAGGCGTTGTCCAGGCTCATCAATCGTTGCAGGTGCTCCACCGGGGTGAACGTGGTCGAGGGCGGTGGGCCGACTTGCTGGGTCGGCGAATCCGGCGTACGGAGTGCAGGAAACGCATCCTCAAGTTCGTTGAGCTGGCGCATGATTGTGTCGAACTCACCGTCGGAGATGGTCGGCGCATCGAGCACGTAATAGCGCCACCGTGCGTCGTTGAGCCGTTCGCTGAGGTCGGCGTGTCGCCGGCTCGCCTCCGCCAGCGACTGGGAAACCTCAATCTCTGGTTCTCCGGCTGGGGTGGGGAAGATCTCGTTCGCCACGTACGCACATTATCCATTGCACTCTGACAGGCAGTGCGCCGGATTCGCCCTCCTTCGTCGCTCGCCAACGCCACTGAGCCTTTCTCACAACTGCCCGGCCGGGGGCTCCTGCAGTCGGCGAAGCGGACTGCCCGTCATAGTGCGGCTAACGCCCGGTGCTGACCATCGCGGCGAGCCACGAGTGGCCGCTGAGTCAGCGAGGGAAGCTGCTGAGCCATTCAAAGCAATGTGCGTTCTTCCAGGCCCAGCCTCATGTGGCAGAGAGACCTACGCTCAGCTAGTCCGCAAGCTGCTCGGTGACGATCTGCGCCGCCGAACGCAGCGTTCGAAGCGCGTGCACCGCGGCGTCTCGGGTCGCTGACGCCAGCCCGCAAGCCGGCGTGATCACCAGGCGGGCCGCAGCCGCTGGCTCTAGGCCGAGATCACGCACTGGCTGGAGCACGCGGCGGGCTACTTGATCAGGCCCGAGTTGATCAAGACGGAGCGCACGGTTGGTGGGCAGTGCACCCATGCCGACCCACTGTCCCGCTTCGATCGTTGCTCCCACGGCATCCCAATCCGCACTGGACAGCTGATCAATGTCGATTAGTACGCCGGCCACGCCGGCTATGCGCAACAGGTCGACCGGTACGCCTGCCGCACAGCAGTGCACCGCAACAGGCGTCGGCGCGAGCCGGACAAGGGTGAGGATGAGGGCGGCGCTGACTTCGCTCGGCTCGACGGACCGATGCCGCGAGAAGCCGCTCGCCGTTGCGATCGTTCCTGCAAGCACCGCGGGCAGCAGCGGCTCGTCCAGCTGGATCATGAACTCAACATCGGGCAGCCGCCGGCTGAGCTCGGCGACTAGCTGAGCGATTCCCTCGGCAAGCGATTGGTTGAGATCGCGCCGTGCCCCGTGGTCGGCGAGCAGGCGATCACCGCGCGGACGCTCCATCGTGGCCGCCAGCGTCCAGGGGCCCGCGACAGAAAGCTTGATCGTTCCTTGGTATCCCTGGGCGTGCTCCTCGAGCAGATCGAGGTCAGCGCGAAGTGTGCTGATCGCCAGCCGATGGTCCCGGCTGGACGCGTCGGTGAGCCGCCATCCAGCCGGTTGCAGATCGACGGTCAACCCGGCGAGGAAGGCAGTCGAGCGTCCGATCATCCGGGCGTGCGGTCCGCGCGCCGGAAGCTCCGGCAGGTAAGGGAGATCAGGGCATTCCGCAAATGCGATCTTGATCGCATCCATCATGTCGGTACCCGGCCAGGAACCAATGCCCGTGGTCCGGATCGGCGGCAGGTCGCCGTTCGGCGGGATGTTAGTCACGCCCGAGTTGCCAGGATGGTCGCGCTGCCGACAACTCGCGAGCCGGCATACATAACCACCGCCTGACCTGGTGCAACACCTGTGGTTGCCGAGTCCAACGCGACCTCAAGATCTTGATCATGCACCCAGACTGTGGCTGCCATGTGATGCCCATGGGCCCGGACCTGCACCTGACCCGACCACTCCCCGTCCGGCGTTTGGCCCGTCCAGGTGGGCTGCGTCGCGCTGATGGTCTTGACCGCCAGCGCATCACGCGGCCCGACCGTAATGGTGTTCGTGGTCGGTGTGATGGCCAGCACGAAGCGGGGCTGACCGTCGGGGGCTGGGGTACCGAGCCGAAGACCATGGCGCTGCCCGATGGTGAACCGGTGCGAACCGGCGTGCTCGCCAACCTTCGTCCCCGCTAGGTCCACGATGTTGCCAGGTCGATTGCCGAGCCGCTGTTCCAGGAATCCGGCTGTATCGCCATCGGCAATGAAACAGATGTCATGGCTGTCAGGCTTGTCCGCGACCGCCAGGCCACGGTCCCGCGCCTCCGCGCGTACCTCGGCCTTCTGTGAGGAACCGAGCGGGAAATATGACCGGCGCAGTTGATCATGATTGAGTACGCCCAATACATAGGACTGGTCCTTGCCCGCATCGACGGCTCGATGGAGCTCCACGTCATTCCCGGTACGGACCAGCCGGGCGTAGTGACCGGTGCAGACCGCATCGAAGCCAAGCGCGACGCCGCGATCTAGCACGGCCGAGAACTTGATCTTCTCGTTGCAGCGTAAGCAGGGATTCGGAGTATGCCCCGCCGCATACTCTGCGACGAAGTCGCTCACTACATCGGCGGCGAAACGGTCGGAGAGATCCCACACGTAAAACGGGATTCCCAGTACATCGGCGGCCCGCCGAGCGTCATGTGCATCTTCGGCAGAGCAGCAGCCGCGGGCGCCCGAGCGGTATGTTTGCGGGTTCTTCGACAGCGCCAGATGCACCCCGGTGACATCGTGACCGGCGTCGAGTGCTCGTGCGGCCGCGACCGCAGAGTCGACGCCGCCCGACATCGCGGCCAGCACTTTCATGAGTGTCCTTGATCCTTTAGGGGGCGCTTCTGGCAAGCGGCAAGTCTGTCACGGGTGGCAAAGTGCGACCAAGCGAGCCTTATGCAAACGCGGCCGCGGCCTTGGCTCGCTGCACAGCTTCGGGCAATGCCGCCGCGAGCGCGCGTACGTTTGCCGGCGTCGAGGAGTGGCCGAGGGAGAACCTCAGCGCCGAGCGCGCATCGGCCTCGCTGTATCCCATCGCCAGCAGCACATGGCTCGGTTGTGAGACCCCGGCCGAACACGCCGCTCCGGTGGAACAGTCAATGCCCGCAGAGTCCAGCAGCATCAAGATGGCGTCCGCCGAGCACCCCGGGAAACCGATGTTGGCGATCCCTGGCAGGCGATCGTGTTCTGACCTTGGCCCGTAAGGCACTGCTGATGGGACGGCGGCAAGCACGGAGCTGATCAAGTTCGCACGGAGCGCCCGTACCCGCTGCTCTTCCTGAGCACGGGTTCGGGTTGCAACCTCCAGCGCCGCGGCAAACCCCGCCGTGGCAGCTACATCGAGGGTGCCGGAGCGTACCTCACGCTCCTGGCCGCCGCCATGCAGGATGGGCGTCAACCGGAGTTCGCGACGCGCCAGCAGGGCACCGATCCCGTACGGTCCGCCCAGCTTGTGCGCAGTAAAGCTCAGCATGTCGAGTCCGCTTGCCGCGAAGTCGACGTCGATGTGACCGACGGCCTGGACCGCATCACTGTGCGAGATCGCGCCCTGTTGGGCGGCAGCCGCGGCTATCTCGCGTACCGGCTGCAACGTGCCGACCTCGTTGTTCCCCCACATCACTGAAACCAGCGCGGTTCGAGCATCGAGAGCACGTGTGAGAGCGGACGGATCAACCCGTCCAGCAGAATCGACGGGAAGGTAGTTGACCTCAGCCGACGCTGAATGCCCAAGCCAGGCCACCGAATCCAAGACGGCATGGTGTTCCACCGTTGATGTCATCACCCGAGGACGACCGACATCGGCACCCGACCAGAACGCTCCCTTGATGGCCAGATTGGCGGCCTCGGTTCCGCCACTGGTGAAGATCAGCTCTGCCGGGCTTGCCCCGATCTGAGCCGCAATCGCCTCGCGCGATTCCTCGACCACTCGTCGTGCTGACCGCCCTGAAGCATGCAGCGATGAGGCGTTACCGACCCTGGTCAGCTCGCGGGTCATCGCCTCGACAGCTTCTGGGACCATCGGTGTTGTGGCCGCGTGGTCAAGATAAGTCCGGATCATCAGCAATCAGTTTGCCTCAGCTCTGCACAGAGGCAGATCTTGACAGTTGTGGCCGGAGGCTCGCGGTCCGCGCTCACCCTTTGCGTTTCTTGATCTCTCCGATGACGCCGTCGAGCACTTTGTGCAGGTCCCCCACGACTCCGAGATCGGCAAGAGCGAAGATCGGCGCCTCGGCATCCTTGTTCACCGCGACAATGGCCTTGGACGTCTGCATTCCGGCTCTGTGCTGGATGGCGCCGGAAATGCCGGCAGCGATGTAGAGCTGCGGCGAAACAGTCTTGCCAGTCTGGCCGATCTGGTACGCGTAGGGATACCAGCCAGCGTCGACTGCGGCCCGGGAGGCACCCACAGCGCCGCCGAGCAGGTCAGCCAGCTCCTCGACGGCAGCGAAGTTGCCACTGGTGCCGCGCCCGCCGGAGACCACGACTGCCGCCTCCGTCAGCTCCGGACGGCCGCTGGCCTGCTTCGGCTCGCTGCTCACGATCCGTGCGGCCTTCGCCGCGTCGGAGATGGTCACGTCGACCTGCGCGACGGAGGGCTCGGTTGGCGCGAGCTCAGGAGTCACGGCGTTCGGCTTGATCGTGACCACCGAGATGCCATGGGTCACCGCAGCGGTGACGGTCCAGTTCCCGGCAAAGACCGACTGAGTGGTCGTGCCATCGGCGGCAACATCGGTCGCATCGGTGATCAGGCCGGACTCGAGCTTGACCGCAAGCCGTCCAGCAATCTCCTTTCCCTCTGGGGAAGAGCTGATCAGGATCGCAACTGGGTCCGTACTCGCGGCGATCTGTGCGAGCGCTTCGGCCTTCGGGGCGACGAGGTAGTCCAGAAGCGATGAGTCGGCGACGAACAGCACTCGTGTGGCGCCGTACTCACCGAGCGCCTTCGCGACTGTTTCGTCGGTCTCGCCAAAGACCACAGCGACCGGGTCACCGATCCTGCGAGCCAAAGTGAGGAGCTCCAGCGCTGGCTTGGAGACGTGTGAGTCGACCTGCTCTGCGACGATGAGGACTTCAGACATCAACAGCCTCGCTCTCAGATGTATTTGCCGGTGGTCAGGAATTCGACCAGCGCATCCGATCCAGCGCCGTCTTCATCGATGACGACGCGGCCGGGCTCCTTGGGTGGACGCGGCGTAGTTTGCAACACCTTGCTCCACGCAGCCTCTAGACCCACCGCTGTGGCGTCGATACCGAGATCGGCCAGCGTCCAGGACTCCACCGGCTTCTTCTTGGCCGCGAGGATGCCCTTCATCGACGGGTAGCGGGCTTCGCCGGACTGGTCGGTGACGCTGACGATCGCCGGCAAGGGTGCCTCGATCATGAGGCTCGCCACATCGGTATCGCGGCGCATGGTGAGGCGGTCCTCGACAACCGACAAGGTGGCTCCAAGCGTTGCAGCGGGCCACCCGAGCCGCTCGGCGATCATGGCGGGAATCACGCCCATGGCGCCGTCCGTAGAGGCCATGCCACAGATCACCAGGTCCGGGCCGGCCTTCTTGATCGCCTCGGCCAAGACCAAACTCGTGGCCAACGCATCAGAGCCGTGGATGGCGTCGTCAGTGATGTGGATAGCGGCCGATGCACCCATCTGCAGCGCGCGCTTGATCGCGTCCGCCGCATCTTGGGGTCCGAGCGTCATGATGACGACTTCGACGTCGTCGCGATCCTCCGCGATCTGCAGGGCCTGCTCCACGGCGTACTCATCAAGCTCTGACAGCAATCCGGCACTCGAGGCCCGGTCGACCGTGCCGTCAGAGGCAAAGGTGCGCTCCCCTGTTGCATCTGGAACATGCTTGGCCAGAACAACGATCTTCATCTCGCTCCGCTCTCCTCGTGCGTTGACGCGCCACTGCCGGTATATTACTCATGAGTAACAAAGGTTTGTTCCTAGCCTGGTCTCGGTGAAGCGGGTGCTGTCTCGGACGCGAAGGCCGCAAACCGCTCAATCCGGATGATCTCTCGGTACCGCTTCTCCCCGACCGCCCCGCGCACTGCCTCGGTCTGGCTGGCCTGCGCGGCCAGTGCAGCGTACTTGAGGTCGAGTAGCTCGCCGGTCAAGGCGACATCGATGCTAAGCGGCCCAGTCCAGGCGACCGGCGGCTCGCCGACGATCGCACCCAACTCGATCCACTGAGCCATGTGATCGTCGAGCCATTCCTGGGTGTTCGCGACTACGTGAAGGGTGCCCTTCCGGGTGCGGCGTACGGCTTCAGCAGTCCAGCGGTGCACGGCGATGTGGTCGGGATGTCCGGTCTGACCGTCGGGTGGAAAAGTCAGAATCGTGTCCGGAGCGATCTGGAGAATGATCTCCGCGATTTGCTCAGCGGCTACACCGATGTCAACCTCAGCGCAACCGCCATCGGGATATCCCAACCATCGGTGCTCCTTGATACCGAGGACGCGAAGGCACGCCGCCAGCTCTGCCTCGCGGATCGCTGGAAGCTGCTCCGGCGGCCACCTCGTCGGATCGGTGACGCCGAGCTCGCCGCGCGTGGCCGTCACGCAAACCACTCGGGAACCGGCGGCCGCAGCCATCGCCATGATCCCGCCGCAGAGGTAGGCCTCATCGTCGGGATGCGCCCAGATCGACAGGACTGTTCCCGAGTTCCCGGATGTCGCTCATCACCACGAGAGCAGTCTGCTGCTTGGTGAGGCGGTGGCTATCCGACGCTCGGCAGACGTTCGCACAGCTGGTGCCGTTCTCGTCAAGCAGTCTGCGAGAATCCGCGCTATGCCCGCAGGAACCAAAGACGACCCTGGGAGCTCAGCACCGCCCCGGAACGTCGACCTACACCATGTGGGCAGACGAGACCGCCGACCCACCCACGCTGTTCTGCCAGGTCGGATCGACTCAACTGAGGTACCAGCTCAGATGCATCGACGACTTGCACGCGTGGCTCGTCGAGCAGGGCGACTGGGTCGACCTCGGCGCCGCCGATGAGCAAAAGCCCGCCAAGGAAGGCACCGTCGAGGCCTGGGGCCGCTCCGAAGACAACCCTGTCGGCGGCTGGTACGGCCTCCGCAAGGGCTATCGCGGTCGTTTCGGTATGTACCTGCCGCCGCTCCTGGAGGCCCTCGGCAAGGTCGAGCTCACCCACGAGCCACGCAACAACAAGGTCCGCGCCATCGTCTGAGTCCCACCCTTGGGTCAATATCTCGTGCGTGCCCGAATGGTTGACATCCCAGCCCATCCATGTTGCGGTTACTAACGAAACCGGTTGCTCTGCCCCTCCTGACGCCCGGATCGACGGCATCTGTCGGCCAACTGGGGCAGAATGAAGGCGCATCCGCCCAGAGGGCGGGGTGAGTTCTCATCCTGACCGGTCCAGAGCACGATCCAGCAAAGGCGAAGGCTCGTAGAGATGACATCCACTGCGTTGCCAGTGCCCGAAGACACCTCGGTTCTTGGTGCACACATGCGCGACGGTGGAACCGCTTTCGGGCTCTGGGCCCCTCGTGCGACACGGGTCGAGCTGGCTCTTGTCGACGAAGACCGCAATCAGACCAACCACGACATGACCCGGGATGACGACGGGGTTTGGACCGTCTTCGTGCAGGGATTGGCGCCGAGCAACGGTACGGGTTCCGCGTCCACGGACGGTGGGATCCCGCCGCCGGCGCTCGCTTCAATCCGGCCAAGCTGCTGCTCGACCCGTATGCCCGCGCGATCACCGGTGGTGTGGACTACTCCGGGCCGATTCTGGATCACACGAGCGAGTCACATTTCGTGCCCGATACCACTGACTCATTCGCCGCCGTGCCACTCAGCGTCGTGGTGCCCGACTCGCCCCCGCCTCGGCCTATCGATCGGCGTCGGCCAATGTCAGAGACGGTGATCTACGAACTGCACGTCAAGGGTTATACCCGGCAGCATCCCTTGGTTCCCGAGCACCTCAGAGGCACCTACGAGGGGTTGGCCTACCCGGGGGTGGTGCAGCACCTGGTCGACCTCGGCGTCACCGCAGTCGAGTTGCTGCCGGTGCACCACTTCGTCTCCGAACCTTTCCTTGTCGGCCGCGGCCTCTCCAATTACTGGGGATACAACAGCCTGGGCTACTTCGCGCCCCATGCTGCGTACGGCTCGGTAGGCACGCTGGGCCAGCAGGTGCGGGAGTTCAAGGAGATGGTGTCGGCGCTACACGGTGCCGGGCTTGAGGTCATCCTCGATGTCGTCTACAACCACACCGGCGAGGGTGGTCACGAGGGCCCGACCCTGTCGTTCCGTGGTCTGGACCACCTGGGTTACTACCGACTGACCGATGATCATCGCAACGACTACGACGTCACCGGCTGCGGCAACTCGCTCGATACCTCCGAACCGGGCGTACTCCGCATGGTGCTCGACTCGCTGCGCTACTGGGTCACCGAGATGGGGGTCGACGGTTTCCGATTCGACCTGGTCAGCACCTTGATCCGCGACGAGCGACATCATGTCGATCAAGATCACCCGTTCAAGCAGGCGATCCGGGAAGACGACGTGCTGAGCCAGGTCAAAATCATCGCCGAGCCTTGGGACATGGGCCCGTACGGCTACCAGGTCGGCGACTTCGGGCCAGGCTGGAGTGAATGGAACGACCGCTTCCGCAACCATGTCCGCGACTTCTGGCGGGGCAACACTCGTGGAGTGGGTGAGCTGGCGCAGCGGTTGATCGGCTCACCCGACATCTTCAATCGAGACGGCAGAACAACTGCGGCGAGCGTGAACTTTGTCACCGCACACGACGGGTTCACGATGCGGGACTTGGTGACATACAACGTCAAGCACAACGGTGCCAACGGCGAATCCAATCGCGACGGGTCCGACGACAATCGATCGTGGAACTGCGGCGTCGAGGGCGAGACTGAGAATGAGGCGGTCAACGCCCTGCGGCACCGCCAGGTGCAGAATCTGATGGCGACCTTGATCCTGGCAAGCGGGGTCCCGATGATCACTGCGGGCGACGAGCTGGGGCGCACCCAGCAGGGCAACAACAACGCCTACTGTCAGGACTCGCCTATCTCATGGGTGCACTGGGATACCCAGTCGACCTGGAGCGGCCAGACCGATCTGACGCGCAAGCTGCTCCAGCTACGCGCCGAGCACCCAGTCTTCCGCCGAGACGGCTTCCGGCACGGAGATTCTTGCTCGATCCCAAAGGCGAGCCTTGCGGCCGTAAGAACATTGCGTGGTTCGGCGGTCGGAATGATGAGATGACCGAGCACGACTGGCGCGACGAAACACGCCGCACGCTCGGCATGTACCTCGCTTACGACGACCCGTACCGAACGTCCGACGAGGCATTTCTCATCTGGTTCCATGGCGGTTCGGACCCTGTCCAGGTGGAACTCCCCAACGGACCCTGGGCAGACACCTACACCGTGGTTGCACACACGGGACTCGAGGGCGAATTGCCCTCGGAGAAGATCGCGGCCGGTTCCACCTTGCAGCTGCCGGGCCACACAGTGGTCCTACTCCAAGTCGACTAGCACTTGTCAGAACCCAGTTGAGCTAGCGACGACGAACTCGGGCGATCATGCGCGTCAAGATCGCGCGCTGCTGTCTGGACGGACGACGAGCAGACACGTTTCGTCTGCGAGTGAAGAGGAAGGCTGGGTTCTGCAAAGCGGTGGTGAGGGAGCGAGCAGTCACATGCGCGAGCAGCTCAAAATTAGGGCACGTAGCCAGCCGATGGGGGTGTCGGCATGCTCGCAGGTAGCGTCGCCAGACCCATCTCCGCCTGGCTGGCCAGCAGCGGGTGATACGGAACCACGCGTACGGTGTATCCGATCGCGCCGGCACGCTTGGCCTCGACCCATCCCTCGTAGCGGCGTAGCCCGCCATCGACATCGACCCCCGTCGGGAACAGACTCACCCGCGGCTCGTAGAGCCGGTCGTCGCCGCTCACCCGACCGGTGACCAGCTGCACCTGAATGTCGTCAGGAGTGAGCTCGCCCAGCCGGACCAGCGCGCTGACATGGATCTTCGTACCAACCTCGACCTGTTCGCCGCCGAGCGACTCCACGTGCTCTACCGCCACCGTTGACCATGCGTTCCGGACCCTGCGCTTCCAGCCGGCGAGTGACACCGCTCCACCGGTCCAGGAGTCGAGCGCGAGGCTGGAAGCCGACGCGTGGATGTAGAGGTTGGTCACATAGTCGCGAACCATCCGCGACGCAACGACCTTGGGGGCAAGCCCGGCGATGGTGTTTCGGATCATCTGAATCCAGCGCTCCGGCAGCCCATGGTGGTCAAGATCATAGAAACGCGGCACGATCTCGTTCTCGATGATGTCGTAGAGCGCCTTCGCCTCGAGGTCGTCACGACGATCACCGCCATCGGCTCCCTCAGCCGACGGGATCTCCCAGCCGTACGCCGGATCGAACCATTCGTCCCACCACCCGTCGCGGATCGACAGGTTTGCGGCGCCGTTCAGGGCCGCCTTCATCCCCGACGTGCCACACGCCTCGTACGGCCGCAGCGGGTTGTTCATCCAGACGTCGCAACCCGGGTAGAGCCGCTTGGCCATCGCCATGTCGTAGTCGGGGAGGAATACGATGCGCTCGCGCACCGCTGGATCGTCGGCGAACTGCGCCATCTCCTGGATCAGGGCCTTGCCGCCCTCGTCGGCTGGATGGGCCTTGCCTGCGATCACGATCTGAATCGGCCGACGTTCGTCGGATAGCAGCGCCTTGAGCCGAACCGGATCGCGCAACATCAGGGTCAACCGCTTGTACGAGGGCACCCGCCGGGCAAAGCCAAACGTGACTACATCCGGATTGAGCGTTTTCGCGACCCAGTCCGCCGACATACCGCGATTGGCGCTGCTGGCCGCCAGCCGCGCGCGCGTCATCGCGATCAGGTCCTCACGCATCTTCCGCTTGAGCGCCCAGATCGTATTGCTGTCGACCTCTGCCAACGCGTTCCAGTCATAGCCGTCACTCTCTGAGGAGCTACCGCTCGGCGCCTCGAGCAGATCCAACAGCTCGCGGTGTACCCAGGTGAGATGATGCACGCCGTTGGTGATGGCGCCGATCGGCACCTCGCTTGTGTCGAACGATGGCCACAGGCCCTGGAACATCTCGCGGGACACCAACCCATGCAGCGCAGACACCCCGTTGGCCCGCTGGGCCAGCCGGAAGCCCATCACGGCCATGTTGAACTTGCTCGGGTCGCCGCCTTCGTAGTCCTCGGCGCCCAGTGCCAGGACCCGGTCCAGCGGCAGATCCTCGGAAGCCCGAGAACTGGTGAACGATCAGCTCGCGGGGGAACCGGTCGATGCCGGCAGGAACCGGGGTGTGAGTGGTGAAGATGGTGCCGGCGCGACTGCGTTCCAATGCCGTATCGAAGTCATCGCCGTTCTGCATGTACTCGCGGATCCGCTCCAACCCCAGGAACCCGGCGTGGCCCTCATTGGTGTGGAACACCGTTGGCGACGCGGCGCCGGTGATCCGGCAGTAGGCGCGGATGGCGCGTACGCCGCCCATACCGAGCAGCACCTCTTGCTCAAGCCGATGATCGGTACCACCGCCGTACAGCCGGTCGGTCACCTCCCGCTCGTAGCCCGCGTTCTGCTCGACGTCGGAGTCGAGCATCAGGACCGGCACCCGGCCCACCTGCGCTACCCAGACCTGGGCGAAGAGGGTACGCCCATCGAGGGGGACCTCGATTCGTACCGGACCGCTCTCATCGTGCAGCAAGGTCAACGGCAACGAGTTCGGGTCCAGCAGCGGGTAGCGCTCCTGCTGCCAGCCCGCGGCATTCAATGACTGCCGGAAATAGCCCTGCCGGTACAGCAGGCCGACTCCGATGATCGGTACGCCGAGGTCGCTTGCAGCCTTCAAGTGGTCACCGGCGAGGATGCCCAGGCCACCTGAGTACTGCGGGAGCACCTCGGTGATGCCGAATTCGGGTGAGAAGTAGCCAATACTCACCGGCGCTGCAGGGTTCTCGGCTGCGTAGCCCTGATACCAGTGATCACCGGCCAGATAGTCGGCAAGGTCAGCCTCGATCAGACGCAGGTTCTTGATGAACCGCTTGTCGATGGATAGCGCCTGGAGGCGCTCGACGGATACGTCGGCCAGCAGCCTGACCGGGTCGCCGCCAGTGCGCTCCCACAACTGCGGGTCCACTGACCGGAAGAGATCTTGTGTCTCAGGATGCCAACACCAGCGGAGGTTTCGGGCCAGATCGCCCAGAGGCTTCAGAACCTCCGGCAGCACCGGGCGCACGATAAAACGACGGATAGCGCGCACCCGGATAACTTACCGGCGAACCTTCGGCGATACGGGCTTTGTGCGGGCATCGGTCCGATGAACTACGTCACCCCGGAGCACTTGATCCAGCCCGGCCGAGCCTGATGACGCAGCCCGAGCCGATGTCACCGACCCCCTGCCGCGTACGCAGTGAGGCCGATAGGTTGGCACTCGTGACGGCAACCAACTCAGGCTTCCCTGTACCTGAGCGCGACGACGCGGCTCAGCCAGGCTCCGCAGCATCTTCGGCAGAATCCGACCCCCAAGCCTCCACGGAAACGCCGGCGACAACAGCGGCTGCCCCACCCACGGTCACCATGAGCCAGCCCGAGCTGGGAACGCCCATCGATCGCATTCCGGTGCACAAAGTGTCACCGGTTATCGAGGGTGGCGCATACCCGGCGAAGGCTGTGGTCGGAGAGTCCATTCCGATCCGCGCGACGGTGTTCCGCGAGGGCCACGACGCCGTCAACGCGTCGGTGGTGCTCACCGACCCGAACGGCAACGAGCGGCTCGAGCCGATGCACCCCACCACCCCGCTGGGCTTCGACTGGTGGACAGCCTCGGTGGTGCTCGACACCGAAGGGCTGTGGACGTTCCGGGTCGAGGGCTGGAGCGATCCTTGGGAGACCTGGGTACACAACGCCGAGATCAAGATCCCGGCCGGCATCGACGTCGAGCTGGTGTGCGCCGAGGGCAGGACGCTGTTCGAAAGGTCCGCCGCCGACGCCGAGGCGGCCGGTGACGCGCGGAACGCCGCGCTGCTGCGCGGTGCGGCCAACAGCCTGAATTCAGGACAGCAGGTGGAGGACCGGTTGGAGGTCGTGCTTGCCGACGAGGTACGCGCTGCGATGGGTCGTTATGGTCCGCGCGAGCTGGTCTCGCCTACCCCTGACTACCCGATCTTCGTCGATCGCCGGGCAGCGCTCTACAGCTCGTGGTATGAGTTCTTCCCCCGCTCCCAGGGGGCGAGTACGACGAGGAGAACCAGAACCTGGATGTCCGGGACCTTCGACTCCTCGCACGAGCGGCTGGAGGCGGCGGCCGCGATGGGCTTCGACGTGGTCTACCTGCCGCCGATCCATCCGATCGGCCGGACCTTCCGCAAAGGGCCGAACAACACACTCGCCCCTGGACCGACCGATCCGGGCTCGCCGTGGGCGATCGGGGCGCGGAGGGCGGACACGACACCATCCATCCTGATCTCGGCGACTTCGACGCCTTCGACCGGTTCGTCGCCAAGGCCAAGTCGCTCGGGCTCGAGGTTGCGATGGACTTCGCGCTGCAGGCATCGCCCGGACCATCCGTGGGTCACCGAGCATCCGGAGTGGTTCTCCAAGCGGGCCGACGGATCGATCGCGTACGCGGAGAACCCGCCCGAAGAAGTACCAGGACATCTACCCGATCAACTTCGACAACGACCGCGACGGCATCTACCTGGAGGCGCTGCGGATCCTCAAGCTGTGGATGAGCCACGGCGTCCGCATCTTCCGCGTCGACAATCCGCACACCAAACCCGTCAACTTCTGGGCATGGCTGCTCGCTGAGGTTCGCAAGACCGATCCGGACGTGCTGTTCCTCGCCGAGGCGTTCACCAAGCCGGCCATGATGCATGGCCTCGGCAAGGTGGGCTACCAGCAGTCCTACACCTACTTCACCTGGCGCAATGAGAAGTGGGAGATCGAGGAGTACATGAAGGAGCTGACAACCGAGACGGACAGCTTCTTCCGGCCCAGCTTCTGGGTCAATACGCCCGATATCTTGCCGCTCTTCCTGCAGTGGGGCGGCAAGCCGGCGTTCACCATCCGCGCGGTGCTCGCCGCAACGCTCTCTCCGCTGTGGGGCGTCTACTCAGGTTTCGAGCTGTTCGAGAACGCTGCTCTGGGTCAGGGCCGCGAGGAGTACATGGACTCGGAGAAGTTCCAATACCGGCCCCGTGACTGGAAGGCCGCCGAGGAGAGCGGCGAGAACCTCAACATGCTGCTCGGCAGGCTCAACTAGATCCGCAAGGAGCACCCTGCACTTCAGCAGCTCCGTGACCTGCATTTCCACCACGCCCCGCATTCCAGCGCGCTGGTCTACTCCAAGAGGAGCGGCGACGACGTGGTGATCGTGATCGTCAGCCTCGATCCGCACGACATCGTTGAGACCGAGATCTATCTGGACATGGACGCTCTGGGTCTCACAGCGCGCGACGTCTACCTCGTCCACGACGAGCTCACCGGACAAACGTGGCGCTGGGGACAGCATGCCTTCGTCAGGCTCACCCACGACGATCCGGCGCACATTCTGACACTTATTCGGTACGGCTCACGGAGCACGGCCTCGGGCCGGGCTACCACGCAGGGTTAGGACGCAGTGAGCGGAACGGGCGATCCTCAGGTAGCCGACCAGGTCCTGAGGTACATCTCCAGTGCACGATGGTTTGCCGGCAAGGGCCGGCGGGTCCAGCTCCGATCGCTGACGCCTCTGCCCTGGCTGACGGAGACTTCCGAATTCTTCTCCCCTGCCGCCCCTCCAGCGGTACGGTTCGAGATCGCCGAGGTCAGCTACCCCGCAGAGGAAGATCCGGAGCCGTCCTCGGCCATTCCCGGTCAGTCTCAGGATGACCTCGACACCCGGGATTTCGCGCCGGTCGGCACACCTGAGATGGCACACGAGATTGCCGCTTCGCCCACCGAGTACTACCAGCTTGCGGTCTCCTACCGTCC
Source organism: uncultured Actinomycetota bacterium (assembly GCA_963840505.1). Classification (GTDB taxonomy): domain Bacteria; phylum Actinomycetota; class Actinomycetes; order Propionibacteriales; family Propionibacteriaceae; genus Microlunatus. The sequence goes on from CAWIZB010000003.1 coordinate 90,705, forward strand.
GGCTCCGCACAGCCGAGCTGCACCACGCCGAGATCAGCCGAGTCACCGATCCTGATCTCGGTCCGGTCATCGCCTACGACGCCGCCCAGGACGCTGAGGCATGTCGGGTGATTCTGCGAGCATTGTTGGCGCGGCCGTCGGCTGCGCGCTCCGGACAGCGAGACCCGATTCAATACCACAGCGGTGCCCGGTCTCAGCTCCGCTCTTGAGCCACGGCTCTTCACCGGCCAGCAGAGCAACACATCGGTGATGCTCGGAGAGACCGCGATACTCAAACTCTTCCGGCGTCTGGAACTCGGCCACAACCTCGACATCGAGGTGCATGCCGCGCTCAACGCCGCCGGGATCTCCGATGTCGCTGGCCTGTTCGGCTGGATCGAGGGCAGCTGGGTGTCCGCGGGCCGGCAGCTGGACGCCGATCTTGCCATGGTGGTCGAGATGCTGGCCGGCGCGGTCGACGGCTGGGAGCTGGCGCTCGACTCGCTGCGGGCCGAAAACGCTTCCGGTGAGATCAGGACCGGCTCGGGCTTCGCGGCCGAGGCTGAGGCCCTCGGCAGGGCGCTCGCCGAGACTCACCAGGCCCTCCGCGCTGCCTTTCCCACCACGAAGGTGCTGGGGACCCGGACGGCAGTGATCATGATGGATCGCCTGCGTGAGGCCGCCGAGATCGCCCCGGCGCTGGCGCCGCACATTCCCGGGCTGCTGCGCTGCTTTGATCATCTGGGTGCCGAGACTCTGGATACGCAGCGGGTGCACGGCGATTTCCACCTCGGGCAGACACTGCATACGCCCGCCGGCTGGAAGATCATCGACTTCGAGGGCGAGCCAGCGAAAACCATGGCTGAACGACGCGCTCTCGACGCCGTCTGGCGAGACATCGCCGGCATGCTGCGGTCGTTCGACTACGCGGCGGCGAGCGTTCCAGGACCGCGCAGCGCGGCCTGGGCCGCAGAGTGCCGGACCGCCTTCCTCCGGGGGTACACCGGACGGGAGTTGAGTGCGGCTGAGATGAGCATGCTGCGCGCGTACGAGGCCGACAAGGCGATCTACGAGGTCGTCTACGAGACGCGGAACCGGCCAGACTGGGTCGCCATCCCGCTCCGCGCAGTGGCCGCACTAGCGGCCGACAATCGCGACTCAGGTGCTCTGACCCGCCTCCGGCCCTTGCGAAGACAGGCGACCGCGAGCCCGACAGAACGCGGCGAGCTTGTCAGCCCGAGCAGAGAACAGGAGTAGCACTCATGTCGTACGATCCGAGCGGCGGTCTGACTGGCTGGGACCTCACGGGCTTCCACGAAGGTCATGACACCGAGTGCTGGCACCGGCTGGGCGCCCACGAGATGACCGTCGAAGACTCCGACCGTGGGCCGATCTTCGGCACCCGATTCTCGGTATGGGCTCCCAACGCGCAGACCGTGCGGCTCGTCGGCGACTTCAACTACTGGAACGGCGAGGGGCACTACATGCAGCTAGTGCCCGGCGCCGGGGTCTGGGCGCTGTTTGTCGAAGGGGCCAGCACAGGCAGTCTCTACAAGTTCGAGGTGCTTGGTGCCGACGGTGTCTGGCGGCTCAAGGCTGATCCCATGGCCCGGTTCGCTGAGGCGGCCCCGCATACCGCCTCGATCGTCTATGAAAGCCAGTACGTCTGGGGTGACGACGACTGGATGTGGTACCGCGGCCAAAAGGCCATGCATGCGGAGCCGGTGAGCATCTACGAGGTGCACATTGGCTCGTGGCGTCAAGGCCTCACCTACCTCGAGCTGGCCAACGAACTGGTCGAGTACTGCGGCTGGCAGGGCTATACCCATGTGGAATTCATGCCTGTTGCCCAGCATCCGTTCGAAGGCTCCTGGGGCTACCACGTCACCGGCTACTTCGCGCCGATGTCGAAGTTCGGCTCCCCCGATGAGTTCCGGCACCTCGTGGACAAGCTGCACCAGGCGGGTATTGGAGTCATCGTTGACTGGGTGCCCGGGCACTTCGCGACAGACCCGTGGGCGCTGCAGCGCTTCGACGGTACCGCCCTCTACGAGCACGAGGACCCAAGGCTGGGATGGCACCCCGATTGGGGTTCCTACATCTTCAACTTCGGCCGCAATGAGGTGAAAAGCTTCCTGATCTCGAATGCCTACTACTGGTTGGAGGAGTTCCACGTCGACGGGCTACGCGTCGACGGCGTTGCCTCGATGCTCTATCTGGACTACTCGCGAGAAGCTGGTCAGTGGGTGCCGAACAAGTACGGCGGCAACGAGAATCTGGAGGCGGTCGAGCTGCTACAGCGGACCAATTCCCACGCCTACGGACGCGAGCCCGGCAGCGTCATGGTCGCCGAGGAATCCACCTCCTGGCCCGGGGTGACGCAGAGCACCGAAAAGGGGGGTCTCGGATTCGGGTTCAAATGGAACATGGGTTGGATGAACGACTCGCTGCGCTACATGGGCCGTGAGCCGCTCTACCGGCAATACCACCACCACGAGATGACCTTTTCCATGGCGTACGCCTATTCGGAGAACTTCATCCTGCCGATCAGCCACGACGAGGTGGTGCATGGCAAGGGCTCGATGTTCGAGCGGGCGCCCCAGGACGAGTGGCGCAAGTTTGGCACCCTGCGGGCCTTCTATGCCTTCATGTGGGCGCACCCGGGCAAGAAGCTGTTGTTCATGGGCACCGAGTTCGCCCAGCGTCGGGAGTTCTCCGAAAGTCGGAGCATCGACTGGTGGCAGAGCGCGGAGTGGGGACATCGCGGTCTTCAGCGGCTGATCAAGGACCTCAACACGATCTACAAGGAGCACCCCGCACTCTGGAAGCGTGACACGGATGCATCGGGTTTCTCCTGGATCGACGCCGATGACCATGGCGGGAATGTCTTTTCGTGGCTCCGCTACGACGGCGATGGCCAGATGATCGCCTGCATCACCAACTTCTCATCCGAGCCCCGTCCGGACCACCAGATCGGGCTGCCCACAGAGGGGGTCTGGAAGGAGATCTTGAACACAGACGCCGAGGTCTACGACGGCACAGGCTTGATCGGCAACCTCGGACTGGTGGTTGCTCATCCGGTGCCGTCGCACGGTTACGTGGCGTCCGCCTCGGTCACGATCCCGCCGCTCGGTGCGGTGTGGCTGCGACTCGAGCCCGAGCTGGATGAGGAGCAGGCGATCGAGCCGGAGAAGGCCACACGGGCCGTCCGTGCCGCCGCCAAGGTGGCATCGCCACATGCAACGACTGCGGACGGGGCCCTGACGGCGACGCCGGGGCCTCGGCGTGCCAGGCCCGCGGAGACGGGCCAGGCTACAAAAGCCGAACCGGAGCAACCTGCTGTCCCAGGTGCCGCTGCCGCAGCTTCTGCGCCTACCCCGGAGGGGAGCGCTGCCGAGCCGCCGGCAAGTCCTGAATCGCCGGAATCACCGGCAAGTCCCGAATCACCGGAGTCGCCGGCAAGTCCCGCATCGCCAGAATCACCGGCAAGTCCCGAGCCGCCGACTTCGCCCAAGTCACCGACTCCAATGAGCCCGCCGGCCTAACCGAAGCGAGTCTGATCTTGAATTGACCGACAGCGTTGAGCTCAGCTGGGTGATGTCGTGCGCTGTCGACTACGTTGGTCAGTCATGAGCACCGAGCCGGATCCGGCCGCTGCGAATCCGATCGAATCGGGGCACGCCCGAATCGCTGGCCGCATCGACGAGTGACTGATCTCGCCCTAACCGTCCGCGTCTCCGAGGGCGGAATAGCCATGTTCGACTGGAGCGGATCGGTCAGTCCTGAGTCGCTCGAGCGGGCAGTCAGAGCCGCAGCCGACGACGCGCTGATCGGCCGCGGGCTACGCCGCCTCGAGGTATCAGTGCCGGCTGATGATTTGGCTGCTCGGCGAGCGGTGCTGCGTGCCGGCTTCCGGTTGGAGGGGATTCGCCGCCAAGCGGTCGAGCGGCCAGACGGTTTGTACGGTGATGTCTGCCTGTTCGCACGGCTCGCCTCGGACGAAACCCACGGCCCGCACGGCTTCTCTGGAGTGATGAATTCAGCACTCCCGAAGAAGCGCCTTATCGCGCATGTGCTGCTGCGGGATGCGGTCGGCCGGGTGCTGCTCTGCGAGACCCAGTTCAAGGCCGACTGGGAACTGCCTGGCGGCATCGTCGAACCGTACGAGACGCCGCGACAGGGCGCGAGCCGCGAGGTCACCGAGGAGCTCGGCATCGAGCTGGCGGTCGGTCGGCTGCTCGTCGTGGACTGGATGCCGCCCTATCTCGGTTGGGACGACGCGATCGAGATGATCTTCGATGGTGGCCAGGTCGGCGAAGACGATCTGGCTAGCTGGTCACTGCAGCCCACCGAAATCAAGCGGGTGGCACTGGTCGACCTGGACACCGCAGCCGGGCTGGTCACACCGCTTGCTCATCGGCGCCTGGTGCTGGCGGCCTCACTCGGTCCCGATGAGATGGCCTACACCGAGGACGGCCGCACGCCCTGATCAGATCCTGAGCCCGAAACGCAGACATGAATGCGCGCTGAGCTCGTCGAAGCGCGTGCCCTTCGACAGGCTCAGGGCACATTCAGCCGGAAAGTCAGACCTTGCCGAACTCCAGCCGAAGATCCTGCAGGGTGATGATCAGCGCGTCATTCGCGCACGCTAACCCGGCCGCGCCGTTCGAAGCGAGCACGCTGCCGACTTGTTCCATCGACACCGACTCCTGCAACGGTCCGATGCTGAGCGTCGCCGAGCCGGTGCTCTCGCCCGCCGTAAAAGTGGCCTGGTTGCCCGCCACGCGATAGTCACCGCTGAGCGTGCCATTCACCAATAGGTCGGCGGTCTGACCCGCCAGGGTTACTTTGATCGGATCCATGCCGGCGCCGTGTAGCAGGTAGGAGCCATCGTCGAAGGTGATCGTGACGTCTCCCCCTTCACCGGTGCCGTAAATCCGCCTGGCGCCGACGTATCGCACTAGCTGATAGCGCCCATTGAGGCACGTGGCGTCCGGTGCAGCTGGTGACGGCGTGGCCGCTGGTGTCGGAGTGGTCGCAGGTGCTGACGATGTCAGTTGGGTGGGCGATGGTGTACTGCCGGCGGATGGGCTGCTCGAGCAGCCGGCCACTGCCAACATCAGCGCCGCTACGACGACGAAGAACGACCGCCTCATCCTGGTCTCCCGAGTGCCAGAAAAAGAACCGCGCCAGCATATGCGACTCGCCCAGCCAATCAGATCCCGATCAAGATCAGCCCAATCAGATCAACAGAGTCAGAAGAGTGCGGTCATCAAGTCCCGACGCGCCTTGAGGACCCGCTCATCGGCGTTGCCAAGCGTCTCGAACAGTTCCAGCAGGCGCACCCGAGCTTGGTTCCGCTCCTCACCGGACACTTTCTTGATCAGCCCGATCAACCGCGCGAAGGCAGCTTCGGCTTGTCCGGTGATCATCTCGACGTCGGCGGCCGCCAGCTGGCGGTCCAGGTCGTCTGAGTCATCGGCGGCCGCGAGGGTGGACTTCGGATCAAGCAACGCCGCGCGAGCGAACAGACCCGCCTGTGCCTTGCCAGCTTGGGCCTCGGCATCGTTCGGGTTGGCCTGGAGCAGCTTGTCGAACTCATCGCGCGCCGCCGCGAAATCCCCGCGCTGCATCGCCGCGTCCGCTTCCGCAAACCTGGGGTCTGCCTCAGGCTCTGGCTCGGCAGTTGTCGGTGCTTCGGAACCACCGGGCTGAGCGCGTCCCACGATCCCGTTCGCCACTGCTGCCGTGAGGAGTTGATCAATCGCCGCCTGCACTTGATCCTTGGGCAGCACTCCCTGGAAAAGCGGAGCCAGCTGTCCGTTGATCAGTGCGACAACCGTGGGGACCGCCTGCAGCCCAAGCGCCTGGACGATCCCAGGAGCCGTGTCCACGTTAAGTCGGGCCAGCAGAAACTTGCCATCAGAGGCGTTCGCGATCTCGATCAAGGCGTCGGACAGCTGCTGTCCCGTCGCCACGCGCGGTGAGTAGAGCTCGACGACCACAGGGTGCTTGGCGGACTTGCGGATCGTCTCAGCTTCGAAGGTCTGTTCGGTGACCTCGATGACGTACGACGCGCCGGCAGTTTGCGGCCCAAGCGGTGACGCGGAAGCCGACTGCTTTGCCTGCTGTGCAAGCTGAGAAAGATCAACGGCGCCAGGACGGTTGAAGCTGGACGAGCTCATGCAGCCCATCCTGGCAGAACCCTTCTCATGCTCGCGTTCTGTCCAATTGCTCACTTCGCTCGCCGCGATGTTCGCTCGGGTGCCGCTCCTGGCGAACATCGAAGAGCCACAATTGCGCGTACAGATGTAGTCGCGCGTTGACTGCCTTTGTCGGCAGAATGTGGCCCATGGCTCACCCTCGCGCCGGCCAACCGGCTCTCCCAGAAGACCTCATCGACGTCGACGCAGTCATCAGCGCCTACTACGACCTCGTTCCAGATCCCAGCAATCCCGACCAGCAGGTGACGTTCGGAACGTCTGGACATCGAGGGTCGAGTCTGGACACCGCGTTCAACGACGCGCATATTGCCGCCACGACTCAGGCGATCGTCGAGTATCGCGCCTCACAAGGCATCACGGGTCCGCTCTACATAGGCAAGGACACGCACGCGCTCTCCAAGCCTGCCTGGACGACCGCAATCGAGGTATTGCTGGCGAACGGCGTCACCGTCTGCGCCGAGGACGAGGAGGACTACACGCCAACGCCGGCGGTCTCGCGGGCAATCGTGGTGCACAACGCGACAGCGACCGCAAGCAACACTGCCGACGGCATCGTTGTGACTCCATCGCACAACCCGCCGCGCGACGGTGGCTTCAAGTACAACCCGCCACACGGTGGGCCGGCAGACACCGACGCAACCAGCGCTATCGCGGCGCGAGCCAACGCCTTGATCGCTGACGGCTCGGCAATCCGCAGAAAGCCGTACGCGGATGTGGTCTCGGAGATCAATCGCTTCGATTACCTCGGGGCTTACTGTGAGGACCTGGTCAACGCATTGAACTTGAAGGCGGTGCGGGACGCCGGGGTGCACATCGGCGCTGACCCGATGGGCGGGGCGAGCGTGCAGTACTGGGGCTATATCGCGGAGAACCTCGGCATCGACTTGACAGTGGTCAATCCCAAGGTCGACCCAACCTGGTCATTCATGACCCTCGACACCGACGGCAAGATCAGAATGGACTGCTCCTCGCCTAACGCCATGGCAAGCCTGATCGGCAACAAGGAGGCTTACGACATCGCGACGGGCAACGATGCCGATGCCGACCGCCATGGCATCGTTACGCCGGACGCAGGGCTGATGAACCCGAACGCCTACCTCGCTGTTGCCATCCAGTACCTCTACGCGAACCGCCCCGGCTGGCGACCGGATGCCGGCATCGGCAAGACGCTGGTGTCCTCATCCATGATCGACAGGGTCGCCGAAAGCCTGGGCCGGACACTGGTTGAGGTGCCGGTTGGGTTCAAATGGTTCGTGCCGGGGCTGCGCACTGGCGAGATCGGCTTCGGCGGCGAAGAGTCTGCCGGCGCATCATTCCTCGCTCTCGACGGCAGCACCTGGACCACCGACAAGGACGGCATCTTGCTCGCCCTGTTGGCAAGCGAGATCAAGGCCGTGACGGGCAAATCTCCCAGCGAGCTCTACGCCGAGCTCACCGCCGAACATGGTGCGCCCGCGTACGCCCGTATCGATGCGCCCGCCAACCGTGAGCAGAAGGCGAAACTGGCCAAGCTCGATCCCTCTGCAGTGACCGCCAGCGAACTTGCTGGGGAACCTATCACCGCGATCTTGACCAAGGCACCGGGCAACGACGCTTCCATCGGCGGACTGAAGGTCGCGACCGATTCGGCCTGGTTCGCAGCCAGGCCGTCCGGCACCGAGGACGTCTACAAGATCTACGCCGAGTCGTTCAAGGGTGCCGAGCACCTCGCCGAGGTCCAGGAGGCGGCCCGCGCCGTCGTCTCCGCCGCTCTCGGGAGCTAGCGCCGCCGGATGTGAACATCCCACGCTGCGTGGGATGTTCACGCTGTGCATGGCGTGCATGCCGTGCACAGCGCCAGGATCCCACGCTGCGTGGGATGTTGACAGGACGCGGCTGGATCTCGGGGGCGAAGGCGAGCAGCAAGCCCAAGAAACGCGCCTAGCCTTGATGGGTGCACGCCGACGAGCTGGCGGACCTGCTCCGCTGGTGCGCGGCGCTGAGCACCGATCCAGCCGACCTGGCTGGAGAAGTGATGGTTGCCGCGGGCCAGCGCTGGTCAGCGCTGGTCGACTCGCCGGCTGACTTGCGCGAACTCACGGTGCGGACATTCTTGAAGACAACGCAAGCACCGAAGCTGGCTGTTCGCGAGGGTATCGATCGCGTACCCGAAGAGCTCCGCGCCGTCGTCGCCGCCTACGACCAGCTACCCAAGCTGCAGCGCGCAGTGCTGATGCTCAGTTACCTCGAAGACATCACCAACACAGAGATCGCTGGACTCGTTGACCGGACGTCTGCACGGGTACGCCTGGAACTCGACCGCGGACTCGCCGCCATCGGCGGCGACCCGTACTCGGTGCGGGCCGCATTGGACATCACCAGCTGGTATCCACCAGCTCCAGCCGAGGTCACCCGGGCCTTCCAACGGCACGCCAGGACACGGGCCCGCCGGCGACGCCGGATCGGACTGGCTGGAGTTGCTTTCGGAACGCTCGCGGCGGTGCTGCTGTCGATCAGCGTTGTGCATCGCCCGTATATCGAACCGCGGCAAGCAGGTGTCTGGGCGTTCTCCCATACCGTCCGCCCCCTCCCGGGCTGGTCGGTACAGAGCCGAACTGTCGAGCAGCACTGGGAAACAACCACACTGCGCGCCGACTCGCCTGAAAGCGGTAGGTGCTCGGTCGCGGTCGGTGCCTCGGGTGCCAGGTGGGTACGACGACTGCCGCGTCACCCGACAACGGTTCGCGTCGGTACCAGCAGCGCTCTCTACGCCGACCGCATCTGGCGGAGTGGCGGCGGGGCGATGCTCTGGTGGGAGTACTCAAACGACGCGTTGGTGATCATCGAATGTGGCGACGTTGCCGCTCCGCGCCAGATGCTCCCGAAGCTGGCCAGGCGTGTGGTGCTGAGCGGGGAGCCGGTTTTGCTGCCCTATCGTGTCCGATCGGTTCCCAGCAGGTACCAGGTCTCGTCGATCACCAAGGGCATGATGAGCAACTCGACCGTGGCGTACCTGACTCGGAACGACTATCCCGAGGGCTTGCTGCAGATCAGCATCCGCTACCCCGCCACCTTGCCGATGTATGGAGTGAACTACACCCCCTTGATCTCGCGTTACGCATACGGCAGGCATGCCGCCGCCTGTCGGCCCTTCGGAGGCAGTCACATCTGCGTACGCGCCGATCTGCCAGCCCGTGATTCCTTCAACATCGCAAACCAGCCCGGCCTACGCGAGATACTTGACCGGATTGCTTTCAACCTCGAGCTTGCCCCGAGCACTACCGATCTCGCTGTCTGGTTCGACGCCCGGGAAGCTTTGCCTTCCTGAGCCGTTCTTAGGGTGGTCAGCGACGGCGGCCGAAGGCGATCACGGCGACCAGGCCGAGCATGAACATGACGCCCAGAACACCCTAGCCAGCGTGCAGCAGGCGCCCGCACAACGACGCGCAGTTCGGCTTCAGAAGCGCGCTGCCTCCACGTACTCGCCCCACTCAGCACGTAGTGCGTTGCAGATCTCACCCAGCGTTGCCTCAGCCCTCGCGGCCGCCAACATCGGTTCGATCATGTTGCCATCAGTACGGGCAACCTTGATCATCTCCGCAAGTGCCTCGTCGACTGCCCCGCTGTCCCGGGCGGCCCGCCGGGCGCGGAGCGTCTCACACTGCTGGACTTCGACCTCGTGGCTGACCCGCAGGATCTCCAGTGGCCTGGTCACGGTGGTGGTGTGCACGTTGACACCAACGATCTTCTTGTCACCTTTCTCGAGCTGGGTCTGATAGCGGAATGCGGAGTCGGCGATCTGCCCGGTGAACCAGCCTTCCTCAATGCCAAGCAACAGTCCGGAGGTGATCGGACCTATCTCATGCTGCCGCGCCGAGCCGCCGCCAAGCTCCTCTATCCGCTCGAGAAGTGTCGCTGCCTCGGCTTCGATCTTGTCGGTAAGCGCCTCGACGTACCAGGATCCACCGAGCGGATCGGCGACATTGATCACCCCGGTCTCCTCGGCCAGCACCTGCTGGGTGCGCAGTGCGATCTCTGCAGACTCCTCAGTTGGCAGCGCCAGCGTCTCATCCAGGGCATTCGTGTGCAGGGAATTGGTCCCGCCTAAGACGGCCGCCAGGGCCTCGATTGCGGTGCGTACGACGTTGTTGTACGGCTGCTGTGCGGTCAGCGAAACTCCTGCCGTCTGGGTGTGAAATCGCAGCGACTGCGCCTTGGCTGTCTTCGCGCCGTACCGATCGCGCATCCAGCGCGCCCAGATCCGGCGCGCGGCCCGGAACTTCGCTATCTCCTCGAAGAAGTCGATGTGGGCATCGAAGAAGAAGCTCAACCCCGGGGCGAAGCGGTCGATGTCCAACCCCCGCGACAGCCCGAGTTCGACGTACCCGAAGCCGTCCCCGAGGGTAAAGGCGAGTTCTTGAGCAGCGGTCGATCCCGCTTCTCGGATGTGATAGCCGGAGACGCTCAGCGGCTTGTACGCCGGGATGCCGCGGCTGCAGTACTCCATCATGTCCCCGATGAGGCGAAGATGGGGCGCCGGCGGGAAGAGCCACTCTTTCTGAGCGATGTACTCCTTGAAGATGTCGGTCTGCAGGGTGCCATTGAGCGTTGCGACATTGACGCCTTGCCGCTCCGCCGCCACCAGGTACATGCAGAAGATCGGCACGGCTGGTCCTGAGATCGTCATCGACGTGGTGACGGTACCAAGATCAATTCCGGAAAACAGCAGATCCATGTCGGCCGCGGAGTCGATCGCCACGCCGCAATGTCCGACCTCGCCTAGGCTGCGGCTGTCATCGGAATCGCGGCCCATCAGGGTCGGCATGTCGAAGGCAACACTGAGCCCTCCGCCACCAGCGGCCAAGATCATCTTGTAACGCTCGTTGGTTTGCTCGGCGTTGCCGAAGCCGGCGAACTGTCGAATGGTGCAGGGCCGCCCGCGATAGCCGCTCGGATATAGACCGCGGGTGAAGGGGAACTCCCCGGGCCAGCCGATCCGCTCCATGCGCTCGTCGGCATGCTCCTCGTCCGGCCCATAGACCGGATCGACTTCCAGACCCGAGAGGGTCGTGAAGTCGGCGTCGCGAACCTGGCCTTTCGCCTGTGCCTCTGCAAAGGCAGCCGCCCAACGCTCCCTGCCACTAGCTCCGTGTGCGGTCATAGCAACCTCCAGCTAAATGCTAGGACGCCCTAGTAATGCCGCCAAGATGCCTAGTTGCTCTCCGCACTAAAGCAGCCGACGCGGGTGGCATTCAAAAGTCGCCCGCGGCCTCCCGCGGCTGGGTGAGCAACCAGGTCAACTGGTCGCACTCCTCATCGCTCAACGAGCTCAGCCCGAATCGCGCAGCGACGATTTCGTCCGTCGCCTTTTCCATCACGAGCCGGCCCTTGGGGGTGATCGAAGCCAATACTGCGCGGCCGTCCTCAGGATGAGGCACGCGTCTGATCAGATCGGCTGCTTCCAGGCGCTTCACCAGCGGCGTCACCGAAGTGGCATGCACCTGAAGCCGCTCGCCGATCTTGCCCAATGGCAAGGCCCCCCGCCGCGAAAAGGACAGCAGGACCAAGACCTCGTAGCGGGCGAAAGTCAGACCCAGCGGGCGAAGCAACTCATCCAGCTCGGTCAGCAGCAGTTGATGAACCCGCATCAGTGACGTGACAGCGCGCATCCGGGGCATCTCGCCCCACTGCGTGTCCCACTGCTTGGCCGCCTCCTCGATCGGGTCGAATGGCAGACGGTGCCGCTCGACCGTGCTCACGTTCCGTCGTCTTCTTCGGCTGCAACGATCGGCTGGGGCACATCGCCCGCCATCACCATGCGCAGCACGTCCTCACGCTGATCGATGTCCTTGACGTACCTGATCTCGTTCAAACCCTGGACCTGTGCGGCCGATTCGAAGACGAAGTGTCCATAGTTCAGCCAGCGGCCCATGACGGACTTCTTGACAGTGATGTCCAAGATCCGAAGCAGCGGCACGCTGGCGCGGGCAGTGGCCAGCACGCCGTGGACGCGGAACACCCGCTGGTTGGTGATCACGAACCGATCGCGGTATTCCTCCAGGATTCGCCACGCCGCTTGCAAAGCTAACCCACCGCCGACGATGACGAACACCCAGTAGACCGGCGCCTGGTAGGCAAAGGCACTGATAAAGATCACAATTCCGATGGCGACTCGTATCGCCGGCCAAGCACTAGCGGCCCAGTGCTTCTTGACCTCTACGACTTTCTCCTCGCCCGCTGTCGACAAGATGTATTTGTCCACGTGCGGATCGAGCCAACTCACCACGCCCATGGCTAAGTAGCCAGAGCTTGGAAGAAAGTTATGATCGATTGGAACACCCTGGCAAGGGCTTGGAATACGGCGCTGACGCCGTTTGCGGCGCCCTCAGGGTTCGAAATCAAATAAAACAACGCAAAGCCCACAACCAAGAAGACGATTATCCGCTTGACCCACTTCATGTCGGACTATTCATCCTTCCGGCCTTCCCTGCAGACTATTCGAACACGCCACCGCATGTACAGGCACGCGCCTGCATATTCTTCTTTCTACCCGACACATCGAAAGATTGGGAGCAGGCACGCCGCCAGCGGTCCCGGCGCCGTCCCAACCGGTTCCGATCTTGCGTCTAAAGACCGATGACCACACGTTCCGCCGCCGCGTACGGATCGAGCTCACCACGGCTCACCGCCTTGGCAAGGTCCTCCAGCCTGGCCTCGCCATTCAACCGAAGCTCCGCGCGCACTTTGGCGACTGCGATGCTCTCGACCTCTCGCCGGGCCCGGGCGATCCGGCGGGTGGCAGCGCGTCCGGTCTCCACTTGTGATGCTCGGAACCGGTCGATTGCCTCTAGCAGATCCGCAATCCCGCGATTCTCGTACGCGACTGTCATGACAATCGGTGGTTTCCATTCCTGCGGGCTCCGGTTGGTCAGCGCGATCATCGTTCGCAGTTCCCGCACCAGTGCCTGAGCACCATCGCGATCACTCTTGTTCACCACGAAGATGTCGCCGATCTCAAGGATGCCAGCCTTGGCCGCCTGGATCCCATCTCCCATGCCAGGCGCGAGCAGCACGAGGATGGTATCGACCATCTCCGCTACCTCGAGCTCCGACTGTCCGACCCCGACCGTTTCGACGACCACAGTGTCAAAACCTGCGGCGTCGAAGGCCCGTAATGCCTGCGGCGTGGCGACGGCAAGTCCGCCGAGATGACCCCTTGTCGCCATCGACCTGATGTAAACGTCGCGATCGAGCGCGTGTTCCTGCATCCGAACCCGATCCCCAAGGAGCGCTCCGCCGGAGAAGGGTGAGCTCGGATCCACCGCCAGTACGCCGACCCGCTCCCCGCGCTCCCGAAGCGCGCGAACGAGGCAGGTTACTGTCGTCGACTTGCCAACCCCAGGCGCGCCCGTCAGCCCGACGACGTGCGCCCGCCCGGTGTCCGGCGCGAGCTCCTTGGAGATCATCGGCAGCGCTGGTGAGGCATTCTCGATCCAGCTGATCAGGCGACCCAGTGCCCGCGGATTGCCCAACCGCACGGCAGCAACGACGTCGCGTACTTCGTCACGGTCGAGGGACAAGGGCGCACCGCTCAGCGGGAATTGCCATCTGAAGGCACGGTGATGATCAAGGCGTCACCCTGCCCGCCACCGCCGCAGAGCGCCGCAACTCCGGTCCCGCCGCCACGTCGCCTCAGTTCAAACGCACAGGTCAGCACCAGCCGGGCGCCAGACGCGCCGATCGGATGGCCAAGAGCGATCGCCCCGCCGTTCACGTTCACCCGCTCATCTGTCTCTTCAGCACTCAGGCCCAGCGCACGTGCGCTCGCGACACCGACAGCGGCGAACGCCTCGTTGATCTCGATCAAGTCCAGATCGGAAAGGCTGATCTGCTGCTTCTTCACGGCAACGTTGATCGCGTTGGCTGGCTGCAGTTGGAGGGAGGAGTCGGGACCTGCGACGCTTGCGTGCGCGCCGATCTCAGCAATCGGGTTGAGTCCCAACCGGTCGGCCGCTTCCTTGCTCGCCACAATCACCGCCGCCGCACCGTCTGAGATCGGGCTGGACGAACCCGCGGTGATCGAGCCGTCACGCCCGAACGCGGGAGGCAGCTTGGCAAGCGACTCCGCCGTCACTCCGTCGCGGATGCCTTCATCTTTGTCGACCACCAGGTCGTCCCCGCGACGCTGTGGGATGCGGACCTCAACGATTTCCTCGCCCATGACGCCACTTGCAGTCGCCGCGGCAGCGCGCCGATGTGAGCGCGCAGCGAAGGCATCTTGATCTTCTCGGCTGATCAGTTGTTCGCCGCTATTGCAACTGTCGGTCAGCGAGCCCATGGCCTGGTCGGTGAAGGCATCCCACAAGCCGTCGTAGGCCATGTGGTCGATCATCGTCACATCGCCGTACTTGAAACCAGACCGCGAACGTGGCAACAGGTGCGGGGCCTGGGTCATCGACTCCATGCCACCTGCGACGACAATGTCGCATTCACCGGCTCGGATCAGCTGATCGGCTAGGGCCACCGCATTCAGGCCCGACAGACACACCTTGTTGATCGTCAGCGCCGGAACCGCCATGGTGATTCCGCCCTTGACTGCCGCCTGTCGAGCGGGGATCTGACCAGTGCCGGCTTGGAGCACTTGACCCATCACGACGTAGTCGACATGTTCCGGGGCAACCCCGGAGCGCTCGAGCGTCGCTGCGATGGCGTAGCCGCCAAGATCTGTAGCGGATACGTCCTTAAAGCCACCCAGGAGCCTGCCGAACGGCGTACGTGCGCCGCCAACGATGACTGAGCCCATGCTTCCACCTCCACGCTCGCCTCTGCGCACTGACGATTTTGAGAGCTGCTCGCGCATCGCGCTTTGAATCCGCCGCCGTCGTCGTCGCTCGCAGCTCAGTCACGTCCGATGCTCTGTCCGAGACCAGTCTGGCACCCTAATGTCCATGACCAGAATGCCCTCTGATCTCGGGGGTGTGCTGCCCGGTCTGCTCGGTCTTGATCACGTCGGTGTCGCAGTGACCGATCTGGAAGCGGCGATCACCTTTTATCGTGACCTGCTGGGCCTGCGGGTGGTGCATCGCGAAGACAACCTGGACCAACAGGTGGCCGAGGTAATGCTGAGCAGCGGAGAGGGCGGACGGGACGGCGATCAGCTTCAGCTCTTGATGCCGCTAGGCGAAGACTCGGTGCTCCAGCGCTTTCTCATGAGACGCGGGGGCGGCGGCCTGCACCACGTGGCTTACGCTGTCTCAGATGTCCGGTCCGCAACCAGGGTTCTGCGTCAATGCGGTATGCAGGTGCTTTATGATGCACCAAGAGCCGGTACCCGCGGCTCGCAGATCAACTTTGTCCACCCCAAGGACACTGGTGGCGTTCTGCTCGAGTTGGTCGAGCACGCCGCGGCGGATCCGCATAACGGCTGAGCGAATGGCCGTCGCTCACGCGGGCACAGACTCGGCGTCAATTCCTATTCTCGGAGAGGGTTCCTTGCGGTGAACGCATCAGACAACACGGGGCTTGGCCTGTTCGACGACACAGCAAGCGCGGTCGGAAACTTTCCCACCGCTTTACGCGGCTACGACCGAACGGCGGTTGACGACTACGTCCGAACACTCGAGGAAAGCGTTGTCAAGTCCCGGAGACACGCCACTCAGCTCGAGCAGCAAGTGACCATGCTCCAAGATGAAATGACCTCGGCCGGCGACAGGACCGACGCCAAAGAGGTCGACTACGCCAACCTGGGCGGGCGCGCCAACGACATTCTCCGGCTCGCTCAAGAGCAAGCGCGCGAGTTGGTGCAGAACGCCACAGTCGAGGCCGAGAAGGTCAAGGAACAGGCGCGGCGTGAGGCTGACGGGTTGCGCAACTCCGCTGCCAAAGAGGGCGACGCCATCAAGACCGGCGGAGCCGCACAGATTGATCAGCTACGCAGCAAGTTGCGCGATGAGGTCAAGGCCCAGGTCGACAAGGCCAAGGCGGAAGCCGAGTCCTTGGTTGCGGCTGCTCGGCGGCAAGCCGAGTCGGTCCGCCGTGAGGCCGACAATGAGGCACAAGCGACGCGCCAGAATGCCTACCTTGACACCGAGAACCTGCGCCGCACCGTTGAGCGCGAGGCCGCTGAGGCCAGATCCAAGGTTGCGGCCGAGCGGGAACAGGCGATCGGCCAGCTCAAGTCGGCGCACGACGAGGCGCAGCAGAAGACCGCTGCACTGCTCGCCGAGGCGACCAAGTATCACAGCGAATCGGCTGATCGCCTGGAGGCCGACCTGGCCGAAGCCGCACGCATTCGTGCCGAGGCCCTTGCCGAAGCCGAGCAGAGCAAGGGCTTGGCCGCGCAGGAAGCTGAAGCTCGCATAGCGACCGCGAAGAAGCAGGCTGCGGCCATCAATGAGCGGACCCAACAGGAGTTCGCATGGCGGAAGCAGCAGTTGCGTCGGGAAACGGAGTTGCTGCACCAGCGCAAGCAGGCGGTGCTGAGCCAGCTCGCCAGCTTGTCGGCACTCGCGGAGCAAACGGCCAGCGCCTTCCCCGACTTGGACGACCCCAACGATTTGGAGGGCGAGGTCGGAGATCGCACAGTGATGCGACCAGACATGCTGCCGCCTGCGGGTCTAGGCGAGGACAGTCCTGCCGGGAGCAACGCAGGCTCGGGCAGGAACGGGGGCAAGTCGTCCGACGAGGCCGACGAAATCGAGATCGATGGTGACGCCACAGTGCTCGTAACCCCATCCGACCTTTCGGGCGAGGGAGCCAAGTCGAAGTAGCCAGACTTCAGGCCCGCTGCCCTGATCACTACTGACTGACCGCTGGCCCTAGCGTTCGGGTGCCGTTACCCTGAGATGACTCGGGGTAACGGCACTTTTTGGTGTGTAAGGAGCCGGCGTGAACATTGCCCCAACAGGTGACCAACATGCGGAGGACGGCCGCTTTCCCTTGTCGCGCAAAGGATATGACCGCGAGGCCGTTGATCATTTTGTGCGAGCGACGCAGGCCCAGATCGCTCAGCTGCTGCAGCAATACGACTCTTTGATCACTTACAACCACGAGCTGCGGCAGGCGCTTGACGAGGCCCATGCACGGGCGAATCATGCCGACTTCTCCGCACTCGGGGGTCGGGTTCAAGAGATGCTGCAAATCGCCGAGGAGCAGGCAGGCGACATCACGCAGGCGGCCATTCAGGAGGCGGATCGGCTGAGCGCCCAGCGGCAGGCCGAAATTGATGAGTTGCGCCAGAGCGCGTACGCAGAACTGGCAGCGATGCGAGACGGCCAGCGGGCGGAGCTGGACGCCCTGCGAGAGCAGGTTGAGCGAGATTCGGCGCAACTCAGAGAGCGCGTGACGGCGGAGGCTGGGCAGTTGCTTGCCTCAGCTCGACTGCAGGCCGAGGCGGTACGCACTGAGGCGGAGGAAGCCGCCACTGGTATGCGGAAGGCCGCCAGTTTCGAGTCGGAGGAACTACTTGCCGCCGCGGAACGTGACAGTGCGGCTTTGCGCCAGGAGGCTGCAGACCAACGCGAGCATGTAATGGCCGAACTGAAGGAAGCGCAGGAATCGGCGAACCAGGCCATCCAGGGAATGCTGACGAAGGCGACCGAGTTGCAGCGGTCCGCCGGCGAGCACCTGACTTCGGAAACCGACGAAGCAGCAAAGCTGCGCAACGAAGCTCTGGCGGAGGCAGAACGCATCAAGGTAAGCGCCAGTGGCGACGCGGAAAAGATCATTGATCGAGCGCGGCATCAGGCCGCGATCATCGACGACCGAGCACGTCAGGAGCTGGCGCTGCGACGCCGCCAGATGAGGGACGAGCAGGAACTGCTGACGCGGCGCAAGCACGCGATGCTCAACCAGCTCGCCTCGGTGAGCGCGCTGGCAGTGGAGACTGCGGAGAACATGCCTGACGTGCCGGAGGAGTATGACACGGCATTCTCCGAGCTTGCAGGCCACGGCAGCCCGGCGCCCGAGCTAGAGAGCGATCCAACCATAGGCAATCCCGCATACGAGGCTGACGAGGAAGTCCAGAAGGGCAGGCCCGAGGACCAGGCCGGGCAGGCGGTCGATGAGGAAGCCGAGCATGGCGAGGATGATGGGAATGCGGAGCAGGCGATCGCTGAGGCCCAGCTGACGAGCCGGAGTTAGCTGAGGCATCCAAGCCTTGAGGCCGTCCTAGGCAAGCTTGTCCGCGCTGTGAGCCTCGGAGTCGCGAGAAGGTTCCCAAAGAATGGGGCATTTAGAACAGTCGGTCGTCCGCTCTATCCAGTCCCCGCAAGAGGTCATAGTCAACGGTCACGCAGCTGATGCCGCGGTCATCAGCCAGCACTCTGGCCTGCGGCTTGATCAGCTGCGCCGCCAAGATGCCATGCACCGTGCCGAGCAGGGTGTCGCGGCGCATCAGATCCAGGTATCGACTCAGCTGTTCCACGCCGTCAATCTCTCCGCGACGTTTGATCTCGACCGCCACGTACGCCCCCGTCGGATCCCTGCAAAGTAAGTCGACCGGACCAATTGGCGTCGGGTGCTCTCGCCGGACCAGAGATAGGCCGGGTGCCAGCGCCTCAGGATGTTCGGCGAGCAGCGCCTGCAGATGGGCTTCCACGCCGTCCTTCTGCAGTCCCGGGTCCACGCCGAGTTCGTGGGAGGAGTCGTGGAACACCTCCGCCAGCCGGATCTGCAGCGTGTCACCGTCGCGTCCGCGGACTTCCCACAGGGCTGATAGTTTCTCTTGCTCACCGTTCAGTGTTGAGTCATGGTCGGGCGCGGGCGGTTCCAGCTCGACCAGCGAGCAGGGAGGGCTCATCCAGTTCAGCGGCTTGTAGGCGCGGTCATCGGCATGGATCGATACGGATCCGTCGGACTTGATCAAGATCAGCCGCGTCGCCATCGGCAGGTGGGCTGTCAGCCGCCCCGTATAGTCCACCTGGCATCGGGCAATCACCAACCGCACGGTGACAAGATACGGCAAGGGGACGACCCCCTTGGACCCCCGAGGCATGCGTCGGTGCACGCCAGAAAGTACCGGGCCGTTCCCACGAGCATCCGTGATTGAATCTGACTAATATGCTCGATCCCCAGCTGCGAGCGTCGGCAATCGCGCGCCGCCGAGCGGAGGAGGAGCGAGCAGACGCGCTTCTCCGTCTGCGAGCGACGACGACGTCGGCGGATTCCAAGCGCGATGCGCGAGCAGCTCCAATAAAAGGGAGGTCGTCATGGCGCGACGGCCGAGTAAACATCTCAGGCCGGCCCGACCCCTGAGCTCGGGACATGCGACAGCGGTGATCAAGAGTGATGGGCGGTGGATTGTCCGCAGCGTACCGGGGGAAACGGCCACCAAGGCCTACCGGTGTCCTGGCTGCAACGTCGAGATCCGCCCCGGTACGCCTCATGTCGTGGCGTGGCCTGACACACCTGGCCTGCTTGCCCAATCCGCGGTGGAGGAGCGTCGGCACTGGCACACGGGCTGTTGGCAACGGCGACCGTGAACGCGGACGCGCCTCAGCACGGGCTCTTCAGCACCCGCGTGGGAACAACCGGACCGCGCGTGGTGTTTCTGCACGGCCTGTTTGGACAGGGGAGGAACTGGAACACGATCGCCAAGGCCTTGAGTGAATCCGCTCGAGTCACATTGGTTGACTTGCCGAACCACGGCCAATCTGCGTGGACGGATCACTTCTCCTATCCCGAGATGGCGGGCCAGGTCGCCGAGCTGCTGAAGGCTCAGGGCGAGGGAGATCAGTACACCGTGGTCGGCCACTCGATGGGCGGGAAGGTGGCCATGACGCTCGCGTTGCTCCAGCCTGAGCTCGTGAAGCGACTCTGCGTGGTCGATGTCTCACCGGTAACTACTCGGGAGTTCAGCGATTTCGACACCTTCGTACGCGGCATGCGCGCCATGGACGTCGAGAACCTAACCGATCGCCGGGATGCGGACGCCCAGCTCGCTGGGTATGTCAGAGATCCCAACATCCGCGGCTTCCTGTTGCAGAATCTGCGTCGCGCCAATTCCGGCGCCAACGGCTGGAGGTGGCAGGTGAACCTCGCGATGCTCGGTGACCACTTGGATGAAATGGGCGACTGGCCCGACCTGCACGCCAAGCCGTACGAGGGTCGGGTTCTGTGGCTGGCCGGCGACGAGTCACCCTACATCCAGCCGGAATACTCTTCCGCGATGCGCGCGCTGTTCCCGCGCGTTCAGCTCGTGACGATCAAAGAAGCTGGCCACTGGGTGCATAGCGAGCAGCCAGACGTGTTTCTCGCGATCATGCGTCGGTTTCTGCAGCTGTGAGCAAGTTGAGCAAGGGGGACGACCCCTTGAACCCCCGCGGCGCGTGCAAAAACACACGGGAGCACGCCCAGGTTAAGCAAGGGGGACGACCCCCTTGAACCCCCGCGGCGTGCGCAAAAACACACGAGAGCACGCCCAAGTCGATGTAGCAGTGGCCTGCTCGCCCTCGTGTGCGATCGTGAGGTTTGCAGCGGTTTCTCGGTAGGAGCGCTCGATGACGGAGTTCGTGATGGTCGTTCTTGCTCTCATCCCGCTGGACGTGCTGCCCGACCCGCCGACTCCGACGCCGTCGGCGGCCTATCCTGGTCAGGCCCCAGGTCGCGGCGCCTACCTCTTTGGTGGCTTTTTCGGCCTCGGCATCATCGTGCTGGCCATGGTGCTACTCAGGTTGCCGAAGCGTGCGAAACGTCCACCAATCGACTAGCCCGCACCTTTCTGGACACTGCCGACGCCGCCCGCACTGAGCTGATCATGACCCCCGACGTTGGCTGGCTGTCGGGTGTCAGGAAAACCTAAGATGCTTGAAACCCAAGGCCCACAATGTCCGCTGTTCCGCTGAACCCTCCCACCGCGTTTTCCTGCCACCCGACAGCCAGCCGACGGAGGGCAGTTTCAGGCTCGAGTAACCGTCGCAATCTCGGACGGGTTGTTAGGCCGCCCCGTACCATCGGCGTTGCTGCCGTCCTGGCCCTCTCCGGCCATTGATGCCACGACGTCGCGAGACTCCTTGTTCATCTTGCCGAAGATCGTGAAGTTCGGGATCTGATCGAGGCTGGTCGAGTCGGCCCAGACCAGGAAGAACTGTGAACCGTTCGTGCCCGGGCCGCCGTTCGCCATTGCAACAACGCCTTCGGTATAGGACTCCGTACCGTCGGTTTCATCGGCAAATTCGTAGCCGGGACCACCGTTCCCGGTACCAGTCGGGTCACCGCACTGCAAGACGAAGATCCCCGAATCCGCCAGCCGATGGCACTTCGTGTTGTCGAAGTAGCCCTGGTCGGCCAAGGAGACGAAGGAGTTGACGGTGCATGGGGCCTTCGTTCGATCCAAAGTGATCGTGACCTTGCCATTCGTCATCGCCAGCACGTAACTGATCGTCCCGCTCGTCGGCACTCCGGTGGTCGGCGGTGGCGTGACCGGCCGCGCTGCATCACCTGACACGGAATATTCGCAAACGTCACCTGCGTCGCCACCTATCTTGCTGGCGCTGGGCACGGGCGAGTTCGCGACGGAGCTTGCCGGTGCATCCGGTGCTGGCGGAGGGCTGGGGATCTGACCGCAACCGGTTATCAGCACGACCACCCCGAGGATGGCGGCTGCGATTGCGCGGCGGGCACCTTTTCTTGAGCCGCTCGAGCGTCGCAGCTGGTTCACCGTTGTACTGTGACACAGCGCGACGGCGCCTTCTGGCAGCGACAAGCCCTCGACGGTGAAGTCGTCAACACCCGAGCCGCACCGTACCGGACCCGCTGCGTAGGGTGTGATCATGGTTCGGCTGACCCGCATCTACACCCGCACAGGCGATGCCGGGCAGACCCAGCTTTCCGACCTCTCACCGGTCAGTAAGACCGATCCGCGGGTCGAGGCGTACGGCGATGTCGACGAGGCCAACTCAGCTATCGGGCTCGCCCTTGCTGCTAGTGGCCTGCCGGGCGACGTCGCAGCGGTGCTACGGACTGTGCAGAACGAGATGTTCGACGTCGGGGCTGATCTTTCGACCCCAGTACGAGTGCCCACCTCGACCGATCCCCTGCCAGAGCTTCGCATCACCCAGGAGTACGTCGCCCGGCTGGAGGCCTGGTGTGACCAGTTCGGTGAGCCGCTACCGAACTTGAAGTCATTCATTCTTCCTGGCGGTTCGCCGGCTGCCGCGCAACTGCACCTCGCGCGTACGGTGGTGCGGCGCGCCGAGCGGGCAGCTTGGGCTGCCGTCGACGCGTACGGAACGGAGGCCGTCGCAGACCCCGAGCTTCCGGGCGGGGTCAACACATTGGCGATCACCTATCTCAACCGGCTCTCGGACCTGCTGTTCATCCTCACCCGAGTCGTCAACGGGACCGATGGCGATGTGCTGTGGGTGCCCGGGGGTGAGCGAAGCCACAGCTCGGCGACAGAAAGCTGACCTCAACCAAATCCTTAAGCCCAACCAGGAGGATGCGATGTTCAATGACACCGGCGGTCTAAAGGAAGCCACCGGCAAGGCCGAGCCGGCTCAGGCGAGACCGGTCACATTGTTCACCGGCCAGTGGGCGGACCTGCCATTCGAGGAGATGTGCCAGCTCGCTTCCGAGTGGGGCTATGACGGGCTCGAGATTGCCTGCTGGGGTGATCATTTCGACGTCGTCAAAGCTGTCGAGGACGAGGGCTATCTGCAGGGTCGCAGAGACATCCTGGAGCAGCACGGGCTCGGCTGTTGGGCGATCTCCAATCACCTCAATGGCCAGGCGGTGTGTGAGGCGATCATCGACGACCGGCACAAGAACATGGTCAACCCTCGGGTTTGGGGTGACGGTGATCCGGAGGGTGTCCGGCAGCGGGCCGCCGAGGAGATGAAGATCACCGCGCGGGCGGCTGCGGCCTTCGGCGTAGACACCGTCGTCGGGTTCACCGGATCGGCCATCTGGCACTACGTGGCCATGTTCCCGCCCGTCGACGACAAGGTCATCCAGGCGGGCTACGCAGATTTCGCCGACAGGTGGAATCCGATCATCGATGTCTTCGACGAGGTCGGAGTTCGCTTCGCCCACGAGGTTCACCCCAGCGAGATCGCCTACGACTACTGGTCGACGGTTGCCACGTTGGAGGCGATCGGCAACCGGCCCGGCTTCGGCCTCAACTTCGATCCGTCGCACATGGTCTGGCAGGGCCTGGACTACGTCGGTTTCCTATGGGATTTCCGCGACCGGATCTATCACGTGGACTGCAAGGACACCAAGATCAGGATGAACAATGGCCGCAACGGCCAGCTGTCCTCGCATCTCCCGTGGGCGGACCCGCGACGCGGCTGGGATTTCATTTCGACCGGCCACGGCGACACCCGCTGGGCGGACATCTTCCGGATGCTCAACCACATCGGCTACGCCGGACCCATATCCATCGAATGGGAGGACGCCGGCATGGACCGGCTCGACGGCGCACCCGAAGCCCTCGCTTTCATCCGGAGTATGAACGGCATCCGGCCCTCGACTTCCTCTTTCGACGCAGCCTTCGCCACCAAGGAGTAGGGATTCTGACCCACGAGTCGGTTTACATAGGTTTCTGCAAGAGGCGGCACCGAAGGCGGCGCCGATAAGGGCGCGGCAATAGGAGTCGGGAGAGTTATTCGAATCGACGTACGCCGGGGGGTGCCGCTTCCAACCAGCTCAGCAGGCCGGTCAGCGACTCCTCGCTCATGGCCAGCTCCCATTCACTTTCGGCACGACCATCGTGCATCTCAATGCGGAGTACTTTCTCGTCTGCGTTCAGCGCCACCGCCTCGACAGGATCCGGCATTCGGGTCTCCAGCACACGTACGTTGCGTCGTGGGAAGACCATTCGCGGTCGTAGCGAGTAGGAGAAGAATCTGAACCACTCCAGGATTCCCTCGCTATAACGCCCGACTCCGAGCACCCAACCGGCGCCCGGAGTCGTCATGCGTAGCCGGAGGCTGCAATCGAAGGTGCCACCGAGGCGATTAAGCCAGCGACGGCGGCCGGCAAGCATCAGCAGGCTTATGGCCACCAGGCCAGCAAGCACGCCGAGGATCTGAATGACCCCGAGCCAGCCGTGCATGAACGTCCTCAGATCGCATGCGTATGTCTAGCAGCGACCTTACTGCGCCTTTTGCGCTGCGCGAAGTTGTGCCTCCGCGCGCTGGAAATGCTTTCGATCCTCGTCGCCTCCGTCACCCGAGTCGAGAATTCTTTGTGCCTCTGCGAGCTCCTTCTCGGCTTGTGCGACGGTGATCTCGTCGGCCATTCGGGCATACTCACTCAAGATCGAGACTCGACCCTGGGATACGGAAATGAAGCCACCGTCCACAGCGATGATCTCCCGCGTCGCATTTTCGCAGAAGATCACCACGGCACTCGGCACGAGCACACCGAGCACCGGTTCATGACCGGGCAGGATTCCGATCTCACCCTCGACGGTCTTGGCGATGACGTTGTCGGATTTGCCCGACCAGACGACACGATCAGCCGAGACGACTTCCACTTGCATGAGTTCAGCCATATCGCTCCATTCCCGGCTGGCAGGTCGATCCTTCGACGAGTCTAGGACCGACCTTGCTCACCGCACCGTCCTTGGCAGCACATCTTGTCCTGCAGGTCAAGATCAGGCTTCCTTCTGCAGCTCCGACCAACGTCGCTCGACGTCCTCCATGCTGCCGACGTTGAAGAATGCCTGCTCCGCAATGTGATCAACTTCGCCGTCACACACCATCCGGAACGATTCGATGGTTTCGTTGAGCGGCACCGACGACCCTGGAATGTTGGTGAACTTCTCGGCCATATAGGTGTTTTGGCTGAGGAACTGCTGGATGCGACGGGCCCGGTTGACGGCGATCTTGTCCTCCTCGGACAGCTCGTCGACGCCCAGGATCGCGATGATGTCCTGCAGCTCCTTGTTGCGCTGCAGAATCTGCTTGACGCGCACCGCCACGTCGTAGTGTTGCTGACCGATGTACTGCGGGTCGAGGATTCGGCTGGTCGAGGTCAGCGGGTCCACCGCCGGGTAGAGCCCGCGGGAGGCGATCTCGCGCGAAAGCTCCGTGGTGGCGTCCAGGTGAGCGAAGGTCGTGGCCGGAGCCGGGTCGGTGTAGTCATCGGCCGGCACATAGATCGCCTGCATCGAGGTGATCGAGTGCCCGCGGGTCGAGGTGATCCGCTCCTGTAGCTGGCCCATCTCATCGGCCAGGTTGGGCTGGTAGCCCACGGCCGAAGGCATCCGGCCCAGCAAGGTGGAGACCTCCGAGCCTGCCTGGGTGAACCGGAAGATGTTGTCGATGAAGAGCAGCACGTCCTGGTTCTGCACGTCGCGGAAGTACTCCGCCATGGTCAGTGCGGACAGCGCGACCCGCAGTCGCGTCCCGGGCGGCTCGTCCATCTGACCGAAGACGAGCGCGGTGTCCTTGAATACGCCTGCCTCGTGCATCTCGTGGATCAGGTCATTGCCCTCGCGAGTACGCTCCCCAACGCCGGCGAACACCGAAGTGCCGCCGAAGTTGTGGGCGATGCGGTAGATCATCTCCTGGATCAGCACGGTCTTGCCGACGCCGGCGCCGCCGAACAGTCCGATCTTGCCACCGGTCACGTACGGGGTGAGCAGGTCGAGCACCTTGATGCCGGTCTCCAGCATCTCGGTCTTGGACTCGAGCTGGTCAAACTTCGGAGCGGAGCGGTGGATCGGCCAGCGCTCAGTCACCGTGATCGTCGAGGGGTCGACATCGAGTACGTCGCCAGTCACGTTCCACACGTGGCCCTTGGTGATGTCGCCAACAGGCACCGAAATCGGCTCCCCGGTGTCCCGCACCTCGGTGCCTCGCTGCATGCCGTCGGTCGGCTTCAGCGCGATGGCCCGAACAAGGTTGTCGCCGATGTGCAGCGCAACCTCCATGGTCATGCTGCGGGTCTCATCGTTGACGGTGGTCTCGACCTGTCAGCGCGTTGTAGATGTCGGGCATCTGGTCGACGGGGAATTCAACATCGACAACCGGGCCGATGACCCGAGAGACGCGGCCGATGCCGCCAGCTTGGGCTTCGGTGTCTTGTTCTTCAATGGTGGCGGTCATCTGGTTCCCTCACTCATCTGTGGTGATATCTGGTCATTCGGATGCTGCGATCTCACTCCGCCGCCGCGGTTGCCTCGGCGAGAGCACTCGCTCCGCCGACGATCTCGGAGATTTCCTGGGTGATCTCGGCCTGTCTGGCCTGGTTTGCTTCCCGGGTCAGCCGCTCGATCAGCTGCTGCGCATTGTCGGTGGCTGACTTCATCGCCTTCTGCCGGCTGGCCAACTCCGAGGCGGCACCCTGGAGCAGGCAGTACTGAATGCGGCTTGCGACATACAGCGGCAGCAGCTCGTCCAGCACGGTCGCGGCGTCCGGCTCGAACTCATACAGCGGAAGGATCTCGTCACTGGGCGGCGGCTCGTCGCCCTCCACGATCTCCAGTGGCAGCATCCGGATCACGTCAACACGCTGAGTGAGCATGGAGACGAAGCGGGTGAAGACCACATGGATCTCATCCACTCCGCCCTCTTCTGTCGGCGTCCGGAACGCCTCAATCAGCCTGTCGGCGATCTCGCGGGCGTGCGCGTAGGTCGGCGCATCCGAGAAGCCCTCCCACTTGGCGGCGACTGTACGACGCCGGAACCCGTAAAACGCGATCGACTTCCGGCCAGTCAGGAACGGCACGGCCTCCTTGTTCGACTGCCGCAGCATCTGGTTCAGCTGCTCGCCCTCCTTGATCACCGAGGAGGAGTACGCGCCGGCCAAACCGCGGTCCGAGGTGATCAGCAGCACCGCCGCCCTGGTCGGGTTCTCCGCCTCGGTCGTCAGCGGATGATCAACGTTGGAGAACGTCGCCACCGCCGACACAGCCCTGGTCAGCTCCCGCGCGTACGGTGCCGCCGACTGGGCACGCTGTTGCGCCTTGATGATCCTGGATGCCGCGATCAACTCCATCGCCCGGGTGACCTTCTTGATGGTCGACACCGAGGCGCGGCGCTGTCGTAGCTCACGCAGGCTTGCCGGCATATCAGACTCCCTTAGTGCCCAGGGTTAGCCACGCTTCTGCCTCACGATCTGTTCTTGCGTGACGTCCTCTTCCTCCAGTGCGACATGCTCCTCCCGGCCGGCCAGCAGCTTGCCCTCCGAGGTCTGGAAGCCCTTCTTGAACTCGGCGATCTGCTCGCGTAACGAGGCCGCGGTGTCGTCGTCGAAGGTCTTGGTCTCCCGGATGTTGCGTAGCGAGTCGCCATGATGCCTGAGATGGTCGAGCAGCTCGCGCTCGAAGCGGAGCACATCGTCGACCGGCACCTCGTCCATCAGACCCTGAAGACCAGCCCAGACCGACACGACCTGCTCCTCCACCGGATACGGCGAGTACTGCGGCTGGCGGAGCAGCTCGACCAGCCGGCCGCCCCGATCGAGCTGGCGGCGGGTCGTCGCGTCGAGGTCGGAGGCGAACATCGCAAAGGCCTGCATGTCGCGGAACTGGGCCAGCTCCAGCTTGAGTGAGCCGGCGACATTCTTCATCGCCTTGATCTGCGCCGCGCCACCGACACGGGACACGGAGATACCGACGTCGATGGCTGGTCGCTGATTGGCGTTGAAGAGGTCAGACTGCAAGAAGATCTGGCCGTCAGTGATCGAAATGACGTTGGTAGGGATATACGCCGATACGTCATTCGCTTTGGTCTCGATGATCGGTAGGCCAGTCATCGAACCGGCGCCCAACTCGTCGGAGAGCTTCGCGCAGCGCTCCAGCAGGCGGCTATGCAGGTAGAACACGTCGCCGGGGTACGCCTCGCGACCGGGCGGGCGGCGCAGCAGCAGCGACATGGCACGGTACGCCTCAGCCTGCTTGGTGAGGTCGTCGAAGATGATCAGCACATGCTTGCCCTGGTACATCCAGTGCTGCCCGATGGCCGAGCCGGTGTAGGGCGCGACGTACTTGTAGCCAGCCGGGTCCGACGCAGGCGCCGCGACGATCGTGGTGTACTCGAGCGCGCCGGCCTCCTCCAGGGCTCCGCGAACGGCAGCGATGGTCGAGCCCTTCTGGCCGATCGCGACGTAGATGCAGCGCACCTGCTGTTCAGGGTCGCCGCTGTCCCAGGCGCTCTTCTGGTTCATGATCGTGTCGACGGCGATCGCACGTCTTCCCGGTCTTGCGGTCGCCGATGATCAACTGCCGCTGGCCACGACCGATCGGGATCATCGCGTCAATGGCCTTGATCCCGGTCTGCAGTGGCTGATTGACACCCTGCCGATCCATCACGCCGGCGGCCTGCAGCTCGAGCGGACGACGCTCGTCAATGGGCGTGATCTCGCCAAGCCCGTCAATCGGGTTGCCCAACGCGTCGACAGTACGTCCCAGGTACCCATCACCCACCGGCACAGAAAGGATGTCACCCGTGCGCTTGACGACCTGACCTTCCTCGATGCCCAGGGACTCCCCCATGACGACGACACCGATCTCGCGGACGTCAAGGTTCAGCGCGATGCCAAGAGTGCCGTTCTCGAACTCGAGCAGCTCATTGGCCATCGCCGAAGGCAGGCCTTCGACGCGCGCGATGCCGTCGCCGGATGTGACGACCGTTCCGGTCTCTTCACGGGTCGCCGTCTCCGGCTCGTAGCTCCGGACAAAGCGATCCAGTGCTTCGCGGATTTCCTCGGGACGAATCGTCAGTTCTGCCATCGTCTGCGCTTTCTGCTCTTGTCGCTGGGTGAGTGTTTCAGTTGTTCTCGACTGTACGAGCCGTGCTATTCAAAGAGCCGTCGGGCTTCCTCGAGCCGGCCCGAGACGGTACCTTCAAACACCTCGTCGCCGAGCTCCACGCGAACTCCGCCCAAGATGTCGGGGTCGATGACCTCCTGGATTGTCACCTGGCGGCCGATCTGATTGGTGAGAGCCGCAACGAGCCGATCCCGCTG
>CAWIZB010000004.1:0-88658 GCA_963840505.1 uncultured Actinomycetota bacterium
GTACATCGAGGTGTGGCGCTCGGTGCGTGCGACGGGTGATACCAAGACGCGACGCTCAAGGCGGACGCTTGCGCTACCTGGTCGGTGCATCGACGCGCTCCGGGCACAGCGCGTGCAACAGGCTGCAGATCGGCTGGCCGCCGGGCCTTCGTGGAAGGAGTCGGGACTGGTGTTCGCAACGGCCGTGGGCAGTGAGATGGATCCAGCGAACGTCCGCCGTGACCTGCGTCGGGCGCTCAAGCTGGTGCCCGGCCTCGAGCCAAAGGATTGGACGCCGCGCGAGCTCCGGCACTCGTTCGTGTCCCTTTTGTCGGATGCAGGCGTGCCCGTCGAGATGATTTCCCAGCTGGTCGGCCACCGCGGTACCAGCGTCACCGAGCTCGTGTATCGGCATCAGATTCGGCCGGTCATTCAGACGGGCGCGACCGTGATGGATGAGCTGTTCGGACAGTCCGGCGATGCTCGGTAGTTACTCAGTTGGTTACTCACCGCGGGCCGACGGTCACTCGCGCAATCAAAACCATGCTCTGACAAGGGTCTCAATAGTGGGCGATACTGGGTTCGAACCAGTGACCTCTTCGGTGTGAACGAAGCGCGCTACCACTGCGCCAATCGCCCCAAGCGCCGCTTGAGCGACGCCCACCATATCTCACGGCTGCCCGCAGGTCACAGGCCAATCTGCGCGAGCATCCCGACCCGCGGGGCAAACACTTCGAAGCCTTCTGGTTGCCAGGTCTAGGCTTACCCGGGGCCTCAGACCGGCAGCCAGCGCACAGGAAGGGAACCAATCGTGTCCACCATGTCCATCACCATCGCAGCAGACGGCGTCAGCCAGCAGCGAGTGACGGATACGACCACCACAGGACTCGATCTCTTCGGTGATGACCGCACCATCGTGGCCGCTCGTGTCAACGGCGAGTTATGGGACCTGCATCGCACTCTGCCGAAAGGGGCGGTGGTCGAGCCTGTCACGATCGACAGCCCAGACGGGCTCAATATCTTGCGGCATTCCACGGCCCACGTCGCCGCCCAGGCCGTCCAGTCGCTGCGCGCGGACGCCAAGCTCGGGATCGGCCCGCCGATCACCGACGGGTTCTACTACGACTTCGACGTGGCATCACCGTTCACCCCTGATGATCTCCGCGAGCTGGAAAAGCAGATGACCAAGATCATCAAAGGGCGGCAGCGCTTCCGGCGCAGGCCGGTCTCGGATGAGCAGGCGCGGGCCGAGCTCGCCTCCGAGCCGTACAAGCTCGAACTGATCGCCGACCGAGCTTCGGCCGGCGCCGAAGCCAACGTGCAGGCAGACGGGTCCGGTGACGCGGCTGGCGTAGAAGTGAGCGCCGGCGAACTCACCATTTACGACAACCTCCGCCGCGACGACTCTGTCGCCTGGAAGGACCTGTGCCGCGGACCCCACGTACCGCAACACCGGCTACATTCCCGCCTTCGCCTTGACCAGGAACTCCGCCGCCTACTGGCGCGGTGACCAGCACAAGGCCCAGCTGCAGCGCCTCTACGGCACCGCCTGGCCAAGCCGCGAGGCGCTGAAGGCTCACCAGACCCGACTCGAAGAAGCTGCAAAGCGCGACCACCGCAAGCTCGGCGCCGAGCTCGATCTGTTTTCCTTCCCGGACGAGATCGGTTCCGGCCTGGCGGTCTTCCACCCGAAGGGCGGGCTGTTGCGCAAGATCATGGAGGACTACTCGCGGCAGCGCCACACCGAAGCCGGCTACGAGTTCGTGAACACCCCGCACATCAGCAAAGCCGAACTATTCAAGATCTCTGGACACCTCGGCTTCTACGCCGACTTGATGTACCCGCCGATGCACGTCGACGAGGAGCGGCATCCTGATGGCACCCTGAAGCGGCTCGGCCAGGACTATTACCTGAAGCCGATGAACTGCCCGATGCACTGCTTGATCTTCAGGTCCAGGGGGCGCTCGTATCGGGAGCTGCCGCTCCGGCTGTTCGAGTTCGGCAGCGTCTACCGGTATGAGTTGTCGGGCGTGGTGCATGGCCTGACCCGTGTCCGCGGGATGACCCAGGACGACGCCCACATCTACTGCACCGTCGACCAGATGCAGGGCGAGCTGATCTCCCTGCTGCAGTTCGTGCTCGACTTGCTCACCGACTACGGGTTGACCGACTTCTACCTCGAGCTGTCCACCCGCGACCCGGAGAAGTCGATCGGCTCCGACGAGGAGTGGGACAGGGCGACTGACGCGCTGCGCCAGGCGGCGGAGGCCTCAGGTCTGGACTTGGTCCTGGACCCGGGGGGTGCCGCCTTCTACGCACCAAAGATCTCGGTCCAGGCCCGCGACGCGATCGGTCGTAGCTGGCAGATGTCCACCATCCAAGTTGACCTGATGTTGCCGGACCGGTTCGACCTCGAGATCACCGCCGCGGACGGCAGCCGACAGCGTCCTGTCATGATCCACCGTGCCTTGTTCGGTTCGGTGGAGCGGTTCATCGGTGTATTGGTCGAGCACTACGCGGGGGCATTCCCGCCCTGGCTAGCGCCGGTTCAGGTCATCGCCATCCCAGTGGCCAGTGAGCACAACGACTACCTCTTGAGGATGGCCGAGCGACTCACGGCGGAAGGGGTCCGGGTCGAGGTGGACACCTCGGACGACCGGATGCAGAAGAAGATCCGCAATGCAGAGCGGGTCAAGGTCCCGTACATCCTGATTGCCGGCGCGCGAAGACGCTGCCGCCAACGCCGTATCGTTCCGCTACCGCGACCGACGGCAGAAGAACGGGATCCCCATCGACGCAGCGATCAGCGAGATCACGGGCGACATCGCGGCGCGCCGCCAAGTCTGAATCACCGACTTGTCAGAATCTGGTTGAGCCAATAGGTCAACTCAGTCTGACGAGTCGGGAGAGAAGGTGGGGCAATGGGAGAGCCGGAGGACTCGGCCGCTCATCCAGGCACTCCCGACGGATTCCAGCGACTGTGGACTCCGCACCGGATGGTCTACATCAAGGGTGAGAACAAGCCGGCCAGTCCCGAGGAACACGAATGCCCCTTCTGCGCGGTGCAGTCGCGCGAGGACCGGGAGGGACTGATCGTGCACCGCAGTGATCGTGCATTCGCCGTGCTCAACCTCTATCCCTATTCACCCGGACACCTTCTGATCTGCCCGTACCGGCATGTCGCGGACCTCACCGAGCTTGCTGAGGACGAGCTGGCCGCAGCTTGGTGCATTGACCC
The DNA here is from genome assembly GCA_963840505.1 of uncultured Actinomycetota bacterium. Classification (GTDB taxonomy): domain Bacteria; phylum Actinomycetota; class Actinomycetes; order Propionibacteriales; family Propionibacteriaceae; genus Microlunatus. The sequence goes on from CAWIZB010000004.1 coordinate 3,218, forward strand.
AGGACGCGATGCGGGTACTGCGCACCGCCAGCGCGCCGCACGGCTTCAACCTCGGGATCAATCAGGGTGCGGTCGCCGGCGCCGGAATCGCCGCCCACCTGCACCAGCACGTGGTACCGCGCTGGGCGGGCGACGCCAACTTCCTTCCCGTCGTCGGCCAAACGAAGGCCCTGCCGCAGCTGCTGGATCAGACGTGGGAGGTCGTACGCAGCAGCTGGGACGCCTACGCGGCCTCAGGCGATATCTGATGCTGGAGCGCTTTCGCGGTTGGTCCACCACTGTGCTCGGCCCGATCGCGCGACTGCTGGTCCGGCTCGGCGTCTCGCCCGATGTCGTCACGATTGTCGGCACCCTGGGCGTCGTGCTGGGCGCGCTGATCTGTTTTCCCCAAGGCTGGCTGTGGCAGGGCGTCCTGGTGGTGATGATCTTCGTCATCTCCGACATGATCGACGGCATGATGGCCAAGATCACGGGCACGGCCAGCAACTGGGGAGCCTTCCTCGACTCCACCTCCGACCGGCTCGGTGACGCTGCTGTCTTCGGAGGCATCCTGCTCTATTTCGTGTACCGGCAGGACTCAACGCTGTGGGCCGGCATCGCTCTCGCCGGCCTGGTCTTCGGGCAGTGGACCTCGTACGTGAAGGCTCGAGCAGAAAGCCTCGGATTCGCCTGCACGGGTGGGCTGGCAGCGCGCGCCGACCGGCTGGTGATCATCCTCGCCGGCGCATTTCTCGCCGGTCTCGGGGTCCCGTACGTGTTGAACATCGCCGTGGCGGCCCTGGCCGTGACAAGCATGATCACGGTGATGCAGCGGATCGCCCAGGTCCGCAAGCAGGCCAAGGCTGCGAATGCACAGTCAGCCTGAGGCGGTGGCCGCATCAGCGCCGCTGCGGTGGCTCGACCGGCTGCGCAACCGGCTGCTGCGAGGGATCTACCGAAGCGGCTGGCGGGTGGCCGCTCGGCTCCCGCGCCGATTGGTTGCATTGATCATCTCTGCCGCCAGCTGGGTGGCGTTGCGGCGAGAGGGCGTGCACGTCCGTACCCTGCGTCGCAACCTGGCGCTTACGACCGGCGCGCCGGTCGACGGTGACCTCATGCGCGCCGCGCTGAAGTCTTACCTGCGCAACTTCTACGAGGTGCTAGCGCTGCCCGCCTGGTCCGAGACCGAGATTCAGCATCGGGTCCGCGCCGTCAACGAGCCCAGGGTGCGGGACGCTCACGCAGGATCTGGAGCGGTCGTCGCCCTGCCGCACAGCGGGAACTGGGATCTGGCAGGCGCCTGGGCCTGTGTGACCGGAATGCCGGTGACGACCGTCGCCGAGCAACTCTCCGATGCTGAGTACGCGGCTTTCGTCGCCTTTCGGGAGAGCCTCGGTCTGGAGGTGGTCTCCCATCGAGACCCCGGCGCCCTTGCCGCCCTCATCGAGGCGATCCATTGCCGCCGGGTCGTCTGCCTGCTCGCTGATCGGGACCTCTCGGGAACAGGAGTAGCGGTGTCCTGGCGGGGGCAACCCATCCACATGCCCGCTGGTCCGGCGATCGTTGCCCGGCGTACTGGAGCAGCCCTGCTGCCCGCTGTTTGCCAATTCACCGAGGACGGTATGGCGATCATCATCGGAGAACCGATCGCGCACCGCCAGGGGAGAGCTGGGCTGGCAGCGATGATGCAGGACGTCGCCGACTTCTTTGCCGAGACCATCGCCAGGCAGCCAGAGGACTGGCACATGATGCAACCCTTCTTCTCCGATCGGGCGTTCTTCACCGGTCGGGCGCCAGTTGAGGAGGGCCAGTGACCGACCCGCGCCGTCCCCTGCGCGTCGGAATGGTCTGTCCCTACTCCTTCGACGTTCCAGGTGGAGTGCAGAATCATGTCCTTGGCCTGGCACGTCACCTACGTCAGGCCGGTCATCGGCCGTACGTGCTGGCCCCCGGCGAACTTGGCCCCTCAGCTGCGGCCCTTGATCTAGAAGACTTTGCCAGCGTCGGTGCGGCCATGCCGGTTCCCTACAACGGGTCTGTGGCCCGCGTGAACTTCGGACCGCTCAGTGCCGCACGGGTACGCCGCTGGCTGCGAAACGGCAAGTTCGATCTCATTCACATCCACGAGCCCATTACGCCGAGCATCTCGTTGCTGGCTCTGTGGGCTGCAGAACAGCCAGTGGTGGCGACCTTCCACACCGCAACCCCACGATCGCGATCCATGCAACTGGCCAGTGGGGTGCTGCGGGCAGCGATTGAGAAGATCGACGCCGGCATCGCCGTGTCGGAGTCGGCCCGCAACGTCGTCATCCAGCATCTAGGTCGAGATGCTGTGGTCATCCCCAACGGAATCCGGTTCGACGACTTCGCGACGCGGCGGCCGCTTATGCGCGCTGAAGCGCGCCCTTCGACAGCGGCCGGCCAGGTAGCAGCTGGATCGCATCGGCCATCCGAGCAATCGAGATTGATCTTCATCGGTCGGCTCGACGAGCCGCGCAAGGGCCTCGACGTACTGCTGGCCGCCGTTCCGCTGATCAGGAAGGCCCGGCCCAATCTCGAGGTAGTCGTGGCCGGTCAGGGAAGTCGGACGCTGCCAGCCTGGTGCAGCAATCTCGGCACCATCACTCATGAAGCCAAGATCGCGCTCCTCGGTTCCGCCGATGTCTTCGTCGCGCCGCACCTAGCGCGGGAGAGCTTTGGCATTGTGCTTTTGGAGGCGATGGCAAGTGGCGTTCAGGTCGTGGCCTCTGATCTTCCTCCATTCGTCGACCTGCTCGGTGCGCCGCAGGACGAACAGCGACTCGGCGAAGTCTTCTCGGTGGGCGACCATCGAGCGCTCGCCCGCGCAGTGCTCCAGGTCCTCGACCGCCCTGACGCACAGCGGGCAGCCCGGGCGCAACAGGCAGCGAGGAGCTACGACTGGTCGAGTGTCGGCGCAACCGTTCTTGCCGTCTATCGCGCGGCCCTGTCCACAGCACCCGCTGGACGGACCGGAAACAGCATCGGATGAGCGCTGTGGAGATTCTGGCCCTGACGATCATCGTTGTGGTGATTTTGGTCTGGCGGATCAGCTGGCTCGCCAGCCGAGTCCACCGGGCAACTACGCGTGCGGAACGCACGTGGTCCGTGCTTGATGCCGCTTTGGTGGGACGTGCTCAGCGCGCCGCACAACTCGTCATGATGCCCGGCATCGACCCGGCCACGGCTCTGCTGGTAGTGGATGCGGCGGCCGCAGCCCTCGAGCCGGACCTGTGCCATGGGGAGCGTGAGCGTACCGAAAGTGATTTGAGCCATGTTCTCGATGCGGTCGATCCGATGCTTCCAGCCAGCCCCAGCGAGCTTGCCAGGGAACGAGCGCGAGCCAGTCTGTACCGCCGGCTGCACAACGATGCGGTGGCGACGGCCCTCTCGCTCCGCCGCCGCCACACCGTGCGAATCTTGCGGTTGGCGAGGCGTTCCGTCGATCCGCGTCCGTTCGAGATGGCAGAAGGTTCAATTTGCACTCTGACGGCTGGCCCGCCGGATTCGCCTTCTTCGTCGCTCGCGCACGTGCCCCTAGCCGTCTACGCAGCCGAGCCGCGAGCTCCTGCAGTCGGCGAAGCGGGCAAACCGTCATAGCGCGGGAGGCCGAGAACTAGGCTGGCCTTGTGAGAGGTAGTGAGCGGGGGATCTCGGGCGCCGGCGTTTCGCCTGATCCTGAAATACCGCGGACTACCGGCACCCCAGGATTGTCGGCAGAGCTGTCGGTGGCGTCGAAGGGCGTTCCGCTCTACGACACCGATCGCGTGTGGACCCTGCCGAATGTGCTGAGCTTCCTGCGGCTGGCTGGCGTACCTCTCGTGCTGTGGCTCATTCTGGGCCCGCAGGCGGATGGACTCGCCGTGCTCGTACTCGCGCTTAGCGGCCTCACCGACTGGCTGGACGGTTACCTGGCGCGGGCCTGGCACCAGACCTCCCGCGTCGGGCAGATGCTCGATCCGATCGCTGACCGGCTCTACATCCTTGCAGTTCTGGTTGGACTGGCGTTGCGAGAAATCGTCCCGTGGTGGCTGGCTGTGATCATCGTGGGACGAGATGTCTTCGTCGTGGTGTTGGTACCAATTCTCAAGACGAGGGGCTACTCCTCACTGCCTGTACATTTCGTGGGCAAGGTCGCCACTTTCTGCCTGCTGTACGCGTTCCCGCTGGTGCTGCTCGGCTCGAGCCAGCAGGGCTGGCTTCAGTTGGCGTGGGTGATGGGCTGGGCATTCGCAATCTGGGGCACAGCTCTCTACTGGTACGCCGGTGGCCTTTACGCTCTACAGACCGTCAGGTTGCTCCGGTCCACGCCACCCATCCACGGCCACAGTCGCTCCAGCGTGACCCGCTAGCGGGCTCGGGAACCCTCCACTGCCGGATGACATTCACTTCCGCACAGCGCCGAGCGCGTCAGAGCCAGCCCGCAAAGTCTGGCACCGCACTGTCCACCCAATCGGCGGGTCGAGCTCCGGATGCCAGCATGGACCTGCTGAATCAGATCAGTCGGCAGCCGGTCGACCCGGACTATGCACTCGTCGCTGCCCGAGGAGACCAGCCCGCGAAGGGGCGCTGGACGCTCGCCGTGCTAGCGATGATCATCGGCGCCCTGTTCGCCGTGGCGGCACTGCAAACCACGCGGGCAGCACCTGCGCTTCAGTCGGAGCGAACCGAGTTGATCAATCACGTAGAGAACGCGGAACGCAATCAGGATCAGCTGCGGGGGAGAGTCACCTCCCTGTCTCAGGAGATCGCCACGCTGCGAGCCGCGGCCCTAGGCGATGATGATGCCGCGCATGCGCTGGAAACCCGCATCGATGCGCTCGACCCGGTTGTTGGCAATGTCCCGGTGACCGGCCCCGGAGTGCTGATCGTCGTGGACGACTCACCGGCGGCTAATGAAGACGGCCGGGACCGGGTCCTTGACATCGATCTCCAGGTGTTGGCCAACGGCCTCTGGGAGGCGGGCGCCGAGGCAGTTTCGATCAACGGGCACCGCCTCTCAAGCCTGACAGCGATCCGGAGTGCCGGCGACGCCGTTACGGTCGACTACCGCTCGCTCACCCGCCCATACCGCATTGAAGCGATCGGCGATCCGCGTACGCTGCAGGCTCACTTTGTTGAGTCTGCGGCGGGGGCGTGGTGGAATGACCTGGCCCAGAACCGGCGAATGAGATACGAGATCAGTGACGTGAAGCAGCTCGATCTGGCAGCCGATCCTGGCATGGTGCTCCGTCACGCGGGGGAGGCGACATCGTGATCCCGCTGTTGGGTCTACTCGCCGGGATCGTGCTCGGCATCGTGCTGGAGCCATCGATTCCCCAGATCCTCCAGCCGTATCTTCCGATTGCCATCGTCGCGGCAATGGACGCCCTGTTCGGTGCGTTCCGGGCGTACCTGGAGGGCACCTTCACTGATCGGGTCTTCGTCGTGTCATTTATCTCCAACGTCTTGATCGCCGCCGCGATCGTCTACGTGGGTGATCAGATCGGTGTCGGCTCACAACTAGCGACCGCGGTCGTGGTGGTCCTCGGAATCCGCATCTTCACGAATGCAGCTGCCATCAGGCGGGCGCTATTCCATGCCTGACGAGTTAGGGCCTGAGGAGTTAGGGCCTGACGACTTAGGGCCTGACGAGTTGGGCCTTGATGGCCAGAAGTCGGAGTCGTCGCTGCGGCGCCCGCGGCCCCGCATACGTACGCGCAACGCAGCCTCTCGTCATGTCACTTCGCTACGGCGCAGCCAACGACGCCTGATCGGCGAGGAGCATCCGACGGCTGTGAGCGCGGATGAGTCACCCCCCGCTCCGCGCCCCGCGAGCCTGACTGATGACGATGCCGGTGCAGCACGCAGTTCACGCGCCCGGCTCCGGGCATCGCTGCTCCATCCAGGTCGCGGGCAGATCCTGGCGGCGATCATTTTGTTCATCGTCGGTGCAGCCGGTGTCATGCAGTTCCGAATCAACACAACCGATGACACCTATGCGTCGGCCCGACGCGAAGATCTGATTCAGCTACTCGATGGGCTCGGCGCGGAGTCACGACGGCTCGAGGGCGAGATCGCACAGTTGGAACAGACCAGAAGCGATCTGCGATCAGGTGCTGACACACAACGCGTCGCGCGGGCGGAAGCAGAAAGGCACCTGGTCGAGCTGTCGATCCTGGCCGGCACCGTGCCAGCGGAAGGGCGCGGTATCCGAATGCGGATCGCCGATCCGAATGCAGCCGTCGATGCCGGAGTTCTCCTCGATGCGGTGGAGGAGATGCGCGACGCCGGTGCCGAGGTGATCGAGGTCAACAACACAATCCGGGTCGTAGCATCGACGTGGTTCGGATCGGATGCCCGTGGCCTGGTCATCGACGGCAAACCGGTCAGTCGGCCGATCACCCTAGAGGTCATCGGGGAGCCGCACGACTTGGAGGAGGCTGCCCGGTTTCGCGGCGGAATCGTCTCCGAGATCACAGGACCCAAGATCGGGGGACAGGTCCAGCTCGAACAAGTGGACCGGGTTGTGATCGAATCGACACACGCGTCGAGAGAAAATCAGTACGCTCGCCCTGAAGCCCCGCCGCCAACCCCTCGATGATGTGAGCTTGAGGAGCCTGATGTCGGACTATCCAGAAGATTTGAAGTACTCGATCGAGCATGAATGGGTTCGCAGCGGGAACGGCAGCCGCGTCCGGGTGGGAATCACCGAGTACGCGGCTGATCAGCTGGGCGACATCGTCTTCGTGACTTTGCCAGAGGTGGGAGATGCCGTATCAGCCGGTGACGCCTGCGGTGAGTTGGAATCAACCAAGAGTGTCTCGGACATCTTTTGCCCGGTGCCTGGAGTGGTCACCGGGGTGAACCCGCTGCTGGAGGCCAACCCGGAGACCATCAACACCGATCCATACGGGGACGGCTGGTTGTTCGAGCTGGAGCTGGAGGAGGGCGCGGATCTGGACGACTTGCTAGATGCTGATTCCTACGCCGAACAGCTGGCAGGCTGAACCACCGGTCGGCTACGTGCCGGTTTGCTTTTGGTCCTAAACTCTGCATCACGCCTCGAGCCTTCGAGGCAGTACACGAAAGTCGAAGCAATGCCGTTCTGTACCAACTGTGGACACGAGAACCCAGAGGGGAGTAACTTCTGCGGCCAATGTGGCTCGGCGCTGATCCCTGGTGCTGCCCGAGCCGCGACCCCCGAGAAGGTGCCGACCGGCGACACGACCAAGGCGATGCCCGCGATGGTTGAAGAGCGTGACACGGACTCGCTGACGGACGAAGATGAGGCCGCCGTCAATGCGTTGCCGCACGGGTCCGCGCTGCTGATCGTGCAGCGGGGCGCCAACGCTGGAAGCCGTTTTCTGTTGGACACCGACCTCGTCACCGTTGGACGGCATCAGGATTCTGACATCTTCCTCGACGACATCTCCGTGTCCCGTCGACACGCCACGTTCAGCCGTACGCCGGATGGAACAGTGGTCAAGGATGTGGGGAGTCTCAACGGCACCTATGTCAACCGGGATCTTGTCGATGAATGCCTGCTGCGCAGTGGTGACGAGGTGCAGATCGGCAAATTCCGCCTGGTTTACTACGGGAGTGCTCAGGCCGCCGAGTAGGCCTCAAAATCATCATGCCGAACCCTGCCGAGTCTGCGGCCAGCGCGGCCGGTGAAGCTCGCGCCCGAGGTGCCGAGGATCGTGGTGCGCTGGTGACCGAAACCCGTCTGCGGCACGCGACCCGCAGCATTGGCCAGGTCATGGCAATCCTGCGGACCGAATTCCCAGATATCTCGATTTCCAAGATCAGGTTTCTAGAGGCCGAGGGGCTGATCACTCCACAGCGGGCGCCGTCGGGCTATCGCCGTTACACCGAAGGTGATGTGGAGCGGCTGCGTTATGTGTTGGCGGTGCAGCGAGATCACTATCTGCCATTGAAAGTGATCAAGGAGCACTTGGAGCAGCTTGATCGTGGGCAATCTCCGCTCAGTGTGAGTGGTCAGAGCGCGCCAGCCGGTAGCGGCTCAGCGACCGGGGGGCGGACCGCAAACCCGCCGGCCGCAGCGGCCAAGCAGCCGGTCAGGCTGACCCGTCAGGAGTTGCTGGACGCGAGCGGTCTGACCGACAGCGCGCTCGGAGAGCTGGAACGAACCCAGATCGTGGCTACCCGCCGTGGCACCGCGCACTACGGCAGGGACGCCCTCACGCTGGCAATCGCTGCCCGGCGCCTGGCTGAGTACGGCATTGACGGGCGACATCTGCGGGTGTTCAAGCTGTCGGCCGACCGTGAGGTGGGGCTGGTGGAGCAGGTGATCGCACCGTACGTCCGGCGTACCGGCGCCAACCGCGATGTACCAAGCGACGTCACGCAGCTGGTGATCAGCTTCCATGCGGCTTTGGTACGCACCGCCATGGAGCGCAATATCTGAGTGCCGCACGTTGCGACGCGTGGTACGCCACCAGGATCTGCTCAGCGACCCGCGCTCCGCACGCCAGGCGGCGCCTGGGCAGGGATCCCTCAGAAACTGACACTGGTTCGCAGCCGACCGCCTCATGACGGCGTGTCGCCCGAACCAGCGTCGGATTATGAGAGTCTGCCGGCGACTTCAGCCCCTCGCCGGCGATGGCCCCTCTTTGTCTTCAGCTTTGTCTGCACGCTCGGTGCGGCAATCGTGATCTTGACACTGCCGGGAGCTCCGACATCGGGCAACTGCTGCCGAAGACGTTCGCCCGCGAGGGGTGATCTTGTAGCCCGGCGCTCGCGAAGTAGTGTTGTCGCATGCGTGAGCTCGATGTGGTTGGTGTCCGGGTCGAGATGCCGTCGAATGCTCCGATGGTGCTGTTGCGCGAGGTTGGTGGGACTCGATACCTGCCGATCTGGATCGGAGCAGCCGAGGCCGCAGCGATCGCCAATGCTCAGGAGGGCATCGTTCCACCGAGGCCACTCACGCATGACCTGATGGTCGACACGCTCACGACTTTGGGCCACCGGCTGACCGAGGTGCACATCACCGAACTCGAAGGTGGCACTTTTTATGCTGTGCTGCTGGTTGACGGGATCGAGGTCAGTGCCCGCCCGTCTGACGCCATCGCCCTCGCGCTGCGGGTCGGGTCTGACATCTACTGCGCCGAGGACGTGCTCGATGAGGCCGGCATCGAGATTCCTGAAGCCGAAGATGACGAGGTGGAGAAGTTCCGAGAATTTCTCGATCAGGTCAATCCCGACGACTTTGTCACAGGTGAAGAGCCAAAGTCCTAGTCAGCGGTAACACTCATGCTCAACATGAGACTGGTACTAGCGACTTCGGTGCATCGAGCACCCTCAAGTATGGATTTAGACTTCGTCAATGCAGTGCGTGCTCAGCGGCGTGGTCGTTGACCCATTTGGTGTGCTCGTCGTAGCGTTCAGAGAGTAATGCCGACCGTGGAATTACGCGGAGAGAACTCGGTTAGAGTTGTCCCTTCCCATCGCAGTAACAGATTTTTGAAGTCCGGAGGCACACGTGAACAGCACCGATGCAACAGCAACGCCGGCCGAGTCGTCCGGTGTTGAGGCGGCTGACGCGCAGGGTCTGCTGTTCGACGGCGACTTCTCACCGCTGCCGATCGATCTAGGCTTCCGCGGACCGGTGGCCTGCAGCGCCGCTGGCATCACCTACCGGCAGCTCGACTACTGGGCGCGTACCGGCCTCGTGGTACCGGAGGTACGGAGCGCATCTGGATCTGGCTCGCAGCGCCTCTACAGCTTTCGCGACATCTTGATCTTGAAAGTGATCAAGCGTCTGATCGATGCCGGCATTTCGCTGCAGCAGATCCGTACCGCGATCGAGCATCTGCGCGCCCGCGGCGTCCAGGACCTCACTCAGGTCACGTTGATGAGTGATGGAGTGTCGGTCTTCGAGTGCACCTCCGACGATGAAGTGATCGATCTGCTCCGTGGCGGTCAGGGCGTCTTTGGCATCGCCCTGGGCGGCGTCTGGCGTGACATAGAAGGGACGCTTGCCGAGTTGCCCGCTGAGCGCGCGGAGGCTGTTGAGCCGGGTCAGACCCATGACGAACTCTCACAGCGTAGGCGGGCACGAGCCACCAGTTGACGGGGTAATCTGGGCGCTGCTGGAACGGCGGCGCGGGAGAGTTCACCACCTCAGATGAGGTTGTGGCGCCGAAGGGGCAACAACCCCGGAACCTCTCAGGCAACCAAGACCGCGCACGCTATGGCAACTCTGGAGCCGCTGGTAACAGAGGGGGAGTGCTGCTCGCTTGAGCGGGGGGCACTAACCCGTGTACGCGCGAAAGAAGTTTTCGATGACTGCCACTCTTCCAGACACCCAGACGGGCTCGCTCCCCTCGCAGCGGTTCAGCACTCGTCACATCGGGCCTCAGGTCCATGATCGGGAGAAGATGCTGGCTGCCCTCGGGCTGACTGACCTGGAGCAGCTTGTCGAGCAATCACTGCCACGGTCGATCCGCAGCACCGAGCCGCTTGCGTTGCCACCAGCACTCTCGGAGTCCGAGACATTGGCGGTGCTGCGCGATCTAGCCAGTCGCAATCGGCCACTGGCATCGATGATCGGTCTCGGCTACCACGGCACCGTGACCCCCTCGGTGATCCGGAGAAACGTTCTCGAGTCGCCGGCCTGGTATACCGCCTACACGCCGTACCAGCCCGAAATCAGCCAGGGCCGGCTCGAGGCCCTGCTCAACTTTCAGACCGTGATCTCAGATCTCACCGCACTGCCCACGGCAGGAGCCAGCCTGCTCGACGAGGCGACCGCCGCCGCCGAGGCAATGACGCTGGCTCGGCGCAGCGTCAAAAGGTGGTCAGGCGATCCTGCTCGATGCCGACACCTTGCCGCAGACGATCGGGGTCGTGACTACCAGGGCGGCTGCGTTGGGGATCGAGGTTGTCCTCGCCAGCAAGCCGTTGGCCGAGGAAATCGAGGAGCGGGACCTGTTCGCGGTCGTCGTGCAAACCCCCGGCGCCAGCGGCCGGCTGGCCAGCACAGACGAGCTGCGGACCATCGCGGATCGAGCGCATGCCCGCGGCGCGATGGTGATCGCGGCCTGCGACCTGATGGCGTTGACGTTGACGACGCCGCCAGGGGAGTGGGGTGCGGATGTGGCCGTCGGGTCGAGTCAGCGGTTCGGCGTCCCGCTCTTCTACGGAGGACCGCACGCGGGCTTCATCTCGGTTCGCGCCGGCCTGGAACGCACCTTGCCCGGGCGGCTCGTCGGGGTCTCCAAGGATCGCGATGGCACGCCCGGCTTCCGCTTGGCACTGCAAACCCGAGAGCAACACATCCGGCGGGAGAAGGCGACCTCGAACATCTGCACAGCACAGGTCCTGCTCGCCGTCACGGCCAGCATGTACGCCGTCTACCACGGGCCTAACGGTCTGCGCGAGATCGCGAAGTCGATCCATGCGAACGCGGTTGGGCTGGCCAGTGATCTTGTTGGCGGAGGGATCCGCGTGATCCATGACTCCTTCTTCGACACCGTGCTCGCTGAGCTGCCGGGACGGGCCAACCAGGTGGTCGCGGCGGCGGGGGAGGATGGAGTGCACCTTCGGCTCGTCGACGAAGATCATGTCGGGGTATCGATTGGCGAGGACGCCACCGCCGCCCAGCTGAACGCGGTGCGGGCGGCGTTCGGCGTTACCGAGAGCCACCGGCGGCCGTTCGACAACAACCTGGCTGGGCGGGAACGTACCACTTCCTACCTCACCCATCCCGTTTTCAATACCCATCACAGCGAAACGGCGATGCTCCGCTACCTGCGGGCGCTGTCGGATCGGGACTTGGCGCTCGATCGCGGGATGATCCCGCTCGGTTCATGCACGATGAAGCTGAACGCGACAACGGAGATGGAACCGATCTCCTATCCCGGCTTTGCCAATCTGCATCCGTTCGCCCCAGTCGAGGACGCACAGGGCTATCTGATCTTGATCGAGGCGCTCGAATCCTGGCTGGCCGAACTCACCGGCTACGCCAAGGTATCGATCCAGCCGAACGCCGGCAGCCAGGGCGAACTCGCCGGGTTGCTCGCCATCCGCGCCTACCACGAGGCGAACGGTGATCATCAACGTCGCATCTGTTTGATCCCGTCGTCGGCGCATGGGACGAACGCTGCGTCGGCCACCATGGCGGGCCTGAAGGTTGTCGTTGTCAAGGCTGCTGCCGATGGAGCAATTGACCTGGAGGACCTACGGAGCAAGATCACGGAATATCATGATCAACTGGCGGCGATCATGGTGACTTATCCCTCCACGCACGGCGTGTTCGAGGAAGGCATCGTGGAGCTGTGTGACATGGTTCACGACGCCGGTGGTCAGGTCTATGTGGACGGCGCCAACCTGAACGCACTGCTCGGACTGGCGCGACCGGGCAGCTTCGGCGCAGACGTGAGTCATCTGAACCTCCACAAGACCTTCTGCATCCCGCACGGGGGCGGCGGCCCTGGCGTCGGACCTGTGGGCGTAGCCGCACATCTTGCACCTTTCCTGCCCAACCACCCGTTGCTCAGCGCAGCAGGACCGAGGACCGGCATCGGGCCAATCTCGGCGGCTCCGTACGGTTCGGCTGGCATCTTGCCGATCAGCTACGCCTACATTGCGATGATGAGCGCCGATGGACTGACCTCGGCGACCGAACACGCCCTACTTGCGGCCAACTACGTCGCAGAGCGGCTTCATGATCACTATCCAGTGCTGTATGCCGGGCGCAACGGAAGGGTCGCCCACGAATGCATCCTTGATCTGCGCCCGCTGACCAAGGCCAGCGGCATCACCGTGGATGACGTCGCGAAACGACTGATTGACTACGGCTTCCATGCACCGACGATGAGCTTTCCTGTGGCAGGGACGCTGATGGTCGAACCGACCGAGTCGGAAACGCTGGAGGAGATCGACCGCTTCTGCGATGCCATGATCAGCATCCGCGCAGAGATCGCCAAGATCGAGACGGGGGAGTGGCCACGCGATAACAATCCGCTGGTCAATGCCCCCCACACGCAAGCTCAGGTGACCTCCGAGGACTGGGATCACCCGTACCCGAGGAAGGTCGCGGCCTTCCCAGCCGGGTTTCATACCGGTCCGCTCTACGCCCAAGGCTTCGACAAGTACTGGCCGCCGGTCGGCCGCATCGATGGCGGTTTCGGGGATCGCAATCTTGTCTGCATCTGCCCTCCGCCAGAGGCGTTCGAGTAGCTACGACGCTGGCGTCGTGGGCGCTGTGCCTCGTTTCAGGTTTCCTGCCCCGCTACATCGTTGATCCGGTGTGCCAGCTCGAAATCGTTCTCGGTGAGGCCGCCCTCAGAATGTGTGGAGAGAACCAGAGTCACCTTGCTCCAACGGATATCGATATCTGGATGGTGATTCATGAGCTCCGCCTCATGCCCGACCTGATTCACGAAGTCCAAGGCCGCGACAAAGTCGGTCAGCTCGTACGTAGCGGCAATCGCCGGGTCATCGCCGTCGGCACGGCGCCAGTTCGGAAGTCCCGCCAGCCGCTGGGACACCTCGGAATCTGTCAAGAGTGGGCTCATAGCCTCAGCCAAGGCGCGGCCGCTGTGACTGTCAAGAGCTAGGCTTGCGCGTTCGCGCATCCGATAGTTTCGACCGGGGAAACGCCGAGGTCAGCACAGAAAAGGAACTGAATGGTCGCCATAACGGAGAGGATCAAGAAGCTCCAGCAGCAGCCCTGGATCGCGCACATGATGCGTACCGTTGAGCGCTACATCAGCCGGCTCGGCTCACAGTTCGCAGCGGCGACCACCTACTTCTGGGTGCTCGCCCTGGTCCCGATCCTTATGGTGGCGTTTTCGATCACCGGCTTCGTGCTCACCGTTGTGTACCCCGATTTCCTGGACAACGTCGCTGACGCCGTCACGGAAGCACTAGGCAGCACAGACACGGCCACCCGCGACAAGATCGTGGATCTCGTGACCACCGCCCTGGAGACAGTACTGGACGATTGGAATCGTGGGCCTTGCAACAGGTCTCTACGCCGGCGCAAAATCGATGGGCCACTTGAAGAATGCCGTGCGAACCCAGTGGCGACCGGGATTCGATCTTCGGCCCCAGGAGATCAACATTGTGGTCCGGTGGCTCGGCAACCTCCTGCTGCTGCTTGGACTGCTGCTTGGACTGGCCGTGACATTCGGCCTCTCTTCGCTGTCGACTTCGCTTGCCGGCACCGTGGTCGACTCTCTCGGACTTGATGATCAAGCGTGGACGGAGCCACTGCTTCGGATCACCTCCGTCGCGTTCTCGATCGGCACCGGCTGGCTGATCTTCATGTATCTCTACACGGTGCTGCCTGAGACCCGTGAGCCATGGTCCGTGGTACGCCGTGGAGCGCTGCTGGGTTCGATCGCGCTGGTGGCGCTGCAATATCTGGCGAGCTTCCTGATCAGTGCGTTCCAGGGCAACCCTGCTGCGGCGATCTTCGGGCCAGTGATTGTGCTCATGCTGTTCTTCAACATCTTTGCCCAACTGATCTTGTTCGTCGCCGCCTGGATCGCAACCGCCGAGCACGAGGCGGTCCCCATTCCTCACGCGGAGGAGGAGGAAGAAGAAGAGGTGAGCACCGAGCCGACCCCCGAACCTCAACGACCGGAGGATGTGAAACCGAATGTCGTACCTGAGGCTGTTGCCGCGCGTTCCGTACGCGTTGGCATAGGCGCTGGCTACGTCACTGGGGCCGCGACCGGAGTCGGCCTGGGCGCGGCGCTGGCGTACGCGTTCTCAGCCGCCGTACGTGGCCGAAAGAAGACCTGAGCGGATCGCGGAGATGCGCGCTGAGCCCGTCGAAGGGCTCAGGGCGCAGACCGGGGAAGTCAGTGTGCAGTGGCGAGCTGGGCGCCGGGCTGGCCGATGATGTCCAGCAATGCGGAGAACCAGGGAGCGTCGATGTCGAACGGCTTGCCGCCCTTGATCCGGTCGAACTCGATCGCTCGGAGCTCATCGCCGCGTTCCTCGTCGTGACCAACCAGGCCCGCCTCACCGCGTAGCGCGGCGTCGACCGCGAAGTCGGTCATGGATTTGATCAACTCGAGGTCGCGCTGGTTGGGTGCCGCAGACCTGGAGAAGTATCCCGACTTCTGCACCATGACCTTGCGGGCATCAAGCCGCTCGGCGAACTTGCTGGCGAACCAGGCACCAGGGTTGATCTTGTCAATCTTGACGTGACCGAAGGGGTCCCTCGGGACCTCCTCACCCGACCGCTCGAGTTCGGCCAAGATCGTCTCTACGCCAGCGCCCTCGGAGACAAAGATGTTGACCGAGCCAAGCTGATCCATCTTCTCCTTGAGGCGTTGGGCCTCGACCTCAAGATCGAAGACCGCTTCGGGCACGTAGACCCCGTGCACCTCCCAGGCTTCTCGGCTGAGCCCGATGTCGGGCAGCCAGGCTCGGGTGTCAAGCCATTCCCGGTAGGCCTGTGCCGTGGCGGCGGTCAGCCACCCGCAGTGCCGTCCCATAACCTCGTGTACCAGGAGCATCCGCGATCCGGAGTTGTGCTCGCCGATGATGTTCTGTGCGAAACGCGATGCCTGCTCGGCCGCCGTCCAGGCGCCAAGTGACTGGCGTACCGGGATGATGTCGTTGTCGATGGTCTTGGGCAGCCCGACCACGGTCAGGGAGTAGCCGTTGCTGGCCAGGAATGCGGCCAGGTCAGCCGCCGTGGTGTTGGTGTCATCGCCGCCGATGGTGTGCAGAATGTCGACGCCGTCAGTCGTCAGCCGGTCAGCCGCGGCCTGCAGTGGGTTCACCCCCTCAGCGACCAAGCCACGCTCCACCAGGTCGGCGGCATTGGTCAGCTTGACCCGCGAGTTCCCGATGGGGGAGCCGCCGAAGCCGTGGAGGAGTGCAGCGTTCTCCCGAACCGAAGGCGTGATTGTGATCGAGTCGCCCTGCAAAAGGCCCTCATAGCCGTATCGGTACGCGATGATCTCAACCTCGGGCGCAACTTGGGTGTAGCGCTCGATCAGCCCGCCGATCGCCGAGGAAAGGCACGGTGCGACACCGCCCGCGGTAAGCATTGCCACCTTGTTGACCATGTCCAGTAACGTAGCCGACGCATCAGCCGCCTCGCCCCGCGTCTAACCAGCCGGTCAGTCCTTGGATGGCTCCAGGTAAACCGCACCAGGTCCACGTGCGCTCACGTAGTCGTCCGGATTCTGCAGCGTGCACTTCTGCAGGCTCAGGCAGCCGCAGCCGATACAGCTGTCCAACCGATCCCGAAGGCGTTCCAGCCTTTCGATCTGCTCATTGAGCCGGCCATGCCATTGGTGAGAGAGGCGAGTCCAGTCGGCCTTGGTCGGCGTACGACTCCCCGGCAGGGTTCGCAGGGCTTCGGTGATCTCCTCCAGCGACAACCCGACGCGCTGCGCCGAGCGGATGAACGCCAAGCGGCGCAGCATCGCCCGCTCGTAGCGGCGCTGGTTTCCAGATGTGCGGCTCGAAGTGATCAGGCCGAGGTTCTCGTAGTACCGCAGGGCAGATGGCGCGAATCCGGAACGCGCCGACAGCTCTCCGATCGTCAGCAGATCCGTACGGTGTAACACATTGCTAGTCTAGCAATACCTAAACTTCGCGTTAACTTTCACTCTCCTGATGTCACTCCGCAGCAGCAACTTGGACTCCGCCGCGGCTGCAGCTGATGCCACGTCCAAGTAAGTGGTGCCAAGTGAGGGTAGGGGAGTGTTGCCACGGCGTTAGGCTCGAGTTTTATGGCCCGATACTTCGATGTCCACCCGGACAACCCTCAGCCGCGAACGATTGGCCGAGTGGTCGACTTGCTGCGAGATGACGGGCTGATCGCCTATCCAACGGACTCCTGCTTCGCGCTTGGCTGCCAGCTCGACAACCGATCGGGCCTGGACCGGATTCGAGAGATCCGGCAGCTGGACAACCGACACCACTTCACACTCGTCTGCGCGGACTTCACTCAGCTTGGCCGGTTCGTACAGCTCGACAATGTGATCTTCCGCCTCGTCAAGGCGTCGACGCCAGGGCAGTACACCTTCATCGTGCCGGCAACACGGGAGGTTCCCAGACGAATGCTGCATCCCCGGAGGCGTACTGTCGGGGTTCGCATTCCTGATCACGTGGTCGCTCAGTCGATCCTGGCCGGGCTGGGTGAACCCCTGGTGTCGAGCACCTTGATCATGCCGGGGGAGAATCGGCCGCTAACGCAGGGTTGGGAGATCATGGAGCGCCTTGATCATCTTCTGGACGCCGTCGTTGACTCTGGAGAATGCGGTGAGATCCCGACCACCGTGGTAGATCTCTCCAACGGCCAAGCGGTGATCGTACGACGCGGAGCGGGAGATCCCTCGCGCTTCGAGTGAGTCCTCGCATGGCCATGATGCCGGCAGCAACGAGGTCGCCCCGATATGGTGATCAGACGGGGTGGCTGCGCCGGGCTTGACTCGACGGCCACGACGGCGCCGAGGAGGCCGATGGGGGAGCAAGCTTCAGAGGCGGTGCAGCATGCCAGGGACACGTTCGTCGCCCAACTGATGCGGAGCAAGGTCGCCGTTGACCTGCTGTCCGCAGCGCCGATCCCACTGTTCCTGGTGCGCTCGATCCTGGCACGCGATAACGCACGGGAGAACCGAAAGGACAGCTGGCAGCGGCTGCGTGGAGGCAATGAGGCCGCCCGCTATGAAGCAGTCAGAAACGCAACTGAGCGCTATGCCCGAGATGGATTCGTCCTCGACATCGGCTGCTCGCAAGGGATCCTTCAGGAAGGTCTGAGGTACGGCCGGTATCTCGGCGTAGACAACCACGAGCAATCCATTGCGCTCGCTCGATCCAAGTGCGACCGATGGACGCAGTTCGTATGCGCCGACGGATCCGGCTTTGTTGCCGACCAGCCACCGGACGCTGTGGTGATGAACGAGGTCGTCTACTACCTGTCGGACCCCATCAGCGCCGTAGAGCATCATGCGCGCCAACTGGCACCCGGCGGTGTCCTGATCATCTCGATCTACGCCCGGACGTGGTTTTCGCGGCGCTTGCTGCGCGCCATCGCAGCACGGCTCGAGCTGCTCGAATCCAACCTGATCAGATCAGGCCACCTGGCCTGGAACGTCGCTGTGTATCGGTCGCGAAACTAGCCCGCTCATTCACCAGTCGCGTTGCTCAAGCCTTACTGCAGGTATCCCTCGACCTGCTGCCGAGGCCTCGCCTGTGACTCATCTGGATCCTGTGCGAACTCCCGATGGGCGCGACGCTGGCGAAGCAGGTCCCAGCATTGATCAAGAGATTCCTCAAGGTCACGAAGCCTCTCGGCCGCATCGCTGATCTCACCCGGGTTCTCCTGCATCTGGCGGCGCAGCTGATGCTCAGCATCGACCATCTCACGAATGCGCGCCAGGAGGTCGGAGTCGTCCATGCGACCCAGCCTAGGGGAGGCCTCACGATGATCGAATTCCAGCTCAGCAACGACCCGCGGCACCCATGATCATGGCTCGCTCACTCGATGGAAAATGATCTTGTCCCCAGCTCCCGCTCTGGGTGTCACGGTCTCGCGAGCGATGTTCTTTTCAATGACGTCGTACCGACATGCCGGTTACGTCAGGGCAGGCGTGGCGATGGACTTTGCGTAGCCGATGCGCTGGGATTGATCCCGTGCCCACCTGGGTGCGGCTTCGTAGCGACCGGCTCGTCGGCAGGGACGAGGAGCTGGCTAGCGCGATGGAGGCTATCCGCCGGGTAATCGAGGCGCGGCCAGGCGTTGTGATGGTGAGCGGGCCTGCCGGAATCGGCAAAACACGGTTTGTGTCGGCCCTTGCCGAGCAGCTTCGGGCAAAGGGGATCCGCGTGATGGCGGGGGCCTGTCTCGACCTTGGGGCGGGTGCTCCGCCGTATTCGGCACTGATCACGGCATTCCGCAGCGCTGATCCGCCCGCTGTGCAGGTACTCGATGCGTTGACCGGTGCCGTTGTTATGCGCAGGTCCCGGCTGTTCGAACTGCTGCGAAGCACGACGGCTGCACTGGCGAAACGACGACAGACCGTGCTTGTGGTCGAAGACGTGCATTGGTCGGACCGGATCGCCCGAGACGCTCTGCACTATCTAATGGCGATGGTGCGGGAGGGCCGGTGGACGATGGTCATGACCTTCCGCGACGACGAGGCATCTCGCCGACCAGCGGTACGTGAGTTCATCGACGCACTGAATCACTATGCGGTTCTGCACGTGGTGTTGGACGCGCTGTCGTCGCAGGACGTCGCCGCCCAGATGGAGGGCATCACTGGTCAGCGGCCGTCGGAGCAGGAGGCTAGGCGTGTTCACCGTCGTAGTGGGGGTGTTCCCTTGCTCGTCGAGGAGGTCGTGGCCGCCGAGACGGCCGGCCTGACCGGCGTGCCCGATCACCTTCGTGACCTGTTCCTTGCACGGCTAGACGGTCTCGGCGGTCTTGCTGTTCAGGCGGCAAGCGTGGTGGCGGTGATGGGCGAGCATTGCGACGCGCGGCTGGTCGCTCGGGTGCTCGGGTCTGACATCGACGAGGTGGCTGCCGCCCTCGACCGAGCAGTTGCTGCCGACATCCTTGTCATGCAGGGCGCGAGGTACGAGATGCGCCATGAGCTGCTGGGAGAGGCGATCTATTCCGCACTGCCGTACGGGCAGCGTCGCCGGCTTCACCGGCAAGTCGCTGGGTCGCTGATGGCCATGCCGAATCGCGATATCACGGTGCTGGCCCGCCATTGGTACGAAGCCGACGAACGGGCCCATGCCGTAGTGGCCAACCTCGAGGCGGCTGCGCTCGCCGAGCGGGTACACGCGCCCGGCGAGGCCCACACATATTTGGAACGAGCCCTTGAACATTTCGACGCCCTTCCGTCCGACCGAGCAGCAGCAATGGGCGGCCGGGCCGGCCTGCTAGCCAGGACCGCCGAAGCTGCACATCGTTCCGGCGCCCGCGCACGGGCTGTGTGGCTCGCCAGGCAGAGCCTCAAGGAGCCCGACAAACCCGGCATAGTGGCTCTGCGCTGGGAGCGGCTCGGGCTCTACTCCTGGGTCAATCGAGAAGGTGCCGGTGCTCGCCAGGCGTACGAGACCTCCCTGGCGGTGCTTCCCGACGACGCACCTGCCCTGGTGCGCGCTCAGGTGCTTTCCGGCTACGGCATGTACCTGATGATGGCCGCGCGGACCGAGGACGCAAAACACTGGTCGGAGCAAGCACTCCAGGCCGCGCACATCAGCGGCGAACCCTTGCAAGAGTGCCGCGCCTTGCTCGCGTGGGGTTATGCCAGAGTCGACGACGAATCTGGACTCGCTGCATTGTGGCGGGCGCGCGATCTCGCGATCACCTGTGATGCAGGTGAGGAGCTTTCGCGCATCAACGCGAGTCTTGCCGTCTCCCTCCGCAGGCACGGCCGGAACGCGGAGCGGGAGCAGCTGTTGCGAGACGCCATAAGTCAGTCTGTCGCCCATGGCCTGGCCGACAGTTTTGGAGTGTCGATGACGTGTTTCTTGGCCGAATGCTTTCTGGACAGCGGTAAATGGGAGGAGGCCGACGAGATCCTGACCAACCTTGACGCCCGTCGGCTTACCGGGATCCACCCCATGTTCACCAACGCCTACCGAGCCCGGCTCGCAGCGGCACGAGGCGACTTCACTGCGGCCACAGGATTTGCCAACTGCGTGGCGGCGCTGGCCGAGAACCTCCCGGACCAGCATCTTCCACGGACTGTCGCGTCGTGCGCCCAGGCCGAGTCGTCGCTGTGGTCCGGTAGCGCTCATCAGGCTGTGGAGTACGCCGACCTGGCCATCGAAGTCACGACCGACCCAATGTTGCGTGCGGCTGCCGTAGCGATCCGCGCACGAGCCGCAGCCGACATAGCCGAACATGCACGCCGCCGCGGCAAGCCGGCTGCCGATCTGGTCACTGATGCTCGAGTCTGGGCCGCAGCAAATCTGGGTACCCAGTTTCGTGCGTTTGGCGCGACTACCCGCGGCGAAATATCGCGGCATGACGGGAAACGCGATCCCGAGCCCTGGCGGGAGGCTGTCGCGGTGTGGGACATGACCGGCGATCCCTATCGAGCGGCCTACTGTCGCTGGCGCCTTGCGTACGCGCTCCTTGGGTCGAGGTCAGGACGGCCGGAGGCGGCGCGCGAGCTGAATATTGCCCGCCGGACTGCTGATCGGCTGAGGGCGAGGCCGCTCTTGGAGTCCATCGACCAGCTTGCCGCGGCCGCACGGATCCGGCTCCGCGGAGAGGAGGCCAGCAACTCATTTCCTGCCGCTATCGCGACTGAGCTTGGACTGACATACCGGGAGCTCGAGGTCTTGGACCTGTTGGTTGCCGGGCGCAGCAACGCGGAGATAGCTGGTGCGCTCGTGATCAGCCCTCGGACCGTCGGAGTACACGTATCGCGGATTCTTACCAAACTGGGGGCGTCGCGTCGCAGCGAGGTGCCGGAAATCGCCCGGCGGAGCGGGTTGTCGGCGTCAGGTGACTGACACCAGCGGGGTCGGCAAAATACGTCGTTCGACAGATGTTGCGTCGGTGCGATGTCCCTAGCCTCGGCGGTGAATAGTTCCCGACGCACTAGGGAGGATCCCAATGTCTGGACCGCTGGTCTTTATTACTCGCTCCACGGTGAAGCCGGGGAGGTGGGCGCAGCAGATGGAGCACGATCTGGAGGCGACTGAGATCGTAGATTCAGAAGAGCCCCGGGTCATCGCATTCAATACCTGGTCGAGCGATGACCAGGCGGAGATGTCGTGCATCCAGGTGCATCCCGATGCGGCGTCGCTGGATGCGCACCTGAAGATCTTCTACGAGCGACTGGCCGAGCGGGCCGGCGACGCTCTCGATACCTACGAGATCGACATCTACGGCACCCCCAGCGATGGAGTCGTGGAGTCGATGCAACAGGTGCCTGGCGCGCAGGTGCGGATACATCCGGTCCACCTCGGCGGATTCCTGCGCCCCCAGCCGATGTGATTTCGCCCAGATCAAGATCCTGATCAAAGACCCAGGGCTGACTCTCCCGGCGGGGCCCACATCGAGGAGAGTCAGCTGGCACTTACTCTGCTTGAAGGGTCTTCTTGCGACCGAGGTAATAATCGCGCGTGTCAGACGGCAGATGTTCGATCGCATAGCGAAGGGCAGTACGGGGCATCGTTGCGGCGTTGCGATCGAGATAGTCGCGCAGGCGCGGCTCGTCTCGCTTCCCAGCTTCTCGGATCCAGCCACCCACCGCCTTCTGGACCAGGTCTTCGGGGTCGTTCGCAAGGATCTGAGCGATGCGGAAGGTGTCATCCAAGTCGTCGCGGCGAATGAAGAACCAGGTGCTCACGATGGAGGTCCGCCGCTCATACCAGTGCGGTGAGGCGGCAAGCCGATAGAGCGGCTCTCGCGGCTTGTCCCACAGATAGCCCCCGACAACATGGGGAGCTGCTCGGTCGACGAGGTCCCAGGTGTCAATCCGGTCGTGCCGTCGCAGGTAGAGGTCGTACAGCTCCCGCCGCCTGCCGTTAGGAGTCGCCTGCCGACGCGCCTGAAAATCCATGATGCTCACTGCGACCACCCTTGGCGGGTGGTCCGGCATGTCCAGCAGTACTTCGATCTCTTCAGGCGAGGCGCCGACGAAGTCCCTGGCCAGTTCGAAGAGCTGCCCCATGGGAATCCGACCCCGCTGTGCTGTGCTTGACGCGTCCGCTGCACGCTGCAAGCTCTCCAACCGCGCGTCGAATTCCGCAAGGGTCGAAATGGGTTTTGGAAGCGGCCCCATGATCGCGCCCCTCCGTCAGCTTGAGATCCGGCGCAGATGCACGACGGCCGGACCGACGATTTCAGGGGGCGCGCTGATGCTGATCTTGGCGTCGCGGATGTAGGCCAGCTGCAGGTAGGCGGTCGAAGTTGGCGCTGGATGAGGCTGAGCGGGCCAGCCGGTTGCGTCATCATGCGTCCTCCTTATCGCACCCGCGGTTCGCGTATCTGTGCTGCGACCAACACGATACGGGCGCCCACCAGCTCCGCGCACGGACCAGACTGGGGGACATGAGCAGCGACAAGGCTGTCGAACGAACGGTTCGCGTACCGACCGCGGGCGTTTCACTCGACGGTGATCTTGCCGTTCCGACTGCAGCACCCCGCGGCGTTGTGCTCTTCGCCCACGGAAGTGGCAGCAGTCGCCACAGTCCACGGAATCGACGGGTCGCAGACGTCCTCCAAGCGAACGGCTGGGCAACCTTGCTGCTAGACCTGCTCACGCCTCAGGAGGAGCAGATCGACCTGCGCACCCGCGAACTGCGCTTTGACATCGCCCGACTCGCGGCGAGGTTAACCGGGGCGGCGGACTGGCTCAGGCAGCAAAGCGACACGGCCCCGCTGCCCTTGGCGTTATTCGGCGCGAGCACCGGCGCCGCGGCGGCGTTGATCACCGCTGCTGAGCGACCAGAACAGGTTCGGTTGGTCATCTCCCGGGGCGGCCGGCCGGACTTGGCCGGCGATGCTCTCGCTCGCGTGCAGGCGCCGACCCTGCTCATCGTTGGTGAGCGGGACCCGCAGGTGCGCCAGCTCAACGAGAGGGCGGCAGCGGCCATGCGAGCTCCGGTGAGCATTGAAGTGGTGCCAGCGGCCACTCATCTGTTTGAGGAGCCAGGCACCCTCGAGGCTGTCATTGATCTGGCTGTCGGTGCCTTAGAACGCAACCTTGATTAGGCGTCGCGGTCGAGTCCGGGCACTACAGCCACTTTCATGCTCTCTGGGCTCATGCTGGTACGCATGGCGGTCTCGACCTGGTCCAAACCGAATTCGTGAGTGACCATCTCCTCGAACGGATACCGGTCGGCGTAGCGCTCCAGCAGCCGCAGCGCAGGTCCATATCCCGTGCTCGGGTGGTTGGTCAGGCCGATAAGCCGAATGTTCTTGCTGCAGATGTGGCGGTGCACATTGATGCTGACATCACCGGTGTCGACAAAGTTGCCCATCTCCAGCAACATCCCACCGCGCTTGAGCATCTCGATGCCCTCGATGAAGGACTTCGGTGTGTTCGCCATGTGCAGTACGACGTCGGCTCCTCGTCCTGCTGTCAGCTCACGAACTCGGTCCAGGCGTTGCTCCGGCGTCGTCGCTGACACATCGAGGACCTCGTCAGCGCCGCAGCGCCGCGCCCAGGCCAGCCGGTAGGGGCTCAGATCGCTGGCGATGATCTGGCCGGCTCCCATCATGTCGGCCTTGGCGATGTGCAGCAGGCCGAGCGGCCCGGAGCCGATGACGACCACGGTGTCGCCTGAGTTGAAGCCCTCGAGCGCGTAGGAGGAGAACTCCTTCACCTTGTCCAGACTGGCTGCACAGGCCATCAGCTCCGCTAGGACGGCTACGCGCGGCGATAGTCCGCCCGGCACCTTGTACACGAAGGTGTCCGGCCGCAGGTACATGTACTCGGCCCAACCGCCCAGCAGATGTGGCGCCTCGGCGCTGGTGAAGGAGTTGCCATAACACTGGGAGTTGTCACACCATACGTAGCCCATGACGTGGGTGCAGGGATAGCAGCGTCCGCACACCACATCGGGGCACATCGTGATTCGATCACCCACCGAGAGCCGTCGGCCGTAGAACTCAATGCGTTCGGCGGCGGTGGGGGAGATCTCTGCGATCACGCCCACGTTCTCGTGGCCCTGGATGATCGGGAACGGGGTATCGGTTTCGGCCGGCGTGCCGGCGTACTGCTTGGTTTCGCCCAGGAAGGTGTGCTTGTCGGTGCCGCAGATGCCTGACATCTCGACCTGCATGAGCAGCGCCCCGTCGGCAAGCGGAGGACGCGGGAACTCCTGCACCTCGTAGCGACCTGGAGCCACCAACACTGCCGCTCGAACCGCGTCAGCCATCTCACTCCACCCTTCGCCCAGCCCCAGATGTCCGTTACTTCGATGTCAAGTCGGCTCCAGAGGGTGCTGGATAGGGATCGAAGGAGCGCAGGTCGGCCAGCTGCAGTGAGCGGGCGACGTCGCTGGCGGACACTACACCGACGACCCGGCCTGCGTCGTCGACGACAACAGCGCGGCCATCGGCGCAGCCGTTCATCCGCTCCAATAGCTCGACGAGGGACTCCTCAGGATGCGCTGTGGGGACCTCGCTCGGCGGGCAAGCGATCTCCTGTAGGCGGGTGGTGGCTCGTAGTTCGGGCGGCACGGCGCGTACGCGGTTGAGGGTGACCAGCCCAGTGAGACGCCCGTTCGGATCAACGAGCGGATATGTGGAGTACTGATGAGTGAGGGCCACCTGGGCTATGAAGTCGGCCACGGTGAGGTTGCCATCGAGAACGGTGGGCCGCACGGCCATGACCTGGCCGACTTTGACACCGGCGAGGCGCCCGCCCAGCCGGGCCTGCTGCTCCTCAGCGGTCGCGGCACTGACCACGAACCAGCCGATCAGCGCCAGCCATACGCCGCCCAGTCCGCGACCGGTTACTACCTGTAGGACGCCGAGGGCGATCATGACGAAGCCGAGAATGCGGCCGGCTCGGGCGGCGTTCACCGCGGCTGCGTGCCGGTCACCCCGGAACTGCCACAACGCCGCCCGTAACACTCGACCACCGTCCAGCGGTGCGGCCGGGATGAGGTTGAACACCGCAAGCAGCGCGTTGGTTGCAGCTAGATACATCAACACACCCAACGGCAGCCCGGCGCTGCCTAGCGATGCGACGCCTGCAGCGCCGAGACCGAAGACAATTGCCAGGACAAGGCTTGTCAGCGGCCCCACGATCGCGATGCGAAAGTCTGCCCCCGGGGTCTTCGCCTCACCCCGAA
Organism: uncultured Actinomycetota bacterium; assembly: GCA_963840505.1. GTDB lineage: Bacteria > Actinomycetota > Actinomycetes > Propionibacteriales > Propionibacteriaceae > Microlunatus. The sequence continues at coordinate 28,970 of CAWIZB010000004.1, forward strand.
GCTGTGCAACGCCGCCAAGGAGCCACAGCACGATGCTCTCCACCTCGATGCCGTTGCGGCGGGCGACGAGCGAATGTGCCAGCTCATGGGCCAGCAGCGAGGCCAGGAACAGCAGCGCTGCAACGATCGCCGCGATCACGTAGGCGACGATGCTGCGCCCCGGATAGGCGGCAGGCAACTGGCCGGTCGCGAGCCCAAACACCAAAATGGCAACAATGAGAAACACGCTGGCGTTTATCCCGACCTTGATGCCAGCGATACGGCCTAACGAGATGGACGCTCGCACAGCTTCACCACCTCTCCGAACCGTGTCTGAGATTCCCAGTGTGGCAGCGAGCCAAAGCTGGGGGAGGCGACCCGCTGTCCGGCGGGCTGAGGTATCCGCAGATCAAGGTAGGGATGGGACGAGGATGGCGGTGTGAGGTATCAAGTTGTAGCTGAGGCGTACCGGGACTTGGAGCAGGCTTCCGGTCGTTTGATGTTGATTGACCGGCTGGCGGCACTGCTGGCCCAGACTCCGCAGGAGTTACTGCCGACCGTCTGTTACATGTGTCAGGGGCTGGTGGCGCCGGAATTTGCCGCAGTGGACCTCGGGCTGGCTGAGAAGCTGGCACTGCGAGCGGTCGCGACAGCGACCGACGTCGAGCCGGCGGAGGTTGTCGCGGCGGTGCGGGAGGCCGGCGACCTCGGGCAAGCCGCCGAGCAGTTATTGGCGGCGAAGGCTGGCGATCGGGAGCCAAGCCTGCAGGTAGTCGCAGTCGTTGACACGCTTCACGAGATCGCCCGCGCCGAGGGCTCCGGTTCGCAAGGTCGCAAGCTCGATCTGCTGGCCGGCCTTCTGGCGCTGGCCACTCCGTTGGAGGCTCGCTACCTGCTGCGTTTGGTGACCGGCAACCTGCGACTGGGGATCGGTACGCCCACAATTCTGGACGCGCTCGCGCAGGTGTACACCGGCAACCGGAAGGACCGGCCGGTACTGGAGCGCGCATACAACATCTGTTGTGATCTCGGCTTGGTCGCAGCCACGCTGGCCTCCGGCGGGCTGGTCGCAGTGCAGGGGCTGCGGGTGCGGGCCGGCCACCCGGTGCGGGTGATGCTGGCGCAGCGGTTGTCCGACGCCGGCGAGATTCTCGACAGGCTGGGCGGGCGGTGCATGGCGGAGTACAAATACGACGGCATGCGGCTGCAGGCACACCGCACCGCTGATGGACAAATTGAGCTATTCACCCGGCGGCAGGAGCGCGTGAGCAGCCAGTTCCCCGATGTGGTTGAACTGCTGCAGGTCGGACTGGGTCCGCGCGAGGCAATCCTGGAGGGCGAGGTAGTGGCGTATGACGCTGCCGCCGGCGAACTGCGTCCCTTCCAGGAGGTCATGTTTCGTCGCCGCAAGCACGGAATCGCTGAAGCTGCACGGGATGTGCCGGTGGGATTGTTCTGCTTCGAGTTGCTGTACGCCGATGGCCAGGATTTCACTGGCCTGTCCTATCTGGACCGCCGCGCGCGGCTGATGGACGCAATCACCTTGTCGGACCGGCTCCGGTTGACCACCGCGCTGGAGGTGGCGACCGCTCCGGCGCTGGATGCCGCATTCGAGCAGGCCGTGGCGGACGGCTCGGAGGGTCTGGTGTGTAAGGCGACCGGGCCCACCGCGATCTATCAGGCTGGTGCGCGCGGCTGGTTGTGGATCAAGCTCAAGCGGGATTACCGCACTGAGCTGGCTGACACTGTCGACCTCGTCGTTGTCGGCGCCTACGCCGGACGAGGCCGTCGGCGGGGTACCTACGGTGCCGTGCTGCTGGCCGCGTACAACCCGGACACGGAGCTCTATCAGACAGTCGGCCGGTGCGGCACCGGGTTCTCCGACGCCGAGCTGGCCGCGCTGCCGGCAAGATTGGCGCCGCTGATCCGGGCTGAGCGGCCCGCGCGGGTCGACTCTCGCGTGCCCGCCGACCTGTGGTTCGAACCGAGCCTGGTGCTCGAAGTGCTCAGCGCCGAGCTCACGTTGTCGCCCAACCACACTGCCGGTTGGGGACAGCTGAAAGATGACGCCGGGCTCTCGATGCGGTTTCCCCGGTTCACCGGCCGTTGGCGTGACGACAAGGAGCCGCAGGACGCCACCACCACTCAGCAGCTCGTCGATCTCTACCGCACCGCGCGCCGAGCGCCCGCCGAGTAGGGGAGCAACGGCGATGGCACTTGATGCTGGCGGCATTACCGAAATGACATAATGTCCCTTATCGGACAACCGGTATGAGAGCTGGTCCAACAGTTGCTCATCCTGGCTCCCGCCACACGCTCAGTGCCCGTAGTGGTAGCGGCAGGCAGCGATCCTGACCTCGTCTTCGGCGATCTTGTAGACGAGCCGATGTTCGTCGGTGATCCGTCGTGACCAATAACCCGCGAAGTCGTGCTTGAGCGGTTCAGGCTTGCCGATGCCTTCATTGCCGTTACGGATCACATCCTGGATCAATTGGTTGATCCGTTTGAGAAGCCTCCGGTCCTGGGCCTGCCACCACAGGTAGTCCTCCCAAGCGTTCTGGTCCCAGATGAGCCTCACCGATCAGTCGGCGTCAATCAGATCGTGATGCTCGCCGTGACCAGCTTCCAAGCGCTCCATCGCGTCGAGAAGTCGGCGCGCGTTGGCCGGCGAGCGCATGAGGTAAGCCGTTTCCCGGAGCGACTCGAAGTCCTCGAGCGACACGATCACCACCGGCTCATGACCAGCGCGCGTAATGACGACCTCTTCGCGGTCGCTGACAACTGCATCGAGAACCTCGGCGTATTTGGCTCGTGACTCGGTATAGCTCATGGTCTTCATGTCGACCTCCTGTACAGAAAACTGTACGTCAGCAGTCGGCGTTGAGCAAGGTCCGCAGCATCGTAGCTAGAGGAAGACTCACTCCTCAGCCGAGGCAGCCACCCCGACTCTCGCGTTTGCCGTCTCACGATGACCCGCGAGGCATGATCCGCCTCATGAGGCACCCGTTGTCCATCTCAAGACGGCGAACGCGTGGGGTCAGGTGCCGACGTAGGCCGCGAGATGCTCGCCGGTGAGGGTGGAGCGGCCGGCAACGAGGTCGGCGGGTGTGCCCTCGAAGACGATCCGGCCGCCGTCGTGGCCGGCGCCGGGGCCAAGGTCGATGATCCAGTCGGCGCGCGCCATGACCGCCTGGTGGTGCGCGATGACGATGACCGACTTGCCGGAGTCGGCGAGCCGGTCGAGTAGGCCGAGCAGGTGCTCGACGTCGGCGAGGTGGAGGCCGGTGGTCGGCTCGTCGAGGACGTAGACGCTGCCCTTCTCGGCCATCTGGGTGGCTAGCTTGAGTCGCTGCCGCTCGCCACCGGAAAGCGTGGTGAGCGGCTGGCCGAGGCTGAGGTAGCCGAGGCCGACGTCGGCGAGCCGGTCGAGGATTTTGTGGGCGGCCGGCGTGCCTGCGTCGCCGTCGTCGAAGAACTGCTCGGCCTCCGTGACCGACATCGCGAGCACTTCGGCGATGTTCCGCCCGCCCAGCGTGTACTCCAGCACCGATGCTTGGAAGCGCTTCCCCTCGCACTCCTCGCAGGTGGATTCGACGGTGGCCATGACGCCCAGTTCGGTGTAGATGACACCGGCGCCGTTGCAGGTAGGGCAGGCGCCCTCGGAGTTGGAGCTGAAGAGTGCCGGCTTCACGCCGTTGGCCTTCGCGAACGCCTTGCGGATCGGGTCGAGCAGTCCGGTGTACGTCGCCGGGTTGCTCCGTCGCGAACCGCGGATCGCACCCTGGTCGATCACCACCACGCCGTCGCGGTCGGCGATCGAGCCGTGGATCAGCGAGCTCTTGCCTGAGCCGGCGACGCCGGTGACCACGCAGAGCACCCCGAGCGGGATGTCGACGTCCACGTTTTGGAGGTTGTGCGTGGATGAGCCGCGGATCTCCAGCGTGCCGGAAGACGTGCGCCCCGACTCCTTGAGGCTCGCTCGGTCGTCGAGATGGCGGCCGGTTGTGGTGTCACTCCCCCGCAGCCCCTCCACGGTGCCCTCGAAGCAGACTGCGCCGCCCCCCGTGCCGGCGCCGGGGCCGAGGTCGACGACGTGATCCGCGATCGCGATGGTCTCGGGCTTGTGCTCCACGACGAGCACGGTGTTGCCCTTGTCCCGCAGTTGCAGCAGCAGGTCGTTCATCCGCTCGATGTCATGGGGGTGCAGGCCGATGGTGGGCTCGTCGAACACGTAGGTGACGTCGGTGAGCGAGGAACCGAGGTGGCGGATCATCTTGGTGCGTTGCGCCTCGCCGCCGGAGAGCGTTCCCGCGGGCCGGTCGAGGGAAAGGTAGCCCAGGCCGATCTCCGCGAATGAGTCCATGAGGTGCTGCAGCCCGGTCAGCAGCGGTGCCACCGACGGCTCGTGGAGGTCTCGGATCCAGTCGGCGAGGTCGCTGATCTGCATCGAGCAGAGGTCGGCGATGTTCTTGCCGTTGATCTTCGAGAACAGGACCTCCTTGGTGAGGCGAGTGCCGTCGCACTCGGGGCAGGTCTGGAAGGTGATTGCGCGTTCCACGAAGGCGCGGATGTGCGGCTGCATCGCGTCGACGTCTTTGGAGAGCATCGACTTCTGGATCTTGGGGATCACGCCCTCGTAGGTGAGGTTGACCCCCTCGACGTTGATCTTCGTCGGCTTCCCGTAGAGCAGCTTGTCGAGGTCCTTCTTGGAGTACTTCCCGATCGGCTTGTCCATGTCGAAGCCAGCACCGCTGAAGATCCGGCCGTACCAGCCATCCATGCTGTAGCCGGGGATCGTGAGCGCACCCTCGCTGAGGGACTTGCTTTCGTCGTACAGCGCCGTGAGGTCGAAGTCGCTGACGGCGCCCATGCCCTCGCATCGCGGGCACATGCCTCCGAGGTAGACGACGTCGCGCACCACGTTCCTCTCGACCCGGCCGGCCTTGTCGGTGCTCATGACCCCGCTGGCGCGTTGCGTCGGGACGTTGAACGAGAAGGCCGTGGGCGGTCCGACATACGGCTTTCCGAGCCGGCTGTACAAGATGCGCAGCATCGCGTTGGCGTCGGTGGCGGTGCCGACGGTCGAGCGCGGGTTGGCGCCCATCCTCTCCTGGTCGACGATGATCGCTGTCGTCAGGCCCTCGAGCAGGTCGACCTCAGGCCGGGCCAGCGTGGGCATGAATCCCTGTACGAACGCGCTGTAGGTCTCGTTGATCATCCGCTGCGACTCCGCGGCGATCGTGTCAAACACCAGCGAGCTCTTGCCCGAGCCGGAGACGCCGGTGAACACCGTCAAGCGGCGCTTCGGGATCTCGACATTTATGTCCTTGAGGTTGTTCACGCGCGCGCCGTGCACGCGGATCAGATCGTGGCTGTCGGCAACCTGCCGCGCAGGCGCCTGTGTGTCGGTCCTCGTGGCCATGCTCATCGTGTCTCCATCTGTATGTCTAGTTCTGCTTTGTCGGCGTCGTCGGGCCGACGGTCCGCTGTCTACCGATCAGTCCAACCAGTGGCCGTCGCGCATCAGCTCGCGGTTGGGCAGCTCGTCCACCTCGCGCCATGCCTGGATGCGCCGCGGGGAGATGCGGAACCAGCGGTACGGCGTGGCCAGCGCACGCGGGTCGAAGCCAGCGCGCGTGGCGAACCGGTCACCCCGCTCCTGCGGCAGCGCGTCGATCTCGAGAACCTCGACCTCGCCCTCGATCATGGACACGTCGCGGGTGTGGCCCAGCGCCAGCCGGACGGCCCGGGTGCCAGCCAGGTTCCTTCCGGTCGGGCTGTCCGTCGGCGTGGCCAACAGCAGCACCTCACCGTCCCAGTCGAAGGACAGCGGCACCAGGTACGGCGCACCCTCCGCCGAGGCACTGGCCACCCAGACATCGACGTCGTGGCTGAGCCGATGCTCTGTGTCGCGACGACGCTGAGCGCGGGGGCGGGGGTCGGGGACGCTGGAGATCATGGCCGTGATCGCTGGACAGATCAGCGGACCTCGAAAATACGAATCATGTTGCCCGCGGGGTCACGAAGCGCGCAGTCGCGGACGCCCCACGGCTGGTCGGTCGGCTCCTGGACCACGTCGGCGTCACCAGCCTGGAGCTGTTCGAACGTGCCGTCGAGGTCGCGGGTGGCCAGATTGATGGAGGCGTAGGTGCCCTTGGCCATCATTTCCTCGATCGTCCGGCGCTCGTCGTCGGTGATGCCGGGGTCGGCGGCCGGGGGGTGCAGGACGATGGCCGTGTCGGGCTGGTCGGCGGGGCCGACGGTGATCCAGTGCATCCCTTGGTATTCGACGTCGTTGCGGACCTCGAACCCGAGGGTGTCACGGTAGAAGGCCAGGGCGGCGTCGGGATCGGTCTGCGGGAGGAAGCTCTGATGAATGGTGATGTCCATGGCCGTTACGCTAGCTGCGGCTCGACCGTACGTGCTTCTCGATTCCTGATCGGTCTGGTCACCTGTTTCGCGACGCAGGGCGGCATCCCCGCCATCGGAGCGGCCACCCGGTCCCGGTAGACGCTGGGTGGCACGCCGACCAGTTCGGTGAAGCGAGTGCTGAAGGTGCCCAGCGACGAGCAGCCGACCGCGAAACAGACCTCGGTGACGCTGAGGTCGCCACGACGCAGCAGCGCCATCGCGCGCTCGATACGCCGCGTCATCAGGTAGCTGTACGGCGACTCGCCGTAGGCGATCCGGAACTGGCGGCTGAGGTGCCCGGACGACATGTGTGCGCCGCGGGCAAGCGCCTCGACGTCCAGCGGCTGCGCGTACTCCCGGTCGATCCGGTCGCGGACGCGGCGCAGTCGCGCGAGGTCGCGCAGGTGATCCGCCTCGGCGGGCCTACTGGTCACATGCAAGATCGTACGACGCACCGGAGTTGCTTAGCGCCCGAGGCGAGCGATCAGAGCGCCACCGAGTTCAGCTCCACGTCCGGCTCCAGCCGTAACCGCTGGCGCAGGAACTCCATCCGCCGGTCGAGGTGCTCGAACTTGACCTTCCGCCAGCAGTCCACGATGTCTTTGGCGCTGGTCATGGCGTCCCAAAGAGCAAGCCGCTCCCGGTCCACCGCCGCGACCTCCTCGTAGCCGGCCAGGAAGCTCGCACACAGGCTGTCGAGCTGGGCCTGCCGCTCGCGCTGCACCTCCGCACTCGGCGCCTCGTCGTCGGCCTCTAGTGCGCGCAGGCAGAGGTCGACCAGCGTCGTGCGGAACAGCGACAGGTCCAGGCCAGGTTCGGCCCGGCAGTAGCCGTCGAAGTCCAAAAAGGCGATGTCCTCTCCGTCGAGCAGGATCTGAGCCGGCCGGAAGCTGCGGTGGGTGGGCACGAGCGGTGCCGCCGGGATCTCCGCCGCGGCCCGTTCGAGTCCCTGGACCAGCGGTTCGATCGCAGCGCTGGAATCGGCGAGCGCGGTATCCAGCTGGGTCACCGCCGCCCGCAGGGCCGCGATCTGGTCGTCAGCGGTGACGTCGGGCCCGGCCGCCGCCCCGCAGGTGTGCAGCTCGGCGAGGCCGCGTCCGGACTTGCGGACGAGCTCGGTCAGCGCGGCCACTCCGGGTGCCACGCCCGCCGCAAAGACCTGCTTGAGGTGATCCTTGAGCGAGATGTTGCCGGGCACCAGTTCTTGCAGCACCACGTTGATCTCGGGCAGGAAGGCCAGCGGTTCCGCGATGCGTACGGTGCTGCTGAACCGCAGCGGCGAGCTCCATAGGGCCGTCATCGCCGCGTACGAATGCCGACCCTCGTCACCCTCGTAGACCTTGGCCACCAGGCCCGTCGGCCCGACGGTCGCGGCCGCCGCCGGGTAGTCGAGCGCGTAGACGATCGTGCAGCGCAAGCCCTCGCGGTAGCGGACCACGGTGGGTGCCGCCGCGGCCAGAGTCAGCTCGGCCCGGGTGTCTGCACCGTTTCGCAGCGCGGTCTGCAGCGTGACCCGCGCGGCGGCGGGATCGGTCAGGGCCGGCATAGCGGGCAACCCGACGTCGGCCGGGTGCAGATCGACCACCAGACGAAGATCGGGCAGGTACGCCCGCCACCCGGCTGACTCGAAGGGCTCGCTCCCGGCCGACTCGGCCGGCGCTTCGGTGCCCGGCGCAAGCAGTACCCCGCGGATGTCGATCTCGCGCGGGGAGTCTGCGCCCTCGTCGAGCACGGTCAGCCGGTGCAGGGTGACCCAGTGGCCGTCCTCCAGATGGGCGCGCTTGAACTTGACCCGGACCAGGGCCGGCACGCCGGCACCGAGCTCGGGCACCGCACCCTCGAAGTCCGTACGCACCCGGCCCAGTTCCTCGACCGCGACCAGCCAGCCGGGTGGTTTCTCCAGCTGCCGCAGCGCGGTCAGCACGGCCGCGAGGTCCTCTAAGTGGAGCGATACGTCGATGCCGAAGGAACCGGTCATGGTCGCCCCCTGTGGATACGTGAGGCGAAGCCGTCTCGGGTAGTCAGGCTATCGCCCGGTTGCTGCTCCGGGTCTCGTTTGCCAATCTGGCCGGCGGGAGCAGCTGGCGTGGCTCGGTTCCCGGCCGAAGCGCCGTCGTCACTCCGCATTCGACTCCAGATTCGCAGCCATCCCGGAGAGAACATCAATAGTCGCCTGGTACTCCTCAGGCGATATCCCAGTCATCAACGCTTGACGTAGTTCGGCTACCTTGGCCTTGACGATCTCAAAATGCGCCTGCCCGGTCTCCGTCAGATTCACGATGTTGTCCTTGGACTCCGCCCAACCTCGCGTCACCAGGCCCGACAACGGCTCGCTCAGATCGCCTTCTGCATCCTGCAGGAAGGGTTCGAGTTCGGCCTCCAGGTCTGGTACGGACCTCGGATCATTTTCAAGCAGGTTGAGCAGCTGCCACTGCCGACGCGTCAGCCCGGCATTGCTGAGCTGGAGTTCGAAGTGGTTGTCGATGAGACGGTCCAGCTTCTTCAGCCAGTAGCCGATCGGCCTGTCAATGTTGATCATGGAACTGACGCCCCACTCCCCCACCAGTTGATCTTGCCAGTTGATCTTGGTAGTCATGGTCACATCCTTGGTGGCACACACAGCCTCAGGACGAGACCCGCACTCCGAGGTCGGCAAGGAACTCGCGAGCCCGAGCAATGCGCCGATGGTCTGAGAATGCGTGCCAGTCTGCGGCCAGCCCTTCGCTATAAATCAGATCACGAAACCGGTGGAAGGCTCCGAGACCCTCGATGGCGAGCTCCATGCGTTCCCGCAACGGCCGGTACCTGATCATGGTTGTGAACTCGGCCATGTCTTGTCGCACAGCTCGTGAACCAAGAGATGGCAGGAAGAGCCAGCGTTCCGGTTCGGCTTCTGGATTGGCTGCGCCGTCGCCGCCTGTCCCCTCAGCGTCAGCCGCGAAGGCGGGAATGACTTCGCCGGTCTGGAGGTCCAGGAAGGCGCCCTGACTCCTCATCGGATCACCCTCGAGCACTGTGGCGACCCATTCAAGATCAACGGGGAGCTCCCAGTGATCGTGCGCCTCGCCCACGCCAGCCGAGCCTCCTCTTCGGCAGTTCGGGTACGCCGTAGGCCGCCCGGCAAGGCTGGAGCGTGCCGGGCTGCCGTATGGTCAAACCATGGCGCCATGCGAGACAGCGTTGTTGCCGGTTCGCAAGCCTGCCCGCATTGCCCGCGAGAATCGTAACGATGCCTGCGCCCGGCAGGTGGCGTCCGCGACCGGCGCGTCGCCGGCCAATAGTCCGAGCACAATCGGCCCTGATAGATCTCTCCAGCGGGCGGCCGACTAGTGGCCACCGAGGCCGATGTTCGCGCGATGGCGTTATCGCTTCCCGGCACAACCGAGGAGCAGTGGTATCAGACACCCGGGTACAAGGTCGCCGGCAAAGGATTTCTGCGGTTCCGGTCGGAGGCCGAAGGCGGCCTGGTGGTATTCGTGTCTGACCTGGGCGAAAAGGACGCGCTGCTGACCTCGAACCCCGCCGCCTTCTTCACGACCCCGCATTACGAAGGCTGGCCCATCGTACTGGTCAACCTGGATGAAGTTGATCATGATGAGTTACGCGAGCTGATCACCGACTCCTGGTTGATCAAGGCACCGCCAAGGCTGCGGCGCCAGTTCGAAGCTCAGTAGCGCGCCATTCGGGCCCAGAAGAAGCAATAAAGGCCGAAGCAGGCGAGGCCAGCGGCCATGATCGTGAGCAACACCGAACCGAAGGGCTGGTCCCGGATTGTCGAGAGCGCATCGTCCATCCCGCCCGCCTTCTCAGGGTCATAGGTGATCGCCGCCCAGCCGAACAGGCAGCCAATGATGCTGAGCGCCAGGCCCCTGGCGCAGTAGCCCACGGTGCCGAGCCGCCGCAGCGCGGGCGGTGCGCTACGGTCAAGGTCCTCGGTGAAGTTCTGCTTCACCCCTTTCACGATCTGGGCCACGCCAACGCTGATCACCGCAGCGCCGACGGCAGCTACCAGCACCCGTCCGAATGGGACGTCCATCAGCCTGGCGGTGAGTGTCTCCTCGCCCTCGCCTGAGCTCGATGTGGATCTCATGGCGACTCCGACGGCCAGCAAGCCAAGCGCGAAGTAGACGATGGCCCGCCCGGCAGAGGCGAAGCGACGCCGCAACCGGCCGTCGCGACTTGGCTGATCGCGACCTATTGTCGCTTCGACCGCTTGCCAGATGGTGAGCGTGAAGAGTCCGATGGCCATGATCCAGAGCAGCACCTCACCAAGCGGCTGCTGCCGCAGCTGAGTCAGTGCGCCTTCGCTCGACGCATCGCCTCGCCTCCCGAGCACAATTTGGATGGCGATCCAGGCAAGCACCAGATGGAGCAGCCCGTAGCTCACGAGTCCGATGGCGACGAGCACGTGATAGGGGCGGCTGCGCCTAACCTCGGCGACGGCCGTTGCTCCATTGCGGTTGACCATGGGCTTATCCGGGCGTCTGTGAGGCGGAAGCCTTCTTGGCGGCCTTGACGGACTTCTTGGTCTCGCGCACCTTCTGCAGCGAGTCGGAGTCCACGATGTCGGCAACTGAACGGAAAGTGTCCGGCTCGCCGTAGTAGCCGGCTGCGGTACGCCAACCCTCCGGCGTGATCCCCCGCAGCTTGCCGAGCACCGCGGTGAAGATAGCCGCCTTGTCCGAGCCGAATCCAGGCAGCCGCTCCAGGTTGGCCTTCACCTCGTTGCCGGACCGGGCATCCTTCCAGAGGTTTGCTGCCTGGCCGTCGTAGTCCTCGGTCAACACCTGGCAAACCTGACGTACCCGCTTGGCCATGGCAGCGGGAAATCGATGGATCGCCGGAGGCCGTGAGCACAGCGCGACGAAGTCGTCCTCGCTCATCGCCGCAACCGCAGCAACGTCCAATCGCCCACCCATCCGCTGCGCGATCACCAGCGGCCCACTGAACGCCTTCTCCATCGGCACCTGCTGGTCCAGCACCATGCCAATGAGTAGCGCGTTGTCGTCCTCGGTGAGCAGTTGGTCGGCTTCGGCATCGCCGGTGAGCCAAAGCGGGTCGTTGGTCATGCCCGCCATTCTGCCCGAGCCAGTCGGTCCCGACTGAGCCAATGCCCTGCTACTCAAACAGCACAGCTACTCAAACAGCACAGCTACTCGTACATGACGTACTCAGGGCGTGGCTTCAAGCTGAGCACCTCTTTCGGAGTCATCAGCCGGCCACCGTCCTCACGGTCTTCGGTGAAGAAGAGCTTGAAGCCGGCGTGCACGAACTTGGGGGTGGTCTTGTTGACCACGCGATAGGTGTTGATCTTCGGGCCCGGAGGTCCGAGTCCGTCGACTGACTTCACTACGACCACTCCGTCGTGATCTTTGAGACCGGACTCCTTGCGTACCACGCTTCGGGCGACTTGGTGGTAGACCATCACCTTCTCGGGAAGGTCGTGCCGCTTGACGAGACCGGCCAGATAACGGGAAACCTCGTCAAGCTCGGCGCCGGTCGTGTGCCCGTACGCGCCACCCGGGCGCTGGCCCGGATCCATGGCCCATTCTGGATCCAAGGCGACGCCGACATCTGGCTCCTTGAGCCACTTCTCGAAGGCCTTCGCCTCAGTGATGAACTCCGAACGACCTGGTTGGAGATTGAGCAACATCACGGCCCGATGCTTACGGGCAGCCTTGTGGTAGGCGGAAATCTGGGCATCGGTGAGGCGCACCCGGTACTTCCCATCCCGGCCTGGACTGGCCTGGACGACGGTGGCGATCACCTCGACGACCGGCAGGATTTTCCGGCCAGCCGCGTACGGTTTGGCTCTGCGTTCGATCTCGGCGACCCGCTGATTGAGCGGGCCCGTCCCCAGCCGACCCAGAGTCGAAGCTCCGGTCACGCCGGCATAGCCGACCAGGCGGTACCGAGGAAACACCACTCGCCCACCGCGCGGCAATGTCGCTTGAGACGGCCGAGTGGCGCTGGGCTTGGTAGCCGGTGTGGCCGCTGGAGTTGTGGCTGGGCTTGTGGCTGGGCTTGGTGTCTGACCCACGGGAGGACTCGAGCTAGCCGACCCGATATCCGGTGGAGCCAACGGATCCTGACCCACCCCGCAGGCGGTGCCTGCCAACACAACCAACAGCGACGCAGCGGTGCGCCGGACGATGGTCACAGTCCTCACTCCCCTGTCATCACGGCTCGGCGTTGGCCTGGGGACCGTCGAAGCTGGAATCTGAACCTACCCAAGCGACGTCGGCAAGACTAACCTTCTGCCCCAGGAGGTTGGCGATGCGAATCTATGAACTGCTCCGCGGCAAAGGCTTCGATGTCATCACCGTTCGGCCGGCGACATCAGTATCCGAAGCCCTCGCGCTGCTCAAGGAGTACAACCTCGGGGCCGTCGTGGTATCCACCGACGGAAAAGAAATCTCAGGCATCATGACCGAGCGCGACATCGTGCGTCGGCTCTGTGAGGGACCGGACTTTCTCGACGCGCCGGTGTCGGCCGTGATGACCAGTGAGGTACTCACCTGTCGACCGGATGAGTCGGTTCAGTCGTTGATGAACACGATGACCGAGCGGCGCATTCGTCATCTGCCCGTGGTGGATGACTTTGGACGACTGGCGGGCTTGGTCAGCATTGGTGATGTCGTGAAATCACACATCTCCCAGATCGAGTTCGAGCGCGACCAGTTGGAGGGCTACGTCTCACACAGCTGAGCTGTGTTTGATTGCTCGCTCCGCTCGCTGCGGATCGCGCTTTGTAGCCCGCCTATTTCGTCGTCGCTCGTGGACAAAAGGCGCGTCCCCTCGCTCCTCCTCAGCACGGCGTCGCGCGATCCGGCTCATAAGTTGATCATGTGGCCCGAGATGCCGTGGGCCACTTCCTTGAGCGCCTCGGACAGCGTGGGGTGGGCATGCACATTGCGCGCGACCTCTTCCGCCGTGAGATCCCAAAGCTGCGCCAGTGTCAGCTCGGGCAGCAGCTCAGTAACATCGGGCCCGATCATGTGCAGGCCCAGGATCTCGCCGTACTTGGCGTCCGCGACCAGTTTGACGAAGCCTGAGGCCTCGCCCAATCCGTGGGCTTTGCCATTGGCCGTGAACGGGAACTTGGCCGTCTTGACGTCGTAGCCCATGTCCTTTGCCTGCTGCTCGGAGTAACCGAATGAACCAATCTGCGGCTGGCAGTAGGTGGCCCGCGGGATCATGTCGTAGTTGATCGGCATGGTTTCGGCCCCCGCAATGGTCTCCGCCGCGATCACTCCCTGCGCCTCGGCCGTATGTGCCAGCAGCAGCTTGCCGGTGCAGTCGCCGATGGCATAGATGTGCGGCACATTGGTGCGCATGTAGTCGTCGATCTCGATCGCACCGCGATCAGTGAGCTTGACGCCCGTGGCCTCCAGCCCGTAGCCCTCCGTACGCGGAGCAAAGCCGATCGCCTGCATCACCTTGTCAGTCTCGAGGATCCTGCTCTCGCCGCCGTTTGTGGGTGAGACGGTGACCTTGACGTTGGGGCCGGAGTCGTCGATGGACTCGACCTTGGTGCCCGTGAGCACGGTCACGCCGAGCTTCTTGTACGCCTTGGCTAGCTCTTTGGAGACCTCGGGCTCTTCCAGTGGGACCACGCGATCCAAGAACTCCACAAGGGTGACCTGTACGCCGTAGTTGGCCATCACGTACGCGAACTCGACGCCAATCGCGCCTGCCCCCGCGATGATGATCGATTCCGGGAGGTTGTCAGTCATGATCTGCTCTTCATAGGTCACCACGCGTTCACTCAGCGAGGTGCCCGGCAGCAACCGAGTCGTGGCTCCGGCGGCGATGATCAAGTTGTCGAAGGTGACGGTCTCGGTGCCCTTTGGTCCCTCGACGCTGAACGTATGGTCGTCGGTGAACGTGGCCCAGCCGTCGATCTCTGTGATCTTGTTCTTCTTCATCAAGAAGTGCACGCCCTTGGCCATCCGGTCGGCAGCGGTACGGCTGCGCTTCCACGCCGCTCCGAAGTCGAAGGTCGCATCGCCACTGATGCCGAAGACGTCTGCCTCGTGGTTGAAGATGTGCGCGATCTCCGCGTTCCGCAACAGCGACTTCGTCGGAATGCAGCCGACGTTGTTGCAGACGCCTCCCCAGTACTTCAGCTCGATGATGCCGGTCTTCAGGCCCAGCTGTGCGGCACGCACAGCGGCCACGTAACCGCCGGGGCCCGCGCCCAGTACGACGACCTCAAAGTGTGCACTCATGGCCCAACTGTAGGGGTCCCTCTTGGGCCTCGGCCAGTGGCCTGCTATGGTCTTGGCCCGTCATCCAGCGACTATCTCGGGGCGGCCGAGCATGGCAAAAGACCATCCAATCGGCGAGTTGACGATAAAGTATCTCATATATGAGTTATCGTTCCTCGGTGATCGAAGTGACTGAAACCTACCTGGACCGGATCGGCGGTCTGATCCGGGATGCGCGCAAGCATCGTGGTCTGACACAAACCCAGCTGGCGGACGTTCTGGGCACCAGTCAGAGCGCGGTGCATCGCATTGAGGCCGGGAACCAGAACCTCAGTCTGGAGATGGTGAACCGCATCGCCGAGGCGCTCGACTCGCCGTTGATCTCCGTCGGCGGTAGCGGACCGCTGCACCTGCGGGTACAGGGTGGCGCCAACCTGACCGGCACGATCGAGGTGCGCTCGTCGAAGAATGCTTCGGTTGGCCTGCTCTGTGCATCTCTACTCAACCGGGGACGCACAGTCATCCGCGGCATCGCCAAGATCGAAGAGGTCAACCGGATCCTCGAAGTGCTGATCAGCATTGGGGTCCGGGCCACCTGGTCGTCCGACGGCAATGATCTTGAGCTGGTACGGCCCGCGGAGCTTTCTTTGGATGAGATGGATCTTGAGGCCGCTCGCCGGACCCGCTCGGTCATTCTGTTTCTCGGTCCCCTGCTGCATTCCTACTCAGCGTTCAAGCTGCCGTACGCCGGAGGTTGCGATCTCGGAGCGCGCACCATCGAGCCGCATCTCCAGGTCCTGCGGCGATTCGGCTTGGACGTGGTGCCGACCGACGGCTTCTACCACTGCACCGTGGACGAGTCGGTCGAGCGGACCCGCCCGATCACCCTGACCGAACGTGGCGACACCGTTACCGAGAACGCCCTGCTGGCTGCAGCGTTGGCGCCGGGGGTGACTGTGCTCCGCAACGCGAGCCCGAACTACATGGTCCAGGACCTGTGCATCTTTCTCACCCACCTCGGAGTTGAGATCGACGGCATCGGGACGACCACGCTGCGCGTACATGGCGTCGAGAGCATCAACTCCGATGTTGAGTTCGCCCCGTCGGAGGATCCCATCGAGGCGATGAGCCTGCTCACGGCCGGGATCGTCACCCAATCAGACCTGGCCATCAAGCGGGCGCCGATCGAGTTCCTCGAAATCGAGCTCGCGATCTTGGAGGAGATGGGTCTGGACTTCTCACTCAGTGAGGAGTACCTGGCCGAGAACGGCCACGCGCGGCTGGTGGACTTGACCGTACGGCCATCAGAGCTGCGCTCCCCCATCGACAAAATCCACCCAATGCCCTTCCCGGGGCTGAACATCGACAACCTGCCGTTCTTTGCAGTGATCGCGGCGACTGCCCAGGGTAAGACGATCATCCACGACTGGGTCTATGAGAACCGCGCGATCTACCTCACCGAGCTCAACCGGCTCGGGGCAAGCGTGCAGCTGCTCGACCCGCATCGGGTCATCGTCGAAGGCCCGACCCGCTGGCGCGGCCAGCAGGTGGTCTGTCCCCCTGCACTGCGACCTGCGGTGTGCATCTTGCTCGGCATGCTCGCCGCGCGCGGAGAGTCCATGCTGCGAGACGTCTATGTCATCAATCGCGGTTATGAGGACCTTGCCAACAGGCTCAATGCCCTAGGCGCCAACATCGAGGTCTTCCGAGACTGAGCCGAGATGTGCGCTGAGCCGGTCGAAGTGCCCTTCGACGAGCTCTGGGCGCAACCCGACGAGGTCAGGGCGCAACCCAACCGGCATTAGCGCAGGCGCACCGGTTCGAAGGTATGGCTGGGATGGACCAGTTCGTCCTGAGCGGCGATCAGAGCCAGCTCGGTACCACCGGAGGCAGCCGTGACCAGGAGGAGCCCATAGATCACCGCCGCAGTGTGGGCGAGGGCTCCCGATACGTCCCCGGTGTCCAGCAGTGTGGCCAGGAAGGTCGCCGCTGTGACATCCCCGCTCCCGGTGAAGGTTTGGGGCAGCCGCGGCGTGGTCACCTGCCAGGCGCCTTCCGCGTTGACCGCAACCATGTCGATCGTCCCTGGCGGCCCATCCTGGCGTAGCACGCTGGTGACCAGCACGACCTCGGGGCCAAGCCTGCGCGCAGCGTCGGCCGCGTTTAGTACCTCTCCCATGGTCGAGACACGCAGACCCGTGAGTGCCTCCAACTCGAACTGGTTGGGAGTGATGATCTGGGCTGCAGGCACGACCCGCTGCCGCATCAGCTCAGGAATGCCGGTCCGAACGAAGTAGCCCCGGTCAGCGTCCCCCAGCACTGGGTCACAACAATAGATTGCGGCCGGGTTGCGCAGCTTGACCAATGCGACCGCATCCAAGATCATCGCGCCGATGTCCTCACCGCCCTGGTATCCCGACAGCACCGCGTCGACTTCACCCAGTACGCCCCGCTCGTCGATCCCCAGAACCACATCGCGCAGATCAGCCGCGCTCAACAGCGGTCCCCGCCACGAGCCGTAACCCGTGTGGTTGGAGAAGTGCACGGTGATCACCGGCCACACCGTCACGCCCATCCTCATCAGCGGAAAGGTGACCGCGCTGTTGCCGACGTGCCCGTAGGCGACCGAGGACTGAATCGACAAGATCGTCGTCACGCGCGTCATTCTGGCAGTGTTTGATTGCTTCGCTTCGCTCAGCGCGGATCGCGCTGCGGAACCCGCCTCCTTCGTCGTCGCTCGCAGACGATAGTGCGCATCTGCTCACTCCTCGCTCAGCACGGCGGCGCGCGATCCGGGGTCCAAACGCTCGTGCCGCTCCGATCAGTCCGAGTGTCGGGACGCCGATCTGGGCACCCGCAGCACTCTTTGGCGCTCCACTTTAGAGTGGTGGCCATGTCATCCGGCGTCGACGACCACGGCTCGCGCGACGCTGAGGTCCCGATGGCGACCTTGCCACAAGCGACCGGGAGTCCGCCCCAGGCCGGCGACCACCCGCACGAGCACCACCATCACCACATACTCATCGAGCCGGAAGAGGACCGCTGGCGCTGGCGTCGCAAGATCAGGGAAGACAAACGAAAGCTTGCTGTCTACCGCGTCGCTGTCGGCCTCCTCGGCCTCATCCTTGTCGCCCTCGGTTTCGTCAGCGGTCCGATCCCAGGGCCGGGCGGCATCCCCCTGATCTTGCTCGGCTTGGCCGTGTGGTCCAGCGAGTTCGAATGGGCCCACCAGGTCATGATGTGGTTCAAGAAAGAGCTGCATCGCTACCGCAGGTGGTCCACGGCCAAGAAGATCACGTTCTGGGTGGCCTTCTTCGCCGGTTGTGGACTTATCGGATATCTGTACTTGCTGGTGACCGGCCCACCGCCCTGGCTACCCGGATCTGTCAACATGCTTTTGCAGCGGCTGCCTGGGCTCTGAGCAGGGTTGATTGCTCGCTCCGCTCGCGCGGATCACGCTTTGGAGTCCGCCTACTTCGTCGTCGCTCGAGGACGAAAAACATGTCCCCTCGCTCCTCCTCAGCACGGCGGCGCGCGATCCTTAGAGTGCACAATGAGCCCATGAGGGCCGCTGACTATGCCTTCTTCGACGTGCCGTTCGCGGCATTCGCGCATCGGGGTGGAGCAACCTACGAGCCCAACCTCTATCGCGAAAACAGCCTGCACGCCTTCAAGGAGGCGGTCGCCCTCGGTTACCGCTATCTGGAGACCGACGTGCACGCCACCCGAGACGGAGTGCTGCTGGCCTTTCATGATCGAGTGCTGGATCGGGTTACCGACCACACGGGCGCGATAGCGGAGCTGACTTACGCAGAGATTGCCGAGGCCCGGATCCACGGGCTGGACCCAATCCCGAGGCTCTCTGAGTTACTGGCCGAGTTTCCCGACGTACGGTTCAACGTCGACGTGAAGTCACCCAGAGCAGTGACCCTAATGGCAGCAACGATCGCCGAGTATGAAGCGTACGACCGCGTCTGTGTGGCCTCGTTTGGAATCCGCCGCCTCTACGAACTTCGCCGCCGCCTCGGCTGGCGGGTTCCGTCGGCCGCCAGCGCGCTGGGCGTTGCAGCCAACCGGTTCGTGCCGTGGGTGACTTGGGCACTCAATACGCCCGCACCGGTGCTGCAAGTGCCCCTCTCCCTCCCAATACTCGGTCGCAGGCTCTCCGTCCTGACTCCGGCACTGGTTGAGGCTGTTCATCGAGCCGGCAAGAAGGTCCAGATCTGGACCGTCGACGACTCCGAAATGATGGAAGGACTTATCGACGCAGGCGTCGACGGTATTTTCACTGACCGCGTGGACACGCTGAAGGATGTGCTCATCAAGCGTGGCCTGTGGGCTGACCCATAGATCGGGGTGCGATGACGGACAGTGACAGCGTTGAGCGCGCTGCAGAGATCGGGCCGCCGCTCGCTGTTGGGACGCGCATCAAACGCCGAGTCGTGCTGGCGTGGGGCCTGTGGGACTGGGGATCCTCGGCGTACTCGGCGGTTATCACCTCCTTCGTCTTCGGCCCCTACATCGTCCGCGGCGTGGTCGGCGACGCCCAACCAGGCGGGCTCAGCGCCAACACCTGGCTCGGCATCTCGAGCGCGGCAGCGGGTCTACTGATCGCGCTTATTGCGCCCATCACCGGTCAGCGGGCTGATGCTGGCGGTCATCGCAAGCGCAGCCTCGCGATCTGGAGCGCACTCGTCATCGCCGTCATGTTTGGCATGTACACCGTGAAGAACGAACCCAGCTACCTATGGATCGCGCTTGTGCTGCTTGCCGCCGGCGCTGTCTTCCAAGAGTTTGCCGTCGTCTCCTACAACGCAATGCTGCCGCAGGTCTCGACGCCTGAATCTATCGGGCGGGTATCGGGATTCGGCTGGTCGATGGGCTACTTCGGCGGCATCTTCTTGCTGCTGATCTGCTACGTCGGATTCATCGCACCTGATGTTGGCTGGTTCGGGGTGACATCGGCCGGCGGCCTCAACATTCGAGCAGTTGCGGTCTTCTCGGCAGTCTGGTTCGCGGTTTTCGCGATTCCAGTGCTGCTGGCGGTCCCTGAAAAGCCTCCCGGTCCCAAGCGGCGGCGGGTGAGCTTCTTCGCCTCCTACCCGCTGCTCCTCAACGACATCAAGGCGCTGTTCCGGCGAGACCGGAACGCGGTCCACTTCCTGATCGCATCGGCCCTCTATCGGGATGGCCTGGCGGCGATCTTCAGTTTCGGCGCGATCTTGGCGGTCAGTGTCTACGGGTTGGCACAGTCATCGGTGCTGATCTTCGGAATCGCCGCCAACCTCGTGGCCGCGCTTGGGGCACTCGGGATGGGCGCCGTCGAGGACCGGATCGGTCCCAAGAAGGTGATCATGATCTCGCTGATCGGGCTGATCACGACCGCGATGATCCTGCTCTTCGCTCGCGGCGCCACGATGTTCTGGATCTTCGGTCTTCTCCTGACCCTGTGGGTGGGTCCGGCGCAGGCCAGTTCCAGGTCGTTCATGGCGCGCATCGCACCAGCCGGGCGGGAGGGTGAGATGTTCGGACTGTATGCCACTACCGGCCGGGCAGCCTCTTTTCTGGCACCGGCACTTTTCGCTCTCTTCTCAGGTTTGTTCTCAGACCGCATCGGTATCGTGGGGATCGCTCTCGTCCTGCTGGCCGGCACGCTACTTCTGGCGCGCGTGAAGTCACCACCAAGACAACAGATCCAGGTGTCCGAATAACCTGCATCACCAACAGTGGGTATGGAGCGGCGGAACATATCGGCCTTGCCGTGAGTTGAACCATTCGGGTGTGGGAAGCGTCAGGAAAGCTAGACGGAGGTTGTGCTCATGGCTGATCGTTCACTGAAGGGCACCGGTCTCGGGGCCAAGAGTTTCGAGGACGAGGCAGGTGTTGAGTTCGCTGCTCGGCAGGAGGTCGGCTACGACTGTCCCCGAGAGCATCATTTCAGCCTTGTGTTTTCAGCGGAGGCCGACATTCCTCCCGTATGGGAGTGCCCCAGGTGCGGTGCGGAGTCGCTGCGTTCCGATGGCGAGCGGCCCGAGCTGAAAGAGGAAAAACCGGTGCGTACGCACTGGGACATGCTCCGTGAACGGCGCTCGATCGCCGAACTCGAGGACTTGCTGGCCGAGAGGTTGAGCCAACTCCGTGCTGGTGAGCTCGGCTCGACCGCGCTGTCCCGGAGCACGCGACCGAAGAAGACCGCCTAAACTCACAGCAGCTGCGAGCGTCGGCATCGCGCGAGCAGCTCAATAACAAAGCGTGGGCCGCCTTCTCGTCAGGTGCCGCTGTCCCCCGATCAGCGGCGCAGAGGACGAGAGGGCGGCCCTATGAGCGCCTGAGCCCGGAACTAGGGGCGAGGCTCCTCAGGACGAGCCGGTTGAGACGGCTCCTCGATCTCCCCCGCGATGATGATTGGGCCTTCAGGCTTCTGTCCGTTGCCTGGCGGCGACTCCACAGTCTCTCCCTCGATGAGGTTCTCGCGGTCGAGCCGGGCTCGCATCACCGGAATGCCCAGCCTGTTGATCCGGCGGGCCACGAAGAAGGCGATCATCTTGCGAGCAGCCGGCCGCGTCCAGCGCAGCAGGAACAGCAAGCCGATGACGTCGGTCAGGAAGCCGGGCAGCATCAACAGGACACCGCCGACCAAGATCAGGGCCGCATCGGCGAGTTCCCCAGTGGGCACCTTGCCCTTGGTGAAGGCGTCATTCAAAGCCTTCCAGGCGCGCGATCCCTCGTGACGCATCAGGAGGAATCCGACGATCGCTACTACGAGCAGGATGAGAATCGTCGGTAGCAGGCCCAGGTTCTGGCCGACCTGGACCAGTAGCCAGACCTCAAGAATCGGGATGGCGACCAGTAGCACGGCCAATAGTGCAAGCGGCCATCCATGACGAAGCCTCACGAGGTCAGCACCTTCCGCCTGGTCACGAGCTCGCGCAACTGCTTGCCGCGGTGGCCCACACCCCAGACTGTCGTCAGGACCAGGGCCTCAATGACGATTCGCTTGCTCATCTTGGAGGCACCGTACTCCCGCTCGATGAACGTGATCGGAACCTCGACCACGCGAAAGCCGTCCTTCAACGCTCGCCAGGCGAGATCGACCTGGAAGCAGTAGCCGGCCGAGGCGACATTGTCCAGCCCTAGCCCGAGCAGAGTTTTCCGGCGAAAGGCACGGAAGCCGCCCGTTGCGTCCTTCAGCGGGATACCGAGCATGATTCGGGTCCAGAGGTTTCCGCCGCGTGACAGCGCCTCACGGGACTTCGGCCAGTTGACGACCTCGCCACCTTCGACCCAACGCGATCCCAGAACAAGATCAGCATCGGCAAGCGCCACCAGCAGCTGCGGCAGTTGCTCTGGCTGATGTGACCCATCGGCATCCATTTCGACCAACACTTCGTAGCCGGCGTTGAGGCCCCATTCAAAGCCAGCCAAGTACGCCGCGCCAAGACCTTCCTTGCCGAGCCGGTGCATGACATGTACGTGGTCATCGGCGCTGGCGATCTCGTCGGCCAGTTTGCCGGTGCCGTCGGGCGAATTGTCGTCGGCGATGAGAATGTGGGCGTCCGGAACCGCCTTACGGGTCCGGCTGATGATCCGTGCGATGTTCTCCAACTCGTTGTAGGTCGGGATGATCACTAGTGTCGGTCCCAGGGCGGCGGAGCTGGGTTGCTCCCCTTCCAGCCTGTTCTGGGTCCCTGCCATGCTGTTCTGGGTCGGCGGCGTCGGTTGGCTCAACGGGAGTCTCTTTCTCGCTCGTCTCCATGGAAATGGGGCGCTGCTCCAGCTTTGCTCCATGAGATCGCTGGGTACGATGCCACAGCGCGGCGACGCAGGCCAGCACAGCCACAAGCGCAAGGCCCCTTTCCAGCCACGGGGCAACTCTGATGGCGGGCGTTAGGGCGCTCCGCAAGGGCATCTCAACGACCATGCTCTGTGCTGTGAACTCCTGGGTGCGCGTCGCGACCGCTCCATCTCGCGTGATGAAACCAGACACGCTGTTTGTTGTGGCCACGGCGATTTCCCGGCGGCTCTCCATCGCCCTCGCCCGGGTGATGGCGAACTGCTGTTCGATCTGCCCGGTGCCGCCGTAGGTTGCGTTGTTGCTCTGCACCATCAGTACCTGGGCGCCGCCGGTCAGGGACCGGTAGATCGTCTGGTCATAGGCCAGTTCGAAGCAGATCACGTCACCGATCTTGATCGGCTGCCCGGCCACTGCGACGTCGAGCACGCCTGGACCCGTTCCTGCGATCGACTGTGCGCCGACCATCTGCAACAGCGGGATCAGCGGCAGCAGCTGGGCACGGAAGGGAATCCACTCACCGAACGGCACCAGATTCTGCTTGTCGTAGCGAGCTAGCACCCCGCGCTCCGGGTCCCACCACAGAGCTGCAGTCTGGCGCTCATCGAACCCGGGACCCTGCATCACGGCACCGACCAGAATGGGGCGACCGGCCACGTCAGCCGCAGCTTGCACGGTCAGCCTGGTGAGCTGGTCGACGGTGGGATCGATGTCTGTGGAGTTCTCCGGCCAGAGTATGAAGTCCGGCTCAGGGACCTCGCCGAGTCGTGCCTTGGTCATCAGCTGAATCGTCTCGGAGAGATGGTTGTTGGTGACCGAGCGAGCACGGCCCATGGCCTCAATACCGCGACCTGGGATGTTGCCCTGCACGATCCCTACCTGCACGCTTCCGGCTGAGCCGACCTGGGGCTCGACCTGGTAGAGCCGCAGGGCTGAGCCAAGCAGGCCGAGGCTCACGATCAGTGCTGCGGCGATGACTACGTGGGCTCGTCGCGGCCGCCCGCCTTGCCGGGCTGACCACAGCGCGAGGAGCGCCCATGCGATGAGCTGACCGATCAAGGCCACGATGAAGGAAACACCTACGACTCCGATGATCGGAAAGAATCCGGCCAGCGGAGTGTCAACGGCGGCGTACCCGATCCTGGTCCAGCCGAAGCCTCCGAACGGAATCCGCGAGTAGGCGTACTCGATGAGCACCCAGCAGCAGGCGGTGGCCAGCGGCCACCAAGGCAGCCGACTGACGAGGGTCACGGCCAGCCCTAGGAGGCCGAAGAAAAGGGCCATGAAAACAATCAGCAGCGCGGCGATCCAGGTACCGAGAACATGTAGCCAGCTGACTGCCAGCATCAGCATGGTCAGCCCAAACAGATATCCGAGCCCTACCGCGGCAGCCGGCCGCACCCCGCGGACCGCCAGCGTAAAAGCGGGAATGCCGACCAATACCAGCGGCCACAAGCCGTATGGCTGCCAGCTCAGCCCGAGGGCGACGCCGGCCAGCAGCACGACAATGATGCGAATCAGCATTGACACCTGCGCGGGGTCTGGCGTTTCGGTTGGCGTCCCAGCGGCGCGGGAGCGCGTCAGAGACGCGAGAGGCCGAGACACGGACCGAGCCTACCTAACCTCCAACCCCGCCGATCGATGGATGAGTTGCCCGGCGGAGATCGTCGCCGCACAGGTCGGGAGCGGGTCATGGTCCAATCGAGGCAGCGGCACGGGCCCTTCCAGGCCGTCGTCAGATACGTCCCAGACCGCAAGGTTGGCCAAGCTGCCGACCCGGATGGTGCCGGCGTTGTCTGCGAAAGCTGCCCAGTTCGCGCCTCTGGTTGCAGCATCGAAGGCGGCGGCGACGGTCATCCGCTCGGTTGGCTGCCAATGCTGCACCGCGGCTCGTACGGTGGCCCAGCCCGTGAGCGGAGTCACTGGGGAGTCCGTGCCGAATGCGAGCCGCACGCCGGAGCGCTCAAGAGTGCCCAATCGGTTCATTGCGTGGGCGCGGCTCGGACCGAGGCGTTGCTCGTAGAGCTCGCCGGGCTTGCCCCACGCAGCGTCGAAGGCCGGCTGCATGCTGGCCACTACACCCAGTTCAACAAGGGTCGCAATGTCGGCGTCGGAGATCATCTCCACATGCTCCAGGCGGTGCCGGGCCGCGCGGATGCGTGGTGCCCCGAGCGTTGCCGCTGCCCGGCGCAGACCTGACACGGCAGCGGCCACGGCGTCATCGCCGATGCAGTGAAAGCCAGCTTGCAGTCCGGCCCGGGTACATGCGATCACGTGATCAGCGATCTGCTGCTCGGACAGGTAGCGAGCACCGCGGGTCTCGGCATCGGCGTAAGGATCATGCAGCGATGCGGTACGCGAGCCGATCGCGCCGTCGACGCAGAGATCACCGGCCAGTCCCACCCCAGCTTGCTGCGCCCACTCGATGGTCGGCTCAGTGGCGAGCTCGCCCCAGTAACTTGCCACACCCATCCCCAGCTCGGCTGCGACCTCACGGACTCGGGTGAGGTCCTCGATCGGTCCAAGATGAGGACCGCTCAGTTCATGCACCGTCGTCACACCTTGCGCCGCCGCCGCGTGCAGTGCGATGCGCGCAGCGGATCGACGCTGTTGGTCGGTGAACAGTCGGTCCAGGCTGCCGCGGCAGAGATGGTGTGCCTCGCGCGTGAGCAGTCCGTCCGCGCGATAGCCGATTGCTTCCGAGACACCGGGAAGTTGATCAAGAAGCGTGGAGGAGACAACTGCCGAATGGACGTCAACCCGGGCCAAGTACACCGCGACTCCGCCGGCCGCTCGGTCGAGCTCGGTTCGGGTCGGGGGCGACGGTTCCGGCCACGCCCGTTCGTCCCAGCCGTGGCCGATGATCACGTGCGCATCCGGATGATGTCGGGCGTAGGCTGCCACCCGTTCCACGGCGTCATCTCGGCTCCTCACGTCGTGCAGGCCGAGGCCTGCCATGACCTGGCCGGTGTGGATGAGATGCACGTGAGCATCAACGAAAGCGGGAGTGAGCAACCGCCCGCGAAGATCAACTTCGGTTCGCTCCCGCGCTGAGCGTCGGGCTGCCGCATCGCTGCCGACGAAGCTGATCAGATCTCCGTCGGTCACGACGGCAGTCGCCCCTGGGTGGTCAGGCGCGTAGACGCGTCCCCCGACGAAGATCACGAGTTAGTCCGAGATGAAGGTTACCGGGTCAGATTTGCGGGCGGTCCTCGAAGGGAATCGAGAGCACCGTCGTGGTGTCAGTGGACACCTTAGCCTCTGTTCGGATCCGACCCAGCGTGGATTCCAGATGTGCCATCGTGGGAGCTTGGACCTTCAGCAGATAATTTGCTTCTCCAGCAACGGAATAGCAGGAAACAATCTCTTCGATGTTTTGCAAACGGTCGGGTGCGTCGTCGGGCTGGCTCGGATCAAAGGGCTTGATCGCAACGAAGGCCGTAACCAGCAGACCTAACTCAGCAGAGTCGAGAATGGCGGTGTAGCCCTTGATGACACCTCGCTGCTCAAGGCGCCGAACCCGTTGCTGGGCAGCGGAAGTGGACAGTCCTGTCTCCTTGCCGATGTCTGTGTAGGACATCCGGCCGTCGCGCGCCAGCAGCGAAAGAATACGACGGTCGAGCTTCTCCATGAGGGCTATCGTGCCAGGATTCGGTTGTGCGCTCACGCAAAATTATGCTTTTGGACACGGCTTCGCTGTACTTTCGTGCTTTTTATGGCGTACCCGATTCATTTCGTGGCCCGGACGGTACACCGGTGAACGCGCTCCGTGGATTACTCGACTTCATCAGCAGGCTGCTCGATGGCTACTCACCCACCCATCTCGTGTGCTGCTGGGACAACGACTGGCGACCGCAGTGGCGAGTGGATCTGATTCCCTCCTACAAGGCTCATCGGGTCGCCAAGTCGGGCGACGCCGTTGCGGCTGAGATGGCAAGCTCTGCGAACACCGCAGCCGAGGGCGTGCCTGAAGGGCTAGCGGTGCAGATTCCGTTGATCTTGGCTGTACTGGACGCACTGGGCATCGCCGTCGTCGGCAAGGACGGCTATGAGGCCGACGACGTGATCGGGACGCTGGCTAGCACGGCACCCATGCCGGTGGACGTCGTCACCGGGGACCGTGACCTCTTCCAGGTCGTCGACGATGAGCGCCAGGTCCGCGTACTCTACATTGCCCGAGGTGTCGGCAAGCATGAGATCGTCGACGACGCATGGGTCCAGGCAAAGTATGGAATACCTGCCGCAGAGTACGTCGACTACGCCACCATGCGCGGCGATGCTTCTGATGGGTTGCCGGGTGTTTCTGGAATTGGAGACAAGACGGCAGCCTCGCTGCTCAGCTCCTACCACAACCTCGAGGGAATTCTCGCGGCGGCCAGCGGACCGAAACCCAAGATCAGCGGCGCCGTGTCAGCCAAGCTTTCCGCAGCGATCGACTATCTGGCCGTTGCACCCGCGGTGGTCGCTGTGGCACGCGATCTTGATCTTGGAATTACCTTCGATGATCTTCTTCGTCCTACGGCACCGTCCAAACCTGAGTTGTTCGCCGAGCTGAGCGAGCTGTTGGGGCTGGGCGGCAGCGCCGACCGGGTTCTGGCCAGCCTGGCCAAAGACCCTTAGGAGACACGACACTGGTGCCCGGTCCATTGGAGCTGGGCGGGATGACAGCACGCCCCTATCGAGTCCCGCTCCTTTCGAATGCACCCCCCGGTGCGGTCATCGCCCAGCTCGGTGAGGGCGACCGTCCCGGTGCGTTGTGGGGGGACTGGTTCGACGGTGGGCTGTTGATCTTTCGCCGTCCGCTGCAGGTGGAGGAGCCCGTCGCTGCGTCCGACGGGTTCAACCGCGTGGACGAGCAGCCCCAACTGGAATCCGGGGCGGAGGTGGGACCCGGCATCGTCGGAGGCGGATGGCTCGCCTGCTTCGGATATGACCCCAAGACCACGACGTTGGCCTTCTACGACTCACTGCTGCGATGGCAGCGGGACGACGGGTGGTCCTTTGAGTCCCTGGGTCTCGGAGGGCGCGAACTGGAGAACTCGGCAGCGTTGCAGCACTGGACGGCGATGTTGCAGGCCGCGCCGGCTGCGCCTAGACCACCGCAGGTCGGACCCTTCAGCGTCTTGACGGATGCTGAGTCCGCTCGAGATGGCTATCTCGCCGCTGTGGAAGACGTGATCAACAGGATCGACCATGGCCGCTTCTACCAGCTGAACCTCTGCATCCGACTGCACGCCGCCGTGGGCAGCAGCGCACCAGTCGTGTTCGGGCACCTGTGCGAACAGTTGCAGCCCGCCTTCGGTGGCCTGATCACTGGCCCGCTGAGCCACGGTCCGCCACGCATGATCACCAGCTTCAGCCCGGAGCTCTTCCTAAGGATCAGAGACCGCACCGTATTGACCGCTCCGATCAAGGGCACAGCGCCGCGCGGGGCCGACGACGGCGCCGCGGCGCTACGTGCCTCCGCCAAGGATGCAGCCGAGAACGTCATGATCGTCGATTTGATGCGCAATGATCTTTCCCGCGTCTGCCTTCCGGGCACGGTTGCGGTCCAGGAGTTGTTGACCATTCAGCCGCATCCTGGTGTCTGGCATCTGGTGTCAGCCATTCGCGGCGACCTGAACCCGGAGATCACTACGGCACAGGTGCTTGCCGCAGCCTTTCCACCCGGATCGGTGACCGGTGCACCCAAGATCTCCGCCCAGCAAGGAATCGCCGATCTTGAAGTCGAACCGCGCGGCGCTTACACCGGCAGCATCGGCTTGGTCAGCCCAATTGCTGGTGCTGACTTCAACGTGATCATCCGGACCTTCGAACTCCACGACGGTCACTTGGAACTCGGTGTGGGCGGTGGCATCACTGTCGACAGCGTGCCCATCCGGGAGTGGTATGAGTGCTTGCACAAGGCTGCACCCCTGGTCGCCGCAGCTGGATCGGCGTTCGATGATGAACTGGTCGACGAGCCGGCAGCGCCTGAGGAGGACCTGTTGGCAGACGGGGTGTTCGAAACGATCCTGGTGGTACGAGGGAAGATCATCCGTCTCGCCGCACATCTTGCCCGGCTGGACAGGTCCTGCCGCGAGCTGTACCGACACGGCATACCAGATGATCTTGCTGGCGCGGCGCACCAACTCGCGAGCGTCCACGCCGATCAGGAGCGACTTGCGATCCGCGTCCTTGCCCGACCCAGTGAAGGCGGGCTTGACCTGAGTCTCGACACCAGGCCGCTCGGCGCGAGACCGGATGGCTCGATGCTGAGTTACCAATCTCGACCCGACCGCTCGTGGCGGCACAAGTGGATCGAGCGCTCCGCGTTGGCCGAGGCCGAGGTGGCAGCCGGCCCGGCCCAGCCGTTCTTCACCGCGCGGGCCCGGCCTCACGACATCACCGAAACGAGTCGAGGGAACCTGTTCATACAAGATCAGAACGGCTTCTGGTGTACGCCGCCGCTGGATGAGCAGGTCTTGCCAGGTGTGACCCGGCGTGAGGTGCTTGATCTCCTCGCTGACCGGAGGACGCCAGCCCGTATCCGGCGGTGCTCGGTGCAGGAACTAAGCCAGTCACGCGGTGCCTTCTGGACCAGTAGCCTCAGCGGCGCGGTTCCGATCACTGCTGTCGATGGCACAGCGCTGCCTGATGTCTCTGATTTCACCGCGGAGCTCAATGACCAACTCGGTATCTGCTGAGGTGACTGCCTCACCCGACTCGGGTGATGCCCTGCCGACAGATCCTGCCTAGTGTCTGGGTTAGCGGTGTGTAGTGACAGCGTTGACACTCTGATCAACGAGGTAGGTCGGTCGTGCCCACAGCATCGGTGAAGGCGCTACGCCCGGAATCCAGGAGTGGATTCCGGGTTGTGCTCGCGCAAGAGTGGTTTCGCGAACGGTTCTGGGTCGTACCAACTGTCTTGCTGGTCGCGGGAATGGCCGTCGGGTTAGCAGTTTCGAGGGCCGATTCGATCCCGGGACTTCAGAAGGTCGGAGGTGGTCTACCTGTCAGGCCTGACTCGGCTGAAGCACTTCTGGGCATCATCGCCGCGTCGATGCTTACCTTCGTCGGTGTTGTCTTCACGATCACGCTGGTGGCCCTCCAGCTGGCGAGCGTCCAACTGTCTCCACGGGTGATCCGTACGTTCGTCCGGTCGGGCATTACGAAGCTTGCCTTTGGGCTGTTCCTCGCCACGTTCGCGTACGCGATCGTCGTCATTGTTGTCGAGGGAGCGTCGTCCAGCGCAGATGTGCTCCGCCTCGCTGTCACGCTCGGGGTTCTGTTCGTGCTGGCAAGTCTGGTCGTTTTCCTCATCTACGTGACGGCCACGATGCGTCTGCTGCAGGTCAGTTGGGTGGTGACTGCCGTGGCTGACGAGACGCGCCACTTCCTAGGTGGGGAGCGACCAGTTGCGGCACGCTATCTGTCCGCCGCGGCACCGCAGCTGGATCAGGATCCACGACTCGTACGGCTGAAAGAAGAGCGAGATGACGGCACGGGCGGCCAGTTCGGTGTCATTCTCGGGGTCGACCGTGGGCGGTTGGTGCAGCTAGGACGGCAGTACGACTGCCTGCTGCAGTTCCTGCCAAGGTTGGGCGAGTATCTCCCGACCGGCGCTGCTCTGGTGGCGGTCCACGGTGCAGACGGCCCGCCCGACGACGCAGTTCGCCGCTGCGTCCACCTCGGCCGGGCGCGCACGATGTACCAGGATCCGCTGTACGGAATCCGACAACTCGTCGATGTTGCCAGCCAGTCCTTGTCACCGGCGGTAAACCAGCCGACCACAGCCGTTGTCGTCATCGACCGTCTAGAGGAGCTGCTGCTCCGGATCGGCCGGCGCCCGCAGCCCACGGGTTTCTTCATCGATTCCGACGGTGAAGTGCGGCTCATGCATTCAGAGCCCACATGGGCCGAAACTGTCGACCTGGCGTTCACGGAGATCGCTATCTATGGTGCGTCGTCGCCGGCTGTCATGCGACGGCTGGCAGCGGCATACGAGCGCCTGCACGAGGCGGTCCCCTCCGATCTGCGTATTGACGTCGCTCGGCATATCGCTCTCCTCGAGCCTCTTGCCAGCGCAGCGATCCAGCCCGAGCATCCCATGGCCACCCCTCGCCCAGATCCTCGAGGACTTGGCTGACGACATTAATCGCCGACTCGTGAGGCGAACATACGAGCTGGGCCCGGGTGGACAATGGGGGGCGACTCCTGTGCTTTATGCAATCCAGCGCGGCTGGCCCAACCCCCTACAGCCAGCTCTTCGGTCGGTCACTACCCGGACCCATTGGCACCATGCTAAGCCATCTGCCGAGCGTCGACCATCCACCCGGCGAGAGGGCTCAGGGCACATCAACCGGAGCACGCCGGCCTGCGTCAATCACCTTGCGCGAAGCAGAGAGGAACCCATCCGCGTAGCTCTCGTCCGGAAAGTCGCCGAGGTAGTAGATCTTGGTCTCGTTTCGCACCGAGGCAAGCGGATCGTCTCCCAGCAGGTCGTCGCATACCTCCGCGAGGTTCGACGAATCGTCCTTCACCACGTACGCGGCTCTGGCAGCTGGTGCGTCAACCAGTAGCTGCTCGGGCGTACGCCCGACTGACACCATCGCGAAGGGCTTGCCTGAGTGCAGATAGTCCGAGACGACCGCAGATACGTCGCTGACCATGGCGTCAGAGGCGTTGAAGCAGTCCTCCACACTCATCTCCTGCTCGGCCGCCGCCCCCCACAAGTGCTCACGGCCACTGACTTCGCGATCAGCGTCCAGGACGGCGCCGATGTCCTCGATCATCTTTTGGGCGTCGGGATAGCGATAGTTGAACGGGTGTGCCCGGAAGATCACCCGGGCGCCGTGGGCCAGGAGCTGCTCCACAATCTGCCTGCCGGCCGGCAGCGAGTAAACGCGGCTGTCGGCGAATGGGCCTTGCCAGGTGGGTGCGTACAACACCGTTGGCTGCTCGATCGTGCCAATGGGTCCGCGGTACGGGCTGATCAATTCCACCTGAGGGCGACCAACGATCCTGAACTTTTCAGCCGGGATGCTCACCCCATGACGTGCGTACCGATCGACCCCGGCTTGGCCCGCAGCGAAGATCAAGTCGTAGATCGCATGCACGGGATTGAAACAGGCCGGCTTCTCGGAGTCCCCATGGTTGAGCCAGACGTGAGTCAGCTCCCGCCGCTCCACAAGGTGAGTGTTGCGAGCGGCATTGTTGACATAGAACGCTGTCGTCATCGAATCGACGATGATCTCCTCGATGCTGCGCAGAGTCCGCCGGTAGATCAGTGGCACATTGACGCCATGCTCCTCGCAAAGCTCGCTGATCTGAGCCAGCATCGGCGCCGTTCGAGTGACGATGATGAACGGGCGGCCGATCCGGACGAAGTAAGGCAACCACATGCCTACCTGGTAGTGCGCGCCCACCGTCGAGGCGAAGTACACGACAAACTCCGGACGGTACGCCTCCAGCGCGGGCCGTAAGCGCAATTCCCCCCGCTCGTACTCGTTTTCCCGCCGGACCGCTCGAACAGTGACCTCGACAGCGGCCAGGAAGGCCAGGCCTACCAGAATCAGCAAGATCAACGGAGCTGCACCGGCCAAGATCAGCAGGAAGCCGATGATGATCACCGGCCGCATCCAAGATCGGCAGCAGTCCCCGGGGGATGAGATCAGTGATCTCGCGAAACGCGCCAGGCAAGTTCCGGCCCAGCAGGGCATTCCCCCATGCGGCTCTGATTCTGCGCTCGACGACGATAGCCAGCAGCAGCATCGCGCAGGCTGTGACGACAGGCCACGACAGCTGGCCTGCATTGTGCGCGGTCACCGCCAGAGGCAACCACCAAGACAGCGCGGGTTGCATCGCCTTCGGTGAGCAACTGTGACCATCGACTGGGTGTGACGATGGCGCTGGACACCGACTGAAATGCCGCCCACACCGACAGAGCCGCCAGGAGGGTGGTCAGCCATGTCGGCCCTGGGCGAGCGCCACTGCCAGGGCGAGCAGCGCGATCGCGGTTCCGGCAAGATCGAGCCCTATTCGTGTGCCGAGCTGGGCGTACCTGGACCAGCTCCGCCCAGGAAGCGCACCGGCGCCCTCGTCCTCCGGCGACCTGTCGTGTTCTTCTGGACTGCCCTGCTCGGCACCGGTGTCCTCCGATTGATCGTCCTCCATGTCCTCCATGGACTTGCGCGACACATGCGTGACTGCATCGACGAAGGCCGCTGCATAGTTGTCGGCTGGAAAATCACCTAGATAGTCCGCGCGGATGTGGGCTCGCTCTCCGCCCAGCGGATCGTCGCCGAGCATCTTCTCCAGCT
The DNA here is from genome assembly GCA_963840505.1 of uncultured Actinomycetota bacterium. Taxonomy (GTDB): domain Bacteria; phylum Actinomycetota; class Actinomycetes; order Propionibacteriales; family Propionibacteriaceae; genus Microlunatus. The sequence continues at coordinate 61,663 of CAWIZB010000004.1, forward strand.
GCACATCCAGATCCTCCAGATCGGCCCGGATGACGTAAGACGCTCGCGCAACCGGATACTCCACAACGAATGCCTGCGGCTCGGCGGGTACCGCGATCATGGCAAACGGCTTCCCGGAGAACAGGTAGTCCGATACCACGCTCGAGACGTCAGACACCATGGCGTCGGAGTCGTTGATGCAGTCGAGGATGCTGCGGTCCTTCTCCGCCGCGGCCCCCCACAGGTGCGGCCGTCCCGTCTTGCGACGATCAGCCTCCAGCAGCGAGCTGATCCGAGCGATGGCTGCCGCGTCGTCCGGGAAGTCGTAGCTGAACGGGTGCGGTCGGAAGATCACCGTCGCGCCGCGGGCCAGCAGGGCGGACACGATCCGCTCACCCAAGGGCAGCGAGTACAGCATGGTCTCCTCGACATGACCCCGCCAGGTCGGCGCGTACAGCACCGTCGGCTCCGGGACATCTGAGATGCGAGTCGTGCTCTGCTTGACATTCTCGACCTGCGGCCTGCCCACGATCGTGAACTTTTCGCTCGGAATCCGCACTCCATGGGCGGCGTAGCGGCGGGTGGCCGCAGGACCTGCAGCAAAGATTTGGTCATACATCGCGTGCGTCGGGTTGTACGAAGGCGGCTTGTCGGAGTCGCCGTGTCCCAGATAGATGTGGGTGAGGTGCTGGAAGCGCACCAATGCCCCGTTGCCGGAGGATGCGTTGACGTAGAAGGCGGCTTTCAAAGACGGGACCACGAGCGCATCAAGATCAGCGATGCCACGGGCCTCGACCACAGGCACGTCGGTCAGCTCGGCGAGCGCCGCCGCTGGGACGGCGTTGCGGGCAATGATGATGAATCGCAGCCCAGCGCGTTTCAGGTACGGCAGCCACATCATCACCTGGTACGACGCGTCGTCGGGCCGCGAGGTGTAGACCACGAAGTCTGGTGCGTACCCTGCCACCGCGCGCGGCACGAGTCTTCGCAATCGCCGGGCGAGCACGATCTTGCCGCGGCCGTCCACGGCCAGAACAGCGACCGGCGCAACGGCGAGCAGGCTGATCGCGGCCCACCACCACGACGATGCACCTAGAACGGCGAGCAGCAGACCCATGATCGTCGCGACTGCGCCCGCCGCGACCGAGACTGGACCAAGATCAGGCAGGGGCCGTCGGGTCGGTAGGTTCGGCAGCCGGGTCGCAATAGGCACCTTGAATCGGGTGGCGCGGGCGACGACCGGCTCGAACGCGATCGAACCGACCAGGATCGCAGCCCCGAGTGCTGCACCCATAGCTTGCTGCCGACCTGGTTCCGAGCTCGCCAGGCATACCGCCGTCGCCACTACAGCAGTCCCCCGCAGCACCAGCGATCGACCGAGCGGGCTCCACTCTTCGGTCCGCTCAAGCGCGGTTTGGACAAGCTGGCCAGCCATTCCAAGGACCGAGACGAGCACCCACAGCGGCGCCCATCGCGAGCCGGTGAGTGCCAGCACGACACCGACGAAGGCGAACAAGACGATGAGACAGTCCAGGACGACATCAACGACGCGCTTGGCTGCCGCTGACCTAGAAAAACGCATTGATGACCCGTTCCGTCGCATGCCCGTCGTGAAGCCTGTTGAACTCCTTATTGAACAATTCCCGGGCGGCAGCGTACTCGGAGACGACCGAACCCAGGTCTAGTAAGGCTTCCGCCACCTCTGCGCGTGGTGGCGAGCAGCGGACCGGGTGCGGTCGGTGGATAGTCGAACAAAACCTTGCGCGAGCTCAGATAGTTCTCCAGGTCTGGCACGAAGAACAGCACCGGTTTGCCTGTGATGAGCCAGTCGAACCGAATGGAGGAATAGTCAAGGACCGCCACGTCGGCTGCCAGCAAGAGGTCGTTGATCTCCGGATAGGCGGACACGTCCCATACGTGCTTTGCGATGGGCGACAGTCCTTCCCGAAGGTTGTAGTTGTGTCCGCGGAGCAATACGGCGTAGCCGTCGCCAAGCTGCTCGGCCAGCGCCTCGAGGTCGAGCCCGTCGAACAACTTCGCTGTCCAAGGGCTGGTGGCCACCGTGTCGCGCCACGTCGGGGCGTACAGCACGACGATCCGGTCGGTCTCAATGCCAAGCTGCTCGAGCACCCGGGAGCGGATCGATGCCACATCCGCGCTCAGCAGGGCGTCATTGCGCGGGTAACCGGTGACCAATGCATTCGCCGCTGAATCGGTACTCCGCCGATAGAGATCGACACAGAATGACTCGGGTACCACGATCGCATCCCAGGCATCGCTGCGGCGGGCACACTCCTGAGCGATGACCGACTCGGGTCGCCCCTGGACGCGCCACAGTGATGCTTCCCATCGACTTGAATGGATACCCGTGGAACGTCTGCAGGTAGCGCTGATAGGGCCTTTTTCGGAAGTACCGCTCGAACTCGATGTTCCGGCACAGGTATCGGCTGCTGCCCAGGGCGGCATACCACTCTCGACTCTCGATCAGCAGCGCGCGACCACCCTCTGGAACGGCGACGGACAGGTCCCTGACGCCCCACATCAGCTCCAAGTCGGGTCGTCGAATGCGCAGCTCAGCATGGATTGCCAGCTGACTGTCGGTGGCGAATTCGCCGCGATAACTCTGGAAGAGCACACTCTCGGTTGGGGTGAAGGACGACTGTTGGTACCAGCTGCTCAGCCGCTCCTGGGCGACATGGCTGCGCTCGTCATCAGTCAGCGGCGCCGCGAGTCTTATCACCAGCTCGGTCCTGCGGGTGACGGGCCAGTCGGTAGTGGTGGTTAGGCGGTCAGGCCTTCATTGGGCAGCCTGACCGACGAGCCCGTCGGAGCAGAGGACTTCGCGCGCCCGAGGCCAGCAAGACTCGGTAGTCATCGCTCGGGAGAGGAAGCTCTGGCCGGCCCCAGCGGGCAGCTAGCGCGGAAACACCAGTCGTAGCCCGTTGCGCGTCGGTTCCACGCGCCGCACGGGTACGTCGGCGAGCCTGCCCGACAGCCGCGCGCCCGCACAGTCGGATACTCGAGCCCGATGAGTCGAAGCTCGATGCTGAGCTCCTCGTCGGTTACGGTCACGTCTTCGGCTTCGGCCACCGCCCAGTCGGTCATCAAGTCGCAGTAGCCGGTGATGGAGCGCTGCCAGCATGCGTCTCCGACGCCACCGCCTACCTGAAGGCCGTGCTCGGCTTCGATCGGCCAGGAGACCCGATGTTCGCGGCGATTCACGTCGACGGCCCGGAACTCCCACCTAGCGGCGCCGCGCACGGCCACCGGCAAGTCCAGCTCGAAGTGCTGCGAGCCGTCTGCGCCCGCTTTGCCGAGGACTCCGATGACTCGACCTAGTCGACTGACGGCGACCACCGACACCAGTCCGCCAAGCGTCGAATCGACGAGCCGGAGCGCGCCGGCTGCCTTGCCGGCACCGTCAGTGGTGAGCACACGGGCCCGGACCCGCTCCGGACGGACGTGGAGCACGAAGCCGAGTTGCGGATCGAGCTTCGGAACGACCCGGTTCGGGTCATCGGACCGCCGCAGATTGCGCGCCGACATCATGCGACCGACACCACCAGGGGCAACGGCGTTTATAGCGGCCCGTTCGCTCCAGGCCTCCTGCGCGAACGGTGACGCCGGAGCTGCCAGCCGCCAGCGTTGCGGTCGATCCGCCCAGTGTCGATGCCGATGACGAAGCCACCAGGTGCCACGTCCTGGTAGCGGAACATCGACCACTCATTGGCGGCCACTCTGTCGAGCTGGCGTCACTTCGCACGGGTGCGAGAAGCCCGTCACCGGTTCGATGAGGAAGGCAGTCAGCTGTGGCGGACGGATGCTAGATCGAGGCCCCGAATGAATGCCCAGCCGTGAACCTCGAGACGATCATCATGCCAGGTCACGCGCTGGATGCAGCCCGAAAAGGCAGTCTGGCTCTTCGCCAGTTCCAGACATTCCAGCGGAGCACCGGCGATTCCCGGCAGCTGCTCGGCAACGGCGTACAGACGGCCGTCGCGTACCTCAGTTCTGGGAATCGTCCCGTAGACGCGGAAGTGGTGGATGAGTTGCTCGAGATCGGTCCAGCGTCCGTTCGCGACAAGCCACAGACAAAGTTTGCGGTCGACGCGTACGTGGCACCACACCGTGTCGTCGGCCATCGCGAGGCACTCTTGTGCGGCCTCTTGAAGCCGTTCTCGGTACGCATCGTCGGCTCGGTGAGCCTCGACCGCGAAGTCGCCGAGATCGCCATCGATCAGGCCTCCCAACCAGGCGCCAGCGATCGCGTGAATCGGCGGCGTCGCGGACCAGCTGCCAGGTCGTCCGGAGCCAGTTGAGGCGGGAGTCGAGCTCGTCCGACGGTCAGTGGATCAGGCAGCAGCGTTCCCGGGGCCAGGCGAGTGTGCGGCGTACGCAGCTGACTGTCTGCAGGAGGTCGAACTGTGTCGCCTGGAGCGTCGCTCGGACGATCGCGAAGCTCTCGCCGTCTGCTGACTCGGGGAAGGCGCCGACAGCCCGTCCCAGAAGTCCCTGCGGAAGACGCGATTGGTGGCACTGGTGTCGTGCAGTGCGAGCGGGAACTCATGGAGCGTCACGCTCGGTCTGTCGAGGTCATGGGTCAGCGTATCCCAGGGTGGTCGGCGCATCCTTCCTCGGATGACGGTTCGTACGCTGCCAGCCGCAAAGTCCGAACCAGTACGTCGCAGCGAGTCGATCAGAGTGGCATAGGCAGTCCGCGGCACGGTGTCGGTCGCATCGACAAAGGCCAGGAACCTGCCCCGCGCTAGCCGCGCCCCCTCATTGCGGGACGCTGTAACACGCCGAGTTCCGGCCTGGTGAGGATCTGGAAGCGAGGATCCTCAGCTGCTACCTCGCGCGCAATTGCCACGGTGCCATCGGTCGAGCCGTTGTCGACCACGAGCACTTCAATCTCTTGAGAGTCTGTGATCGCAGACTGTCCAGACACTCGCTGAGATAGGACTCGGCGTTGCTCGCGACGACCACCACCGTCAGCAGCGGCGAGGCTGCCCGTTTCCCAGAATTGGTTGCTGACCTGCCCAGCGCAGCAAGCTGCCGCAACGCCGACTTGGAGCGGGTGCGGGAGACGCTCGACCAGGCGGCGGGCATGGCCGACGAGACTCTGCTTGACGCTCTTCATCGATGGCTTGTAGGCAGTGTCAGTCTCCGCGAGGCGTTTTTGCGTTATGGGCGAACCGGAAGCATTCGGTGAAGCTTGCGAACCACCCGGCGGGTGAAGTGTCTCTTCCTAGGTTTCCGCGTCGTCGGGGCGGGCGGCGCTCCCGCCACCCTAGATTCGATGGCGGCGTGCGATCCAGTACGAAGCTTGGGGTGTTTCACCAGGCCAACGTCGAGACAGAGTCCGGAGGTCTGCCGCGTGAAATAGACCGCCATCGTCGGTGGCCCGTCCTCGACCGGCTCCGGAAGAACAGGACCCGGGCGTCGTTCCGCTGTCAATGTGGCGCGACGGCGCATCGTCAAGCCCAAGGACACCGAAGTGCACGTAGAGGTCCCACAGACCGTCGGCCAACCTGGCCCCGGCGGCGAGGGTATTCGGGTCGATGTCAGCCGAGAAGGACGCGGCGAGCCCCATGCGATGGATCGCGACCGGTACCGGCCATGTCTCGCCGGTCTGACGTTCGGTCAGATCCAAGTCGCAGCCTCGAGTTGGCCATTCCCAGCCATAGCAGCTTCCGGGCGATCGCTGATCCAGCAGCGCCGCGAACCGCTTCTCTGCCAACGGCTCCTCAGGCATCTCGGCGAAGATCGCCTCGGCTTCGTCGACGATGTCGAGCTCATCGACGACATCGGGCTCTTGTCGCCCTCGGCCTCAGTGGCAGGCACCTCGCCCAGGGGGCGTGACATCGGACAGCTGGACCGTTCCGCTGAACTGAAGGCGGCCGTCGACCCAGCCCACCTGCAAGCATGCTCGGGTACGCCTTCCACATCCTCATCTCCGCTGTTATTCGACGCACTTCCTCGGCGTCCCCGGCGATGATGGCACGAGCGACGACGTTGTGACATGGGTTGCAGTAGCTCGACGACACCTTCGTCGAAGTAGCGGGTCGCGATCCGATGTGCGTTGCTGAATATCGCAGCTGCCTCTTCGTCGCGAGCTGCGCTCGCCGCCGACCGGTGAGCCGTTGCACCATTTCGACCTGAAGCCAACGTCGGAAGATGCGATTCCGCTCTCGCCCCTGGCTCGGTGTGTGCCACCACGACCTCGAGAGACTCTGCCAAATTGTCGAAGTAGGCCCGCCAGTTAGGATCTGCGGATAGCCGGCGTTGCCCGAGTCGAGGCGCCGGATGTGGAAGTAGCAGGTGTAATCGGCGTAGATGCTGACCACGTCCGCCATGAGATAGCAGGTCACTACGAAGAGATGATCTTCGAGTCGCCGCGCCCTTCGGAAAACGGATGTGGTGCTTGCTCGAGGAACTCCCGACGGAACAACTTGTGTGGCGTCAGGCTGTCCATGATCGGCGAATCACTGATGGTGCACTGCGGGATTGTTTGCGTTGAAGACATGGCGCGGAACGGGCCGGCGAAGCCCGGCCATCTTCGGAAGCACGATGTCGGAGCCACAGCTGATCGCGAAGTCGTGCAGTCGCTCGAGAGCCTCCGTACCAAGCCAGTCGTCATGATCGCAGAAGAACACGTATTCGCCCTGAGCAACGTTCAGCGCCGACATTGCGCGGCTGGCCTGGCCATCCGGAGTTCGGCTGGTGGATCACGCGGATATTTGCGGTACGTCGCTGCGAGCTCGTCGAGACGCGCGGGAGTGTCGTCGGTGGAACCGTCGTCAACGCAGATGACCTCGAATTCGTCCGCGGGAAGGCTCTGCGATGTAAGGGATTCGATGCACGGCGTGAAGTAGTCGCCGGGGTTGTACACCGGGACCACGACACTCACCTTGAACATGCCGTTGACTCTTTCACAAGCTTGGACTGGGGCCGTTCAGCCCACTCCGACCGTCGGCAATCTCTGGCTTCCCCCTTGCATGGCGACCCGACGCACACCGAACAAGCCCTGTCTTCGGAAGCGGTAGGGTCAGCCGGTGACCAGATTGCGCAACGTTGCCGTGATCCTGGCCGGGGGCACTGGCACCCGCATCGGCCTGAACATTCCCAAGCAGCTGATCAAGGTTGCTGGCAAGCCGATCATCGAGCACACCATCTCCGCGATGCACCAGTCCCCGCTCGTGGACGAAATCGTGGTGATGATGGCGCCCGGTTTCCTGGATGAGGTTCGGGCAATTGTCAAAAAGGGCAGTTACGTCAAGGTCACCCAGATTCTGGAAGGTGCTGAGACTCGGAACGAGACAACGGCAGCCGCGCTAGCCGCACTTGGTGAGGAGGAGTGCAACGTCCTGCTTCATGACGCGGTCCGCCCGCTGGTGTCACAAACGATCATCGCGGCCAACGTCGAGGCGCTGCAGACCCACGAGGCTGTCGACACCGCAATCCCGTCCGCGGACACCATCATCGAGGTCCAGCAGGAGCAGGACAGCATTGCCGACGTACTGCCCAGGCATCTGCTACGTCGCGGTCAGACGCCACAATCCTTCCGCCTGTCGACGATCCGAGCCGCGTACGCCAAGGCTGCGCAGGATCCCAACTTCACCGCGACCGATGACTGCACCGTGGTGCTTCGCTACCTTCCCGAGGTCTCGATCGCGGTCGTCGCCGGACACGAACGCAACATGAAGGTCACCGAGCCCATCGATGTCTACATTGCCGACAAGTTGTTCCAGCTGACCTCTGCTGACCGACCGACCCCACTGACCGACGAGCAGTATCAGGCAAGGCTTGACGGCCGGACCGTCGTTGTTTTCGGCGGCTCCTATGGCATCGGTGGCGACATCGCCCAGCTCGCACGCAAGTACGGCGCAGACGTCAAGACCTTCTCGCGATCGACCACCGGCACCTACGTCGAGCGGCGAGCCGACGTTGCCCAGGTCGCCCAGCAGGTGCTCGCCGAGACGGGCCGCATCGATTTCGTGGTCAACACGGCAGGTGTGCTGGTACGCGGTGAGCTGGCGGAGACGTCTGAGGAGACGATCTACTCCTCCACAGACGTCAACTACCTGGCGCCGATCTTCGTGGCACAGGAGTTCTTCCCGCATCTGGCTGCATCCTGCGGCTCAATGCTGCTGTTCACCTCTTCGTCCTACACGCGGGGACGATCGGGCTATTCGCTGTACTCCTCGGCAAAGGCGGCGATAGTGAATCTCACACAGGCACTGGCTGACGAGTGGGCCTCCTCGAGTGTGCGGGTGAATTGTGTCAACCCTGAGCGCACCGGGACGCCGATGCGCACCAAGGCCTTTGGTGACGAGCCTCCGGGCACGCTGCTGTCATCGGAGCAGGTCGCCCGTCAGTCTCTCGATGTTCTGCTCTCCCACTTGACGGGCCACATCATCGACATCCGCCGTGAGGAGGGCCCGGCCGCGCTCGGCAATGGGTAGCCAGATCTCGTCAGCGCGATTGCCCGGCAATCACGAAATCAAAAGGGAAACAGGGGCGGAGCGGTCGGATTCCACACGGCACGTGCGCCGAGATCTCCGACCCGGACGATCCAGAGCAGTGCAACGACCGCTGCCGCCACCAGGAGGGCCGGCAGCACAATGCGGACGATGGCAGGCTGCTTGGCTGCGCCTGCTGCGCCATCGGAGGTTCGCTTCGAGACCAGGAACACATTGAGCAGGCCGATGACCGCAAAGCCGATCATGATATAGAACAGCTGATTGGCGAGCAGCGAATGCTGCAAGATCAAATCGCCCACCGGGTTTCCAGGCTTGATGCCCAGCGCCGCCTCGAAGGCCAGACCACTCTGCTTGGCGACGAAAGTGACTGCGGTCGCGCCGACGACCGTGATCGCCAGCGGCCAGCGCGCCCATTCGCGTGTCCTGGGAAATGCGAAGAGGAACGCCAGTAGTGCAGCCAATGGGATGCCGACCACGGCGGCGTGGACCACCAGCGGATGTAACGGAAGGTTCCCGAGATTGTCGAACACAAGCCCTCCTCATGGTGATGGTCAGCGGCACCATGCCGATGGCCAGTCGCCCGCCTATACGGTTACACGACTAGGTCAGTGGAATGGTTCGATCACCCCAATCGACTCGCCGGCGCGTCTACGCCACGGCTTCCCGCGCGGTACGCAGGTCGGCGACGAGCCCCGCGAACGCCGAGCTCCGGTGCGTCAAGATTTCCTACTGCTGCCCGTCCCCGATCGAGCCCGCCCACGTGCCAGCTTCGCTTTGCCCGTGCTGCCGCCCCTCGAGCTTGATCACGTGCAGTACCGCGTTGATCAACGCCAGGTGAGTGAAGGCTTGCGGGAAGTTTCCAAGTTGCTGGCTTGTGTGCGGGTCGATCTCCTCGCCGTACAAGTCCAATTCACCGGCGAATGACAGCAACTTGGCACAGAGCTTGCGGGCTCGCTCGTACTCACCGATCTCGCAGAGCGCCGAGACCAGCCAGAAGGAGCAGATCGTAAAGCTGCCCTCCTCGCCGGTGAACCCGTCGTCGGTTTCCTCGACTTTGTATCGCAGGACCAGCTCGTGAACTGTGAGCTCGTCGGCAATCGCCAGCACGGTGGCCCTGATGATGGGGTGGTCGGCAGGCAGGAAACGTACCAGAGGGGCCAGCAGCAGCGACGCGTCGAGGGCCTTGGTGCCGTAGTACTGAGTTAGTACGCCGCGCTCGTCCACGCCGTTGGCCAAGATGTCGTCTTTGATCTCCTGTGCCGCAAGCTCCCATTCCGCGGCCTTGCCATCCTCCCCCGTTATCCGGGCGATCTTGGCTCCTCGGTCGACGGCCACCCAGCACATGATCTTGGATGAGGTGAAGTGCTGCAGCTGACCACGCACCTCCCAGATCCCGGCATCCGGCTCACGCCAGAACTTCAAGGCCTCGTTCACCTGCTTGTCCAAGATTTCCCAAATACGGTTGTCCAGGCGGTTGGCTGCCTTGAAGTGAAGGTAGACCGAGTCGAGGAGCGCACCCCAGACATCGTGCTGCTTCTGCGCGTAGGCGGCGTTCCCGATCCGCACCGGACGGGAGTTGGCATATCCCGGCAGGTGGTCGAGTTCGCGTTCAGTGAGCTCTTTCTCGCCCCCGATGCCGTACATGATCTGGATGTCGTCTTCGCCCTCCACCAGATCGGCGATGAAGGCGAAAAAGTCGACTGCCTCCCAGTCGAAACCCAGCGAGTAAAGGCCCCACAGGGCGAACGTGGCGTCCCGAATCCAGGTGAAGCGGTAGTCGTAGTTGCGCCCTCCTCCGGGCGTCTCGGGAAGTGACGTCGAGCCGGCCGCCGCAATCGCGCCTGTCGGGGCGTAGGTCAGTCCCTTGAGAGTAAGGGCGCTGCGCTGCAGATAACCGCGCCAGGGGTGATCAGGGAACTGCCCGCGGGCCAGCCAGTGCTGCCAGTGATGCGCAGTCCATACCTGGCGTTTGTAGGCGTCAGCGAAGTCCATCGGTGGCAGAGCCCCACCCCAGGACAGCGCGAGATAGCGGACGTCACCCTCTCTGAGCAAGGTCCTGGCGTTAGCCTGGCCGCCCTCGAACCCCAGCCGCAGGTCGCTGGTCAGGGTCAGCTTGAGATCCACACCGTCGGCCGAGCAGACACCCTGGTAGTAGCTGTTGTCGGTGTATTCCCATCGAACGTGCGCCTTGCCGTAGTCGAGCACGGGCTCACAATCCACCATGGTTTGCACTTCACCGGAGGCACAGCGGATGGTGCGCAGGAAGATGTGCTCTGCCTCGTAGTCGTTTGGGGTCCGCCGGTAGGTCTTGGAACGGTCCGTCGGATGGTGCCAGGGACCGATCAGGAGAGCGTCGCGGACAATGATCCAACCGGTAGGAGTTCCCCAGCTGGTCTCCAGGATCATGGTGCCCGGCAGGTAGCGGACATCGGCGGGCACAGCAACATCGACTGGGGCGACACGGAACACGCCGGCATTCCGGCCAAGGATCCGTCCGAACACACTCGGAGAGTCGAAGCGCGGAACGCACATCCATTCCACCGCGCCGTTGGGCGATACGAGAGCGGAGACCTCTCCATCGCTGAGAAACCCATAGTCGCCGATCGGTGTTGATCGGAGACGTGAGGTCGGAGCACCGAGCTGTGCCTGCGGCTTGTTCTTCCTATTCGCCATGGGGAAAGCATTCTCTGCTCAGCACTTCCTGGCAAGCATCAAGAGGAATCGTCAGGCCCGATGATCACCGCCTGGCTCGGTGGTTTCGCTGATGACCCACTGGACGTAGTCCGGGTTCCCGGCCTGAATCGGAAAGGCGAGGATGCAAGGCACTTCGTAGGGGTGAGCCTGGCGGGTGCGGTCGATGACTTGCTGTACGAGGCTGGTGCGGGTGTGCAGCGCCACCCGCATCTCGCTGTCATCGTGAACCGTGCCGTCCCACCGATAGATGGATCTGATCGGCCCGACGTGCTGTCCGCAGGCGACGAGCCGGTCCTCGACCAGCGACCGGGTGAAGCTCACCAGCCAGTCTTCACTGTCCGCAGTAATGATCACTTCACAGATCGGCTCGATCATGCGGATCTGTCCATCCAACGCTCAGTGACCGGGGCCGATCACGATCTTCTGGCGCTCCGACTCGTGTGCTCCCCCCTTCTTCGCGAGAGTCGCGCAGGCATCCTCGATGTCTTGCGCCAGTGTGTCGACGTGCTCCCGGCTCAAGGTCTCCTTGACCAGTGCTCGCATGATCGTGACGTCCTGGGCGTCAGGGGGGAGCGTGTACGCCGGCACCATCCAGCCGCGCTCGGCCGACAGTTGCCAGGCGATGTCGAACTCGTCGTAGCTGTTCTCGCCGGCGAGTTTGAAGGCAACGAGCGGGAGTTGCTCTTCGTCAGGGCCGATCAAGTCGAACTGGCCCATGGACTCCAACTTCTCGGCCAACACTTTCGCGTTCTGCTGCATGTTTTTCATGATGTAGGCGTAGCCGGCACGGCCATAGCGGACCAAGTTGTAGTACTGCGCCAAGACCATCGCAGAGCCGGTGGAGAAGTTGAGTGTGAATGTGGCATCGGTCTTGCCGAGGTAGTTCTCTTCGAATACCAGGTCTTGGGCGAGATCGGATTTCTCTCGAAAGATCAGCCAGCCGATGCCGGGATAGACCAGTCCGAACTTGTGTCCGGAGACGTTGATGGACCGTACCTGTTCCAGGCGGAAATCCCATTCCGAGTCGGGATACAGGAATGGCCAGACGAAGCCTCCGCTCGCACCGTCCACGTGCAGCGGGACGTCAAGGCCGCGCTCGGTCTTGATCTGGAGCAGCAGGTTGTTGATGCCGACGATGTCGTCCTTGTGCCCGGTGAACGTCGTTCCGAGTACTGCGGCCACCCCAATGGTGTTTTCGTCGATGTGAGGACTGACGTCGTCTGGTCCGATCGTGTACTTGCCCGGCTGCAGCGGCACAATCCGCGGTTCCACGTCGAAGTAGCGGCAGAACTTCTCCCAGACCACATGCACGTCGCCACCGAACACGAGGTTCGGGCTCGCTGTCGACTCCCCTGCGGCCTCGCGACGCTTGCGCCAATTCCACTTCAGGGAGAGGCCACCCAGCATGATCGCCTCAGAGGAACCCTGGGTGCGTGCGCCGGTGGTCTCACCTGGCGCGTGGAACAGGTCGGCGATCATCCGGATGCAGCGCTGCTCGATTTCGGCCGTACGCGGATACTCGGCATGGTCGATGAAGTTGCGGTGCAGGTTTGCGGCGATGATCCTTTGCGCCTCAGGCTCCATCCACGTCGTGACGAAAGTGGCGAGGTTGCGAGCCGGATCGCCCTCGAGTGCGAGGTCTTCGGCAACCAGCCGCATGGCGTCCAGAGCGGTCATTCCGTCGTCCGGGAATTCGCGGCTCGGCACTTCCTGGGTGCTGAAGCGATTCCCGAAGAGCAACGCGTCGGGCATTGCATCGGAGGGTGTGGTCACTGGTACTCCTTCTATTTTTGTGGGTGGTCCGGATGCGAGAGTTGTGCTGGGCGAACCGCATGTCGCCACGCCGGGAACATCAAGATCGCCCCGATCAGGAAGCAAAGCGCGCCGAGCAGCGTGCCGGCGATCGAGACCTGATCGTTGATCAACGCGCCGGTACTGGGAAGGACAAAGCTCGCTAACGCGGAGAGCATGAACAAGATTGATCCGATCATGTTCAACCACGCGATGCGCCAGGGAGAAGAGCGCGGCTGGAAGCTGAGGAAGCGGCCCAACGCGAGAATGGCGAAGACACTTGCGATCAAGAACAGCGTCGATCCGTAGATGTCAGGCCGCCAGACTCGCCGGTCCTCTTGGTGTGCCGTTGCATTGTGCGCGAGGGCTGCGAGGGTGCTGACGTTGAAGAACAGTGTGCCGGGAAACTGTGCGATGGCTGCAAGCCAATTGCGATCATGCGCGCGCGGCCCCCAGAACCGAACCAGAGCCCGCGTGTACTGGGAGTCCGCGTCGACCTCGGTCATTGCCGGTGTCTGGGCTTGCACGAGTTGGGCGAATGACGCCGCCGTGAAAAAGATCGAGCCGACGAAATAGGTCACGCTGTCGGCGGTCGCTCCGACCGCGTTCGCGTAGGCCGGCACGGATCCCAACGCGAATAATGCCGAGCCAATGATGAACAGCGACGCGATCGCCGCGTTGAGCGCGACCGGCCGCACCGTCATCATGGGCTGATGTTATCGGTGTAGTGAGTTGATCATGCTCCGGCGGGTAGTGCCGGGGTCCAGTTGATCACGTCGGAGAGACGATCCTGGGCTGCTTGAGGTCGAAGAACTCTGTCTCTCCGACGCTGAGCTTGCCCATCTCCTCCATCTGCGCCTGTAACTCCGGCGGCGGCTCTTTGTGTTCGCCTTCGCGCGCCTCGGCTTCGGAGGTGAAGTACATGACCATGGTGTAGGCGCCGCCTTCATGGCCTAGTGAGACGCTGCCCACAACGTCAGGACGGAACGCGCTCCACTTGTCGGCGTCCTGGTCCATCAGTTGCTTGGCACGTTCCGGATCACTGCTTCGGCCCTGCATCACCTGTACGAAGCTGGCCTGGTCGGGGTCGCCCTGAACATCGACGGTGACGTCGGTGCTGTCACGGAAGGTCGCTTCGCCGTCGAAGAGCTTCGCTGTCTCGGACCACCATTGGTCCTGTTCGGGCCGATTGCTGTTGCGACGGGCATCCTCCTCGGATTCGAAACGCACCACCGCGATAGCACGGCCATCTTCGGTGACCCCGCTCGTGCTACCAAGCCAGCCCCTCGCATCGGGCGCAAGATCTTTTAGCCACCGGTTGAGTGCAGCATCCAACTCCTCCGGTTTGGACGTCTTGCCCTGGATAACCTGAGCGAACATAGCGGGGTCTCCGATCGATGTGGTTGGGATTGAGAAATGCTCTCCTCTGCGGACGTTACGGCCGCAGGATGTCCGCGTCAATACGCAAAAATGATGGATCTTGATCGACCCGGAGCACCTTTCGGAACTGTCATGGTGGGCCTGCGTCGCGGCTGAGGTAGTGGTGGCCGGTGGGTGTGGTGATGTGGATGGCGTGGGGCCGATCAAAGAGTCGAGGTGTCATCATCAGTTTGATGAGCACGACCATGATCGAGCAAGGCTGGGCGGCGCTGCGTGCTGGCGACGCGTCGGCGGCTCGTGACGCCTTCGAGCGAGCACTCGAGGAGGCGGCGTCGGGTGCGGCACTGGAGGGGCTTGGCCATGCGCTCTACCTGCAGCGGGACTACCCCGGGTCAATTGCTCAGCATGAGCGGGCCTATGCGGCGTATCGCAGGGAGGGCCAGACATTTGCGGCCGGACGGGCGGCGCGCATTCTGGCGTGGATCACCGGGAATGTGCTGGGCGACTGGGCCGTGCAGAACGGATGGTTGGCCAGGGCGCTCAGGATCCTCACCGAAGCTGGTGAGGACACCCCCGAGCACGGCTGGGTGCTGATCATCAGGTCGTACACCGAACCGGATGCCGCGGCGCGAGAGGAGCTGTATCAAGAAGCAATTGCGGTCGGACGCCGGTTCGCTGATCCGAACATCGAGATAGAGAGCGTGGCATCACTCGGCGGTCTGTATCTCATGACTGGCCGAGTCGAGGAAGGGCTAGCGCTCCTGGATGAATCAATGGCCACACTGTGTGCAGGCGAAGTGACCGAGATGGCAACGGTCGACTCGTTATTCTGTGGCCTCTTCTGGGCCTGCGAGCTCGTGAACGACGTGCCCAGGGCGGACCAGTGGGTCCGTGCCGCGTCGGAGCTGATGACTGACCGAAACGTGGTCGCGGCGTTCTGCCGCGCGCACTACGGCGCCATCCTCACCGCGGCCGGGCGCTGGCCCGAGGCCGAGATGCAGCTCATTAACGCAGTCCGGCACTTCGACCGGGGCATGCCCCAGCGCCGCGCCGCGGCGATCATCCGGTTGGCCGACCTCCGGGTCCGGCAAGGCCGATTGGAAGAGGCCGGGCAGTTGCTGAAGGGACTGGAGCAGCACCCTGACGCGGTGCGCACCTGCGCGGCATTCCACCTCGCCCGGGGAGACGTGGCTCTGGCCAGAGACCTGCTCGAGCGAGCCACCGAAGGCTCCGACGCCGATGTTGCCGCCGTGGGGGCGTCGACCATGGTCGGTCCGCTGCTCGCGCTGCTGGTTGACGTCTACCTCGAAGAGGCACGCCTCGATGAGGCCGAGCTGACCGCATTGCGTCTGCACCGGATCGCAGCGGCCCAGCCGGGACCCTATCTACGGGCTGCCGCCGCATTCGCGCAAGGCCGGGTCTGCGTAGCCAGCGGCCGTGGCGACGCGCGATCCTACCTTCACTCCGCGCTGGAAGGGTTTGCCAAGGCGCAGCTGCCGATGGAGGTGGCGCGGACCAAGCTGGAGCTGGCCTACGCCTCGGCCGAGCGTTCACCAGACGTTGCCATCGCGGAGGCCAAGGCGGCGCTGGAGGAGTTCGAGCGGCTGGAGGCGGCACGGTATGCCGATGCGGCTGGCGCCTTGTTGCGCTCCCTCGGCGCGCCGATCCGCACGGGTCCGAAGGGCGTCGGGGCGCTGACCAGGCGGGAGGCCGAAGTTCTGGAGCTCATCGGCGCAGGCCTGTCCAACTCAGAGATCGGTGACCGGTTGTACATCACCCGCAAGACCGTGGAGCACCACGTGGGAAATGTGTTGTCCAAGCTTGGCCTACGCAATCGTGCCGAGGCCGCCGGTTATGCGCTGCGCCAACAAACCAGCCAATAGTTAGGGGAGTTTCCCGATACTTCCACCGGCCTAACGTGCCCATCCTGCAGGTGCGGATTCACGCTTGAGATGGGAGAAGACATGGCCAAAACCTATGACGCCATCGTGGTTGGCGCCCGCGTTGCCGGAGCACCAACAGCGATGTTGCTCGCTCGCAAGGGGTACGACGTACTGCTTGTCGACCGGGCAACGTTCCCCAGCGACACGATCTCGACCCATCTGGTCCACCCACCCGGCGTCGCAGCGCTGAAACGGTGGGGGCTGCTGGACAGGGTGTTGGCCACGGGGTGTCCGGCCATTGACACCTACGCGTTCGATTTCGGACCGTTCACGCTCTCCGGGGCTCCCGGCGCCGACAAAACGACGGTGGCATATGGCCCGCGGCGCACCGTGCTGGACAAGCTGTTGGTGGACGCTGCGGCCGGGGCGAGCGTGGAGGTGCGCGAAGGCTTCAGCGTTGAGTCGATTGTCTTTGAGGGTGATCGCGTCACCGGCGTACGCGGACATGGCAAGGGCGGTGCGACCGTCACTGAGCGCGCACGCGTGGTGATCGGAGCCGACGGCAGGCACTCGCTTGTCGCGCAGGCAGTCAATCCCGCGCAGTACGACGAAAAGCCGCCGCTGCTTGCCGGCTACTACGCGTACTGGAGCGGCCTGCCGATGGAGGGCCGATTCGAGACTTACGTGCGTCCCAGCCGCGGAATGGCGGCCTGGCCCACGAACGACGGTCTGACAGTCGTCATCGCTGGCTGGCCGTACGCCGAGTTCGAGGCCAACAAGTCCGACATCGAAGGCAACTTCCTCAAGGCGTACGACCTAGCGCCGTCCTTCGCGCAGCGACTGCGGGCCGGCACGCGGGAGACCCGTTTCGTCGGTACCGCGGTTCCGAACTACCTGCGCAAGCCGTTCGGTCGGGGATGGGCGCTGGTCGGAGACGCCGGGTACAACAAGGACTTCATCACCGCCCAGGGAATTCACGACGCCTTCCGCGACGCCGAGCTGTGTGTCACGGCCTTGGATGAGACGTTTTGCGGCCTACGCGCCTTCGACGACGCGATGAGCCGCTACCAGACGTCGCGTGACCAGCAGGTGCTACCGATGTATGAGTTCACGACGGAACTGGCAACGCTGGAGCCGCCACCGCCCGCGCTGCAGCAACTGCTGGCCGCCATGCCCGGCAACCAGGAGGCGATGGACGGCTTCGCTCGGGTCAACGCCGGGGTGACCTCGCCATCGGAGTTCTTCAGCCCGCAGAACGTCGAGAGGATCATGTCGCAAGCTGGCGCGGTGACCGCCGTACACTGACGTGCCTATGATCCATGCCGCCAGCCGTACCCATCACCACAGCAGCGACAAGCTCATCCACTGGGCGCGTCTTTACGACCTGGGCTACGGCTTGTTTGGCAGGCGACGAAACCGTCTGCGCGCGATGTTGGCCGACGATCTTGAGCTTCGGTCCGGTGACCGGGTTCTCGATGTCGGCTGCGGCCCCGGCCGCTTCGCCCTCGTCCTCGCGGAGCGGGTAGCACCCACCGGCTCCGTGGCCGGTATTGATGCAGCAGCCGAGATGATCAACCGTGCCAGCTAGCCAGGCACGCAAGCGTGGAGCAGCGGCGAGTTTCCAGGTCGCTTTCGCGCAAAACCTCCCGTTCCCGAACGCTACCTTCGACGCCGTCGCGTGCACCCTCGCTCTGCACCACGTGGCTGAGGACGATCAAAAGACGGCAGTCGAGGAGATGTACCGGGTGCTCAAACCCACTGGGCGGCTCCTGATCGCCGAGTTCCACCAGGGCCAAGGGCGTCGGCATGTCGGCCCTCGATGGCTTCGGCATTCTGGAGAGGACATGCTCGACAAGGCGCTCGGCCTCGTCCGCGCATCGGGATTCATAGACGTTGCTAGCGGAGGTACGAATCTCGATTGGCTGGGCAAGATCACAGCTCACAAGCCAGAGACCTCGATCAAGGCGCAGACGTAGCCGCGAGCCCGTGAGGGCCGGTGATTTTCAGCGTCCGCGGCTCTGCGGCAGTGTCACCCGCCGAGTGGCTGGCGCAGATGGCGGCGGGACGACCGGACCGATGTCACCGTCAGGAGCTTCGTCCAGGTCAACGATCACCGGTGCGTGGTCGCTCGGCCCGGAGCCCTTGCGCGCGTGTCGGTCCACCCACGCCGCGCGCACCCTCTCAGCGACCGGCGCGGTTGCCAGCACCAGGTCGATGCGCATGCCCAGGTCCTGGTGGAACATGCCGGCGCGGTAGTCCCAGTAGGTGAACACCCGCTTGCCCGGCCAGCGATCCCTCACAACGTCGCGGAGGCCAAGGGCCTGTAGCCGCGCCAGCGCCTCCCGCTCCGGCGCGGTGACGTGGGTTTGGCCGACATAGGCCTGAGGGTCGAATACATCCTCATCGGCCGGCGCAATGTTCATGTCGCCACAGACAACGGCGTCCTCCGGGCCACTGCGCACGTACTGGGCCAACGCCGCCAGCCAGTCCAGCTTGTATCGATAGTGGTCCGAATCGGGCACCCGCCCATTCGGCACGTACACCGAATGCACCCGGATGCCGCCACACATCGCCGACACCGCGCGTGCCTCCGGATGCGGAAAGCCGGGCGCGCCGGCCACCCCGGTCACGACGTCGTCCAATCCGATCTTCGACAGGATGACGACGCCGTTCCACTGCACCTCGCCGTGCGCGGCGAACTCGTAGCCACGGCTGACAAGCTGCTCCCCTAGCAGCTTGTCGAATGCGTCGTTGGCGAGCTTGGTTTCCTGCAGGCACACCACGTCGGGCTGCCGCTGGTCAAGCCACGGCAACAGCCGCGGTACCCGCTGCTTGATCGAATTCACGTTCCAGGTGGCCAACCGCACGGACCCACGCTAGTCGGTGGTCTCTTCGTCAAAGGGCTGCGGCTGCACTGCCCAGACCGACCCACCGCTGGCCACCTTCAAATGGGAGCGTCCATGCTGGTGAACGTCACTCCGAAGGGATGTGAGGCACCGATGACGACTGACCTGGAGAGGACTCCCGACTTCGTCGACGGCGAAGTGTCGTACTGGTACCGCGAACTGGGGATGCCAACGCGGCGGACCGCGCTTCAGGCGGACACTGACGTCGACGTTGCGATCGTTGGTGGCGGCTTTACCGGCCTGTGGACCGCGTACTACCTCAAGACTGCCCAGTCGGATTTGCGGATCGCGGTGCTGGAGCGAGAGTTCGCTGGTTTCGGCGCATCCGGTCGAAACGGCGGCTGGCTCAGCGCAGATATGCCAGGCCAGCCCAGCCGGTATGCCAAGGCCCGCGGGATCGAGTCCGCGGTGTCGATGCAGAGGGCGATGTTTGACACTGTGGATGAGGTCATCCGGGTATGCGATGCGCAACGGATCGACGCGCACATCCGCAAGGATGGGCTGCTCCAAGTGGCAACCAACCCCGCACAGTACGCCCGACTTAGACGCCGGCTCCCAAGCGAGCGCAGATTCGGCTGGGGACCGGAGGATCTGGTCATGCTGAGCGCCGACGAGCTGCGTGAGAGAGTCAACGTTGCTGGCGCAATCGGTGCCACGTGGAGCCCGCACTGCGCTCGGGTTCAGCCAGCCAGGCTGGTACGCGGTCTCGCTGCCGCCGTGGAGCGGCTTGGCGTCATGATTTACGAAGGTACGACCGTGTCTGAAGTCCGACCAGGTGTCGCCATCACTGACCATGGGAGGGTTACCGCGACCCGCATCATCCGCGCCCTTGAGGGATTCACCGCCAGCCTCAAGGGATTGAAGAGGTCCTGGCTCCCGATGTTCAGCAGCATGGTCGTCACCGAGCCCTTGCCGCCGAACGCCCGTGAAGAGCTCGGCTGGAAGGGCGCCGAGCTCGTCGGAGACGAGGCGCACGGCTTCGCCTACGCACAACGCACGCGAGACGGTCGGATCGCGCTCGGCGGCCGAGCTGTGCCGTACCGGTACGGGTCAGGCTTGGACTTGTACGGGGAGACCATGGGTACCACCGTTGAGCAGCTCCAAGCCATGCTCGGCCGGCTGTTCCCGCCCGCGAAGTCCGTCGGCATCGACCACGCGTGGACAGGAGTGCTCGGCGTACCGCGGGACTGGTGCGCGACGGTCGGGCTGGACGAGAGCACCGGGCTCGGCTGGGCGGGTGGGTACGTCGGACACGGCGTCGCGTCGACAAATCTTGCAGGACGAACCCTGGCCGACCTCGTGCTCGGGCGCGAGACCGACCTGGTGAATCTGCCCTGGGTCGGACGCAAGGTACGCCGATGGGAGCCTGAGCCGGCTCGCTGGCTCGCCGTACGGGGCCTCTACGCTGCTTATCACGCCGCGGACCGGAGCGAGCGAGCCAGGCAGACGGAGCGCACGTCCCTGATAGCCAAGACCGCGGATCTCATCGCTGGGCGGTAGCTACCTGTCCGCGTTTGGCGTTGGTGCGGTTCGCTGGTGTTATCCACTCTCGCGATAAGGTCCAGCCATGCAACGTCAAGCCCGAGCTGCCGAGACCCAGCCGTTCGGCGCGGAAGCTTTTGACGCCAGCGACGGGACCGTGTTGCGGTGGTTGGGAATGGCCGGGTTCTTGATCAACAGTCGCGGCACGACGGTGATGGTCGATCCCTTGCTGGGCGGATTCGACATGCCGGTAATGATCGAGTTCCCGATCGCCGCCGACGACGTGCCGAAGTTGGACGCCGTGCTGGTCACGCACAGCGACAACGACCACTACAGCGCGCCTACTTGTGGTGATCTGGCTCGGGTGACCGGTGAGTATCACTCGACGCAGTACGTGGCTTCGCTGATGAAACAGCAAGGCTTGCCGGCGTACGGTCACGACATCGGCGAGCATTTCGCGATCGGACCGGTGGGCGTGGAGGTCACGCCCGCCGACCACGCTTGGCAGAACGAGTCCCCCGGCGCGAGCGACCGCATCTTCCAACCGGAGGACTGCTGCGGCTTCTGGATCGACACACCAGACGGCACCATTTGGGCGCCCGGCGATTCCCGGCTCATCCCCGACCATCACCTGCGCATGCCCACCGCCGATGCCATGCTGTACGACTTCTCCGACAGCGAGTGGCACTTCGGACTCGACGGCGCTATCGCGATGGCGAACGCCTACCCACACACCCCATTGCTGCTGTACCACTGGGGCAGCGTGGATGCTCCCGACTTTCCGCCGTTCAATGCCGACCCAGACTCTTTACCGGACCGCGTCGAAAATCCGGAACGCATTCAGGTCCTGGCGCCCGGCGAGCCATTCGTGCTGCGGCGACTGCAGAGCTGATCAGACGTCCCGAGAATTGTCACCCCGGCTGTCGCCCAGCTGATTCATTGATGGCCGACGATGGGATGCGGCGCATACGGCTCTTCCAGGTATGTGACCTCGTCCTCGGCCAGAGTGACGGAAAGGGCGCCGACGGCAGCTTCCAGATGCGTAGTCTTCGTTGCCCCGATGATTGGCGCCGTCACCGGCTTCTTCTGTAACAGCCAAGCAAGTGCGATATGGACGCGTGGAACTTCATGCTTGTCTGCGAGCTCCGCGACTCTCTCGACGACCTGTCGATCGGTCTCAGCCGTTGCGTCGTACTTGCTTTTCGCGATCTGATCGGTTTCGGACCGAAGCGTGCTTTCCGACGACCAGTCGCGCGTCAGTCGTCCGGAGGCGAGGGGGCTATATGGAATCACCCCGATCTTCTCCTCGCGGCAGAGCGGCAGCATCTCTCGCTCCTCTTCGCGGTAGATCAAGTTCAGGTGATCCTGCATCGAGACAAAGCGTGTCCAGCCATGCTTCTCGGCGACATGCAGCGCCTTCTGGAACTGCCACGCGAACATGGCGGAGGCACCGATGTATCGGGCCTTTCCTGCCTTCACGACGTCATGTAGCGCTTCCATCGTCTCCTCGATGGGAGTCTGATAGTCCCAGCGATGGATCTGGTACAGGTCGACGTACTCCGTTCCAAGCCGCTTCAGGCTGTGGTCGATCTCGCTGAGGATCGCCTTGCGCGACAACCCTTGGCCGTTCGGTCCTTCACGCATCTGGCCGTGCAGCTTGGTGGCGATGACGACCTCGTCGCGGTCGGCGAAGTCCCTCAGGGCACGGCCGAGGATCTCTTCGCTCCTTCCGATGGAGTACACGTTCGCCGTGTCGAAGAAATTGATGCCAAGCTCGAGCGCTTTCTGGATGATCGGCCGGCTCTTCTCATCGTCGAGCACCCACTTGTGGAGCCAACGTTCCGCGTCCCCGAACCCCATGCACCCGAGGCAGATTCGCGACACGTCCATCCCGGTGCTGCCCAGCTTCGTGTACTCCACGTGACTCTCCGTTCTCAATCAGACACCGACGGACCCAACTGCTGCCATCTTGCCGCTCAACCATTGCCGTCAGCCACCATCGCCTGGCTGCCACTCCTCCCCCACACAGATGAGGTCGGGCGGAGCAGGCAGTCTCATCCGGGTTGGCTGGTGGGTCGCAGCAGGATCTCGTTCAGCGTCATGCGCCGAGGTCGGGTCACCGCGAACGCGATCACTTCGGCGACGTCGGCGGCGGTGATGGCCAGTTGCGCGTAGAGCTGTTCGGCGCCCTGCTTGGCTGCCGGGTCGGTGATGTGGTCGGTCAGCTCGGTCGCCACCGCGCCTGGTTCGATGAGCGTGACCCGGATGTCGGGCTGCAGTTCCTGCCGCAACGCCTCGGACCAGCCGTTCATGCCCCACTTCGTCGCCGCGTACGCCGCGTTGCCGGCACGGGCGGTGCGGCCGGCGACAGAAGAGATGTTTACCAGGTCGCCGCCACCGTCGCGGAGCTGGTCGAGGAAGACCTCGGTCGCTGTCATCGCGCCGAGCAGGTTGACCTCCACCATCCGTCGGGCCTCGTCGCGTTGGGCGCTGCTGAACGGGCCCAGCAGCATCACCCCGGCGTTGTTGACCAGCAGATCAGCGCCGCCGAACTCCTGATGGACCCGGTCTGCGGCCGCGACCAGGGCACCACGGTCGGTCACGTCCGCAGCGATGGCGGCCGCGGTTGGACCCAGCTCGGCGGCTAGCTGCTCCAGGCGGTCCACCCGCCGGGCCAACAGCGCCAGACGGTAGCCGTTTGCGGCAAGGGCCCGCGCGGTCGCTGCGCCGATACCCGACGACGCGCCGGTGATCACCGCTACCGGACCGGTGTTCTGCTCCTCGGTCAACTCAACATCTCCTGTTCTATCTGTGTATGGCGACTGGTCCAGCGTTGCAGTTCAGTCGGCGAAGGCGGCCTTGGCGACGTTGATGGCCGACATGGCTCGGGGCCAGCCGGCGTAGAAGGCGAGGTGGATGATCACTTCCTTGAGCTCGGCCTCGCTTAGCCCATTCGCCTTCGCCCGCAGTAAATGGTTCCGCAGCTGCTCGGTGTTGCCGCCGGCCACCAGGGCTGCGACGGTGATCAGGCTGCGGTCACGTTTGGACAGCTCGGCGCGTTCCCACACGTCCCCGAACAGCACGTCGTCGGTCAACGACACCAGCTTTGGGGCGAAGTCACCGATCGCCCGCTGCGCGGGCGTCAGATTGTCAGCGTCGGTCATGGTTTCTCCTCGCGGTCATTGGGTTGGGTCGGTGGATGGAGCGTGGCGGGTCAATGGCGGGTACTCGGCGTCGGTGAGGTGGTCGCCCCACTCGGTGGCCGGACCCTGCTGGCCGTCGGCCAGGTCCTCGGACATGGCGAGGTGCGTCATGAAGTGGCCCGGGGCCGCACCGTGCCAGTGCCACTCCCCTGGTGGGGTGTAGATCGTGTCACCCGGACCGACCTGCAGGACCTGACCGTCACGGCACTGCACCAGCCCGCGCCCGTCGATGACGTGCAGGGTCTGGCCGTTGACGTGACGATGCCAGGCTGTGTGCGCCCCAGGTGAGAACCGGACGATTCCCACGCGCAGCCGGGACGGCGGTTCGCCGTAGGCGATCATGTCGACCCAGACGTCACCGGTGAACGTCTCGGCCACTCCCTTGACCGTCGGGCGCTTGGGCTGGACCTCCACTGTTCCTCCTGTTGGTCTAAGTGGTTCCAGGTTGTTCGTCGGACCGTGTTGTCATCTGTAGCTCTCGTGTCCGCTGCCGCGGGCGCCGGTGACGGTGAGGTGCACGGAGCGCGCGTCGATCTCCTCGATTTCGGCGGCGGTGAGGGTGACGTCGGCGGCCTTGATGTTCTCGGTGACCCGTTCGGTCCTCCTGCTGCCGGGGATGGGCACGATGCTCGGCGACTTCGCCAGCAGCCAGGCGAGCGCGATCTGCCCCGGGGTGACCTCTTTGCGGTCGGCGATCTCGGTCACCAGATCGACGATGGGCTGGTTGGCCTCGAGAGCTTCGCGGGTGAAGCGGGGGAACCGGCTGCGGATGTCGTTGTCGGAGAACGACTCGCCGCGACCGACCGTGCCGGTGAGGAAGCCCTGACCGAGAGGTGACCACGGCACGAACCCGATGCCGAGCTCCTCGCAGGCCGGCAGTATCTCGGCCTCTGGGTCCCGCGCCCAGATGGAGTACTCGCTCTGCACGGCAGCGACCGGTTGGACGGCATGGGCGCGGCGGATCGTGTCCGCACTGGCCTCCGAGAGCCCGAAGTGCCCGACCTTGCCCTCCGCGATGAGGTCGCGAACCGTTCCGGCGACGTCTTCGATCGGCACCTCTGGGTCGACACGGTGCTGGTAGAGCAGGTCGATGCGGTCGGTCCGCAGTCGCTGAAGCATCTGGTCGACGACCTCGCGGATGTGGTCCGGTCGGCTGTTCAGTCGTCGAGGGTCGAACTCGAAACCGAACTTGGTCGAGAGGACCACCTCATCGCGGATCGGTTCGAGCGCTTCGCCCGACCAGGATCTCGTTCGTGCGGGGCCCGTACGCCTCAGCGGTGTCGAAGAACGTCACCCCTTGATCGTGAGCGCCTCGGATGAGGTTGATGCCGTGCTCGGTGTCGACCGGGTCTCCGTAGTTGGCGCTGAGGCCCATGCAGCCCAGCCCGATCGCTGAGACCTCCAGGGCAGTGCCGAGGTGCCGCTTGTCCATGTCAGTGTCCTTTCTCCGCGCAGAGCGCGTCCGGTGACTGAAAGCCTGTAGTGGATACTTCACGTGCTCCACCGCCCCGCTTCGACGCGGCGGTCACGTTTTGGGGGTGGGTTGTGTTCATCGGGTCCGATGCCGGTGCCGTTCGGGTCATGCGAGGAGCCTGGCCTCACGCAGCCAGATCTCGACGTCGGCCCGATGCTGGGGAACCTCTTCGCCTCGCACCGCCAGGCCCGCACCGATCCGCGCTCCTGGGCAGGAGGTCGCGTAGTCGCGTTCGATGCTGCCGAGGCCACTGACGGCGTAGGTGACGAACGGATGGACCGTCTTGCCGGTGAAGTCGTGGCCGTCGGTGAAGGTCGACATGATCATCGGGGCCCGGACATTCCAGATCGGGCTGCCCAGCAGCACCGTGTCATACTGCCCGATCGAGGCCAGGGGATTCGCGATCCTTGGGCGCGCGTCGGCGTCCTGCTCGCGGACATTACGCGCGACAGTCGCGTCGTAGCCGGCCGGGTACGGATCCGCGGCGTCGATGCGGTGGACGTCGCAGTCGATGAGCTCGCTGATCATGCGGGCCAGCACTTCGGTGTTGCCGACCTCCAGATCCCGACGGCCGCCGTAGTAGTAGTTCTCCCCGGCCCGGGAGAAGTACGCCAGCAGCGTCCGCGGCGCAGTGCCGGCGCCGGTCGGCGCCGGTGACATGGTCGGTTCCGGCGTGATCGTCTCCCGGGTGGTCGACGGGCTGTCCGGCGCTGAGCAGGCGGCTGTTCCGATCCACGTGCTGGCGCCGAGCAAGATCCCTCCTCTCAGGAGGGTGCGCCGGCTGGGCGCTGGTTTGTTCATGGGTGTGTCCACACCTGATCGGCCCTCACGGGCAGCGGCAGCGGTGTCACCCAGCTCGGGTGCCGAACCGCGGGAGCGGTTCGAGCCGCTGCCGTTGTGCCCTTGCTCAGTCTTCGGGGATGGGTCGCCCGAAGCTCTCCAGGGTGATGGCCTCGGGCTCGGGGCCGCCTCGCTGGCCGGTGTCGAGGGCGTCGATCGCGGCGAGTTCCTCGCCGGTGAGGTCGAAGTCGAACACGTCGATGTTTTCGGCGATCCGCTCCGGCTTGGTCGACTTCGGGATCACCGAGCGGCCCTGCTGCAGGTGCCAGCGCAGCATCACCTGAGCGGGAGTCTTGTCGTGGGCCTTAGCGATGTCGCCGATCACCGGGTCCTGCAGGGTGCTGCTGTGCTGCCCGTCGCGGTAGAAGGTGATGCCGCCGATCGGGGACCAGGCCTGGGTCAGGATGCCGTGCTCGACATTCAAGGCCTGCACCTGTTTCTGCGCGAAATAGGGGTGGACCTCGATCTGATTGACCGCCGGAACCACGCTTGCCCGCTCCAGCAGCGTGGTGAGGTGGTCGACCATGAAGTTGCTGACCCCGATCGCGCGGACCTTCCCGTCGGCAAGCAGCGTCTCCAAGGCCCGGTAGGCCTCCAGGGTCGACTCGAACTCCGACGGCAGCGCCTGGTGCAAGATCAGCAGGTCGATCTGGTCGACCCCCAGCTTGCGGGCGCTCTTCTCGAACCCGTGCAATGTCTTGTCGTAGCCGTAGTCGCTGATCCAGATCTTGGTCTCCAAAAACACCTCAGATCGGTCCACGCCCGATCTGTGCACCGCTTCGCCGACCTGCCGCTCGTTGCCGTAAGCAGCCGCGGTGTCGATGTGCCGGTAACCGGCTGACAGCGCCGCGTCGACCGCGGCACGGGTCTCATCGGCAGGT
>CAWIZB010000005.1:0-214345 GCA_963840505.1 uncultured Actinomycetota bacterium
TTCGATCTGCATGTCACCGCGGTGGAAGAGCCGTGTGTGGTTGCGGAGTGGACCATGACAGGCACCCAGTCCGGGCCGTTCAACGGGCTGCCACCGACCGAAGCGCGCATCAAGCTGCCCGGGATCGATGTCATCACGTTGGGTGATACGAGGCTGCTCTCTGTCGAGGGCTACTTCGATCAGCGGACTTTCCTCGAGCAACTCGGCGTACAGGTCGCCGTTCAGCCAGCAAACGTCGGACCCTTGGCGTTTGGTACCTCCACGCGGTTCCGCTCGGCCAACACCAGCACCCCGGGCGCCCTCAGCCTTACCTGGATCGACGTCCGCTCCGAGGAAGAGAACGAGGAGGTGAAGCAGCGGAGCCGGGCCATCGTTGCTGAGCTGGCGCGGGTGCCCGGTTTCATCGGCTGGGTGGGGATCATCATTGCGGAACGGCTTTACACCCTCTCCCTCTGGGACGATCCCGAAACCATCCGGGAGCTCAGAGCAAGCGCCCAGCACAAGGCCGCGGCCCGACGAGTGTTCGAGTCGGAGCTTGGCGCTGCCATGCATACCGGCGTCTGGGTTCCTGATCACCTCAATCCCCAGTGGCAGCGGTGTCCGAAGTGCGGAACCATGATCGACCCCGACAGTCCCGACCAGTCCTGCCCTTGCGGCGAACCGTCGCCAGCGCGACGTACCTACGTCTAACCGAACTTGTCAGCGTGGCTAGTGCCCTGGAAGGGAACTAGAGGACCGGCAGGAGGCGGGTGAGCTCCATCGGCGTCACCTGCCGGCGGTACTCCTCGAACTCGGCCCGCTTGTTCCGCAGGAAGAAGTCGAAGACGTGCTCGCCGAGCGTCTCCGCGACCAGGTCGGACCGCTCCATGATGCGGATGGCCTCGTCCAGGTTGCGCGGCAGCGGTGAGATGCCCAGCGCCTGACGCTCCCGCTCGGTCAGCGACCAGACGTCGTCCTCGGCGCCCTCGGGCAGCTCGTACTCACCCTCGATGCCGGCCAGGCCGGCCGCCAGCATCAGCGCGAAGGCCAGGTACGGGTTGGCCGCGGAGTCGATCGAGCGCAGCTCGACCCGGGCCGAGGACCCCTTGTTCGGCTTGTACATCGGCACCCGGACCAGCGCCGAGCGGTTGTTGCGGCCCCAGCAGATGTAGCTCGGCGCCTCGCCGCCGCCGACCAGCCGCTTGTAGGAGTTGACCCACTGGTTGGTCACCGCGGTGATCTCGGCGGCGTGCCGCAGCAGGCCGGCGATGAAGTAGCGGCCCACCTTGGACAGGTGGTGCTCGGCGCTGGCGTCGTAGAAGGCGTTGTTGTCGCCCTCGAACAGCGACATGTGGGTGTGCATGCCCGAGCCGGGCTGCTCGGTGAACGGCTTGGGCATGAACGAGGCGTGGATGCCCTGAGACAGCGCCACCTCCTTGACCACCACGCGGAAGGTCATCAGGTTGTCGGCGGTGGACAGCGCGTCGGCGTAGCGGAGATCGATCTCCTGCTGGCCCGGAGCACCCTCGTGGTGGGAGAACTCCACCGAGATGCCCATCTGCTCGAGCATGGTGATCGCCCGGCGCCGGAAGTCGGTGCCGAGGCTCTGCGGGGTGTGGTCGAAGTAGCCGGACTGGTCGACCGGCGTCGGCGGCACGCCCGGCACGATCGGGTCCTTGAACAGGAAGAACTCGACCTCGGGGTGGGTGTAGAAGGTGAAGCCGAGATCGGCGGCCTTCTTCAGCGCCCGCTTCAGCACGTAGCGCGGGTCGGCGTACGAAGGGGAGCCGTCCGGCATCGTGATGTCGCAGAACATCCGTGCGGTCGCTGGGCTGATGTCGCGCCACGGCAGCACCTGGAAGGTCGACGGATCAGGATGAGCCACCATGTCGGACTCGTAGACCCGGGCGAAGCCCTCGATGGCCGAACCGTCGAAGCCCATGCCTTCGGCAGAAGGCGCCCTCCAGCTCGGCGGGCGCGACGGCCACCGACTTCAGGAAGCCAAGAACGTCGGTGAACCACATCCGGACGAACCGCACATCGCGCTCTTCGATCGCCCGCAACACGAACTCGGTCTGCTTGTCCACGCGGCCCAGTCTGCCGCCCAGGATGTAACAGCAGAGTTACGACGCGGCGCCGCGTCGTAGTCTCGTCCCGTGCCCCATCTGCGGATAGCCATGGCCCAGGTCAACGCCACCGTCGGGGACATCTCGGCCAACGCCGACCTTGTCATGGACTGGTCGAAGCAGGCAGCCGACGCCGGTGCACACCTGGTGCTGTTTCCTGAGATGATGCTGACCGGCTACCCGGTGGAAGATCTCGCGCTGCGGCGCAGCTTCGTCGAGGCCTCCCGGATCTCGATCAATCGTCTCGCCACTCGCCTGCTCGATGCGGGTCTTGGTGATCTTGTCGTGGTGGTGGGATATCTGGACCGCACCGATGAGCCAGACCATCCCAAGGGCGGGCACCCACGAAACGTGGCTGCAGTGCTGCACCAGGGTGAGGTGATCTGTTCGTACGCGAAACATCACCTACCCAACTACGGGGTCTTCGACGAGTACCGCTATTTCAAGCCCGGTAACGAGCTGCACGTGCTGCGCATTCGCGGCATCGACGTCGCGATTGCCATCTGTGAAGACTTGTGGCAAGACGGCGGCCCGGTCGCCGCGACCGCCGAGGCGAACGCCGGCCTCTTGGCGGTGATCAACGCCAGCCCGTACGAGCGCGACAAGGACGACGTCCGCGGCGACCTGGTCAGGCGGCGCGCCCGCGAAGCCGGCTGCCCACTCGCATACGTCAACCTTGTCGGCGGCCAGGACGAGCTGGTCTTCGACGGCGACACCATGATCGCGCGTGAGGACGGCACCATCGTCGTGCGCGCCCTGCAGTTCGTCGAAGAACTGGTCGTTGCTGATCTTGAACTTGCCCCTGGCACTGCACAGCCGCAAGCCGAGCTTGCCGAGGGCACCATGCCCGCCGAATTCGGTCAGAGTGGCATGATCATCCTCCGACACCACATCTCCGACGCCGGGGACGCACCTTCCGAGTTGATCACGCCAGTGATCGCGAAACCGCTCGAGGCGATGGCCGAGGTCTATCTCGCGCTGGTGATGGGCCTGCGGGACTACTGCTCCAAGAACGGGATCGAACGGGTCTATCTCGGGCTGTCGGGCGGCATCGACTCGACGCTGGTGGCCACTTTGGCATGCGATGCCCTCGGCGCGGACCGTGTCTACGGCATCTCCAATCCCAGTGCCTACTCCTCGGAGCATTCCAGGAGCGACGCCGCCGAGCTGGCCGCCCGGACCGGTTTGCACTTCACGACGGTCCCGATCGCCCCAGCCGTCGATGCGTTCGGCCAGATGCTCGATATCGATGGCGTCGCCGCCGAGAACCTGCAGGCGAGGATCCGCGCCGTGATCTGGATGGCAGAGTCCAATCAGCATCCCCCCTCGATCGTGCTGGCTTGCGGCAACAAAAGCGAGCTCGCCGTCGGCTACAGCACCATCTACGGGGACGCTGTCGGCGGCTACGCACCGATCAAGGACGTGCCGAAGACCTGGGTCTGGAGGCTGGCGCGCTGGCGTAACGAGCAAGCCGTACAGCGTGGTGAGACTCCACCGATCCCGGAGAACTCGATCATCAAGGAACCGAGCGCCGAACTCCGGCCGGGACAGAAGGACACCGACTCGCTGCCCCCGTACGAGCTGCTCGACGATGTCCTGGACGACTATGTAGAAGGTGACGCGGGTCACGAGGAGATCGTGGCGATGGGCTTCGACCCTGAGCTGGCGGATCGGGTGATCAGGATGGTCGATCGCGCGGAGTACAAACGACGCCAGTATCCGCCAGGTACCA
Source organism: uncultured Actinomycetota bacterium (assembly GCA_963840505.1). Classification (GTDB taxonomy): domain Bacteria; phylum Actinomycetota; class Actinomycetes; order Propionibacteriales; family Propionibacteriaceae; genus Microlunatus. Next base: position 3,838 of record CAWIZB010000005.1, read on the forward strand.
AGATCAGCTTCAAGGCATTCGGGCGGGACCGGCGGTTGCCGATCACCAATGGCTGGCGCGAGGGTCGCTAGTGTCGTGTCTCCTAGGTTCCTTTGCGGTTGGCGTCGTTCAGGTGCGTGGACTCGCAAGGCCGACGAGGGAGGGATACCGGGTTGTATGTCGACCGAGGAGAACGCCGCGAGGTGCGTGCCTGGGCGGCGCGAACCGCAGAGAGACCTAGGAGACACGACACTAGGATGACTGCACTCCCCTGCCGGCGACCTGCGCAGTCAGATCGGCTACTCAGGTAGCCACCGATGCAGGCTGCCGGCTGGTACCCCGACCCTGCGGGGGTGCCTGGGCGATACCGCTACTGGGACGGTTCGAAGTGGTCAACCGTCACCACCGACGACCCTCGCCGACTTACCCCGACTGAGAGCCCGGCAAGCGGCCCGACCCCGAGTGAGCCCGCGAAGGCCCAACCGCACAGCGCACCATCGCGCAGCCGTCGGCTCGGCCTGATCATCGGTGTGCTGGCCGTCGCCGTGAGCGGAGTTGTGGCACTGGCCATCCTCGGTGGCAACTTCCGGTCGCTCGTCGGCAACCCGCTACCAACCGCAACCGTGAGTCCCAGCGACGCGCCGCCCGATCGTAGCCCCACGGCCACCCCAACGCCCTCCGCCGCTCGCACGCCGGAGCCACTCGTGCCCTGCCCGAAGGGCAACCCCAATCAACGGGCTCGCCATCCCATCGACGGTCGGGTATACGGCGGAAACCTGTCGTTCGAGGCGCAACCAACATTTGACCCCGCCGCGCTCGAGTCACGCTTCACCTTCGCCTACGACGTGCTCCAGCAGTCACTCACGGTCCGCCAGGGGGACCCGACTTGGATCGCCCAGCTAGCGGTTGGGCAGTTGCGCGGTGAGGACGGCTTTGTTCATGATGCACGGAACACGGTCGAGAGCTTGGCGCAGTGCGTCGTCACCGGAATCATGTACGCCCCGTTCGTGCCTACGCGAGGCGACATTCGCAGCGAAAGCCTCAGCATCAACGGCCGGAACGGATGGCTGATCGAGAGCGAGATCACTGTCGACCAGCCCGATCTTGCGCTATTGGGAGATCACGTGATCTTCGTCGTGGTACGCGATGGCAAGGACTGGGGCTTCTTCTTCGGTGCTGTGCCGATCGGCAATGCCCAGCTGGACGCGGTGCTCGCCAGGACGGTACGCGGGCTTCGTGCCAGCTAATGGCCCCTGAGCTTGTCGAAGGGCCACATCGCGGGCTTCAACAAGCGCCGTCCTGAGCTTGTCGAAGGGCTCAGCCCGCATACAGGCCCGCTACCCCTCGACGGCCTCCTCTGAAATCACGGTCATCGATTCCAGCCACGGCGCGCCGAAGGTGGTGGCCATCGCAACATCGCTGGCGTCGCGACCGCGCCCGATGAGCACCCGACCCTTACGTCGCTCGTTGTTTCGCGGATCGAACGTCCACCAGCGATCGCCCAGATAGACCTCCATCCAGGCGGCGAAGTCCATCGGGTGATCGAGTGGGGGGATGTCGATCTCGGGCAGGTAGCCGAATACGTAACGAGCGGGGATGTTGAGCGCGCGGCAGAACGAAACCGCGAGGTGCGTGAAGTCCCGGCAGACTCCATAACCGCTGGTGTGGACATCGGCGGCTGTGGTCACCGCTGTGCTAGCGCCGTACTCAAAGCGGACGTGACCGTGCACGTGATCGCAGATCGCCTGGACCCGACGGTAGCCGGGCGGCGTGCTGCCGAAGCGGCTCCAGGCTTCGGCGCCGAGGACATCTGGAAGGCAGAAGCGGCTGGGAAGCGTGTAGATCAGCGCCTCGTCGGGCAGCTGATCTGGGGTCAGCTCGGGCGCTTCCTCATCAACGTCCTCCACCGCGTCAGGAACGATCACCGTCGCCTGATAGCTGATCACGGAACGTCCGGCAGGAACGCTCAAGCGTCGACACGGATTGCCGTACAGGTCGGTGTAGGGATGGGTCGGTCCATCTGGCTCCAGCGACCAGCGCTCATCGATTACGTCGACCTTTTGATCGCTCAGCGGTTCGACTTGGAACACCGCGGGAACAGCAATCTCGGACTGGTGAATGAACTCGCAGCCGACCCTCAGCCGGCGTGTCACCTCCACCAGGATGTCCCGTCGCGAACCAGCACTAACGTCTCCCCTCGCTGAGCTTGATCATCATCTGGGCGGGAGTTTTACGAGGTAAGGATCGTATCGCGTCACCCGGCTGCGCAACGCAGGCCGAAGCGCTCGTCCATCTCAAATGACGAACGACATCCCACTGGGTTCTTTATCTCTATATTCTCTAGCGACCTAGTAGAGATAGAGGGGATTCCTCCCAAACGAAGGCGAGACATCATGTCCATACGCAAACTGCTACGCGTACGGTCCGTCGCGGCACTCTCAGCAGTCGCTGCCACAGTCCTCCTGCTCACCGGATGCGTCGGCGGCGCGGCCACGGCGCCAGGTGCTGCCGGAGCCACGACTCTGCACCTCGTGGGCTATGCGGTACCGAAAGAGGCGAACAACGCGATCCAGAAGAAGTTCGCCCAGACCCCGGAAGGCAAGGACGTCGTCTGGGAGGAGTCGTACGGCGCCTCAGGTGACCAGAGCCGAGCAGTGGTGAACGGCCTCGCAGCCGACTACGTGAACTTCTCACTCGAGGGCGATGTGACCCGGCTGGTCAAGGCGGGTCTGGTCGACGAGGGCTGGAAGTCCGGACCCACCAAGGGCATCGTTTCAGATTCGACCGTCGTCATTGTGGTGCAGAAGGGCAATCCGCTCGGCATCAAGGATTGGTCGGACCTGGTCAAGCCGGGTGTCAAGATCGTCACGCCCAACCCGGCGTCGTCCGGTTCGGCGCGTTGGAACATCCTGGCGGCCTATCAGCAGGTGATCGCCAACGGCGGCACCGAGGCTGATGCCAAGGAATACCTGACCAAGTTCTTCAACCACGTGGCTGCGCTTCCGGGCAGCGGACGCGACGCCACCAACGCCTTCCTCGAGGGCGCAGCCAACGTGCTGATCTCGTACGAGAACGAGGCCATCCTCGCCCGCCAGTCAGGTGAGGACTTCGACTACATCCTTCCTGACGCCACGATCAAGATCGAAAACCCCGGCGCGGTGTTGCAGAATGCCAATCCCAAGGCCAACGCCTACCTCGATTTCGTGCTGAGCAAGGCCGGACAGGAAGAGTTCGTGAAGAAGGGCTTCCGACCCGTCGTTGCGGACACTCCGATCGGCGAAGTGGCCGGCGCCAACGACCCGGCCAAGCCCTTCCCTGTGCCGCCCAAGCTGTTCACCGTCAGCGACCTCGGCGGTTGGGATGCGGTGAACGCGAAGTTCTTTGACGAGTCGACCGGCCTGGTGCCGCAGATCCAGCAGGCAACAGGCAGGTCTCAGTGACCCAACGGGCAGTAACAGTCGAGCCGCCTCGGCTCGACTCCGCTACGGCAGGCGCGGCCACCAACGCTGGTGGCCGCCGCCTGCCGCGCGGGCGGCGCAGTGCGACGTCGCTCACCCCAGCGTCTGGGCTGGGACTGGGCGTTGCTCTGCTGTGGTTCAGCCTGCTGGTGCTGATTCCGCTGACGGCGGTGCTCGTCCAGGCTTCCGAGGGTGGCTGGTCGGCCTACTGGGCCAGCCTGCGCAGCCCACAGACGTTGGCTGCACTCAGGCTCACTGTGGGTCAAGCGATTCTTGTCACCGCAGTCAACGTCTTCATGGGGACCGCGATTGCCTGGGTGTTGGTCCGCGATCACTTTCCTGGCAAGCGGATGCTCGAGGTGGTCATCGACATCCCGCTGGCACTTCCGACCATCGTCGCCGGGCTGGTGCTCCTCAGCCTGTACGGGCCGTCGAGCCCTCTCGGCGTCAACTGGGCCAACACTCCGACCGCGGTGTTCTTGGCCTTCTTGTTCGTGACACTGCCGTTCATCGTGCGCACTGTGCAGCCAGTTCTGCTTGAGATCGAGCCCGAGGTAGAGGAGGCGGCCGCATCGCTCGGCGCGACTCAGTTCACGATCTTCGGGCGCGTGATCCTGCCCAGCCTGGCTCCGGCCATCGCCTCCGGCGCGGCTCTCTCATTCTGTCGGGCGATCAGCGAGTACGGATCACTGGTCCTGCTATCAGGAAACCTGCCGTACTCCACTGAGGTGGCGTCGGTGCGCATCCTGTCCTATGTCGAAGGCGACAAGCTCACCGAAGCAGCGGCGCTGGCCTCGATCCTGCTGATCGTCGCGCTCATCGTGATCGTCATTCTCGATGTCATCTCTCGAAGGGTCGCCCGCTATGCGTGACACCGCTGTACCGCAGACCGCGACTCGATGGGCGCTTCGGGTGCTCGTCGTTGGCTACCTGTTTCTCCTGGTGATCTGGCCGGTCGTGCTAGTCGCGCGGGAAACGTTCGCCTACGGACTGGTTCCAGTGATCAACGCCTTGCGCCAGCCTGAGGTGATCTTCGCATTCCAGCTGACGCTGTCGGCAGCCTTCTGGGCTGTCGTGGTCAACACCATCTTCGGCGTCGGCATCTCGCTGCTGCTGGTGCGCTACACGTTCCCAGGGAGGCGGACGCTGAATGCGCTGGTGGACCTGCCGCTGGCCGTGTCGCCCATTGTGGTCGGGCTGTCGCTGGTGCTGGTCTACAGCGGACGGACCGGCTGGTTGGGCGGGAGCCTGGAACAGGCTGGCCTGCAGATCATCTATGCGCCACCCGGGATCATCTTGGCCACCGCGTTCGTGAGCATGCCCCTGGTGATCCGTGAGGTGATTCCCGTACTCCAAGAGATCGGAACCGAACAGGAGCAGGCCGCCCGTAGCCTGGGCGCCTCAGGGCTGCAGACCTTCGCTCGCATCACCCTGCCGGCTATCCGCTGGGCACTGCTCTATGGCGTGGTGCTCAGTCTGGCCCGATCTCTCGGTGAATTCGGCGCGGTCAAGATCGTTTCCGGCGGCGTGGCGATGCGCACCCAAACAGCAACGCTCCTCGTTGAGGAGCGGTACCAGCAGTTCGGGGTCGAGAACTCGATCATCGCCTACACGGCAGCCTTCATCCTGGCATTGATCGCGGTCATCGCCCTCGTTGTCGTGACCAGCTTCCGACCTGACCAGGAAACTCCGCGATGAGCATCAAGATCGCAGACGTCGGCAAGAGGTTCGGCGACTTCACCGCCCTGGAGGGCATCGACCTCGACATCGCGACAGGTGAGTTGACAGCGCTGCTTGGACCGAGCGGTGGTGGCAAGTCAACACTGCTGCGGATCATCGCGGGCCTGGAAGTGGCAGATGTCGGATCTGTGGAGATTGAAGGGGTCGATGCCACCAGCCTGCCGGCCCGGAAGCGCAACGTCGGCTTCGTGTTCCAGCACTATGCCGCATTCCGGCATCTCAACGTGGCCGGCAATGTTGGCTTCGGGCTGAAGATCAGGAAGCGTCCGCGCCGGGAGATCAAAGCGCGGGTAGCTGAACTGCTCGAGCTGGTGCACCTCTCCCAATTCGCTGATCGGCTCCCGGCGCAGCTTTCCGGCGGGCAGCGGCAGCGGATGGCGCTGGCCCGCGCATTGGCAATCGAGCCCACTGTCTTGTTGCTGGACGAACCGTTCGGTGCTCTGGATGCAAATGTCCGCAAGGAGCTGCGGGCCTGGCTGCGCAGGCTGCACGACGAGGTGCACGTCACCACCGTCTTCGTCACTCATGATCAGGAGGAAGCGCTGGAAGTGGCCGACCGGATCGTGGTGATCAACCAGGGGCGGATCGAGCAGATTGGTCCGCCGCACGAGCTCTATGACCATCCGGCTTCGGAATTCGTGATGAGCTTCCTTGGGCCGGTGACCACACTCGACGGCCACCTAGTACGTCCGCACGACCTGGAGATTGAGACCCACCCGTTCGGCGACGCGTACCCGGGCCGCATTGAGCGCTTCAACCGCGTCGGCTTCGAGGTGCGGCTCGACGTCCGTCTGACCGAGGACGATGCAGCGCCGCCCGTGCTTGTCACACTGACCCGTGCGGATGCGACCGCCAAGGAACTGGAAGAGGGGGTGCTGGTGTGGATCACACCGGTGCCCGGCGCCTCTCAGGTTCGGATCCGCACACCCGAGACGTCGGGGGTGGACAGCCTTGATCTCCCCCAGGAATCGCCGCCGACATCACCCACTGACTCGGTGCCGCAACCTACCTTCACGTAACAGCGGGCGGACGCTGTCGATGTCCACGCTACGGGGATTGAAGCTGTACCTGGCATGCATGCCATGCACAGCGTGAACATCCCACGCTGCGTGGGATGTTCATCATTGCCAGGAGCGGTCAGATGTCGTCGTTCCAGCGCGGGTCGTTGTCGTACGCCTCGTTGCGCTCTTCAACAATCTCGAGCGCGCGTTCGGCCTCCTCGCGCGTCTTGTAAGGGCCGAGCCGGTCGGCGATCTTGGTCTCGTTGTTATCCGGTACCACCGTCTTGGTCTTGAGGTCGTACCACCACTGGCCCTCAGCCATGTCACCCTCCTTTGGGCTGCACCTCAACGAGCTCGCAGCTTCGACGTTACTCCCGGGCTAAGAGCCCATTCGGCCCATCCCTTTCTTTGGGGCGTTCGCGCATCGCGCCTGGAAGCCGTCGTCACTCGCAGACGAAAAGCGTGTCCGCTAGCTCCTCCTCAGCACGGTGGCGCGCGATTACCGACGCTCACGCCCCTTTCTTTTGGGGCGTTCGCGCATCGCGCTTGGAAGCCGCCTACTTCGTCGTCACTCGCAGACGAAAAGCGTGTCCGCTAGCTCCTCCTCAGCACGGTGGCGCGCGATTACCGACGCTCACGCCCGTAGGATCACGAAGTGACCATCGAGCCTGCGACCGTCTCACCGCCACGCGAGGTGCCAGCCACCATTGAGCGGCCGCGCTACGTCGGCCAGCCTGCACCCGATCGTTACACCGGCGACGACATCCAACCGTCCGAGATCATCGAGAAGATGCGGATCGCAGGCCGCATCGCTGCCCAAGCAATGCACGCCGCCGCCGCGATGATCAGACCTGGCGTGACGACTGATGATCTTGATCAGATGGTCCACGAATTCCTGATCGACCACCGCGCTTACCCGTCAACGCTCGGTTATCGCGGGTTCCCGAAGTCCTGCTGCACTTCTGTCAATGAGGTCATCTGCCACGGCATCCCGGACGCTCGTCCGCTCGAGGATGGTGACATCGTCAAGATCGACGTCACCGCCTACATCCATGGCGTGCACGGGGACACTTGTGGGACGTTCTTCTGCGGCGAGGTCGATGAGCAGACCCGGCTGCTCACGGAACGGACCCAAGAGGCGCTGACGCGGGCAATCAATGCCGTGAAGCCGGGACGTCAGGTCAACGTCATCGGCCGGGTGATCGAGAGCTACGCCAGGCGCTTCGGCTACGGCGTGGTGCGCGACTACACCGGCCACGGCGTACACACGACCTTCCATTCCGGCCTCGTCATCCCGCACTACGACGAGCCGGCCTACGACACGGTGATCAAGCCCGGCATGACGTTCACGATTGAACCGATGATCACCCTCGGGTCTGGCGCTTGGTACATGTGGGACGACGGCTGGACCGTGCTCACTGCTGATGGGAGTCGGTGTGCTCAGTTCGAGCACACCCTCGCGGTCACTGAGAGCGGAGCGGAAGTCCTCACCCGTCCGTAATCACTAGCGTTACTCGCTAGGCTTGGGGATTGGACGAGTCGGTCAGGCGATCGCGGCGGCGCATACGCGCCGTTGAGGAAAGTCCGGACTCCACAGAGCAAGGTGGTGGGTAACACCCACCCGGGGTGACCCGCGGGACAGTGCCACAGAAAGCAGACCGCCTCTAACCACAATGAGATGCCCAGCCATCTCATTGACACGGAGGTAAGGGTGAAACGGCGGTGTAAGAGACCACCAGCATCCCAGGTGACTGGGATGGCTCGGTAAACCCCACCTGGAGCAAGATCAAAAGGACGCGTACGCGCGTCTGCGGAGGCGCTGGAGGGCTGCTCGCCCGAGCCTTCGGGTAGATCGCACCAGGCCGCTGGCAACAGCGGTCGCAGATGGATGATCGCCACGGTCGGCAACGACCGACAGAATCCGGCTTATCGACCGACTCGTCCCCAATATCCGGAACCAGCAGGCGTCTTCGATGGTCAGACCCTGGGCGCTGCCCGGGTGCAGCCGACCGGGGTTTCAAACAATGTGTGCTGCCATCATTATTCGGTAGTACGTCGCCGGTGCCCGACGGCCTTTGATCAGTTGCGCCGTAAGCTTTTCGTACTCATCGGGGAGTTCGGTCAGACTCTCCCACGTGGCTTCACTCATGACCGTCGTACCTCCTGGCCGCGCAAGGTCCTGCAATCTTTGAGCCAGGTTGACGGCGTCTCCTACTACGGTGTATTCGAGGCGTTCATCTGAGCCAAGCAGCACGGCTGCAACCTGCCCGGTAGATAGGCCGATGCCCATGCCGAAGATGGGTTGGCCCTGACTGGTCCATGCTTCGTTAATCTGATGTTGCTGCCAGTGCATTTCCCGGGCGGCGGCGAACGCCTGATCGGCGTGCTGACCCGGGGAGGCCGTGGGGCCAAAGGCAGCGAACACGGCGTCTCCCATGTATTGCATGACGATCCCCGCCTGGTTCATGATCACATGATTCATGGCGGAACGATGCTCGTTCAGCTGAGCTGCCAGTTGGGCGGGATCGATTGTTTCGGCGATTCCGGAGTATCCACGAATATCCGACATCAGGACAGTTATCTCGACCAATTCAGGTTGGCCAATACGGAGGCCGTCACGACGTAAGCGGTCAGCCAAACCTGTCGGCAGGAGGTGCGACAACGTTTCATTTAGCGCTTGGGAGCTCCGCTCGCGTTCGATGGTAGCCAGTAGGCTTGCTTGAAGCGCTGAATTGTGCAGCGCCAGTCCGCCTGCTTCTCTTGCAGCCTGTAGGAGTTCGGGGTGATGCGCCACGGAATCATCTGCGATTATGCGCGCACTGGCAGAACCGTCCGGATTGGTCACATCTACCATGAGCCGATGGGGCAAGTTATCGCCGAGGACGGAGCCACCCTCAGTATCCATATATTGTTCGTGCTCTCGTGACCAGAGGTAGACGACGAGGCTTGGGTCGTCTAGTGCCCGCCGGAGCGCCGCCTGAATGCTGTCCGGCGTCCTCGCTAGATTGATCTCGGCGACCATTCGAGCGATTCTCAGCTGCATCAGGTAACGGCCAATATTGGCGAGAAAGAGCATCACAGGTATGCCAGCCATGGCAATGCACAAAACTCTCAAATGTGCGAATGGGCCGTAGGAGCCAGGATGAAGTTCCAAAAACCAAGGGACCTGGCTGTATTCAAGGACGAAAATCAATACGCTGAGGTAGGCGGCAACCGCCATGCCAAAGATAGATGCGATGTGAACGGGGATATAGATGCGTCGGTCAAGTCCGCGAGTCCGCAAGATTCGCAGCGCTAGGAGCAATATAAGACCAGCGGACAAAACGAGATCGCCCAGGTTTACAGCGAGGAACGCGGCCTCGTTCAAGTCACAATTCGCGAGCCACAAAGGCCACTCAACCGCGTTTCTTGGGGTCGCCCAGCATGGCCATGCGACGGCATGGATGGCCCGAAAGCTCAAGAGCCACGTCGTCATTACGGCTATAAATATACGCTCATAGCGTTTTTCCAGGCGCCGCTCTGGGAACCGCAACAAAACCACTGAGAGCACGATCCAGGGAACGGGACTACTTAGCTCAAGAAGGAAAATTGCCCAGACGGGCATAGAATCCATTAGGCCGGTCCAGGGGCCCTGTTCGAGGATCCCAAATACGACTAACAGCAGGCCGTTTGCCCTTTGCTCACGATCCAGGAAGATCAGTGTCCCAAAGAGAACAAACGCAGTCCCGCTCGCCCAGATATACCAACCGGTCACCGGATCGCGCCAGTATTCCACTGAAACGATCCGGAAGAGAACCGCGCAAATGGTCACTGCGAATAACACAGCACCGAAAGACGCGGCAAACCGCGGACCCCAGTGTCGCCTGACCGTTGGTCCCGGCAGGGCCGTAGCCACAGCCCTAGTGTGCCCTGGCCGGGTCGCGGACCCGCCACGTCCCCTGCTACGTTGCGCGGTCGAGACTGCACGCAAAGCCTCGAGATAGGCCGCAATGGGCGGGGCAATTCTTCACGCAGAGAGTCGTGGGCGATAGCGTGCATTCAGGCATGCCTGTCCGCCGATGACCAGCGATTGACCGCGACCTGAAGATGTGGGCCGCGCACCCAGGAAGGTTGACCATGACTCAGACCGCCAGCACCAACTTCCCCGCCCTGGAAGGCGATCCGATCGACAAGCTCGCCATCGACACGATCCGCACGTTGTGTATGGACGCAGTGCAGGCCGCCAACTCCGGGCATCCCGGGACCCCGATGGCGCTAGCGCCGGTCATGTACACCGTCTGGCAGAAGTTCCTGCGCTTCGATCCTGATCACCCAATCTGGAGCAACCGCGACCGGTTCGTGCTGTCCGCTGGCCATGCCTCGACCTTGCTCTACTCGATGCTGAATCTGGCAGGAGTCAAGTCGGTCAATCCGCAGTACGAGATCCTTGGCGAGCTTGCCGTTCCCCTGGAGGACCTGAAGAAGTTCCGCCAGCTTGACTCCAAGTGCCCTGGCCATCCGGAATACCGCTGGACCGCGGGGGTCGAGTGCACAACCGGTCCGCTGGGCACGGGAATCGCGACCAGCGTCGGGATGGCGATGGCCAGTATGTGGCAAGCGGCCACGTTCAACCGGCCCGGCTATGAGCTCTTCGACTATGACGTTTACGCGATCGCTGGCGACGGCTGCCTGATGGAAGGCATCGGCGCCGAGGCAGCCTCTCTCGCCGGCCACCAAAAGCTCTCCAACCTCTGCTGGCTCTACGACAGCAACAAGATCACGATCGAGGGCAGCACCGATCTCGCCTTCACTGAGGATGTCGCCACGCGGTTCGAGGGCTATGGCTGGGCGATCCAGCGGGTCGACGACGCCAACGACCTCGACGCGCTCAGCAGCGCTCTGGCGGCGTTCAAGGCTGAGCAGGAACGGCCGACCATGATCGTCGTCAAGAGCGTGATCGCCTACGGCGCGCCCACCAAGCAGGGTCATCATTCTGCACACGGCGAGCCGCTGGGCGTTGAGGAGATCCGTGGCGCCAAGCGCTTCTATGGCTGGCCGGAGGACGAAAGTTTCCTGGTTCCGGACAAAGTCCGTGAACACTTCGCCAGTGAATCGGGCAGGCGTGGCGCTCAGCTTCGCAGCCAGTGGGACGAGCTCTTCACCGCCTACAGCAAGGAATACCCCGAGCTCGCCGATCAGCTCGACCAGATGCAACGTCGTCAGCTGCCCGAGGGTTGGGATGCCGATCTGCCGGAGTATCCGGCGGATCCGAAAGGGGCCGCCGGCCGGGACACCAACCAAAAGGTCCTGAACATCGTCGCTCAGCGTGTGCCGTGGCTCATCGGTGGCTCATCGGACCTCGCGCCGTCGAACAAGTCGCGCCTCACCTTCGATGGCGCCGGAGACTTCGCGCCGGACAACCGGGCAGGTCGGAACATGCACTTTGGGGTCCGTGAGCACGCCGCCGGCGCGGTTACGAACGGGTTGGCCCTCAGCAAGATCAGGGCCTATCAGGCCGGATTCTTGATCTTCTCTGACTTCCAGCGCGGAGCCCTACGACTCTCGGCGCTGATGGAGCTGCCGGTGATCCACCTCTTCACCCACGACTCCATTGGGGTCGGCGAGGACGGCCCCACCCACCAGCCGGTCGAGCAGCTGGCGTCGCTGCGTGCAATGCCCGGCATGATCGACATGCGCCCGGGGGATGCCAATGAGGTGGTCGAAGCGTGGCGGGTGATCATGCCGCTGCGGCACGACCCGGTGGCGTTGATCTTGTCCCGACAGGCACTGCCCACCCTGGACCGCAGCAAGTACGCCCCCGCGAGCGGAGTTGCCAAGGGCGCGTACGTGCTGGCCGGCGATCCCAACGAGCCTCCGGAGGTGATCTTGATCGCCACCGGCAGTGAGGTTGCGCTTGCGGTCTCCGCGTACGAGCAGCTGGTCGAGGAGGGAATCAAGGCAAGGGTGGTCAGCATGCCGTCGTGGGAGCTGTTCGACCGCCAGACCGATGAGTATCGGGACAACGTGTTGCCGCCAGATGTAGCTGCCCGCGTCGTGATCGAGCAGGCCTCATCGTTCGGTTGGCACCGGTGGGCCGGCAGCACGGGCGAGGTCATCGCAATGAGCACGTTCGGCGCCTCGGCCCCGCTCAAGGCGTTGCAGTCGAAGTTCGGGTTCACTCCGGAGGCGGTGGTGGCGGCGGCCAAGCGTCAGATCGGCCGCTGATCACCACGCACGATCTCGAAGGCCACCGCACCCTTGGCATAGTCGGCAGAGGTCAGCCGAACTAACACCTCCTGCCCGAGGCGCAGCCGATCGCCGATTACCCGACCCTCGATGGCCGGCTCCTCGATCATCACGGTGCCGTTTTCCTTGCCGCGTTCGACTTCGATCACGGTGCCGGCGAACGTCTCGCCGACCTTGTCCGCCAGCAGGTAGACCTCGAGCAGATCGATCATCGCTCGCTCGTACTTCTTGGCCCGTCGTTGCGCCGCAGCCATCTGGTCCGGGAGGTCGTCGAGAGCGCGGAGGACCCACGCCGGGACCGGCTGATCTGCACAAAGCGCGACACAGATCTCGCCGCAGTAGCGATCCACGAGGCGCCGCAATGGAGCCGTCGTGTGGGCATAATCGCTGGCGATTGCGGCATGGTCGACGTCTTCGGGGATCCCGCCGCTGAAGCTTCGATAGGCCGCCCCCCGGAACAACACCGTCGAGGAGTTGAGCATCGCTGCATGATCAGGGCGGGTGGGGTTGAGCGTACGCACGAAGTCGGGATAGTCCAGCTCGGGAGGCCAAACGATCTTGAGTGCCTTGGCGACCTGGCGCAGCCGGCGCAACGAATCGGGATCCGCGGGCGGCAAAGTTCGCAATATGCCCACCTGCCCGTAGAGCATGATGTGTGCCGCCGCCATGCCAGTTAGCAGCGAGATCTGCGCGTTCCAGCCCTCCACGGGCTCGGGAGCTCGGAAGCCGAGGGTCCAGCCGTCTTCATGAGGCTGGATCTCCTGCTGCGGGAGCTTCAGGCTGACTCCCCCGCGATCACGTTCCCGGAACTCGCGCCATTGGCCCACCAGCTTCAGCAGGCCGAGAGTCTCGCGAGGCCTGCTGCCGTCGATCTCCGCCTGGGCCTCCCGGTAGCTGAGCTGGGCGCGGCTGCGAACTCTGGCTCGTGCCACGTCCGCCGCAAGCGTCTGACCCCGATGGTCCAGCGTGATCGTCCAAAGCAGCGCCGGTCGGACCTCATTCGGCAGTAGGCTGGCCGCTCCCTCGCTGAGCACCGACGGATGGAGCGGCGTGTGACAGTCGGGCGCATAAAGCGTGGTCCCGCGGCGGTGCGCCTCAAGATCGATCGGATCGTCTGGTCGGACGAAAGCTGCCACATCAGCGATCGCGTAGGAGATCACGAACTCGCCACTCGGCCCGCGGGTGATATGCAACGCCTGATCAAGATCGCGAGAATCGGCTGGATCGATGGTGATCAATTCCAGATCCGTGCGGTCAAGATCAGGAAGGCGTGGTTCGGCGGCAGCTCGCTCCGCAGCAGCCTGGACTTCGACCGGAAAGTCGGAGGGCACTTCGGTGGTTGCCCGAATGGTCGCCAAGCCCTGCGCCAGTTCCTCGGGCACAACTGGTGGTAGTCCGAGTTTGACGGCCGGCATGACCGCAGCCTAGTGCCCTGGAAGGGAAGTTCCTTGGCGCTTGGCGACGTTCAGGTGCGTGCCTCGCAAGGCCGACGAGGGAGGGATACCGGGTCGTATGTCGACCGAGGAGAACGCCGCGAGGTGCGTGCCTGGGCGCCGCGAAGCGTCAAGAGATTTCCCTTCCAGGGCACTAGCTTCACGAAGTCGCCCGGCCAGCCATTCAGCCGGGCCGGTCGAGTAGGTGTTGCCGGGCGACCGGATCTCCATCCAACGCGCGATTTACCAGGGTGTCGGCTACTTTGTTGAGTTCCCGTGGCACCCAAGTCCAGGTCACCGTCGCTGGCCGCAGCCGCGCTGCCTCGAGCGCCAGCGACTTCATGTCGGCGTGCTTGATCTTCCACCGACCTGCCATCTGCTCGATGACCAGCCTGGAGTCCATTCGCACCTCGAGGGCGGCCGTCGGATCGAGTTCACGGGCCATCTCAAGTCCGGCGATCAAGCCGCGGTACTCCGCAACATTGTTCGTCGCCCGTCCGATGGGTAGGCCTTCGGCCACCAGGACTTTCGACGTCTGCGCATCGCGTACCACCGCTCCGTACGCGGCTGGTCCGGGGTTGCCACGCGATCCGCCGTCCGCCTCCACGATCAAGCGACGGTCCGACCTGGGCGCGGCAGATTCCTCGGTCTCATCGAAGGAGCTGAGTCCGCCCTGCACGCTGGGAGGTCGCCTGGCCGTCACACGCCCGACCGCGCGGTACGGATCAGGATCCGGCCGCACTCCTCACAGCGCAACACTTCGTCGTCGGCCGCGGCGGAGAATGCCCGTAGATCAGCTGCGTTGACCTCGAGCTGGCAGCCCGTGCAACGACGGGCCCGCAGCTCGGCCGCGCCGACACCTCCGTGGTTGGCGCCGATCTTGTCATACAGAGCCAGCAGCTCGTCGGGTATCAACGGCGTGATCTCGGCTCGCTGCTCGCGAAGCCCGCCCACTTCGGCCTCGAGTGCCGCAAGCTGCCGATCGCGGTCCGTGGTTGCCTCACCAAGGTTGGCGTCGATCTGCGCCGCTCGAGCACGCAGCGTCTCCTGGCTGGCTACTGCCGACTCCAGCTGTTCCATCACGTCCAGCTCGGCATCTTCAAGATCGCTGATCCGCTTCTTGAGGTGGTTGACCTCCTCCAGCATGGAGGAGAGCGCCTTCGGGTCGGCTATGGCGCCGTTCGTGATCCGAGTCTGGTTCCGGGTGAGTCGCTCTCGGACCGGCTCAAGGTCAGTCTCCGCCTTCGCCTGCTCCAGCTCAAGATCGGAAATCCTGGTCTCGGCCGCCACAAGATCGGAGGCAACCGCCGCTCGCTCCGTCCGTAGTTTGGCGATCTCCGCATGCTGCGGCAGCGTCTGGCGACGATGGTGGAGCTGGGCGAGCGTTGTATCGACGGTCTGCAGATCCAGCAGGCTCAGCTGCGCACCCTTATCGGCCCTGATCGACCTCATCCTCCTCGAGCATCCGTGAGCGTGGCACGCCCCGCGGCACCCACCCTACTGATGGCTGACTGCTCCAGGGGACGACCTATCGCGCGACATGACGGTCCGGATTCCCCCAAGTTGACCACAGCTGGCTCAGGGCCGGTTGACCA
Source organism: uncultured Actinomycetota bacterium (assembly GCA_963840505.1). Taxonomy (GTDB): domain Bacteria; phylum Actinomycetota; class Actinomycetes; order Propionibacteriales; family Propionibacteriaceae; genus Microlunatus. The sequence goes on from CAWIZB010000005.1 coordinate 19,269, forward strand.
GTACCAGCGCCTCGCTCGGACCAACGTTGCGGATTTCCACGTACGCCGCACCCGAGACGGCCTGGCGCACCGGCAGCTGGCTGCCAACCGGATGATCACCCGCGGTTGCCCCACCGGCCTGGGCCGAATTCATGATCACGGTGAACGCCGAGCCTGGTGGATTGAGTTGCGTGTCCACCAGCACATCCGCGCCACGAGCTTCGAGTCCGTTCGGGTTGACGACGCAGAGCGCCTCCTCGTCGACCAGGATCCGCGACCACCCGAACAACTCGCCAGCTCGAGCGGGCCCGAACGGCTCGCCGAACACCGAGACGGGTCGCAGGTACTGTCTGCCGGAACGCAGTACCGGGAAATCGGCGCGGATTGCCGCAATCGAAGCGGTCCGGAGATACAGCGGGTGATCCGGATCGAAGCAATGGGCGCCAGCAGTGCCGAACGGCCCAAACCCCGGCAGCTCATGATCAAGTCCATCCCCGCCGCCGAGGCCCGGAACCCCAGCCCGGCCCTTCGCGCGCGGAAAGGGCGGCCCAAACATGGCCTCGCGAAGGTAACGATCATGACCACCCCAGCCTGGCAGCCAGAACTGCTCCGCTTCCTCAGGACCGGCAAACCCTTGCTCAGTTCCGTAGTAGAGGCACGGGATCCCGAGGGTCAGCAGTTGGATTGCCGTGGCCGCCGTGACCTGATGGTCATTCGCGGCACGGACTGAAAACCGCAGCTTCTCACCGTAGACGTGGTCATGATCGTCAAGCACCGACATCAGCTTGTCGCCCAGGTTGCGATGGGAGCCAAGCGGGGCCGACCCCACGTCAAAGCCGCTGAAGTAAGGACCCGGATCACTTAGCCCTCGGGACAGATCTCGGAGCGCAAGCCGGCCGCCGCTGATATCCAGGGTCGCGTTCAAGTTACGCCCAACCGCGTTGAGATAGCGATTGGCGAAGTCGTCGTCCGGAACCTCACCGACCAGGAAGAAATCCCGCTTACCGAGGTTGACCGCGAACTCCTTGATCGCCCCACAAAAGTTCCGCGCCTGCTCGTAGCTGACGTGCTTCACGGTGTCGATCCGGAAGCCGTCGCAGTCGGTGAGCGCGATCCAGTACATGTATGCCTGGGCCAGGAAGCTCAACGTTCCGGGCGAGTCGAGCGCGAAGTCACGCAGGTCTTCAAAGTCAGTGCGACGGAACTCTGCCTGATCGACATCGGGAAACCTGCTGGCGTCCAGGCTGCCGGTGCCCGCTCGGGTATAGCGATTGAAATCGTGGAATTCACTCGGCCACGCGCCATCCTCGCCCCCAGCGATCGCCGCGATCGCCTGGCCTTGGTCGCCGCGCCAGTCTCCAAACGGATACTGGCCGCTGGTATAGGCCGCTTTGATCTCGCCCCCAGGGGTGCCGGGCGGGTACAGCCAATTCGCACCAGAGTGGTTGAAGATCACATCGAGCAGCACCCGCAGTCCACGTTGATGCGCCTGCTGGACAAGCTCCACAAGATCGTCGCGGCTGCCGAATCTGGGATCCACCTCGAGGAAATCTTGGATGCCGTAACCGTGGTAGGTGTCGAGGTGGCCGCGCTGCCGAAAGACTGGGCTCAGCCAGACGGTGGTGACGCCCAAGTCTTGGAGATAGTCGAGCTTGCTGGTAACTCCTGGCAATGTCCCGCCCTGGTACCGGTCGCTTCCCGACAACGCCCACATGTCCCACCGCCAAGGCTCTCCATTGGCCTGCTCCGGGCGCGCGTCTGGCAGTTTCGTCCGATCAAGCAGCTGCCGCGTGCTCTCAGCACCGTCACTGAACCGATCGACCAGCAGGAAGTAGACAACCTCGTCCTGCCAGGAACCAGGTGAGGGGTGGTAGTGCTGCCTACGCGGCAGGTCGAGCGCCGCGAGTGCGTCCGGGCGGGGAGCCGCCAATGTGTCCTCTACGAAGCCCATCCGGGGTTCCTCTACGGTCGCGCATTCCAGCGTTCGAGGGCGGGTTCCTCTCTGTCTTCACCCAGCACCGAGACCGTGCCCGTGTCGAGCGGAAAGTGCACCCCTAGGCTGAGGTCGAACCCGAGCCAGCGCATGGTCAGCGCCCGCAACGCATGGCCGTGACCGAAGCAGATCGCCCGATCCACGCCGGAATCGCGAACCCGAGCAACTACTCGGTCGAGCCGGCTGGCGACCTGCGCAGCCGTCTCACCACCGGGAACCTCGCTGTTCCAGATGGTCCAACCTGGGACCGTCTTCCAGATCTCCCGGCTGGTCTTGCCCTCATAGTCACCGTAGAACCACTCAGCAAGATCGTTGTCGATTTGCGGTTCGTACGAGCCAACGAAGCCAGCCAGTTCCGCAGTCTCGCGGGCTCGTCTCCGCGGACTGCTCAGGATGAGCTGGAAGTCTTGGGGCGACAGGTGGCCCTTTAGGGCACGCGCTAGCTCCTTGCCAGTCTCGGTGAGCGGCAAGTCGGTGGTCGAAGTGTGCTGGCCCGACCGACTCCATTCGGTCTCGCCATGTCGGACCAGGAAGAGGAGCGTCGGCATGCGGTTCACCGTATCGCTACCCAACCGCCTCGGGCGGCTCACAGTGATGGCCCGATCGTCGAAAAAGGTTCAGAGTTCAGGGATTCACCGAGTGCAAGAATGGCACGTATGAGCGATCGTCGGCCCGACCTGCCGAACCGCCAACTCCCCTTTACCGACGCGTTCAGGAAGTTCATCGCCGAAGGCTGGGCACCCTATCCGACAAATCTGCCAGATCAGCTTCCTGCTGCCGCTTGGGCTCGGCGCCGCCGCGAGTGGGTGAGCGCCCGGTTTCCCGGTGAGCGGCTCGTCATCCCGGCAGGTGGGCTCAGGGTCCGCTCGAACGACACCGACTACCGGTTCCGTCCACACTCGGCGTTCGCTCATCTGACAGGTCTGGGCACAGATCGCGAGCCGGACGCGGTGCTGGTGCTGGAGCCCACAGACTCCGGTCACGAGGCCACGCTCTATTTCAGGCCCCGGGCCCCGCGCGATTCTGAGGAGTTCTATGCCGACAGCCGCTTTGGTGAGCTGTGGGTGGGTCGACGGCCATCTCTGGAGGAGATGAGCGCGCTTTGTGACATTCCATGTGCCGCGATCTCGGAGCTGCCAGATCAGCTGCGTAAGAGTGGCGACACCGTGCCGGTACGTGTCCTCCAGACGGATCTCGATCTCCAGATCCGGCGGGTGATCGAGGAGGTCCGCGGTTCCCACGCGGCTGCAGAAGTTGATCAAAAGCGGCCGACGATCGACGAATCTGATCATGACTTCGGCGTTGTGCTCAGCGAGCTGCGGATGATCAAGGACGACTTCGAGATCGGCGAGATGCGGGAAGCCTGCCGCCAGACGGCATCGGCATTCGAAGCTGTCGTGGCAAGCATTCCGGAGGCGGCCCGGCGTGGCCGGGGCGAGCGCTGGATCGAAGGCATCTTCGCTCTGCATGCTCGGCATGTCGGCAACACCGTCGGCTACGACACCATCGCTGCCGCTGGCGAGCATGCCTGCACGCTGCACTGGATCCGCAACGACGGTGAGCTCCGCGAGGGCGAGCTGCTGTTACTGGACGCCGGCATCGAGCTCGATTCTCTCTACACAGCAGATGTCACGCGTACGCTGCCGATCAGCGGAACCTTCAGCGACGCACAGCGAATGGTTTACGACGCCGTATACGAGGCCCAACAGGCAGGGATTGCCGCGGCGCAGCCTGGCGCGCGCTTCTCTGACGTGCACCAGGCCGCCGCCGCGGTGATCGCTCGGTATCTCGACAGCTGGGGGCTACTGCCGGTCAGCGTCGAGGAGACGCTCGGCGAACATGGCGGCCAGCATCGTCGCTGGATGGTGCACGGCACGTCACATCATCTTGGCATCGACGTACACGATTGCGCGCAGGCTCGGCTGGAGAGATACCGCGAAGGAGTGCTTGAACCGGGAATGATCATCACCGTCGAACCCGGGTTGTATTTCAAGCCTGACGACGAATTGGTTCCGACGCATCTGCGTGGCATCGGGGTGAGGATCGAAGACGACATCTTGATTACTTCGGCAGGCAATGAGAATCTGACGGCGCTGCTGCCCCGAAGGCAGCGTTGATGTCGAGGCCTGGATGTCGAGCATCTGGGGAGTACCGGGCACTGCATCAGCTGAGCACTGAGGAGGCTGGATATGACGACGGCACCCCATCGTCGATATCTACCGACCATCAGGTCTGTCAGCCGACGTCCGGCGGCAGACGCCATACCGCTTCCCTCTCCACCGCCGGATTCGATCATCGCATGGGCCTGGTACGTCAACGGCGTACGCAAACCGGCGGAAGACCTCAGCGTGGCAGCGCGGCTGGCCAACGCAGGCGAAGGCTTCGTCTGGCTGGGCCTCAAAGACCCCAAGGACGAGGACCTGATGGCCTTGGCATCCCAGTTCGACCTGCATCCCTTGGCGATCGAGGACGCGGCACATGGCCATATGCGTTCCAAGCTGGAGATGTTTGGCGACGATCTCTTCATGGTGATCTCGACTGTCTCCTATGTGGAACACGAGGAGCTGACCGATACCTCGGAGGTCGTGGCAACTGGTCAGGTCATGGTGTTCCTCGGCGAGCATTTCGTGATCACTGTGCGCCGCGGCGAGCACGCGCAGCTGAGTTCGCTGCGGCGGACAATGGAAGCCGACCCGACCCGGTTGGCACGTGGGCCCTCTGAGGTGCTGTATGCGATCGCCGACAAGATCATCGATGACTACCTCAATGTCGTCGCGGAGTTCGAGAAAGATGTCGACGAGATAGAGACCCTGGTTTTCGCCCGCCACAGCCCGCGCGAAGTGGAGCAGGTTTACCAGCTGAAGCGGGAGCTGATCGAATTCAAGCGGTGCGTGATGCCGCTCGGCGCGCCGCTGCTGCGGCTCGCCACTCGCGAGCTTCCGGTGATACCGCCAGAGGCAAAGGCCTACTTTCGGGAACTCGCCGACCATCACACCGAGGCTCGCGAAGCGGTCGCCGCGTTCGACGAGGTGCTGACCTCGATCCTGCAGGCCGGCCTGGCACGAGCGTCGGTCGCTGACAACGAGGACGTACGCAAGATCTCAGGCTGGGTGGCAATCGTCGTGGTGCCGACGCTGGTCGCTGGAATCTACGGCATGAACTTCGACAACATGCCCGAACTCCAGTGGGAATACGGCTACTTCATCGTCCTCGGCGTCATGCTGTTGATCATGATTGGGCTCTACCTCGGCTTCAAACGCAACAAGTGGCTGTAGCCGCGCACCCAGACAACCCCGTGCGCGAGCGCAACCATCATTCAAACTGCGCTGCGCGGGCCCCGGGCATCCCTTGCAGCATCTCGCGTGCCTGAGCGGCGACCTTGTGCTCGCAGAGCACCTCATACTTCGTGGCGATCGTCTGGGTTACCGATGTGAAGTCCCGGCGGCCGCGGCTCATCGCGTACGCAGCTGCGCTGAATGCGACGCCGAGCAAGACGCCGATCCCCAGGGAGACCAGCAGCAGCAACAGAACGCTCGCTGGTTTAGTAAAGATCAACATCACCAGCCCGACAAGCAGACCGGTGGAAATTCCTGATTGCATGCCCTGGGTAATCACAGTGCCCCAGTTGCGCCGCCCGAGCACCCGTTCAACCGACCTGAGGTCGGTACCCACGATTGCCAGGTTCTGCACCTCGAATTTGGCGTCCGCGAGGAAGTCGACCGCTTTCTGCGCGTCGGCGTAGCTGCTGTAGATCCCAACCGACTGGGGGAACTGCAGCTCGAAGACCGAGCCGAACTGCCGCGGCGAAATAGCCATGGTGTCCTCCTGAGGTCGGCTCCCAATCTACTCGTTGGCCTGGTGAGCTGGTCGATGCGCTGAACCTCAGATGTCGTGCCTGGTGAACACGCAGAATTCGTTGCCTTCGGGATCGGCCAGCACATCCCAGTCGATCTCGTCGTCACGTTTACGGATCAGCCTGGCACCTGCTGTGAGGAGATCCTCGGTCTTGCCCCAGACATCCCAGTGCATGCGGTTCTTAACGGTCTTGGGCTCAGGAACCCATGGGAAAACCATCGCCCACGGCATCCCCGGGGCCTGTTCGATCCACGCTTGGTCCTGGTCATGACCGACAGTGGCGGCGTAGCGTTCCGCCCACCAGGACGCGATCGAGACCGGATCCGCAGCGTCGACGACCACCTCGTACACGCGATAGTTCGGCAGCGCCTCAGGCTCACGGACAAAGGCACACAGTTCGCCGCCCTCGGGATCGGCGAGCACCGTCCACGACTGGGTGTCATCAATGATCACCGCGCCAAGGTCGGTGAGGTCGGAGACTGCCGACACATCGACGTCGAGGTGGACGCGCTGCTTGACGGTCCTTGGCTCGGGCACCTTGTTAACCCAAAGAGTGTGCTCAGGCACATCGTCAACCAGCCTGAAGTTCGCGCCCCTCGGCTCGGCACGAAGTCCGAGCGCCGACGCCCAGAAGGTCGCGAGCACTTCCGGATTGACGGCATCGATGCAGAGATCCTTGAAGCTGATCGCATTGGCTGCAGCCATGACCCGACCCTAGCGGCTGGGTCAGAAAGACCACCGACGTCAGGGTTTTTCCGACCACAGCGCCGACGTCGGGCTGTGATAATCGAAGGCGTGGCAGCGAGCACGACCTCGGTCTTCATCTCACGCATCCGGGGCCTGCCAGTCCTCGACAGCGCAGGGGACCAGGTGGGAAAGGTCCGCGATGTCGTGGTGCAGCACCGCGCCGCCGGCCGTGCTCCACGAGTCAAAGGTCTGGTGGTCGAACTGTTTGCACGCCACCGGATCTTCATGCCGATGGCACGGGTGCATAGCATCGACGGCTTTGCGGTCGTCATCTCCGGCGTTGTCAACACACGTCGCTTCGAACGCCGCGAGTCCGAGATGTTGGTGATCGACGACCTTTTCGACCGGACGGTGGAACGCACCGACCATCCGGGTCCGTCGGTGATATTCGACGTGGCCATGCAGCCCGTGCGCTCTCACGACTGGGAGCTGTCGCAGGTGGCGCTGCGGGAAGCCGGAAGTCGGCGCCGGTTCGGTAGGCGAGGGCACGTCACCATCGTGGACTGGTCCACGATCGCGCTCTTAGAGTCCGATCGAGGCCAAGGTACCGACCAGTTGCTGGCTCAGATGGAAGACATGAAGCCGGCCGATATTGCCCGCGAACTGCACGAGATGTCGCGCGAGAGACGAGCCGAAGTAGCCTCAGCACTCGATGATCACAAGTTGGCCGACGCTCTGGAGGAATTGCCTGAGGACGAACAGGTTCAGCTGATCTCAGAGCTCGACACCGAGCGTGCCGCGGACATCCTGGAGGAAATGGATCCAGACGATGCCGCTGATTTGATCGCCGAGCTGGCGCCCGAGATGGCCGAGGTGCTGCTCGGGCGCATGGAGCCCGAGGAGGCCGACGATGTTAGGCGACTGCTGAGCTACGCCGAGTCCACTGCCGGCGGGATGATGACGCCTGAACCGGTGATCTTGCCGCCCGATGCCACGGTGGCTGAAGCCCTTGCCCGGATCCGCGACGCAGAGCTGACGCCCGCCTTGGCGTGCATGGTCTACGTCTGCCGGCCGCCCCTGGAGACGCCGACCGGTCGCTTCGTTGGCGCGGTGCACTTCCAGCGGCTGCTCCGGGAACCGCCGTCGACACTCGTCTCGGCCCTGATCGACACCGAACTGGAAACGCTCACCGACCAGGCGAACCTGCATGACGTGAGCCGCTACTTCGCGACGTACAACCTGGTGAACGCCCCTGTTGTCGATGCTGATCATCGCTTGATCGGTGCGATCACGGTGGACGACGTGCTTGATCACATGTTGCCTGAGGACTGGCGCGGCATTGAGCTCGACGCGGTGTCGGCGCACAAGCCGCCAGACGCGGGGGTGATGGCTCATGGCTAGAGCAGTTCGAGAGGCCGAGCGGCTGGACACTGCCGGGCCGGCGCAGGCGGTCAACCATTCCGACGATCAAGGTGGACCGAGACGCCTTCGGCAAGTTTGCCGAGGCCTTCGCCCGATTCATGGGCACCGCGCGGTTCCTGTTCGGAATGACGGTGGTCATCATCCTCTGGGTGCTCTGGAATATCCCGTTCGGTCCACCTCGGCCTCGCTTCGACCCATATCCGTTCATATTCTTGACGCTGGTTTTGTCACTGCAAGCTTCGTACGCCGCTCCGCTGATCCTGCTCGCCCAGAACCGCACGGAGGCGCGGGACCGCGTCGCCTTGGAACAGGACCGCGAGCAGGCGGCGCAAAGCCGAGCCGACATGGACTTCCTGGCGCGCGAGATTGCCAGTCTTCGGATGTCGGTTGGTGAGTTGGCCACTCGCGACTACTTGCGCTCAGAGCTCAGGACGGAGCTACGCGCCATCCTCGCGGAGCTCGAAAGCGAAGACGTCGCCTGAGCGTGCTGCCCTCGAGGCTGTACCTAGATTCGCCACGCTGTACATGGCATGCACGCCATGTACAGCGTGCACATCCCACGCTGCGTGGGATGTTCGCTTAGAAGTCGCCGGGTGGAGGGCTGTGCAATCTCACCTACGCTGGGGGGCATGCACGACCCACAATCCAACGGAGACTCCACAACGTCCATCGTTGAGCATCCCTTGGTGCCTCAGATCCGCACGGCACTGCATCGGGTGGACGATCCTGAGATTCACCGGCCGATCACCGATCTCGGCATGGTCGACGGCATCGAGGTGGACGCTGCGGGTCAGGTAGGTGTTCGGATCCTGCTGACCGTTGCCGGCTGCCCGCTGCGCGACACGCTCAATCGCGATGTCACCGCTGCGGTACTCGCCGTGCCCGGGGTTTCGGCGGTCAACGTTGAGCTGGGCGTGATGTCGGACGAGCAGCGTGCGGCGCTGCGCGAGGTGCTCAAGGGCGGCCAGGCCGACCGCGAGATTCCGTTCGCCCGGCCGGATTCCCTCACCCAGGTGATCGCGGTCGCCTCGGGCAAGGGCGGTGTTGGAAAGTCATCAGTCACGGTGAACCTCGCCAAGGCGCTGGCGCTCCATGGTCGTAGCGTCGGCGTTCTCGATGCCGATATCTACGGGCATTCGGTACCTGCAATGCTCGGCGTCGCTGACTCGCGGCCCACCGCGGTAGAGGACATGATCATGCCGGTGCCCGCCGACGGGCTCAGGGTCATCTCGATCGGCATGCTCAAGCCGCGCCGTGACCAGGTGGTGGCCTGGCGCGGGCCGATCCTGGACCGGGCCCTCACCCAGATGCTGGCCGACGTCTACTGGGGAGACCTGGACTTCCTGCTCATCGACCTTCCGCCGGGCACCGGCGACGTGGCGATCTCACTTGGCCAGAAGCTGCCCAACGCCGAGGTGTTGGTCGTCACCACCCCTCAAGCCGCAGCCGCAGAGGTCGCTGAGCGTGCCGGCACCATGGCTTCGATGATGAAGCAACGTGTGATCGGCGTCGTTGAGAATATGTCGCATCTGGTGACCACATGTCCGCACTGCGGCGAAGTGCAGACCCACCACGTCTTCGGAACCGGCGGCGGCGCGGAGGTAGCGCGGACGCTCAGCACCCGACTGGGCTATCCCGTCGATCTGCTCGCGCAGATACCGCTCGACCCGCAGCTCCGCGCCTCCGGGGACGCTGGTATTCCGCTCGTCGCGACCGGCCCCGACCAGCCAGCCGCCCGCACCCTCAACTCGCTGGCCGAAACGTTCATCAAGCGTGGCCGCGGCCTGGTCGGCAAGCCGCTCGGCCTTACGCCCGCCGGTCGCTGACAAGCTGCGAGCGTCGATGATTTAGTACGAGCTCAGTTATCAGGTCGCCTCGAGATCGAACGGTGTCACTGCCCGAACTGGAGCCGCCCCGGCCACGACATCCTGAGGGCCACCCGGGCTGCGATCTTTGGTGGAGTTGGTCGTCTCGGAGATGTCGGCCGGCGAGCTGTTGACGGTCTTGCCAAAGTCGGCCACCTCTGACTTCACGTCTGCAATGATCGGCTCGACGTCATCGAGCAGGTGCTTTTGTACGAAGGCCCTGGGGTTCAGGTCGCGAAAATCAAGGTTCTCGAATTCCGGACCGAGTTCCTTGCTCAGCTGCTGCTGGGCCGATCCAGCCACGGTTCTTAAGTAGCGCAGTACCCGGGCGGCCTTCCGAGCGAGGTCTGGCAGCCGCTCCGGGCCGAACAAGATGACCGCGAGTACCAGCAACAGCACAAACTCTGGGCCATTGATATCGAGCAGCAGGGGCACCATACTTAGCCCTCCTTGCTACCCAGGGTGACGCTGGCCTCGGCCTGTGACGACCCGCGACGGTAGTCCAAGACCACAACCTCGCCGGGTCGTCGGGTGCGGACGGTCACGATCAACTCTTCCATGCCGCCATCGAGTGGCTCACCGTCGATCCTGGTGATGACATCGCCGGCTCGCAGTCCGGCCTTACCGGCAGGACCTTGGGCGTCGACGTCGGTCAGCTCGACACCTGATGACGCATCTCGAACACTGGCCCCGATCACCGGGTAGGTCGCCTTACCGTTCTTGATCAACAAGTCGGCGATCGTAGCGGCCTGGTTGATCGGGATCGCAAAGCCGAGCCCGATATTGCGGCTTGCCGCAAACGTCAGAATCGCTGAGTTGATCCCGATCACTCGCGCGCCCCGCATCGACCAGAGGGCCACCGGAGTTGCCCGGATTGATGGGGGCGTCGGTCTGGATCGCATTGATGTACGCGGTCGGGGAGTCGGCGTCGGCACCCTCGGCAACCATGACTGGTCGGTGCTGAGCCGAGATGATGCCCTGGGTGACGGTCCCGGGCAGCCCGAGCGGCGAACCGACGGCGATCACCGACTCCCCGATCTGGATCTGATCGGAGTCACCGAGCTCCAGAGGGCTCAGGGACCCCGCCCCGTTCACCTTGATCACCGCGAGGTCGTAGGAAGGGCTGCGACCCACCAACACAGCGTTGTGCCGGCGCCCATCTGAAAAGACGACACGAATCCTCGACCCGTTGGCTGTATCGGTGATCACGTGATTGTTGGTGAGGATGCGGCCCTCTCCGTCGATGACGAACCCGGACCCGGTTCCTCGACCGACCTGGATCATCACCGTTCCTGGCAGCACCCGTTTGGCGACCTCAACAGTGTTGACACTCGCTGGCGCTGGAGGGACCGGTGTACGCGTCACCCCGGGAGTCGCCGGCGCTGAAGCCCTGCCTGTGGCCGCCGACGACTCGGTACGCCGAGCGAGTGTGGCGCCTCCATAGCCGGCAGCGCCGCCGATCACCAGTGCCGTAAGGGCGGCCACGGCAATGACAGAGGCCGAGCGCGAACGACGGCGACCCGTCTGCCCTGCGGGCGGGGTCGCCGTCGGTAAAGATGTGACGCCATCCGGCGGGCCTTCGGCCACCGTCAGGCCAATTGGCGGCGGCCAGGTGGCGTCGTGCGGTGCGAATGCGGGACCCGGCTGGGTAAAACCTTGCGCGCCTGGAGTCGGGGGCGGTGGCTCGCCAAAGGGCCCGAAGTAGCGAGAGTCGGACGGATCGCCTGCTCCGGGATCCGTCGGACGGTCCTCATCCACCACGCGCTAACCCTTCACATCGGCCAGAATCCTCGCCCACCCGGCTCTGATGCGGTCAAGCGTAGTCTGCGTCAGGACGCCACTATGAGGCAGCGACTCGACGGCCTCCGCGAGCAGGCCGGCACTTCCGTCGGTCACGACTGTGAGGACCATCTCACCTGACTGCCAGGTCGCCACACCCGAGGCGCCACGACGTACATGGGCTCCCAGCCCGGCATCCCACTGGGAACCTTCCGGCGCCGCGGTGAGCTGGCCCCGCTGCTGGAAGACACTCACCGTGTTGAGTCCGTCGCTGTAGACCAGATGCACCATGTCCGGATTGCTGGCGCGGTCGCTACGTATCCGCACCAACGACAGACTCGCCAGCTCCCGCACGCAGGACCATCCCGAGGCCTTCAGTTCGGCGGCCGATGAGAGGGTGAGCGCGGTGCTGGTCCGTGGGACCGCCAATCGCGGTGGCAGATGTTGCAGGATGCTCTCTTCGTGGCTGACCGAGACTGAGGTGAATCCGAACGACAGGTCGACTGATCCGTTCGTGTCGTACGTCTCTTTCCAGAGCACGATGCCAGTGGCGTCATCGATCCACCAGCGAGCCGCCACGGAGGAACTACCGTCCCGCGTCGCGGTCACTTCTGTGGCGTTGCGGCCGGCAACACTTGATCCGCGTGTCCCACCGAGGTGGTAGTTGCGCGCGAGCATGTCGAGCAGCTCGACGTCGACGACTCGCGACGAGATAATCGCAGGCCTGAATCCTCTGAGCAGCTGCTGGCCCCGCTGGCTGTTGACCCTGACCTGGGTGCCCTGACGGGCGCGCGCATCCACATCAACCTGCGCAACGATGGCGCTACCGTCCCGGTACGCCAGGAACGATTGGCGGCCGGAGTAGCTCACGGAATGCCCAGCGTCGGCAGCTCGCTGCATCATCGCTTGCGCCTCGGACGGCGTCAGCGTCGTCCCCGCGGCGACTGACGGACCCTCGAGCCTGGGTGAGATGCCGGCAGACAGGTGGCGCGAGTCGGCCAACATGACGGCGTTCAGTGCGTCGCTGGCTAGTGGGAACTGTCCAAGGCTTGACGTAAAAGCAGCCTGGGCGTCACTGGTTGGATCATCAACTGCCGGTAGGCGGGGCGCCGCGGCGTACCCGACCACCCCGATCGCGGTCACGGTCGCTCCAAGGGCCATCGTGGCGGCTGCGATCCGCAGCTTGACAATCCGGCGGTGGCTCGGCAGGCCCCCGGTTCGGGACAGCTGCGATGGTTGGATTCGCCGGAACGGTCTAGTCCACAGGGGTGCGACCGATTCCGGACCCGCGATGGACACCAGTCGGTGGGAGAGGTCGCTGGGCGCGGGGCCCGGGTCATCCTTGCTCTGCTTCAGCAGCCTGCGTACGGCACGCAGATCCTCGACGTCCTGCCGGCAATGAGCGCAGTCGACGAGATGGCTGAGCAAGCGTTCTCGGTCGCTGTTGTCCAATGCCCCGTCGACGAACGCTGATCGCAGTTCGGCAAGATCAGCGCAGGGCGCCTTCCTCACGCCGACCTCGCAGGCTCCAGACTTCCCAGTTTGGGACTGACATTGTCGGAGGTGCCGCCTTCCTCTACGTCAACACCGAGGTATCGCACTCGCTCCCCGGTCGGTCGGCGGTGTGCGAGTGCGGTCCGCAGTTGCGCCCGCCCGCGATGAATTCGGCTTCGAACGGTTCCGATCTTGATGTCAAGGACCTCGCTGATCTCCTCGTAGCTGAGGCCCTCGACGTCACACAGCACAACGGCGGCGCGAAATTCCGGTGATAGGGCCGAGAGTGCAGCCGCCACATCGTGATCAAGGTCGGCGTCAGCCAGCTGATCGGATGGATTCGGCCAGGCACTGGGCAGGCGCTCAACCGAACCGTCACCTAGACCGTCGAAGCGGATTTTCTGCCGGCGCCGTGCGCCATCGAGGAACAGGTTGGTCGTGATCCGATGGAGCCAGCCCTCGAACGTGCCAGGCTGGAACCGGTGCAGCGAGCGGAACACACGGACAAATACGTCCTGGGTGAGGTCCTCGGCGTCATGCGGATTGCCTGTCAGCCGATAGGCCAGCCGATAAACCCGAGCGCCGTGGTCGCGTACCAGCTCTTCCCACGTCGGCGGTGTCCAAGTTTCCTCAGATTGTGCCGGCGGGCTCGAGGGCGCAGGCGGTTGCCAATCCTGAGGATCAGGAGCGGGCCACTGCGCCATCGGTTCGACCTTCCTCCGGTGTCCGACACGACCAAGCAGATTCAGCCTGAACGCCTCATTGTTGCTTGTCATCCTGGCAATGCCCTGAGTGAACCCTGGCATTTGGCTGTGCACGACCGTGTCCTCGCTCACATCTGACCAACGCTGCCAGGTGCGGACCCGTTCCGCCGTTCCCATTGTCCATCTGCTCGCGCGGCGCCCCAGGAAGCTGGTGCCGTCGTCACTCTTCGCGAAGCGGTATCGGATTGCTCGCTCCGCCCGCGGGCACCTTCCGCTGCTCGCGGGCAACCTCAAGCCGCTGTCAACATCCCACGCAGCGTGGGATGTTCGCGCTGTGCATGGCATGCACGCCACGTACAGCGTCAACATCCCACGTAGCGTGGGATGTTGACAGTCGGGGGAGGTCAGGGTGTCGAGACCGACTCGCCGGTCGGCAGACCGGCCTCAGCCAAAGCGGACTGCAGACCCTCGATCTCTGTGGGGGTCGCCTCGACCAGTGGAGACCTCAGCCCTCCGACATCATGGCCGAGCAGCTTCAGGCCCGCCTTGACCAGGATGCAGCCTTGGGTCGCGAAGATTCCTGTGTAGATCGGCAACAGCTGCTGATGGAGACGAAGCGCCGTCGCTACATCACCCGCCAGATAGGCCTCGATCAGCTGATTGGTCCCGATGGCGCTGAAGTGCGTTGAGGTTCCGACCACCCCTACGGCGCCGACCGACAATAACGGCAGCGTCATCGCATCGTCACCGGAGTAGTACGCGAGCTCACTCTGCGCAATAACCCTCGCCGAGGCCGCAAGGTCACCCTTCGCATCCTTCACAGCGACGATGCCCGGATGTTCTGCCAGTCGCAGCATCGTGTCGGTGGCAATGGCCACGCCGGCACGACCCGGAATGTCGTACAGCATCACCGGAACGTCGGTGGAATCGGCGACTCGCCGGAAATGCTCCAAGATGCCGGCCTGCGGCGGCTTTGAGTAATACGGCGTGACCACCAGAAGGCCGACTGCGCCCAGTTTGGTGGCCGTTTCCGCCAATTCCAACGTGTGCTCGGTGTTGAAGGTGCCAACGCCTGCAAGGATCGCCGCTCGGTCGCCGACCGCGTCGAGCACCACACGCAGCAGGTCCGCCTTCTCCGCGTCGGAGGTCGTCGGCGACTCTCCGGTCGTACCGCTGATGACCAGGCCATCGTTGCCCATCTCGTCCACCAGATAGCTCGCGAGTCGGGCCGCTGCGTCCAGGTCTACGGAACCGTCCACCGCGAACGGAGTCACCATGGCCGTCAGCAGCCGGCCGAACGGTGGGGTCGACATGCCCGTCATCTTAGGACACTAAAGCACCTTGATCACGACCAAGGGATCGCCGTCGTTCACCACATCACCCGCCGAAACCACGATTTCCGAGACTGACCCTGCCACATCGGCCAGCACCGGGATCTCCATCTTCATCGACTCCAAGATCACCACAGCGTCGTCAGCGGCAACCTGCTGACCAACCTCGACTTCGACCTTCATGACGGCCGCGACGAGCTCGGCGACGACGGTATGGCTCATGCCGTCATCGTAGAGTTCGGTGACCAGGCGTTTCGATAGGGTGAGCCTCGTGAATCTCTCCGCTGTCAAGACCCCAGCCAAAGCCGCGCCCAAGCCGGGATCGTGGGCGTTCGCTGAAGATTTCGTTGATGAGTCTGACCACTCGGCGGAGGCGCGCCAGAAGGCGAGACAGCTCGGAGTTGCGCCGATCGGTCGTGGCTCTGCGAGCGCACTGACCTTTCTGGCAAAGGTGGTCCAAGCCAAGACGGTTGTCGAGGTCGGAACCGGATCGGGTGTTTCTGGCCTGGCACTGTTCGCTGGAATGCAGCCTGACGGAGTCCTGACCAGCGTCGACATAGAGGCCGAACATCAGCAAGCCGCTCGGGAGGCATTCCTCGCCGTCGGCATTCCCACGCAGCGGTTCCGGTTGATCGCCGGGCCTGCGCTCAGCGTGCTGCCGAGGCTGAGTGACGGCGCGTACGACATGGTTTTCGTCGACGCCGACAAGGTCGAGTACGCCGAGTACGTCGAGCAAGGTCTGCGGCTGCTCCGGCACGGCGGGGTCCTGGCCGTGGACAATGCGCTGTGGCACGACCGTACGGCCGACGGAAGCCACATCGATAAGGAGACCGAAGCGATCCGTAACGCGCTGAGCGCGGTCAAGGAGAACGAAGATCTCGTTTCGTCGCTGCTTCCGGTCGGCGACGGGTTACTTGTCGCGGTGAAGCGATGATCATCCGATAGCAGTCGAGAGCAAGCTTCGGTCAACTCCTCGAGGCGGGCTAGGCTCTCACACTCGACCGGCCTGGCCGGTTCGCAGTGACGGCACTTGTTGGCATCCAAGGTCCACCCCACCACCCACGAACGCCCAAGTCCTGCAGTGTCACCGACTCCATCCCGGCCTCGGTGAGCCAATCCGCGTACTCATCGGTGTGACTGATGTCAGCGATGATGATCTTGCCGCCAGGCTCCAGCACGCGAACAGCCTCGGTGATCGCCTGCCGCCGATCTTCGCGAGCTTTGAGGTTGTGGATGGCAAGACTGGAGACCACAAGATCAAACTGCCCGTCATAGTAGGGAAGTGTCGTGATGGTGCCTGTGTTCAGCTCGACGCGATCCTCTACCCCGCATGCCCGGGCATTGTGCTTGGTGGCCTCGATGTCGTTGCCGGACTGGTCCTGGCTGCGCCACAGATCGATGCCGGAGACCCGCCCAGTCGTCAGCCGTTTGGCCAGGCTGATCATGACCGCACCGCGGCCACACCCCAGATCAACCGCGTACTCATCGCCCTTCAGTCGCGCATCATCGAGCAGGTCGGCCCACCACACGAACTTCCCGTGCAGGGTTGTGTACAGATAGCTGAGCGCGCACAGTCCGAAGAACACGGCGAAGATCAGCATGACGAGACCGGGCGCGAATCCACTGGTGATCATCAGCACGCAGCCGATGATCACCAGCAGCAGCGCAACGGCCCCCAATACCGCTGGCACTTTGGGAGCATCGACCCCGAAGGTCCCACCCTCAGGTCTTTCCGCCTCGTGGCCACCCGATCCGGAGGCAGGCACATTCATGTCGCCGTGACCGTGACACCCTTGCCGACGACCGTCACACCGCCTTCCGACAGGGTGAAGCCGCGCGCCTCATCTGCTTCGGAGTCAACACCGATCTTTGCACCGTCTGGGATGTGGACGTTCTTGTCCAAGATCGCACGACGGACGACTGCATTTCGCCCGATGACGGCGTGGGACAAGATCACTGAATCTTCGACCGTGGCGCCCTCATGCACTTCGATGTTGGGGGAGAGCACGGAACTCTCGATCGACCCGCCCGACACGACGCAACCGGGGCTAACGATGGAGTCCCGCGCCACGCCGTTCAGAGTGAACTTGGCGCCTGGCATCTGCACCGGGTACGTCCAGATCGGCCAATCCATGTTGTAGAGGTTGAACACCGGGTCCACTGAGACCAGGTCCATGTGCGCCTCATGGTAGGCGTCGAGCGTCCCGACGTCTCGCCAGTAGGCCTTGTCGCGTTCGGTGGAGCCCGGAACCTCATTCGCGGTGAAGTCGTAGACCTGCCCATCGCCGCGACCGACAAAGCTCGGAATGATGTCGCCGCCCATGTCGTGGCGGGAGTTCTCGTTTTCGGCGTCCTCGGTCGAGGGCATCGATCAGCGCCTCAGTGGTGAAGATGTAGTTGCCCATCGAGGCGAACGAGGCTTCGGGGTCATCCGGCAGACCGGGCGGCTCGACCGGCTTCTCGAGAAACTCCTTGATCTTGTTGTCGGACGCGGCGTCGATCACGCCGAACGCGCTGGCCTGGCTCCGCGGCACCCGGATGCCCGCCACTGTGCAACCCAGACCACCATCGATATGCGCCTCAAGCATCTGCCAGACGTCCATCCGATAGATGTTGTCCGCGCCGAAGACCACCACATAATCCGGTTCCTCGTCGCGGATCAGGTTCATCGACTGGTAGATCGCGTCAGCGCTGCCCTGGTACCACCTCGGCCCGAGACGCTGCTGTGCGGGCACCGGCGTGACGTAGTTGCCGAGCATCGTCGAGAAACGCCAGGTCAAAGAGATGTGTTTGTCCAGCGAGTGCGACTTGTACTGCGTCAACACCGCAATTTGCCGCATCCCCGCGTTGGCCAGATTGGAGAGGACGAAGTCGATCAGGCGATATGTGCCGCCGAATGGCACCGCCGGCTTTGCTCGATCCATGGTCAACGGCATCAGCCGTTTTCCCTCGCCGCCAGCCAGTACGATCGCCAGAACTCTCGGACGCGCGCGCATGAGTTGAACCTAGCGGATATTGGGCTTTGGGAGCAGGTTCTCGGTCATGTTGTGGTCAACATCGGCGACGCTGTGGAACGATGCCAACTATGGCGCTGGCAGACACCGATCGACTGTCCATCTCATTGCTGACGCCGGGAGTATCCGCCCTCGATCTACGGTGGCGCCGGCGTGCATGTCGCCCAGCTGGTGCCGCAGTTGCGGAAGCTCATCGATGTCGACGTCCAATGCATGGGCGAGCCGCGAGAGGGCGCCACCGCGCACCCTGAAAACTATCCAGAAGGAGCAAACCCTGCTCTTCGGGTGTTCGGCGCCGACCTGTCGATGGTGGCTGCCATTCCACAAGTGGACCTGGTCCATTCGCACACCTGGTACGCCAACCTGGCCGGCCACCTGGCTGGCCTGTTCCAGGACATTCCGCATGTCGTCAGTGCGCACTCGCTGGAGCCGCACCGACCGTGGAAGGCCGAGCAGCTCGCCGGCGGCTACCGGCTCTCGTCGTGGGCCGAGAAGACCGCCTTCGAGGCAGCCGATGCAGTGATAGCTGTCAGTGCGGGCATGCGCAAAGACACCCTGGACTCCTACAGCGATCTCGATCCGGACAAGGTGCATGTGGTCAAGAACGGCATCGACACCGAGGAATTCAAGCCCGACCCAGGCACCGACGTCGTCACCGGGCTAGGAATCGACCTCGACAAGCCGTCGGTGGTGTTCGTGGGAAGGATCACGCGCCAGAAGGGCCTGATTCATCTGGTGCGAGCGGCCGAGAAGTTTGATCCCGAGACTCAGGTCGTGCTGCTGGCCGGTGCGCCTGATACGCCGGAGATTGCCAAGCAGATTGGCGATGCCTTCGCACATCTCCAATCGACCCGGGGGAATGTCTTGTGGATTGAGGAGATGCTGCCGCGGGCTCAGGTACGCCAGGTGCTGTCCCATGCGACTGTGTTCGCCTGCCCGTCGGTGTACGAGCCGCTGGGCATTGTCAACCTCGAGGCGATGGCCACCGAGACGGCCGTCGTCGCCTCTGCGGTGGGCGGCATCCCCGAGGTGGTGGTCGACGGCGTGACCGGTTACCTGGTGCCCTATGACCCCGCGCAGGCAGACGATCCGGAAGCCATCGCCGCCTTCGAGGAAGAGTTTGCAACCAAGATCAACTCACTGACGGCCGATTCCGGAAAGGCTCGGGAGTTCGGACTGGCGGGCCGGCAGCGCTGCATCGAGGAATTCGACTGGTCCAAGATCGCCGCCGAGACCGTCGAGGTCTACCGCCGCGCGCTCGAGGTTCACCAAAGCTAGGCCAGCCGTGATAGGGCGCCGCAGGGCAGCGACCCGCTACGCCAATCGCACTGTCGCCGGCCGCGCACTCGCGGATGCGCTGGTCACGGAGGCCGTCCTGGAGAATCCAGTCGTACTGGCACTGCCTCGCGGCGGCGTACCGGTTGCAGCCAAGGTAGCTGCCCGGCTGGCCGCCCCGCTCGACGTGATCTTGGTACGCAAGATCGGCGTGCCCGGACGTAGCGAGTTGGCCATGGGAGCACTCGCCATGATCGGTGGGGAGATATCGGAATTCCGCAACGATGAGATCGTCAGTGGGCTGCGTATCAGCAGTCAGGCGTTCGAAGCCGCACGGGACCGGGAGCGGCTTGAGCTGGAGCGTCGCGCCAGCATCTTTCCCTCCGCCGATCTGGATATCGCGGATGCGACCGTCATCCTGGTGGACGACGGCCTGGCGACCGGCTCCACCATGCTGGCAGCGGTCGCGGCCGTCCGAACTCACGCGCCCGCGGCAGCCGTGGTGGCGGTCCCGGTAGGAGCACGCCAGGCCGTGCAGGCACTGCGATCAGTCGCGGACTTCGTCGTCTGTCTCTCCATGCCGGAGCCGTTCATCGCGGTCGGCGGCGCGTACGAGGACTTCCGGCAGTTGAGTGATGAGGAGGTCATCACCATCCTCAAAGAAGGCGCCTCGTAGTCCTCAACTGACATCGGCCTCCACGCCGCTTGTCAGCCTGATGAGCTCGTCATATGTCATGGGAAAGACGGCGTGCGGTATACCCCCGGCAGCCCAAAGCTCGTCGAACTCAGCGAGCGAACGATCGACGACGGTACGGATGGGCCTTGGGTGACCGACCGGGGCGACACCTCCGATTGGCTGGCCGGTGTGTTCGCGTACAAACGCCGGTGAGGCGCGACGGAGCTGAGCCCCAAGCTGTTCTCCCACTTTGCTCATGTCCACCCGATGTGCACCACTGGTCATGATCAACAATGGCGCCCCGGCGCCAATTTCTGGGAGCTGCTCGCGCCTGCCGACGCTCGCAGCCATGAGAGTTTCGAAGATCAGCGAGTTGGCGATGGCTCCTACCGGGCATCCCAGGTGCTCAGCGGCAGCCCGTGCGGTGGTAACCGCCTCGTCGAGCATGCGTACGCGACCAGGCAGCCCAGCGGCTCGCAGAATCTCGTTCACGGCAGCGCAGTTTGGGTGCATTCGAGGTATCGCCCTTCTCATTGAGCAAGCATCTAGATCAAGCAAAAGGACCCAGTCATTGTGACCAGGTCCCTTGTGCTGTCAGCTGTTGACTTATCCAACGACTTCTTTCAGCGCGCCCGCGAGCTCGGCCGCTTCGTCGGCGTTGAGTTCCACGACGAGCCGACCGCCACCCTCGAGCGGAACCCGCATGACGATCCCACGTCCCTCCTTGGTGACTTCCATAGGGCCGTCACCCGTCCGCGGTTTCATTGCTGCCATCGCGCATCCTCATCCCGTAGTTATCTGGCAACTTGCCGGCTCAATTATTCCGTACTACCTAGTCCCAACCGGAGTCGGGTTCTGGCTTGGGACGTGTTTCTGCAGACGGATTCGCCTCAGGCCAGACCGGCGGTGGCGCAAAGCAGTCGACTATGTGGTCGTCGACTAAGCCGATCGCTTGCATCGTCGCGTACGCCGTGGTCGGGCCGACAAAGCGGAAACCGAGGCCCTTGAGCTGGCGCGCCATTCCGATGGACTCAGCTGAAGTCGCACGCCGCTCCCCCGCTGCCGGACGCGGGCGGCCGATCACCTGATAGCTGAGGACGATCTCGGCAAATCTAGGGCCAAGATCGACAACCAGCCGAGCATTCTCGATGGCCGCCGCAATCTTCGCCCGGTTGCGAATGATTCCCGGATCGCTCAGCAGCCGCTCGATGTCATCGTCGGTAAAGGCGGCAACTCGCTCGGGCCAGAAGCCGGAAAAGGCTCGCCGGAGGTTCTCTCGCTTACGGAGAATCGTGATCCAGGACAGTCCTGACTGGAAGGCCTCGAGCGTCATCCGCTCATAGAGTCCCTGCACAGTGCTGACCGGCCTGCCCCACTCGTTGTCGTGGTAGGCAAGGTACTCAGGGGCAGAGAGTGCCCACGGGCAACGCAAGAAGCCGTCAGGTCCGGGCAAGGCTCTGCTGATCATCGGGGGCTGATCATCGGGGGCTGATCATCGGGCTGGTCATCGGGTTGATCGTTGTGCCTCGGCGAGCGCGCTGAGCGCTCGCAGACTGCGCGCAAGACCAGCGCGTAGGACCGGCAGGGCGAGGCGCGCTGGCCACTCAAGCGGCCGGCCGCCCGGAATGGAAAAGATCTCAGTGCATGACACGGTGGTCTTCCCGTCGTGCCCTATCAGTCGAAAGACACCGTCGCCGGTGAAGTACGGACCGAGATGCACGATCTCAAGTTCCGCGGTATCGGCGGTGGGCGGAGACCAACCGGTAACGATGAAGCGGTCCAGGAGGCCCAGCGGGATCCGACCAAGCCGGACGCCGGATAACGCTTCGGCACGTACCCCGAGACCGACCTCGTGTTCAGTGATGACACGCACGGTCGTCAACGGAATCCAGCGCGACTGGCCAGTCCAGTCGATCAGCACATCCCACACGGCCGCCACAGGTGCATCGGTCTCGGCCGAAACCTCGAGCCGAATGCTCACCTTGTCACTTACCGGACTGGCGGTCTTCAACCGCAGGTGATGGAAACTCTGGCGGGGCTAACTCTGGCGGGGCTGGGGTGTCGGCTGACGCGACAGGATCGTGGGAACTCGCCTGCTCCGCAGCGCGTGCCGATGCCGTTGACTCCTGGAGTCGCTGCCGGACTGTTGCACCCTCCGCCAGCTCTGCGATCAAGGCGTCCCGCTCGGCGATCTCGAGCGCCAGCCGATCGAGCAGATCGTCCACCTGAGCCATCGCATAGCCACGCAGCGTGACCCCGAACCGGATGTTCTTCAGCTCCTCCGCGGTCAGGGCGCCGCCGGTGGGCAGATCCTGCCGGTATGTGTCATAGATGGGTTCTTTGCTCATCTGTCCCATTCCTCCCGCGGCGGCCATCGCCGCGACGCCCAGTGCCGCGACGGCGACGACGGCGATGAACCACTCCATGGGTGAATGCTTTCACGCTTCACAAGGGCGCTGCGACGATGCGTCGGCTGTGCTTGAGCTCGCGTGTGGGCCTAGCTCAGCCAGCGAATGAGGGCATCGCGGCAGGCCACGACATCGTCCGCCGGGCAGAACTCGTCGTCAGCGTGGGCCTTCCGCGGGTCGCCTGGTCCGAAGTTGACCGCTGGAATACCCACTGCGCTGAAACGCGCGACGTCAGTCCAACCGAGCTTGGCGCTCGCCTGACCGCCGACGGCGCGCAGGAACTCTTCGGCGGCCGGCTGATCGAGGCCAGGTCGGGCGCCGGCGGCCACGTCGGTGATTCGAATGGGATAACCGTCAAGAATCTTGCGTACGTACGCCTCGGCCTCAGCTGGAGACTTGTCGGGCGCAAATCGGTAGTTGACTTCGATCACACAGCGGTCGGGGATCACATTGCCGGCAATCCCGCCACTGATCATGACCGCATTCAGCCCTTCCCGGTAGGTGAGCCCGTCGACCTCGATCTGCTGTGACTGGTACGCGGCCAGAAGTTGCAGCACATCGCTTGCATCGTGAATGGCATTTCGCCCCATCCAGGAACGCGCCGAATGTGCGGCCACCCCTTGCAGCTCCACCTGCAACTGCATTGACCCTTGGCAACCGCCCTCAATGCCAGCATTGGTTGGTTCGCAAAGGACCGCCAGCGCACATCTCAGGTAGTCGGGATGCTCGCGGGTAATTCGGGCAAGGCCGTTGCGGTACTCCTCGACCTCCTCGTTGTCGTAGAAGATCCAGGTGACATCGCGCCGCGGTCCGGCGAGCGATGCTGCAACCGACAGTTGGACCGCGACACCACCCTTCATGTCGCAGGCCCCGCGACCCCAGATGATCTCCCGGCCAGCGCTGTCCTGCGTCGTCCACGACGGTACGTTTCCCGCAATAGGCACGGTGTCCAGGTGGCCGGCGATCACAACCCGCTCGGACCGATCGAGTTCGGTTCGAGCAATGACCACATTGCCGTCTCGTACGACATGCAGGTGGCTGTATCGACGCAGCGCCTGTTCCACTCGGTCGGCGATCTCTTTTTCGTGTCCGCTGACGGACTCGATGTCAATCAATGCTCGCAACAGCTCGACGACATCGCCGCCCAGCTCCAGAGGCGCAGACACGAGCGGCACCTTACAGCGTCGGTAGGCTCGGCCCATGACTGACGCTGCTACTGCTCCGTTGCGGGTGGCCTGGGGCTGGGGTCTCGCATCGATCCACAGCTCGGGTCAGGTGCTTGACACCTACTTCCCGTCGCCTCGCCTAGGCATTGCCGATGGCAGCGCAGCCCCCGTCACTCTCATCTCGGCGGCGATCGACGACGAGGCTCGTGCGGTCCGCACCGAGGTCGTCCACACTGAAATCGATCTGGATGCACCACCGGCGACAACCTCCGACGCCTATTTGAGGCTGCACCTGCTTAGTCATCGGCTAGTGACGCCGCGAAGCATCAACCTGGATGGCATCTTCAGCTCCCTCCCGAACGTCGTATGGACCTCGGCCGGTCCATGTGCCATCGAGGGATTCGAACGGGCACGCACCCGGTTACGCGCTCGTGGCGGACATCTCACCATCTTCGGCGTGGACAAGTTCCCACGCATGGTCGACTACGTAGTTCCGACCGGCGTACGAATCGGCGACGCCGATCGTGTTCGGTTGGGCGCTCATCTCGCCGAGGGCACAACTGTCATGCACGAGGGCTTTGTCAACTTCAATGCCGGAACGCTCGGCACCTCGATGGTTGAGGGCCGAATCTCTGCTGGCGTGGTGATTGGCCGCGACTCAGACGTGGGCGGTGGGGCTTCGATCATGGGTACCTTGTCCGGCGGCGGCACCGAAGTCATCTCGATTGGCGAGCGTTGCCTGCTCGGTGCCAACGCCGGCATCGGGATCGCGTTGGGCGACGACTGCATTGTCGAGGCGGGCCTCTACGTCACGGCCGGCACCAGGGTCACGCTGCCGGGCGGCGAGGTGGTCAAGGCACGTTCCCTGTCAGGTGAGAGCGGGCTGCTCTTCATTCGCAACTCGGTCACCGGTGCAGTCGAGCTGCGTCGTCGGCAGCGTAGCGGCGTTGAGCTGAACGCCGAGCTACACGCGAACTGAGCGCATTTGCGATCCGAAACAACTCGAACCCTCGGGTGCCTCGCCGTCGCGTTCGTCGTCTTGATCGCCGCCGGCGTCGGGGTTTTCTGGTGGCTCCGTGATCGTGGCCTCACCGAGCCGGTGCCTGGGCAACAGCGATGCGTCGCGACCGCTAGCAACCGCTCCACGGTCGTCGATCTCGATCAGGCCCACTTCGCCTCGATCATCGCTGGGGTTTCGGTTCGCCGGGGTCTGCCACCGCGTGCTGCCTCGATCGCCATTGCCACGGCGTACCAGGAAACGGGGATCCGCAACCTCGACTATGGCGATCGCGACTCGGTTGGCCTCTTCCAGCAGCGTCCGTCCCAGGGCTGGGGCACGAAGCAGCAGTTGATGGATCCGGAGTATGCGACTGGGAAGTTCTACGACGCCCTCGTCAAGATCGAGAACTGGGAGACGGCCGATATCAACGATGTCGCTCAGCAAGTACAGCGCAGCGGACACCCGGAGGCGTACCGCGATCACGAGGCTGACGCCCGAGTGCTCGCCAGCGCCCTGACCGGCCAGTCGCCCGCCGGGCTGAGCTGTCTGGACAGGACCGGCGCGGACGGGGACGTCAAAGGGTTGCGCAGCTCGCTGGAACAGACGTTCGGCAAGGTAGCCGACTCGACGGACGGATCAGTGATCACGATCCGCGCCCGGAGCGAAAGGCTGGCCTGGGCGTACGCGCACTTCGCCGTGGCCAATGCCAAGTTATACGGCGTGACAACGGTGAAGATCGGAAACAGACTCTGGGCAACTCAAGATCTCAACCTTCCCGACTGGCAGGAAACCACTCCAAAGCTCAAGGACGAGCGCGTCGAGATCACGGTTCGCTGACGGCCAAGAGACGCGCAGCGGCCGCAGCAACCCGCTCGTCGGTCGCGGTAAGGGCAACCCGTACGTGCCCGCTGGCGGCGGCGCCGTAGAAGTCTCCCGGCGCGACCAAGATGCCCTTGCGGGCCAGGAAATCCACCGAAGCATGGCAGTCCTCGTCACGGGTGGCCCACAGGTAGATGGATCCCTCGGAGTGCTCGATCCGGAAGCCCGCCGCTTCCAACGCCGGACGCAGCATGGTTCGGCGCCTGAGATACCTGCTCCGCTGCTGCTCGACATGATCATGATCAGCGAGCAGCTCGATCATCGCCTCTTGGACCGGACGAGGGACGAGCATCCCCGCGTGCTTGCGAATCAAGAGCAGATCTGCCACCACACCTCGATCACCTGCGACGAAACCTGCGCGATAGCCCGCTACGTTCGAGCGTTTGGAGAGTGAGTGCACGGCGAGCAAGCCGTTGTGGCGACCATCATTGATCGACGGATGCAGCACCGACATCGGCTCAGCCTCCCAACCGAACTCTCCGTAGCACTCGTCAGAGGCAACCAGCGACCCCCGCTCGCGCGCCCACGTCACCCGCCGCTTGAGCGTCTCCAGATCGAGGATCTGACCAGTCGGGTTGGATGGCGAATTGATCCAGATCAGCGCCGGCCGGGCGTCGCCGAGCTGGTCGAGGTCGTCGCAGGCGATGGCGCGGCAGCCTGCGACCTTGGCACCCACCAGATAGGTCGGATACGCCATCGTCGGGTAGACAACAAGATCATCGGGACCGAGCCCGAGCAACGTCGGGAGCCAGGCCACGAGCTCTTTGGTGCCGATGACGGGCAGGGTGTCATCGGGAGCAAGTCCGTCAGCCCCCCAGCGTCGCGTCAGATAGGACGCAATTGCCTGACGCAAGGCCGCAGTGCCCGAAGTAAGCGGGTATCCCGGACTGTTGGCCGCCTGGGACAGCGCGCGGATCGCTCGCTCCGGCGTCGGGTCGACCGGTGTCCCGACCGAAAGATCGACGATGCCGTCGGGATGCGCTTGAGCAGTCGCTCTTGCAGCCGCAATTGTGTCCCAGGGAAAGTCAGGGAGCTCCGCTGCCAGCCCACGGCGCGGCGGAACCTCCGTCAACACTGCTTACTCGTCGTGTTCTTGCGGCGGCAAGCTCTCGATCAGAGGATGATCTTTTTCAATCACACCGAGCTTGGCGGCGCCGCCCGGCGAGCCGAGGTCGGAGAAGAACTCAACATTGGCGTTGTAGTACTCCTTCCACTCATCTGGCGTGTCATCCTCGTAGAAGATCGCCTCTACTGGGCACACCGGCTCGCACGCGCCGCAGTCGACGCATTCGTCCGGGTGGATGTAGAGCATCCGCTTACCCTCGTAGATGCAGTCGACCGGGCATTCCTCGACGCAGGCAAGGTCCTTCAGGTCCACACATGGTTGCGCAATGACGTAAGTCACGAATGTCGCTCCTTGATTTACCTTTGCGTCGTCGCCACCGCGAGCAACGCGATACTCATCGCCTAGTATCACGCGTCTCGGCAGCAATGCTTACTGAGGTCCATCCGGAAAGGCGGGTCTGGTGGCTGGTCGGAGCAGCGACCCGCTGGCGCCGGCGCTCGGCGGCGAGCGTTGGGTGGTGAGGTTCAGGTTGCCTGACGGTTCAGCCACTGATGTGGTCGGCTGGATCGAGGTTCTGAACCCAACCTCGGTACGGCTCGCGACCGCCGATCAGGCAATAACGGTGATCGAGCGGTCCATGATCATTGCCGCCCGGCGTGCACCTGCAGCGGCCGGCGGACCGCACCCGCGGCGGATCTCCGCCCGCGAAGTACAACGGCATACCTTGCCAGGCTGGTTGGCGTGGCGCGAGCCGCTAGGTGAATGGACCCTGCGAACAGGAGGCGGCTTCACTCGACGCGCCAATTCATGCCACGCGGTCGGCGATCCTGGTATGCCGATCCAGCAGGCAGCCAAGCAGATCATCGGTTTCGCGGTCGCCCACGACATCTCTCCCCTGGCCCAAGTCATCGAAGGATCGCCTGAAGAGCACGCCTTGCAGCGTTTGGGCTGGGTAAGCACCGACCAGCCGACAGCCGTCTTGGTGAGCCGCCTGGCCGACTTCTTGGCCGTCCGGCCAGCAGAGCCCACGGCAACGATCACCGAAACACTGCAGCCAAGCTGGGAGGCGGCCTATCAGCACAGTCGGCCGAACTCGGCTGATCCAGCCATTGTCAGGATGATCTTGGACGGCAACCCTCCCCGAGCCTTTGCCGCCGTTGCCGGCCAGGGGCCTGACGATCATTCCGAGCTCGTCGCGATTGCCCGCGGGCACCGAAACGAGGGCTGGCTAGGACTGGCGTCGATCTGGACTCGTCCCGATCATCGCGAGCGGGGGCTGGCGACGGCGATGATGACTGCACTCGGAGACTGGGCGGCCCGCCAGGGCGCGCGCTATGCCTACCTTCAGGTGGCAACCGTCAACGAGTCGGGCATTGCCGCTTACCGCAGTCTCGGCTTCATTCATCACCACGCGTACCGGTATTTAGCTCCTGCCCGGTGACGCACGCCAGCCTCCTGGAACTCAACCACCCTTGGGTTTCTCACAAATGACCCGGTTGGTCGGCGCATAGCGCCAGCTGAAGTTCTCCCGGCGAACCACCGAGCCGTTTTGGTAGAACAGCCGCTGGTAACGGACGTCAAAACCCCGCACCGGGCTCGTCGGCTCGCAATCCTTCGAGTCATCCTTGATATCGCGGCCGGTGGTGAAGTTCGACTTGATCGGACTGGTCGCCACTACCTTGTCGTAGGTCTTGGTCGACCACATCCTCACTGTGATTGATCCCTTGCGGCTTGGTGTGCCCTTGACGATGTAGGCCTGCACTAACACGCCGTACTTGGTGTCGTTCTGGAACTTGAGGTCGAGACTGGGCCAGGCAACGGTGGCCTCCCGACCAGCGGGGTAGCGGTCGATGTAAAGGCCGTGGGGTTTGTGCTCAACGTCCTTCAGTCCGGCGAAGAACATGGCATTAAAAGTGGTTGTGGCACTTTGCGAGACGCCACCACCGAGGTCCTTGCGGAATCTGCCGTCCTTGATGATGTAGCCCTCGGTGAATCCGTTGGCTGCGGTTCGCTCTCCGACGATCTGGTTCAGCGAGAAGATCTCGCCGGGCTTCAGCAGAGTGCCGTTGATCAGGGCCGCAGCCCGGCCGATATTGATGTTGCGATACGGGAGATACGGAAAGTAGGTCGTGAACTGGCCGGTCACCTGCTTGATCCCGAGCTTTTTGGCATCAGCTGTGGAGAAGGACGCTTTGTCACCCGTGAGCTGTACGCTCACCCTCCGCTCCGCGGCTGGCTTGATCAGTACCGGTTCGACGGCTTTCTTCAGGCTGTCGGCGGTAATGGTCGTGCCATTGACGGCAGGGATTACCTTTGGCGTGCCATTCACCAGTCGTACGGTGGCGTTCTTCGGCTCAATCAGCTCGACCTTCTTGATAGCCGGACCAGCGTTGCGCCGCAGCTTCTTTTCGTCGAGTGCGGGCACCAGCGTGCCGTCTTGAGGAACGAAGGAGATCGACCCGGCGAGCATCTTCGGGCTGATCTCAAACGACCCGGCGCCGCTGACCTTGACCTTGATGGGAGCAGAGACTGCGGGCTGCGCGAAGGTCGCGACCACCTTGTCGGCCTCGTCGTTGGTGACGGCAGGCTGGGAGATATCAGCCGGCAGCGCAATGGGCCCTGTCACCTTCAGGAAGCTGCTCGTGATCGTCGCCGCAGCGGGATCTGGCTGCAGCACCACTCCTTCCTGCGCCTGCTTCTGCTTGATTTTCGTGCCCTTGTACGCCACCGCGGCATCGACGGGTTCGTGATTGAAGGTTTCGGCGAGCCCTCCGACCGCTGTCTGGAGTTTGCCCTGGTCGACCACGACCACGGCATCGACGGCTGATCCACCGGTTAGCGTCCGGAGGATGCGCCGAGGGTTCAGGCTGTTGCCTCCGCCAGCCGCGTCGACGCTTTGCGCGTAGTCGACAGTAAGGCCGGCATCGGCCGGCTTGAGCTGGGCCTCCTCGGCTCCCACGGTGAGGTGTAGGGGTTCTGCGGCCCTGACACCAAGCTCCACAGACAGCTTCTGGATTGCCTCCGACCGGCTCAGGCCTCCCACCGCCACGCCCGAGATCTGCGCGTTCCTGGGGACCTTGTCGCCGGTGGCGATGTAGCCGACGAGGTAAAGGATCCCCGTGATGACGAGAAGGCCGCCGATTACGGCCGCGATCAGCAGCCAGATCAGCCGTTTGCCGGCCGGCCGCTCCTCCCCTGGTTGCGTGGGTTCCCAGACGATCGTGTTATCGGGCCCAACCTCGTTCCTTGGCGCTTGCGTGGTCAAGAACTGCTACCTCGGGTCAGACGGCACTGGATGTGTGGGCGTTGGCGGCCCTTTGGGGCCTTCGCGCATCGCGCGTGGAATCCGCGATTTCCGACGCTCACGCCCCTAGCAGCGCTCGCAGCCACTAGGAGTACGCCCCCCGATAGTACGTCAATGGAGGCCGTGCGTTTGGGTCATCGTCAGAAGGTAGCCCACTCGCGCGCGCAACCTGGCCCACCAGGATGGTGTGATCACCACCATCGTGGGTGC
Organism: uncultured Actinomycetota bacterium; assembly: GCA_963840505.1. GTDB lineage: Bacteria > Actinomycetota > Actinomycetes > Propionibacteriales > Propionibacteriaceae > Microlunatus. The sequence goes on from CAWIZB010000005.1 coordinate 49,376, forward strand.
CATAGGTTGTGCACTCAAGCCAGGACAGCGCGTCATCGATGAGTGGTGTCCCGCTGAGGGGGCTCGGGGTGTGCGGCACGTCGTCGAACTGGCTGAGCAGGTCTCTTCCCCGGTTGGAGAAGTGCCTGGCCAGCGCCTCTTGGTCGACCGTCAGCAGTGACAAGCACCAGTATTTGGCCTCGCTGATCGCGCCATGGAAACGGCTTGTTTTACTGACGCAGACCAGGACGAGAGGTGGCTCCAGAGAGACCGAGCACACCGCCGTCGCTGTCATGGCGTGCTTGATTCCGTGATGCAGTGCAGTCGCAATCGTGACACCGGAGGCGAAGTGACCCATGACGTGGCGCAGCGCATCGGCCGAGCCGGGAACGCTGTACGCGAGATCCGGCGCCGCCACTCCATCGGGGGACGTCTCAGGCCAGCTTGCGCTCGTCACGAGCCCTAACTCAGCCCGGCGAACAGGTCGTCAGCCCAGCCCTCGCCCGCAGGAAGTGGGACGCCACTGGCCAGACGGTAGTACTCGCGTGCCCAGCGATCGTCGCCGAGCACGTCAGCGCCGGCGAAGAACGGGCCGTCAGCGGTGATTTGAGTGGCATAGGCCCGCATAGCGGCCAACTTCTGTGCCACCCAAGGCCTCCCGTCGATCTCCACCGCGATGTCGGCGTCATCGGACATCATCGACGACAGCGGGCCGTCGGGGTCCAACTCCTTGAAAGTCTCTGTGTCACCCGCATCGCGCAGCGCCTGGATGCCGGCAAAGATTTCGCTCTTGCTGATCGTGGACCAGTACACGCGAGCGACCGTCCACGGCTCCCCGAGGTCCAAGCGGTAAGACGGCACTCCGGCCAGCTGGGTGGCGTACATGCCCACCCGATGAGCCTGGATGTGATCCGGGTGACCGTAGTTGCCGATCTCGTTATAGGTGATGAGGACCTGTGGGCGCCGGTCGCGGATCACAGGCACCAGCTCGTTCGCTGCCTCCAGCAGGTCTGCCGTCCAGAAGATGCCCTCACGGAGCACGTCTCGCGGGATGGCACGGCCCTCGGCGTCGTACGCCATGCCGGAGTCCCGGTATCGCCCATCGCCGCCCAGCCGGATGAAGTCGGTCACACCGAGTATCTCCATGGCCAGCTTGAGCTCGCCGAGCCGGTGCGACCCGAGGTCGTCGGTCTGGTCCGGAGCAAGGTGCGCAAGGTCCTCAACGAGCACCTCGCCCTCTTCGCCGAGAGTGCAGGTCACCAAACAGACGGCCGCGCCCTCGGCGACGTACTTGACCATCGTCGCACCGTCCATGATCGTCTCGTCATCCGGATGGGCGTGTACCAACATGAGGCGCCGGGCGGGCTGGGACGTCACATCAGTGGGCACGGCCCCACCTTATGCGGTGTCAGATGCTCAGAGATGTGCCCTGAGCCTGTCGAAGGGCAGCACTGCGCGCTTCGACAGGCTCAGCGCACAACTCAGACGACCACCCGAGGCTCAGCGAAGTGACAAGCCGAATCGTGTGATGACTCACCGTCAGGACGCGCGATCAGCAATGGTTCATCGACGCTGCAGATCTCCTGCGCCTTCCAGCAGCGGGTGTGGAACCTGCACCCCGACGGCGGGTTGGCCGGGCTCGGCACGTCGCCGGTCAGCACGATCTGCTCACGAGCGTTCGCGCATCGTCGGATCCGGCATTGGCACCGCGGAGAGCAGGGCTTGGGTGTACGGATGGGTGGGACGGGAGTAGATCTGATCCTCGTCGCCGATCTCGACCATCTTGCCGAGGTACATCACCCCGACCCGGTCGGAGATGTGCCGAACCACCGACAGGTCATGCGCGATGAAGATGTACGCCAGTCCGAGTCCCGCCTGCAGCTCTCCAAGCAGATTGACGACCTGGGCCTGCACAGAGACGTCCAGCGCCGAGACCGGCTCGTCGCAGATGATCACCTTCGGGTTCAGCGCCAGCCCACGCGCAATCCCGATCCGTTGCCGCTGACCGCCGGAGAACTGGTGCGGGTACCGGTTGATGTGCTCAGGGTTGAGCCCCACCAGCTCCAGCAACTGCTGAACGCGCTGCCGGCGGTCGCCCTTGGGCAGGACGTCGGTGTGGATCTCGAACGGCTCGCCGACGATGTCGCCGACTGTCATGCGGGGGTTCAACGAGGTGTACGGATCCTGAAAGACGATCTGGATATCTCGCCGTAGCCGGCGCATCGCGCTGCCCTTCTGGGAATAGACATCGACTCCGTCGAAGGTCAGCTTCCCGGCGGTCGGCTCCTCCAGCCGCATCAGCATGCGGGCAAGGGTGGATTTGCCGCAGCCGGACTCCCCCACGATGCCCAGAGTCTCGCCCTTGTAGAGCTCGAAGGAGACTCCGTCCAGCGCCTTGACGTGGCCGACCGTGCGGCGCAGCACACCAGCCTTGATCGGATAGTGCTTGACCAGGTTCTCGGCCTGGAGAATGACTTCGCGGGTCATGCTGGGCCCCCCGGTCCGGCGCCTGCGTCAGCGATGCGGTCCGGCTCGGCGACCACTGTCGGTTCGGCCCGTACTCCAGGGCACCTTCTACGTCATCGACGGTCTGAGTGACCTCCAGCTCGGGGCTGTGCTCGAGCAGCAGCTCGGAGAAGTGGCAGGCTGCCATCCGGCGATACGCCACCTCCCGCAACGGCGGCGGCGGGTCGGCGCGGCAGATGTCCTGGGCGTAGCTGCAGCGGGGGTTGAAAGGGCAGCCGGGCGGGATCTGCATCAGGTTGGGTGGCAGCCCGCCGATGGCGGCAAGTTCCTTGCCCTTCTGGTCCAACCGGGGGATGGATTCGAGCAGACCCTTGGTGTATGGATGTGCTGGGCTGGCGTAGATCTCGAAGACGTCCGACTGCTCCACGATCCGGCCGGCGTACATGACCGCGATCCGGTCGGCCACGTCGGCGACGACGCCGAGGTCATGGGTGATGAGGATCAGGCCCATCTCCCGTTCCTCCTGCAGATCAGCGAGCAGTCTCATGATCTGCGCCTGCACCGTGACGTCCAGCGCAGTCGTCGGCTCGTCGGCGATCAGCACGGCCGGGTCGAGTGCGATCGCCATAGCGATCATGATCCGCTGCCGCATACCTCCGGAGAACTGATGCGGGAAGGCCTTGACCCGCTGCGCGGCTCCGGGGATCTGGACCCGCTCCATCAGGCCGACCGCCTTGTCGAGGGAGTCGCGACTTGTTCATGCCCCGGTGCTTGCGGAACATTTCCGCGATCTGCCAGCCGACCGGGAAGACGGGGTTCAATGAGGACAGCGCATCCTGAAAGACCATCGAGATCTCAGGCCCCCGGATCCGCCGTCGTTCGTCCTCGGGCAAGGCGAGGATGTCGGTGCCGCAGTAGCGGATTTCACCGCCGGTCACGAAGCCCGGCGGGGAGTCGAGAATGCCCATGATGGCCTGGGCGGTCACCGACTTGCCCGAGCCGGACTCACCGAGGATGGCGAGAGTCTCGCCCTGGCGGAGGTCGAAGGACACGCCGTTGATGGTCTTGGCTACCCCGTAGCGCGTTCGGAACTCGACCCAAAGATCGTCGACCTCAAGCAGCAGACCATCCTTGGGTTGCCAAAGACCGCTGGAGTCGAGGACTTCCACGGATCCGCTGGTTTGCGACATTGGGTCCTCCTTACCGTAGCTTCGGGTCGAGGGCGTCGCGCACGACATCGCCGAGCATGATGAACGCGAGTACGGTCAGGGACAAGAAGATGCTCGGAAAGATCAGCATGTGCGGGGCCGCCCGGATCAGACCAATCCCAGACGCCTCCGAGATCTGGATGCCCCAGGAGATGGCGGGCGGCTGCAATCCGATGCCCAGATAGGAGAGGCTGGCTTCGACGGAGATAAAGACGCCGAGGTTGATGGTGGACACCACGATCACCGAAGCCAGCGAGTTCGGCAGGATGTGGGAGTTGATGATCCGGAGCGGTGATGCGCCGAGCGCCCGGGCCGCCTGAACGTAGTCGTTCGGCTTGACCTGCAGCACGCTGGAGCGCATCAGCCGCATGATCGTCGGCCAGCCGAGGAGGCCGAGCACCAGGGCCACTTTCGATACCTGCACCAGGAACGGTGTGGTCAGTGGGTCGGTGGGGAAGACGTAGAGGAAGAGGATCCCGCCCAGGAACAACGGGATGCCGAGGAAGATCTCACCGATACGGCTGAGCAACGAGTCCACCCAGCCGGTCCGGTAGCCGGCGACGACGCCGACCAACGAGCCGAAAACCGCCACGAACAGCGTGGCCAGAATACCGACCATGATCGAGGCACGGGCCCCGTAGATGGTGCGGGCGTACACGTCGTAGCCCTGACCGTCCCGGCCGAACACAGGCGTCGGCCGACGGTGCCTCGCGGGCCTTCGAGAGATCGGCGGTGTATGGGTCGGTGCTGGTGAACAGCTGGGGAACCGCCGCCATGAGTACGAACACCACGATCAGCACCGCCGAGATCCAGAACATCGGCCGGTGCCGGAGCTCCCCCCAAGCGTCACTACCGAGCGATCGGGCCTTCTCGCCCTTCTCCGGGGCACTCAGGGGCGCCTCTGGCTCCCCGGTCGCGCCAATGGTGATCGGAACTACGGACTCGGTGTCCAGGGCGGAGTCGCGGGTCGTGTCAGTCATGAGAGATCCTCGGATCAAGGAAGCCGTACAAGATGTCGACGATGAGGTTGACCAAGAGGTAGATCAACACCAGGCAGACGATGGTGCCCACCACCGACGTCGCCGTCCTTCTGGGTGATGCTGCGGTACAAGAAGTTGCCGACGCCGTTGATGTTGAAGATCCGTTCGGTGATGATGGCCCCGCCCATCAGCGCGCCGATATCGATGCCGATGTAGGTGATGACCGGAATCAGCGAGTTGCGCAGTGTGTGCACTCCGACTGTGCGCGCGTTGCTCAGGCCCTTGGCCTTGGCGGTACGAACATAGTCGGCCCGCAGGTTCTCGCTCAGGTTGGCCCGCATCAGCCGGGCGACATAGGCCACCGAGACCGAGGCAAGCACGAAGGCGGGCATGATCAGCTGGTACGTGGTGCCCTGGGTCGCGGTCACCGGGAACCAGCCCAGGCGGACCCCGAAGATCAGCTGGGCGAAGCTGCCGATCACGAAGAGCGGGATCGAGATCAAGAACAGCGTGCTCACCGTGACCAGGTAGTCGATGAACTTGCCCCGCCGAATACCGGCCAGCACGCCCGCGGTGATGCCGATAACGGTCTCGATGACGATCGCCATCACGGTGAGCTTGAGCGTGGTCGGCCAGCGCGTGGCCAGCTCGTCGACCACCTTATTGCCGAAGAAGTTGGTCCCCAGGTCGCCCTGCAGCACGTTGCCCATGTAGAGCAGGTACTGGACGATCAGCGGCTTGTCGAGGTTGTAGTCGGCCCTGAACTTGGCGATGTAGCCCTCCGGACACGCCCGCTCGCCGCAGCGTCCGACGGTCGGATCCCCGAGGGCGAAGACCGCGACGTAGATGATGAAGGTGACACCGATGATGACCGGGATCATCTGCAGCAGCCGGCGGATGATGTACTTGCCCACCCCGACCCCCTCTCGTCAAAGGTTCGGAAGAGCCTCCTGGATGAAACATAGCGTCGGCCCGCCGAAACTGCTCCGGCGGGCCGACACTTTCAGCGGTATTTCACGGGCTTGCCCTTCACTTCACCTTGATCGCCGAGGTGTCCAGCACGCCGAAGGCGTTGACCTGCACATCGGTGACCCTGTCCGACCAGGCCGCAGTGGCCAAGTTGTACCAGAGCGGAGCGGTCGGGAAGTCGGTGGCCAACAATGCCTCGGCCTGCTGGTACAGGCTGTTGGCCTCGTCCAGACTCGGCGCCTCGGCCGCCTGGGCCAACAGCTTCTCGAACTCCGGGTTGTTGTACAAGACCCAGTTGGACCCTGGCGGGAAGGCACCCTTGGCGTAGAGCGGCGTCAGGTAGTTCTCGATCGACGGGTAGTCCGCCTGCCAGCCGGCGCGGAAGATCCCCTTCACCTCGCCTGCATCGATCTTCTTGTTGTAGGTCGCGAAGTCGACCGTGGGCACCGCGGTGCACTCAAGGCCCAGGGTGTTCTTGATCGAGTTGCAGACCGCCTCCGACCACGCCTTGTTTGGCGAGTCGGCGTTGTAGGTCATGGTCAGCGTGCCCTCGTAGCCACCCGCAGCGTCGTAGGCCGCCTTGGCTGCCGCCGCGTCGAACTTGCACGAATCACCACACGCGTCGGCCTTGTAGCCGTCCACGCCCGGAGAGACCCAGCCCGTGGCCGGGGTGCGGGTATTGCTGAAGATCTGCTTGACGATCAGATCACGGTCGATGGCCCGGGAGAGGGCCTTGCGCAGCTCGACGTTGTCCTTCAGCTGCGGATCGTACGGCGAAAAGTCGAGCCAGCCCGTGGTCAACGACTCCCGCTGGGAGTTCCGGTCCGGGAAGTCGTTCTTGTATGCGTCACCGACGAACTGGTCCAGCGGGATGTTGCTGTCGTCGATGTAGTCGAGGCTGCCGGCCACCGCGTCTGCGTAGGCCGCTTGTGGATCCTGGTAGACCCGGAACGTCATCTTGTCCACGTTCGCCGGGTGCGCGCCGCTGTAGTCGGCGAACTTGGAGAGCACGAACTCGGTGTTGCTGATGGAATCCATCTTGAACGGACCGGCCCCGATCGGCTTCTTCTCGAAGGCCTTCGGGTCGGCGAAGAAGGAGTCCGGCAGCGGCGAGAAGGCGGAGTACCCCAGCCGCACCGGCAGGTTGGACACAGCCTCGGAGGTCTGGATGGTGAAGGTGGTGTCGTCGACCACTTTCAGGCCCGACATGGTCTTGGCCTTGGGCTTCTCCTTGCACGCCGCGTCGGGGCACTGCACGTCGGCGTACCCGGCGACCGGTGCGTAGAAGTAGCTGCCGGCCTGGCCGTTGGGGCCGTAGGCGGTGTAGTTCCACGCGTCGACGAAGTTCTTGGCCTTGACGTCGGTTCCGTCCTGGAACTTGTACGGCTTGAGCTTCACCGTGAAGGTCTTGTTGTCGGTGGTCTCGATGGACTCCGCGATGTCGTTCTCCGGCGCGGCATTCTCGGTGTTGTACTTCACCAGCTTGGAGGTCATGGCGTCGATGATGTCGCCGCCGCAAACCTCGCTGGTATTACCCGGAATGAGCGGGTTCTCCGGCGTACAGCCGGCAACGGTGATCTCCCCGCCGGCCTGGCCAGCGGGATCCTCTGCACCCGGCTCTGGCTCACCACCGCCGCCACCGCACGCCGTCGCAACGAGAGCGAGCGAAGTGATAGCTGCAGCGGCCATCCCGCGAGTTTTTCCACGCATTCGATGTCCTCCTCCTATATGCCCCGCCGTTGGGGCGTTCAGTCTGACGTGGGCAGCGTAAGACTTCCCACGACGAAACAGTTCTAGGTCACCAAACTAACCCCCACAAGACTTGTTGCTCAGCAAGGGGGAACACGCAACATGATTGTGATCTCGACTGCGAGATCAATGTGGGGGCGATATCTCATCATCGGCTGATGTCTGACCTCCAGATCGTGCCCATCCGTGACGGTGACAGAGTTGCTGGTGCGGACGACGATTGGGGTACCGATGAGCTCAGAGAACATGACCAGCGATAGCAGCGAAGGCTCGCTCGTTTCTCAGGGAAACCCTGCAGAGCACCTGTGGATGCACTTCACCCGGATGTCCAGCTTCGCCACGAAGCCGGTACCGATCATCGAACGGGGCGAGGGTGCCTACATCTGGGACACCAACGGTCGGAAGTATCTCGATGGTCTTTCGGGCCTGTTCTCGGTGCAGGCCGGACACGGACGGGTCGAACTGGTGGAGGCTGCGGCCGCCCAGGCGCGCAAGCTGGCCTTCTTTCCGATCTGGTCCTATGCGCATCCGACGGCCATCGAGTTGGCTGACCGGCTGGCCGCGGAAGCGCCTGGCGACCTGAACAAGGTGTTCTTCTCTTGCGGCGGCGGGGAGTCGGTGGAAACCGCCTGGAAGGTGGCCAAGCAGTACTTCAAGCTGATTGGGAAGCCGTCCAAGACCAAAGTGATCTCACGCTCGGTTGCCTATCACGGCACGACACACGGTGCGATGTCGATCACCGGGGTGCCGGGCTTCCGGCTTCCCTTCGAGCCGCTGGTGCCGGGCGGCACCCGGGTGCCGAACACCAACTTCTACCGCGCGCCGGACGAGGTTGCCAGCGATGAGAAGCAGTTCGGGCTGTGGGCGGCAAATCGGGTTGAGGAGGCGGTCCTCCACGAAGGCCCGGACAGCGTAGCGGCTGTGTTCGTCGAGCCGGTGCAGAACGCTGGGGGCTGCATTCCAGCCCCGCCTGGATACTTCGAGCGGCTGCGCGAGATCTGTGACACTCACGAGCTGTTGCTGGTCTCCGATGAGGTGATCTGCGCCTATGGGCGGCTGGGCACCATGTTCGGTGCGCAGAAGTACGGCTATCAGCCTGACATCATCACCAGTGCCAAAGGTCTCACGTCGGGCTACTCACCCCTCGGCGCAGCGATCATCTCCGACGCCATCTTCGAGCCGTTCGCCCAGGGAAACACCACGTTCCCGCACGGCTACACGTTCGGCGGGCACCCGGTTTCGTGTGCGGTCGCGCTGGCCAACCTTGACCTTTTCGAGCGGGAGGATCTACTCGGCAACGTCCTTCGCCAGGAGAACAGTTTCCGAAAGACACTGGAGCGGCTCTACGACCTGCCGATCGTTGGCGATGTGCGCGGAGACGGCTACTTCTATGCCATCGAGCTAGTGAAAGACAAGGCGACCAAGCAGACCTTGGATGCTGACGAGGTCGAAAGGGTGCTACGTGGCTACGTCTCAGGGGCTCTGTTCGAGAACGGCCTCTACTGCCGCCCCGACGATCGCGGCGACCCCGTCGTGCAGGTCGCTCCCCCACTGATCTGTGGGCAGGCCGAGTTCGACGAGATGGAGCAAATCCTGCGCCACGTGCTCACTGAAGCGTGGACCAAGCTCTAGTCCCTCAATTACTGACGCTAGTTCCCGCGACACGCCGTGCCTGCGCCAACCGACAGCAACTGGCGTCACTTTTTGAGGGATCTGTGCCCTTCGACCAGTCGCCGTACGTCCGGCCTCTACCCACGACGGATCACGCGATAGATCGTCTCGGACTCGGGAGACGGGCGCGGCTCGTCGTGCCAGCCGATCTCCTGACCCTTTGCTGAGATCGCGGCCTTCACCGCGCTGACGTCCACGTCGTCCTCGAAGAAGGCGATCGACAGGCCGTGCCCGGTCTCCGGGTCGACCAGGTGGTAGGCATCGAGGACCCCCGGCACGGACTTCGCAGCGTCGATGACCCACTGGCGGTCGTCTTGGGGCATCGGCCTCCACACGGCGACGCGAGCGAACATGGCACGCTCCCTGTCTACGGCTTCTTCGTGGTTGATGTTGATCCGAAACGGAATTCGACGACGTCCCCGTCTGCCATAACGTAATCCTTGCCTTCCAGTCGCACCTTGCCTCTGGCGCGGGCATTCTGCATCGACCCGGCCGCGACAAGGTCGTCGAACGATACGACTTCGGCTCTGATGAAGCCCTTCTGGAAATCGCTATGGATGACGCCGGCGGCCTCTGGAGCCGTGGCACCCTTGCGAATCGTCCAGGCTCGTGACTCTTTCGGACCCGCCGTCAGAAAGGTCTGCAGGCCGAGCGTGTCGAAGCCGACGCGAGCCAGGACTTCCAGACCTGGCTCAGCAACGTCCATCTCGGCAAGGAATTCCCGTGCCTCATCGGGCTCCATCTCGACCAGCTCGGATTCGATCTTGGCATCAAGAAAGATCGCCTCGGCCGGCGCCACGAGAGCGCGTAGTCGCTGCTTGAGCGGTTCGTTGGCCAGCTCGTCGGAATCGCAATTGAAAACGTAAAGGAACGGCTTCGCAGTCAGCAGGAAAAGATCACGGAGCGGTCCGCGGTCCAAGCCGGCCGCGAAAATGGTACGCCCATTTTCGAGGACCTCCTGGGCCTGCTTCAGAGCGGCAAGCGGTGCGATCTTGTCCTTGTTGATCCGGGCTTCCTTCTCCAGTCGTGGCAGCACCTTCTCCACCGTCTGTAGGTCAGCCAAGATCAGCTCAGTCTCGATGGTCTCAATATCGCTCGACGGGTTCACAGCGCCGTCGACGTGAGTCACGTCCGGATCCTCGAACACCCGGGTCACCTGGCAGATGGCGTCCGCCTCGCGAATGTGGGACAGGAAGGCATTGCCCATCCCCTCACCCTTGCTGGCACCCCGAACGATCCCTGCGATATCGACGAAGCTCACGGTCGCCGGCACCGTGCGCTGGGACTGGAGAAGCTCCGCCAAGACCGCCAGCCGCGGGTCGGGCACGCCCACAACTCCGACGTTGGGATCGATCGTGGCGAACGGGTAGCTGGCAGCCAGCACGTCGCTGCGAGTCAGGGCGTTGAACAGCGTCGACTTGCCTGCATTGGGAAGCCCGACAATGCCGATCGTGAGTGCCACGGCCGACAAGCCTAGGCGGTAGCTGCGGTCTTCAGCTCTCGGCCGTGAGAAAGGCTTCCATCGCGCGAGTCAGGGCCAGCGGGTCATCCGTGCCGGCCAGCTCCCGAGCCGAGTGCATGGAGAGGGTGGGGATCCCGACGTCGATCGTGGCAATTCCGAGCCTGGTGGCTGTCAGCGGACCAATGGTCGAGCCGCACGGCATCGCATTGTTCGATACGAATTCCTGGGTGCGGATACCGGCCCTGCGGCAGACGCGTCGCCACAGAGCCGCGCCACGCCCGTCGGTGGCGTAGCGCTGGTTTGCGTTGATCTTGAGCAGCGGGCCCGAATTGAGCAGAGGCTGGTTGGCAGGATCATGTCGGTTCGGATAGTTCGGATGGATGGCGTGACCGGTGTCCGCCGACAGGCAGAACGTCTTGGCGAGGGATCGATGCCGCTGGTCAAGGGTGGCACCGAGACCGTCGGAGATCCGGGTCAAGATGTCGGCAAGCAGCGGACCGGACGCGCCACTACGAGAGGCGCTGCCCAGCTCTTCATGATCAAAAGCTGCGATCATCTTGATCGCATCGCCATCGTCGGCGTTGATCATGGCAACGATGCTCGCGTGCATGCTGCTCAAGTTGTCGAGTCGGCCTGCGGCGAGGAACTCCTGATGCGGCCCGAAGATCGCAGGCTTTGCTGTGTCGTACACCCTCAGGTCGTAGCCGTCGATCTCGACCGCCGGGCAGCCCGCGGCCTCCGCCACGTGATCAAGAACATGGCTACCGGGATGGCCAACGCTCCACACAGGTGCGGTATGGAGCTGCTTGTCCAGCTTGAGGCCCTCGTCGTTGACACTGCGATCAAGATGGATAGCCAGCTGAGGTATCCGCATGATCGCCTCGGTGCGTACCAGCTGCGTGCTGCCGTCGGTGAGCACCAGCCGACCTGCTAGGCCCAGCTCGCGATCAAGCCAGGAGTTGAGCAATGGGGCGCCATAAATCTCTATGCCGAGTTGCTGCCAGCCATAGCCGCCCATGTCGGGCCGCGGCTTCAGCGTGAAACCCGTCGAATCCGTGTGCGAGCCGAGAATCCGGAATGGCATGAATGATCTTGGGGCATCGGGGATCCGCCACGCGATCAGCGCGCCGTCGCGTACCACGTAATGGCCGCCGGGTTCAGAGCTCCACTCCGCCGACTCCTCCTGTGCGGTAAACCCGTCCACTTCCAACCGACGGGCGCCCTCCGCGGCAGCGTGGTGCGAGGAGGGCGACGCTTCCAGGAAGGCGGCCAAGTCGGCGACATGATCAAGCTCGGACGACATGGTTCCAACCTAAGTCACGACCGGTCAGCCGCAGATCGGTAGGCGGATGCGGTGCTTCGCGGAGCCGCCTCCGACGTTTTGTCGTCTCGCCCAGGCAAGATCTCCCCCATGGATGGTGTCACGGTCATTGCGCTGATCTGTGGCCTGGTGGTGGGGCTCCTGCTCGGGAGCATCGCCGGCTGGGCGATCGCGCATGCCCGCGAGCAGTCCGACACGGCGCATGCTCAGATGTTGATCGCGCAATCTCACGGAGACGCGGCGACGGCACGCGCGGAAGCCGCGCAGGCACGAGCAGAAGTAGCCCAGGCCCGCAGCGACGTGGCTGAGGCCCGCAGCGAGGCAGCCGTTGGGCAAGCGAAGGCGGCGGAGGCGTCCGCTGAGGTGGCCCGCGCAGTCGCCCAGCGCGACGCCGCGCTCGAGCGCGCCAGAGAGATCGCCGCGGACCGGGAGTCGATGATCAACCAGTTCAGGGTGCTGTCGACCGAGACGCTGGAAAGGCAAGGCCAGACTGCCGATGCCCAGGCCGAGGTAAGACTCAAGGCGACCGAACAACTGATGACCCCTGTCCGCGAAAGCCTCGACAGGTTCAACAACCGGCTCACCGAGGTGGAGAAAGAGCGGGCCGCCATGTCAGCGGAACTGCGGACCCAGGTCACTCACGTCCAGCAGACCGGCGAAACCCTGCGCCGCGAGACCGCGGCCTTGGTGACTGCCTTGCGCAAACCTCATATCCGCGGCTCCTGGGGAGAGACACAGCTCAAACGCGTCGCCGAGCTAGCCGGGATGATCGAACGCTGCGATTTCGATCTGCAGTACACCACCAAGGCCGACGACCGCGTGCTGCGACCGGACATGCGCGTCAACCTGTCCGGTGGCAAGCACGTCTTCGTGGACGCCAAAGTCCCACTCAACGCTTTCCTCGAAGCCGCTGAGGCCGACGATCCGGGGGTCAAGGCGGAGGCCCTTACGCGCTACGCACGGAACGTCCGGACACATATCGATCAGCTCTCCGCGAAGCAATACTGGAAGGCCGGGGAGACACCAGAGTTCGTGGTGCTCTTCTTGCCGAACGAGATGTTCTTCGCCACTGCCCTTGATCAAATCCCAGACCTCTACGACTACGCGGCCGCGCGCGACGTCGTATTGGCGACGCCGACGACGCTGATCGGAATGTTGCGCGCGGTGGCCTACGGCTGGCGGCAGGCGGCCTTGGCGGAGAGCGCAGCCGAAGTGTTCCGGCTGGGCCGGGAGCTGCACGAGAAACTCGGCCTGATGGGGAACCGCTTCGACAAACTGGGTCGCGCGCTGCGGAGCTCGGTGAACGCCTACAACGAGACGATCGCCACCGTCGAGGGCACCGTGCTGGTTCGCGCGCGGAAGTTCCGCGACCTGAAGGTCAGTGAGAAAGAACTGCCCGGACCGACCCAGATCAATGACGCCGTACGCCAGATCCAAGCCCCCGAACTGATCGATGATGCGGTCCAGGTCGAGCCGATGGTCGGCCGACGTCGCCGACGCCGCTCGCCCACCATGCCGGAGGCGTCCGAACTCTACCGATCTGACCCGGATCTAGGTGAGTTGATCGAGGAGAGTTCGGCTCCTGATCCAGATCAGACGGCCCAGTCCTCCTGAATCAACTCGGCAGCCGAGAACACAGCGCGAGCAGCTCAATCGTTAACTGCGCCCTTGCGAAGGTCCTTCCGGAGCTCTGGCGGTAGCGCGAATACCAGCGACTCCTCGGTGAGCCGCTCCTCACGGGCGACGGGAAAGCCCTGGTCGACCAGATAGTCCAATACGCCCTGGACAAGATCCTCCGGCACCGATGCTCCGCTGGTCACCCCCACCGAATCGACATCAGCCAGCCAGGCGGGATCAATCTCTGTTGCGTTGTCGATCCGATGGGCCGCCTTCGCCCCTGACTCGAGCGCAACCTCCACCAGGCGCACCGAATTGGATGAGTTGGCCGAGCCAACCACGATCACGAGGTCGCTGTGCGCAGCGATCTGCTTGACCGCGAGTTGCCGGTTCTGGGTGGCATAACAAATGTCATCGCTCGGCGGATCCGCCAAAAGTGGAAACCTCTCTCGGAGCCGGTTGACGGTCTCCAAAGTCTCGTCGACGCTCAGCGTGGTCTGGCTGAGCCAGGCAAGTCGTGACGGATCGCGGACTTCGAGCTGATCGACATCCGCAGGTGATTGCACGAGCGTGATGTGCGCGGGCGCCTCACCTGTGGTCCCCTCCACTTCCTCGTGCCCAGCGTGTCCGATCAGCAAGATCTGCAGGTCGTCCTTGGCGAACCGCTTGGCCTCGTGGTGCACCTTGGTGACTAGCGGGCAGGTCGCGTCAATCGCCTTGAGCCCTCGCTCCTTGGCCTCCCTCTGGACTGCCGGAGACACGCCGTGGGCCGAGAAGACCACCGTTGAGCCCTCTGGGACCTCATCGAGCTCCTCGACGAAGATGGCGCCCCGCTCCTCCAGGTTCTCCACTACGTGCCGGTTGTGCACGATTTGCTTGCGGACATAGATCGGTGGCCCGTAGGTCTCCAGCGCTTTCTCGACGGTGATCACCGCGCGGTCTACACCGGCGCAGTACCCCCGCGGCGCGGCCAGCACGACCTGTCTGCGGCGGTTCGGCGCAGTTGCCTGGCCCGTCTCGTTCACCCGGTCAGTGTAGGTGGTGCAGCCGACCATCGGATCGGTCAGCAACTGGCAAGACCGCGGTACTACGCTCGCGGCGTGGCCCTGCAATCGTCGCCTGAGAACCCGCAGCCTTTACGGGTGATCGCGCGCGCCGTGCGCAGCTGGGTAGAGCGGCTCGGAGCAGTTTGGGTCGAGGCTCAGCTGATCGAGATCAACCGCCGCTCTGGCAGCCGGACCATCTTCCTGACGTTGCGGGACAAGCTCGCCGAGGTCTCGGTGTCGGTGACCACCTCACCGACGACCTTGGACTCGGCTGGACCCTTGACCGAGGGTGCGACGGTGGTCGCCCGACTCAAACCGTCGTACTACGAAAGTTCAGGTCGGTTTGTCTTTTCCTGCGATGCGATCACTCCGATTGGCGAGGGACGATTACTGGCCCGGCTCGAGCAGACCAAGCGCCTGCTTCAGGCTGAGGGACTCTTCGACCGGTCACTGAAGAAGTCGCTGCCCTTCCTGCCGAGGGCGGTCGGGCTCGTCACTGGGGAAGGCAGCGCAGCGGAACGGGATGTCCTGGAAAACGCGCGGCGGCGCTGGCCGGCGGTACGGATTGTCAGCCGATACGCACTTGTTCAGGGACCGCAGGCCTGCGAGCAGCTCATCGCCGCGGTGCAGCACCTCGACCGCCACCCTCAGGTCGACATCATCGTCATCGCCCGCGGCGGCGGCTCCGTGGAAGACCTCCTCCCCTTTTCCGACGAGGGCCTCATTCGTGCCGTAGCCGCCTGTCGTACGCCGGTGGTGAGCGCCATCGGGCACGAGTCAGATAGCCCGATCCTCGATCTGGTCGCCGACTATCGCGCCTCAACGCCGACCGACGCCGCGAAGCGCGTAGTTCCCGACGTGGCCGACGAAAAGGCGCGAGTCCAGCAGGCTCGAGAGCGGATGGTCCAAGCCGTATCGCGACTGATCGGCCGACAACAAGAGCTGCTCGATGGGCTGCGTTCGCGTCCGGTGTTGACCGATCCCACCGCAACGTTCGGTCGGCGTTACGAGCAGGTGGCCGAACTCAGGCATCGTGCAAATCGGGCCATTGGATCGACGATCGACCGTGAGTCCGCTCTAATTGGGCATCACCTGGCGCGGATACGGGCCATGTCGCCGCAGGCAACGCTGGATCGTGGCTACTCGATCCTGCTGGGCCCGACCGGCGCCGCGGTCCGATCAGTTGATCAGGTCAATGTCGGAGATGATCTTTTAGCGCAGCTGGCCGACGGACAGCTGGCGGTCGAGGTGATGCAGCTGAGGCCGCGAGGAGGAGCATGACGGATCCAGCAGCCAAACCCGAGACACTCAGCTACGAGCAAGCGCGCGACGAGCTCGCCCTCATCGTTCAGCGGCTGGAGTCAGGCGCCGCCTCGCTAGAAGAGTCACTTGCGCTGTGGGAGCGCGGCGAGCAGCTCGCTGCCATCTGCCAGGCCTGGCTGGACGGAGCCAAGGCCAAGGTGGACGGCGCTCGAACCAAAGATCCCGCTACTACTGAGGAGACCTGAGCTAGCTAACGGGCCGAGGAGGCACGAACCGCCGCCGGTATTCCACCGGTGCCAGGCCGATCTCGCGCCGGAAATGCTCCCGCAGCACCACACCGGAGTGGAAGCCCACATATGTGGCAATCTGCTCAACCCCGAGATCGGTCTCTTCCAGCAGGCTACGAGCGGCCAGGATTCTCTGCTGCGTGAGCCACTTGTGCGGCGTGGTCCCGACCTCGGCAGCGAACCGCCGGGCAAAGGTCCGGTGGCTCATTGTGGCTCGTTTGGCGAGCGAGGATGCGGTGTGCTGCTCGGGGAGGTTTGACTGGATCCAGGTGAGCAGTGGGGCAAGGCTGCCGGCCTCCGATGTCGGGATCGACATCTCGACGAACTGCTGCTGGCCCCCGTCCCGCTGTGGCTGGACCACCATCCGTCGGGCGATCTTGGTAGCTAACGCGGTGCCTAGCTCGCGTCGTATCAGATGCAGGCACGCATCGATCCCGGCTGCAGTTCCGGCACTGGTGATGATGTCCCCGTCGTCGACATAGAGCGCCCGTGGATCCAGTAGCGCCCGCGGATACGCGGCCCGCATCGCCTCGACATATGCCCAATGAGTGGTACACCGCCTACCGTCGAGCAATCCGGCAGCTCCCAGTACGAAGGAGCCTGAGCTGAGGCTCAGCAGCGTCGAGCCAGCCGCGTGCGCCTCACGGAGCAACATAAGCGCCTCGAGCGGGTAGTCGGCCGGACCGCGTGGCGGGGTCGCTGAGACGATCACGACGTCGCTCCCTCTCACTCCATCCAGACCGTGAGCGGCGCTGATGGTGAATGGGGCGACGTTCGCAGTCCGCAACGGTACGCCAGGGTTCACTGCACAGACCCGGAGATCCAATGCGGGCACACCATCGGCTGACCGGTCCAAGCCAAAGACTTCGACTGCTGCGCCGAACTCGAACACAGGGACTGGCTCAAGGAGGATCACGCTGACGGTGGACAGTGCCATCTTGAGAGAGCGTAATCGCCCACTCGTGATCGGTGTAATTCTCAGCCGGTGCTGGACAGCGTCGAGGCGTACGCCTCCAACGCTTCATAAGGCAGATCGGCGGACACGACGACCGTGGCGCTCGGACCACGCAGCACCAGCGACCTGGTGCGGTCATCGGGGCTCACCAACCGTTGCCAGGTCTGGCCCGCGATCACGCTGTTGCCGTCGGGCATTCCCTCCCGTGACTGTAGATCAACCATCTCTTGAGGCCGCGCGTCGCCCTGATTGAGGTCGATGTAGACATCATCTGGGCTGAGGAACCCGATCTGCCACAGATTGCGCGGGGATGCCTCCCCGTTGAGATACGGCCTTCCCTGGGGCACCCAGTTCACCCGCGTGGCACGCCAGCCCTCGGGAAGGTTGGTGGGGGCAAGGACATCGAAAGGGGCCTGCTGCTGCGCCGTGGCGAGCACAGGTTTCCAGTCGACTTCCTTGACAGGATGGTCGTCAGGCACGTTGGTGAAAATGATCGCGATGACTAGCAGCGGGATCACGATCAAAGCGAGCGAGCGGATCATGTCGCCCGCGGTCGCCTGTCTTGCCGTACGCGCCACGTTCTTATCTTCACAGACCACGCCAACTCGGCCCGCGTTCGGCGGGTCCGGGACACTATTCAGCGATGGAGACGATCCAGACGCTCGCCAGCCACACCGGTCCGCGAGGCGAAGTCGTGTTGCGACGCCGGCTGGGTGCCGGGACCCCGGTTGAGGAGTTGATCATCAACGGCACGTTTGCCATGGACAGCAGCGACCGCTCCTCAGAGTCCCTGCTGGGCGAGCTGGTACAGGCGAGCGGTCAGGCGCGGCGGGTGCTGGTCGGCGGGCTGGGTTTGGGATACACCGTTGCGGCGATCTCGGCCAGAGAAGTCGCCGTGATCGATGTTGTGGAGATCGAGCAGTGCTTGATCGACTGGGCCTACCAAGGCTTGACCGCAACGCTGGCCGCGGTGGCGACGGATCCGCGGGTCCGGCTTCATGCCGCAGATATCCGGGACGTGCTGGCCGGGCTGGGCGATGGGCCGGTTGGGCCGTGGGATGCAATCGTGCTCGATGTGGACAACGGACCAGACTTCCTGATCCATGAGGAGAACCGTGCCCTCTACACCGAGGCGGGCATGCAAGCTGCGTACGGTCGACTGACCGGGAGTGGCACGCTGGCGATCTGGTGCCAGTCCGCTGCGCCAGACCTGCGGGTTGTCCTGGAACGAATCGCACCCCCAGTGCGCGAGCACATTGTCGAAGTCACCCGTGGCGAGCGAACCTTTCGGTACGCGATTTACACGGTCTCCAGGCTGAGGCACCCTCGGGGACCGGCTAGGCAAGAATGTGCCCATGACCCAGTCAACTGATACGGGCGAGCATCGCATCGAGCGCGACACCATGGGCGAGGTGAGGGTGCCGGCCGCGGCCTTGTGGAAGGCGCAGACCCAACGCGCCGTTGAGAACTTCCCAATCTCCGGCATACCGATCAACTCCGAGTTGGTCGCCGCCCTCGGCCTGATCAAGGAAGCGGCCGCGAAGACCAATGCCGCGCTCGGCGTCTTGAGACATGAGTACGCCGCTGCGATCGAGAAAGCTGCTGGCGAGGTCGCGGCGAACCAGCACGATGCCGAGTTTCCAATCGACGTCTTCCAGACCGGGTCGGGCACCTCGAGCAACATGAACGCCAACGAGGTGATCGCCTCCCTCGCCTCTGCCCAGCTCGGTGAAACCGTGCATCCCAATGATCACGTCAATGCGTCACAGTCGAGCAACGACGTCTTTCCCAGCGCGATCCACATTGCGGCGACGTACAACCTCGTCTACACGCTGTTGCCGGCGTTGCGCCATCTGGAATCGGCGCTCAGCCTGAAGTCCACCGAGTTCGCTGAGGTGGTCAAGAGCGGTCGTACCCACTTGATGGACGCCACCCCGGTGACGCTCGGTCAGGAGTTCGGTGGCTATGCCGCCCAGATCGGTCGTGGCATCGAGCGGGTGGAATCTGCCTTACCGCGCGTCGCCGAGCTGCCGCTCGGTGGGACTGCGGTTGGCACCGGAATCAACACCCCGGCAGGCTTCGCCGAATCTGTGATCTCCTTGATCGCGGACAAGACAGGCCTGCCGCTGACCGAAGCACGTGATCATTTCGAGGCGCAGGGCGCCCGGGACGGGCTGGTCGAAGCCTCGGGCGTACTGCGGACAATCGCGGTAAGTCTGAACAAGATCGCCAACGACCTGCGCTGGATGGCCTCGGGCCCGCGCGCGGGGCTCGGCGAGATCACGCTTCCTGACCTGCAGCCCGGATCCTCGATCATGCCGGGCAAGGTCAACCCGGTCATCTGCGAGGCGACGCTCATGGTTTGCGCCCAGGTGATCGGCAACGACGCCGCGGTCGCATTCGCGGGTGCGAGTGGCAACTTCGAGCTCAACGTCATGCTTCCCGTCATGGCGCGCAACACTCTGGAGTCGATCCAGTTATTGGCCAACGTGAGCCGGCTGCTCGCGGATCGCTGCGTGGCTGGCATCGAGGCCAACGTCGAGCACTGCAGGACGCTTGCCGAGTCCTCACCGTCCATCGTCACGCCACTGAACCGCTACATCGGCTACGAAAACGCTGCCGCCGTCGCCAAGCAGGCGCTCAAGGAAGGCAGAACAATCCGCGAGGTGGTTATCGAGAACGGCTACGTCGCCGACGGCAGCCTGACCGAAGAGGAACTGGATAGGACTCTCGACGTTCTGGCCATGACCCGTCGGCCGGGCTGAGCCGAATATCACTGCGGTATGCGCGCTGAGCTTGTCGAAGCGCGCCGAGCCTGACAAGCTCAGGGACTAGCTAGTACCAGCCGTTGGCTGCCTTGAAGCTCCAGGCAGAACACGGGCTGCCATATCGGTCCTTCATGTACTTGACGCCCCAGATGATCTGCGTCGCTGGGTTGGTCCGCCAGTCACTGCCTTCGCTCGCCATCTTCGAGCCGGGTAGAGCCTGAGGGATGCCGTACGCCCCAGAGCTGGGGTTGGTCGCGTTCACCTTCCACATGCTCTCGCGGATGATGATGTTGTTGAAGCACTCGAACTGGTTGGAGCCGTAGTCAAACTTGTTCTTCAAGATCTGCCGGGCCATCTCCTTGGGATCGGTGACGCCCGGCTGGTAGCCACGATTGGCAAGCGCCCGGGCGCGAGCGGCCCTCTCCTCGGCCGCCTTCTTCGCGGCAGCCGCCCGCTCCGCCTTGATCTTGGCATGCTTCGCTGCGATGGCCTTGGTCTGCTTGCCCAAGGCGTTGGCCCGCTTCGCCGCTTGTTTGGCAGCGGCTAGCTCGACTCTCGCAGTCTCCCGATTCGCGCCCACCTTGGCCGCCGCACGTTCAGCCGCGAGCTGGTCGCCAGCCGACGTCGGTGCCGAAGCGGAGATAGCAACGGCAGGGGCCGGTACGGCGATGGCAGAGGTCTGTTCAGCGGGGCTGCTCAGTACAGCGATGGCTGTTGTTGCGACAAACGCTGAGAAGCCAACCCCGACTATGGCATGCTGAGCGAGCCGACGCACGGGGGATACGATGCCACATGTCGTTATCCAAATGAAATGATCCTGAGACCATTTCGTATGTTAATTCCATCCGGAGCTGGTCACACGGCGACGTCTTCTAACATCTCGGTCACGAGAGCTGCGATCGGCGAGCGTTCAGAGCGGCTTAACGTGACGTGGGCGAAGAGTGGGTGACCCTTCAGCTTCTCTACGACCGCGACCACGCCGTCATGCCTGCCGACCCGCAAGTTGTCGCGCTGGGCTACGTCGTGGGTCAGGACCACACGTGAACCCTGCCCGATCCGGCTGAGTACGGTCAGCAGCACGTTTCGCTCCAGTGACTGCGCCTCGTCGACAACGACGAACGCGTCATGCAGGGACCGGCCCCGAATATGAGTGAGGGGCAGCACTTCAAGCAGCCCGCGTGCCAACACCTCTTCAATGACCACCTTCGTGGTGAGCGCACCCAGGGTGTCGAACACAGCCTGCGCCCAGGGCGCCATCTTCTCGCCCTCCGTACCCGGCAGGTAGCCGAGTTCCTGGCCGCCAACCGCGTACAGCGGACGGAAGACCACCACCTTGGTGTGCTGCTGGCGTTCCAAGACCGCCTCGAGGCCCGCGCACAGCGCGAGAGCTGACTTACCGGTGCCGGCCCGGCCGCCGAGGGAGATGATGCCGATGGAGGGATCCAGCAGCAGATCCAGAGCGACCCGTTGCTCCGCTGAGCGGCCATGTATCCCGAACACGTCTCGGTCAGCTCTGATCAGCTTGATCTCCTTGCTCGGCGTGACTCGGCCAAGGGCCGACGCGCTGCCGCTGAGCAACACCACACCGGTGTGGCAGGGCAGGTCTCGGGCCTCATCAAGCTCAAGGAACCCCTGCTCGTAGAGGTGGTCGATGTCGCCGCCGTCGACGTCGATCTCGCTCATCCCGGTCCACTCGGTTTCGACTGCCAGCTCGGCGCGGTATTCCTCGGCCTTGAGACCGACGGCCGATGCCTTGACCCGCATAGGCAGATCCTTGGACACCAGCGTCACCGCGCACCCTTCGGCGGCGAGGTTGAGTGCGACCGCAAGTATCCGGGAGTCGTTGTCGCCCAGGCGGAAGCCGTCCGGCAGGGCGGCTGGATCAGTGTGGTTCAGCTCGACGCGGATGGTGCCGCCGAGGTTGTTGATCGGAACCGGGGCGTCAAGGCGCCCGTGAATCATCCGGAGCTCATCAAGGTGGCGCAAGGCCGTACGGGCGAAGTAGCCCAGCTCGCTGTGGTGGCGCTTGCCCTCAAGCTCGGTGATCACCACGACAGGAAGCACCACATCGTGCTCGTCGAAACGCCGCATCGCGTGCGGGTCGCTCAGCAGGACGGAGGTGTCGATGACGTAAGTGCGACGGCTTGATGAAGAAGACACAGGACTGCCCTTCTTGGGGGCCGTACGCGATCCGCGCCCGGCCCCACCGTTACGTGGCTGGCCGGGATGGACGACCGGCTTTGAGCTGCGCCGGTTCGCAGTACGTCGAGTGACGGTGCATGCATCGCCTCCCAGGCGGCCGCTTATTGCGTCCGCAACTCGACGGTACGTCCAGAGGCGGGTCGAAGGCGAGAGCCACGCCGCGCTTTTTTGAAGCTGCCCACGTGATGGCAACCTAGCTCTAGGCAATTCTTCAGGCCATTCTTGGCGACGTAGGCGCCATTCTACCTCAAGCCGACGGCCCGACCAGGACGATGCGTATCTGCTGACCGGGAACCGCCTGTGCAGCCCGATCGATGTCGTCATCGACGACGACTGCGACGACTGGATATCCTCGTTGCCGGATGATCGGCGAGAAAGATGAGCGGCCCGCCGCCCGGCGGCACCTGGATCGAGCCCGCACGACGCCTGCGCTCGTCGGGTCGACGTGGTCACCGTCGACGTCCGCCCGCATCGCCCGATCCCTGCCGCGTACCGAGGAAGTGCTGAAGTTCCCTTCGATCAGCTGGTGGACCCGGCCTTGTCCCAGGACGACGCGCCGCTCGGTACGCGTTCCCCGCGAAGAGCGCGGCGGGCTGGTGACGGGCGAGTCGGCGAAGTCTCTCGTGCCGGAGCGGTCCAACGAGCGATACAACTGGGTTCTGGTCCGGCGGTCCGCGATCGACGTGGTGGAGGTGCGTGAGACGGTCGTCGAGGCATGGCGGATGGCGGTACCCAAGCAGGTCGCGGCGGCGCACCTGGGCGAGCGGCCTCCCACCTGATACGCGGGCCGTGGTGGAATACCTCTCGGCGACTGGGAGGTGGATCGTGGACCGGGTCCGGCTGGGTGTGGATGTCGGAGGGACGTTCACCGACCTCGTCGCACTGCTCGACGGCGCCCTGGTGACCGCGAAGACCCCGTCGACCCCCGCCGACCAGGCCCGGGGCGTGCTCCAGGCGATCACCGTCGCCGATCTGGCTGCGGACAGCGTCGGCGCGTTCGCCCACGGCTCGACCGTGGCCACCAACGCACTGCTAGAACGGCGCGGCGCCCGCACCGCCCTGGTGACCACCGAGGGCTTCCGCGACGTAATCGAGATCGGCCGGCAGAACCGGCCGGCACTCTACGACCTGACCCGCGACCGCCCGGCCGCGCTGGTCCCCCGGGACCTGCGGTTCACCGTGCGGGAACGGACGGGCCCGCAAGGCGTCATCACCCCACTGGACGAGGAGTCGGTGCACGCCGCCGTGCGCCGGTGCCAGGAGGCTGGTGTCGAAGCGGTGGCGGTGTGCCTGATCTTCGGTTTCCTGTACCCCGACCACGAGCGGCGGGTCGGGGAGGCGCTGCGGGCCGCGCTGCCCAGGGTGCACGTGTCGCTCTCCTGCGAGGTGCTGCCCGAGTTCCGCGAGTACGAGCGGTGCTCGACGACGGTTTGCGACGCGTACCTAACCCCGCGGCTGTCGCGGTACCTGCGCAGCCTAGGCACCCAGATGGCGGCGCACGGGCTACCGGCGCCGATGGTCATGCAGTCCTCCGGCGGTGTCGCCGAGATCGGGTTCGCCGCGTCGCACGCCGCCGGCTGCCTGCTGTCCGGACCCGCCGGCGGGGTGGTCGGCGCCGCCTGGGTGGCCGGCCTGTCCGGCGAGGTGGACTTGCTCACCTTCGACATGGGCGGGACGTCCACCGACGTCGCCCCGGTCCGCGGCGGGCAGGTGCAGATCACCACCGAATCCGTGGTCGCCGGGGTACCCGTGAAGCTGCCGACGGTGGACGTACACACCGTCAGCGCCGGAGGCGGCTCGATCGCCTGGGTCGACTCGGGCGGAGCCCTGCGGGTGGGACCACACTCGGCCGGCGCCGAGCCCGGACCCGCCGCGTACGGCCGGGGCGGTGACCAGCCCACCGTCACCGACGCCGACCTCTACCTGGGGTACCTGGCCGATGGGGTCGAGCTGGGCGGCGAGGTACGGCTGGATCGCGCGGCCGCGCGGGTGGCTCTGCTGCGGGTCGGTGACCGCATGGGGCTCGACGCGCACCGCACCGCGCTCGGGGTGATCCGTGTGGCCGAGGCGGAGATGACCCGCGCCCTGCGGGTGATCAGTGTGCAGCGCGGCCTGGACCCGCGGGAGTTCACCCTGGTGGCCTTCGGCGGGGCGGGCGGCATGCACGCCTGCGCACTCGCCGAGGAGCTGGGCATCCGGAGGGTTCTGGTGCCCCGGGCCGGCGGCGTGCTCAGCGCGCTCGGTCTGGCCATCTCCGATGCCCGGCGCGACGAGGTGGTGCCGTTCCTGGCAGACCTGGCGACGGCCGATCCGGCCGCCCTGGCGCGGCGCTATACCGAGCTGGCCCGCCAGGCGGCCGCCCAGCTCGGCCCCGGGGCGGCCCCGCCGGAGGCCACCCGGCTGGCCGACCTGCGTTACCGCGGCCAGTCATTCGAGATAACGGTCGCCGTCGACGGGCCCAGTCCGGAGCACGAGCGCGCCGCGGACGCCGGCGGCGAACCGGCCGGTTGGTCACGTGCGGCCAGCGGCGCCGCGCCGGACCTGGCGGCGTTGGGCGGACGCTTCCACCGCGAGCACGAACGCCGGTACGGCTACCAGATGGACGACGAACCGGTGGAGCTGGTGAACCTGCGCCTGGTGGCCACCCGGCCCGGGTCCCGGCCGGTGCTGCGGGAGGATCCGGCCCCGGCGGCGGCCGATCCCGCTACCCGCCGGGCCAGCTTCGACGGCGAATGGCAGGAGGTGGCGGTGTACCGGCGGGACTCGCTCGGTGCGGGCAGCACGGTGCGCGGACCGGCAGTCGTGGAGTTCGCCGAGTCTACGTGCGTGCTGCGCCCCGGCTGGATCGGCACCGTCGACGGTGTCGGCACGCTGCTGCTCACCCGGCACGACGGGAGTCCGTCTTGACCGCAGGGCGAACGGCGGACGGCACCGGCGGCGGAAGGGGGCGGCTGGACCCGATCACGCTGTCCGTGCTGACCAGCGCGCTCTCCGGGGTCGCCGAGGAAATGGGCACAGCGCTGGTGCGCAGCGCGTACTCCTCGAACATCAAGGAGCGCCGGGACTGCTCGGCGGCGCTGTTCGACGCGCGTGGCCGGATGGTGGCCCAGGCCGAGCACATTCCCGTGCATCTGGGGGCGATGCCTGAGGCGGTGGCCGCGGTGATGGAGCGTGATCCGGGGCCCGGCGACGTGTTCGTGCTCAACGACCCGTTCTCCGGCGGCAACCACCTGCCCGACATCACTATGGTGTCCCGGCTGGGCACCGACGAGCAGACCTGGGGGTACGCGGTCACCAGGGCGCACCACTCGGACGTCGGCGGTATGCAGCCTGGGTCGATGCCGGCCGGCTCGCGCGACATCTGGTCGGAGGGCCTGGTCATCCCGCCGGTACGGCTCGTGCGTGCCGGCGACTACGTTCCGGACCTCCTGGAGCTGATCCTGGCCAACACACGCACGCCGCGGCTGCGGCGGGGCGACTTCCGGGCACAGATCGCGGCGAACCGGCTGGCCCAGGACCGGCTGGCCGACCTGATGGCCCGGTGGGGCGACGCCACCGTCTTCGCCGCGTTCGACGAAGTTCTGGCGTACACCCAGCGGCGTACCCGGGAGGTGGTGCAGGCGCTGCCCGACGGCGAGTACATGGCTTCCAGCCAGATCGAGGGCGACGGGGTGACCGACGAGGACATCCCGATCCAGGTCGCCGTGCGGGTGGCCGGGGACCGGATCGTTGTGGACTTCGGCGGCACCGCTGGCGCGGTCGGCGGCAACGTCAACTGCCCGCTATCGGTGACCCGCTCGGCGTGCTTCTTCGCGCTGCGGGTGCTTTTGCCCGACGACATCCCGGCCAACTCCGGCACGTACGCGCCGCTGGAGATCATCGCCCCGGAGGGCAGCCTGGTGAACGCCCGCCGCCCCTCGGCTGTGGTGGCCGGCAACGTAGAGACCAGCCAGCGGCTCGCGGACACGGTGCTCGACGCATTCGCCCAAATGACCGACGTGCCGGCCGCGGGGCAGGGCACCATGAACAATGTCAACATCGGTGGTCGGGGCTGGACGTACTACGAGACTATCGGCGGCGGGCAGGGCGCCGGCGACGGGCACCCGGGCCTGTCCGGGGTGCACGTTGGGATGTCGAATACGCTCAACACGCCCGTTGAGGCGTTCGAGCAGGAGTACCCGATGCGAGTCGAGCGCTTCGAGCTGGTCTACGGCAGCGGCGGCGACGGCCGCTTCCCCGGCGGGGATGGGATCGTACGGGCGATCCGGGTCCTGGAACCGGCCACCCTGTCCCTGCTGACCGACCGGCGGCGACACCGGCCAGCCGGGCGCGACGGCGGCGGCCCTGGCGCATACGGGCACAATCAGCTCAACGGCGAGCCGCTGGCGGCCAAGGTGAGCCTGTCGTTGGCCACCGACGACGTGATCACGATCATTACGCCAGGCGGGGGCGGCTACGGGCGTCCGGGGATAGGCGGCTGAGATTCTGACAACGCGGCATCAGTGACCGAAGCGGCGCTCCCGCTGCCCATACGAGCGCAGCGCGCGGATGAAGTCCACCTTCCGGAAGTCAGGCCACAACGCCTCACAGAAGTAGAACTCACTATGCGCCGACTGCCACATCAAGAATCCCGACAACCGCTGCTCACCGGAGGTCCTGATGATCAGGTCCGGGTCGGGCTGGCCCTTGGTGTAGAGGTGCTCGGCAATGTGCTCGATGTCGAGGCTCTGGGCAAGTTCGTCAATAGAGGTGCCGTTCTCTGCATGCTCGGCAAGGAGGGAACGTACAGCGTCGCGCAATTCATGCCGCCCGCCGTAGGAGACGGCGATGTTGACAAGCATGCCGTTGATCTCGGCGGTGTCGTGATCGGCCATCTTGAGCCGCTTGGCGGACTGAGCCGGCAACAGATCCAGCGCCCCCACCGGATGGACTCGCCAACGCCGGGTCGCCGCCAGATCGCTCACCATCCGCTCGATCACGCTGAGCAGCGGCTCGATCTCCTCACGCTTGCTGCGAGAGAAGTTGTCGGTCGAGAGCACCCAGAGCGTGACGACCGGGATGCCGATCTCGTCGCACCACTCCACGAACTCCTTAAGCTTGTCGGCCCCGGCTTGGTAACCCGCGACGAGCGGTTGCCCGGGAGCGTTGGTACGCGCCCAGCGGCGATTGCCGTCGGCCAGCACGGCGACGTGGCGCGGCAGTCTTTCGCGGTCGAGCTCGGCGATCAACCGATGCTCGTAGGTGGTATACAGCAGCCCTGAGGGGTGTAGACGATCCACGAATTCGCGCAGCCGATCAAGACGTGCCACAACTCGCAGCGTATCCCGCAACGAGCGAGAATCCGCCTCGTGGCACAGATCAGGAAGGTTGAGATACGGCCGTCGGCTACTCCGCCCAACCTTGGTCTTCGTCGCTGGGATCGCCTACCCTGAACCTACCAACCGGTAACTTCAGGGAGCTTGCTCGCGCCTCCGCGTCGGAAGGGAGATGCCCTGCCCGCAGTGCACCTTGGGGAAGGCAAACCATCCCAGTCCAAGATTCAACACGACACCGAGAACTCGCTGACCGAGGTGCTTGGCGCGGTCAAGCCGCGGCTGCGGGGTTGGCTGCATGCTGGCATGGCTCCCCTCGCACTGGCTGGGGGCATCGTGCTCGTCACCCTCGCCGCGACGCCTGCGGGCGTGATTGGTGGGGCGATCTTCCTTACCGCATCGGTGCTCCTTTTTGGCACTAGCGGTGTCTACCATCTCCGAACCTGGGGAACCCGCGGCGACGCAATCCTCCGCCGGATGGACCACTCCAACATCTATGTGTTCATCGCGGCAACCTATACGCCGTTGGCGTTGATCTTGCTCGACGGGACGTCGCGGGTGGTACTGCTCACCCTTATCTGGTCGGCGGCCCTCGGTGGGCTGTTCTTCCGCCTGTTTTGGCTATCGGCGCCTCGCTGGCTCTACACCGCGCTCTACCTCGTCATGGGCTGGGCCGCCCTTGGCTGGCTCGCAGCCTTCTATCATGCTGCCGGCTCGGCGGTCGTGATCTTGATAATGGCCGGCGGCATCTGCTACACCGTCGGCGCGGTGGTCTATGGACGAAAGCGTCCCAACCCCTCCCCCGCCTGGTTCGGCTTTCATGAGATCTTCCACGTCGCTACCATCGCGGGTTTTGTGTGCCACTACATCGCAATTGCCATGATCACGATCTGATTGGAGCAGTGGCTACTTCGTCTGCAGCTGGTTGGCCAGGTCATCGACTGAGGTGACTGGTAGCCGGCACACAAAGTGGCGGCAAACGTATGCCGTGGGCCGGTCGTTGATCATCGGCCGGTCCGCCAGCAGTGCGAGGTCAGGCTGGTCCGGCATGCCAGCCATGACGACTGATCCAGCCGGTGCCAGCTGGTGAGCGGTGTGGACCAGCGCGGCTCGAGCCGAATCGTCGGGTCCGACCACCGCGACCTGAACCGGCCTCTGGTCCGATGTCTGGCTGATCGCGTCAGCGAGGAGCCAGCCAGCAAATCTCGGGGCGCGGCGGACCAACTCGCCGGCGCTGGTAGCTGCACGATCGGCACGGGCGGCGTAACGGTCCACCCCGGTCAGTTCAGCCATCAGTCGCAGCGCGTGAACAGCCGCACTCAGGCCCGACGGAGTGGCATTGTCGGTCGGATCCTGGGGTCGGGTGTACAGCTGCTCGGCATCAGCAGCAGTGTCGAAGAACCCCCCACCGGCGTCGTTGAACTGCTCCATGATCACCTCGAGCAACTGCTCGGCGCGGGTCAGCCAGAGCGGCGCCGCGTGAACTGCAGCCAGCCGTACGGCAGCAAGCGCAAGTGCCGCGTAGTCCTCCAGGATGCCGAACGCTCCCCCGGCTGTGCCATCGCGAGAAGTCCGGCATAGCCGGCCCTCTCGCCAGTGCAGCTGCCAGACGTGCTCGGCGGCCTGAGTCGCGATCTGTAGCCACTCCGGACGCGCGAAGATCATCGCGGCCTGCACCAGCGCATCCACCAGCAACCCGTTCCAGGCGGCCACGACCTTGTCGTCGCGCCCAGGGCGGGAGCGTTGATCACGCGCGATCCGGAGCCGCTCCCGAACCTCGGCAAGCCGGACTTGATCATGGTCAGCCCGCAGCTGGAGCGTCGATGCACCGTGCTCGAAGGTGCCGGTTGGTGTCACCGAGAAGACCTCGGCTGCCCAGGCTGCGTCCTCTTCGTCGAGTGCCGCCAGGAGTTGATCACGGTCCCAGACGTAGTAGGCGCCCTCGCGAAGCTCACCATGATCATCTTCCGAGTCGGCATCCAGACTCGCCGCGAACGCGCCCTGCTCGGTCCGCATCTCCCGCAGCAGCCAGCCCACTGTCTGGGTGACCACGCGCTCGGCCAGCGGGTTGCGGCTGCGACGCCACCAGTGGGCGTACGCGCCGAGCAGCAAAGCGTTGTCGTAAAGCATTTTCTCGAAGTGCGGCACCACCCATCCCACATCGACGCTGTAGCGCGCGAAGCCGCCAGCTAGCTGGTCGTACATGCCGCCTCGCGCCATTGCCTCCAGCGTGCGTCCTGCCATGAACGTCGCCGCTTCCCCACCGTCGCGGAGCAACGCCTCGAGCACCATCGACGGTGGGAACTTGGGTGCTCGGCCGAAGCCGCCGTACGTCGAGTCGAACTCCCGTTCCAGCAGCAAGATCGACTCCGCGCAGTCGGCGGCAGTCAGTGTCGCTGAGCCGGCTGGTGTTTGCGGCATCGATAGTCGGCGAGCGATCTCCGACGCGCTCACGAGAATCTCTGATTGGCGGTCGCGCCAGGCCTCACTGATTGCCTGCAACACCTGTCGCAACGAGGGCAAACCGTGCCGTGGCGTGGGCGGGAAATAGGTTCCGGCGTAGAAGGGCTTGCGATCAGGCGTCAGAAAGACGCTCATCGGCCAGCCACCCTGCCCGGTCAGCGCCTGGGTGGCCTGCATGTAGACCGCGTCGACATCCGGGCGTTCTTCACGGTCGACCTTGATCGGGACGAAGTGCTCGTTGATCACGGAGGCGGTTTGCACGTCCTCGAAGGATTCGTGCGCCATCACATGGCACCAGTGGCAGGCCGCGTAGCCAACGGAGAGGAAGACCGGAACCTGCCGCTCGGCCGCCGCGGCAAAAGCCTCGTCCGACCATGGCCACCAGTGCACTGGGTTGTCGGCGTGCTGGAGCAGGTAAGGGCTGGTCGCCGAGGCGAGGCGGTTGCCGCCGGTCATCCTCCGACCTTATTCGTAGCTGCGAGCCTGACTCTCGCCCTACCCGCCGGTACGCCTCTGTCGGCATGCGCGAGCAGCTCAATGACGAGCGCTGCAAGCAGCCGTAGATCTGGTGGTCGGCCTCAGCTTTGTGTGCTGGGCGGCCGCTCCGATGGGGAGTCCTCGGCGTTATCTGACTCGTCGTCTTCTGGCACGCGAATCTTTCGGAACTGTTTCCGCATGCTCAGGTACAAGAACACCATGGCGCCGGCCAAGAGCAGGATGATGAGCAGGAGCATCCAACCCGGCTTGACCCAATTCGGGTCGACCTCGAGAAGGATCATGCTGGAACTCTACTCGTCGCGGGTACCGCGATTCCCGCGAACAAATCGTCCTCAGGGACGGTCGTCGGGACCAGGCTACGCACCAACTCCCAGTCCTCAGTTGGCCAGGCTGACTTGTGCACCTCGAGTGGCACTGCGAACCACGGCCCGTCCGGGTCGACCTGGGTCGCGTGGGCGAAAAGTGCTCGATCACGCACAGCGAAGTACTCGGCACAGTCAACCCGGGTTGTGATCCGCGCCGCGTGTTCGGGATCCTCGGGCCACTCACGGAGCCGCTCGGTATATGGGGACTCCAGGCCGTGGGCGAGCATCGCCCGATCCAACGCCACTATCCGTTCGCGGTGAAAGGCGAAGGAGTAATAGAGCTTGAGCGGTTGCCAGACAGCGCCGCGGTCAGGGTACGCATCAGGGTCGGCTGCCGCCTCAAAGGCCGCAACGCTGATCTTGTGGCACATGATGTGGTCCGGATGCGGGTAACCACCGTTCTCGTCGTAGGTCGTCATCACGTGTGGCCGGAACGACCGGATTACCTCAACCAAAGGAGCGGCCGCGTCAGCGATGTCTGTACGGGCGAAGCAGCCCTCGGGGAGCGGAGGTGGATCATCACCTTCGGGTAGACCCGAGTCCACGAAGCCGAGCCACACCTGCTTGATTCCGAGGATTTCCCGGGCGCGATCCATTTCCTGGCGCCGGATGTCGGCGATATTGGCCAAGATGTCGGGTCGGTCCATTGCTGGGTTGAGGATCGAGCCGCGCTCGCCGCCGGTGCAGGTCGCGACGACAACGTCCACACCCTCGGCCACGTACTTCGCCGTGGTCGCCGCGCCTTTGCTCGACTCGTCGTCAGGATGGGCGTGCACGTGCAGCAGCCTCAAGGGCTCGCCCTGAGCGTCAACGCGCAGCGCGGGACGAGACATGATCGTCATGCTCCCACCGCGTGCGTTGGCATTGCCGCTACCTCCCGTCTACCGAGATGGTCACGAGATCTGCGCGAGCAGCAAGGCCAGACTAAATTGTCGGGGTGGCCGATGCTGCCGAGCGCCTCCGGCGTCGCTATCCCAAGCCTTGGATGCCCCGTCCGCTGCTGGTGGGTCTCATCGGCGTCGGCGTAGTGCTTGGCCTGACGTGGCTGGTCTGGACGGCGCTGCTGCACTCCCGACCGATGGTCGCCGCCCAGGTAGTGACCCTTCGGATTGACTCCGATACGTCGGTCTCGGCCACCATCTCTGTTGAGCGCCGCGATCCATCCGTGCCAGTGACCTGTCGGGTCCTAGCGCAAGCTGCAGATTTCCAGCCGGTGGGCGAGGAGCAGGTGTCCATTGCCGCCAGTTCCGACCATCTTGTTGACGTAAATCTCATGCTCACTACGCTGCGCCGAGCCACCGCCGTAGTGGTCAAAGGGTGCATTGTGAACTGAAATGGTTTGGTCTGCCCTTGATAGCCTTGGGGGATGTCTGAAAACTCCGCCACCGAGACGATCTGGCTGACCCAGGAGGCGTACGACAAGCTCACGAAGGAACTTGATCACCTCTCTGGGCCAGGACGTGCTGCCGTCACCGCCAAGATCGCCGCGGCGCGCGAAGAGGGTGACCTGAGTGAGAACGGTGGCTATCACGCCGCCCGTGAGGAGCAAGCTCACCAGGAGGCCCGGATTCGTCAGCTCATCGACATGCTCAATCGAGCTCAGGTCGGTGATGCGCCGGCGAACGCTGACGAGGTTGCCCCCGGAACCCAGGTGACGATCGCTTTTGACGGAGACGAGTCCGACACCGATACGTTCTTGCTGGGATCACGCGAGTTGCTCGGACTCGACGACAGCGTCGACTCCACCAATGTCTATAGCCCGCAATCGCCGCTTGGCTCGGCCATCCTCGGCAAGAAGACCGGCGACGCAGTCTCTTACGTCGCCCCTAACGGGCGCTCGATCAACGTCACCGTCGTCAAAGTCGAGGCATTTCGAGGCTGACTGGTTGTCCCAAGGTCCTCGGGCACAAGCGCCCTGACACCCGGGCGCTTGCGCTATCTTGCCGGGTCTAGAGCCGACTGATCAGTTCCTGGGCCTCGTCTGGGGTCAGCGCCCCGGAGGCAACCTCCGAGAGAATCTCTTCCTGGGTCAAGGCAGCCTCTGGCTCAGGCGTCTCGCCGAGACCAAGCTTCTCCAGCAACTCCGCGAAACGCAGCCGTGCGGTGGGATATGAGACGCCAAGATGCTTCTCCACCTCGCGGAGATTGCCTCGAGACGAGAGGAAGACGCGGAGCATCTCGGTCTCCTTCTCATTCAGCGCGCAGAACTCACAGGAGCGAAACACGCCGGCGATTTCGGTGCCGCACGAGACGCAGCCCAGCCGAATGACCGCGAGCTGATCACCACATACCGGACATTCGCTGGGCGCGTGGTGTTCAATCCGCTCCTGCGGCCTGGCCGACCGATGCGTCATTAGACGCCCGCTTCGCTGCTTATGTCGGAGCCGACTCGAACCTGGGCATGACCCATGACGACCTCGATGTCGAGCCTTGCACTACCGCTGCCCATCACGACCTCATCACCGGCGCCGCTGTGACCGCCCGCCCAGCTGATCCGTCCGAGCTGAGCCTCACCGGTGACCGTGACGTTGGAGTCGTCAGCCAAGGTGATCGACAACGTTCCAGACTCGGCGCGGACCCGGTTGCGGCCAGTCTTGATCGTGCCTTTGATCGTGGCCTGCCCAGCCTGTATCAGGGCGTCGTTGATCTCAGCGACGTCGAGCAGCTTGGCAGCTCCAGCGGTGACTCGAACCTTGCCGAGATGCGGCACCTGCTCGGTGTTCAAGCTGCCCGCAGTCACCTCGACATCGACGATCACATTTGGGTTGACGCGGAGAAAGAGCTCCTTGCCGAGACCCAGGGAGCGGAAGTCATCAAGGCTCCGCGGGGCACT
Organism: uncultured Actinomycetota bacterium; assembly: GCA_963840505.1. GTDB lineage: Bacteria > Actinomycetota > Actinomycetes > Propionibacteriales > Propionibacteriaceae > Microlunatus. The sequence goes on from CAWIZB010000005.1 coordinate 82,790, forward strand.
TCGCAGGATGCTGAACCCGTCAAGTGAGGCACCCAACTCACCGTCGCTGGAGACCTCGAGGACTGAACCGTTGCGACGCAACACGTGCGGTCCATCGGCGGACAACGTCGCCACTGAGGTCTCGCCGAGAATGCGAACCCGTCGCCCGACTGCTCGGACGGAAATGCGTTCCACCCCGCCGACGTTGACCTGCTTCGCGCGTACCGGCTCCTCGGACGAGCTCTCGGGCTGTGGAGTCGTGGAACCGTTGCCGGCCTGCGGCTGGTCGGTGGCAGCTGCCCACGCATCGGGGTCAGCGGCGGAGCCAGCTAGCTCCTCATTCGTTGGTTCGGACGGCGGCGTCTCCGATGTCGGCTCTGAGGCCTTCAAGCTGTCGATCCGACGGGCCGCCTCGGCAGCGTCAATGCGACCTGCGGCAAGCTCCTCCAGGATCGCCTTCATGTCAGAAGTTGTCATACTCGCGAATGTAAACCCAATCTTTCTAAAAACGAAGGTGGCCTTTCTAATTTTCAGGACTACTCAGGGTCTTCACCTACTCCATCCACAGGCCAGGGAGGGAATCGACGCCTGAGCGGAAATTTGAAGAACCAATTGCGTGTAGCATGCAAGTAGTTATATGCTTGGTGCATGCAAGCTTCGGTGCAATCCTCCTCCTCCTCGCGGACAGCGTCGGTGGAGTCCCTCATGCACGCCTTGCTGGAAATCGGCCGACTCATGCGGCAGCGAGGTCAGGGCGAGACGCTCGACACCGGGTCGTTCTGGCTGCTGAAGGCCCTCGCTGTTTCCGGACCGCTCCGCGTCACCGACCTGGCAGTCTGGGCAAATCTGGATGCCTCCACCGTTTCCCGGCATGTTGCCCAATTGCACACTGCAGGTTTGATCGAGCGGACGCCTGATCCAGTCGACGGGCGCGCCCAACGGGTCAAGCTGAGCGATGCCGGCGCCGCACGCATCGATGCTGCCCTCCGCTCCCGCCGCGCTCTCATCGAGAAGTGCCTCGAGGCATGGGACCCCGACGATCTTGCAGAACTTGATCGGCTACTGACCCGCTTCGCCGCCGATGTCGAGGCTCTGACCCAAACCATGGAGAGAGCATGACCGAGGACCAGCCGCGTCGCGCGCTGCGGGAGAACGAAAACCCATCGGCTGCAAACGCTACGACAGCAGCGCCCGAGCCGTCCGCTCGTGCGGCAGGTCCGCCGGGCGTCACCCCCAGCCCGAGCGGTGACTATCTGAGCCATCGCCAGATTCTCGTCGTCATGGGCGGGTTGATGGCCGGCATGTTCCTTGCTGCTCTCGACCAGAGCATTGTTGCGGTTGCCTTGCCGAGGATCACCTCCGAGTTGGGCGGGCTCGACAAGCTCTCCTGGGTGGTCACTGCGTACCTGCTGACCTCAACTGCTGCTACTCCCCTCTGGGGCAAGATCTCCGACCTGCGCGGTCGGCGGCCAATGTTCCAAGCCGCGATTGTCATCTTCTTGATCGGTTCGCTCATCTGCGGCTTCTCACCCGAAATCGCCGATTACCTTAATGCCTCGGGAATCAACGTCATGATCGCGGGCCGAGCCGTTCAGGGCATCGGCGCCGGCGGCCTCATGTCACTGGCTCTCGCCGTCATCGGTGACGTGATTCCCCCTCGCGAGCGCGGCAAGTACAACGGACTCTTCGCCGCCGTGTTCGGGGTCTCGTCGGTGGCCGGTCCGCTGCTTGGCGGCTGGTTCACCGACAACCTTGGCTGGGAGTGGATCTTCTTCATCAACATTCCGATCGGTATTGCCGCGCTGGTTGTCACTTCCCTCGCACTCAAGCTGCATCACGTACGCCGCCAGGCCTCGGTCGACTACCTCGGGGCGGCGACCATCGTTGGCTCGGTGACCAGCCTCGTGCTGTACCTCAGTTGGGCCGGTCCAGATAGGGGTTGGACTTCTGCGACGGGCGTCTGGCTGCTCGTTGGCACTCTCGTACTAGCGGCGCTCTTCGTGCTAGTCGAGTCCAGGGCCGAGGAGCCGATCATCCCTCTGGAGCTCTTCAGGCATTGGACCTTCACCTCGAACATCATCTTCGCGATGATCATGGGCATCGGCATGTTCGGTGGCCTGATCTTCCTGCCGATCTACCTGCAGGCCGTGAAGGGCATGAGCGCCACCCAGTCTGGCCTCGCCATACTGCCGCTCGTTGTCGGCATCTTCACTACCTCGATCGGCGGCGGTCAGATCATGGCGCGCACTGGCCGCTACAAATGGATGCCGATCACTGGTGCGCTGGTGGTGGGAGGAGCGCTCTTCGCGTTCTCCAGACTCCAGGTCGATACCCCGTACTACATGGTGGCGTTGATCATGTACGCATTCGGCTCGGGCCTCGGCTTCACGATGCAGGTGGTGGTCACCGCGGTACAGAACAGCGTCGATCGGCGGAACATGGGGGTGGCCACAGCATCTGTAACGTTCTTCCGCTCGATGGGCGGCGCCATCGGCACCGCCTTGCTCGGGGCGATCTTGAACATCCAGCTCAAGCACCATCTGAGCGAGATTGTCGGAGCAGCTCAGGGTCATCCACCGGGCGGACCGATCAGGACCGACGATGTGACTGCGATCCAGACTCTTCCGGAGCCGATCAAGAGCTGGGTACTCGAGGCTTTCACCCGCGCCATGGACGATGTATTCCTGGTAGCGGTGCCATTCATGGCAGTGGCGTTCGTCATCGCTCTCACCATGCACGAGAAGCCCCTGAGAGGTCGAGGCGAGCATTCCGATTCGGCAACGCCCAGCGCGTCGGCTGATTCAGAGCTGGCCTCCATGACACATTAGGGCCGATTATGAGAACGTCACATTGAGATGGCACATTGGTTGCTCAGTCGGTTTTGTTCAAGCTGTCAGACGTAGGGATGCTGATGCCGACCAGGAGAATGCGCAGGTTGTGCGGGGCTGCCGGAGCAGTCTTGCTGGCGACCACTCTGGCCGCCTGCGGGGGTAGTTCCGCCGACCCAGCAGCGATTAGCTCACAGCAGCCGGCCCCGTCTGCCACGATCGAGCCGTCACCCACGCCAATGCCAAAGCCCGATCCGATCAGCTTCAAGTCCAACGTCAAGAACGGCGCAAGCAACGTCAAGATCAACACTTTGGTCACCGTCAAATCCGACTGGGGGACCTTGACGAAGGTCAAACTGTCCTACACCAACACTGATCCACAGGGCCGGAAGCAGCGGGGCACGGTCGCGGGGAAAATCAGCAAGGATCGCACCAGCTGGACAGCCAGCGATCGGCTCGAGCCAGGTGCCGCGTACAAGTTGATCTCTGAAGGCAGCAACTGGGTCAACCAGCCCAAGGCCAACACTTCGAATTTCCGTACCCAGAAGTTGACGCTGGATCAGCAGACCTACCCAACGATCTATCCCCTCAAGGGCAGCCACGTGGGAATAGGGATGCCAGTGATCTTGAGATTCGATGTTCCAGTAAAGAACAAACGTGAGTTCGAGAAGAACCTGCACGTCAAGTCCTCCCCAGCTCAGCAAGGCACATGGCACTGGTACTCCAGCACGGAGGTGCGGTACCGACCCATGAAATTCTGGAAGCCGGGCACCAAGGTATCCGTGAGAGCCGATATCAATGGCCTATACGCCGGCGGCGGCATCTATGGCCAGAACTCGACGAAGACCAACTTCACCGTCGGAAGGTCGCAGATCACCAAGATCAACCTGTCCTCTGACGTGGCCAGGGTGTATCGCAACGGCAAACTCGCCCGCACCATCTATGTCAGCGGCGGAAAGCCCGGATGGCAGACCAGAAGCGGCACCAAGCTGATCATGGACAAGCTCTACGTCACCAGGATGACCAATACGATGATCGGCGCCCGCGAGGAGTACAGCCTCCGTGTGAAGTACGCGATGCGGATCACAACATCGGGCGAGTTCCTTCATGCCGCGCCCTGGAACGCAGCGCATTTCGGCCGACGGAACGCCAGTCATGGTTGTGTCGGAATGAGCACGGCGAACGCAGCCTGGTTGTTCAGCCGCACCCTGATCGGAGACCCAGTGATCACAACTGGCTCTAGCCGCGGCATGGAATACGGCAACGGCTATTCCGACTGGAACATGTCCTACGCCCAGTACAAGAAGGGCTCTGCGCTGTAGGGATCCCCGTGATCAGTGCCGACGACGCACAGCGGGCAAATGCACCCTCTCCCCTAGCGGCGGCTCCGCCGCCCCAGCCAGATACAGCACGAACGACTTGGTGAAGGCCAACAGCGGTACTGCCATCAACGCCCCCACAATTCCACCCACGATGATGCCGATCGCGATCGATATCAGCACGGCCAGCGGATGCAACTTCACCGCCCGTCCCAAAAGGAACGGCTGCAGTACATGGCCCTCGATCTGCATCACCAGGATGACGCCGCCAAGCATGATCAGCGCCTGGACCCAGCCAAGCGCGACAAGGGCGACGAGTACGGCAACGAAACCCGAGACCAGCGCCCCGACGATCGGCACGAAGGCACCGATGAAGACCAGCGCCGCCAGTGCGGGAGCCACCGGGACACCCAGGATCAGCGCCACGATGAGCACACCGATGCTGTCGAACAGCGCGACCAGAATTGTTGCCCGCACGTACGACGATAGCGAGCGCCAGCCGCGCACCGCTGCTTGATCCACCCGATCCCGCGAGGCGCGCGGAATGAAGTTCAGCAAGAAGGTGAAGATGCCGCGGCCGTCGTAGATGAAATAGAAAAGCGCGAAGAGAGCAAGGGCGAGACCAGCAAGGAAGTGCCCAACTTGGGCACCGAATTCCGCCGCATAGCCCGCGATGCTGCTACCGCTTTCCTGCAAGAAGTCGGTGATCCTGGACACCCAGGTCGAAGAATCGAGCCAGGCGGCGTTCAGATGCAGCGGGCCATTGCGAAGCCACTCGGTCAGTGGGCCATTGTTGAGCCAGTCGCTCAACTGCTTGAAGCCGTTCACTACGTTGGTTGAGAGTTCTGCGCCCTGCCCAGCAATCTGTCCACCGATCACGATCAGAGCGCCGACGATCGCGGCGACCGCGCCGAGCACCGTAATCGCCGTCGCCGCTGCTCGCGGCAACCCCCATCGCCCCCTCTTGAGCGCGTTGGCCACCGGCAACATCAGCGCAGTCAGCAGGATCGCGACCGCCACCGCAATGAAGACCTCGGAGAGATAGCGCACCAGCCAGAAAATCCCCCCGAGCAGGATGACCACGAGGATCACCCGCCAGGACCAGGCGGCGGCGATCTGCAGGCCGCGAGGCACTGCGATCCCTTGCTCAGCGGTGTTCGTGGTGGCGCCCAGCTCAGCGGTGTTCGTGGTGGCGACCGCTGTCTCGGGCTGCAGTGTTGGGTCCGTAGCCTGTGGCGATGGGACTTCGTGATCATCGGCAGCACCCGGAGCCAGCACGGGCAGTGTGCGGCGGGTGGTACGTGCGGACAACCGCGGGCCGTTCCGAGCCGATGACCCCATTCGAGCCTCCAGGACCTTGATGTCGAGCCCTTCAACCCTAGCGACGCGTGGCCGAGACCGAAACGAGGCAGACTGTCCCGGTGGGCAGGCTGGGAGCTGCGCTGGCAGGGACGGGTGCGTGGCGTTCGCTCCCTCGTGAGGTTTACGTGCTCGGCCTCGTCGCGTTCTGTGTCGCGGTGGGCTTCGGAGTCCTGGTACCGGTACTACCGGTTTTCGCTCGGAGCTTCGGTGTGGGGAATGCCGAGGTCGGTGCGGTGATTTCGGCATTCGCCCTGATGCGCCTCATCTCCAGTCCTTTCTGCGGGTGGCTGATCAAGATCCTGAGCGAACGGATCATCATGGCCACGGGAATCTTCATCGTGGCGATCTCCAGCGGCTTGGCCGGTCTCTCGCGCAGCTACGTGCAACTGCTGGTGCTCCGCGGCGTCGGCGGAATCGGCTCCGCGATGTTCACCGTCTCTGCTTTCACCTTGCTGCTCACCTCAGTGGAGGCCGGCCTACGCGGCCGCGCCGCCGGCTTCTTTCAGGCCGGGTTCCTGATCGGTGGGATTACCGGGCCTGCTCTCGGCGGCGTGTTGTCGGCGATCTCGCTCACAGCTCCTTTCTTCTTCTACGCCGGGACACTTGTCGTCGCTGGAACGGCGGGACTGGTGCTACTCCGCCGACGGAGTACCAAGCCCGAGGAGCAGGCCACCGAGGTCGTGCCGTTTCGCACCGTGGTACGCGACACGCGTTATCAGGCGGCATGCTTCAGCAACCTCGCTCAGGGCTGGACCTCGTTCGGAGTCCGGTCGTCATTGATTCCCGTAATGGTGGTGGAAGTGCTGCACCGCCCGGCCTCCTGGACCGGCATCGCGTTTGCCTGTGCCGCGGTGGCCCAGACCGTCGCCGTCGGCCCGGCCGGGCGCTTCACCGATACGGTGGGGCGCCGGCCTGCCATGATCCTCGGCGGCACCGTTGCAGCGGTATCGATCATGGCAGTACCGTTCGCACCGAACATCTGGCTGCTCATCGTCGTGCTCTGTCTGTACGGCATCGCCTCAGCCTTCCTGGGCACCGCTCCGGCCGCCGCGGTCGGCGATGCGGCAGGACATCGGAGCGGCACGGCAGTCGCGGTGTTCTCGATGTGTTCTGATATCGGGGCAATCATCGGGCCGTTGGTCGCAGGCCTGCTGGCCGATACATTGTCGTATCCGGCAGCGTTCGGCGTCGGAGCGGCCTTGATGCTCGCTGGCAGCTGGACTGTCATGGCGGATGCCTCGCGGTCAGGCAGCGCCGTCCAGGGAGGGGCCATCAAAGGGGGATATGCATGAGTCCGCGTCCGTTGACTGAGCTGGTGAGTCCAGACTGGGCCGAAGCGCTGCAGCCGGTTGCAGGAGCGATCACGGCGATGGGGGCGTTCCTACGCGCCGAGCTGGCGGCCGGCCGAAACTACCTGCCAGCCGGTGAGCATGTGCTGCGTGCTTTCAGTCGCCCGCTGAGCCAGGTCAAGGTCCTCATCGTGGGACAAGATCCTTACCCCACCCCGGGGCATCCGGTTGGTCTGTCCTTTTCGGTCGCCTCGCACGTACGGCCGATCCCACGGTCGCTGCAGAACATCTACGCCGAGCTCCATTCCGATCTCGGCATCCCTCCGGCCGCCAGTGGCGATCTCACCCCGTGGTTCCAGCAGGGTGTGCTGCTGCTCAATCGTGTGCTGACGGTGCAGCCTGGACGCTCCGGATCCCACCGCGGCAAAGGCTGGGAGCAGGTGACACAGCGGGCAATCGAGGCTCTGGTCGCTCGGGGTGGCCCGTTGGTAGCGATCTTGTGGGGGCGCGACGCGCAGTCCCTCATACCCATGCTCGGCTCAGTCCCCTACCTGGCAAGCGCCCACCCGTCACCGTTGTCCGCAACAGCTGGGTTCTTCGGGTCACGACCCTTCAGCCGCGCCAACGACCTACTGGTGCGGACGGGCGGGGAGCCGGTTGACTGGGCGCTCGAGAAGGCCCCTGATTTTGCATCACGAGCGAGGCCCGAGGCCGAGTATTCGTCCCGATGAGAGCGTTGATGATGCGTTTTCAGGGTCAGGCGAGAGCTTTGTCCAGGTCGGCGATCAGATCCTCGGCGTCCTCGATGCCCACGCTGAGCCGGATCAGGTCGCCAGGCACCTCCAACTGAGTGCCGGCCACCGATGCGTGCGTCATCGTGTGGGGATGCTCGATCAAGGACTCCACCCCGCCCAGGGACTCGCCCAAAATGATCACTGAGGTGCCTTCGCACACCTGCAGCGCTGCCTGCTCCCCACCAACGACGCGGAAGCTGACCATGCCGCCGTAGCGGCGCATCTGGCGCTTGGCCAAGTCGTGTCCTGGATGGGCATCCAGCCCGGGAAAGTAGACCTGGGCGATCCGCGGATGATCGTCGAGGAAGGCCGCCACCAGCTCAGCGTTGTCGCAGTGTCGCTCCATCCGCACTGCCAACGTCCGTAGGCCGCGCAGCACCAGCCAGCAGTCGAACGGGCTGGCGACCCCGCCGATGGCGTTCTGGTGAAACCTCAGTTGCTCGGCCAAGTCGTCGTCGTTGAGTACCAGGGCGCCTCCGATGATGTCGGAGTGGCCGCCGCAGTACTTCGTGGTCGAATGCACGACTACGTCTGCTCCCAGCTCGAGCGGCTGCTGAAGGTACGGCGTGGCAAAGGTGTTGTCGACGACGACAAGAGCCCCTGCCGAGTGCGCCAAGTCCACAATCGCGGCGATGTCGGCAATGGCCAGCAGCGGGTTGGTGGGAGTCTCGATCCACACCGCCTTGGTCTCACCCGGTGTGATGGCCGCAGCGACCGAGTCAAGGTTGGTCAGATGCGCCGGATCGGCCGCCACACCCCAGCGCTGGTGCACTCGGACAAACAGCCGGTAGGTGCCGCCGTAGGCGTCGTCCGGCACCACGAAGTGGCTACCCGGTGAGGCGATGGTCCGCAGCAGGGTGTCCTCGGCCGCCAAGCCGCTAGCAAACGCCAGTCCATGCTTGCCCCCCTCGAGGGCCGCCATGCACTCTTCGAGGGCCGTACGGGTGGGGTTGGAAGAACGCGAGTATTCGTAGCCGCCGCGCGCCTCCCCTACCTTGTCCTGGATGTAAGTCGACGTGGCGTAGATCGGTGGCACAACTGAACCGACTGCTGAGTCAGGCTCCTGTCCGGCGTGAATGGCCCGGGTCGAGAAGCCCTGCATGATTGTCACAAGAGGCCAGCGTACGCGGTGGTTGTGCCCTGAGCCTGTCGAAGGGCCAAGCCGTGCGCTTCGACGGGCTCAGCGCACATGAATGACGAGCCCCCAGCATCTGGAACATGTTCCCGACCAGTCAGCGTTGCGTAAGTGCGTGACCGTTCCGAACGGCAATGCAGGAAGGCAGACTGAATCACATGTTGTTCTCGCGCAGGAAGTCGACGCTCGTTGATCCTGATCAGGCGCTTCCCGGTCGCAGCTCCACGATCCTTGTCAATCCCACGTTTCATGACATTTTCGGCATCCCGGTGCAGAAGGTGCCGGAAGGCTCTGAGGTCGCCTACTTCGCGCTCGGTTGCTTCTGGGGTGCCGAAAAGCTGTTCTGGAACACACCGGGAGTCACCAACACGGCGGTCGGCTATGCGGGTGGCTTCACGCCCAACCCCACGTACCAGGAGGTCTGCAGCGCTCGCACCGGCCACACCGAGATCGTGAAGGTGAGCTACGACCCTGCCAAGATCAGCTACGAAAAGCTGCTCAAGATCTTCTTCGAGGACCATGACCCGACTCAGGGCATGCGGCAAGGCAATGACGTCGGTACGCAGTATCGGTCGGCGATCTACACCACCTCACCAGAGCAGCTGGCGACTGCTCAGCGAGTACGCGATGAGTTCCAAACCGCGTTCACCCGGGCTGGCTATGGGCGGATCACGACCGAGATCGCCCCTGCTGGCGAGTTCTACTACGCGGAGGACTACCACCAGCAGTACCTGGAAAAGAATCCCTTCGGCTACTGCCCGGTGCTGGCCACTGGAGTGACCTGCAATTAACGGGCGTTCAGCGTCGCCTAGCCCTGATGAGGCGGTCGAGCACCCGGAATGGCAGCACCCGGACCATCGCCGCTATTACTTTGGCCTCCCGGCCCACCACCTGTCGCGGTGGAGGATTCTCGCTCCGCAGTGCGTGAAGGATGACCTTGGCCGGGACCGAAGGATCGAGTCCTGAGACGGCCAAGCGCCTTCCCATTTTGGCTGCCATCTCGATTTGATCGGCATAGCGTGCATTGATCGCGGGGTCGCGTGACTGCACCTCCTCCCCAGCAGCCTGACCGCGGCCCCAGATCGGCGTTGCGATGGCACCAGGCTCGATCAGCAAGACCTTGATGTTGAACGGTGCCAGTTCGGCGCGCAGGGAACTGCTGAGCCCTGCGAGGCCATGCTTGGCAGCGCCGTAGCCACCCAGCGTTGGGCCGGAGAGCCGGCCGCCAATGGAGCCGATCATGATGATCCGGGCATCGCCGATCTCATCAGCGGAGCGATGCAGCGCCGGCAACATCACCTGGGTCACCACCAACTGGGCGGTGAGATTGATCTCGATCTGGCGACGGAAGACCTCGATCGGAATAGTCTCCAATGGCCCCGGAAGGGCGGCGCCTGCGTTATTGACCAGACCAAACAGCGATCCGCTGGCCTTGATCAACTCTCCCGCCGCGCGCACGGAATCCTCGTCGAGCAGATCCATCAGTAACGGCGTAACGACCTCTGGGAATTGTCGGCGCAGACTCTCCGCGTCGGCGTCACGACGAACGGTGCCGAACACGTGAAACCCGGCGCTGACCAACTCGAGGACAGTGGCTCGGCCGATTCCGGTGGATGCGCCTGTGACGACAACAGAACGCAGCGACACTCGCCAGTCTCCTTCTGTTGCTAAGGGGCGCGTCAGTTGAGAGCGTTCCGGGCGAAGGTGTCGCACTTGTTCGGGTCGCCGGTGTTGAAGCCTTGGGCAAGCCACTGACGCCGCATCGCAGCCGACCCGTGGGTCCACGATTCCGGCGAGACCTGGCCCTGCATCTTCTCCTGAATTCGGTCGTCGCCGACGGCCTGCGCCGCGTCTACTGCTCGCCTGAGGTCGTCCTGGGTGACTTCGCTGATCGGGCTCTCCGGATCCTCAGTCGCACGCCTGAACCAAACGCCGGCGTAACAATCAGCCTGCAGCTCGAGCCGGACCGCCGGCGAGGTGGGTCCGGTTCCCTGGCCACTGCTCTGCACCTTGCGCATAATGCCGGTCTGGTTCTGGATGTGATGGCCGAACTCATGGGCGAGCACGTACGCCTCAGCGGCGTCGCCACCTTGCGCTCCGAGCTGATCGGTCAGCTGATCAAAGAATCCAAGATCGAGATAGACCGTCGTGTCGGCTGGACAGTAGAAGGGTCCGACTGCGGAGCTCGCATTCCCACAGGCCGTGTTGACACTGCCAGTGAAGGTCACAACCTGGATCTGTTGATATCCCTGGAGACTGTCCTTCCAGTAATCCTGGATCGAGTTCGTGTACGCGACGAACCGGCAGTCCCGGTCGGCGTTGATGTCGGCGCCTCGAGTGCATTGGGCAAACTGGCTGGGATTGTCGGACTGCTCCGGTCCGGCCTGCGGGGCGCCGCCGAGAATGTCGCCCGGGTTAATGCCGAATAGCAGGGCGAGGATCAACACGATCAGTCCGGCGCCGCCGCCTATCGCGATCTTCCCGCCACTGCCTCGTCGTCCGCCGCCCATCTGCGACGGGTCGAGCTGGGCTCCCTCTTTGTATTTCACGTCTCTCCGACCGCGAGCAGTTGAGATGCCCCTGATCGGCCCAGCATAGCGATGAGCCGGCTAGGCCGATCAGTCAAACCGTGGCCCCTTGGCACCATGGGACCTCACGTTTGCGCAATCAGATCCTGCCCTGTATCGACACTGGATTACTTCTGGCACAGTGGGCGACCATGAGCGTGACAGTCGCCGACAACCCGATGGAGAACCGTTACGAGGCGCGGCTCGACGGAGAGGTGGTGGGTGTCTCCCAATACGAGCTGACGACCGACGCCATTGTGTTCCTCCACACCGTGGTGGCTGAGGAACATGAGGGGCAGGGAGTCGGCAGTGCGATCGCACGTTACGCCCTCGACGACGCGCGAGCCCGGGGATTGCGGGTACGTCCGCTCTGCCCGTATATCAGGGGCTGGCTGGTGCGGCATCCTGAGTATGCGGACCTGACTCGCCCCAGTGGCTAGGAGTCACGATCGGACTGGTTCCCTGGCTGCGGCCGTCGCAGCCGAACGACCGAGCTCGATATCCACAGATTCTGGGGACAGGGCATTTCATCTGATGCGCGGTCGTTGAGAGGCGCGACAGCGTTGCCCCATGACAGATATTCCTACTCTGGGCCGTCCGCACGAGATGCCCGCGATCCGCAATTCCGATGACTTATGCCTGCGCTGGCGGGCTCTGATGGGGCCACTCGGTTTCGGCCGTCCCCGGCTATGGATTGCCTTCCTCGAGCCGGACAACATGATGAGCGCGCAGCTCACGCAGATCGAGGACATCACCCGCACGGCAGACTCCAAGATGTGCGGTTCACTGCTGGAGATGTGTCGCCACGTCGTCGGACGGAACGGTGCCGGCGGATCGGTTGCCATGCTGCTGACGCGGCCCGGCCGCAACGCCATGGACGATGCAGATCGCAGCTGGGCCCGCTGCCTCACCTCGGCAGCAGATCATCTCGGTGTCTCGATGTGGCCGGTGCATTTCGCGAACGATGTCGAGCTACGGGTCTTCGCGGCTGATGATCTCGTACCTATGGGTTGACGGGCGTGAGCGTCGGAAATCGCGCGCCGCCGCACGGAGGAGGAGGTAGCAGAGGCGCTCTTCCCTCTGCGAGCGACGACGAGCGGCGGCGGATTCCAAGCGCGCTGCGCGAACGCCCAAGATCAATGGGGCCGGGTATGCCACAGCCAGGCCAGCCCCAAGATCGGTAGCACTAGTGGCACGAAGCCGTAGCCGATCCCGTACACAGACCAGACCGTCGCGCGCGGGAAAGCCTCCGGATAGACGACGCTGAGGGTGCCGATCGTCAGCACTCCCACCAGCTCGATGATGATCGCGATCAGGGCCAGTCGACGGGAGGCGCGCGTGCCCCGCGCGAGCGTGATCGTTGCCACGATGTAGATCAGTCCCGCGAGCAAGGACAGCAAATACGCGAGCGGCGCCTGCTCGAACTTCGTGAGGAGCTGGACGGTCGCTCGGGCAGTGGCGGCGAGAGCGAAGATGCCGTAGACGGCCACCAGAACCCGGCCCGCGCCGCTGTTGGTCCTGCGAACGGCTGAGCCCGTCGGCTCAGTTGGGACAGGCGTCATGTGGCGGGCGTCCAGAGCACGACCAAACGAAGGGTCATCGCGAGGACGGCGAGTGCGGCGACTGCCAGCACGATCCCGGAGAAGCGGTTGCGCTCGGCGTTGGCCCACAGCCAGGCGATAGGGATCAAGATCACGATGCCGATCAGGTAGCCGATCGTTGTCGCCAGTTCGACCGGACGGAAGCCGGCAGCCAGCTTGGCAGCGGCAATGATCGACTGGATCACGGTGACGACCTCGACTGCGGCGGCGAACAGCAGCTGCGCTTTGCCCGGCGGCTTGTTAGCCACTGCAGTCACCACGCCCCAGATCGCTGCCACCGCGGCGAGCGCAATGACGACGTAGGCGAGCGCGTCGATCATCGAGACGCTCGTGGGGGCTGCACGCCGCCCAACGCTACCGGAGGCCCATGGCGGAACCTGTCAGACTTGGAGTCCGCGGAGATGGTGTCCGAAGGCCTGCGTGAGGAGGAGCGGTGGCCGCCCAGCGAGAGCCCAAAGTTGGCCGGCGTCCGGGCAATCAGGACACCCGCGGCCAGATCATCACGGCAGCCCGACAGGCGTTTGCGGAGAAGGGCTTCGCGGGTGCTTCGATGCGCGCCATCGCGGCTGAAGCCGGGGTGGATCCGGCGCTGATCCACCACTATTTCGACAGCAAGCAGCAGCTCTTCCTCGCCACGGTTGCCCTGCCCCTTGAGCTGCCGGAGATCGTCGGGAAGGTCGCCGCTGGAGATAGGGACGATCTCGGCGAGCGACTCGTCCGAACCGTTCTAGGGGTCTGGGACTCCGAGCTTCAGCCGTCTCTGGTGGCAGCGATCCGGACCACCCTGACCGACCCCGCCTTGACGCGCTCGGTCGGTGAGTTCCTCGCCCTTGAAGTCATCGGTCAGGTGCTGCGTCGCGACGACCTGCCACCCGAGGAAGCAAACAGGCGCGCAGGCTTGGTCGCATCGCAGATTCTGGGCCTGCTGATGGGTCGGTATGTGTTGCGAATGCCGGTTCTGGCGAACCGCCGGACCGAGGACCTGGTAGCCGAGATCGGCCCAACCGTCCAGCGGTACGTCGACGGCCGCACCTGAGACGCTCACAGCTGCAGTTTCAGACAGTTTCAGAGCAGTTTCAGAGCTACTTGTACGGAATGATGACCACGTGCAGGTCATCGGCATCACGGAGCAGGGTGGGCCCGCGTTCGAGGCGGTTCTCGATCACGGGGCCGATCCGGACGTGCTCGCATTCGATCGGGGCTATGTCATCGTCCGTCCCGTTGATGCCACCCGCGCCAGCTCCGGCGCACTGATCCTTCGCGTGCTTGTGCGTCCGATCGTCAACGAGTCGCGGCCGCGAGCCAGCAGACAAGGCCGAGACGCCGGACTGGTGCTCGGCGACGACGTACGACCAGCGGTCAGGCAGCGCTTTGCGGCGTACGCAGTGGTCATCTCGAGCCGGGGCCTGCTCGCCACGCAGTACTCCAGCCGCACTGCCGTCACCGGCCGGTGGGGTATGCCCGGCGGCGGGCTTGATGATCACGAGCCGCCGGTGACGGCGGTGCTCCGGGAGGTTGCTGAAGAGACATCCCAGGAGATCATCCTGGGCGAGCTCGTCAAGGTGCAGACTTCGCACTGGGTTGGGCGTAGCCCGTACGGGAACATCGAGGATTTCCACGCTGTACGCCTGATCTATCGCGCAAGATGCCCGCATCCGACCGAACCAGTCGTGTTCGATCAGGGCGGCACGACGGAAGCGGCCCAGTGGGTGCCGCTCGAATCCTGGCGTTCGGTGTCCTGGACCCAGAACTGGCAGTTGCTGCTGTCGGAGCTCCTCAGGAACTCCTGTTAATTTCGAGCTGGACGGCTTAACGGATATTGATGTCGCTGAGCAGATCCTGCCGGGTCAGCACGCCAACGGGCTTGCCATCGTCGAGGACCAGCAACGCATCACAGCTCCTCAGTAGCTCGATCGCATCGGCGACCGGTTCGGTCACTCCGAGCATCGGAAGCGGCTCCTCCATCACGCGAGCCACTGCATCAGCTGGTCGCACACGGTGGCTGAACAGCGAATCCAGCAGTCCCCGTTCGCTGACCGAGCCGACGACTTCGGCGGCCATCACTGGAGGCTCGGCACGCACCACGGGCATTTGACTGACGCTGTACTCCCGCATGATCGCGACAGCTTCGGCGACCGTCTCGTTTGGATGGGTGTGGACCAGAGAGGGCAAGTCACCGGACTTCTCACGTAGCACGTCGCCGACAACTCGTACGAATTGGTCAGGTCGCGGCGCGAAGCCGTATCGAGTAAGCCAGGCGTCGCTGAACACCTTGGTGAGGTAGCCGCGGCCGGAATCGGGCAACAACACCACGATCACCGCCTCGGGATCGTCCATCTCCTGCGCCAAGCGGATGGCTGCCACGGCGGCCATACCCGAGGATCCGCCGACCAGCAGTGCCTCCTCCCGTGCCAGCCGCCGCGTCATTGCAAACGAGTCCGCATCCGACACTTCGATCACCCGGTCACAGACGGTGGGATCGTAATTGGTCGGCCAGAAGTCCTCACCAACACCCTCCACCAGATAGGGGCGCCCAGTCCCCCCGGAGTACACCGAACCCGACGGATCCGCGCCGATGATCTTGACCCGGCCGTCGGAGACCTCCTTGAGGTAACGACCGGCCCCACTGATCGTGCCCCCCGTGCCGACGCCGGCAACGAAGTGGGTGATCTTGCCCTCGGTCTGCTCCCAGATCTCTGGACCTGTCGTCTCGTAGTGGCTGGCCGGGTTATTCGGGTTGCTGTATTGGTCCGGTTTCCAAGCCCCCTCGATCTCGCGCACGAGCCGATCTGACACCGAGTAGTAGGAGTCTGGGTGTTCAGGCTCGACGGCGGTCGGGCAGACCACCACCCTTGCGCCGTACGCGGTCAGCACATTGCGCTTGTCCTCGCTCACCTTGTCGGGGCAGACAAACACACAGGCGTAGCCCTTGGCCTGCGCGACCATCGCAAGGCCTACCCCGGTATTGCCACTGGTGGGCTCTACGATCGTGCCTCCCGGCTTGATCTTGCCCTCCCGCTCCGCGGCCTCGATCATCTTGAGCGCGATCCGATCCTTGACCGAGCCCCCAGGATTCAGGTATTCCACTTTGGCCAGAACCAATGGCTTGGCGCCGTCTGTTGCCCGCGAGAGCCTGAGCAGCGGTGTATGCCCGACAAGATCGATGAGCGAGTTCACGTACTCCACGCGCACGACTCTACGGCGCAATCCCTGACGACCAGTCCTTGCCGCTGCCGCCCTGGCGAGAGCAATAGTGAGGGCCGCAGCTTCCAGTCGGAAGCGCGGCCCTCAAGTTTGAGCGATCGAGCTGGCGAACCAGCTAGGATCCGCAGGCGACTACCTACGGAGGTAGGACAGCAGGCGCAGGATCTCGATATACAGCCAGACCATCGTCACGGTCAGGCCGAATGCACCACGCCACGACTCACTCGCTGGTGCGCCCATAGCGACACCCTGCTCGATGTAGTCAAAGTCAAGTACCAAGTTCAGCACCGCGAGTGTTGCACCAATCAGGGAGACGACAACAGCCAGCATGCTGATCGCACCAGTACCGGAGTCACGCAATCCCAGGTTGACGCCGAACAGTGCTAGTACAAAGTTGATCAGCAAGGCCACCGCGAAGGCGATCGTCGCGATGATCACGACCCTCCTGAACTTCGGCGTAACCCGGATGTTGAAGAACTTGTACGCCGCCAAGGTCACACCGGCAGCCGCGAAGGTGCCGATTACCGCCTGAACGACAATTCCGCTGTAGTAACTCTCGAAGAACTTGCTGATCATGCCGATGAAGATGCCCTCGATGCCCGCGTAGAGAAGCACCAGACCGGGCGAGACCTTCCTCCGGAACGCGACGAACATCACGACGATGAAGCCGATCAGCCCGGAGGCGATCAGCGCCGGGAAGTACAGCGCGTCCGGTACGAACATCCACGCCAACGCAGCCGCAATCACAAGCACGCCCATGGTGACGGCAGTCTTGGTGACAACATCGTCCAAGGTCATCCGGCCTTCGGGCGCCTGGACAGGCGCCTGCGGGGAGCCGGGGTACTGGGGGTAGCCGGCTTGGGGTTGGCCGTAGGGGTTCTGGTTGTACTGGGGTGCTGCGGGTGTGAACGCGTCCTGCTTGGAGAGGATCGGGTTCGAACTGCGCAACATAAATGTGTCCTCCTGGTTAGGCGCCTCGGTATGGCGCACCAATCAGTCTACTGAAACGTCGGACACCGGCTCCTTCTTCCGGCTTTGAAACAGCTGTGAGCTCTTGTTGGGGACCCGCGATCCGCGCCACTCTCTCGATGTGCATTTCCCGTCCCCAGACGTAACAGGGGCGTCGGACGCCGCAACCAGCCACATTCGCCGTCTTGAGACGGATCGCGCGCCACGCAGCAGAGCTGAGTGAGCAAATCCAACACGGTAGCGAGCAATTGGACACAGTGCCCCCGATGGGATTCGAACCCATGCTGGAGCGGGTTTAAGCCGCCTGCCTCTGCCATTTGGGCTACGGGGGCCAGATATGCCGTGGCGGGTGTGATCCTAGTGCCCTGGATTTCCAGGGCATTAGCTTTGCCTGGCTTAGCGAGACGCCTCCGGGCTGGGCGTCGGCGAGGCGCCGCTCAGTCGGATCCGGGTTTCCAACGGCAGGTTCGTCAGGTCACCGGTCGCAATGCGGTCGTCGATCACAACCTTCGCGTCGGGTCGGAAGTGCACTGGTTGCACACCGGTAATCAGGCCCGTGGCCTTGTCGCGGAAGTAGAAGTACACGTCGGCGCTGATCAACGGTGGGGAGAAGGGCGTGCTGAAGGAGGTGAACGTCGGCTCTCGGACCCCGCCTGCGGTGCCCTCTTGCATGCCGACGGTCCATGACCCGTCGTCATGCATGATCACCCTCGGACCGGACTGGTCATGGTAGTGACCCCACAGCACCAACGGTGCGGGCGGATTCGGTGCGCTCATGATCACCCGCGCAGCGACTGGCTGGTGGACGAGCAGTACGTCGGTGTGCTTGTCCCGGGCGGTCTCGACCAGCCTTTGCCCCAGCTCTTCTTCGCTTTCGGGCCGCTCCTTGACGCGGTCGACGCTGAAGGGGACGTTGTGCTCTGGGTCATCGTCGCCGAGCACACTCAGCCCAGCAGCTTTCACGACCTGGCCATCGAGCACTGTCATGCCGACACTTCTCATCTGGGCCTCTGTCACATCCGAGTCGTGGTTTCCGGTTGCCACCAAGAACGGCACTCCATCCGGAATCGCTGCCTCTCGGCGAACGCAGCCACGCTCTGCCGCAGTCCCATTGACCGTGTCGTCCCCCGAGCTCAGCACTATGGACGGTTGGGCCGCATGAGCTAGCCGATTGATGAGTTCCGCCATGGTCTGGTTGCAGTGCAGGTCGCTGAAACCCAGAATCATCGTTTCGTCCGAGCCTGGTTTAGGTAGATCATCAAGCTGGGCCGAGAGGCTCCCGGCAGCCGAGTCCAGGTAGCTCTGCACCGCACGCTGCTGGCGCATGCTGAGCAGTCGGATGCCCTTGATGCCGCGATCCAGGACGCCGGCCAACAGCACGCTGTCTACGGTGAGGGACGAGAAAGGGCCACCGGCCGTGACTGCGACGGGATAGCGCGGACCCTTCGCTTTCTCAGGTACCAGGATGGATCCGATCAGCAACGCCACGACGGTGACATAAACCGCCGCCGCACGTCGCCAGGTGATCCGCGTCATGATCCACGGCGGCACTAGCTGGCGTCGCAGCCTCCAGATCGCGATCCCCAGCAGCAAGACGGCCTCCGCCTTGACCCCTTCCCGGACGGCGTCACGCACCAAATGCTCAGCGATGCCGGAAAGCGTCTCCCTCGGCTCGTTGTACAGACTGGTATAGGCGATCAGCGTCTGCTCCGAGAACAGCGAATTGAGATTCTCTGCCGCAGTGCCGACACCGCCCACCGTGATGACGAGGCCAATCGGGCTTGCCGGGCTCTCAAGATAGGCATTGCCAATGGGTCCAAGGTTCAGTTCGACCTCACCGCGAAAGTTGCTGGCGAAGGTCACGTGATGTGGCCCGAGGTAGTCCTCCACCCGCGCATGACTGATTCCCCAGACCACCGCTAGCGGCGCGGCTGCCAGCGCGGCGAGCAAGGTGAGCAACAACGCCTTCCCGACATCCAACAGCAGCGCTCGACGCGAGCGCACCCGTCCGGCGTGCCGCGCGAGCACGCTAGCCAGGGTTTGGCGCTGCCCGCTCTCGGCCGGGCCGCGGCCCCTCAAAAAACGAGTACTGCGCGGTACTTTGGACCGGTTGGCGCCGGGCCGGAGCGGCCAGTGAGGAGATGCCGGACCGTTCATAGATGCCCGACCCTACCCGGGCTCGCCGCCTGCCAAGGTCCAAAAAGTGGGACCTCCGACCCTCAGCGCGTCATTGCCCACTGAGCTTGTCGAAGGGCGCGCTTCGACGAGCTCAGCGCGCATTGCCGGCAGCGTCGGGTGGCTGGAGATAGACCTTCCGGGGGTAGACGGCGTGCGCACCAACCACTCGGTCGAGGAATAGCAGTCCCTCACAGTGGTCGATCTCATGCTGCAGCGCGCGCGCCTCGAACGCATCGGTGGTGATCAACACCCGCTCGCCGCTGCGGGGCAACAAACCAGCCACGGTGATCTTGGTCGCCCGCTTCACATCACCTGTGAGGTCCGGTACCGACATGCAGCCCTCCCGGGCCCTCTCGTTGCGGCTGGCCTCCACGATTTCAGCGTTCACCAGCACGATCAGCCCGTGCGTCGTCCGGGTCCTCGGATGTGCCGAGACATCGACGCAGAAGACTTGCGCCGACACCCCGACCTGAGGCGCCGCGAGCCCCACACACCCCGGTGAAACCCGCATCGTCGCAACGAGATCGGCGCAAAGCTGGACCACACTGGGGTCGGCAGCATCGACCGGCAATCCGGAGACCGAGAGCACGTGGCTCGGGGCGTGAACTACATCGAGCACCCGGCCGTCAGGCAGAGTCGGCAGTGTCAGATTCACAGCTCGTCGTTCTCGATCAGTCGCATGCTTGTGTCCACACCTAACTCGGCAGACACTTCGGCGAGCCGAGCCTGGAGCGCTTCGACATCAGCTGATCGGGGTAGATCGACCTCGGCCAGCAACACGTAGAGCGTCCCCAAGAGGCGAGTGGTGAGGTCGGTGATGTTGCCACCTGCCTCGGCAATCACACTGGCCAGCCGCGCGACGATACCGAGCCGATCCGCGCCATGGACAGTCACCAGGTAGGTAGACCCAAGCGGTGGCAGCTCAGGTTCCTCCGGAACCTCACGTACGGTGACGTCCAGCGAGCCGTTGACGAGCGGTTGCAGCGCTGACTCAATCTGGGCGACGTCGGCCTCACCCGCGCAGATCAGGGTCATGGCGAAGTGACCGCGCAGTAGCGTCATCGAGGAGTCCTCGAGGTTCATGCCGCACTGCGACAGCACCTCGGCAGCCTGCGCGATGATGCCAGGCCGGTCATGGCCGACGACCGTGATGGCAAGAGAGGTCATCGCGGCATTGTGTCACTGGTGCAGGAGCTGCAGGGCAATCCCATCGAGAATGTCGGACTCGCTGACGATCAGGTCCTTCACATTCAAGCGCGCAGCAACGCGGGCCGCGACGAGCGCACCCCCGGTGATCACATCGGCCCGCCCGGGGTGCATCGACGGCAGCGCCCGTATCTCAGCAACCGTCATCCGGGCCAGCCGGTGGAGCAGCTCCTCCAGCGCCGGCAATCTAATGACCGCACCGTGCACCCGCTCGCGGTCGTAGTGCTCCAGCTCCAGATACACTCCGGCCAGCGTTGTCGCGGTGCCGGCGACCCCAATCCAGGTGCCGATCGAGGCGAAGTCCACTCCGCTACCCTCCAGCAGGCCGTCTGTGTACTCGGTGGCCCGCGCAAGATCATCATTTGCGACCGGGTTCTGCTTCAAGAACCGTTCGGTGACGCGTACTGATCCGATGTCAAGTGAGACCGCGCTGCGCATCTCGCCAGCGGCGCTGCCGGTGATCAATTCGGTCGAACCACCGCCGATGTCCATCACCAGGACCGGCTCGCCTTCCGGGCTGACCCGGCTGAGCGCTCCGATAAAGGACAGGCGCGCCTCGGTCGCACCGCTGATCACGTCCGGAAGCACCCCCAGCCGCTGCTTGATGCCAGTGAAAAAGACCTCGCGGTTCCTGGCATCCCGTGATGCCGACGTCGCCACGAAGTGCACCTTCTCGACAGACACGTCCGCCTTCTTGATCAATTCCGAATATTGATCAACCACGGCGAACGTCCGCTGCAAGGCGTCGGGATGGAACTCACCGCTGGCATCGACGCCCTGACCGAGCCTCACGATCTCGAGTCGCCGATCCAGATCCGTCAGACCGCCGGAGCCGTCGAGTTCGGCGATCAACAGGCGGATCGAATTCGTCCCGCAGTCGATGGCGGCAACGCGCGTCATGAGGTCTCCGCCAAGCATGGGTGAGTCCAGAACCCAACCACGGCCTGCACCGCCTCGTCACCGAGTGGGTTGACACCAGCCCCGGTGGCAAGCGCGTGAGCCACCAGCGCATGCAGGCACTTCACCCGATCAGGCATCCCGCCTGCGCTGATACCCGCGATCTCTGGCACCGAATCCAGCCGTTCCCGGTCCGCCAGGTATTGCTCGTGGGCTCGCCGATAGGCCAGCGCAAGATCATGATCACTGCTCAGCCGCTGATTCATCTCGGCCATGAGGCCTTGCGACTCCAGCGATGAGCAGGCCGCAACTGCTCGCGGACAGGTGAGGTAGTACGTCGTCGGGAACGGCGTGCCGTCCGGCAGCCGGGGTCGGGTGACGACCACCGCGGGTTTGCCGCATGGACAGCGGTAGGCGACCCCGATCATGCCGCGTGGCGGTCGCTGCAGCTGTGCGGTCACGACTGACTCATCGGCGGCGGTCATGGGTTCACGCACAGTCGTATTCTCTCAAGCGACCCCTTCATATGCTGCTCGCGCATCGCGCGGTGAATCCGCCGCCGTCGTCGCGCGATCCCGACGCTGGCAGCATGTTCGTGGCCTGCCCGCTCGCCAGCACCAGCCGTTGGCTTGGCGAAGGATAGGCTCGGGCGACATGGATGACCCCGGTGGGGTCGCCGTGGTAGGCAGCATCAACGCCGACCTAGCGGCCTTTGGCTCGCCGCTGCCGCGTCCAGGCGAGACCGTCATCGGCAACGACTTTTCGCTAGTGCTCGGCGGGAAAGGCGCGAATCAAGCGATCGCCGCGGTACGTGCGGGTGCGCCAACCTACATGATCGGCGCTGTGGGCGATGACTTCTTCCGCGGCCTTACGCTGGGCGCGCTCGCCGACGAAGGCGTGGACGTCACCGCAGTTCGCATCATTGACGGCTTAACTGGCATTGCTCATATCCGCGTCGATGCACTCTCTGCCCAGAACGACATCATGATCATTCCGAACGCCAACCACCGGCTGAGCCCCGACGATGTCGAGGCCTCGCTCCGAGCGTTGCGTGATCACATTTCCGTCGTCCTAGTGCAGCTGGAAATTCCGCTCAGTGTCGTGCAGCGGGTGGCTGAGGTCTGTCGGGAGTGCAAACTGCGACTCGTCCTGGACCCGGCACCGGCACAACCAATACCTCCAGATGTATGGCCGGGTGTCTCCGTGGTCAAGCCGAACGAGCTCGAGGCGGAGGTACTGACCGGCATCTCTGTCACGGATCGCAGTTCGGCTGAGCAGGCAGCCGGCTGGTTCCTCGATCGCGGTGTCAGCATCGCGATGATCACTCGCGGCGCCCATGGCGTCATCCTCGTCGGGCCCGACGGGGTCGCGGAATATCCAGCTTTCCCAGCGACGCCGGTGGATACTACTGCGGCCGGTGATGCCTTCTCGGGCGCACTTGGTGCAAGCCTGGCTCGCGGCGCCTCGCTTGCGGATGCGCTACGACGCGGGCTTGCCGCTGGCGCGTTAGCCGTCACGGTCCGAGGAGCCAGCCCGAGCCTGCCCACGGCAGCCGCAGTCGATGGTTTCCTCGCCGACCAGCGCTGATCAGTTGCCGACACTGCCGGTCAGCGTGGAAAGTTAGCGGGGTGTGGCGGTCGGCGTAGCGTTGTTCGGCGGGGTCTTGACGGTGATCGTCTTGTCCTTGACCTCCGACTTGACCGGCGCCGGCCGATCTGCGGCCTGTACCGAGCCCCACAGCTTGGACCACCACGCATCGTGCGCAGGTTCATCCGGCGCCGTCTCGGCAGTGATCTTTGCTCCGCCGCCGAGCGGCTTGCCGTCGGCACCCACGACGGTGAAGCCGGTCTCCCCCGGCACCACCCAACCCAGCCGTTCCCTGGCCTGGGTCCTCACGTACGTCTCATCGCCCCAGCGGGCCAACTCGCCCTGTAGTTGATGAATCCGCTGCTGACGCTCGGTGATCTCTGCGTTGGTCGAAGCGATCTCGTGGGCCTGGGCGAAGTAGATGCGCAGCGATGTGGCGTAGGAGATCGTCAAGATCAGCAGCACGACTGCAAGAGCGATGGCGCGGGCGGTCACGCTGGATCCGCGGCCCAACAGCGGACTGGCGGATTCGTCTCGTCGCGGTGTCTCTGCCTCCGGCGTACGCGCCGAGGACGACGGCTTGCGCCCCTGACTACGAGCTCGCGGCTTTCCCCGCCCGGGGCCTGCGCCCGGGCGGGAAGTCGGCCGCGGACCGGATGGCACCGTCTCAGGCCTTGAACCTCGGGAAGGCCGAGGCACCGGCATAGCGTGCGGCGTCGTCGAGATCTTCTTCGATCCGCAACAGTTGGTTGTACTTGGCTACCCGGTCGGTACGCGCCGGAGCGCCGGACTTGATCTGGCCGCAGTTAGTCGCCACCGCAAGATCAGCGATCGTGGTGTCCTCGGTTTCGCCGGAACGATGGCTCATCATGCAGCGGAAGCCAGCCCGGTGGGCCAGATCGACGGCGTCCAGAGTCTCGGTCAGAGAGCCGATTTGGTTGACTTTGACGAGCAGGGCGCTGGCCGCTTTCTCCTCGATGCCGCGCTGCAGCCTGGTCACGTTCGTGACAAACAGGTCGTCGCCGACTACCTGGATCTTGTCGCCGATCTTGCTGACCAGCGCGCTCCAACCTGCCCAGTCGTCCTCAGCCAACGGGTCTTCGATCGAGACGATCGGGAAGTCGGTGACCCACTGCTCGTAGATCCCTGTCATCTCGTCCGCGGAGAGCGCGGTGCCTTCGAAGGTGTAGGTCCCAGCGTCGAAAAACTCCGTGCTCGCGACGTCGAGCGCCAGCGCAATGTCGCTACCCAGCGTGAGACCGGCGGACTCCACCGCCGTTGAGATCAGTTCGAGTGCGGCCACATTGGCGGGCAAGTTGGGCGCGAAGCCACCCTCGTCACCGAGGCCGGTCGCCAGTCCTTGCTTCTTCAGCACCGACTTCAGGGATTGATAGACAGTCGCCCCCATCTCCAGGGCGTCGCGGAACGTCGCCGCGCCGATCGGGGCGATCATGAATTCCTGAACGTCGACATCGGAGTCGGCATGTGCCCCGCCGTTGACGATGTTCATCATGGGCACCGGCAGCAGATGGGCGTTAGGGCCGCCGACGTAGCGGTAGAGCGGCAGATCGGCCGAGTGCGCAGCCGCATGGGCGACAGCAAGCGAGACACCGAGGATGGCGTTGGCGCCGATCTTGGACTTGTTGTCGGTACCGTCCAGGTCCAGCATTGCCTGATCCACCAGCCGCTGTTCGCTGGCCTCGTACCCGATGAGCTCGGGGCCGAGCTGGTCGATCACGCCCAGCACGGCCTTGCTGACGCCTTTCCCTCCATAGCGGGCCTCACCGTCGCGAAGCTCGACCGCTTCGAAGGCCCCGGTCGAGGCACCTGAGGGAACCGCAGCCCGGCCCTCCGAGCCGTCGTCCAGGATGACTTCGACCTCGACAGTCGGGTTGCCGCGGGAATCAAGAATTTCTCGCGCGCCTATGAACTCGATACTCGCCACGAGCGTCGCCTTTCCGATGCTGTCCCGAATCGCCCACAATCCGTCTATATCGAAAGGGCACTCGGGCACAAGAAACCTCTGGTGGCCTCAGCCTATCGGCGCATCAGCGCTCAGCAGGTGGCGCCGCACGCGCGAACGCGAGAATCGTTCGACAGCGGCGCGCGGCTCGGGAAGGCGCTATTTGCGCTTGCGTGGCGTCCTGGCGTGCACCCAGTTCACGCCGACGATGCCAGCCCAGGAGACGGCCACTCCGAGGATGGCCGGGTCCACGTTGGTAGCGGTGATTGCCGTGATCGGGATGCCCATGACAATGGAGACGATGGCGAGCGCAAACTGCCGCCCGCGTCCGGTCTGCTCCGCCGCATGGGCGCGACTTGCATCCTCGGCCTGCTGCCGAAGTTCAGCAGCGCGCAGCTCCGCGAGGTCCTCGACCCGCTCGGCCAGGCTGGCGGCCACGTATTCGTTGTATTCAGGTCCCAGTTCCATCCGTGCCTCGAACGCAGCCTCGGTATCGCGGCGCAACTCCTCATTCGGCCTACGCGGCGTGGGCCGATAGTGCGGCTGCACCGGATATGGCGCTGCGGGATTCAGTGGGTAAGGCTGGGACTGCGGGTTCTGGGGCGGGTAATTCTGAGGGGGATAGTTCTGGGGCGGATAGTTCTGGGGCGGGTAATTCTGAGGGGGATAGTTCTGAGGTGCATTCGTCTGGGGCGGATTCGTCTGGGGCGGATTCGTCTGGGGCGGATACGCCTGGGGGGCCGGCCGTGGGTTGGGGGGCTCGGACATGCCCACAGGATAGTGCGCGCTGTCCAGTGCCCTGAAAGGGAAATCTCTTGGAACTTCCCTTCCAGGGCACTAGGCCGAAGTCGCGTCGTTGGGCGCCGACTCGGAATGCCGCACCTGCGCCTCCAGGGCTCGCACGGCATCACGTAGCGCCTGCTCCGGGTCGATCCCGGCCGAGTGAGCGCGGGCCGCCAGCGCCAGGATCTGCGCCCCCACCTCCTCCGCTGTGGTCGGCTCGTCGGGTAGCAGGAGCTCCAGTCGCCGGGATCGCGCCTTGCCGATGATCTTGTTGGCCCGGGCAAGAGCGGAGAGCTGCTCGGGGATGCCCTGCAGCGCAGAGGTACGCCCCTTCTCAGCCGCCTTGCGCTGCTCCCAGGTGTAGTGCAGGTCAACCGGTACCTCAGCGGTCGCGAAGACATAGGGATGTCTGGAGATGAGTTTGTCGGCGATGCCCCGGGCAACCTCCTCCACCGTGAAGCCGGGCGCCTGTTCGCTCGCGAGCTCAGCGTGAAAGATCACTTGGAGCAGCAGATCACCGAGCTCCTCCCGAAGATGATCTTGGTCGCCGGCCTCAATCGCCTCGACCGTCTCGGCAGTCTCCTCGATGAGGTACTGCACGAGCGAACGATGGGTTTGCTGGGCGTCCCACGGGCATTCCTGGCGCAGCCGCGCCATCACTGAGACCAGTCGTTCGAGCTCAGGGAGCGGCACTATGGCTGGGTAGGCGCTGGCTCGGCCAGGGACGCCGACTTATCAGTGATGATCAACTTCTGGGTGGGATCCAGCACACCGAAGCGCGGGTTGAGAGTGACCTGCTGCTCACTGACAGCTGCCAGGTAAGCCTCGCTGCCGATCTTGCCCGAAACAATCTGCTGGTCGGCCAGGTCGTACGCGACGGGCCGACCTTTGGGTACGTTGAGCAAGCCGGCGAGGTTACTGTCCTTGATCACCGCGTCGCGCTCGCCGTCGGTGATCGTGACCTTGTTGGCGGTAGCAACCTTCTCTGCAATGAGCCCATGGATCATGGCGTTGACAACGGCCGAGGGGGACACCTGCTGGCCCTCTTGCAGGATGCTGGACACCCCTTCAACAGCGTCGTCCACCTGCTGCTGGGTGATCCTCGAGCTACCCACGTACGCGGCAACGCTGGGGTCTGCTTGAGCACAGCCGCCCGCGAACAGGGTGACTACGACGACGCCAGCGAGCGCCGTAGCGCGTAACGCGCTCAGCCCCCGGCGAGCCAGAAACCTCATCGACCTTCCCTCAACCTAACTCCTGCTCGCGCACCGCGCTCCCAGGAAACGACTACCGGAGGTGATCCTACGACAGCTAGCCGAACACCCTGGGCCGTCTGGATGTGCGCAGTGGCTGAAGAGTTCGGGCGCGTTTTGACGGCCCTGATGCGAAACGGACGCATCAGGACTTCGAAAGGATCTGGTTGATCAGTTCAGTGACCCAGCGCAGCAGGTCGGTGTCTTTCAGCGGCTGACCCGCGTCGGTAGGGCTCGTGGGCCGTGGCACGAGCACAGAGCCAACAGCATCCTTGACCACGCTGCCCGGGTAGAGCCGCTGCAGCCGCAGCACCCGTGACTCTGGGAGACGGGCCGGAGCGAAACGGATGTATCGACCCTGCCCGACGATCTCAGTCAGGCCAGCAGATCGGGCGAGCAGCCGGAACCTTGCTACCTCGATGAGATTGAGCACCTCCGGTGGCGGCGTCCCGTAGCGGTCGTGCAGCTCGGCGTCGACGGCCTTGACGTCGGCCTCGCTGCGAACCTCGGCCAGCCGCTTGTACATCTCCAGCCGCAGCCGCTCGGACTCGATGTAGTCGGTGGGCAGGTGAGCGTCGACGGGCAGCTCGATCCGTACTTCGGGTTCTGGCTGGGTCTCCTGACCTCGAAACTCCGCGACCGCCTCGCCGACCAGCTGGATGTAGAGATCGAAACCGACGTCGGCGATGTGACCCGACTGTGCACCGCCGAGCAGGTTGCCTGCACCGCGCAGCTCCAAGTCCTTCATCGCGATGGCCATGCTGGAACCAAGGTCGCTGTGTGTTGCGATGGTGGTGATCCTGTCGTAAGCGGTTTCGGTCAGTGGCTTGTCGGGTGGGTAGAGGAAGTAGGCGTAGCCGCGCTCCCGCCCCCGCCCGACTCGGCCGCGTAGCTGGTGCAGCTGCGAGAGGCCGAGCAGGTCGGAGCGTTCGATCAGCAGCGTGTTGGCGGTCGAGATGTCCAGCCCCGCCTCGATGATCGTGGTGCAGACAAGTACGTCGGCTCGGCGCTCCCAGAAATCGATCATGACCTGTTCCAGGCGGTGCTCGCTCATCTGGCCGTGTGCGGTCACTACACGTGCTTCCGGTACCAACTCCGCGATCCGGCGCGCGGCCTTGTCGATGCTCTGCACCCGGTTGTGCACGTAGAACACCTGGCCTTCACGTAGCAGCTCGCGCCGGATTGCCGCAGTCACCTGAGCCTCGTCGTACGCTCCGGCGAAGGTAAGTACCGGATGACGCTCCTCTGGCGGAGTCGCGATGGTGCTCATCTCGCGAATACCGGTGATCGCCATCTCCAAAGTTCGCGGGATCGGGGTGGCCGACATGGCCAGCACGTCGACGTGGGTACGCATGCGCTTGAGCTGTTCCTTGTGCTCCACACCGAAGCGTTGCTCCTCGTCAATCACCACAAGGCCCAAGTTCTTGAAGGTAACTTCACCCGACAGCAGCCGGTGAGTCCCGACCACCACATCGACCCGACCCTCGGCGAGACCCTCGATGGTTGCTCTTGCCTCAGCCTCAGAGGCGAACCGGCTGAGCGGCGCGACGTTGACGGGAAAGCCTGCATAGCGGTCGGCGAACGTGGCGTAGTGCTGTTGTACCAGCAAAGTTGTGGGCACCAGAATGGCCACCTGCTTGCCGTCCTGCACTGCCTTGAACGCGGCGCGCACCGCGATCTCGGTCTTGCCATAGCCGACGTCGCCACAGATCAGCCGATCCATCGGCACGATCTGCTCCATGTCCCGCTTCACGTCGTCGATCGCTCCCAGTTGATCCGGGGTCTCAACGAAGGCGAACGCGTCCTCCAATTCTCGTTGCCATGTCGTGTCGGGAGCGAACGCGTGACCGCGGGTCGCCTGCCGGGCTGCGTACAGCTTGATCAATTCGGCGGCGATCTCACGGACCGCCTTCCGCGCGCGGCCTTTGCGTTTGGCCCAGTCGGCACCGCCCAGTCTGTCCAGGCTCGGGTTTTCCCCGCCGACGTAGCGGGTTACCTGATCAAGGGCGTCGGTCGGGACATAGAGCCGGTCCCCCGGCTGACCGCGCCTGGACGGCGCATATTCGATGACCAGGTACTCCCGGGTCGTGCCGGCTACGGTGCGTTGCATCATCTCGACATAGCGGCCGATCCCGTGCTGGCTGTGAACCACAGGATCGCCCGAGGTGAGCTCAAGTGGGTCAATCTGATTCTTGCGGCGCGCCGGCAACTTCCGGTTGGCCCGGTCAGCGGCCCGCTGGCCGGAAAGATCAGTTGCGGTGAAGACCGCGAGCCGGATCTCATCGGCCACGAAACCGTGGCTGAGCTGGCCGGTGACGACGGTGGCCAGCCCGATGTCGGGTGGTTCATCCAGCGTTGAGAGGCTGCGTAGCGGCACGGCGTGTTCACTGAGCACTTCGACGATGCGGTCCGCAGTGCCCCTGCCTTCCGCCATGACAACCACCCGCCAGCCGTCACGGACCCGCTTGGTGATCTCGTTGACCGCTGCCTCGGTGTCGCCACGATAAGTCTCGCCGACCTGGCCGCGCAGTGTCCGCGACTCGACGCCAGGGCCGCTGACCCTCGCTGAGAGATCGATGATCTCCCCGTCCGCGGTGCGGATGGGTTCGGACTGCCCGTCTTCTGTTGCCATGTGATCGACCGGGCCAGCGCTGAACGGCGACAGGGTCCACCACGCCATCCCTCGGGCCAGTGCCGCGGCACGAACCTCCGCAAGCGG
Organism: uncultured Actinomycetota bacterium; assembly: GCA_963840505.1. GTDB lineage: Bacteria > Actinomycetota > Actinomycetes > Propionibacteriales > Propionibacteriaceae > Microlunatus. The sequence goes on from CAWIZB010000005.1 coordinate 112,423, forward strand.
CTGGTAGCCCGACGCACCCAGGTCGATCGGCGCCTTGCCTCCACCTGCCGCGGCCGCCCATGAGGCATGCAGGAATTCCTCGCTGGTCTTGACCAACTCGATCGCGCGGCCGCGGACCAGCTCGGGGTCGCAGATCAGCACGTGGGTGTCGGTCGGCAGCAGCTCGACCAGCAGCTCCATACCGTCCACCAGCACCGGTGACAAAGCCTCCATGCCGTCGACCGGATGTCCCTGGGCGATCCTGTCGAGCATCTCGATCAGTTCGGGATGTCGATCAGCGAGCGCTGCCGCGCGGGCGCGTACGTCTTCGGTCAGCAGCAGCTCACGACAGGGCGATGCCGTGATCTCGGTCAGCGCGATGTCGCTGGACCGCTGATCCGCGACAAAGAAATAGTGAATCTCCTCGACGGTGTCGCCAAAGAAGTCCACGCGTACGGGGTGCTCCTCGGTCGGCGGAAAGACGTCGACGATGCCACCGCGCACGGCGAACTCACCGCGCCGCTCGACCAAGTCGACGCGGGTGTAGGCCGCAGCTACCAGGGCCGCCGCCAGGTCAGTCAGGTCGATCTCCTCGCCGACCACGAGACGTATTGGTCTCAGGCTGCCAAGCCCTTTGACTTGCGGCTGCAGCACGCTGCGCACTGGCGCCACGACGATCCGCGGCGCAGGAAGATCACTATTGCCGGCCAGCCGACGCAGCACCTCGAGCCGGCGGCCGACCGTATCCGAGCGAGGGCTCAATCGCTCGTGCGGCAGGGTCTCCCACGCCGGGTAGTACGCCACGGCTTCATCGCCGACGAGGGATTGCAGCGCAGCCGTGAGGTCCTCCGCTTCGCGAAAGGTCGAGCTGACCAGCAGCACCGGACGACCGGCGCCACCGCCTGCGATGTCCTCGCCCAGTGCGGCAGCGATCAGCGACCGCATCGGGGCAGGTGCGGTCACATCCAGCACCGGGAGTCGCCGGGCGCGTGCATCGGCGATGGTCTCGATGAGGGTGGGTTCGGTGCGGAAAAGCTCGACGAGTCCCGTGAGGGTCACCCAGAGAGGTTACCGGTTGGCTCCAGGACCCACCGGGCCTGTCTAGAGGGTGGCTCCTGCTACGGCAATCGGGCGAACGCGCGGACCGGGAAGGTTCCAAACTCGCGAACCTTGGGCGGAACCGCGGTGAACCGAGCGCCGGTGGGAGGCACAGCAGCCAGGTTCGTCAGGTGCTCCACGACGTGTACCCAGCCGCCAGGAGCTGGGAATGTACTGGACGTTCACGGCTGGTCTCTGCGTCATCGATGTTGATCGAGTCGATACCGACGAGAACGGCACCGGCCTTGATCAGGTACGCGGCTGCCTCACCGCTGAGGTACGGCGCGCTGGCGGCGTACCCAGGGGTGCCGAAGTGCCGATCCCAGCCGGTGTGTGCAGGAGCACGGCGGTGCCCCGCAGCTACGTGCATCGTAGGTTCCGCAACCCGGGCGACGGAGGAATCGGCGTCAGCTGTTGAATGCGCTTTGGGTCTTGTCGAGCCCCACCTGAACGAGCGACTCAACAGCATCCGCAGCCCGACTGATTTCGACCTCGACGGCCTCGCGTGCACTTGTCGGGAAGTTGCTGAGCAGGTAATCGGCCGGATCTTGCCGACCCGGCGGGCGGCCAACGCCGATCCGTACCCGGAAGAACTCCCCACTTCCGAGGGATTTACGGATGGACTTGAGCCCATTGTGGCCGTTGTCGCCGCCCCCGAACTTCACCCTCAGCTGACCGGGGTCTATGTCGAGTTCATCGTGTATCACGATCATCTGGGCCGGCTCCAGCTTGTAATAGGCGAGCAACCGGGTGACCGCCCATCCGGCCTCGTTCATGTAAGTACGCGATTTCGCCAGCACCAGCCGCGGTGCCTCGCCTCCCGGAGGTCCGGTTCGGCCTTCGGCGACCTCAGCCCGGCAGCCACGCAGGACGCTGAACCTCGCGCCGATACGGCGTGCCAGTTCGTCGGCGACTCGATAGCCGACGTTGTGCCGATGCGAGGCAAAGGCCGGGCCGGGGTTGCCGAGCCCGACTACGAGCCATGAGCTCATCGCAGATGCAGCAGCCAGCTAGGCTTCGGACTCGGCTGGCGCCTCTTCTGTGTCTTCTGTGCTCGGCTCGGCGGTTGCTGCCAGCGTCGGCTCAATGCCTGCCTCCGCCTCGGCCTCAGCCAGCTCGGCCTCGAGCGCCTCGACAGTCGGCGCATTGGTGACATTGACGATCAAGGTCTCCGGGTCAAGCTCAACCAACGAACCTGCGGGAATCTGGAGGTCACGGGCGAGGATCTGGGTACCAGCCGGGAGACCCTCGACGGAAACAAGGATCCGCTGGGGGATGTGAGTGGCCTCGGCTTCGATCGGGATGCTGTTGTGGTCAACGACGACCAGCGTGTCCGGACCGGCCTCGCCCTCGACGTGCACGGGCACGTCGACGGTGACCTTCTCGCCCCGCCGCACGATAACCAGGTCGACGTGCTCGATGGTGTGCTTCAGCGGATCGCGCTGGACTTGTTTGGGCAATGCGAGCTGGGAAATGCCGTCGACCTCGATTGACAGCAATGCGTTTGCAGTGCGCAGCGCGAGCAGGGTCTCGTGGCCGGGCAGGGCGATATGGATCGGCGCAGTGCCGTGGCCGTACAGCACGGCAGGCACCTTGTGCGCGCGCCGGATCCGGCGGGCAGCGCCCTTGCCGAATTCCGTACGCATTTCGGCTGTGAGCTTCACCTCGGGCACGAACGAACTCCTCGGACTAACGTTTTAGTTATCTTGATCAAAACTCCGCGGGGGACGCAGCTCGTTCGACCTAGTCGATCACGGTTCTGCGACCCTCGCCGAGGCAACCGCTCAACCTTAGCCGACAAGGCCCAATAGTCGCCAACTTGCCCTGAAAACGCATCATCAGCGCGTGTCAGAACGCCGTCTGAGCCTCTCTCAGAGGCACTGGTGATGCGAAATCAGGCATCCGCCGCCCCGAAGAACATGACAGGCTCCCTCACGCATGCCCATTGAAGAGGCTGGTGACCGAGCCTTCCTCAAAGACCTCCCGGATGGCTCGTGCGATCAAGGGGGCGATCGGCAACACGGTGAGTGTGTCGAAGCGCCGTTCCTCGGGGATCGGCAAGGTGTCGGTGACGATCACCTCTTCGAACTCGGTCGCCTTCAGCCGATCGATGGCCGGCCCGGACAGCACCGGATGAGTGGCTGCCGCGATCACTGCCTTCGCGCCGCGGGCCTTCAACGCCTCGGCCGCTTGGCAGATGGTGCCCGCCGTGTCGATCATGTCGTCGACCACCAGGCAAACGCGCCCCTCCACCTCGCCGACGACCTCGTGAATGGCGACCGTGTTGACCACATTGGGGTCACGTCGCTTGTGGATGATCGCCAGTGCACAGTTCAGCCGGTCGGTCCACATGTCGGCCACCCGCACCCGGCCGGCATCGGGTGAGACCACCGTCATCTCGGACGTGTCGTACTTCTTCGCCAGGTAGTCGGAAAGCACGGGCATCGCCCACAGATGATCAACCGGCCCGTCGAAGAAACCCTGGATCTGTGCAGCGTGCAAATCCACCGACATGATCCGGTGAGCGCCCGCAGTGCGGAACAGATCCGCGATGAGGCGAGCCGAGATCGGTTCGCGGCCGCGGTGCTTCTTGTCCTGCCGGGCATAGGGGTAGAACGGTGCAACAACGGTGATCCGCTTGGCAGATGCGCGCTTCAGCGCATCGACCATGATCAACTGCTCCATGGTCCACTCGTTGACCGGAGCGGCATGGCTCTGGATCACGAAGGCGTCGCAACCGCGCACCGATTCCTCGAATCGGACGTAGATCTCGGAGTTGGCATAGGTGATCGCGCGGGTCGGTACGATCTCGACCTTCAACAGCGCGGCCACCTCGTTGGCCAGGTCGGGATGAGCCCGCCCAGTGAACAGCATGAGGTTCTTGTCGTTCTGGCGCTTGAGACGACTGCTCACGACGGCTCCTTCTGCTCCTGCGCCGCCTCGGCGGCGCGCGCAGTTTTGGTACCTGCCCGCTTACGTGCCACCCAGCCGGGCACATTGCGCTGCCGGCCCCGGCTCACCGCAAGATCACCTGGTCCGACATCGCCGGTGATCGTCGAGCCGGCGGCGATGTAGGCGCCGTCGGCCACCTCGACCGGTGCGGCAAGCACCGAGTTGCTGCCGACAAAGGTGTGCGCCCCCACTGTGCTCGTCGATTTCCGTACGCCGTCGTAGTTGGCGAAGATCACGCCGGCTCCGATGTTCGCGCCCTCACCGATCACCGCGTCGCCCAGGTAGCTGAGGTGCGGGGCCTTGGCACCGGCTCCGATGCGGGCATTCTTGGTCTCCACGAAGGTGCCGATCTTGCCGCCGGCGCCGAGTGTGGTGCCCGGCCGGAGATAGGCGTACGGGCCGACGCTGGCGCCTGGGCCGATCACGCTGAGCGAGGCTTGGGTACGCGTCACCACCGCGTTCTCCCCAACCTCCACGTCGATCAATGTGGTATCGGGACCGATCCGTGCTCCGGCCGCCACCGACGTGGCTCCCTCCAAGGACGTGCCGGGCAGCAAGATCACATCCGGCGCTAGATCGACCGAGGCGTGGATCCAGGTCGATGCTGAATCCACGACTGTCACTCCTTCGCGCATCCAGTGCAGCAGGATCCGCCGGTTGGCTTCCGCGTTCATCCGGGAGAGCTGGATCCGATCGTTGACCCCCTCGGTCTGCCACAGGTCGTCGATCAAATAGGCACCGACCGGCTTGCCCGCTTGGCGTAGCACGGCCAGCGCGTCGGTGAGGTAGAGCTCCCCTTGATCATTTGACGGTGCCAGTACGGCTAGTGCGGACCGCAGGGTCGCCGCATCGAACACGTAGATGCCAGAGTTGATCTCGGTGATCTCCCGCGCGGTATCGTCGGCGTCCCGGTGCTCGACAATGCCGGTGACGATGCCGTCCACGTCGCGCAGAATTCGCCCATACCCGGTCGGGTCGGGGACCTGCGCGGTGAGCACAGTCGCGGCAGCCTGACTGGTCCGATGCTCGAGGAGCAACGCCGCAAGCGTTTCGGCGCTGAGCATCGGCACATCGCCCATGGTGACTATCACGTCCCCGGTGAGATCGGCGAGCTGGTCGAGCGCGACCTGCACCGCATGGCCGGTCCCGAGCTGTTGCTCCTGGACCGCGATCAGCACATGGGGAGCGATCTCGGCGAGGTGGGCTTGCACCTGGTCCCGGAGGTGGCCGATCACCACGATGATGTGCTCGGGCTGCATCGTCGTCGCAGCCGTCACCGCATAACTGAGCATGGAATGTCCGGCGACTTCGTGCAGCAGCTTGGAACGTGAGGACTTCATCCGCTTTCCCTCGCCTGCTGCCAGGATGACGACAGCCGCGACCGGGCTCGGAGCTTGGTCGGAGTGAACGGACAACAGCTGGCTCCTTACTAGCTGAGTGACGCTCCGCTCCCCGGGTAGGAGTCGAACCTACGTCGCTAGTCCTGATTCAAAGTCAGGCGGGCCCTGCCGACAGACCAACCGGGGAATGTGAGGCCCGGCCAATCCTCCCATCCGGAGCCCGCTTGCGGGCTGTCGGCTTCGAATCGAGGACGCTTCCCCCACACCTGACCAACCCTTGGATCGGCCAGAGCCAAGCGTACGCATCGCCCGGTCAGGCTGCATCCCGGCTCACGCGTGCCCTGTTTCGGTCCGTTTTTGCCATCGTCAGCCATCCTTGCGTACAGTAGTGACTTGTCTTCTAAATCGATACAGAAACAGCGAATGACCACTTCTGCACCCATCACCAACCAACTCGCTACCCGGCTCGCTGCTACTGCAGTGACGTTGCTATTTGTCGTCAATGGCGTCGTGATAGGCGGTTTCGGCGGCTCGCTCCCCTCGCTTCGTGACAAGCTCGGCTTGGATGCCACCCAGATTGCGATCATGCTCTTCTGTGCCGGAGTTGCGGCCATCCTTTCGATGCAAATCGGCGGCCGAGTGGCGGACGCGATCGGCGCTCGTGAGGTCAGCCTGGCGGCCGTGCCCCTCCTCATCGTTGGGATGATCACGATCGGACTCGCTCCGGCATACCCGATTGCGATCGTCGGCGCCATGGTGATTGGGCTTGGCAATGGGGCCATGGATGTTGCGATGAACGCGATCGGTGTCCAAGTTGAGGCCGCGCGACAACGGCCGATCATGAGTTTCTTCCACGCATTCTGGTCAATCGGCACCTTCATCGGAGCAGGAGCAATCCTGCTGCTCGCCACCCTGCTCGGGCTGAAGGGTGGTGAGATCGTCACGCCGCTGGCCATCTCAATCGCGGCGCTGTCACTCGTTGCCTTCGGCGTCCTGCTCAAGATCACGCCCCAGGCGGCGGTGGTGCATCACACCGTCGACGGGGTACGGACTCCGATTCCTGCGGTCGCCTGGATTTTGGGTGTCATGGCCCTGGCGTTCGGCCTCTCCGAGGGCACGGCCACGGACTGGTCGTCGCTCCATGTCACCGATGTCGCCGGTGTCGACCCGACCACCGGTGCGCTCGGCCTGATCGCCGTCAGCGCCTTCATGGTCGTGATCCGGTTGCTGGGCGACGGATTGGTTGTCCGATTTGGGAGGCGAGCGGTCGTACGCTTCGGTGCACTCTGCGCCGCCCTCGGCTATCTGACAGTCACGCTGGTGAGCAGCCTGCCGCTCCTGGTAGCGGGTTGGGCATTGGTTGGCTTCGGCGTCGGGATGATCGCACCGCAGGTCTACGCCGTAGCAGGGCACATCGGCGGCGGCCGGGTGCTCGCAGTTGTCGTGACATTCGGCTACGCCGCGTTCTTGATCGGCCCGGCCGTGGTCGGTTTCGTGGTCAACCAGTTTGGGATCCACCGCGCGATGGCCGTGCCGGCTTTGCTTTGCGCCGGCATCATCGCACTGGCATTCACCATGCCGCGCGAGGATGTCGGGATCGCCACCAGCGCTGATGCAGCCCACTAAATCTCGACGTCAAGACTCTTCACATCTAGACTCCCGGGTGTGACCGGCCAGCCAATCCGGGACGAGGTCGACACCATCGTTGAGGCCTGGCGTCGCGAACGTCCGGACCTAGACGTTGCGCCTATGGAGGTGCTTTCCCGCATCAGCCGGCTGGCCCGCCACTTGGACCGGGTCCGCGCGAACGCGTTCACCGCACACGATCTGGAGTCCTGGGAGTTCGACGTGCTGGCGGCACTGCGACGCTCGGGTCCGCCGTACCGGCTTTCGCCCGGCCAACTCTTGCGGGAAACCCTGGTCACCTCGGGAACGATGACCAACCGAGTTGACCGGCTCGCCGCGCGTGGGTTCGTCGCCAGGCAGGATCACCCCGATGACCGGCGCGGTGTGCTGGTTCAGCTGACCGAGGCCGGCCGGGACGCAGTGGACGCGGCGTTGGCCGAGCTGCTGGCCGCCGAGCGCGGGATCCTGGCCTCGTTGGACGTTATGGAGCATGATCAACTCACGCGGAGCCTGCGGCTCCTGCTCGCCCGGTACGGCCTCGATCGCTGACTGTCGCAGCGCCAGTTCAGTTGATGACACGGGCTCCCGTGACCGGGCCTGTGGCGCGCCGGACTGCCCGACACAACCCCTCTGCACTGAGCGACACCGAGAGGTCGACCGCCGCCGACTCGCCGTCCACCAGGAAGGCACAGGTGGGACCTGATCCTGACACAAGGGCGCCCAGAGCGCCGTACTCGAGGCCGGCCTGCAGCAAGGTACGCAATCGCGGCTGGAGATCCAGCGCAGCAGGCTCGAGATCATTGCTGAGCGCCCCCGCAAGGAGTCTGGGATCCCCGCTGCGCAGGGCATTCATGAGATCGGCGGGCACTTGAGGCGGCGCTGCCTGCGGTCTCAACTCGTCGAACCGCCGATAGACCGCCGCCGTCGACAGACCGTGGTAGCCGAAGGCAAGCACCCAGTGGTAGGTCCCCCGGGCTAGTGCCGGCGCCACGTCCTCGCCCCGGCCTCTCCCCACGGCCGTGCCGCCGAGCAGCGCGAAGGGCACATCGCTGCCGAGCTCAGCCGCCAGCGCCCTCAACTCGTCAGGGTTGACGTCGAGATCCCATAAGACCGCGCACGCCAGCAGTGCGGCCGCGCCGTTTGCGGAGCCGCCGGCCAACCCGCCGGCCACCGGAATCGATTTCTTGATTGACAAACTTGCACCCAGGGAATCGTGCGGTCCGTGTATCCGCGCAAGCAGCTTGGCAGCGCGCACGGCGAGGTTGGAGTCATCGAGCGGTACCAGGTCGGCACCTTCGCCGCTGACCACCACCTCGAACTCATCCGGATCGGCCCATGCAGCGTGCACCTCGTCGTAGACCGAAACCGCCTGATACACCGTGGCCAGGGGATGGTAGCCATCGGCGCGAGGGGCGCCCACCTTCAAAGCGAGGTTGATTTTGGCCGGCACCCGCACACGTACGCCGGAAAGAACCGGTGGCGAAGATGAGGCCATAAATGCGAGGTTAGCTACGCCTGGAAGATCTGCTCAGCGATCCGGGTGAAGTCGGTCACATCCAACGTCTCACCGCGGGCTTTCGGATCCAATCCGGCTGCCACTACGGCGGAGCTTGCGGCCCCCGACGATCCCGCGAGCCCGGCCAGGGCGGAGCGGAGCATCTTGCGCCGCTGGGCGAATGCCGCATCGATGACTGCGAACACCTGGTGACGGGTCGCCGTGGTCGCTGGCTGCGGGCGGCGGTTGATCGCTACCAGCCCAGACTCGACGTTGGGCACCGGCCAGAAGACTGTCGGCGAGACCGTCCCGGCCTTGGTGGCTGCGGCGTACCAGGCCACCTTGGCCGACGGCACACCGTAGGTTTTTGATCCTGGCCTGGCGGCGAGCCGGTCAGCCACCTCGGCCTGCACCATGACCAGACCGTGGCTCCAGCTGTCGAACGTTGCCAGCAGGTGCAACAGCACCGGCACTGCGACGTTGTACGGAAGGTTCGCAACAACAGCTGTCGCAGCTTCGGGCACGGCGTCCACGCGGAGCGCGTCCGCGTTGATCACCGTTAGCGCCGCAGCCCGCTGCGGCAGTCGCGCGGCGACCGTCTGGGGCAGCTGAGCCGCCAGCAGGTCATCGATCTCGATCGCGATCACATGGCGTGCGGTCTGGAGTAGGCCAAGGGTCAGTGACCCCAGTCCTGGCCCAACCTCGAGGACCGTGTCGTCCTCGGTCACCTGTGCCGCGGCGACGATCCTTCGTATGGTGTTGGCGTCGGTGACGAAGTTCTGCCCGCGCTGCTTCGTGGGCCGCAGCCCCAACTGGCTCGCCAGTTCGCGTACGGCGCTGGGATCGAGCAGCCCGCTCGCCACCGCGCTAACGCAAACCCAGCTTCGACGAACACGCCGGCCATGAACCCCAGCCCGCGGCGGCCTGGAGCTTCTTGGCTATGCGAATCTGGCCTTCGCGGCTCGCCTGGTGCGGGTAGCCGTTACCCCCGTATGCGCGCCATGTGCTGAGGCTGAACTGCAGACCGCCGTAGTAGCCATTGCCTGTGTTGATCGACCAGTTGCCGCCGGACTCGCATTGAGCGAGCCTGTCCCAGACACTGCCCGACGGTGTGCTCGAGGAGCTCGAGCCGGAGCTCTTCTTGACCGTCGTCTTGGTGCCAACCAGTATGACCTCCGTCACCGGCTTCTTGATCAACTTAGATTTGATCTTGGTGCGCCGGACGATCTCGCCGTTGTGCCGGACCAACCGGTAGGTCACTGCACGGACGCCGCTGGCTCCGGGCGTGTCGATCTTGGTGACACCCTTGTTCAACTTGCTCGTCCGCTTGCGGGTGGTGTCGAAGTCCACCTTGACCTTCTTGGTCTTGGACTTGATGTCGACGCGGGTGAAGGTGAATTTTGTGCCATCGGCCAGACGGGCGTTCGGGCTGGCGCTCAACTTGTCGTCATGGTCCACTGTGATCTTGGCCGCAGTAAGAGCATCGGCAAGTGTCTGACCGGTGGTTGTAACTCTGCGCTTCTTGCCGGCATCGATGATGACGACCGTCTTCTCCGTGCCGATGATGATCGCCAGGCCTTGTCGTCCGATGCCGGAGCTGCGGCTTGCTGACAGCTCGGCGCCGGCGAGGTCGACGGCGAGAGCATTGAGCGCCTCATCGACAGTTGTTGCGGTGGTCCAAATCGTCTGCTCGGCACCGTCGATGGTGAAAGTGACTTCCCGCCCGAACTTGACGGCGACCCTGGTGCCGTCTGCGACCTTGGCATCCAGGTTCGGGGCCACCACGTCGTGGTTGTTGACTTCGATTCCCTCGCTCTTCAGCAGGGCGGCTACCGTGTCAGCGCTGGTGCGGACCTGACTGGTCTCCCCGTCAACCGACAAGGCCACGGATTTGTTGAGGTTCGCGTAGCCGAAGGTCGTTCCAGCCAAGGCGAGCGTGGTCGCTCCAGCGGCAACCACAGGGATGATCTTCCGCACAGCATTCCCCCGAGATGGTCCGGTCGTTGATCTGGACCTGGTGTCGTTGCAGGCCGGGTGTCAGCCCGTGTGTCACAAAATTATAACGGAAGCCGCCCTGATCCGTCGAAATCTGAGACCCAAACGGCCGCGTGCCTACCACATGCCGCGATGAATGACCTCTGATAGAGCCTTCCGTGGACGGCGCGTCGGTGACCCGATCGCAGGCGCCGGAGCCGGGTACCCGAGGCTGATCACACCGACGCTCGTCTGACTCGTTGGCACGCCGAAAGCCTCACGTACAGCCGCGATCCGGCCGGCCGGGATGCCAAAGAAGCAGGCGCCGAGATCGTGGTCGACCGCCGACAGCAGTGCAGCCAGGCACGCCATTCCGGCGTCGACATACCAGTACGGTGCCGACCATCGCGCCGGATCGCGGTCGGTCCAGCCCTTGTCAGGCTCGGCGTAACGATCGAGGTAGGCCTCCTCGCTGGTCCAGACAGTGACCAGGACGGGTGCGCTCCGCATGCCCCGGAGCCAGCTGCTGTCGGCCTCAGCAACGACCCGCCAGAAGCTCTCGCGCTCAGCGGCCGAGCTCAGTACCAAGAGCGAGACGCCCTGTGTGAACCCGGCGGACGGTGCGCGCAGCGCCGCTCCGAGAATGGCATCAAGCGCCTCGACCGGCAGCGGCCGAGCTGCGTCGTAGGAACGGATCATGCGGCGCCGACGCAACACCTCCGCGAACTGCATCGGTCACCAGCTCCCGCCGAAGGCGACATCGGCATTGTCGTTGAGTGCCTGGCACATGCGCTCCAACCCGATCCCAAGGGTGTCGGCAAGGAAGCGGGCCGTGTGCGGAATCAAATAGGACGCGTTCGGCTTTCCTCGTAGCGGCATCGGAGTGAGGTAGGGGGCGTCGGTCTCGACCAGCACGCGATCCAGCGGCGCCAGGGCCAATGCGGCGCGCAGCTGATCATTGGTCTTGAACGTGACAGTGCCAGCAAAGGAAAGGTGAGCCCCGCGATCCAGGCAGGCTCTTGCGAAGTGATCATCGCCGGAGAAGCAGTGCATGACGACGCGGCGCGGCCAACCCTCGGCATCGAGGACGTCAAGAATGTCGTCGTGGGCATCGCGATCATGGACGACGAGAGTCTTGTCGAAGGCATGGGCGAACGCGATGTGCGCCGCAAATGCGTCCCTCTGTATGACCCGACCAGCAGCATCAGGTGTTCTGAAATAGTCCAGCCCGGTCTCCCCGACTGCCCTGACCCGCGGATGCTGGGCCAACGCCTCGACCAGCTCGAGGCCCGACAGCAGATCCGGGCCCATGCGGGCGGCATCGTTCGGGTGGATCGCGACCCCGGCGATTACTGATGGCCAGCGCTCGGCAGCCTGGACTGCCCAGCGGCAGCCTTCGGGATCACATCCGATCTGCACGATTCTCGTGACGCCGACCTCAGCGGCCAGGCGGACGGCATCTTCGGGTTCGAGGCCAGACTTGGCCTGCGTGGAGTCGAGATGGCAATGCGAGTCCACCACTGGTACCGGCAGCGGATCAGGCAGATCAGGCAGCTCCACGCGCCAACTGTTGCATCCCCTGGATTTGCATCACGAGCGGGGCATTTCACCCTCAGAAGCGGCCGAGTGAGGCCGTGAATGTTGCGTTTTCAGGGCCAGCTCGTAGAGAGCATTCTTTGACAAGCCTTGCTGGCCCGCCACTTCCGCTACCGCAGCCCTCAGTTTCATCCCGCCAACGGCCAGGCTGAGCGCCTCCTCAGCTGCCGTCTGCAAATCCGCAGCCGGCTGGGTCGCACCGCCGACCACCAGGGTTACCTCTCCTCGCACATCGGACGCCGCCCAGTCCGCAAGCTCCTGCAGCGAGCCGCGGAGGACTTCCTCATAGGTCTTGGTGAGCTCACGGCAGACCGCACCGCGGCGATCAGGTCCAAAGGCGACCGCCATCGCTGACAATGTTGCGCCAGCGCGGTGGGGGGCCTCGAAGAAGATCATGGTGCGGCGTTCCGTCGCCAGCTGGCCAAGCCGCCGCGCACGCTCGGCGGCTTTGCGCGGCAGAAAGCCTTCAAAACAGAAGCGATCAACGGGAAGACCGGAGATGGCCAACGCGGTAAGGACCGCGGAGGGACCAGGCACCGCGGTGACCCGGAACCCGTGTGCCACTGCGGCCGTGACGAGGCGATAGCCCGGGTCGGATACCGACGGCATCCCTGAGTCGCTGACGACGACGACTCGAGCCCCCTCCGCCAGCAGACGTACCAGCTCCTCGGTGCGCCTCGTCTCGTTTCCCTCGAAGTAGGACATGATGCGCGCGCCGGACTCGACTTCCAACCGTTCGAGTAGCCGCCGCAAACGGCGCGTGTCCTCAGCCGCAATCACATCGGCGTTGGTCAACTCCGCGACCAGCCGCGGCGAAGCGTCTCTGACGTCTCCGATCGGCGTCGCGGCGAGCACGACGACCCCGGCCAAGCTCTGCTGCGCCACTGCGTCAGCCTTGCAGAACAGGTTGTCCACAAGGAAGCCCGCTCGGGCCGTCCCGTCGATCGATCCACCTACGATGGGCGCGTGACGCGCCAAGTCCTGGAGGCTGAAGCGGGGTTGGTCGGACCAGCCGCCGCAGTCACTCCAGGCTGGTTCCCATCGCGAGTCCTGCCGGAACGACCGATCGACCCGCCGACGACGATCGAGCGCCTGCGGGTCGAGATGCCGACCGACCGCGTAAACGGCTGGATCCTGACATTGATCATCGGCGCGATCGCTTTCGTGACTCGTTTCGTGAATATCGGCTATCCCAACAAGCTGGTCTTCGACGAGACCTACTACGCCAAGGACGCCTATTCGCTCCTGAAGTTCGGCTACGAACGCAACTGGCCGAGCGACGCCAACTCCAAGATCATCGCCGGCGACGTGGACGTGATGCAGGACACGGCCGCATTCGTTGTGCATCCTCCCCTCGGCAAGTGGCTGATCGCCGGCGGCGAGTACCTGTTCGGCATGAACTCATTTGGCTGGCGGTTTGCCTCCTTGGTGTTCGGGACGCTACTGATCATGGTCACGATCAGGATGGTTCGCCGGGTCTCCAAGTCCACCTTGATCGGTGGCCTGGCCGGGATCTTGCTCACCTTCGACGGCCTCGAATTCGTGATGTCGCGTACCGCCCTGCTCGATGTCTTTCTCGCGTTCTTCGTGGTAGCCGCCGTTGCCTGCCTGGTCGCGGATCGCGAATGGTTCCGAAACCGCCTGGCTCGCTATCTGGAGCTGCGCGAGATCGGAGATCTTGGTGGTCAGTTCGGACCGGCCCTCGTACTGCGTCCGTGGCGCATCGCCGCCGGGATCTGCTTCGGGCTGGCCCTCGGCAGCAAGTGGAATGCGCTGTACCCGCTTGCCGCGTTTGCCCTGCTTTCAGTGGCGTGGGACGTGGGAGCGCGCAGCCTGGCCGGTGCCGGCGGACGCGCCAAACTCGCGATCCTGCGGGATGGCATTCCCGCTTTCTTCTCCCTGGTCGTACTCAGCCTGGTGGTGTATGTCGGCACCTGGGCCAGCTGGTTGCTGACCAGCGGGGGCTACGGCCGCGATTGGGGTGCCCAGCACCCAGAACACATCACGGTGAAGTTGCTCGGCGAGCCGCTTGCATCCCTGCTGCATTACCAACACGACATCTGGAACTTCCACACCGGCGACTTCATCAACCAAGCTCAACACACCTACCGAGCCGACCCGGCCGGCTGGCTGGTCGTGGCTCGACCAATCGGGATCGACGCCGTCAACAGCATCAAGCCAGGAACCGACGGCTGCATTGGGCCCGACAACTGCATTCGAGTGATCAGCGGAGTAGGGACGCCTGCGTTGTGGTGGGTTGCGGTGTTCGCTCTGGTGGCTGCGGCGATCTTGTGGCTGGGAGGCCGGGATTGGCGTTTCGGCATTCCCGTCGTCGGCGTGCTGAGCAGCTGGTTGCCGTGGTTCGCCTTTCAGACGCGTCCGCTGTTCTTCTTCTACGCGATCTCGATCATCCCGTTTTCAGTGATGGCCATAGCGCTGTGTGCCGGATGGATCCTCGGCGACGCGCGCGCCGGCGACCGCCGTATGGTCGGCGCCATCATCATCGGCGCATTCGTTGCTCTGGTGGCCGCCAACTTTGCCTACATCTATCCGATCCTCACCGACGAACTGCTGCCCTATCCGAAGTGGTTGTCGCGCATGTGGTTCAGAACCTGGATCTGAGCTGACCGGTCCTCGACCATGATCATCGGGACTCATCGAGGAGATCTCCACCGTGATCGCCGGACCTCCGGCGGCGGCTACCCCATTCCCCTAGAGTGTTGTGCTGGCTTCGCAGTTACGGAGGTCGACTCGCCACCGTGCGTCGCGGGGGTGATTGGTGAAGGAGAGTCGATGGAACAGCCGCTCGATCCGATGCGGTTCTCAATCGTCGTCCCGGCGTACAACGAAGCGGCCTACCTGGGCCGCGCGCTGGACTCGTTGCTCCACCAGGACTTCAACGGCAGATACGAGGTCATCGTCGTCGACAACAACAGCACCGACGGCACCGCGGCAGTCGCTGCCCAATACGGCGTAACCGTGGTCAAGGAGCCTCAGCAGGGAGTCTGCGCGGCACGACAGCGAGGGGTCGATTGCGCCACGGGCGAGATCATCATCTCCACTGATGCCGACACCACCCAACCGCGAGACTGGCTGCGTACGATCGATGCTCGCTTCGCCGAGTCAGAGACGGTCGTCGCGGTTGCCGGTCCGTGCCGCTATCAAGATCCCTCATGGTGGGCCAAGGCGTTTCCAGTGCTGCTCTTCGGATTGGTAGCCAAGATCTATGCGCTGACCGGCTTCGTGTTCTATGTGAGTGCGACCAACATCGCTGTCCGACGCACGGCGTTCCCGGGCTATGACCTGAAGCTCACCCAGGGCGGTGACGAGCTCGACCTGGTGCGGCGGGTGAGGCGGCGGGGACACGTGAGTTGGGAGCGACAGAACGTCGTGACCACCTCGGCGCGTCGATTGCAGCGCGGGCTGCTCTACAACATCTTTGTGAGCTTCTTCGTGTACTACTTGCTGGCGTATTGGTTCAACAGGCTGTCGCAGCGGCAGGCCTTCGGGATGGCGCCAGCCTTCCGGCAAGAGCGCCGGCGCTCGTTACCTCTGGTTTGGGCAAGCCGGCGGGCTGTGCTCGGGATCTTGCTCCTCGGACTAACCTCGCTTGGTTTCGCCACAGGTGCCAGCGAGGCAGCGGTGGACAGTCTGGCCCAGCTCTGGAAGGGTCCGTGAGCCGACTGGCGGCAGCGGTGCGGGTCACCGCACTTGGCGTTTCCGCGCTCGGGGCTACGGCGTATTGGACCGCATTCCGGCCCCGCTCGCAGGTCTTCGGCTCTTTCCCGTACGCGGCGCAGACCGAGGAGAAACTCGTCGCCCTGAGCTTCGATGACGGGCCCAACGAGCCATACACCTCGCGACTGCTCGACACGCTGGATGAGTACAACGTCAAGGCGACGTTCTTCCAAGTCGGGCGCTGTGCGCAGCGCTTTCCGTCCTGCACCCGGCGGGTCGTGCAGAGCGGACACGTGCTGGGCAACCACAGTTACAGTCACTCATTCACCAGCTATTTCAAGCAGCCGCGACAAGAGATCGAGATCAGCCTCTCCCAGGAGGTGTTCTACTCGATCACCGGCTTGACGCCTGCGCTCTATCGCCCGCCATGGCTGTGCCACTGGCCGTGGGTGCTGAGCAGCCTGCGGGATCACGAACTTCAGGTGGTGTCAGGGACCTTCGTCCATCCTTTGGAGATCATCCAGCCTGCAGCCGCCAAGCTGACCGATTCGGCCGCCAGGCTCACGCGCCCGGGCACGATCTTGATCTTCCACGATGGGCGGGAAGCACGCGGCGGGACAAGAGATCAGAGCGTGGCAGCCATTGGCCCGCTGATCGATCGGCTGGGTGATCGTGGTTATCGCTTCACCACCGTCGACCAGTTACTCGGCATCAGCGCCTACGCATCCTGAGTCAATTGCTCGCTCCGCTCGCTGGTGATCGCGGAGCCCAGTCTGGGTTGCGGCCGAATGCGATGAGCAGGTCGGCTTGCGGATTGCCACCTGTGGCCGACTCCGGCCTTGCTGCTATCGCCCCAGAGGAGCGCATGATTTCCTCGCGATTGCGAAACCACGCTGCCACTTCGGCCACCACCTCTGAGTCGAGGTTGCGGTTCTGACCCGAGGCGGCCGCCAGGTCCCAGCCGTGTATCAGGTGGTCGGCGGCCAACTGGCTGATGTACTCGCCGATGTCCTCTTCACCATAAGAAAGATGCACTGTGCCGCCTGCTGGCAACCTCTCGGCGACTGCCGTCAGAGCCTCGTCGGCCGCCGCCATCGCTGAGGCCTTCGGGTCCGCTCCCAGTAGATCGCCGTCGAACGCATCTCCCACTTCTGCAATGGTTTTGCCATCCACCAATGGCTTCGTCCAGCGGTCTTCACCGACAACGTGATTGACGAGCGCACGTACATTCCACTCGGTGCACGGCGTCGGTCGGGACCAGTCGTCAGACAGGTTCGATACGGTGGACTTCCAGAATTCAACGCTGCGGCGGTACGTATTCTCCAGCGCCATTGCATAACCCCCCAAAAAGTTCGCCAAAAATCCGATTGTCTCGATCACAGCGTGCTCGTTCGCCAGTGATACGTCCAGCCCCCACCTATCAAAGCGAATGACAAACCTCGCCGGGGCGCCTTGCCGATGTCGCAAAGCCGGTCCTTCGACCAGAATGTATTCATGGCAATCCGGCGCAGCCGGGAGCGGCGGCCCTCGGTCATGGCCATGGTCGACGGCGCGCTATTCGCCTTCGCCGGCCTGGCGACTATCTGGCTGGCCTACCTGGTGTTTCGGGCGAGCATAAAACCCGGATGGCCCATGCTGCTGCTCATCGTGTTCTGGGTGCTCCTCACCTACTTGTTGCTGCCCAGGGTGCATCGCATCCTGACCCGGCTGTATGTCCCCGGCTACTTCATCGGGCGGGCCCGGACCAGTGATGGCCTACTCGGGGACCCGGTTAATCTCGCGTTGCGCGGTCATGAGGCGCAAGTTCATGCCGGCATGGCGCGAGCCGGCTGGATTCGGGCCGACGACCTGAGTCTGACCAGCGGGCGGCGGATCTTGACGTCGACGCTCAGCCGGCGCAGCTATGCCGAGGCGCCAGTGAGCCCGCTGAATCTCTTCGATCGCCAGCAAGACTTCGCCTACCAGCAAGAAGTTGCAGGCAGCCCGTCCAAGCGGCACCACGTACGGTTCTGGCGTTGTCCTGAGGGCTGGATGCTCCCCGGTGGATATGCCGTGGACTGGCTCGCGGCCGGAACCTACGACAAGAGCGTCGGGTTGTCTTTGTTCACCCTGCAGGTGACTCACAAGATCGAAGAGAACACCGATGTCGAGCGCGACTACATTGTCGAGACGGTCAGCGCAGCGTCGCCGGAAGTCGAGGTGGACGTGATCGAGAACTTCTCCAGCGGTTACCACAGCCGCAACGGCGGCGGCGATCTGATCATTACCGACGGCAACCTGCCGATCATCGACGTACGACGGGTCGACGTGCCCGATGCCGCTGAGGTGGTACACACCGACAGCCGGGACAAGCGACCCGCACAGATCGTCTTCGGGGCAGGGGTGGCATTCTTCCGCGGATTAGCCTTCCTGCCGGTCGCGCTGCTGCTGTTGCTGCTGCCCGCCCAGTACATCGCCCAAGGGGTGAAGCTCGAGGGACTGACTGTCGAGGGCGGCCGTCCGGCATTGATCGTGGCGGGAAGTGCCATCGCCCTGATCGCGTTGATCGACATCGGACTGGCGATTGCCGTTTTCGTCGGCCGCAATTGGGCCCGGATCGTGCTGATGCTGTCGTGTGTGCTGACCACCACCGTCGCTTTCATCGGCAACGCCAACGGATCGGAAGCCGTTACCTTGGCCACGAGCCTGCCAACCGTCGGCCTCAGCATCATGGTGCTGCTCGCCTTGTCCAGCCACCGCGCTCGCACGTACGCCACCCGGGGCCGGCACACTCCCAAGCACATTGCCGGGCGGCCGTACGCACAGGCCGCTATCCCCTCCTGAGAACGGCGTCGAGGTGCGCACGCCTGCGAGTCGCTCCACCGCGACGCTCCAGACCATGACAGAGTGCATTTGAGTCACTTCTGGCTATCTCTGGAGAGGCGGCACACTTCTGAGAACCGAAAGCAATGGCCTCATCCTGCGCCGCATCACCGGCGCGCTGTTCCTCGTTGGCGCTCTCGCCTTCGCCACCGCGGCGACCATCCTGTCCGCAACCTTCGACTGGCCCGACATACTTCGTGAACCAGCCGATGTTGTGCTCACGAGGTTCGCCGAGGGAGGCACGAGTCTGGTGTGGACCTGGTTCGCTACAGCGTGGACGTACGCCATCCTCGTTGTGCCGATCTTGCTCCTGCCCGCAGCGCTCGGCCGCCGTGACGACGCCGCGCTCTGGGTAGCGAGCTTCGCCGGTGCAATCTCGGCCGTGCTTGCGCTGATCGGCTTCCTGCGCTGGGTATTTGTGGTGCCGCCACTGGCACAGATGTATCAAGAGGCCGATGCTGCCAATCGAACCGCGTTGGCGGCGGCATGGCTCGCCCAGCACCAGTTCGGTGGGGCGCTTCTCGGGGAACATCTCGGACAGTTGCTCGGGATCGGCTGGTCGGTCACCCTTAGCATCATCGTGCTCCGCACTCGTGTGTTGCCACGTTGGCTTGGAGTGTTGGGACTGATCGTCAGCGCGCTCTATCTGTTCAATCAGGGAGACATCCTGGCAACGGCGCTCCCCGGGTTTCCGGTGTTCGACCTTGCAGGACTCGTCGGAAGCAGCGGATGGGGACTCTGGGTCGCCGCCCTCGGCGTCACGCTCTTCTTTCGCCCCAAGGCGGAGACCGTCTGACGCCCACGTTCAGTCGAGTGCGAATGCAAGACGGAGTGCTTCGCTGATCTGATCTTCGCCGACCGCGCGGGACAGCGGACGTACGTCTTTCATCACAGCCGTCGAAACGACCCCCTCTGGCCCCCGCTCAACCGCACGTCTCTCATCACAGCCGTCGAAACGTACCCGGCGAGCGCCCGCAGCCATTTCCCGACCGGCCTACTGGCCGACACGTCCGTCAATGCGTTCGCGCAGGAGATCGGCATGGCCGTTGTGGCGGGCGTACTCCTCGATCATGTGAACCAGAAGCTCCCGAAGAGAGATGGGTTGACCCGCACCGTCCTTTCCGACGAAGCCGAGGTCGGTCTCGCGGGCGAACTGCTCGGCGAAGGCCACCTCGTCACGCCATGCGGCCCACGCCTCGTCGACGACCGCTTGATCAGCCACGGCACCGTCAAAGTCACCATCGGGCTCGGCGTTCGACTGGTAGCGATTAGGCACGTCCTGGCCAGCGAACCGTTGCCGGAACCACTTACGCTCGACCTCGGCCATGTGCCGCACTAGACCGAGCAGCGACATTGTTGACGGCTCGACCGCACGGCGGGCGAGCTGAGCGGCGTCCAGGCCTTCGCACTTGATCTGCAAGGTGAGGCGCTGGCCGCGGAGGAACTCGATCAACGTCGCACGCTCGTCGCCGAGCGTCGTGCCTCCCTCACGCGGGTCAGATTCTGGATCGACGAACACGTCGGCGCGATGCTGTGGCTTGGTCACGGGCACCATGATCTAACGCACCTTGGTTTGGATCTCCGCGGGCCAATGCAATTGGACTCCCATCGAAACCAGGGTCTGTTGAAAATCAGCGAGCAGGGTCGGAGCGCTGCGTACCGCCGGTGGGCTCACTCGATGGTTGAGGCAGTACGCCGCCAGAGCGCCAGCCGCCTCACCGACGTTCCATTCCACCGGATGGAGCCGGTAGCAGCCGTTGGTGACATGGGTGACACCCAGGCATTTGCCGGCTGCCAGCAGGTTGTCCAGTCGCTGCGGAAGCAATGCGCCCAAGGGGATCTGAAACGGATAGGTCGCGATGTCGAGATAGCCGCGTCCCGCTGCGCTCGGATGCAGGTCGATTCGGTAACAGCCGACGCCGACGGTGTCCGGGAACTCCTCGGCGCGATCGGCACCCGGGCGAGCCTCCACTGCTACGTGAGTCTCCAACACAGTGAACTGGGCGGCGATTCGGCGGCTCTCCCGGACGTACGCGCTCGCCGCCAGACCGTCTTGGGTACCCAGCACCTCCGGACACAGGCGTAGCCCGGGATACCCAGTTCCGCCGTCCGGGCGCGGTGCGTCTGTCTGCAACCAGCGCACAAAGCAGAGCGACAACTCGCGCGCCTTGCGGAGGGAAATCTGACGCTCTGCCTCGGTCCCCCCGATCAGCGGCGTGAGCCAGTAGTCGACTTGCGGCCAGTTGACGAGTGTCACATCTGAGACATCATCGGCGTAGTGGCGACCGTAGCGGATCCGGCGGAATGTCCACAGGTCCTGCTCCCCCGAGTCTGAGAACAGCGGCCGGCTTAACGGTCTGCCCGTTTCCGGCTCTTGGGTCGTCCACCCGAGTTGAGGTCCTGGCCAGAAGTCGGCGCGGTGGCGTCGCCAGAAGTCATAGCCCTCCGGCTGCTCGATGGTGTGGTCCTCGCCTGGTCGCCACTCCAATGCGGCGCACCAGGTGATCGCTTGCTGGTCCATTGGATCTGCCGGGCCCGGCAGGGCGTGCGGCTCACCGGTCAGCGCGGCGGATTCCGCACCCACCACAAACTCGCAGCCGGCTAGCGGCAGCAAGTCCCCTTCCTCCGTGGCATCGAGAACATAGCGGGCGGTGATCGTCAGCTGGTCGCCGGTTCGCAGATCTTCGAAGCGGACTGCTGCGATGTGATCACCCGCGATCTCCGCGACGACCGGCCGATGACGCATCAGGCAACGAAGCAGCCCATGAGCCTGAGCCGGTCGCAACAGGTGCTCTAGCACCTCGCGAAAGACTTCAGGTTCGGCGCTCAGATTGCTCACCCAGGCCGCGCCGGGATTGAACAGCGGATCTCCCATGGCTGTCTCGGTCAGGCGTCTCGTCTGCTTGTATCGCGTCCGAACCGCGTCCCGCAGCTGCCGGTAGCTGGCCGTGGTACCGGTGATCTCCACCCACGGATGCTCATCCGGTGGCACTGCCTGGCTGGTGAGCTGGCCACCGACCCGGCTCCCAGCTTCGGTCAATACGACCAGACGACCCAGCGCGCTCGCTGCCAATGCCGCCGCCACGCCGCCGCAGCCGCCTCCGACAACCAGCACGTCGCAGGACAGTTCCATTAGCCTCCTCGACCTACCCACAGATAGTGCGGGCAGGTTGCAGATCTGAATCGATTCAGAGATGCCGTTCGCCCACAGTTTCGCGCCGGATGCTTCGGCGGGTATCAGCCTGGCGTACGAGTGCGGGCAAGCAGCGCTGTTCGGGCCGCGATCGCCGCGCCAGGTGGTGCGCCGAGCGCGTCCAGGCCCAGAAGTGCGGCTCCAACCACCGGAGGGTCATCGACCACCAGCAGGTTGGCGTACGGAGCGTGCGCCGCCAGACGCTGCGACACGCCTTCTATCAGCAAGGGATGTCGCGCAGCAAGGACGCTGCCACCTAGCACCACATCGGTTGGCTGATCCCGCAGCCTGAGCCGGTCGTACGCGGCCCGGGCCAGCAGGAACACCTCCTCCGCCAACCGCTCCACCACTGCCCTCGCAAGTCCGTCGCCGGCGGCGGCGACCCGCAGCAGCACTGGCGACAATTCATGGATACGACTACGCGGTATCTCACCGAAGTGCAGGGCCGCGGTCACCTCAACTACAGATGCCGTGCCGAAGTGTTTCATGATCGCCTCGCGTAGCGCGGTTGGCTCGCCCCGGCCGTCCTCGGCTCGCACCGCAAGGAAGAGCGCCTCGGTGCCCAGCGTCGAACCGCCGCCCCAGTCGCCAGAGATGGCGCCGACCGATGGAAAGCGCAGCGTCTGACCTCCCGCGGAGACTCCCACGCAGTTGATACCCGCGCCACAAACGACGGCGATCCGATTGGCCGAGCTGGAACCGGCGCGTAGCAGCGCGAATGTGTCGTTGTCCAGGGAAACGTCTGCTGCCCAGCCGGCGGGTGAGACTCGCCCGAGCAGCATCTCTACCTCCCTCGGGAAGTCGGCGCCGGCCAGGTAGACCGCCGCGTGCTGAGCGAGTGTGGAGCGAGCGTCGATTCCAGCCTCGGTGGCTGCCTCGCCCACCAGGCGAGCGAGCACTTCGAATGCGGCGTCGACGCCCACACCCTGGTGGTTGGACCCCGGCCCACGCGCGTATCCGAGCAGCTGCCCATCGGCGGATATCAGGCAGACGTCGGTCTTGCTATTGCCACCATCGATCGCGAGAACCGCGGCGGTCACGCCGCCCACCGCAGATGGTCCCGATTGGCGGCAATCAGCAAGTCGGTCAGTTTGTCAGCGAGATCGTGCTGGCCGATAAGCGGGTGGGCGAGCAGGGCGCGGAATACGCGTTCCCGTCCGCCATGGATAGCTGCTTCGAGTGCCAGCTCCTCGTACGCCGAGACGTGCGCGATGAGGCCGGCAAGGAGCGGGTCAACTGGTGCCGAGGCCTGAGCAGTGGGGCCCTGCCTGCCGACCCGTGCCGGTATCTCGACGACAGCATGATCAGCGAGGAAGGGCAGCGTGCCGTCATTCCGGAGGTTGACCACCTGCACATCCCCCCGATCGGTGATCAAGGAGGCCATCAGATCCACCGCGGCCTCGGAGTAGTACGCACCGCCCCGCTGCTGAAGCAGCGCGGGCTTCTCAGCGACGGCAGGGTCGGCATAGATCTCCAACAGCTGGCGCTCAATCGCCGCCACCTCCTCGGCCCGGGAAGGTTTTGCCCGCTGCTGCTCCACGACTTGATCATGTTCATAGAAGTAACGAAGGTAGTACGACGGCCACACCGCCAGCCGTTGCAGCAGCTCCGCCGGAATACCGGAACGCTCGGCTAATTCCTCGGCGGACGTGGCAAGCAGCTCAGGTAGCCGATCCTGTCCGTCGACCAGTACTCGGCGAGTCCAGGTCAGGTGATTGAGCCCGACATGATCAAGCGCTATCCGGGCCGGCTCGACGCCGAGCAGGTTCGCAGCAGCTCGTTGATTGCCGATCGCAACATTGCACAGCCCGACCGCCCGGTGACCGTGATCCAGGAGGGCGCGCGTGACGATGCCCACAGGATTCGTGAAATCGACGATCCAGGCGTCATCGGCGGCGAGCCGGGAGACTCGCTCGGCGATCTGCAAGATCACCGGCACGGTACGGAGTGCCTTCGCCAGCCCGCCGGCACCCGTCGTCTCCTGGCCGACGCAGCCACACTTCAAGGGCAGGCTTTCATCGACCGCGCGCGCCGCTTGGCCACCAACCCTCAGCTGGAGCAGAACCACTGCGGCATCTGTCACAGCCCGATCAAGATCAGTTGTGAACGTGATGTGCCCGGAATAGCCGTATTTGGCGAAAATGCGCTGAGAGATCCCGGCGACCAGGGCGAGCCGCTCCTCAGCCGGGTCGGTCAACACCAGCTCGTCAACCCCAAACAGATTCTGCAGCCGCGCGATCCCGTCGGCCAGCTCGGGTGTGTAAGTGGAGCCTCCGCCTACCACGGTGACCTTCATCAGTCACTTCCCATCAAGGTGGTTGATTGGAATCAGTTTCCTCTAGGCGGGTTTCGAAGTTCGTGGTGGCCGTCAGCCCTGTTGATCGAGACACGATCACCTCAAAGTGCCGGTGGGCCGGTACGGGCGCGGTCGAAGCGGGCGCCGCCGGAGCCCAGCGCGCCGCTACGGTAGAGCCCGCGGAGCCGTCAGCGCGGATTATTCGAAGGAGTGCCAGATGAGCGTCACCATTGACGGCCCGGCCGACTTCCCGGCGTTGTATCGGAGCGCGGACCGGGCATCGGAGCGAGCACAGCGGTCATACCTGAGGTCACTCAGGGTGCGGCTCGGTGCTCTGCTCGTCGCGGCGTTCGGCGGCGCGCTCACCCTGACTACCGCGGGCGGATTCCATGTTGGTGGCGGGCTGGCGTTCCTTGCCTTCGCTTGCGCGTTGGGCGCCGAGCTCTATCTCGCCACGACAAGCCCGCTCACAACGTGGTACGAGGGCCGCGCAGCGGCGGAGTCGGCCAAGACACTCGCCTGGCGGTACATGGTGCGCGCCGAGCCCTTCGAGATCGACGCCCCTGACATCGACAAACAATTCCTTGCCCAGACCTACTCGCTGCTGCAGGACCTTCGGTCAATCTCACTGGAAACAGGAGAACCCGATGCCCACCAGATCAGCGACAAGATGCGTCACGTCCGCGCTCTCGCCTTCGATGAACGTCGGCAGGTCTATCTCGCCGACCGGATTGCCGACCAGCAACGCTGGTATTCCGAGAAGGCGCGGTGGAACGATCGCCGAGCGCGCGGCTGGGTCCTCGTCAGCATTGTGCTCGAAATCGCTGGCCTCCTCGGCGGCGCGCTCAAAGCGTTCGGCTGGATCAGCTTCGATCTGCTCGGCTTCCTTGCCGCGTCCGCGGGAGGGGTCATGGCCTGGATCGAGGCGAAGCAGCACCGTAACTTGGCAACGGCGTATGGCATCGCGAGCCAAGAGCTCGCCTCAATCGCGACAGAGCTCCCGATGCTGAACAGCGAGGAGCGTTGGGCCGCCTTCGTAGGCCAGGCCGAAGAGGCGATCTCCCGCGAGCACACTCTGTGGCGGGCCTCACGGGGACTGTCCGACCGCTTCAGACGAAAAGAAGGCTGAACCTTGATCCGACCAACCGGCGACTCGGGCTGGAGTGGGACGGTCGTCGACTCGGCCGAAATATATGCCAGGCGCCGCTCCGCTGGCCGACGTCGGCGACCTGGCTCTTAGGCTTACAGCAGGCGCTCGGGTGAGTGGAAGTGGACAGCATGGAGAAAGGCGAGGCGGGGCGGGTCTTCATCAGCTATCGACGCCAGGAGACAGCGTGGCCGGCGCGACAGCTTTACGACGTACTGGTAGCCGAGCTGGGGGCTGACCGGGTCTTCAAAGATGTCGACAACATCGAGCCGGGCGACGACTTCGTCGAACGAATCCAGTGGGCAGTGGGCTCCTGCCAGGTACTGCTCGCGCTGATCGGTCCTCAGTGGCTCACCGCCAAAGATGCCGCGGGAGGCAGGCGCCTCGATGACCCAACGGACTTCGTCCGGCTCGAGGTTGAGACCGCCCTGAATCGGGACGACGTTCGAGTGATTCCCATTCTCGTCGACAACGCCAAGATGCCGACACCTCAGGAATTGCCAACAGGGCTAGCGGCGTTGACCCGTCGCCAGGCGGTCGAGATCAACCCGGTCAACTTTGACACTCGTCGACTCTTGAGGGTGCTGAACGACACGTTGCACGACGTCCGCCGCGAGGCAGCGGAGCCGTCGATATCCGGCCTCGGCGCAGAGGTCCGACCACCGGAGACAACACCTCCAGTACCTCCGGTCGAATCTGCGGCCGCGGCCTGGATAGGCGATGAGGAACCCTCAGTGCCTGCCGGAGCCGGAAGCGATGGAGCGCCGGTCCGAATAGGAACAGCCCGAAGACGAACGAGCAGGTGGGTGGCCATCGCCGCTTCGATCGTTTTGCTGGCGGCGGTTGGCGTCGCTGGGTGGTACCTCACGCGCGATTCTGATCAGCCCACGACCACCGATCCGGTAAATTCCGTATCCGCCGCAAATCCGCCCTCGGAGACCACCGCTCCCTCAGGCAGTCCGTCGCAGACCTCCACGGCTGACGACCCAACTGGTTCGGACATCCTCGCCCACCGCGGCGGCGACGAGAAGTACCCGCTGCAGACGTTTGAGTCCCTCACCACAGCGGCCGATGACGGTTTCGCGGTGGAGACCGACGTGCGCTGGACCAGCGACAACCGTGCGGTGATCATCCACGACGAAGCGGCAACCCAGGGGTTGCGGTGCGATCGGCCTTACCGGGTGTCCCAGACGACATGGAAAGTGCTCAGCGAGCACTGCCGATCATTCACGAAGGATGGGAAGTCTTATCCACCGACGACCTACGCAAATCTGATGGAGGGCCTGGCCTCCCACAGCTCATGGGTCTACGTCGAGGTCAAAGTTGACCAGAACGCTGCGCAAAACGAGGAGTTCATCGATGTTATCCGCAGCAACGGGCTGAGTGACCGCACCGTCGTCACCTCAAACGACCTGGACCGGCTGGCGGAGATCGAAAAGCTGGCACCCGATCTTCCTCGCATGCTCTTCGTTGGCGAGAAGATTCCCGTAAGCCAATTGGATGACGAGAAGTTGTGGGCTGTCGCGGTGAACCAGGACGTTGCATCGAAGGGCTACGTAACCGAGCTGAAGAAGGCCGGAATCATCGTCATTGTCTGGACCGTGAATGAGGAACGGGCATGGGAAAAGGCGAGGTCTGCCGGTACCGACAAAGTGCTAACCGATAAGCCAAGTGCTTACGCCGAATGGCTGGGCACGCAATGAGCTGCACGCACCGGTTTGTATGCGCGCTGAGCTTGTCGAAGTGTGCAGGGTGCCCTTCGACAAGCTCAGGGCACGTACTCAGTCAGCCGGCGGCACCGTCTTCGCTGGAGGCCGTGTCCTTCTGCGAGGCTCCGCTGCTGAGCGCTTTCTCAAGCCGCGCCACGGCTGCCTGCATATTCTCGGCTCCCTCCAACCATTGCCGATGCTCGAGCGAGAGCTGGTCCTGCACCGCGCCGACGTACTCACCGAGCACCGACGTGGATCCGGCGGAGATGCGGAGTCGCACGTCGTCGAGACGCTCGCGTAAGCCCTGCAGTGCCTGAGCGGTGTTGTCATATCGCTCAGCGTTCCTGCGATCTTGATTGAGGGATTCGCGGGAGGCGGCGAACGCTTGGAGCGCGGCGCCGAACACCGCGAGTGAACCGAGCGCGGCCCATTCGCTCCTCAGCGCACCGAGTACGCCAGCCGCACCTGAGGCAATCGCCGCCACCAGAACGGATCCGGCCGAGATGCTCAGGGTCCTTTCGGCCGAGTTACGGTGGCCCGACCGGCGGGTTTTGTAGTAGGCGAGCTGAAGATCTAGCTGATAGCGGCGAAAGTACTCCAACTTAAGCAGCTCCAAATGGAGGTCGAGCGGCTGTACTGAGGAGTTCACGATGTAACTGAAGTAGGACAATCGCTTGGTCTCTGCTCGTGCGCGCGCTGTCATCCAGTCCTCGAGGAGCCGACCCTCCTTCACCCGAAACAGCGACATCGACGCGATCCCGCCGGCTGCGACACCTATCAGGGCGAGCACGATCAGAGTTGTCTGCGTCAATCCGCCCAATGTGCCCGCAAGCAATGCCACAGCCATCAGTAGCGCGCTCACCGTCGCCGTAGCGAGGACTGCCCAGTTGGCCCGGATCACCCATCGCTTGAACGTTCGCTCTGCAGCAAGCGCCTCAGTGTCAGCGTCGGCGTACTGCCGCGCCAGCTCCACGGGGGCGCTGCGCGTCAGTAGGGCGGCGAGCTTGGGCGCCGAGGTCTTCAGCTGCTCGGCGTGCTCGACAGGCGACAGTGGGTAGTCACCAGGGCTCCCGCTGCCGATGATTCCAGCTGCATCCAACATGATCGTCTTTCCGCGATCTCGACACTTTCGTGGCTTCGTCACCTCAAGAAGGTGACCATGCTTATCCGACCATCGACAGGCGTCACCATCGCAGCGGCACGCTGGACGCCCCACGTGTAGATCGATATGGACGAATGAGAAACGGTCGGCGGTTGGCTGTGTGTCGACGGGGGACATATCCGAATGTCACATTGGTTGCGATCCGTGGTTGACGCGCTGTCCGTTGGGAGCTGGACTGGACGAGAAGGTTCTGACCCGACGAGGAGGTTGCCGTGCAGAAAGTGTTGTTGTTGACGGGAGATGCTGCGGAGTCGCTCGAGGTGATGTATCCGTATCAACGCCTGATTGAGGAGGGGTACCAGGTCGACATCGCCGCACCGTCGGCTAAGAAATTGCAGTTTGTCATCCACGACTTTGTCGACGAATTCGACACCTACACCGAGAAACTTGGCTACACGTGGCCGGCAGACATTGCGTTCGCTGATGTTGACCCGTCGCAATATGTCGCCCTTGTAATTCCCGGCGGGCGCGCGCCCGAATACATCCGTAACGACCCGGATGTGCAGCGCATCGTACGACACTTCATGGAGGGCGACCTTCCGGTGGCACAGCTATGCCACGCGCCGCTGGTGCTCGCCGCCGCCGGCACATTGAAGGGCCGCCGTACTGCTGCATATCCGGCACTTGAGCCTGACGTGAGGGCCGCTGGCGCGGAGTACGTAGACAGCGCTGGGGTCGTAGACGGGCAGATGGTGTCCGCTCGCGCGTGGCCGGACAATCCAGCATGGATGCGCGAATTCATCGAAGTGCTCAGGGCGAAGGCCCCAGCCACCGAATGATGCGACGTCGCAGCCGTTACGGTTCGGCCGCGACCTCCACGACTTGCAGCCGGTCGAGCTCGCTCTTGGTCATCGTGCCGAGCTCGCCGAAGACGGCCTCCTGGTGCTCGGCGATGCGCCGGTCAACGATTCGAGTCAGCTCGAAGGCGATCGCACCGGTCTGGCGCACGGTCAGGTCATCCAGAGCGGGCTGTTTGGCGGAGGTGATCGCAATCCCGTTGGCCTTTCCGAGGGCGTCCTGGGACACACCCACCGAGAACGTTTCCCGGGGGTTCACTGCGGGGTCGGCGTAGTGGTCGCGGAGCCGAAGCAGGACTTGGTGCCAGCCCAGTACGTCGCCCGCCAGCCCGGTCGCCGTGACGTCGTCCGGTTTGAGGTTGGTACCGCCTTCGCGGTGCGAGAAGCAGCGGGCGTAGGACAGCACTGCCGTCGTCCAGAATGCCTCGAGGGTCAGGTCGTCGGGTTCAGCCTGGCCCGAAGCCAGCTCGGACACGAGACGCTCGCAGCACCGCAGCGTCGTCTGCAGGTCCTCAAATATTGCGGCGAGGTCCGCCATCGCCATCGCCGCCGTTGAGTCCAGTCGTCGTACGACGGCGGGAGTCGGGGTCGCGTCCTGGGTCATTGTGGCGTCCCTATCATGCGTTCAGAGACGCCGGCGGAGCGCGAAGCGCCGGCTCCTCCAGTGGGGACCCGAATTCATCGGGACTCACCCGACGGACGGGCCGAGGCCGAGCGACTGTGGTGTGCTGGAGTCCGGTGACGGCTGGTGCAGGCCTTCGTCGAGCTGCCCGAACTCGGTCATCAAGGCTCGGCTGCCGCCCCACGGGGTCTGCTCCTCGGCGACCAGCGTGTCCGTCGTAAGGAGCAGCCCCGCCACGGAGGCTCCGTTCTCCAGCGCCGAACGACAGACTCGCAATGGATCGATGATGCCCATCTCGATCATGTTGCCGAAGCGACCCTCCAGGGCGTCGAAGCCGTCGTCGACACCGAGGTTGGCAACCTGCGCGAGTACCTCGTGCCCTGCGTACCCGGCGTTCGTGGCGATGAGGTACGTCGGCTCGCTCAGCGCGCGGCGGACGATCTCGACCCCGATCGCGTAGTCGTCCTTCACATCAAGCTCCTCGAGGACCGGCGCCGCGTGCAGCAGCGCCACGCCGCCGCCGGCCACGATTCCCTCGGCCATGGCTGCCCGGGTGGCCGAGAGCGCGTCTTCGACGCGGTGCTGGAGCTCGGCGAGCTCGGCATTCGTGGGCGCACCGACACGGATCACGGCCACCTTTCCGGACAGAGACCCGATCCGCTCGGAGAGCACATCCTCATCGATACCGAACGTGGCTCGTTCCAGCTCAGCGCGCAGCTGGGCGAGGCGGAATTCGACCTCGTCAGCCGATCCTGAACCGCCGATGATCGCGGTTCTCTCGGCGGTGACCCTGACTTGGGACGCCCGGCCGAGATGCTCCAGGGTCATCGTCTCCAAGGCGAATGCTGAGGTCTTGCTAAGGACGGAACCGCCGGTGATTGCGGCGATGTCCTCGAGCTTGCGCAGGCGCCTGTCACCGAAGCCCGGCGCTCTCGTCACGACGCACGGGAAGATCCCGTTCACATGGTTCTGGACGAGCATGCTCAGCGGCGCGCCCTCGACGTTCTCGGCGATGATGAGCAGCGGGCGCGGAGCGCGCATGATCTTGTCGAGCACCGGCATCAGCTGCTGCACCTTGGTGATCTTCTCGTTGGTGAGCAGGATGTACGGGTCGTCGAGGACCGCTTCGAGGCTGGCGGGGTTGGTGACCATGTACGGCGAGATGTAGCCGTTGTCGTACTCGAATCCTTCGACGAAGTCCACGGTCATCCCGTTCGTCGCGGACTCATCGACTGTCACGATGCCCGCGTCGCCAACCCTGTAAAGGGCCTCGGCAAGCACAGCACCCACGGCATCGTCGTCGTTCGCCGAGATCGCCGCGACCCTGGAGTAATCCTGCTGAGTGACCAACGGGTGGGCGACGCTGCGCAGGTGCTCTACCAGCCGAGCGACAGCGAGGTCGATCCCTCGCTTGATGAGGACCGGGTTTCCGCCCTCACCGATGGCCTTCATTCCCTCGCGGATGATCGCATGCGCCAGCACTGTGGCAGTTGTGGTGCCGTCGCCCACGATGTCATTGGTCTTGATCGCCGCTTCCTTGACCAGTTGCGCTCCCATGTTCTCGAACTGATCACGGAGGTGAATTTCGCGAGCAATGGTGACGCCGTCGTTGGTCACGACCGGTGAACCGGTGATCTTCTCCAGGATTACGTTGCGCCCTTTGGGACCCAGCGTCGACCTCACCGCCTCGGCCAGCTGATCCACGCCTGCCAGCAACAGACTCCGGGCGTCCTCGGCAAAACGCAGCTCTTTGGCCATCGGTCCTCCAATGTCAGGGAAGGTCTATCGACTCTCAGGGAAGGTCTATCGACTATATGGGCGTCAGGGAACGAGGATGGCCCGACCCCGAACCTGGCCGCGGTCGAGCTCCTGGAGGGCTTCCACGGCGTCGTCGAGCGGGTAGGTGCGCGTGTGCAGGGTGACTTTTCCGGTTTGGGCCAGCACCATCAGCTCCGCCAGATCGTTGTAGGTGCCGACGATGTTCCCGACGATGTTGCGCTCGGTGGAGATCACGTCGAGGGTCGGGATGACCAGCGTGCCGCCGTAACCGATGACGAAGTATGAGCCCGCACGGCGGGTCATCGCGAAGCCTTCATTCTCGGCACCCTCCTCCGCAACGAAGTCGAGCACCACGTCCGCACCCTGTCCCCCGGTGAGGTCCTTCACCGCGTCCACCTGGTTGCCGTCGGCAAGAACCGTCTGATGCGCGCCGAGCTGCTCGGCGAGCTTCAGGGCATCCGGGTGCCGATCCACGACGATGATGTTGGTCGCGGTGAGCGCAGCCAGGCACTGGATGCCGATGTGGCCGAGCCCGCCTGCGCCAATCACCGCGCACGTCGTGCCGGGGTACAGCAGGGGGATCGCCTTGCGTACGGCGTGGTAGGCCGTGATGCCCGCGTCGGCCAGTGCTGCGACGTCCTGCGGCCGCGTGGCGGGGTCGAGCTTGACGCAGGCGCGCGCAGACGTGAGGAGCAGCTCGGCCATCCCGCCGTCGGTGGTCGAGCCCGGGGAACACGCTGTCGCTGCAATGCATGTCGTCTCCTGCGCGACAGGCCCGGCACAGTCCGCAGGTGGGCGTCGGATGCAGGATCACCGTGTCGCCCACGGCCACGTTCGTCACCGCCGAGCCCACCTCGTGCACCCAGCCGGCGTTCTCGTGCCCGATGGTGTAGGGCAGCGTGACGTTCGCCCTATCCGCCCACTGACCGAGGATGATGTGCAGGTCGGTGCGACAGACGCCCGCTCCGCCGATCTTTACCACCACGTCGAGCGGACCCTTCACGGTCGGCTCCGGTACCTCCTCAACCACGGGCTGCTGATGGTATTCGTGCAGGCGGACAGCCTTCATCGGTCCTCCTCCTCCTCGCCAACTCCGATGGTCGCGTATCTTTCACGTAGCAAACCACGGCACACTCCGCCGTTGGCCTCCAGGCCGATCGCGGTCAGCCGGGCGCGCCGTAAGTGCAGGGGGAGCGCCTGGACGCCGACCGCCTCGCCGCGGAGCGGATCCACCAGCAGCGGCGCGTCGTCGCCCGCCGGCAGGCCCAGCTCGGCGCGGCGCGCGCGGAGGCGTTCTCGGTCGGGTGACTGGGGAACGTCGCCGAGCGTGAGCACGGCGAGCTCGTCCGGAGTCCGTCCCGCCGCGACCAGCGGCCGGCACACCCGGTCGGTGGCGGCGAGGAGCGCCTTACGGACAAAATCCGTCCGCAGCTCGTCCAGCTCCGTCTCGGCCAGGCCGTCGAAGGACTGGACGAATCCGGCCCGAGCGGCCACCCCGCGGTTGATCTCAGCGGAGGCGAAGTGATCCTCAAGCTCGATCTGGGTCTGCCGAACGCCCGGCACTGCGCTCACCGCATCGTAGGCGTCGGCGACCATTAGCCAGGCGAAATTGGGTGCGCAAAAAAAGGTAGGGAGTCGCAGCCGGACGTCTGCCACCCCGTCCGCGGATACGGTGCACGACGTGACGAAACCCAGCGAGGTCACCGGCTCGTCCAGTTCGGGGTCGCGCACCGTACCTAAGGCCTCGAGTACCTCTCTTTCGTGGATCACACCTTAGCCCCGGAGCGTTCGTCCACCCCAGTTGCGCCCAGGACGCCGGGAGCCCCAGGGCCGGGCAGCTGGAACTCCACCGGCACGTCGATGTCGTACAGCTTCGCGGCGTTCAGTCCGAGGATCTTCTTCCTGGTCGCGGTCGTGACGCGTGGATAGTCGGAGAACTCGTCACCGGGGTAGTCCCAGTCCACGAACTGCTCCACCTGCCACTTGGGCTCCCAAATGCTGTAGTCGCTGCCGAAGGTCATCTTGTCCTCGCCGACCCAGAACAGCAGCTCACCCATGCACCGGGCGAAGAACCGCGGCCGGGCGTGCATCAGGGCGCCGAGCACCACGGACAGACCCGCGTACACGTTCGGCTCCTGCGTCGCCATGTAGCAGAAGTCGTCGATGCGCGGGATCCCGGAGTGCTCGACGATGAAGTTCAACCCCGGGAAGTCGGTCGCCGCGTGGTCGACGTCCGTCATGTCGAAGGCGTCCTTGTCCAGCGGCCAGATCGTCGGGCCCTTATGGGCATGGATGTTCTTGATGCCCAGCTCCTGGCAGGCCTCCAGGTATTTGTACGCCTCCGGGTCGCTGAGCTTCCACCCCCGGGAGCCCTGTCGCCACTCGGCGGTGTAGAGCTTGACACCCTTGCAGCCCCACCGCTCGACGTTGTGTCGCAGGGTCTTCAGTCCGTCCTCGCCGTCACGCGGGTCCCACCGGGTGTTGAGGATGAACTTGCCAGGGTACTTCTCGAACAGGATCGCGTCCTGCTCGGTCGTGTTGAAGCCCTCCTTGTACCACTCCAGCAGGTCCGTGGGCTGGAAGATCGCCACGTCGACGTAGCCGTCCTCGAAGACGTCCCTCATCAAGGTGTCTTCATCGATCTTGTAGAACTTCTCGAGCGGCCAGTGCGTCTCCGGGGGCGCGAGGCCCATGTATGCGTGGAAGCACTCGATCCAGCCCTTCGCGTACTGCTCGTGTCCGGCCACCCAGGTCTCGGGCCTGGCGTCCCAGTAGTGCATGTGGGTGTCGACCACGAAGTACTTCTCGCCGTCCTTCTGGTACATACGCTTGCTCCTGTCCTCGGTGTGCTCGGCTCCGTCCGATCGTGTTTGCCCTAGTTGGAGGTCCTCGACGTCAGGTCGAATCCGAGAAGGTCCGCCGCGTCCTCGGGATTGGCGAACATGATCGTCCGGTCGTCCTCGTGGATCATGCGGCCATAGTGGGTCGACATGTTCTCCTCGAACTCGGCGGCGTCGAAGAAGCCCGGCTCCTCACCGAGCGCCTCCGAGATTTCGTCGTAGACGACGTCCATGCGTCCGACCGCGTCCACGCGGATCATCGACGGCAGGGGCATCACCTTCACGTTGTCCTTTGTCGCCATGACCTCGGCGACGACGGCCCCGACCTGGTTGTTCATCAGGGTGAAGCCGCACATGTTGGACGCGGTGTTGTCGGACTTGTACTTGCTTTCGACGGGGGCTTTGAGATCGACGCTCACTGGGTCAGCTCCTTCGGTTCCGCCAGGCTGAGTTGGGTCAGAATGCCGCTGAACCGGGACTTGGCCCGATCCAGGCCGTCCTCGAAACGAGGCGGCTTGAAGTCCGGCTGGGACCACAGCGGCTGGAGGGTGCGGGATGCGGAGATTGCCCGCGGCACCCACACCGTGAGCCACCCGTCCATGATTGCCTTGTTGTGGTCGGCAAACTCCCGGTCGTTGGTCAACAGATCGAACATCGCGATCGTGTAGCGCAGGTCGCGCTGGGCGAAGTCGTACTCGCCGGCACCGACAATCGTAGGCGTTGTGAAGTCACCGTTGCCCGGTGCCGCGTGCTGCACGAGGTGGCTCCGGAACAGCTCACCGACGAGCGGTTCGAAGACCACGTTCGCGGCGAAGATCGCCTCGCACCAGTCGTCGATGGCCGGTGAGCTGCTCGGCGATCTCGCGGACGCCCTGCCAGGCCGGGTCACTGTTCCAGGTCTCGATGTGCGCCGCGCCGTCGAAGCTCTCGATCTCCTCGCTGAGCGTCAGGTTGTACAGCGCCAGGTCCTGAGCGGTCCGGATCCGGTGCATGCTGTTGACCGAGATGGCGTTGTTGTGCATGTTCGTCGGTGCACGGCGGTTGGCGTTCGCGAACAGGTACAGCCCGAGGCCGTGCTCGACGTGCATCCAAGCGCCGATGTTGCGCTCCACGAAGGTCACCCAGTTGCGGTTCCACTGCTCGAACGCCTTGGTCTCGCGGGCGGTGTCGATGTTCGCGTTGATCTGCCGGACCACGTTGGCGTTGTAGCGGTAGAGCGTGAGCTCCCACTCCTCGTTCGGGTCACGGAACTCATGCCAGCCGAGGGCCGGCCAGTCATAGCCCGAGCCGCCAGACCCCGGGAAACGTTCGGGCTCTGGCCGGTCGCTTCCCCATGCCTTCAGGGCGGTCCAGTCAAGCGGGTAGCCGCCGCGACCGTCGGAGAAGCCGTACAGCCAGCCCTGGCTCAGGTAGTGCCGAGGATCGGGCTGCACCTCGACCGTGACGTCCTCGTAATGGGACTGCTTGCGTTTCTGCGGCGTGTAGTAGTTGAACCGTCGAGCGTTCGAGTCGGGGAACTCGCGTGCCCCGGCCTCCGCGTCGGTGAATTCGGGCTTCGGCAGGTCGCGTTGGGTGGTTGTCGTCGTCATTAGGACGCCCTTCCTATTGCTGGAGCGGAATCGGTTTCACCAGTCGTGGTGAACTTGTCGTAGTAGATGCGTTTCTCCGGTGCCCCCAGATCGGTGAGCACGTCGATGGCCGCCTCGACCATCGGTGGTGGGCCACACACGTACGCGTCGACGTCGGCGAGCCTGCCCACTTGCCGCCGCACGACGTCGGTGATGAAGCCGACCTCGCCCTCCCAGCCGTCCCCGTCGGTCGACTCCGACAACGCCGGCACGTAGCGGAAACCCGGCAGCGTCTCCTCGAGGGCTCGCAGTTCCTTCTCGAAGCACAGGTCCTGGCGGCGCCGCGCCCCGTAGTAGTAGGTGGCTTTACGGCTGAGGCCACGCTCGGCTAGCGAACGCAGCAGGCACAGGATCGGCGCCATGCCGGCGCCGCCGCCGATGAAGATCAGGTCGCTGTCGCGGCCCTCGCGGAGGGTGAAGACACCGAACGGGCCGGTGATGTCGAGGCGGTCGCCGATGGCCAGCCCGGTGTCAAGAAAGTGCGAGAACAGCCCGTCCGGATAGACCCTGATCACGAACTCGAGGCGGCCGTCGTCCCTGCAGGACGTGTTGGCCATCGAGAACGACCTTGTCTCGTCGGTGCCGGGCACGGTGATGTCGATGTACTGCCCGGGGAAGAACTTGATCTCCCGGGGCTCCACAAGCTCGAGCACGAGGTGCCGCATGTCAGCCGTCACAGGATCGATGGACACGACCGTCGTCTCTGCCCGCTGGATCGGCAGCCCGGACCGGATCATCTCCTCGTCGTAGTTGAGGAGCTCGATCGTCACGTCCTCGTAGACGTGCGTCCGGCAAAGCAGGGTGTACCCCTCGTCCCTCTCGTAGTCGGGTAGGGCGAACGTGGAATACCTGTCCAGCTCGATGTCATCGCCGTCGAGCACGAACGACTTGCACGAGGCGCACTGGCCTTCCTTGCAACCGTGCATGAGCATGATTCCCTGCTCAGCGGCGGCCCGCAGGATTGTTTGGTCCTCGCCGACCTCGATGTCGATGCCGACCGGCTCGAACCGCACCACGTGCTTGTCGCTCATAAGCTCCCTAATGTTGCGCGCATGGGGGCTTAGGAGGGGCACGTTCAGGCCCCTCCTTGCCGTTTGACGCCGGTGATAGTCGAGTGCTGCTCAGGCCTCCGTAGGAGCGAATCGGCCGGCAGGGCCGCCGCGGATGTAGTTGGCGTGGAACGCCTGCTGCTCTTCTTTGGTCATCTCGTTGAGCAGCACGTTGGGGCTCTGCAGCGGCGGGCAACGGCGCAGGTGGTCCAGCGTCCACATCTTCTTGGGGTCAAGGTTCAGGTGCGGCTGCGCGACCATCGTCTTGCCGTCGTCACGGACATAGCCCATGTCCGATATCACGTCGGCCCAGTTCCAGCCGTGATAGAGGGTTTCCCACTCGCGCTTGCCGATCAGCTGACCCATGTTCGGGGTTTCCCGGCCTTGGAAGGTTGGCCGGAACGCCTCGACGTCGGTCCACCGGCAGGCCTCGTGGCAGTACGTGCGCATCTGCCCGTCCACCTCGGCCATGACCATGTCTT
This sequence comes from uncultured Actinomycetota bacterium, assembly GCA_963840505.1. Classification (GTDB taxonomy): domain Bacteria; phylum Actinomycetota; class Actinomycetes; order Propionibacteriales; family Propionibacteriaceae; genus Microlunatus. The sequence continues at coordinate 149,727 of CAWIZB010000005.1, forward strand.
CACGGACCAGGCACGGCACCATGCAGACCCAGCAGCGATGCGGGTACTCGTAGTCGACGTCCTCGAACACGATCGGGTTGTGCCCATTGGGAATGGAGAGCCGTGAGTAGTTCTCCCACCACTTGCCGTACTTGTCGTACCAGCCGGGGTACTTGTACTCGAACCACTCGAAGTCCTCGTCTGTCATCGGGTCCATACGCCAGTAGTTGGCCAGCCACCCAGTGCAGAAGAACTGCGCCACCTCGTGTACGTAGCCCTTGTTCCAGATCTGGTTCCAGGCCTCCTCGATGAGGTCGTGTGGGATCACCAGGCCGTACTTCTCCAGCGGAACCAGATAGCTGCGGTAGTAGTCGTCGTAGATCCACCGCCGCCACATCTCGGCGTAGCTCTCGCGGTCCTTGCGACGGTCCTTGGTGCCGTACTCGATGAACGTTCCGATGGCGGCGTCGACCACACGGTGGTTGTTCCACCACGCGTACCTCAAGTCGCGCTCCAGCAGCTGATGGTTGCCCTCGTCGGACAAAGCCATCAGCAACGTCGCGTAGCCGTTGCTGATATGCCGCGACTCATCGGACTGGACGGAGTGGAACACGGTCGGTAGCAGGTAGTCGCCATTAGCCGCGGCCTCGGCGGGCATTGCCACGAACAGCGTGTTGGTGAACGCCGTCTCGGCCACGATGGTCAGATAGATGCTGGCCGCGGTGATCGCGTCACCGGTGATGAACCCTTCGGCGAACTGCCGCCCGATCGTCCCGCAGTAGTCGTTTTGGAAGTTCCGCAGACTGTTATTGAAACCGGCCGGGTCAATGTAGTTGTTCATGTACAGGCGCTTGAGGTTCTGCTGAATCGTCGAGTGCCGGACCTCGTCGATCATCTGGATCGCCTGGCCGTTATGCAGCTCCGGATTGGGCACCGTGCGGAACAACAGCGGCATAGCTCGAGCCGCCGAGATCTCCGGCAGCGGGATGATGCTCAGGAACAGCTTCTGCCACTCGAGCCATCGTTCCTGCACCTGCCGGAACATGTTTCCGCGGATCGCTCCGTCGGACGCTCCATAGACCCGGTGGTCTTTCTCCTCCTGCATCGGGAAATAGGACCGGAGAACCTGCTTGAGCGGGTCCTTCTTCTTGGCCTTCTGGAATGTGTAATCAGTTCCATACTGCGATACAGGCTCGTGGTAGAGCGGCTCCCAGGCGAGTTCCTGTATCTTCTCATGCGCTTTGGCCACGCTTTGGCGACTCATCAGCACTCCTTCCGCTCGACATACCTTTCTCAATAACACCGCTTCTTGGTGGGTCAAGAGGTCTCAACATGAGACACGCAAAGCAGTTGCGAAACGCCGCCGCAGCCGATCAGTCGTCATCGCCCAGCACAGCGGTCCGGATCGTGGCCAGGTGTTCCCGCACGTCCCGCATGACCTGCCGGTTGCCCTCCGCCGCCGGCTCGATGCCGAGCGCGACCAGCAGCGCCGCCGCCGGCGGTCCCGGGTCACCCGTAGCGCCCAGAACGGGGTGCAATCCCTGGTCGGCCAGATGGTGGAAGACCAGGTTGACGACGCTCCACGGGTTGTACGTCTCGGCGTCAGGCGAGCCCGGTTCGTCCATCGGGTACCTCCTTGTACGTCCCGGCATGTCCCCGCATTCCGGACGTCGTTTCGGCCTGATTGGGCTCGCCTCGGCGGTGAAGCGAGACACTTCCTACGCGACCAGATCCGACCGACGAAGGATGTCTCAATTTGCGACAGTCGTGAACTTGAACGGTCGGAGACTATGTTGATAAGGCGACGTAATGCCAGATTTCGCACGCCACGTAGCCCATGGAGACAGGCATCGGAGAGACAGGGGATGCCATGCCGCCCGCATCGTCAGGCAAACCCATCCAGACGGACGGCGACGGACTCGCCGACGCCCGAGTGCGCTTTCTCACCGCCGAGCCGGTCGGGCCGGGTCGAGTGCGCGACCCCATCCTCGCCTCGTGGCGGCGATCCCGTGAGAGCAACGTCGCTGCGGACCGCATCAAGATGCCGTACGATCCGCGACCCGAACCTTGAGACCCCACTGAGCCGCAGCGCCGAACCGGTGCTGCGGCAGCTGAACGAGCAGTTGGCCGGACAGCCGATCAGCATCGTGCTCACCGACCAGGCTGGGCTCGTCCTTTCCCGGCTCACAGGGGACCCCAACCTGGCGCGCCATCTCGACACGGTGCAGCTCGCTCCCGGCTTCAGCTATGCAGAGGAGTTCGTGGGCACCAACGGGATCGGCACGGCTCTCGAGGGCGGGCAGCCGATGCACGTGTTCGGTCACGAGCACTATGCGGAGGATCTCGAGGACTTGGCGTGCGCTGGCGTACCGATCCAGCACCCGATCTCGGGCAAGACTGTCGGCGCAGTGGATTTGACCTGCTGGCGTTCCGACGCCGGTCCTCTGTTGATGACACTCGCCAAGAGCACCGCCGGTTCAGATCCGACAGGCGCTACTTGCCGACGCCGCGGCCCAGGAGATCGAGCTGCTCCAGGAATACCTGCGCGTCTGTCGTCGTGTCCCCGGCATCGTCATCGCGCTGAACAACGAAGTCGTGATGATGAACGACTACGCACGGACGGTGCTCGCCCCAGCCGACCAGGCTGCTCTGCTCCAACAGGCCACCGAAGCGCTCGCCGGGCGCCGCAGCTCAGTTTTGGTCGATCTTCCGACCGGAACCAGGCTTCGAATGTACACCCGGTCACTGGGCGCGCCGCTGCTGGCCGGGGGCGTCATCCACGCAAAGGTGGCCCAGCTCAGCACACCGAAGAGCCGGGACGGCGGTACGGCGGCGAAGATGCTCCTCCCGGGTCTGATCGGATCCGGCGCGCTGTGGCGTCGGGCCTGCGACGCAGTGGAGAACGCCTACCGCGCTGGTGAGTGGGTGGCCCTCGCTGGCGAGCCCGGGGTTGGCAAGCTGGCCATCCTGCGTGCAGTGCACCAGCGCCGAAACCCCGGCGAGCGGTTCACGGTGCTAGACGCGGCAGACGCGACCGATCGACGTTGGCTGGCATCCGCTCGCCGGGCTCTCGTGGATGAGAACGGCGACGAGCACGGCAGCAGCGTGGTCATCCGGCACCCCGACCAACTCGATGGTGTGCAGCTACGCTCCCTGACAGCCGCCCTGCAGAAGCCCACAAATGTCGACGGTAAGCGCGCCGTCTGGGTCGCCGTCACGCTCGGCCCCGGCGCGCAGAGCAGGGATCTGGCTCGCCTGCTGCGACTTTTCCCGAGCACGGTGGACGTCCCACCGCTGCGTCACCATATCGAGGACGTCCAGCAACTCGCGCCCTTCTTCGTCGCGCGGCTCGGCTACCAGGGCCAGCTGACCTTCTCGCCGGAAGTACTGCAGATGTTGATGCGCTCCAACTGGCCCGGCAACGTCGAGCAGGTTTTCCAGACCATGCGCCAAGTCGTGCGGCGCCGCCGCACCGGAATGATCCGGCCGCAGGACCTACCCCCCGAGACCGGGGCCCTCAGCCGCCGGCTCCTCAGCCCACTGGAGTCGATCGAGCGCGACGCCATCACGCAGAGCCTGCTGGACGCCCACGGCAACAAGGCGAAGGCCGCGAAGGCGCTGGGCATGTCCCGGGCCACGATCTACCGCAAGATCCACGAGTTCGGGATCGTCACCTCCGCGCAATAAGCCGAGGATCAGAGCGGCACCTACGACCACGTCAGCGGCTCACGTTGCAACTGCCCGCCTTCACAGCGATTCTGTCTCATGATGAGATGACTCTCACCATTGAGAGAAGACCGCTCTTACATTTGCACTCATGTTGGTTGCATCGCGGTGGCGTGGGAATCACCCGTGCTGCTCGGTGGTGCACACCGAGACCGTCGAGGACTATCTCAAAGCGATCTTCGAACTGGCCACCAGGAGCGGTGGGGCAACGACGTCTACTCTCGCCGAACGTCTTGGCGTGGCGGCTCCCACAGTGTCGGCGATGCTGAAGCGCCTCGCCCCGGACGATCTGGTGACCCGTCAGGGGACACATCGCGTGGCGCTGACTGAGCATGGGATGGCGCACGCATTGGCCGTCGTACGACGGCACCGGTTGATCGAGGAATTCCTGGTAAAAGCGCTCGATGTCCCCTGGGAGGACGTGCACGCCGAGGCTGAGGTACTGGAACACGCCGTCAGCGATCGTCTGCTCGAGCGCATTGACGCGTTCCTGGGCCATCCGACCCACGATCCGCATGGTGATCCGATCCCGTCCTCGGACGGCGCGCATGTGGAACGCTGGACCACTCCACTGTCCCAGGCAGCGCTCGGTGAGACGTTCCGCGTGGAGCGAGTCCGGGACCGGGATCGCGAGGCGTTGCGCTACCTCGGCGAGCTCGGGATTCGCCCTGGAGTCGTGGTGGATGTGGTCGAGCGGGCTCCATTCGGCGGGCCGCTGTGGGTGAAGGTCGATGGCCGACGGCATGCGATGGGATCCGAGCTCACCGAAATCGTGTTCGGCATGCCGGCATGAGCTCGCGACGCGGGTTCCTGGCTGCCGCGGGCGGCACAATACTTGCCGCGCCACTGCTTGGTGCCTGTACAGCGCAGGACCACGGCGAGCACTCGCCAGGCGCGGTCGAGCCGTCGGGCGGCCATGGGCCGATGAGCGGGGTGCACGGCGCAACCTTCCGCTCGGGCGGGCGCGTCGACCACGCCGCCAACGGTTTCGACCCCCGAATACTGCTGCGCGACTTCGACTACGGCCAGACCTCGATCGGAGCCGACGGGCGGACGGTCCGTGAGTGGGAGGTCATCGCAGAGGATCGGGAGATCGAGGTCGCGCCGGGCGTTCGGTTCCAGGCGTGGACATTCAACGGCCGGATCCCCGGACCGACGCTGCGATGCACTGAGGGCGATCTGCTGCGGGTGCGGTTCATTAACCGCTCCGAGCACCAGCACACTATGCATTTCCACGGCATCCATACCGCCGAGATGGACGGCGTGCCGATGCTCGGCCGCGGGATCATCTCCCCCGGCGAGGAGTTCACATACACCTTCGACGCCGAACCCTTCGGACTGCATCTCTACCACTGCCACGTGGGGCCCTTGGCTGAGCACATCGCCCGCGGCATGTACGGCACGTTCATCGTCGATCCGAAGGCCGGGCGCCCGCCGGCTGACGAATTGGTGCTGGTGCAACACGGCTACAACACCACCTTCGATGGGCAGGGCAATCAGCTGTACGCAGTCAACGGCATCCCATTCGTCTACATGAACGACCCGATTCGGGTTCGTCGCGGCGAGCCGGTGCGCATTTATCTGGTCAACATCCTCGAATACGACCCGATCAACAGCTTCCACCTGCACGGCAACTTCTTCGACTACTATCCGACCGGCACCCGCCTAGAGCCGACGGAATTCACCGACACCGTCGTCCAAGGCCAGGGGCAGCGGGGCATCTGCGAGCTGCGGTTCCCCAACCCGGGGCAGTACATGTTCCACGCCCACAAGACGGAGTTCGCCGATCTCGGATGGATGGGGTTCTTCGATGTCGTCGAGGACGGCGTGCCGTGACCGCCGTCGACCGACCAGCCATCGCCGGCCGCGTACCGGTGTGGTCGCTGGTACTGACCGTGCTCGCTGCCATCGCGGTAGTACTCGCGGCCTTCGCCGCCTTCGGTGGCGCCTTGCTCCCGGATCGCTCTGGACCGCCGATCGAGGAGCTATCGGTCGAGCGAACGACATTGGCTCCTGGCTCCATCGAGATCACCGTCCGCAACGCCGGGCCTGACCCCGTACAAATTGCGCAGGTTTTCGTCAACGACACCTACGTCGACTTCACTGGGAGCGCGAAGCCGATCGCCCGACTCGAATCCGATACCCTGCAGCTTCGTTTCCCGTGGATCTCCGGGCAGCCCTACACCGTCTCAATGCTCACCTCGACGGGGCTGGTCATCGAACACACCATCCCGGCCGCCGTGGCCACGCCGGAGCTAAGTGCCGGTCTGGTCGGGTTGATGGCGCTACTCGGAACCTATATCGGCATCATCCCGGTCGCGCTGGGCATGCTCGTCCTGCCTGTCCTCCGGCGTGCCAGCCGGGGCGTGGTCAGGATGTTGCTCGCCTTTACCGTCGGCCTGCTCGGGTTCCTCGCCGTCGACGCCGCGCTCGAAGGATTCGCCCTCGCCGAGCGCTCTGGCGTCGCGTTCGGCGGGCCTTGGCTCGTATTGCTCGGAGCCGCTTTCGCGTTCCTAGTCCTGACCGCGATCGATCGCTTGCTCGACCGCCACAAGCGAAGTCAAGAGGCAGCCGTCAACGGGCGGCGACTGGCCCTGATGATCGCTATCGGTATCGGCCTGCACAACCTCGGTGAAGGACTGGCCATCGGGTCTGCCTACGCCGTGGGCGCGCTGGCTGTCGGTGCGACGCTCGTCGTCGGCTTCGCCCTGCACAACACGACGGAAGGGCTGGCCATTGTCGCCCCTCTCACCGACCAACGCCCTCCAATAATGTCCCTGATCGGCCTCGGCGCCGTGGCCGGAGCGCCCGCGATCCTCGGCGCAGTCATCGGCGCTGCCGTCGACAACGCCGCACTGTCCGCCGTGCTGCTCGGCGTCGGCGTTGGCGCGATCATCCAGGTCATCACCCAGATCTCGCCGACGCTTCGCGATCACACCGGCCGTCTGCTCGACCCCACCGTGATAGGCGGGCTGGCCGCAGGCGTGGCCGTCATGTACGTCACCGGCCTGCTCGTCACCGCCTGAGCAAGCGACGTCGCCGCGCTGCAAGGCGCGGCACGTGGGTGACCAGTCGGGCGGACGCGAGATCTGCACCATCGCCGTCGATGACGAGCGGTGCCGTACGTCAGGCTTGCATTCGAACGCAATAAGAAAGATGTAACTAGCACCAGATAAGAGGCAGTACGGATGATCACCAACCCGATCGTGCCGGGCCTCCATCCAGTCCCGGAATCGGCGCCGTGATGGCGGACGTCCTTGTCGTGAGCGGCGCTGCCGCGTACGGCGATCCGTGGCACGACTTCGCCCAGACCTCAGCTCGGCTCGCGGACATCGTCGCCGCCAGCGGCCACTCCGTCTCGGTCAGCGAGGAGGTCGAGTCCGCGCTGGCCGACCTCAGCGGCGTGGATCTCGCCGTCGTCAACATCGGCTGCCCGCGTCCCGATCGGTCCGCCGAGGCCCTCGAGCCGGTGACCGTCGGGCTGACCGCCCACCTCACCAGCGGTGGCGGACTGCTGGGCGTCCATGTCAGCTCGACCTCCCTCACGACCATGCCGGCCTGGCCGGCCGTGCTCGGCGGCCGCTGGGTCCGCGGTACGTCGATGCATCCGCCTCAGGACATGGGCCACGTGTACCTGACTCGCGCACCGCACCCGATCCTGACTGACCTGACCGACTTCGACGTCCTCGACGAGCGTTACAGCTACCTTGAGCTGGAGCCGGATGTGGTCGTGCTTGGCGAGCATGTCTATGACGGCCGACGGCACCCCATCCTTTGGGCCCACCACCACCTCGGCGGACGAGTCGTCTACGACGCGCTCGGCCACGATCCGCGGTCCTACGACAGCACGGGCCACGTCAGGTTCGTCCAGCGCAGCATGGCCTGGCTGTTGGGAGAACTCTGAAACTCGCGCGCATCTTCGGGGAGTGGAGCTTCTGATCAGGATGGCCCTCCACGGCATCGGGTCCACTCGATGACGCGCCGGTTGGCCGACCCGGTGTAGCCGATCTGGGCCAGCCCAGTGGACGCATCAAAGCTGTCGACCAGGCGGGGCAACGGGCTGCGGTCGGTGGGCCAGAGGCTGCGGAGAGTCCGGTTCTATTCCGTTGCCGGCTGATGACAGCGGCTAGGCGACAAGAGTCAATTAGTGACGGCCGGGATTATGGTCTGCGTGATCAGGATTTCGGGGTCGAGGCCTTCCTTCTCGGGGTCGCTGGTGACGACGGTTACCAAGTCCAGGTCGGGGACGACGTAGACAACTGGCCGCCGCGGCCGCGCGCGGAGAAGCTGCGGTGCTCAGCGTCGGTGTCGACCCACCAGAGCCAGCCATACCCGTTGTCGAGGTTGGGTGAGGAGCCCTTTGGCGAGGTGGCGGCGGCCACGTATGCGGCCGGGATCAGCTGGTTGCCGTCCCATCGGCCGCCGTTAAGGTACAAATAGCCGAATTTGGCTAGGTCCCGCGCGGGCAGCCGCAGTCCGCCGGCTCCGTCGTGGTAGCCCTGGGGGTAGTTCCGGCCCATGCCCGGAGACAGGCACCCAGATCCTCCGGTTAGCTCGGCGATGCTAGCGGTGGACCGATGACGGCGGTGCCATAGCGCTCGAACATCTTGGCGATCGCGTCCTCGTCCGGCGGCTCTGGTTTGGAAAAGGATCTGACCAAGCTCCTCGAGCGTGTCGCAGATCACCATGGTCGACCGCCGTCAGAGTCGACCAAGTCGCGGGCGTGGTCGATCAGCCAGGTTTTTGATCGGCGGTTCATTCGTTCGTAGCCATCTGCCCACATCTTCGCGAACCCGGGATGGCCGGACTCGGCGCGACGCCGGGTGCTGTGCAATGCGTGGTCCAGGAAGACAAGCAGCATGCCGATCACCTGGTCGCGTTGCGTGGCGTCGAGGTGATGCGTATCGGCGAACAGCCGGAAGCGGCCAATGAGGTCGGTCGTGGCGCGGGCGTCGGCGATGTCAACCGGGTCGCGCAGCGGAATCCAGTGGCGGGCTGCGACGGCGATGTCGAACAGCGGGCTGGCTGGCCTCGCCAGATCGAAGTCGATGAACGCCGCGACACGGCCATCACGAACGACGACGTTTTCCAGACACAGGTCGGTGTGGCAAACCAGATCGCCCTGCGCGCCAGCGGGAAGCTGCGTCAGCTGACGAGCAGGCCAGCGCATCCCTTCGGGCAGTTGGAAACCGACAGCAGCGCGATGCAGCTCGGATTGCAGGAGCGCGACGCTGACCAGCAAGTCCTCGTCGGCCGCCCAGTCAGGAAACGGTGGGATCGCGACATCTCCGTCGAGATAGTCCAGTATTTCGCGGCCGTGTTCGTCCAGGCCGTGAAATCGCGGCGCGGCGGTGAAACCGACCGCCTGAAGGTGTTGGAGGAACAGGCGGACTTGGGGCGCGGCCGGGCCGCCGGGTCGGCGCACCGTGTCATCGACGCGGATGACCGCGCCGACGTTGTCAACTCCGCCTGCCAGTGGCTCCATCCCGTGATCCTCCCTGGGGGGTCGGGCCTGATGACCTCGCGGAATCAACTGTCGCGTGTTCCTTGTGGTGGTAGTCGCGCCGGTCACCGGGTGTGGTCGTCGCCAGGGGCATACCTGATCGACGACCTTTACTACCTGGAGGGTGCGGCGCCGTACGCCCGGCTGACGCTGCCGCCGATGCCGGCGGCGTTGCTCATCGTCAACCTCGGGGCGCCGTTCCGCATCCGCGCCGGCACCGACATCGAGACGGCCGAGTACGCCGACGGCTGCGTGGTCACCATGCCCACCCGCGCGTTGGAGTTCGGCTACCCACTCCGGACCATGTCCGTCGGCGTGCACTTCAAGCCGTGGGGGCTGGCGCCGTTCCTGCCGATGCCCGCAGCCGAGCTGTGTGACCGGCCGGTGACGGTAGAGCAGGTTTGGGGCCGGCCCGCCATTGCTGAGCTGCGAGACCGGCTGGCCACGGCGGACGGACCGCACGAGATGCTGACGCTGCTCGAGGAGGAGCTAATGCGACGGCTGTGCGAGACCGCCGGCCTGGGGCTGGTCCGCCATACGAGCAGCGTCATCGCGGCGACCAGCGGGGCGGTGGCGATCGGCGACCTGAGCGTGGCAGCCGGTGTCAGCAGCACTCATCTGGCACAGCGGTTCAAGGAGCTCATCGGCGTCACGCCGAAGCGGCTGGCCCGCACCTACCGCTTCACCGCCACCGTGTTCGCGATCAACCCCGCCGGACCGATCGACTGGGGCGACCTCGCCGGTGGCGCAGGCTACTTCGACCAGGCCCACTTCGGCCACGAGTTCCGGGCGTTCACCGGGCTCACGCCGACCCGGTACGTCGAAGTCCGGCGGCGGTTCCTGCGCGAACATCCCGGCCACGCGCTGGACGGCTGGCCGCTGCCGGCCGATTGATTTCTTACAAGAGCGACAGCTCACGACACGCTAATTTGGGGGCACCCCAAAGCAGAGGAGAGCCCCGTGGGCAAGGTGGTCATGTACAGCTCGGTGTCGGTGGACGGCTTCGTCGCGGACGAGAATGACCAGCCCGGACCGCTGTTCGACTGGTTGTCCAGCGGTGACGTCCCGTTGGACGAGAGCGGCGAGGTGAAGGTGTCGCAGACGTCCTACGACTACACCCGGCCGTACTGGGACCAGATCGGGGCGACACTCGTCGGCCGCCACGTCTTCGACATGACGGACGGCTGGGACGGGAAGCCTCCGAGCGGGATCGACCACGTGGTCGTCGTGACGCACCGGCCGGAGCCCGAGGGCTGGGACCCCGAGGCGCCGTTTCACTTCGTCGACGGCGTCGAGGCAGCCGTGGCCAAGGCGCAGGAGCTTGCGGGTGACCGCATCGTCGAGGTCGCCGCTGGCGACGTCGGTGGCCAGGTGCTTGCCGCGGGCCTGATCGACGAGGTGCGCATGGACGTCGTACCCGTCGTGTTCGGGTCCGGCAAGCGCTACTTCGGGTCGGTCCACGCGCAGCACCTGTTGGAGGATCCTGACGTGGTGATTCAGGGCAACCGGGTGCTTCACCTGCGCTATCGGGTGCGCCGTTGACCGATCTGAGCGGGTACGCGAAGAAGTCCACTGCGAACGGTGACACAAGATCGGGCCTCCGGCTGCGTTTGCGCATCGCTGTCCCTGCTGGGGCAGCCGACGCCGATCCGCCCCAGCAGCTCACCTGCGGCAAGTTCAACTCAAGATCACTGGTTGCCGGTTTCCGTCGTATCTTGGCCGACCCCCTCCCTTGTCCGAACACCGACGCCGCTTCGCTGTCGGCCTGGTCGCTCGGTCAGTTGCATGAGCCGATGGTCGCTGCCCGTTGCGGAAGTCGGCTGACTCGGCTGGCGGAGGTGGCGGCGGCCCGCAGACGGATGATCTCGGTTCCAAGATCGTCGTCACGGAAACCGATCCAGCCAATCGAGGTACATCTCGGCCTCGCCAACCCGACTACTGGTGCAGGCTCTTCATCGCATGGGGGTCACCCAGGCAGGGAAGTGATGTTGCGCAGTTCTCCCAGTCGCGAGTGTCAGTTCCTTCAGACTCTCGATCCCGAACCGTCGCGCAAAGCTGTCGTCGTCGTAGCAGTGTTCAGGATCGGCGAGACGAAGCACGTCGTGGATGGTGGTGACCACCGTAAGGCAGTTATCGAGCGGAATTCGGTAGTCGAGGGCGTGGACGACGTCCACGCTGTATAGCCGGGCGGCGTTCACCAGTTCGGCGCCCTCGGCCCGGCTGTACGGGGTGTACCGGTCGGCAGCAGAACGTCGATCTTCACATCGTCAGGCGCGTAGGCCCGGAGCGCGGCGATCAGGCAGCGGGTGTAAGGGCCAATGCCGTCCTGCACGTCGATTGGAACGTCGACTAAGACGCCGATCACTTCGCTATGACTCAGGGTCCACAGCGGTTGTCGTGCGTCGGTAGGCATGCACCACGACGTCGATCTCGGTGTCCAGCGCGTCAAGTTCTGCAAGCAAGGCTTGCTTCGCTGCATCCACGGACCAGTAGTAGGGGGTCATGCGCAGGAGGTTGGCGACCTGGCCGGGACCGCGCAGGGACAGCTTGTGACTGATGCGATGAGTGGCGGCGAGCTCGAATCCAGCTTCACCCGCAAGGGTGTCCGCGGGCTCGTGCGCAGCTGGAGTCTCGTAAAGCAGCTGTTTGAGGCTGAACAGGTGGTCCTCTCCTGGACCGCCGATCAGCACAACCCCGTTCGGTCGTAAGACTCGCCGGAAGTCGACGGCAGACACCGGTGAGAAGTGGGTGAGAAGAACGTCGACCCGGTCGGGCAGCACAGGCATGTGGTAGGTGCCGGCCACCGCGTACAGGCCCTTTGGGTCCCGTTTCGCGGCGACCCGAATAGCGTGTTTCGAGATGTCCAGCCCGCAGAGGACCGTGCTATCCATTGGGCCGTCGGTGTTCAACCGTGGGCGCAGCCGGCGAAGGTAGTAGCCTTCTCCACAACCAGCATCGAGGACCAGGCGAAGGGTCTCGGCGGGCGGGAGGTATCCGGCCACGAGCCCGGCCACGTCGTCGGCGAGGGGCCGGTAGTGGCCCGCGTCAAAGAAGTCTCGCCGGCCCGCGATCATGTCCCTGCTGTAGCCCGGATCCTTCGAACGTCGATGCTGCGGTGCGAGGAGGTTGACATACCCTTCGCGAGCTACGTCGAACTCGTGTGCGCGATCGCAGCGAAATGTCCGTTCCGCGCGGAGCAACGGCTCACCGCACACAGGGCAGGCGAACACCGCACCGCGCACGCGCGCGGACGTGTTCTCAGACATCTCGCCACAGACCTTCCCAACTCATCATGTCTAGGCCATACGATCGGACACCGGCGCCCGGGGCCGATATCACCCTATGGGCGCGAAGGTGCAGATGGCAGCTGACCTTCTCAGACGCGGCGGACGGGGCGAGAAGCATAGCGACGGCAGCGCCGGGGGGACATGTGAGAGACGCGGGAGCAATCGTGCTCGCCTGTCCGAGAGCAAATGACCTAGTCGAAGCGACTTTGGACTGAGTGGAGCTAAGGGGACTCGAACCCCTGACCTTCTCGTTGCGAAGGTTGCGCAGAGCGGGAGGCTGCGCGCGTTCCGGCCGACCCTCGGTGCATTGTGTGCATCCTGATCATGGTCGTGATGCTGCGGGGGCACACGCGGGGCACACGGCCGCACCGACAGGCCGAGCCCTCACGAGCCGCGCTGTAGCGGCTTGCAGGATGTGAAACGGATGGCGTCAGAACGCTCACTCCTTTGAACCAGCGAAGCACTGAGGATTCGTACGACCGCCGCCTCGGCTTCATCATCTCCGAAGGCTTCTTCGCCTGCTTTGCGTAGCGCCACAGGCGTGTCTGCCGGGGCGACGGCGCCAGCGAGCCCGCATCCGATTGTGCTCTTCGTCTTGACTGTTCGCCTGCACGTGGTTCTACTCGAAGACCCCGGTCTGGTACGCGAGCACGACCGCTTGTACGCGGTCGCGGAGGTCGAGCTTCTGAAGGATATGCGTGACGTGCGTCTTGACGGTGGTCTCGCTGATGTAGAGCTCGTTCCCGATCTCCGCGTTCGACAGGCCGCGAGCCATCAAGCGAAAGACGTCTCGTTCGCGATCACTGAGCTCGTCGAGTTGCTTGGGAGGAGCCGGACGTGACATGCGTGCGAACTTTTGGATCACGCGTTTGGTGATTGTCGGGGAGAGAAGCGCGTCCCCACCGGCGACCGTGCGGATCGCGGCAATCAGTTGTTCGGGAGAGTCGTCCTTGAGCACGAAGCCGCTCGCGCCGGCCCGTAACGCTTCGAACACGTATTCGTCGAGGTCGAATGTCGTGAGAATCAGAATCCGCGCCGCGTTGTCGGCCGCGAGGATGCGTCGGGTCGCTTGGAGCCCGTCCAGCTGAGGCATCCGGATATCCATCAGGACGACGGTGGGACGGAACCGGGCGGCCTTGCTTACGGCCTCGAGCCCGTTGCTAGCCTCGGCGACCACGTCGATGTCCTTCTCGCCGGCGAGCAGCATGCGAAAGCCGGCGCGGACCATGGACTGGTCGTCAGCGACGAGAACCCGGATCGTCATGGTTCGCGGTCGTGGATCGGAAGGCGCGTGCTGAGGACGAACCCGCCCTCAGGGGCCTTACTTGCGGTCATTTCGCCGCCGTAAATCTTGACGCGTTCGCGGACACCGACGAGACCGTGCCCGAGGCCGTCGCCCTTCGAGCTCCCCGCGCCGTTGTCCCGTACCTCGATCTCCAGCTCGTCCGGCCGGTAACGAACGATCACGTCCGCGTCGCTGGCATGCGCGTGCTTGAGTGCGTTTGTCAGGCCTTCTTGGACGATCCGATAGGCGGAGAGGTCAATCCCTCGTGGGAGCGGGAAGGGCTTGCCGTCCACGTGGAGTTCGACGGGCAGTCCGGCACGGCCGATTTCGCCGAGCAACGAGTCGAGGCCGTCGAGGCCTGGCTGGGGCAGCAGCTCGGCTTCGTCCCCGTCGCGGCGCATGGCGGCGAGGAGACGGCGCATCTCGGCGAGCGCGGTCCGCCCGGCCCGCTCGACGCCCTTGAGCGCATCGCGGTCCTCAGCCAGTGCATCCGGGAGCCGGTGCCTGACCGCGCCGACATGGAGCACCATCACGCTGACGGCGTGGGCAACGATGTCGTGAAGCTCGCGGGCAATCCGTGCACGCTCCTCAGCCACAGCGACGCGTGCGGCCGCCTTGCGCTCCCGCTCGGCCCGGGCGGCACGCTCCTCCGCCGCCTCGGCCTGCTCAACACGCTCACGCAAGGCGTAACCCGCGACCCAGGCGACCACGAACCGGAGGGGAATGAATACGAAGTCGCCGACTGTCTGTGGGCCAGGGATGTTGTAAACCACGATCACGATCCCGACGACAACGATGATCAGACCAACGCCCGCCTTCAGAGGGTCGCGCAGGTTCCCGAGCAGGAACGCGCTCGCCAACCCGACAAGGCCGAGGCTGCCGATGAACGCCAGCAGCAGTCCGTCGCCGAACGAGATCGCCGCAGCCAGGATCCAATAGGCAGCGGGGGCGGCGAACGGAAAGCGTCGGCGCGCGAAGAGCGGCAGTACAAGGACGGCCACCGCAGGCACGGCGATCCACAGCGTCGTTGGCGGCGCGCCCGGCGAGTCACGTCCAACGACGAGCTCGAGCATGCCCGCGATCGCCAGAAACGCGATCAGCAGCTCGAACCAGTATCCGCGCGCGACGTCTCGGACCCAGATCACGTGCCGAACGTAGCGCACGCTCTCCTGAGGCGCCTCCTACCCGAGTAGGAGTCGAAATCGTCGAATTGTCGGAGCTCGATTCAAGCTTTCCGACGATGCGCCCTACCGCAACCGCCACCTAGCGTCAAGGAATCAGATCGAGCAGCAAAGGATGATCCAGATGAACAACACACTTCCATCCACGGCCACTGCCCGCGCCGACACTGCCGGTCCCAGTGTCGAGATTCCACAGTTGCGGATCCCCGGGATCTTCGCCGTCTGGGCGGCCGCCGCGCTGCCGATGGCAGCACTCGCCTGGCTCGTCGCGCCCGCGCTCGCGGACCGGTTCGCCGGCGACGGCATCGTGCCGATGTTCAAGGCACTGATCGTATGTCTTGACCTCGGTCTCGTCTGGCAGTTCGTACTCGTCGCGATCCTCATCGGTCGCGAGCAGCGGACGCTCCGCTGGTCGACGGTCCGCGAGGCGCTCTGGCTTCGCTCCCCACAAAGCCCGCGCAGCGGACGGGTCGGCGGCCGGGTCTGGCTGATCGTGATCCCGCTGATCCTGGCCGTCACCGCTGTGAACGAGCTGATCCCGACGTTCGCAGCTCCCGAGAACCGGGTCCTCGCCACGCTCGTCGGATCGGACGCCGGCCAGACGTTCCTGGACGGCGCCTGGGGCTGGTACGGCCTCCTCCTCGCAATGTTCCTGTTCAACACGGTCCTCGGTGAGGAACTCCTGTTCCGCGGGTACCTCCTCCCGCGCATGAACCGCGCCTTCGGACGCGGCGACTGGGTTGTGAACGGGCTCCTCTTCACCGTCTACCACCTCCACGTGCCCTGGGTGATGCCAGGGACGCTCATTGAGTCCTTCCTGCTCGCCTACCCGACCAAGCGCTACCGGAGCGCCTGGATCGGGATCGCGGTGCACAGCGCCCAGAGCGTGTTCTTTGCGATCGTGTTACTCCCGATCGTCCTCTGAGAAGCACAGCTCTCTCTAGACCAGTCGAAGTCCTGTGGGTCACGCGGGCCCGCAGGACTTGGCACTTCGCGCGGATGCACCGCTCGGTGCCCTACCCAAAGCAGGACTCTGAATCGTCGCGTCTTTGAGCGCGAATCCGTCGCCCGTTGGCCGCGTGCCGGCCGCTGAACGTCTCCCGCATCGCCTGCTCGCCCCTACGGCGCGCCTCGTCGGTGAGGTCTGCAGCCGGGTCCTGCACCTCGGCTGGACTCCACTAAGCAGAACTGAGGGGCCAGGGTATGGCTAGATCGACGACTCGCTGTTCCAGCCCACGACCGTCGAGTTCGCGCCATGCTCGGCCTTGCGCTTCTGACAATCCTGTTGCTGGTGTGGAACGCTTGGTGAGTGCATAAGCCAGGCAAGTTCGGTTGTAAGGCGAGCGCGGCATCGCGGTCGCTGTATCCGATCGTGCTTGGTCTGGGCGGGCGGTGCCTCGGTGCCCTGATCACCACCGTCGTCGGGGCGGCCGCCGGCGGAAACCTGCTCCTGCTTACCTTCGACTGTCGCGGGATCGGCAGGTTAGTGATCAGTCGGCTTTGTTGACATACGCAGACGCTTCATGACATCGCCAACACGACCCATACGACCGTCAACCTCGGGCAGCCGGCTACTACAGCTGGCGGCGCGGTTTCCGCTCGCAGCGTTTCTCATCATCGGCTTCTCCCTGGGCTACGCTTTGGCGTTCCTTTGGGGTTTGGCTTACCGCGGCGTGATCCCCGGCGGTGGACTTGCGGCCGCGCTGCATATCG
Source organism: uncultured Actinomycetota bacterium (assembly GCA_963840505.1). Classification (GTDB taxonomy): domain Bacteria; phylum Actinomycetota; class Actinomycetes; order Propionibacteriales; family Propionibacteriaceae; genus Microlunatus. Next base: position 166,401 of record CAWIZB010000005.1, read on the forward strand.
CACCCGATGAACTCACCGGCGGTGCAGTGGTGCTGTCGCTGTTCCCGGCCGCGCTGTTCGCGACCTGGGCGACCAGCGGCCGCGTCGGGGTGCGGAGCCTCTTCCGCCGGGCCTTCTACTGGCGGGTAAATCCCGGCTGGTGGCTGACGGTCCTGCTCGGGCTGCCAGTCCTCACCGTGGGTTTGGCCCTGCTGATGGGCGACCAGCTCCGCTCCGTCGACGTCCCGTCATACCTCGCCAGCCAGCTGATGCTTTTGCTCGTCAACTTCATTGTCATCAACCTCTGGGAAGAGGTCGCCTGGACCGGGCTGTTCCAGACCCGGCTGGAGGAACGCCACAACTGGCTCATCGCCGCCTTCCTGACTGCGATACCGTTCGCAGCGATTCACCTGCCGTTGCAGTTCTTCTTGGACGCACCGGTGACGGTCGCCTCGCTCGGGGCCGCCTTCGGCCTCTACCTGCTGCTCGGCCTGCTGGTTCGACCGATGCTGGCGGTGTTCCGACGCGGAACCGGCGACAGCCTTCTCCTGGTCGGTCTGCTGCACAGCGTCTTCAACCGGACCAACAACGAAAATGGCATCGCGGCCACGCTGCTCGAGGGAGACGCACGTCAGCTCGCGATGTTGATCGCCGTTGTCCTGCTCACCGTTGTGACGGCGATCGTTATTCGTTCCCGACTGGGCCGTCAATATGGGGCCGAGCTCGCCGAGCGGTCACAAACCGCAGCGGACATCCGTACAGCTTGAACACGTTCTGTAACTGCTGAACACAGCTCACATGAGGCTCGCCGAAGCGGTAGCCGAGGGGACCTGGCCATCTCGCAGAACTGGCACCCCGGTTCTCTATCCCGCCTTATGCAGCAGCCCGGTGGGAGCTCAAGGGCACCGCTACGTCCACATCGAGGAGCGGACCGAAGGCGCCGGATGGATGGTTCTCCGGAGCCCCACTCAGTCAATCTGTGGTGAGAGCCAACAAAGAAAGAATCGACGTGGGAATCATCGATCACTCGCCGTCTTCCGACATCAGGGTGAACTGGCAGTTCCTGTGACGGGTTGACTCGAGCTAGCAGCCGGCGACTCGCGGGCGAGCTCGGGAGGATTCGGAAAGGCCCGCAGCCAGAATTCTCCAGCCGCCACATGCAGGCTAAACGAAATCCAAAATGCCGGACCAAAGCTCGACTCGAAACTCCCCAACCCGGTTACCTCGAAGAGGAAGAGCCAGACCCGGGTGGTGCCGATGCCGATGCCGATGGCGAATGCACGAATCATCCAACGGCGATGATGCACGATGTCGTCGCGCCGGATGGCCCGCACCGCAAGCACCAGGCAGGTCAAGAACCACAGGCCGAACACCACCGCAGCCGACGCCTCCGGCAGTCCGCCAAATGAAAACAGGCCACCGAAGATCAACGCGAAGACGCCGCTGATGATGCCCGCAGTGGCAAGCACCCGACCGAGCCGTCGATGGAAGGTGTAGTGCCGGCTGCGGATCCGGTAGGCGAGCTGGAGCGGTGCCAAGAACAGATAAACCACACCCGGCACGATGTGCAGGTACGCCAACCATGCCTGTTCCACGTAGCGACGGTCGAACTCATCCTCCGGCATCGTGCCCGCGGCCAGATGGGGCATGTCAAGGACGAACCGCTTGCCGACGGAATAGAAGACGATCAGGAGGAGCAGGCCGACCGCTATCTGAACGGCGCGGAGTCGCTTGGTGCCAAGCGCCAAACCGCCGCTCATGATTCCAACGATAGGCGTAATTTTCCGTGGCTGCCATGTCGGGACGCCTCAACCTCTAGCCGAAGCAGGGTGCCAGGTTGATGCCTTGGCCGGCGGCCCGGCACCGCAATTCCCCTCTGTGACCACGGCCTCTGATCAAGAGAATCTGACCAGCTGAACGGATCCAGGACCGGTCCGCAAGATCAACCGCCCAGCGCTGAGTGATCAGCAAGCCGGCCGGAAGCCGGCCACAACAAGACGGCGCCCGAGCGGCACCCCGGCGCGGCTCCAGCGATCGCTGCCTAAAGATCGCTCCCCCGCCGCACGGCAGTCCGCGTCGCGCACGTGCAGAGGCCAAAACCGCTGCTGCGGGCCCGAACCGTCCGATGCGTTGCACGGACGGGTGCGTAGTTTGGCTCGCGGCCGGACCTACGCGTGACGAGTCGAATTCCCAGCCGTGTCCAGACGGCTGGGAACGGCGCTGGAGGTCCGCACTCGTCTGCTTGCGTCTCCGTTTGACCAGCCCGTTGTTGGTGCCCGCGCAGTCGCTCGTCTGGCATCCGACGAATAGTCAATCGGGCGATCCCGGCCAGGCCTCAGGCACCTGCCGGCATGCAGTGCTGGCTCAGCCGACCTCGCCGCCGGCGAGCTCGCACTCGTCGGTGGTCAATCCCTTGCTGGCTGCGTCGAGACGGGCGTAGGCGTCGCCATGCCCAGTCAAGAACGTGCGCCAGGCACCCTCGTCGGTGAAACGGTCGACCGTCAAGTAGCGACCCGGGTCGCTCAGCGACACGAACAGCTCGGTGCCGCGGAAGCCATCGGAACTCGAGAACAGCTGCGCCCAATCGCCGGCTGCCCCATACGTCCGCTCGAAGTCGGCACGGGACGTTTCCGATACGTCGTACTCCCAGACTCGGACCATCACCCCGTCATTGTGCGGGGTTCCCGCGGGGGGTGAGATAGCGGTGCCCGGTATTGGTGCCGGCCTGGGCTTGCCCTGGCGCTCGCTTTGCTACTGGGCTGCACAGCTTCACGAAGCCGGTTTAGATGCGCCCAATTGACCCAACCCTGTCACTTGAGGCTGCCCCTCTGGCAGCCCGCACCCGGCAGAGGCTCGACCAACCGAGCCCCAGCAGCGTCACAAGGGTGTCCGCGCAGTGGAGCAGCCCTGACCTTCTCAGACGCGGCGCTCCTGGCCGAGATGCTCAACTACTGCAACACCGGGGGGCACACACGAGGAAACATGGGCAGTTGGGCTTCCCCCCGAATCGTGGAGGACTTCTCTTAGGCCGCGGCCGGTTGGTCGGCGGTCAGGTTCTCGTAGTCGATGGGGCTCAGCATATGGGCGCTGCTGTGCCGTCTGCGATGGTTGTAGAAGTCGTAGCACCAGGGCAGCACGACAGCCCGGGCATGATCAGGGTCGAGCAGCTGGTGGCGGGACAGAACCTCCCACTCCAGGGTGGAGAAGAACGCCTCCGCAGCGGCATTGTCGAAACACGAACCGACCCTGCCCATGGACTGACGAACGCCTAGATCAGAACAAACCCGGGTGAACGATTGGGCGGTATAGGTGGAGCCGCGGTCGGTGTGAAACACCACATTGTTGATCATGGCCTGACCGCCGCGGACCGTCGACAGCGATCTTGATCGCCTGCTCGCACAACTCCGCGTCGCAACGCAGACTGGTCGCCGCCGCGAGCAGCCGGCGGGAGTACAGGTCAATCACCGTGGCCAGGTACAGCTTCGCGTTCCCGGTGGGGATCTCGGTGATGTCGCCGCACCATTTCAGGTTCGGCGCCGAGGCGGTGAAGTCCCGCTTCAGCAAGTCCGGGAACTTCGGCGCCGACCGGTCCTGCTTCGTCGTTCCCCTTCTGTGCTTGGCTTTCCGGGCCACCAGACCCTGCCGGCGCATCGAATCCGCCACCGTCCTCTCGGTGATCATCCAACCCGCATCGCGGAGGTCGGCGTGCAGCCGGGGCGAGCCGTGCAACCCTTTCGCATCGTCGAACATAGCCGCGACGGCGGCATCAACGTCGGCCCGGCGCTGTTGCCGCGACGTCGGCGGCCGGTCCAGCCACTTGTAGAACCAGGCCAGGCTCACCCCCAACAGCAGGCAGGTGATCGTGTGCGGCACTCGATAGTTGGTCCTCTGGTCAGCGATGAAACGTGCCACACTCACTTCGTCGCCTCCTTCACCCACAAGACCACGGAGCGCTTGAGAACATCACGTTCCATCCTCAACTCCGCATTCTCCGCCCGCAGCCTCTTCAGCTCCGCCGCATCGTCGCGAGACAAGCCCTCCACACCGTCGCGGGCCGCCTTATCCTTGACCACCCAGTTCCCCAGGGTGCCCTCGTTGACACCAAGATCACGAGCAATCGCGGCGATCGGCTTCCCGGTCTCCCGGACCAGCCGGACCGCCCCCTCCCGAAACTCAGCGTCGAACTTCCTCCGCTTCTCTGGCATAACTCTCCTTATAGTCGATGCCTCCACGGTTCGGGGGGAGCCTCAAGTCCTACTCGCCTGCCAACAGAAGAAATGTCTAGTCAAAGCGATATCAAGCTGGTGGGCGCTGGGGACTCGACCCCCGACCTTCTCGCTGCGAAGGCTCCTCCCGCATTGCCGGTGAGAGCCCGCCAGCGTCTGTCCGGTGCACAAGATGCATGGCGACTCATTCGGGATTCGTTAGCGAGGCGGACCTGCATATCGGTGTCACGGCATTCCACTATGAACCTAGTGACAGAGCACTACGAGCGTAGTACCCTTTCAATACCGCCACACGACAGACCATGACTGACGATCCGTACCCGTAGGTGCCCACGGGATCGTCGACCCAGAACGAAGGAGCTTGCAGATGTATGGAGTTGTCACCACTGTCCCAGCGCCCGTCGAGATGTACGACCGAATGCACGCCGAGCTCATCAAGCGGGCCGGTACGTCCGTCGACGGCTTCGGCTTGCTGGTGCACGTCGGGCGTGCGACGGCCGACGGCTTCGAGCGGTTCGAGGTATGGGAGTCCAAGGAGCACTACGACCGCGCGATGGAGATTGCCGTTTCCCTGATGCGAGATCTGGCCGGGGATCTGCCGCAACCATCGACGGAAGTCTTCGAGGTGCGCGGCATCGTCATTCCCCGCGGCGACATTGTGATCTAGCCGCGATCGAGCCGGCAACCCTCGGCTGGTCGAACCGGTGACCATGCCGGCCCGGCTGTCAGTCAGGGAGGGCGGCGTTGACGACGACCCGCAGCAGGGGGCGGGGGTCGGCGGTGTCGTGGCGGGCGATGCGGTGCAGGATGATGCCCTCGCCACAGGCCATCAGGGCGAGGCCGGCGGAGTGTGGGTCGGTGGCGCCCAGGCGCGCCATGACGGCCACGATCGACCGCTCCATGACGATGCGGGTCTGGGACACGGCGGCCCGGATCTCGGGGTTGTGGTTAGCCTCCATGAACAGCGTCAGCCGGGCCGCGGTCACGATTCGATGTGGACCGGTCAGCATCTCGATCCCGGTGGCCAAGCCCTCCACTAGGTCCGCGGCGGTGTGGGGCGCCGTCGCGATGTCGTCGGCACTGGCCAGATCGCGCTCAGAGATCCAGCCGTTGACGCCGATCAGCAGCTGGCCCCGGGTGCGGAAGTAGTTGGAGGTCGAGCCCTTCGGCAGGCCGGCCTGCTCGTCGACCCGCGCGTGGGTCAGCGAGCGCAGACCCTCGGTGCCCAGCAGCTCGACCGCGGCCTCCAGCACCCGGACTTTGGTTGGCGTCACGCCAGGGACTATAGATGGGGACTGCCATTACTACAAACCTAGTTGACGCACACTACGAACGTAGTACGATCGTTAGCATGGTCAGCGCGATTGCCTTGGTCACTGGAGTATCGGCGGTCTTCGTCGGCTCCCTCCTGCTGAGGACATGGCTCCGCCATGGCGGCGCCTCCGGCACCTCACATTTCAGGCGTATCCAGATCCTGGGTCATGCAGCGGTCGGGATCCTTGGCGTGGTCCTGGTGGTCGTCCATCTCGCAGCCGGCCGGGAGCCGCGGTCGGGCTGGACCGCGGTGATGGTGCTCTTTACGGCCAGCACCCTCGGGGCGACGATGTTCCTGCCGTGGTGGTGGCGGGGCCGCAAGGGGCTGTATGGGGACAACGACCCGGCCGGCTTCTACCCCGCCGAGGACCACTTCCGGATGCGCACGGTGCAGACGCATGGCGGTCTGGCTGACCTGACCTGGGTTCTGCTGATCATCGCCCTCCTTGTGACGTGAGGACGGTGGCCCGACTCGGTCACGAACAGCCGCTCATCCGGTCCGCGGCCCTCAGCACAGGCCTGGACGGTGGCCACGTCGACCCCACGTCGGCCGACAAGGCCGGACTGGAGCGTCTGAACCGTCCGGGGGCACACGGGGCACAAATCAGGTGGACGAGTCGGAATCACATGATGGTGAGTCGTAGGGGCTGGGTGCGTCGGCCCTGGTCAGGTGACACTTCCACTCGGTGGAGCTAAGGGGACTCGAACCCCTGACCTTCTCGTTGCGAACGAGACGCGCTACCGACTGCGCCATAGCCCCGCGGATCGGGGTTGGCCGATCAGCATCGAGACTTTACCACCGTCAGGCAGAGGCTACCTGGCGCGATTCGCCGCCTGCGTCGGCTGGAGGTGAGTCGGATTCCGACTCCGGCGCATCTGCCGTGACTGGTCCCCCGTGGCGTCCCGAGGACGACATTTCCGGGCCTGACAGGTCGATAGTGCGAACCGTCCGGGGCGCCAGCGGCTTGGAAACATAGGTCGGCAGGGTGATCGGAATCGGATCCCACAGGGTGCCAGCGATTGCCGCCAGGTCAGCCCTGCCACTAGCACCATGCGCATCCTCGCCGCCCGCCGCGAAGTCTTTCCGGCTGAGAAAGATGGTCGACTCGTCACTGCCATGGCGAATTTCGCGATGGCGCGCATCGAGAGCTCGCCGCATGATCCGAACGCTCACCCGCGCGACGACGAGGAAGATCAATAGCAGCCCGCCCGGGATGGCGGTACTCCACCACGGGATGAGATGGACTGCACATCCGCCAATCACGGCACTCAGCGCGGCCATCAGCCCGAGCAGCACGCGGCGCCGCCTGGATGCGGCGAGTCGTTCCAGCCGGCGAAGATCCTTGGCCGCAGCCCGCCGGGTCTGCGGTGTTGACACCTCGAAGGAGGCGATCTCTTCGAGGTCCTGATCAAGAAGTGGGGCGGTGCCGTAACGCACGATGCGCATCGAGTCAGAGAAACGATCGGCCGGATCGGAATCGTCCAGCAACTCCTCGACGTCGTCGCGCCCACGTACAAAGTGCGGGACGAGGTACGCCAGCCACGCGATCGCAATGGCAGCAAAAATTACACCGGTCGTACCCACACCCAGACCGTACGGGGCGAGCCGTGTTCCTCAGGTGATCTTGAGCGGTGTGTCGCAAGAAACGGATGTGACGGATGTTGCGGATCCGCAGCGCGACGGGCTTCCAGAAGCTAACTGAATTCGAAACACCATGGTCGGCGATGATCTTGCTCGATCACCGCTGCCGGAGGTTCTCCCACCGCTGCAAGAGTCCCTCCGGAACCTCCTCGGCGTTCAGTGCGAAGACCAGGTGATCTCGCCAGTCGCCATCGATATGCAGATAGCGCGGACGGAGCCCTTCGGGCCGGAAACCTAGCTTGGCCACCACGCGAAGGCTCTTGGTGTTCTCTGGTCTGATCGCGATCTCGATCCGGTGCAGTGACATGACTTGGAAGCAATAGTCCACCGCCAGCGCCACGGCCGTCGGGATGATCCCACGTCCTGCCAGTCGCTGGTCGATCCAATAGCCAATCTGGCCCCAGGACGCCGAGCCGCCAACGATTCCGCTGACCGTCAGCTGGCCCGCCATTTGCGGCTTGGAGTGGTTCGACTCGTCCTCGTAGAACACCAGCCACGGCAGCATCCGTCCCTCGCGGGCCTGACGAGTTACCGAACGGACCAGCCCGGCATAGCTCGAGGGGCCAATCGGCGAGCGGGGAGGAAGGGTCGCCTCCCAGGGTCGCAGCCAACTGCCATTCTCACGGCGGAGGCGCTCCCACGCTGCACGGTCCCGATGGCGGAGTGGGGCGAGGATGACGGGCCCGTGCTGCAGCGTGACCGGCCAGCGGTGACGACCCAGGCCGCCCAGCCCGGTCAGTCCCCGTGGTGGCTGTTCACGGCTGGCCATCTCAGTGGTCCCCACCTCGCAGCTGGCTGACCGCGTGCCTCAGCACCGGCGCTAGCACCGTCATGCCATCTCGCGCACCGCCGCTCGACCCGGGCAGGTTCACGATCAAAGTGCGATCTGCGACGCCAGCGACACCGCGGCTCAGCACGGCTGTCGGCACACCATGATCAGCACCAAACCGAGCGATTGCCGCCGCGAGCTGTGGCACTTCCCGCTCGACCACTGCCCTGGTCTGCTCTGGGGTGTGGTCTCGAGGATGCAGCCCGGTGCCCCCGGTGGTGATCACTACTGCATGGCCTGCCGCAACGGCATCGCGCAACGTAGCGCCGACCGCGTCTCCATCGGGCACTACAACGGGACCCGCGACCGCGAAACCTAGATCATCAAGAGCAGACGCGATGATCGGCCCGGACTTGTCCGGGTAAACCCCGGCAGCCGCACGGGTCGAGACGGTGATCACGAGCGCACTCTCGATCATGAATCGCCCTCGCGCGACCACTCACCACGACGCCCCCCTGACTTGGTGAGCAGGCGTACGTCGCTGATCACCGCGGCGCGATCGATGGCCTTGATCATGTCGATCACCGCGAGCCCGGCCACAGCAACCGCGGTCAGTGCCTCCATCTCCACTCCAGTCCGGTCTGTTGTCTTGACCGTCGCAGTGATCTCGACGCCCTCGTCGATCACCTCAGCGGCAACATCGACGCCACTGATGAACAGAGGGTGACACAGGGGGATGAGATCTGGGGTCTTCTTTGCCGCTTGTATGCCCGCGATCCTGGCGACGGCCAGCGCATCCCCTTTCGGCACAGCCCCGTCTCGAAGCGCTGCAACACACTCAGTGCTAAGAAGCACCCGCCCTGCCGCTGTTGCGGAACGAGCAGTCACAGCCTTGCCGGAAACGTCTACCATCCGGGCGTCACCTTTGGCGCTGAGATGCGGAAAACGACTCTCGCTCACCAGCTACCCCTGAGTCATCCCGGCGACTCGTCAAGTAGCCACACGTCGACGTCGAACCCAGCAGCCACGAACTCGACGTCTTCAGGCAAGATCACCAGCGCATTCGAGCGGGCAAGGTCGGCGAGCAGGTGCGAGCCGTGTCCACCCGCGAGTGCGACCTCCCGGCCGCCCGAGCGATCTACGGTGACGATGCCCCGCGCCAGCTGCAGGCGACCTGAAATGGACTTGATGTCGTGCACTGCTTGGCACTTCACTACTGTCCGCACATACGGCCGCGCCCCCATGAGCTTGCGGATCACCGGACGCACGAACGCTTCAAAGGAAACGAAGGCACTCACGGGGTTGCCAGGGAGCATGATCATTGGGACACGGTCATACCCGATCAATCCGAAGCCTTGCGGCTTGCCCGGCTGCATGGCGACCTGCGAAAAGTCACATGGACCCATCTCAGGCATCACGGCCTTCACAATGTCGAAGTCGCCTTGACTCACGCCACCAGTGGTCAAGATCAGGTCGGCACGCAGCAGTTGATCACCGATCAACCGCTTGAGCTCGTCGCGATCATCACTCACCTGTCCAACTCGGAAGACCTGGACGCCTGTGGCCTTGGCGGCAGCCGCGAGCAAGTAGGAGTTCGAATCGAAGATCTGCTGCTCGTTGCTGAGCACGAAACCCGGCTCGACGAGCTCGGATCCCGTGGCGATCACCACCACACGCGGTCGCGGCCGGACCAAGACCTTGTCCAGACCGATGCCCGCCAGCACCCCAATATCGCGCGGGCCAAGATGATCGCCCATCCTGAACAGCTGAGTTCCAGCCTTGATGTCCTCGCCAATCCGACGAATGTGCTGACCCACGGTGCTGGGCGCGAAGACCCTGACGTCTGTCTCACCACGATCGGTGTTCTCATACGGAACGATCGTGTCGGCATCGAGCGGCACCGGTGCTCCAGTCATGATCTTCATCGCGGTGCCGGGGGACAGCCGATGCGTTGCCGCTTTGCCTGCGGCGATCTCACCGACGACGGGCAGGCTGAGCGGGGCCTCCTGGCTGGCTTCCGCCACATCCTCGACACGCACCGCGTAGCCGTCCATGGCCGAATTGTCGAATCGTGGCAGGTCGATCGTGGAGACGATGTCTTCGCAGATATTCAGGCCCACCGCGTCGAGAATGTGCTGGCGGAAGGGCCGGAGTGGGTTTACGCAGCTGAGTAGATACTGGCGGTGAGCCTGCATCGATCGGAACTGGCCACGATCCGGCTCGGGCGGCTCGGGCAGCGGCCCGAACTCGGGTGCGCCATGCTGCGATTCATGGGCTCTCTTGCGAGTGAACAAGGGCATGCTCCACACAGTAGTGCCGCCCAGATGTGATGGCTTGGACCTCGAGGCCCGGTCAGCCCTGCAAGCGCGTTAAAAAGATGATCATGCCTAAGACACGCTGGTGCGCGGGAAGCCGTTTGTGCCGTGCGCGCGACTAGTCTGGGTCTGTGCAAACCCAGCCAGATCAGGCCGTCGACCTCGCGGCGATGGCGGCGATCGACGCCGCCGCGATCGCTGGTGCAAAGCAGACCCTCCGGAAAGCCATTCTGTTCCGCCGCGACGCGCGCACCATCAAGCGGCGAGATCATGACGACGAGTCACGGATGGCGATGATTGAGTCCTCCTTGGAGGACCGGATTCCGGACACCGTCGCAGCGTATCTTTCCCACGGCTCAGAGCCGGGCACCCTCCAGCTGGTCGCCTGGTTTGCGGCAAATGGCGTCAGGGTGTTGCTACCGGTGCTATCCCACCCGATTGGCGGCCGTCTCGACAAACCGGCATGGGCGCCGTACGAAGGGCCCGATGCATTGCGTATTGGGGCGTACTCGATCTTGGAACCGACAGGCGACGCCGTACCGAGCGAGCAGCTTCCTGAGGCAGAGTTGATCATCTGTCCCGGGCTGGCCGCCAACCTTCACGGCGATCGTCTGGGACGAGGCGGAGCGTGGTACGACCGGGCTCTGCGCCACGCCTCGCAGAGCGCGCCGATTTGGGTGCTGCTCAACGACGATGAGGTGCTGAAGACGATTCCCGTGCACGCCTGGGACCATCGTGTCGACGTCATCATCACGCCGACACGCATGATCACCTGCGAACCGTCTGTCCTCTGCAATCTGTGAGTTTCCAGCTCCCCTCAGCGGACCGAGAAACCCAGCTCGCCGCGCGGCTCCTCTTCGACAACGTCCAGCTTGATCACGGTCGCATGAGCTGAGCCTCGGCGGGCCCAGTCGACCATTGCCTGCACGGCGTAAGACTCGCCCTCGAAGACGGCCTCAACCGCGCCGTCCTCACGGTTGGCAACCCAACCGGACACGCTATACGCCAGCGCCTGACGTCGACAGGTGTCGCGGAAGAACACACCCTGCACACGTCCGTGGGCGACCACTCGGCGACGGATCACCTCACCAGTCTCGATCATGCGCCGCTGGGCCCTGCGGAAAGTGGTCACGAACGACATGAAGATGGGCGATCTCATTGCCCTCTCTGACCACTTTTGCCAATGGATTGCCATAGGTTGCCTGCTCAGCCGCTGGGCAGAAGCTCCTGGCGAGAGCTGCTACGGGCCTCGACGGCCCCTCGGGATGAGACAAACGGCCAGAGTCGTTGATTGACCCACAATTCGGTCTGATCGTCGTAGTGCCGATGGAAGGCGTGGCCGGATACGCCACTCTGGTTCACCCAGCGCGATAGGTCCAGATCACCAAGATCGATAAGCATGCGCATCGCCGGGGCGGCGGTAACGGCATATCCCTTCCGATCGTCGAACGCCATGGCGTTGACCACCGCGGGGCCGCCGCCAACCTGATACTGACCGCGATTGAACAGGCGCTCGATAGGCTCGATCCCGCTCTTTCCGAGCGTCGGGTTTTGCAGCCGCACCGTATGAATCTTGCCCCACTGCCACTGGTCGGTGTCCCGTGCCATCAGTGAGGTGATCTCCTTGCGGGCATTGGTCAAGGCGGCCAGCAGAATGTCGTCCCGCGTCTCTATCTTGTCGGGAGTCCGCACGTCATCCCACCACGGATTCTTGACCTGCCCAATCAAGATCGTCAGCACCCCGTACCAGCGATCGCCGCCGGTCGGCCACAGGTCTTCCTCCGGCAACTCGTCGCGGAAGGTGAGCTTGAAGATGTTGTGGCAGACGACGTTGAAATACGCTGCGGCCGCGGAGTCCTTGGTCGAGGAGTAGTCCCAGCCAACGAGTGTCCCTTGCCCTTCAACCACCCAGGGATCGGGAACCTTGATCTTGAGCAAGATCGGTACCAGGTCCGCGGCAAATCGGATCGTGTCGTCGTAGAAGATCTGTTCGGCACTGTCCAAGGTCAGTAGCGGCGCATCGCGCAACGTGTCGATGATCTCCTGGCTGCGCCACCCGTACGAGAAACCGGAGCCAAGTGGATACGGGTATTGAGCTCCGATCACCTGCTGATTTGCGGCAACGAGGAAGCCGCTCGGCGGGTTGTAAACGTACGGCACCTTGGCGAAGGGGATGGTGCCGCGCCAGTCATAGGTCGCGTCCCAACCCGGCGACGGCTTCGTCCCGTTCCCGTTGCGGCGCTGGGGAACAGAGCCTGCCAGCTGGTAACCGATGTTGCCATCGGTGTCGGCATAGATGAGGTTCTGTGAGGGCGCACTGAGCAGCGCCGCCGCCCCGCGAAACTCCTCGAAGTTCTGCGCCTGGTCGATGGCCAGTAGCGCGTCCATGCTGCGGCCCGGCTGAAGCGCGGTCCAGCTCAGCGCGACCGCGTACTGGGTGGCATTCAGATCAGCTCTGCTGGCCGAGACCTGTTGCAGTCGCTGGTCCACGTCGGAGAGGAGTGGTCCGTGCTGTGAGGAGCGGATGCGAACGGTCCGCGGTTGGTCCTCCCCCCGCACCTGGATCTCCTCGGTGATCACGCGCAGCGGCACGTACGTGTCGCCCTGGCGGACAGTGTCCCCGCGCACATCCTCGAGGTACAGGTCCTGGACATCGGCGTAGCTAGTGGTCAGGCCCCACGCGATCTTGTTGTTCTTACCGATGACGACACCAGGCATCGACGCCATGCTGAATCCTGAGACATCGAACGGGCAGGCCTGGGAGACCGTGCGGCAATGCAAGCCAACCTGGGCAAACGCCGAGGGAATTCCGGTGGCCAAGTGCGGGTCGTTGGACAAGATCGCTTTGCCGCTTTCGGTGCGGGAGCCGGCCACAGCCCAGGAGTTGGAACCAGTCCCGGCCTCCACGGAACCTGAGCCGAGGACATGCGGAATCACCTGGTTGATCTTGGCGGCGCTCTGAAGGACGCTCGTGGCATTGCGCAGCTGATCACTGCTCAGGCCGTCGGGCAGGGGTCGGGCCGAGGACCGGCTTGCCGTGGGGTCGAAGGTCTTACCAACCACATCTCCGCGCCTGACAATCGGCGCGAAGTCGTCCTCCAGCGGGTAACTCGGGAAGAGATCTGAGGCACGACCGGCACCAAGTTTGCTGGTGATGATGGCACGATCAGCCTCCTGAGTGAGGTTTGATGCCAGGTCCCAGGCCATGACCTTGAGCCAGGCGATCGAATCGACTGCCGTCCACACCGGGGGGGTGTAGCGCAAGCCTTCCAGCCGGAGCAGCGAATACTCCAGCGAGATGTCGGCGGCTGATCGGCCCGCGAGGTAGGCGTTGACGCCAGCGGCGTACGCGTCGAGATAGCGGCGGGTCGACGGCGCGAGCAGCGTCAGCTCCTGCTCGGCTGCGCGTCGCCAGCCGAGCGTGCGGACATAGGCATCAGTTTCCAGCTGGGATATTCCAAAGAGTTCCGAGAGCCGGCCAGCAGCGAGATGACGCCGGAAGTCCATCTCGAAAAAGCGGTCCTGAGCATGCACGTACCCCTGCGCCTGGAACAAGTCTTCTGGGTTGTCGGCGTAGATGTGCGGCACCCCGTACGAGTCGCGCAACACTTCAACCTGGCCTTTGAGTCCGGAAACCATCAGCCGTCCGGAGGTCTCGGGGAATGACGTGCGCACCGTGGCGATCGCAAGACTCGTCAGGCCGCCGAGTGCGAGGACCAGCACCACCGCAGTGAAGATCGGCCAACGACTGATGCGACGCACCGTCAAACTCTAATGTCCGAACCTGAGCAACCCTGGCGAGTTGACGATTCGGAGCCGCGCGATTGCTGTGATGTGCGGAGGACGGATACCGCGCGGTTTCGAGGCAGGCAGCAACGGTTAGCAGTCGGTATGCTTGAGTGCTAGCTGCAGCTCGACGCCGTACCCTGCCGGGCCGCCTCTCGCGGAGAGAAAGAGACCGATGCCCACCTACCAGTACCGCTGCACCGAGTGTGGTGAAGACCTTGAGGCCGTGCAGAAGTTCAGCGACCCGGCCCTCACTACCTGCCCGACTTGCAGCGGTCAGCTGCGTAAGGTCTTCAATGCAGTCGGCGTGGTCTTCAAGGGTTCTGGTTTCTACCGCACCGACAGCCGCAATGGGTCCAAGCGCGGTGCTGATGGTGACTCGGGCTCAGACAAGTCAGGCTCAGACAAGTCAGGCCAAGAAAGGTCAGGCTCAGACAAGAAGGCCGAGACCAAGTCAGCCGACAAGAAGCCCGCCGGCGCGGGCTCCGCAGCTTCCAGCGGCCCCAGCAATGGCAAGCCGTCGGCCTCCACCGGAGCATCGTCCACAGGGTCGAAATCCGCCGACCGCTAGCCCTGTGGACGAGGCGCACGATTTGGTTCCGCGTCCTTAACGTTCAGGCGTGAGCATGCATACGCCAGAACCATCCTCCTTACATCCCCACCCATGCCATCGGTAGCTTCCACTCGACGGCGGCCGCTGCACGCACTGGCCCGCGCCGCATCATGGCACCGTAGGAAGCTCGCGGTGCTGGCCACAGTTGCGGCAGTGCTCGCGGGAGTCTCCGCCGCCGCTCCGGAGGGCCCGGCCATGATCAGTGTGGTCAAGGCGAAGTCTCGATTGCCCGCTGGAACTGTCGTCTCCGCATCGGATCTGGTGCTCGACCGAGTCGCCGCCTCAGACATACCGGAAGGAGTGCTCACCGACCCACTCACTTTGGTCGGAAAGACCCTGGCAGCGCCAGTGGCCGAAAACCAGATGATGACTCCGCTTGCTGCCACCGATGCGCGTACCAGCGTTCCGCCTGGCCACGTGATCGCGCCACTGAGGCTGGCCGACACAGCATTGGCCGCCCTGCTCAGGCCTGGCGACTTGGTCGATGTGATCGCTGCCGACCCGCAGGCCGGCCAGGCGACTGTCGTCGCGGCTGGCGTACGAGTCATTACGATCCCGGCAGTGCCGGACGAGCGGGTCAGCCCTGGTCCCGAAGGAGCGCTGGTACTCATCGACGTGGACACCCATACGGCGTCGGTCGTAGCGCACGCCGCGGCGTCTGCCACGCTCAGCATCATCTGGCGGTGAACGGCGGATCTGCCACCTGCTTCTCAGCTATGACCTGTCGCTGGGTCGGTGAGAGTCGCACCCGCCGCAATGATCTGCGGCGCTCCAGGATCCTCGAGAGTCACTTCACCGATCACGCGAACACCGGCTTCGAAGGTCCAATCCCCATTGACGTCGAGGTACCGCGCCTCCTTGAGCGAGGGTGCGCCGGCCGGGAATCGTTGATCAAAGTCATCGATGATCTTGTAGTAGTTATTGTCCAGATCGACGACGGGCGTGGGATCGGCGGCCTTGATCAGGCGACCGTCGGCTGACACGTCGTAGGCATCTGAGCGCAACACCAGCAGGTCACTGGTGGTCTTGACCGGGAGGAACCGATCGCGACCGACTCCGATGGCCGTCGCGCCCTCGAACACTTCGATAGCGGCACCCATTGCGGTCTCGATCTGGATGACCTTGGGCGAGGATGAGTCTGCCGGGTCGACAGTCTTTTCATTCTTGATCAACGGCAGCCCGAGCACTGACTTCCGTTCCCGGAGGGTACGGGCAAGTGCCTCAAGATCGAACCACAGGTTGTTGGTGTGGAAGAACGGATGCCGGAACTCATCGGTGAAATAGGCCATTTCCTCCTTCGGTGTCTGCGCCGTGTCGCGCAGAATCAGCCGCCGGTCGGACTTGCGGATCGCCAGATGTCCGCCTTTACGATCGGCGGCCGTGCGGCGGCAGATCTCCGCGGCGTACGGCGCACCGGTGGTCGCGAACCAGCCTGCGATTACGGCGTTCGGCGCGGCGCCGAGGTTGTCAGAATTCGACACCGAGGCATAGCGGTATCCCAACGACAAAAGGCGATCCAGCATTCCCGATGTGGTGAGTGCGGTGTAGAGATCACCGTGCCCAGGTGGGCACCATTCCAGACTCGGATCAGCCGACCACGAGATCGGTGTCAAGTCGTCGGCCCTGAGCTTGGGCTCCTGATTCTGCACGAATCCAAGATCAAGGCCAGCGACGGCGAGATCGCCGTACGGCGCCAAGGCGGCGAGGGTGTCGTCGTGAGTGCGGAAGCTGTTCATGAAGAGCAGCGGCAACTGGATCCCGTACGCGGCCCGCGCATGTCGTACTTGATCAACAATGATGTCGAGGAAGCTCTTGCCGTTGCGTACCGGTAGCAAAGACTTGGCCTTATCCATACCCATCGAGGTACCAAGACCGCCATTGAGCTTGATGATCACGGTCTGCTCGAGGGCCTTTGCAGCTTCCTCCGCGCTGACGGTTGCATCGCTCAGCATGCTCGGATCGAGAAGAGGTTCGATGGTGTCCTCGGGGATAAAGCCGCTGACGCCCTCCTCCAGCTGGCGGTAGTAGTGGGTGAAAACATCGATGGCCTGCTGCGGGATTCCAGCAGCAACCATCTTTTCCTGGGCAAGTCTCAGACCCGTCTCGCTCATACCCAGATCCTAGGGAGAGCGCGGCCCCCCGGATGCGGCGTTCCGCGTCTCCGTCCTACTTCTTCGGTGGTGGCGGTGGAGGAGGAGCCAGCTCCGCCAGCAGCGCCAGGGTCGCCTTGGTGATCTCACTCTGTGCCGCGGATCGATCGATCGTCGTTATGCCATCGCCCGGTTGGTCGCCGTAGTCCCCGAAAGAGCTATGGACTGCCCCATTGATCACGACATATGACGTCTCTGGCGGAAGTTTCCCCTTGGAGGCCTCAATGTCGTCCGGTGTCGTCAATCCGTCCGCGGTTCCGGAGATGGAGGCCGCTTTCAGATCGGTGCGGACCACATTGTCCGCCGGGTAGGAGGCGAAGAGCACCAGGCCTTTGACCCGTTCGTCCTGATCAGCAAGTGAGGCAGCGGTGACGCCGCCAAGCGAGTGACCAGCCACTGCCCAAGTGGTGATCTCGGGATGAACGTCGAGCACCTTCTTGCCGTGATCAGCATCGAACAGTGAGAAGCCGAACGGCTCCTTCAGCACCACGACCAGGTAGCCGGCTTCCGCCAGCGGGCGGAGGACATGGGCATAGGCGCGGGAGTCGATACGAGCACCAGGCATGAACATCAGGCCAATCGTCGGCTTGATGTTCTCACCTGATGGGTCTTCCCGGACCGGGATCAGCTCATACCAGCTGGGTCGGTCGGCGATCCGTACTCCGTCCTCCGGCTGGAGGGCCGCGGTGGCTGTCGGTGTCGCCACAAAAGGCCGTGCGTAGGCAAGGAAGACGACCAGAAGGAACGCAAGGACTAACAGGGGAACGGCAAAGACGATCCGCCAATGCGCACGCCGCAACACCTGCTTGGACGTTCGGTGCGCCGGGTGCTCCGGGTCGCCCTCGCGATCCTGCCTGCCTCCGATCGTCAGCGAGCCGATCGACCAGGCAATCGCGATGAAGCCAAGCAAGCCACAGCCGATACTGGCGATCAACATGGCTGGATGGCCATTCAAGATGGCCGGCCAACGTGTCCAGCCGAGCCAGGCCGGCACCGCCACCATGGCGATCCCGAGCAGCAACCAGATGAGAGCCAGCACAGTTCGGCTGAGCGCTCCCGGCTGCCACATAGCCAGAGTGTAGGAGCAGGGGTCCAGCTAACCCTTGGCTTGCCGAAGTGCCAGGGCACTACTAGCTGACGATGTCGGCAACGGTGGCGTCGTACGCGCGGACAAGATCGTCGATCTCGACAAACGCGCTGTAGCCATGTCCACCGGCACCGAGTGCGGCACGGTGGCCGATCAGCCGCTGGTCGATGATCACCGGCCAGCCCGGGTCACTGCCGATGGGGGTAATCGTGCCGCGCTCATATCCGGTCGCCTCAAGAGCCTCAGCGGCATCGGGGAGTTTCATCTTGCTGACATCGAGCAGGAGCCTCAGCTTGGGCCAGGCAATCTGCGTGCCACCGGGGATGACGGCAAACAGGTAATCCCCGCTCGAACGGCGTACCACGATCGTCTTGGCTATGTCCGACGGCGCGATGCTCAGCAGCTCGGCGGCCTCCTCGAGGCTGCGCGCAACCGGCCGGCGCCGCAACTCGACAGCCAACCCGCGCTGCTCAGCAGCGGCCAGCATGCGTCGTACGCCCGCGGCCAGCTCATCGCTCACGATCATCCACTCTCCCGTATGCACCCATGGGCCCGATTCCCCCGTCCGAATCGCTAGCCGGATGGTACGCGGGTCCCGGGCTGAGCTTTCTGGCAGTAATTGCCCGGGAATATTGCTCTAGCGCAGGAGCCACGGCGTCTTGTCCCGGTCGATGTCTTAACCGTCGGCCGAGGGAGACTTAGGCTTGCAGCAACCGAGGATGCTGGACCGGGAGAGGTTCCCCGATGGGACCTCGCTGTGCTCGGGCGGTCAGCTTCAACGAGACGCGGCAGCTAGGTAGTCGAGCACGGCGGCGACTCGGCGGTGTGTGTTCGGGTGTTCGTTGTGGCCGAGCTTGGCGAAGATTGAGCTGATGTGCTTCTCGACGGCCGACTCGGACAGGCTGAGAGTGTCCGCGATACCGGTGTTGTCCAGGCCGCGGGCCATCTGTCTGAGGACGTCTCGCTCGCGGTCGGTCAACCCGTCGAGTTTGCTGGGTTTGACGGTGCGTCCGCGGGCGATGAGGGCGTCGACGATGCGGGTGTCCAGCGCTGTCCGCCCCGCGCACACCTCGGTCAGGGCGCGCATCAGTTCGGCCACGTCACCGACGCGCTCTTTGAGTAGGTAGGCCAGTCCGTCGGTCCCGTTGGCGAGCAGCGCATCGGCGTAGGAGCCGTCGGCATGTTGGGACAGCACGATGACACCCACGTGTGGGTGCTGAGCGCGGATGAGTTGCGCCGCTTCGATGCCCTCGGTGTCGTGTGGCATCCGGATGTCGGTGATGACGGCGTCGGGTAGCAGCCGGTCGACCGCCGCGATCAGGTCGGGGGCGGTGCCCACGGTCTCACAGACCTCGACCTGTCCGCCGTCGGTCAGGAGTGCGCGCAGTCCCTCTCGCAGCAGGTAGTGGTCGTCGGCGATAACGACCCGTAACGGCGTGCTGGTCATCAGTGGGCCGGCACGATGGCGGTGAGTGTCGTGCCGCTGCCGGGGGCGGACCGCACGTCGAGCGTTCCGCCGACCGCGGCGAGCCGATCGCGGAGGCCGGTGAGGCCGGTGGAGGCGGTCACGTCGGTGGGATCGAATCCCTGCCCGTCGTCGGCAACGTCGATCCTCAGGTGGCCGTCGTCGAGAGCGAGGGCGACCGAGGCGTGTCTGGCTTTGCCGTGTTTGAGGGTGTTGGCGAGCGCTTCGCAGACGGTGAAGTAGGCCGTGCTCTCGACCGTCGGCGGCAGCCTCTCGCGGCGCACGCCAGGGGCGTAGCTGACCTGGACCGGGATGGGCAATCTGGCCGCCCGGCCTTCGATCGCGGCGGCCAGGCCCTGGTCGGCCAGCGTCGTCTCGTGGATGCCGGAGACGAGCTCGCGGAGGTTCTGCAAAGCCTCTGCCGCGTCAGCCTGCAGGGTGGCCAACGTCTGGTCCAGGCGGTCGACGTCCAGTCGGCCGAGTTGGCTCCTGGCCAGCGCGATCCGAGTGAGCAGCGCAGCCAGATCCTGCTGGGCTCCATCGTGCAGATCACGTTCGAACCTGCGCCGCGCGGTCTGCTCCGCTTCGACGAGGCGCTGTCGGGAGGCGTCGACCTCGATCAGCTGTGCGTTGAGCTCGTCGGCGAGCCGTGCATTGGTCAGGGCCAGCGCGATCTGTCGTGCCAGTGTGTCGAGTTTCACCCTTGAGCTGGGGTCGACCCGCCCGCCGGTAGCGGGGCCGCAGGCGATGAGGCCGAGATCCTCATGACCATGCCGGAGCCGGGAGACCAGCGCCGGCTCCTCATCCGGCCGGCGTAGTCGGCCGACGTGGACAGGCTCGGCGCCCGCCGGCTCGAGCCGCACCCATTGCCGGCCCAGTCCCTCCAAGGCAATCTCGGCGATCGACTCGGTCAACCCGCGCCGGTCCATGGTGCGCTCGAGAGTCTCGCCGACCCGCAGCAGCAGGTCCTCCCGGGACAGCTCGGGGCCGAACGCCAACCCGCCGGCTCGGCGGATCAGCGTACGCCGGACCGGCTCGAGCGCCACCGCGGCCAGCACCGCGACCAGCACCGCTACCCACAGGTTGGCACCGCCGACCGTGACCCCGAGCAGTCCGGCAGCGGCGACGTACGCTCCCAAGATCAACAACGCCAGCACCGCGAACCACACCGTCCGGCGGGCGATGCCCAGGGCGTCGAAGATGCGCGGCGCGGCGATCCCGATGCCCAGCGAGACCGGCAGCACGATGTGGCAGGCGATGTTGATCAACTCGCCCGCGAGACTCGGAAAGTAGCCTGCCTCGGCGAGCGCGTGGATTCCCAGGCCGAGGACGAAGACCAGCGCCGCTAGCAGCGGCCACGCCATCCGGCGGCGCTCGGTGTCATCAAGCCGCCGATACCTGGCCGCCACGATGCCGACGGCGATCGCCGGGCCGATCACCAGCAGCCAGTCGTTCAGTAGCTGGGCGGCGACACCCAACGCGCCAAGCGCGGGGACGTACAGCGGACTGGTGACCACCGGCACGGCCAGGCCGTCGGCTTCACCGCTGAACTGCACGATCCAGGCCGGAACCACGTCGGGCCGAGTGATCAACAGCAAGATCGGCAGACTCGTCGCGATGATCAACAGCGCACCGACCGACCAGCGTTCGACCGCGAGCCGCGGCACACCATTGGGATAGCGGACCAGCGCCGCCACCTGCGCGACCACGAAGCCGAAGCTGATCACCTGGACGACGGCGTTGCCCAGCACGAACCCGATTCCGACGAGACCCGCCTGCACCTGGATGATCAACTCGAGCGAGAAGGCGAGGAAAGTCAAGGCCACGCAGCCGAACACGAGCAGCCGGACTGCGGCCCGATTGCCGGGCTCGGTGCGGATGGCCCAGAGGCCGGCAAAGTACGTGGCCAGGAACGACAGCGTCCACTCCGGGCCGACACTGCCCCAGGCACCTGCCCGGGTCAACCCCATGATCAACACCAGCGCCGCACCAGCACCCCAGAAGGTCAGCACCACACGCATCCAGCGGCCGGTCACGCTTCGATATTCGCACCAAACTCCCCGCACGACCAGGAGGAAAACCCCCGCTCGAGGGCGCGGTGAACCCACCACGGATCGGTGGTCTACCTCGTTCCCGCTGATTCGACGCGTTCCTACGCTCGCCGGTATGAACCGCTCACGGATCCCACTCGACCCCGTGTTCCCCAAGGGCAGGCCTTGATGCTGCCCAGGCCGCGGGCCTGGTTGTGGTCTCTGCTCGGGGCCTGCGCGGGTCGCGGTTGCGTTGAGTTCGGGGTCTCTCGAGGCAATGGAGGTGGACCATGGCTGAGCCCGTTACGGCATCCCCACGCGCTGACATCGACGAGGAGGCGCGTTGGCGACAGTTGACGCGAATGACCGGTATCGCTGGGGTTGCCGTCTTCGTGCTGACCGTGGCTTGGATCGTGACGAGGTCGGTGTCAGGTGCTAGGGAGCCCGCCTTCGACGGCGACGCTCACGCGGTGCTGGCCTACTTCCGCGCAACCGGATCGACGCTGGCCGGATTCGGGTCGTACTTGGTGGTCGTCGCCATGGTTGCGTTGACCTGGTTCGCGATCGGGCTGGCTCTGCTGCTCGGGCGCCTCGAGGGCAAGCCACCGTGGCGAGCCAGCATTGCGGGGGCCTCTGCTCTGATCTTCGTCGGACTAGTCCTCGACGCGCCCGGGGAGGCAGCGTCGTATCGGGCCCAGGCACTCACGCCTGAGCTGGCCACGTACGCGTTCGACGTCGGCAATCTGCAGTTCGCGAACGGCTGGGTAGCGCTAGGCAGCTTCTCGCTCTGCATGGGATGGGCAATGATCAGCACCCGCTTCGCACCCCGCTGGCTGGGCTGGTTGGCCGTGGTGGGTGGCATCGGTCTGATGCTGAGCCGGGCAGCGTGGACGAGCCCGGTCTGGCTGCTCCCGTACGCGTTCTTCTGGCTCTGGCTGATCATCATCTCCTTCCGGCTGCTGCGCCCAGCGCCCGCACGAACGAGGTCGTCTTGAGCAGGGGTTGGACGACGAGAACGCCACCTATAACCCCATTTCCTGCGAGGAAGGAATGTCATGGGAACTGCGTACAAGGTGCTCACATACCTGGTGGCCGTGGAAGTCGCGATTCAGGCGATGGTCATGGTCTGGGCGATTGCCGGGCTCGGCAAGTGGGTCGACAGCGGCGGAGTATTTGACAAGTCGGTGATCGAGAGCGCGATTGAGAGTGGCGGAATGCCATTCCCCGAGGTTGCCGGCATTCTCGTGCACGGCATCAACGGAACGTTCGTGGTTCCGGGGATCGCGCTGCTGCTGTTGATCGTGTCGTTCTTCACCAAGGTGCGCGGAGCGATCAAATGGGCCGTCATCGTGTTCGTGCTCGTGGTCGCGCAGGGCCAGATCGGGTACCTCGGCCATGAGTTCCCGTTGGCCGGTGCACTGCACGGCCTCAACGCCCTCGCACTGTTCGGCGCGGCCCTCTACACCGGGCGCCGGATGCGCACCGCGACACGCAGTGGCGACGCCGCTGCCGAGGAACGGGTTGCGGCGCCGGTGTCATGAGCAGCGACGGATCGGAAGGGATCTGCACATGAAGGCAGCGCGCGCGGCCGCGGTCGTGACCTGGGTCTACGCCGCTGGATTCGGTGTCCCGACTGTTCCCGTGGCCATCTTCTTGCTGACGAGGGCGTGATCCCGCATGGGCACGGCTCGCATCCGGCGGAGGTTGCGCGTCCTGCTCCCGGTGCTGGCAACCGTGGCGCTTGTGGCCCCGTTGGCGTGGATGTGGCAGGCCAGCCGGATGCCTGCGGCGTATTCGGTGATGGAGATGGGCTACCTGGACTATGGCGGCGGCGTCCAACCGGAGCCCAACGATGCCGGGCACGGCAGCCACAGGGAGGCCAACGGGCACGCTCACCACCCAGCGCCAGCACGCTCAATCACCGACCTGGTCGCCGATCCAGCGCGACCGGCGGAGGTACGGGTCGAACTGGTGACCCGACAAGAGATGCTGACCATCGGTGGCCGACCCATCGCCGGATTCACTGTAAACGGCACCTCACCAGGCCCGGAGATCCGCGTCAAACAGGGTCAGCTGATCGAGATCCAACTGCGCAACGAGTCCGTCACCGCCGGCGTCGCACTGCACTGGCACGGCGTCGACGTCCCCAACGCCATGGACGGCGTCGCAGGGGTAACTCAAAACGCAGTGCCCATCGGAGGTGAGTTCAACTACCGCTTCGTCGCCGACCGAGCAGGCTCATTCTGGTACCACTCCCACCAGGTCTCCAACCCCCAAGTTGCCGGCGGTCTGCTCGGATCGCTGGTAGTGACACCACAGTCGGGTGTCGCCCAGCAGGTCGACGTGTCAGCGATCGCGCACACCTACGGAGGTGTTCGGACCATCAACGGCAAGGCCGAGGACCTTCGGGTACCGGCGCGACCAGGCCAGCAAATCCGAGTCCGGATCACCAACACCGACAACGGGCCGATGAAGGTCTGGACCAACAGCACCTACCGTCTGCTCGCCACCGACGGCACCGAAATCAACCAACCCACCGAGGTGTCCGGCCGCTCGGTGACCCTCACCGCGGGCGCCCGCGCCGACATCCAAACCCAGGCGCCCGACGACGGCACAGCAGTCCGGCTGCAGCTGTCCAAAGCCACCGCGGTGGTCATCGGACCAGATGGCGCCGACATAGCGATGCCGCCGCAACCCAGCCAGGAACTGGACCTGCTCACCTACGGCTCACCGGCCCCGCTCGGCTTCGACCCAACACAACCCACCCGCCGCTTCGACTACACGATCGGTCGCCGACCCGGCTTCGTCAAAGGCCGCCCAGGGATGTGGTGGTCGATCAACGGCCACCTCTATCCGAACGTCCCAATGTTCCTGGTCCGCCAAGGAGACGTGGCGTCGGTCCACATCGAGAACCGCAGCTCCGAAGTGCACCCCATGCACCTCCACGGCCACCACATGGTCGTGCTGGCCCGCAACGGCGTACCCGCCACCGGAAGCCCCTGGTGGGTCGACTCGCTCAACGTCGCAGCCAACCAGAGCTACCACGTCGCGTTCCTGGCAAATAATCCCGGCATTTGGATGGACCACTGCCACAACCTCAAACACGCCGCCGACGGCATGATCGCCCACCTCACGTACCAGGAATACGACACCCCGTACCGCATCGCAGGACCAGCAGACAACCAGCCAGAATGAGGGGCCGCCACGGGTCTGTCCGATTAATGGTGTAAGTGGCGGTTTCATGATCAGTTGGTCTTCGTCGGCATCCGGTCGGCGAAGGTGATTGCAAAAGCGTTCAGGGCTGGCTTCGTGCGCCGTGAGGCGCTGCTGTTTGAGTGGAGGTGAAAGACCTGCACCGGCGGGCTGTCGCAGCAGCCTGCTGAAGCTGGGGGCAGCCTGAGCCGGGAGGTGTCGGCGAGGGTGGGAGCAGCCCCGACAAAGCCGGGGTGCGTCAGCACTGCCAGATGGCGTGGGCCCGGTGAGCATGGATCGAGAGGAGTACGTGAGGAACTGATGTTGTAAAGCCTCTCAACGCTAGACCGGCTCGAACCTGGCGGATCTGGGCCGGGAGTGGCGCGTCCCCGAGCCGGCAGGCGGTGGGGAACTTCTCGGGGTTGGTGAAGCCCGAGCTCGGGAAGGCCGTGCTGAAGGTCTGCGGCGTAGGCACGGCGAGGCCGCAGGGGCAGAGTCAGACTCCTCCTCGATCGAGTGAACAGTAGTGAACACGGGAACCACCCGTGGTCGTCCCAGCCGTCGACGGCGACCTGCCGCCGCAGCCGGGACAGGTCCACCGTCGATTGATGACCGTGGGTGGGGCGGAGTCGCCGTAGTACTCCGAGGCCGGGAAAGCCGGTCACATGGGGAAGGGCGGCAGCGGTTGGATGCAGGAGGGGATTGTAATGCCGAAAGATGCGCCGCCGAATGGCGGCGCCACGCTGGAGCCGCCCGGGACGGGCTCCGTTCCAGCGGGTATCGGGGATGCAGACCAAGCTGCACTGTTGGGCGGCGGCCGATCCGGGCCGCCGGTTCGATGACTTGTTCAATCTCGTGTGTGACCCGGCGACGCTGTTGATGGCGTTCGTCCGGGTGGCGGGCAACCGGGGTGCGATGACGCGCGGGCGTGGACGGCTGGACCGTCGCGACCGTCGAAGATCATCTCGGTGTCCAAGGGTTCCTGGATGATCTCCGCACCCAACTGAAGACGGGGACGTTCTGGCCGTTGCCGGTGCGTCAGCGGATGATCCCGAAACCGGGCGGGTCGGGGAAGCTGCGCAAGCTCGGCATTCCCACGATCGCGGACCGGGTGGTCCAGGCGGCGCTGAAGCTGGTGTTGGAGCCGATCTTCGAGGCCGACTTCTTGCCGGTCTCTTACGGGTTCCGACCCCAGCGGCGGGCTCATGACGCCGTGGCCGACATCCATCGCCTCGGCACCCAGGGCTACCGCTGGGTGCTGGACGCCGACATCGAGGCGTGTTTCGACATGATCGACCACACCGTCTTGATGGATCGGGTCCGGGCCAGGGTGAAGGACAAACGTGTTGTGGCGTTGGTGAAGGCGTTCTTGAAGGCCGGGATTATGACCGAGACCGGCCAGTTGGAAGAGTCCGACACCGGCACCCCGCAAGGAGGGATCCTGTCCCCGCTGCTGGCCAACATCGCGCTGTCGGTGCTCGACGAGCACGTGATGGCGCCGTGGCAGCCGGGCGCGGAGATGGGCACCACCTATCGGCGGCACCGACGTCGTCAACTCGGGCTGCCAACCTGGCGGATCGTCCGCTATGCCGACGACTTCGTCGTGATTGGTGCACGGCACCCGAGCCGACGTCGAAACCCTGCAGGAGAACATCACGCATGTGCTGCAACCGCTCGGCCTCAGGCTGTCAGCGGCCAAGACCCGGATCGTGCACATGGCCGATGGGTTCGACTTCCTCGGCTTCCACATCCGGTGGAAACGCAAACGAGGAACGAACAAGTGGTACGTCTACACCTTCATCGCCCAACGACCGGTCCGGGCGGTGAAGGCGAAGGTGCGTAGCCTGACCCACCGGGTCTCGCAGGCAAACATGGGCACGGTGATCACCAGGATCAACCAGATCCTGCGCGGCTGGACCAACTACTTCCGGCACGCCGTCTGCAAGCACACCTTGAATCAGCTCCGCTACTTCGTGAACTGGCGGATGATCAGGTGGCTTCGCAAACGGCACCGCTGGAGGTGGCGTCAGTTCCGCCGCCGATTCACCACCCCCAGCGGGGCATGGCTCCCCTTCGGAGCAGACGGAGTGATCTTGATCAACCCGGCCGCGGTGACGGTCACCCGTTACCGATACCGGGGCGAGAAGATCCCCAACCCCTACCTGCAACGGACACTTCCGAACAGCTGACCGTGGAGAGCCGGGTGCGTCGAGAGGCGCACGCCCGGTTCGGCGAGCGGCCTGGGGAAACAGACCGGCAGTAATGCCAGCACTGCGCCCCAGGCCGACTCAACCACCTTGTGGCCCATCGTGTCTGACCGGTGCCTTTGGGGTCTAGGGATCGGGTGACCAGGTAGAGGCACTTCATGGCGGCCTGCTCGGTGGGGAAGTGCCCACGGGCCTTGACCGCCCGCCGGTAGCGGGCGTTCAGGCTTTCGATCGCGTTGGTGCTGCACAACACTTTGCGGATCTCCACGTCGTAGTCCAGGAACGGAATGAACTCCTCCCATGCGTTGCGCCACAGCCGGATGATCGCCGGATATCGGGCGCCCCATTTGGCGTCGAGGTCATCCAGGGCAGCGGCGGCGGCCTCGGCGTGGACGGCGGTGTAGATCGGCTTCAAATCTCGGCTCAGCTGATCCCAGTACTTCCTGGAGGCGAACCTGAAGGAGTTGCGGATCAAGTGAATCAGACAGGTTTGCACGATCGTGGCAGGCCACACGGTGTTGACACGTGTCGGGCAGACCTTTCAAGCCGTCGCAGACCAGGAAGAACACATCAGCCACGCCGCGGTTGCGCAGCTCGGTCAGCACCACCATCCAAAACTTTGCCGACTCTCCGCCGCCGTCGCCGAACCACATGCCCAAGATGTCCTTATGGCCCTCCAGATCAACCCCGATGGCGGCATAGACGGGCCGGTTGGCGACTTGGCCGTCGCGGACCTTGACGTTGATCGCGTCCACCACCACCGCGGCATAAACCCGCTCCAGCGGCCGGCTGGTCCAGGCTTGCATCTCCTCCACCACCCGGTCGGTGATCCGAGAGATGGTGTCCTTGGAGACCTGGGCGCCATAGATCTCCGCGAAATGCGCCGCGATGTCGCCGGTAGTCAAACCGCGCGCATACAACGACAAAACGATCTCATCGATGCTGGACAACCGCCGCTGCCGCTTAGCCACGATCACCGGCTCGAAGCTGCCGTCGCGATCCCTAGGCACCTCGATAGCGACCTCACCGGAGTCGGTGAACACCGTCTTGGCGCGTTTCCCGTTGCGGGAGTTGCCCCGGTTCCGACCGGCCGGATCGTGCTTGTCATAGCCCAGATGCTCAGCCATCTCCTCCTCCAAGGCGGTCTCGATCACCGTCTTGGTCAACGCTTTCAACAACCCGCCCGGACCGGTCAACGCCAACCCTTGGGCGCGGGCCTGCCGGACCAACTCCCTGGCCGCGGCCAGCTCCTCAGCAGAGGGCGGATCAGCCGGATCCTTCAATGATGGTGGATTCACGCCCACCAGTGTTTCGGTCATAGCGACCCTTCCCCGCCAAGCCGCAGCTCAGCGTGTTGGGCCACTTACACCGTTCGTCGGACACTCCCCATCAAGCAAGCATCCGGCGCGGGGTGCGAGCGTCAACAGGGCGCCGACCTCGCGTAGCGGGGCACGGTGCTGCCGGTAGGGCTTGCCGTTGACGGTGACGGTGCCCGACGTCGGCCGGTCCAGTCCCATGATCATGCGCATGGTCGTGGACTTGCCGGCGCCGTTCGGGCCGAGGAACCCGGTGACGGTCCCGGGCGCGATCGTGAAGCTGAGGGAGTGCACGGCGGTGGTGTCGCCGTAGCGCTTGGTGAGCTCGCGTGCCTGGATCATGACGGGGACCGTTCTGGGGGATGGGGTGGGACGGAGTGCTCAGCAGCGAACGCTGAGGCAGGTGACCGTGCCCGCGGGTGGGGCGAGCGAAGGATGGTCGGGCGCGGGGCGGGCAGTCACGCCTGCTGCGGCGTGCGGAGTGGCTCGCTGTCGAGGCTGGCTGCCAGGGTCGCCGGCGATGCGGTGCGGCGTGGCCAGGTCCAGGCGGAGCGCAGGATGAAGGCCAGGAGCAGCACCTCGAGTCCGATGGAGAGGCCGTAGAAGTAGGATCCAGGACTCGCCGACCACGTTGAACACCGAGACGGGGATGTAGAGCGATGCCACGACGAGGTTCGTGCGTGCGGTTCGCCACGGGCGGGCAGTGTCGTGGAGAGCAGGATCATGAGGATCGGGATGGCCATGAGCGTGAGCGCAATGGTCGACGAAGGTCTGGCTGATGTCGAACTCGAAGACGATGCCGGCCAGGATGTCGTCGATGACGCCGGGCTTGTACAGGTGGAGGTAGTCGACGTAGATGTAGAGGAACATGAAGCTGGTCCATGCTGCTGCGAGCTTGGCCTGCACGGGCATGCGCAGATCTTCCAGCGTGCTCTGGGACGGCGGATTCTCTAGTGCGGTGTGGGATTGAGGCGTTCTCATCACAATGCTCCTTGGCTTGATCGGGTGGGTGCTTCCACCTTCACGGATGCCGGCGGCGGGCACATCAGCCCCGGAGCCTGATTCGACCTGGCCGTTGGCACAGCCGAGCTCTTGTACTTTCGGCGGATACACCGAGCACGCGGGCTGCCTAGGCTGATCAGATGGCCACCGACGCACTCCGCTCGCTGTGGGCCGAACCTCGACCCACGAATGCCCCGGACCGGGGGCCGCGGGACTGGGCCTTGGTCGCAGTACTGATCTGCTGGTCCGTGGTGGAAGTGGTGCTTCGCCAGGACCTGGCGCCGCGCCCGCTGCTGCTGCTCGCGGCGCTCGCGGTCCTCGGCCCCCTGCTGTGGCGACGCACGCACCCGCTCGTCGCGGTTGCGGTCTCCTTCGGCACGTTGACGATCGTCGACATCGTCAGAATCCTCACCGGGTCGCAAGGCGCCCTGCTGAACAGCATCTCCGCGGCGCTGATCCTGGCCTACGCCCTGTTCCGGTGGGGCTCCGGTCGGGAAGCCGCAAGCGGCCTCGGCGTCATCCTGCTCTGGCTGGCCATCACCTACGTCGCCGACCCCACGAGCCTGGGGAGACGGTCGCAGGGTACGCGTTCTTCCTGTTCGCCGCCGCGCTCGGCGCCGCGGTCCGCTATCGCACGAAGATCCGCATCCGCGACATCGACCAAGCCAAGGCCCGCGAACGCGAACAGCTCGCTCGTGAACTCCACGACACCGTCGCCCACCACGTCTCGGGCATCGCCATCCAGGCCCAAGCAGGACGTGCCATCGCGGCCTCCCACCCCGAGCGTGCCATCGAGGCCCTGGCCATCATCGAGGACGCAGCGACCCGCACCCTCACCGAGCTGCGCGCCATCGTCGGCGTGCTCCGCGCCTCACAGGACACCGAGTTCGCGCCGCAGCCCGGCGTGGCCGAGGTCGAGCAGCTCGCCACCGATGGCCAGACGCGTCCCTGCGTCGAGGTGACGCTCTCCGGCGAGTTCGACGACCTCAGCCCGGCGGTCGGGGCCGCGATCTACCGCCTGGCCCAGGAGTCCATCACCAACGCTCGACGGCACGCCCGCCACGCGACCCAGGTCACCGTCGCCGTCACAGGCGACGCCGACCAGGTACGGCTGACCATCGACGACGACGGCTCCGCCGCTGGCGGCCGCGCCCCAGCAGGCTACGGCCTGGTGGGCATGCGGGAACGCGCCTCACTGCTCGGCGGCACCTTCCACGCAGGCCCCGCCGCCGAGCGGGGCTGGCGGGTAGAGGCGGTCCTGCCCCGAACCGGGACGCCACGATGAGCATCAGGGTCCTCATCGCCGACGACCAGCCCATCGTGCGCACCGGGCTGACGATGCTGCTCGACGCCCAACCCGACATCGAAGTGGTCGGCGCGGCCGCCGACGGGCGCGAGGCAGTCCGCCTGGCGCTCCAGCTGCGCCCCGACGTCGGCCTGTTCGACATCCGAATGCCGCTGATGGACGGCATCGAAGCCACCCGACGCCTCGCCGGCCCCGACGTCACCGACCCCCTGCCGATCGTGGTCATCACCACCTTCGACCTCGACGAGTATGTCCACGGGGCGCTCAAAGCCGGCGCCCGCGGGTTCCTGCTCAAGGACGCCGGACCCGCCCTGCTGACCCAGGCCATCCACGCCGCCGCCGACGGAGACGCACTGATCGCACCCAGCGTGACTGTCCGACTGCTCGCAGCGTTCGCCCACGCACAGACCTCACCACCGAGGCAGCCGATAGAACCGCTCACCGCCCGCGAGGAGGAAGTCCTCGTGCCTGTAGCCCAAGGCCGCACCAACAATGAGATCGCCAGCGAGCTCTACATCACCCCAAGCACCGTCAAAGCCCACCTCGCCAGCCTCATGCGAAAGCTCGGCGCCCGAAACCGCGTCGAGGTCGCCATGTGGGCCCACGAGACCGGCCGCATCTGACGCCGCAAAGGCTCCCGCCGCCGTTTGCCGCAACCCCCCACAGCGTCACAAAGCGGCGTGTACCCCTCGGAGGGACGCTGCGTCCTCTCACCGGATGACGGGCTACACAGCGCGCGGGTCTAAGGGCTAGCGTCGGAAACTTCGGGTTGCCCGGCCGCGGTTGCGGCACTGCCCCCCTGCGCGAACGCTGCGTGCACAGCATCGAAGTACAGCGACAACGCCGATCCACAACCGTCGGCGCCACCGACAGCGACTTTCCACGCGGGACTTTCGCGCGGTTCGGACTGCCCGCAGCGGATACCGGATGAAGGGAGGGGCCTGAGCCTCGCTTGCGACAGCGCTCTCGGCCAACGGACGCGGCCGGTCAGGCCCGACGTCATACGCTGAACCCACGAGAGAGGCGCAACATGAGCGGAACCGAGAACAGCCCAACATCGACGCTGGAAGAGCGTCTGCGCCTCGGCGCTGGTTTCGCAGCAGCCGACCGGCCGGGCATTCTCGCGGCCCTGTCCGCACTCGCGCCGCACCTGTCTGGATGGGAACACGACCAGGTCGACCTTGAGGTGTCGTTGAAAGACATCGAGGGCCCGGACCAGAAGGTCACCCTTCAAGCCTGGCTAGCGGGACGGGCGCACCTCGTGGCCACCTCCCACCATCGCGACCTTGATCATGCCCTCGCGGAGGTGCGTAGAGACCTGATCCGCCAGATCGAGGACGAGAGGTCGCGGCGCGAACCTCGCAAGCGCCGGAAGACGCGTTATCGCACGACCTAACCCGGCCGGGGATGCTCCTGCGGACGTTTCCGAACCGGGAAATGTGCCCGCGATCTGCCGTGCGCACGAGGACGCGCTGCCTGTGACGGACCGGCTTGCCGCCCTCGAAAGCCGCTGGACCGCACTGCCGAACCGGGCGAGGTCAGTAGTGGGTGAGCACTCGGACTGCCTGAACGAGACCGGAACAGATGCAGGCCCGGTACTCAACGCCGAGCTCGCTCGCAGCGCACCACCGCAGGCTAATGGCATCGTGCGCTGAGAGCGGATGTCCGCAAGTGCGGCAGACGTCGGGCGCAAAGTTATCTGCGCGGACGGTTGGCGAGTCACTATGCATGTCGAAGTCCGTAGAGGCCCATTACAAGGGCCAGATAGTGAGCGCCAGGGACCTACCAACCGGATGTCAGCAGCAATGTTCTCTGGTAGTCCCCACCGTACGCGCGCCACGATGTCTGACCGAACCGAGCGCCAAGTCACATCAAAAGCAGCCGACGAAGCGACCGGAGCGCGAACCTTCAGCGGGACGGCGCGTGGGATGCCTGGCGCAAGAAGAGTCCCCCAAGCAAGCTCCAGAGGGTGGCGATGAATGCCTGAGGCAGCTCCACGAGTCGCTCGTCCACAACAGTCAGCACGCCACCCAACAGCGCCACGGGCAGCAGAACCGTTCCGGGATCCACCAGCGATCGGCAGTTCGCCGTTGTGGACCGAGCCACCGGCAAGGTCGGGGGGACCAAGAATCCGAGGAAGTGGGGCAACTTCTTTGACTTTCGGGCGACTTACGCCGAGGCGCCGAAACTCGGAGGACGGATCTCCCCGAAGGGCCGCTTCGAGGCTCGCCGATTCCGCCCCAACATCATCGTCTCGACCGGCAGTGAGGATCCCGGCTTCATGGAGAACAACTGGATCGGCCGCACGGTCGTGATCGGCGACACCGTTCGCTGGCCATCACCGAACCATGCCCCGTTGCGTGATGATCACGCTGCCGCAGGGAGACCTACCCAAAGACTCAGGAATCCTCCGGACGGCCGCTCAGCACAACGCAGTAAACGTCGGCGTCTACGCCTCGGTGATCATGGTGGGATCATCCGCCGCGGCGACACGGTTGGGCTCGCCTGAGCTGGAATTGACCCGCCGCCCTTGCCGCGGCCTGCTAGAAGCGGCTCTCCAGCACGTCGCGGCCTTCCAAGAGATCAGACGCCCGGCGAGATTGCGTTTCTCGGCCGCGTATCGGATCGCTGTGCCGTGTAAGGCCTCGTAGAGGTAGTCATGGCGCAGCAAAATCAAGCTGGCGATCTTGAGTGTCACGCTTCATCACCATCCCCAAGGCCTAAGGGTGCATCTGCCTAGAGCGGGATACTGAACGTGTGCTGCAGTGCCAAGTTCTCCGGTGCCAGGAGCGGGCCAGGCGAAACTTCGTGATTGATCAAGGTCAGGGGGGCCTCTCCGAGACAATGGTCTGCGAGGCGCACGCCGCCGCTCTGAAAGCGGGCGAGCGGTACGTTTACAACAGTGTCGAGAATGTGATCTACATGGGCCAGGACACGCCGCCTCAGAGTAAGTAATCGGGCCCCGCGCCGGGCAAATTTCGAGTGATCGGGTGGCGTTTCAACCTAAAGAGAAGCGGCCCCGAGCCGGTGTTGAGACCACCGACACAGGGCCCGGATCCCGACTAAGCGAGGAGTCGAGACGATCTCGGTGGCTCCGGCGGCCAAGCGAGCACGACCACATCGTGTCATCGCCGCCGAGCACCCACCTTGTAGACTCCAGCTATCGGTGGCGGCCCCCAAGACACGGCAGGGGCGCTGAAGTTGACCCCACAGCTGCACCGGGAGCCGCTGCCGTCTCCGACTAGGGCGAGCAAGCAGGTAGTTGGAGATTTTCGTCACGCAGTCCTGCAGCACCGTATCGAACTAGCTCCCAACTCGCTGGCCCGTATCGCAGCCACCGTCACAGGGCGCGCGGAGAAGGGATTGCCCTACGGCTGCCTCTGCTCCCAACCAGGCCTGATGACAAGCCGGTGGGGCGACGTTGACGACAATGACCCCCGCCTGCTTGTGTCACTTCGGCAGGCGGGCCGATCCGGCTGGCCAGTTGGCCTGCTTCTCCGGCAGTAGTGCAACGTCTGATGAACCGCGCGGAACGCGTGGTTGAATCGATGATCGTGGAGCCGTTGGAATGGGTGCGCGAGCAAGGCATCGTGTTGCAGTCCGCACGCGGCCCAGTGCCCAATCTTGCCGAATACGTCGCCGGTGAACCCATCCGCGGCAGCTGGTGGGGGCACGCGTCCGGCCACGAAATCTTCGCGGTACTCAGCCGTGTTCTCAACTCGCCCGACGTGATCGCAACGCGGCTGGTCAACGGAAAGGTCACGCTCATCCACCGCCGCCTATGGCCAGCTCTCGTTCGTGTCGCGGACCGCTTTCCCAAGGAACGCTTGGCTGCCGTCGACGAGGAGCACACTGCCTCGGGCGCCCACCGAACCATCGAAATCCCCTTTCCCGAATGGGTCCCTGCCCAAGAAATCACCGCCGCGAGGCTACTCACTGTCGACGACGCGCTCACCCAACTGCCAGCCTGCCTCCGCTGACTCGGCAGGTTGGACAAGCCTGCGATGGCCGTTCTTGGCCGCCTCCGCTTCGACCCACGCACGCGCGCCTACGCCGAGCGCTGCACTCACGAAGGCCTGTCGAAGCCCGAGATCATCCGCTGCTTGAAAGCGCTACACCGCCCGCGAGATCTTCAACGCGCTACACACGCTGATCGCCGAGAACCGTTCCACGCACCCACTTGCAAGACCATAGGAGCATCGACCCGCTTGCGGGCGGCCGGCGGAGTGCAGGACGGGAACCAGTACTGATGGCTTATGAGGCTGGTCTTTCGTTGGGACGAGGCAGCTTGGCTTCGCCAGCCGCCTGATCGCACTCGACCAACACGGCACAGCCTGCGCACAAGCTGGCCGCGTACCTGCGATCAGCGAGGCCTTCCGATAGCCAAAGATCGCCATCAGCTGGGTCAGCACATCGCGGGCGTTGGCCACGGTGAGCGGTCATAGGTTTCTCCCTTCACTTCCTCGAGGATCTTGATCTTGGTTGGAGGCTAGACCTTTCTTCCCATCTTTTGATCTTGAGCGTTTCTTCCCTTCTTTTGATCTTGAGCGGAGTTCCTGGAGCATGGCCAGGATGGCTTCGCCGACACCGATGGTTGCGTTGACCTGAGCGGCGGTGATCACGTTGATGTCAAACGGGATGGCACCGACCTTGGCTTGCGAGTAGATCCGATCGGCAGCATCGAGGAATTCCTTTGCAGCGCGTTCGTGATCGTATGGGGCCTCTAGGTCTCTCTCGGGCCAGGGCACGTCGCCGAAGTTTGGGGGCGTAGTGGTCATTCGGTCCACCTCCACGTGATGGCCGTGATGGCTTCCCAGTTGGTCAAGCCTATGGTGTCGCGGTACTGGGGGTCATCGATCCAGTCGCCTTCGACCCGCGTCGTCAAATCCTGGTCGATCTTGGGCTCGGTCCACGATGCGAGGTGGGGAGAGCGTGAGGAAGGACGACCCGGACTCTGTAATAGGGCTTCAAGCCCAGCTGGCTGGCGCTGATCGGCTTGGTCATGATGTGGTCCTTTCAGTTTGTTGATCTTGCTTCTCTGCCCGAGAACCTTGACGAGTGCAGCTTGGCACGTCTTGTGGCTTTCACTCGGGGTCAGTAGGACTCTCAACCTGAAGTTGAGGCTCGGCGACTTGCGTCAATCGTGGAGATCGTTGCTGATCTTGGTAGTCATGTTGGCCTCCTCCTTTCCAGCGGTTACTCGCTGGTGTCGGTCAGGCAGCACTTGATCAGATCGGGTTCGCTGTACGCCTCGCCCCAGTCGGCGCAGATGTTAGTGCTCGAGACGTGCTTCTCCCGACTAGAAGTTCGGCGTGCGCTGCGGCGTGATCATCATTGCGGCGCTGCCGCGGATTCATCGAACCAACAGATCGGCGTATCTGCAACCCAGCCAAACCAAGATCAGTTAAGAGGAGACGATCATGCCAGGCAAGGAGCCGGGCCCCGAGCGTCAAGGACCCCAAAGTTTATGAGGAAATTCGCAAACAGGCGGATCAAGGACAAGGCGGCTCCGATCGCCAGTGCAGCGGCGGCACGCGGCCGGTCCTCGGTTGTAAAGAAGGGCGGCAAGTCCGGCTCGTATGAGGACTGGACGGTCGATAACCTGCGCAAGCGTGCCAAGAGCTGGGCTTATCGGGCTACTCCGGCAAGCACAAATCCGAACTGGTGTCCATGCTGAGGAATCACTGACGAGCTGATCTCCGGCCGGCGTCTAGACAGCCACTCGCTGCCAGACGTGGACGATCGGAGGGGACCACCGCCGAGTCGACCGGTCGGCCTGAGTCGCTAAGGGCCGGGCCCCGGGGGGTGGTTGGCCGGGCCCGGAGACTTGCTATCACCAGATGATCACTGAGGGAGCCGTCGCGTCTCGACGATCTCGCTGCAGATCATGATCAACTTGCGATTCTCGCTCTGAGAGACCCGTCGCAGGTACGCGAAAGCTTGATCGGCATCGATGCCCAGCCTCTCCATCAAGATTCCCTCCGCCCCGGCCGGCAGCCGGTTCGTCTTCCCCCGGTACCGGCCGGGGCCGACGCATGGCGGCCCAAAGAATTCATCACCGAACAGGTTGCGTTGTTCACCGCCAACATTTACGGCACCAACGTTCGCCAGCTCATGCCCTACGGCCTCGCGGAACCTCACGGGTTCGCCGCGGCCCGATGGTCGCCTGACGGTGCGGAGATCATCTCCGAGAAACCAACGGGCGGCGGTTCGTTATTCGCCTCAACGGCACTGGGCTTGCCCCATCCATCTTGAGACCGGCACCACCCAGCACGACGACCACCAGTCCGACTCGCGTACTCGACACTGTCCGCGGAGGACCGCTCTACCGGCCCGCTTCTCATCTGCCCTCGAGCCACGACGTGCTTGGTGTCACGTCCCCCCGGTTTGCCCTGGGCATGCGCGCCGCGACCGTCACTTTCCCGGGAGTCCGCGATTGCGCGGCTACGGCGCGCCGTGCGGTGCTGATCGGCTGGGGCCACATCGACACTGACGTGGCCCGACCCGACCCATCAGTTCGCGAGTGCCCGCGGCAGACATCTCGGTGCTGCAGACCGATGAGTTGCCGGCCCAGGCCGAGTCGATTGGAGCATGACAACCGGAAAGATCGACCCGAGGTACGGCGACACCTCGGCCACCGCACCACCGTGGGATGACATCGAGCGCCTCCTCACCGACGCGCAGCTCTACTGGATCATCACCGTCCGCACCGACGGGCGTCCCCACGCCGTACCACTCGTGGGCGTCTGGCACGACGGCGCGTTCGCGTTCTGTACCGGCCCGGAGGAGCAGAAGCAGCGCAACCTCGACGCCAACCTGCACGTGGCAGTGACGACCGGCACCACAGGTGCGAGCGGCTGGAATGCCGGCAAGGACATCGTCGTCGAGGGCACAGCACTGCGGGTGACAGCCGCCGAGGCGCTACAGGCGCTGGCTGACGCGTGGTTCGCCAAGTACGGCGAAGACTGGAGGTTCCAGGTCCGCGGCGAGGAGTTCGTCGAACTAAGCCATTCCGGCGGAAGTACCGAGGGAGGCGCCCGGGTCTACCGGGTGAAGCCCGCCAAGGTCATCGCGTTCGGCGACACGCACGGCCAGACCACCTACCGCTTCTGAGACTCACCACTCGGCTGGGGTCACCACCCGCCAGCACCGTCTTCGATGTCTTCATGTGCGGACGGCGTGAGATACGGGTCCCATTAGCCGACCGTTCAGGGCGACACAACAAGATCACCCTTCCGATGTCTCGCTGGACCCCAGCAGCGGTCCGGGAAGACTGGTCCGGTTAGATTCCCGATGACCGGGGGGACTAATGCAAACGACTTATATTTGCTTGAATTTGAGCCTTGCGTCCGAGACAGGATCGGTCGACGCGACCGCCGACGTCGCCCACGCACCTTCTGGTTTCTGACTGCAACAAGCTTCGATTGCATCGTGTGGTGTCCGCAGAATTCGTGTGCGAATGCTTGCGGTTCCACAAGATGGCTCAATAGAGCAGAACGATAGGGAGGGTTCATGCCACTCGCGTCGAACGATGAGCGAACTGCGACGGTCGGACTAACTCGACCACAAGAGCACCGTGTCAGCCCGTACCAGGGCAGCGAACGGCTTATGACGCTGGTCGAGGTCTCGCAATTGCTCGGCGTGCCGATAGCCACGCTTTACGGTTGGCGTCATCGCGGTGAGGGTCCGACCGGCTACCGGATCGGACGTCATGTTCGATACCGGCGGACGGCCGTGGAGGCGTGGATCGAGACGCAGGCTGATCAGCGGCCTGACTGGTAGTGCGGTGAGTGGGTTCGTCGAGAAGAGAGCGACTGGCCGCTGGCGGGCCAGGTATCGCGGGCCGGACGGTCGAGAGCGCTCTAAAACCTTCGACCGGCGGGTTGACGCGGACCGCTGGCTGGCCGGCGTGTCCTTCGCGATCGCGCGCGGGGAATGGACTGACCCTACTCGTGCTCGGGTGACAGTGGGTGACTGGTCGCGGCAGTGGTTGACAGCGAAGGCTCCGTCACTGAAGGCGACCACCCGCGAGTCGTACCGGTCGATCTTGAAGACCTGTATTTGGCCGACCTGGGAGCGAGTACCGCTCGGTGCCGTGACGCACAGCGACGTGGCGGCCTGGGTGGCGCGGCTGTCCGCACAAATGGGGGCATCGCGGTGTCGCAAGTCGGCGATCCTCCTGAGCGGGATCATGTCGGCCGCCGTGCGTGATCAACGAATCTCGCGGAACCCGTGTGACGGCGTTTCACTCCCTCGGCTTCCTGATCATCGCCAGCGTTTCCTAACGATGGCCGAGCTCCAGGACCTGGCCGATCGCGCCGGCGACTACCGGCTGATGATCTTGGTGCTCGGGCTGTGCGGGCTGCGGTTCGGCGAGTGTGCCGCGCTGCGTGTCCGTTCAGTCGATCTGATGCGGCGTCGGCTTCGGGTATCGGAGTCGGTCTCGGAGGTCAATGGACACATGATCTGGTCCAGTCCGAAGACTCATCAGTCGCGCGATGTACCGATCCCTCGGTCGCTGATCGATACGTTGATCATTCAGGCTGCCGGCAAAATGCCGGATGATGTGCTGTTCAGCAGTCCGAATGGCGAGCCGATCCGGCTTGCGAACTGGCGGCGGCGAGTGTGGGACCAGGCCGTCACCGCGGCCGGCCTCACCGGACTTACGCCCCACGACCTCCGACACACCGCGGCTTCGTTGGCGATCGGGTCTGGGGCGTCAGTGAAGCACATACAGCGGATGCTCGGCCACAAGGACGCGGCGATGACATTGAATGTCTACGCGTCGCTGTTCGAGGACGACCTGGACGACGTGTCCGACCGCCTCGACGCGGCCCTGCTGGAGGCTGCTGCGGCCTGTGTGCGGCCTGAACCGTCGGCGGAGATCATCGAACTTCCCGACCGAACCGCCTGAATAGCTGACTCATTAGGCCAAACGCATCGGCGCCCCCAGTAGGATTCGAACCTACGACACAAGGTTTAGGAAACCTTTGCTCTATCCCCTGAGCTATGGGGGCTGACTAGGACTTTCGTATCTCTCCCTCTGGTGCATCGCCAGATATGCGCCATACACTACGAGTGACAACGGCTGACAACGCTGAGTAAGGACGACTCTAGTGACTCGGGGTAAGCGAGGCTGGGGATCGGTGCGACGGTTTCCGTCGGGCCGTTACCAAGCTCGCTACCTCGACCCTGAGACCCATCGTTTCACCCCAGCGCCACAGACGTTTGCGACCAAGGGCGCGGCGGATCGGTGGCTTAGTCGCAAGCGGGCTGAGCTCGACGCCGGAACGGCGATCGACGAGAAGGCAGGATCCGAACCGCTTAGCCATTGGTGGCCGGGCTACTGGCGCTCATTGCAGTCTCGCAAGCCCACCACTCGGGTCAATTATTCGACGGCCTGGCGGTTGAGAATCGAGCCGCGGTTCGGCACTGTGCCGGTCCGACGGATCAGGCCGAGCCACATCGACGACTGGATCGCCGACATGAACCAGGACGGTGTATCGCCGACGAAGGTGATCGAGGCTGTCGGCGTGCTGCGACGTGTCCTGGACCGGGCGGTAAGGGACAAGGCGATCGCTCAGAACCCCTGCACCATGCGATCGGGGAGCCTGCCGAAGCGGCCCCAGACTGAACGTCCGGTCCTCTCCCCCGCCGAGGTCGACGCCTTGGCCTGTGCGATGACGCATGAAAGGGACCGTGTCCTGGTGCGTCTGCTCGCCTACGGCGGTCTGAGAGTTGGCGAGGCCCTGGCCTTGCGCTGGTCCGATGTTGACCTGCCCCGTGGAATGCTCACGGTTCGCCAGAGCGTGGAGGATTCGACAGGGCGTCTGACTATTGGGCAGACCAAGACTTACGCAACGAGAACCATCACCCTGCCGACCGCGCTGGGATCTGATCTCGCCCGACTCGAGACGGATGGGTTGGTGTTCGCGAACCGTGCCGGCGGATACCTGCGTTACGGAAACTGGCGGCGGGACTGCTGGAATCCTGCCGTGAAGCGATCCGGCGTGAAGGCCCGCCCACATGATCTACGGGCGACCTGTGCGAGCCTGCTCATCGACGCCGGCGCGAGTGTGAAGGACGTGCAGCATCACCTTGGCCATCAGGACGAATTAACGACTCTGCGGCTGTACGCGAGGGTTCGCCCGGAACGGTCGGCTGATCTTGCAAAGCGGTTGGATGCGCTTATCGCAGAGACGGATGAAAGAGGACCGCTCCCTGACTAGCGGTCCTCCTGCGACGAACGGTACTGGATTCTGCTTGGTCGGCGAGCGTTAGAAACTCCAGCCTCGTGTTTCCATGAGTGCGATGAACACTCCACGATCGTGGCGACGCCGATGATGATGGCTGCAGCAGTTCGCAACCAGCGCCGCGGATGCTCCTCAGGTGGGCGTGCGGCGAGCGCGGTCCCTGCCTGAGGGGCTGAAAAGCTGATCTTGTGGCGCTCCCCCGTCACCAGGAAGTTGACCGCGTTCGTGGCAACTTCGGGCGACGGCGTATCAACGCCCTCCGGCATGTGGGCAGTGATCTCTGCAACCAGGTTGATCAATGCAGTACGAACCTGATCGACAACGCCCTCGAGGACGGCCGGGGACACAGACCCGTGAATCTCTTGTGTGAGGGCAGGCTGCGGCAGCGTCGGTGGGTGTTCCGGCGCTGGTGGTGAAAGACCGGTTAGGCGGCGGGGTGGAGGGTCACGCTGTGCCCGAGGCTTTCAAGCTGGGCGATCAGCCGACGGGCATGGGCTTGGTTGTTGCGTCGGCTGTTCCAGTCGGCTCCGAGGTCGTGGTAGGGCTCGTCGCGTTTGAGCATCCAGTAGGCCGACAGCTCAAGCAGCTGCCGAAGTTCGACTGCCTTGTCCTTCAGAGTCCTGTTCAACCGGGGCGTGCCTCGACCGAGCTTCTCCAGCGTGAAGTCGAGGTGCTCGACAGCGATCATGAGAAACTGCATGTCGCTCCAGAAAATTGCTGAGGGTCGTTCCATCTCGGGAGTCACCCGGATGGCCCCGCCGTTCATCCAGCTCTTCCTGACCGCCTGGAACTGCTCCCAGCTGTCCCGCACCCGCTCGATCTGATACAGAGCCGCAGCGGCCCAGCGAAGAGCAGTCCATAGGAAGTGCTGCGAGTCGGCATCCACCACGGATGCAGCCTAAGCCCGGATCCACCGATGAGCTTGGGTGTGTGAGCGTGCCGTAACGACGAGATGCCCTGCCGGCTGGGAGATTGGGACTTGCGAAGGTTCCAATCGACCAACCCGGAAGGGCATCTCTGGGATGCAACTCTCTCACACGCCTGGGGCGACGTC
Organism: uncultured Actinomycetota bacterium; assembly: GCA_963840505.1. Lineage (GTDB taxonomy): Bacteria > Actinomycetota > Actinomycetes > Propionibacteriales > Propionibacteriaceae > Microlunatus. The sequence continues at coordinate 208,107 of CAWIZB010000005.1, forward strand.
GGCGGTGTTCGACGATCCGAATCTGGTGTCGTCGGCTGGGCTGGTCCCGGTGCTGGCGTTGGCCGACTCGGCCGGGCTGCGCGGGCTGGCCGATGCAGCATCTGAGCGTGCCGACGGACAAGGGCGCGAACGCCGGGTTGAAGGTGGCCTCGCTGGTGGCGGGGATGGTCGCCGGCGCGGACTCGATCGATGACATGGCGCTGCTGCGGCACGGCGGGATGGGCCGGGTCTTCACCGGGCGTACGCCCGTCGACGCTGGGCTCGTTCCTGCGCGCGTTCACCTTCGGCCACGTCCGCCAGCTCGACGCGGTCGCCTCCCGGTTCCTGACCGGCCTGGCCGGCCAGGCCCCGCTGCTCGCGCGGCGGCGACCGGAGTCTGGCGTTCTGGTCGACGTCGACGACACCATCATCGAGGTCCACGGCTACGCCAAGCAGGGCGCCGGGTTCGGCTACTCCGGGGTCCGCGGGCTTGAACGCGCTGCTGGCCACCGTCACCACCGCCGAGTCGGCGCCGGTGATCGTGGCGCCAGCGGCTGCGCAAGGGCTCGTGCGGCTCGCCGCGCGGCGCGAAACGGCTGGTCGCCGACGCCCTCAGGCCACCGCCGAACCGGTGCGGCGCGGTGCCGGGCCGGTGCTGCTGCGGGCGGACTCGGCGTTCTACGGCCGCCGACGTGGTCGCCGCCGCTCGGCCGGGCCGGCGCGCAGGTGTCGGTCACCGTCCGGCATGGACCCCGCGGTCAAGGCCGCGATCGCCACCATCGCCGAGGACGCGTGGACCACGATCGAGTACCCGACGCGGTCTTCGACGAGGACACCGGCGGCTGGGTCTCCGACGCCGAGGTCGCCGAGATCCCCTTCACCGCGTTCACCTCCCGACGGAAGCAGCCGAGCAGGTCCCCGGCCGGCTGGTCGTGCGCCGCATCCCGGACCTGCAACCCGAGCACGCGCCGAGCACGGCCAGGACACCCTGTTCGACGTCTGGCGGTTCCACGCCGTTCTTCACCACCCGACCCCGCCGATGCTGACACCGTCGCCGCGGACAAGACCCACCGCGGCCACGCGATCATCGAGCAGGTCCACGCCGACCTGAAGAACTCCGCCCTGGCGCACCTGCCCTCCGGGAAGTTCACCGCCAACGCCGCCTGGCTGGTCCTGGCCGTGATCGCGTTCAACCTCACCCGCGCCGCCGCCACCCTCGCCGGCCCCGCACCTGGCCAAGGCGACCACCGCCACCATCCGCCGCAAGCTGATCACCGTCCCGGCCCGGATCGCGCACCTCCGCCCGACGGATCACCCTGCACCTGCCACGCGCGCTGGCCCTGGGAGACCGCCTGGACCCAGCTGTTCGACCGACGCCTGCGGGCCACCACCGCCGCGGCGCCACCTGACCACCCAGCCGCCGACGGCCCACACCAGGACCCGGAACGCACCGACAGCGAGGCCGGACACAGCGCCACGCCCTAAACCCAAAACAGCCATCCGCAACTGATCAAGATCAACTACGAGACCGGCTATCGGTGGATCCGGGCTAAGACCCCGTTTCGATGCCAGCCCCGGGCGATGAAATTTGGAACCGACCTTCAGGACCCAGCTCGAACGCCTAGCCTCGCTCGGCCTCCGGCCCGTACGCCGGCGGCTGCTCTACTTGCCGAGCGTCGCTGGTCGCAGGGGGTTGAGGCGGGCCCTCGATTTCGATGCTGCCCTGGTCGAGCCGGAACGGTGGGTACCGGTCTGTCATCAAGGCCACATAAACGAGCAGCCGGTAGCTCCACCGATTGATTCCAACTGCAAAATCAAAGAGGCCAGGGGGATAGCGGGTCGTGAACAGCATGGCGAGAGCTGCGATCAGCACACACGCGCCAATCAAGCTGGGGGTGGAATAGCTAACGATGCGATTGTCCTGCATGGTCGTGGCCACGACATAACCGGAGCCGAAGAGCGCACCGACGATGATGTACTGCGGGAAGGCAAGCAGCCATTTCACCAGTGGTAGCCAACGGTTCAGCTGCTGCGGATAGTCGATCTCAAGTCGGGCCGGGTAGTCGGGGACATCGGCGAGAGTGAACGGCGGGTACCGGTCAGTGCCCAGCGCCGTGTAGCCGTAGAAGCTCACCCGCCACGACCAGCGAATCACCCCGACGTTGAAGTCGAACAAGCCCTTCGGAAACCGAGTGTGCAAAAGATCGCGAAAAAAGCGATCACAGTGACTATCCAGAACGCGAACCACAAGAAAACCAGAATGATGTAGTGCGGGATCAGCAGTAACCACTTGACCAGCCAAAGTGCCCGGCTGGGCTGATCGAAGAAGCCTCGCACCACGGAAAGTGGGTAGGCGATCGAAGGTGGGTAAGCGGTGGAGCTCATGGTGCCCTCCTTGGATACGGCAGAGACAACCCGCCGCTTCGTCCACTATCGACGGAGCCTCTATGGAAGGGCTACAACGCGACCCGCGCGCAAGATGGCGAGGGTCGGCAAGAGAAGAAGTATTAGGCACAACAGGTAGGTTCAGCAGGAGACTCCAGCTAGGTCCAGGTCTTGTGCCGCCATCTAGCTGGAGCCTCTCCCCCTGTTATGGCCCTGCAACTATTTGCGCGCTGAATCGCTGAAAAGTCCAGCCCTGACGCGATTTGTCTCAAGCTCCTCGGATCTACGCGAAATCCTTCGGTCACGCGTGGCGCTCTTCCGCCATGTTCGAATCCGTGTTCGATGCTCTATGCGGGATCTCGATCGAGTCAGTACCCCGAAGTCGACCACCGCCGAAGTCGATCCGCCAGTCGAAGTCCAGTCAGCCACGGGGGCCGCTGGTGGCCAGCTCGATTGGTGGGTCAAAGAACATCGACCGCACACGGAGTGGTACGGCCGCGTACGCGGTCCAGACGGTCGCCAACGGTGGCTCAAGCTTCCGATCTTCGTCAGGCGAAATAGGCCACACCTCGTTCGACTACGAATGGGGCGAGATCGCTTCTGCCAGAGCTTCGATCGAGCCAGCCGTTTGCTCAATCGTTGCATGGGTGCAAAAAGAGCCGCGACGATATCTTCGACAATCGGCGGCCCTCCTGGTCGGGGCCTGAGCCCTGCGTGAAGGCACGGTCGACTTGCTCAATAGCAATGTTGCTGGCGTGCAGTCGGTCTGCTGCCGTGAACAATGCTGATACGACCGTGTTTGCGTCGTCGGATATGAGGATGACCTCTACCGGAATGCGCTCTGCACCTCTGACGATGTTCTGAACCGGGCGAGCCGCGTCACTGAGAGTTTGGCGATATGAGGAGACATCGCGCACGTCAACGTCTGAAACATCAAGTCGATATTTCCTGGCCTGGGCCACCCTGATTAGCCGATCGATGGATTCACGTGCCTTGGTCGTCAGGTGCACCAACTCCTCGAGCACGCCCTGGCGGGCGACGGAGAGGAGCTCCATTTTGAGGGCTCCTGCAAGCTGCTGTAGGCCGCGCTGGGCAAGGCGTTCCCGGCGGGTCGCTTCAAGCCCTGCAGCGATAACGCAAAGGGACGCGATGGCGAGTGCTGCTGCGATGGCTGTGCCAAGCGACCAATTGAAGATCATGGGCGAATGATCTGAAGCAATGCCGCGGCGGCTGCATACGAGGGATGGAGTCGGTTCAGCCGAAAGGTGATGATCAGCGACCACACAGCAAGAGCTGTAATGATGAGCAGCGGAGGTCCCAACACCAGCCACGTTGGAGTCGCGGCGTACTCGTCCTGAGGAATGGAATCAGCCAAGCGGTGAACAGCGTGAGTGCGGCACTGCCCATCCTTCATCACGGAGACAGCGCGGTCATTGCGCCAGCCGTAGTAGGTGTCAAGTGCATCCCTTCGCCACCGTTTCCAGGCGATTTAGCTAGTTGCCGTAGCTGACCAAGCGTAATTTCGCGACGGCACAAACTCTTGCCGCCGGTCGTCGGAATCGACTTCATGGAATTTCCTCCTTCGTGGTCGGCGCCGTCATCAACCGCCGGCGGAACTGGCGGCGCAGGTGGCGGTGTGGAGCTGGGCAGGCCTATCCCGTCAAGGGCACTTTGCACAACCCTTGGATCGAGGGCAGGAGAGTTCGAGATCGGGCTTTCATCCTGATCCCGCCACCAACTCGTACCGGCTTGGGCATGACTGCGTGTCCTATGGTCGCTCTGGTGTTACATCGATGGAGGTGGTAACGGCCACGCTGACAAATGTGCATCTACCAGGCCTTTGTCATCAGATCCCCGGTGATGCTCGGCATGGCGATTGAGCAGACGGGCGGGCGTGACCTCAGACCATGTCAGCCGTAATGGGCGAGGGCTTGAAACCTTTGACGGTCAAATAGACGCCCAGCGAGAACTCGAATAGTGCGACCCGGAAGTGCGGCGATCGCAGGCAGCGCGGACACTCGTTCCACTAGGCCGAACAGCACCGCAAGATCGGAAACGAGCATCGGCGCTCCGATGAATGCGAGCAAGGGGAGAACGCGCGGCACCAAGCGCGACTTGTACAACAGGAAGCCCAGCAATAGGTCGTTCACAACCGGCATGAGGCTTTGTGAGAGGAGGAAGATCCGGTCATACAGGATGGCCAGCGTCTGGCCGGTGGACCAACGCCTCGGTCCCCGCTCCGGTCTGCCGCAAGCTCACGATCGTCAGGAGACACGCGACGCCAGCGAGGATGCCGGCGGCTTCCAGGACTCGCGAGCCGACAAGGCCCAGCGCGGCCGCTTCGTTCTGCCTCTTGAGCACTTGGGAACAGCACGACGGCTGTACCGATGCCGGCGAGGGCCACGATCACCTCCAGGACGCCACCGACGAGGACGGCAGTGTCCGGGCCGGGGCCAAGGATGTAGTTCGGATCGTGCACCGAACCGTACAGAGCGAGGGTCGGGATCGAGACGAAGGTGAGCAGGTAAAGCATACTGGCGACAAGCGCGGTCTTCCTCAGTTGAGTCATCGGGACTCGTTCTGCTGGTGATTGAAAACGCCTCGCACGGAAAGTGAGTAGCTGACGGAACTCATGGTGCCCTCCTTGGCTATGTCACACGCGACCCTACGGAGCGCTATACGCCGCCGCCGATATTTCTGACGGCGTGTCTCTACCACGCCTTCGTCATCAGATCCCCGGTGATGCTTTCGCCGGCGTGACTCTCCACATTCATCGGGCGCAGCATTTGCCCTGCCGGCAAAGGCGATCGCCATCGCATCAGCCCTATCCGGTGACGGCAGGCCTCGCTTACGCATCTCATCTTTCGATTCGAGATCCACGCCGTCCACGGAGTCGATGCCCCACTTGATCGAACTGAGCTGGGCAGCGAGCTTGTCGTCGTCATGGTGTCGTCCTTGTGGTGGCCGCGATAGACACGGATCCAGCCACCCTCACGGCGCATGATCACCGTCTCGTCCTCACCAAATCGAGCGATGTCCGCGGCGATGATCGGGCGGCGGGTCCGTTCCAGCGTTCGCTTCTGCACCGCCTCGATCCACCGGGAAGCATCAGAGAGTCGTCAGAAATGTCCGGGAACTCGCCGACGACCTTCGACTCGATAGATCGGGCTGGTGACTCTCCATCTGAGCTTGCGTTCCTCCACCCACTCCGGCGAGACGAGCAGCGGCAGCAGCTCCTCGGGAACCTTCTTTCCGGTATAAGCAGGCGTGTCGAAGGCGCTGATCGTCTCGACGTGCCAACCGGTGGAGCCCTGGCTCGCAGATCGTGGCGAAGTGGGAGGCCGGATCATCCGGGTTGCCGACCGCGACCACTCGAGCGTCGATGTTGGTGGCCAGGGGGATGACGGCATCGAAGATCGACTTCGGTACGCCGCCGGCTTCGTCGATGATCGCTAGCACGTAGCGCGCATGGATGCCTTGGAATGCAGCCGGGTGATAGTTGGCAGGCTTGCGACCATAAGCAACGAGCTCGTTGCCGATGTACCACTTGGCGTCCAGCGACTGCTGGCAGACCCGCCTTCTTGTGGGCGTTGCCCATGTAGCGCCAAAGGATCGCCTCGACCTGGGGAGTTGTCGGCACCGTCGTGACCACGAAGGCTTCGCCCGGTGGATGCACGTCGATCCACCAAAGCGCCAGCCTCGACATAGTGTGCGACTTCGAAACGTCGTGCGACGCCTTGAAGGCGCTGTAGCGATTCTCGACCACCGACTGCGCCATGCGGTGCTGTCCCGACCACCAGAACTCGCCGAGGGTGGAGGTGACCCAGCCGACCGGATCACGGACCTACGACCAACACCGGCGAAAGCACGGTACA
>CAWIZB010000006.1:0-118469 GCA_963840505.1 uncultured Actinomycetota bacterium
GCGCGGCCGGGTGCTGGCCGAGGCGTTCTCGGCAGAGGGCGCCAAGGGTGTGCTCACCGAAAAGGTCGTGCTGGTCACCGGAGTCGCGAGAGGGTACCTCTGCTCAGACGACGCCCGCTACGTGACCGGCTCCATGCTCATCCTCGACGGTGGGTACACCGCGCAGTAGCGTTCGTTGCTACAGCTTGGCCAGACCGGCCGCGTCGAGATCACTCAGGCCCAGGCTGGCAAGCGTCCGAGGTGCCTCGCGGCGGAAGTCCCGGCCAAGCAGCGCTGAGGTGGTCTGAATCACCGCATCCATCGTGGGGGTGGGTACGCCAACCGTCCGAGCCAGCTCGGTGAACAGCACCATGGTGTAGCCGACGTCCTCGGTGAGGTAGCGATTGTCGAGTTCGCTTTGGGCCCGGATGCCGCGGAAGCCGGGGGCCCTGGAGTATCCGGTGTCGTAGTTCTCCTCGATCATGTAGCCCTGCATCACTCCGATGGCGGGGTCCGACGCAATCGTCTGCCCGAGAGCAGCCGCGATCGCCATGCGCTCGGAGTCGACGGCCTGCATCAGCCGGCCAACGGCCGGGGTGACGCCGTCTTCATAGAAGTTGAAGTCACCGCCCGTACGCTCGATCAGTGCGGCGTTGCAAAGGGTGACGGCGGGATGGATCACGGGGTTCCCGTTCTGCAGCGTCGTGGCCAACACGCTGCCCGCTGCGCCGAGGCCGGGATAGACCTCGCCGAGCATCGTACGGAGCCGGTCGGTCCCGCTGCGCGGTGTGGCCGCTACCCACAACCCGGCTCGCAGCTTCACGAAAACATGGATCGTCGCCGGTCCGCTCATCCGCACCGCGTACGGCAGCGTGCTTGTTTCCCCGACCAGGTACCGATCGTCGTCGCGTGACAGCCCGGCAGCACGCCGGAAGGCGAAGCTGCCCAGGCAGGAAGTCGGACAAACCACGATTGCCTGCTCGGGATTAAGGTGCGGGGCCGCGGCCAAAGCAAAGCCTTCGGTGGCGTAGGCGGGCCCGACCACCATGATCAGATCGGCGCCAGATACCGTGCGTCCGGCGTCATGTCCGGCGTAGGAGATCGGCGCCGATCCCGAGAGCTCACCGGTGCTGACGATCTCGCCGCGCTCGGCGATCGCCGCCACCTCGCCGGGGTACTCCGCCAATGCGAAGAGCCTCACATTGTGCCCGTGCTGCGCCCAATCGAAGGCCACCGCACAACCGCCGTTGCCTGCGCCGAGTACCGCGACCTCCACCTCATCCTCCTAATCAGTGCACCTGAAAGCGGACTCTATAGTCACGGCACGCGGGCCCCGCTCGAAGGGGCGAGATGGGTCAGGTAGCGCGGCGCCCGTCAATTGGATTTTCGCCGTTGGCCGGGGATGAGGCGGTGTTCGATCAAGCCGATCACAGCCGGCCCAGCGTGACTCGGGCCGCAATAAGGTCTGAAGCCGCGCGCAAAGTCTGCAGCTGCGCTTCGGTGGCGTCGGCAAGCAACGCGGCGATCGCTCGCACCCTGGCTGCCCGGCCGCGCTCCAGTAGGCGTTTTCCGGCCGGGGTGGCCGAGACAAGCACCACGCGCCGGTCGGTTTCTGAGCGCTCCCGCTGCGCCAGTCCGGCGGACTCCATTGCGCTGACCATCTTGGTGATCGCCGGCGACGACACCTGCTCCAGCTCGGCCAGTTTGGTCACGGGCTGCGGGCCGCCGAAGACCAGCACCGACAGCAGCGAGGCTCGGGGGCCGTCCAGGTCAAGGTCGGTGTCCGCGGCGCGGGCCGTACGCAGCAGCCGTACGGCCGCCGAATGCAGCAGGTTCGCTGTTTCGTGCTGATCGTCTTTCGGTAGCCCAGCCGGCAACTCCGGCAGGCGTTGACGAGAATCGTTAACCATAGTTATCCTTTAACTGAGGTTAACTATGAGGATAGGACAGGTCATGGCACTTGGACCAGTCGGACAGATCCACATCAGCGTGACCGACATCGACACCTCGGTGGCGTTCTATCGCGACGTGCTCGGCATCCCGCTGCTGTTCCAGGTGCCTGGCATGCCGATGGCGTTCTTCGCTAGCGGCGACGTCCGGCTGTACCTGGGCGTGCCGGAAAGCCCCGAGTTCCGCAGCAAGGTCGTGCTCTACTTCACGGTGATCGACATCGATGCCGAGTACAAGCGGCTCCGCGACCAGCACGGGCTGTCGTTCACCGGCGAGCCCCACGTGGTCCACCGCGACCCCAGTGGCGAGCTTTGGATGACGTTCACTCGCGACCCGGACGACCAAGTGATCGGCCTCATGCAACAGCGAGAGTCGTCGTCCGCGGTTATGTGAACGGAACGGGTACGACCACACGGCATGACGCCCGAGCCACTGCCCGAGATGATGGGGCAATGGATTCGGATGTCGTGCAGCTACGTACCGGAGCTCGTCTTGTCACCGATGTCACTCAAGTGATCATTAAGTTCTGTCGCGAGCGCGGCGATGGGCTATGTCATGTCTTTGTTCCACACGCAACGGCTGGCGTCGCATTGATGGAGACCGGAAGCGGCTCCGAGTCCGATCTCGAGGACGCCATCGACCGGCTGCTCCCTCGCGAGGACGTTTACCGGCACCGGCACGGCAGCCACAGTCACGGCCGCGACCACGTGCTGCCGGCATTCGTATCACCCTCGCTCACGCTGCCTGTGATTAGCGGCCGGCCCGCACTCGGTACCTGGCAAAGCGTGGTGCTAGTGGATACGAACGCCGACAATCCTGACCGGGACGTACGGCTTAGCTTCATTCGGGCTTGATAGCGCCCCGCAGCTCAGACGCGCAACCAGACCGCCTCGTCCATCCCCACCGAACGGGGACCAGAGAGGCCGGACGAGACAAGAACCTCGGCACCTTCGGGAATCTCGTACGGCCCTGGCCCGAAGTTGACCACGCACCGGAAGCCGGGCTCGCGGGTGAACGACAGCACCCCGTCCGGCGCGTCGTCGTCCCAGGTCAGGGTGCCGTCCCCCAACGCGGGGTTTCGCCGACGTTCGGCGAGTGCCGCCCGGTACAGGTTCAACATGCTGGCCGGGTGAGCGTCTTGCGCGGCGACGGTCAGGTCTGCCCAGTGCGCAGGCTGCGGTAGCCAGGGCGGACGCTCGACCGACCCGAATCCGAATGGCGGCTCCGTACCCGACCACGGAATCGGCACTCGGCAGCCGTCCCGCCCACGTACGGTGTGGCCGGACCGCTTCCAGGTCGGGTCCTGTAACACTTCCTCGGGCAGGTCCTCGACCTCCTCCAGACCCAGCTCGTCACCTTGATAGACGTACGCACCGCCCGGCAGAGCCAACTCGAGCAGCACCGCCGCTCGGGCCCGCTTCCGACCGAGGGCGACATCGGTGTCGCCCGGCGGCACCGTGCCGATCCCCGCGAACGACTCCGCGTCGATCCCGTCCCGGTTGAACCGCATCCCGGTGATGGGTCGCCCGTAGCGGGTGACCACCCGGGTCGTGTCGTGGTTGGCGAGCACCCAGGTGGGTGGCGCACCGACCACACTTGTGGAAGCCAGGGTCAGGTCGATGACGTTGCGCTGGGATTCCGCGGTCCACTCGCACATCAGCGCGTCGAAGTTGAAGGTCGTGTGCAACTCGTCGGGGCGGACGTAACGTGCCAGCTCGTCCGCCGGTGTCACCCAGGCCTCGGACACGAATACCTTGGCTCCGCCGTTGGCTTCGGCGTACGAGTCGGCCACCGTACGCCACCGGCGCAGAATGTCGTGCACATGCGGCTGGTTCATGTACGGCGTGCCGCCCAGCACATTTACGAGCGGCTCTCCGGTCTCGGGGTCGACATCCACGTCAGGGAGGCCGGGTGCCTTGGCCATCGAGTTGGCGACGTCGATCCGAAACCCATCGACCCCACGGTCGAACCAGAACCGCAGGATCCCATCGAATTCCTCAGCTACCGCAGGGTTCTCCCAGTTCCAGTCCGGCTGCTCAGGGGCGAACAGGTGCAGATACCACTGTCCGCCTGACCCGTCGGGATTGGTGGTTCGCTCCCAAGCCCCGCCGCCGAACATGGCCGGCCAATTGTTCGGCGGGGTGCTGCCGTTGGAGCCAGCACCGTCCCGGAAGATATAGAGCTCTCGTTCCGCTGAACCTGGCGCTGCTGCGAGCGCCGCCTGGAACCAGGGATGGTGGTCGCTGCTGTGGTTGGGCACGAGATCGATCAGCACCCGCAGGCCGTGGTCGTGGGCGCGGGCAATGAACGTGTCCGCCTGCTCGAGTGTGCCGAAGTCAGGGTGGATATCGCGGTAGTCACTGACGTCGTACCCGCCGTCGGCCAGCGGGGACGGATACCACGGGCTTACCCAGATCGCGTCAATGCCGAGCTGAGCGAGATAGGGCAAGCGGTCGATGATGCCGAGGACGTCCCCGGTGCCATCGCCGTCGTGATCGGAGAACGACCGCGGGTAGACCTGGTAAACGACTGCACTGCGCCACCAATCGGCATCACGGGGATGGGTCACGCTCGCATCTTAGGGGCGGCAGATCGAGCGCGCAGGAGCGAATGATCGAGCTGAACGCGTCGCTCGCGCCGAACCCAAGACAGATCCCGCACCATCCTCGAAACGTCACCTGCCGGTGGTGGGCGCGTGCCCGCACCGCGGCGCCATCGCCAGTCGTCGTCAGAGGATCGCTATCGGGTTGACTGGCGAACCGGTGGCAGCGGGAATGCGCAGCGGCGCAATGACGCACATGAAGGACCAGCGGTCCTGCTCCTCACAGAGAGCCAGCAGCGCCTCGAAATGGAGGTAGTCGAGGAGCTGCATGCCCATCGCGTGGATCGCGAGCACGTGCACCGGGAACCCCACCCCTGCCACGACACTCGGCGCGGTGTCGTTGTTGCCGTCGCTGCCTAGCAGGGCAACCCGGCGCTCGGCCAGGAACTGCATTGCGGCGGGGTGCAGCCCGGCACGAGCTTGCGCCGCGTCCCACGGCCCGTAGTGGTCGCGCCGTGGCCGGTGACCGACTCGGACGAACAGCAGGTCACCCGGCCCGACGGTAACGTGTTGCGCCGTTTCCGCCGCGGCCAGCGCCTCGCCGGTCACACATTCCCCCGGCTCTAGCCACCGGCGACCTTCGAGGCGTGGGATGTCGAGCAGCACACCTCGCCCGACGATCCCGTCGCGAGCGACGTCAAGGGACAGCCCGGTCGCGCCGGACACACCGACCTTGTCCGCCGGCACGTCGTTGTACAAGGTGCCCTGATACTGCACGTGGGACAACGCGTCGAGGTGACTGTCGGCGTTGCCGTGGATATTCATGGCCAGCCTGTCGAGAGCGAATTGCAGGCTCGAGCCGACTTCGGGCTCGGATGGGCCGGTCATCCGGTGTTGGCAGGGATCGGGGTTGTCGAGTGACACCTCGTTCTCCACCGCTGCTGCAAGGCTTACGGTCCGACCCAACCGAATCTCCTTCGCTGCCTGCGCCACACGCGCCGTGGTGAGGTGGTTCAGTGCACCCCGCCGGTCCTCCCGACCCCAGCTGGCCGAGTCCCGAAGCCGCTCGTAAAGCATCATGAACGCCGCCTCGTCGAGGACGGGAGTGAGTCTGGAGTCGCCCGGAGCCTCTCCTGATGTGCCTACCTTCCGACCCATCAGGCCGACTGCCCCATGCTCAAGATGGGGAGCACGTGCGTCCGGCGCAGCGCACCCAGCAGCTCGTCTCGGCCGACCGGCTTGACCAGGTAGTCGGCGGCCCCGGCCGCGAGCCCGCGGGTCCTCTCGTCCACGATTGAGGCGATGATCACCGGCAGCGCCTGGGTCTCGGGGTCAGCCCGCAGTTTCTCCAGCACTTCCCAGCCGTCCATGCCGGGCAGCAGGATGTCCAACACCGTGGCGACAGGTCGGAAGCGACGAACGGCATCGAGGCCCTCCTTTCCGTCGCGGGCACGGACGACCCGTACGCGATGCCCGGCGAGATAGGCGCTCATCAGGTCGAATGACGCGCGGTCGTCGTCGATCACCACCACGACGGGATCCAGGTCTTCGTCAAGGTTCTGGGCGACCGGCACACTAGCCTCCCGCAGGGGCACGGTGAAGCCGAACGTGCTGCCGACCCCTACCTCGGTCTGCAGCGACATCGTGCCGCCCATCAGGGTGACGATGCGACGACACAAGGTGAGGCCGAGACCGGTGCCCTCCTCTCGCGACGCACCCCGTTGCCCTTGCTGGAAGGACTCAAAGATCCGCTCCCGGTACTCCGGGGGGATCCCAATTCCGTTGTCGGTCACCGTCACGGCCAGCCGCTCATCGATGCGAACGGTACGCACGGCGACCTGGCCACCGTTGGGGGTGAACTTCACCGCGTTGCTCAGCAGATTCAGCAGCACCTGCTTGAACCGGAGCTCGTCGGCCTCGATGAGGTCGAGGCTCGGGTCCATTTCGAGCGTCACCGTGATGGCGTGCAGCGCGGCCCGTTCCCGCACCAGGGCGATCGCGTGCTCAATCGTCCCGTGCAGCGAGAACACCGAAGGCTGCAGCTCCATCCGCCCGGCCTCCACCTTGGAAAGGTCGAGGATCTCGTTCAGCAGCTCGAGAAGGTGCATGCCCGAGTTGAGGATGTCGCGCAGGTATTCCTCCTGACGCTCGTTCAGATCACCGAACATCCGCTCGAGCAGTACCTCGGAGAATCCGATCACGGCGTTCAGCGGTGTTCTGAGCTCGTGCGACATGCTGGCCAGAAAGTCGGACTTGTGCTGGCTGGCCACTTCGAGCTCGGCACTCTTGCTGCTCGAGCTCGCGAAACACCCTCGCGTTGAACACGGCTAGCGCGGACTGACTGGCGAATGTCTCCATGAACTCCTTGACCTCACCGGAGAACTCGCCCGGGGTCTTCCGCCGGACCACCATGCCGCCGATGATCTGGCTGGCCCGCAGCACCGGAACCGCAAGGACGGATCGCCATCCGTCGTCGAACAACAGCTGCAGGTGGACGTCCCTCTCGACGAGCCCGATGTCGGGTATCCCGATCGGCCGCCCCGCACGGGCGGCCCTCCCGACCAGGGTCTCGTCTAGGCCGATCTGGAGGCGGCGCAGCCCGGCCAGCAGCTCCGGGCTACTGGGATAGGTCGTCCTGGCCAGGAAGCAGCGGTCCGCTTCCACGTATTCCATGATCGAACCGCCGTCGCACTCCGCAAACCTGACGGCGTTGAGGATGATCTTGAACAGCACCTCGTCGAGCACCAGGGTCGAGCTCACCGTCTCCCCAACCTCGCTCAGAGCCTGCAGCTGCTCCACCTTGCGGGCGAGTTCGAGCCGCCGAGCCTCCAGAGCCCTTACGAGGTGGACGTTCCGGACGGCCGCGGCGGCCTGGGCGGCGAACGCCCGGAGCATCGTCGTGGTCCGCTCGTCAAACGGTTCCACTTTGGTCCGCCACAGGCTGATCGCGCCGACCACCTCCTCGTCGATGATGAGCGGCGCTGAGATCAAGGTCCGGTAGCCCGCGATGTCTTGGACGTCGCGGCGGCCGTACCCGGGGTCGGTGAGTGCATCAGTGACTTGGTGGATCCGCCGGTCCAGAGCGACCCGGCCCGCCATGGTGTCGTGATCCCGTCGGAGCGGATGCTGGGCGAGGTAGTGCTCGAGTTCGGGCGACGCGCCTGCTGTCGCGGCGAGCTCGAATTCGTCGCCGTGCAGCAGGTAGATCAGGACCCCCTGACACCGGCAGAGCCGCTGAGCACTCTCCGCCACCGTAGCCAGCACGGCGTCGGCATCTGAGGAGGACCGGCCCAGAGCGATCAGGACCGCGTCGGCCGCCGTCAGCTGCTCGGCGACCTCGTGATCACGCAGGCGGCCGCCGTCCCCCGTGCCCGGCTCTTGATCATCCGGGGTCATCTACCAGTCCCCCTTCAGTCACCGACGCTCCAGGCCTGTCATTCTGCTCTCCCGGTCTGGCCGAGGGCAATGGTGCGGACCCGCAGTCGGTGAAGCCGGACCGGAGGACCAACCATCGGTAGGGTGACCGCCATGACGGTCGGTCGGCCCGGGTGCGCGGGCGGCGATCCCAGGCACGCCGACGAGCGGACCTAGGCCGGTCCCGTGCCGAGCTTCGACCCCGCGATCCTGCTGCTACAGCTCGGGATCCTGCTCGCCGTGGCCTTCCTGCTCGGGCGCCTCGCGGAACGGATCGGTCTGCCGGCGACGACCGGCGAGCTAGCGACGGGCCTGCTGCTCGGTCCGTCGGTGCTGGGTGCCGTCGCGACCGCGCGTGGGAGGGACTGGCTCTTCGCGCCCGCCTCTGGTCAGAACGAGTTCCTGTACGGCATCGCCGCGTTCTGCGGGGTACTGCTGGTCGGGGTAGCCGGCGCCACCCTCGACCTCGGGTTCATCCGGACGCGGCTCCGCACCGTCGGACTGATCAGCCTGGGCGCGCTGGGCCTGCCGCTGGTCTCGACCGTGGCCCTAGCCCTCGCCGCGGACCCTCGGCTGCATGGACCCGAAGCGGACATGTGGACTTTCGCGGCGTACGCGGGCCTCGCCCTGTCGGTGAGCGCGGTGCCGGTGATCGTCAAGATCTTCGCTGATCTGGGCGTGCTCCACCGCAACCTGAGCCAGCTGTCGCTCAGCGTGGCCGTGATCGACGACGCAATCGTGTGGATCGGGCTCTCGATCATCGCGGCGACCGTACACCTCCACCATGCCGACGATCCGGCCGGCAATGTCACGCTCACGCTCGCAGCAATCGTCGCGCTCGCCCTGCTGACGGTGGTCGCCCGACGTACCGGCGTTATGGCTCCTCCCGGCGCCCAGCGCGAACCCGGGGTCGGCGCCTCCTGCCTGGTGGCGGCGGCCTTCATCACCCTTGGTGCCGTGATCACCGACGGGATCGGGCTGGACTCGACCCTCGGCGCGTTCCTTTGCGGCGCGGTCGTCGCCTCCGGACGGATAGTCTCGGTGGCCGGGCTGAGGCCGCTGCGGACCGTGGTGCTCGGCGTTCTAGCGCCACTGTTCCTCGCCGTAAACGGCCTGGCAGCCGACCTAACGGCCCTTCGGGATCCGCGGCTGGCCCTCCTGGCCGCGGCCGCGGTCGTCCTGGCGGTGCTGACCAAGACTGCCGGTGCGTACGGCGGCGGCCGGTTGGCCGGACTCGGGCACGATGCGGCGATGGCGGTGTCCTCGGCGCTCAACGCTCGCGGTACGGTCCAGCTCGTGGTCGCGGCCGCCGGTTTGCGCCTCGGCCTCATCACCAGAGAAGGATTCACCATCCTCGTGCTGGTCGCGCTTGTCACCTCGGCCATGGCCGGCCCACTGATCCGTCGGTACCTGCGGCGGATCCCCGAGACAGCGGACGAGGACCGACGCGACCACCTAGTCGAGTGACGCGCGTTCGCTGCGGTGAAGTCGGCGATCGCATCCCCGGGGGGCAGTTGTTTGCTGCGAAGGGCTCAGGGCTGAGCGAAGGGAGGCGGTCCGAGGATTTCGATCCCGCCGTTCTTGGTGGCCGACGCGTAGATGCGGTCGAAATCGACGGGGCCGGAGCCATCGGCACCGGCGGGCTCGCTTGCGCCGTGGTAGAACGCCTCGCACGAGCCGGGTGTTTGGATGGTGATGAGGCGCGCCACGTCTGAGAGCACCATGAACGCGTGCGGCACTCCACGGGGTGCGAACACGAGTCCGCCCGCCGCGACCCGGTGCTCCTGACCGTCCATGTGGATGAGGATCTCGCCCTCGAGCAGGTACATCGTTTCGTCGGCGGGGTGGGTGTGCAGCGGTGTCACCTTGCCGCGCACCATGGATGCCTCCCATAGCGAAAAGGCGCCGTTGGTCTCGGTGGATGACGCCTTCCACGTGAGCATGGCTCCGCCGTAGAACCAGCGCTTCTCACCCTCGTCGGCGCTTCGGATGATGGGAGCTTGCGTTGTTGTAGTCATGCGCTTTACCTCCTGGCGCGCTTCATGAGACTCATGTCTCACTATGAGAGTGCAGTATCATCTGCAATGTGTCAACCCCCTACGAAGCCACCGGCCGCACCGAGCAGAAGCGCCGCACGCGTGACGTCCTGGTAGCAGCCGCTCGCGACCTCGTCGCATCAGGCATCACGCCAACGGTCGAACAGGCTGCCGCCGTAGCACTGATCTCACGCCCAACCGCATATCGATACTTCCCGAATCAGCGCACGCTGCTCGCCGCCGCCTACCCAGAAACCGCTGCCGAAACCCTCCTCCCGGCCGATCCCCCCGAAGAACCGGCGGCACGCTTGGCCGCGGTAATCACGGCACTGACACACAAGATCGTCGAGAGCGAGTCGCAGCAACGCACGATGTTGCGACTCTCGCTCGAGGCCGACCCGCAAGAACGCGCTGGGCTGTACCTGCGGCAGGGCCGAGCCATCGGCTGGATCGAAGAGGCGCTTTCACCCCTACGCGACCAGCTTCCCGAACAAGCGATACACAATCTGGCCCTCGCAATCCGCAGCGCTGTCGGCATCGAAGCCCTCAGCTGGCTAACCGATGTCGGAAGACTCACCCGTGACGAAGCAGTCAACCTCATGTCCTGGACGGCTCAAGCGCTGCTCCACTCAGCACTCAACTGGACGACGCCAGAAACCGCTCGACCTCTTCCCGCAGGCAATGCTCTGGAACCGTAAGGACGTGACTTGATAATTTTCGATCTTGGAACGGGCCTGCTCCCGGACCCGCCGCTGAGCGGCGCCACCGCGGCCGGCCCGTTCAGCCGCTGGCGAAGGCCAATCCGATGGTCGACGGCGACCATTGGACTTTCCACAGAAGCGCTTAGGACGCTGCTTCCGTCGACCATCCGGTCCCAACCCACCAGTCCCGCTCCGATCACGCCTGCGTCGGCACCCAAGCTCGCTGTGACGATCCGCGGCACTCGTTGGAAGGACATCGTCGTCGCCATCGCGTCGACCAGCTGCGGAACGAACAGGTCCGCAGCCCCCGAGAGCCCGCCCCCGATCACGATCAGCTCCGGACCGAGCAGCGTCACGTAGTTGATCAATGCCTCGGTCAGAGCCGCGGTGGCAAGGTCGAAGGCCCGCTGCGCGCTTCGGGTCCCCGCTTCGCGCCAGGTCGGCGACTTGATCGGCTCCGATGCGCTCGGCCGAACCGCAAGTTGGCCGAGTCGGCCGTGCCGGCCAGGCGGGCGTACGTCCGGGCCACGCCAGCGGCCGAGGCCAGCGTCTCCAGACAGCCGACCTGGCCACACGCACAGCGCGCGTCCCCTGCTGCGGTCACCCGGGTGTGGCCGATCTCCCCGGCGTAGCCGCCCGCGTCGAGCATCCGGCCGTCCACCACCATGGCCCCGGCGATGCCCGTACCGATGGACAGGAAGAGCAGGTTGTCTGCGCCCACGCCGCTGCCCAGTCGCCATTCGGCGAGCCCGGCGGACCGTACGTCGTGGGCCACCACACCCGGCAGGCCGGTCAGCTCGGTGAGCAGATTCACGGAGCGGCACGTCCACCCAGTCCACGTTCGGGGCGGCCCGGACAGTGCCGTTGGCCGCGTCGACGATACCCGGCACCACGACGCCGTACCCCAGGCAGCGGGCTCCAGGTCGTTGGTCGACCCAGCGCCTGATGGTGGCCGCAAGCCAGGGCACCAACCCGGCGCCTCCCTCCGCCAGGTGGGTACTCAGCCGTGCCGATCCGCTCAGAGATCCGGTGGAGTCGGCGTACGCGATCTTGGTCAGCGTGCCGCCGACGTCGACGGCCACGATGAACTCCTCTTCCGCCACGTCAAACCTCAGTCCGACAGGACGACTGACCGGGTCAGATGCCGCGGCTCGTCGGGGTTCAGGCCCAACCCGATCGCCCGTGCCACCGCGACCCGCTGCGCGGCGACCAGCTCGGCCAGCGGGTGGCGATCGTGCTCCACAAACAGCGCACCGGTGGCGCGGACCTGATCTGCCAGACCCGCAGGGGCCGGGCCGAACATCCAGACCGCACGGCCGGGCGCCGCAATGGAGATCGGCCCGTGCCGATAGTCCATGGCCGGATACGACTCAGCCCAGCTGGACGATGTCTCCCGGAACTTCAGCGCCGCCTCGTGGGCCACCCCGATGGTCCAGCCGCGACCCAGGAAGGTGATCTGTTCCGCCGCGACGAGGTCGTTGGCCACTGGTTCGGCCAAGACCTCCTCGGCCTGCGTGATCAAACTCAGCAAAGAGTCGCCGTACGCGGCGGCGAACAGCGCGAGGATGCTGGTGGCAAATCGGGTCTGCACGACGGAACGCTCGTCGGCGAACGACAGGTCGATGTACTCATCCGCAGCCTCGGCCGCCGGCGTGTTGGGATCCCCGGTGACCACGACGGTCGGGATCTTGTCCTTCAGCTGACCCAACACGTCCGCCACCTCACTGGTGGTGCCGGAGCGGGTGAAAGCGACCACTCGGTGGTATTCACGAGCCGGCAGTTCAGAGGCGGTGAATGCATCCGACTCACCAAGGCCACGCGATTCACGCCAGTGCGCCACGACCTGGGCCACGAACCAGGATGTGCCGCAGCCCACAAAGGCGACCCGCTCCCCGGTCGCCGGCAGCTGGTGGGCCACAATCGGCGCCAGCTCCGCGGCGCGCCGCCAGCACGCTGGTTGAGATGCAATCTCGGCTTCCACGTAGAAATTCACCGTCAGCTCCCGGTTGGTCGGCGGCGCTGGAGGGCTTGGTAGTGGCAATGCTGCCAGAGCGCTGCCGGCAGCATAGGGTGGCGGGCGTGCGCGAGGAGACCGACCGTCCCGCCGCAGGCGCTCATGCCCGGCGCTCGCCCTTCGACCGCTTCGTTGAGGCCACCTACCAGCGGGTCAGCGGCCCGCCGTTCTTCCTGGTCTGTGTGGCGATTGTCGTGGCCTGGCTCGTCAGCCTGCCGCTGTGGAGCGATGCAAAGGCCTGGCAGGTGGCTATCCACACGGTCGCAAGCGTCCTCACGCTGCTGCTCGTCGCTCTGCTGGAGAACGCCGGCCGTCGCAGCGCTGAGGCCGCGCAAGAGAAGCTCAACGTCATCGCCGAGGCGCTCGCCGCGCTGATGGCCTCGCGCGCCATCGAGGACAAGACGCTCGAGGAAGCGGTGACCCGATTGCGCGACGCGGTCGGCCTCGAAGAGCGCCACTGAACCAAACCGCCTGCCGAAAGGTACCCATGAGTGGTCATCACCGACTGCTGGCTGAGCACGTGGTGACTCCGCAGGGGGTCATGGACAACGCGGTGATCGAGATCAGCGGCTCGCGGCTGATGTCCTGTGGGCCGCTCACCGCATCAGCCGATCCCGAACCCGAGCGCGTTCGGGGATGGGTGGTACCCGGATTCATCGACATCCATGTGCACGGTGGCGGTGGATTCGACTACGCGACCGAGGATCCGCAGGAGGCGATCAGCGGCCGAGCATTTCACGCCTCGCACGGAACCACGACCAGCTTCGCGAGCCTCGTCACCGCCCCGATCGAGGTGCTCTGTCGCCAGCTCACGACGCTCGCTGAGTTGGTCGACGACGGCCACTTCGCAGGGATCCATCTCGAAGGGCCGTTTCTCTCGGCTGCACAACGTGGGGCTCATGATCCCTCACAGCTGAGGCCTCCAGACCCTGCGAGTGTCGATCGGATCATCACCGCTGGCCGTGGCACTCTTTCCATGATCACGATCGCGCCGGAGCTGCCCGGCGCCATATCGGCGATCCGCCAGTTCACTAATGCCGGGGTGCATGTCGCCGTGGGCCACACTGACGCCGATCACCACACGGTCGCAACTGCCCTGGATGCCGGGGCGAGTGTGGCAACGCACGTGTTCAACGCCATGCGGCGGATGCATCACCGCGAGCCCGGCCCGATCCCGTTGCTGCTGACCGATCGCCGAGTCGGCGTTGAACTCATTGTCGATGGTTTCCACCTCCATCCTGACGTCGTACGGATGGCCTCCGCGGCAGCGGGCCAGCAGAGAACAATCCTGATCACCGATGCCATGACCGCCGCTGGCATGGCGGATGGGGAGTTCATAATCGGCGGCTTGCCGGTACGGGTACGCGATGGAATTGCGCGGCTCATCGACGCCGATGGCCGGCCCGGGTCTCTTGCCGGCTCCACCCTGACGATGTCCGAGGCCTTCCATGGCATGACCGGCATCATTGGCGAGATCGACACGGTCGCTGTCATGGCATCGACCAACGCCGCTCGACATCTCGGACTGCGCGAGGTGGGCCGCGTTGAGGCAGGGTGCCGGGCGGATCTGTGCGTCGTTAATGATCAAGGAGTTCTGCAGCGAGTGATGCAAGCTGGGCGCTGGCTGACAGAGTCGCCACCAGCCTGACAGGAGATGTGTCTTGTCCGCTGTAGCGCCTCCCCTGATGACCACACTGCTGCCAGGATTCGCGGGGTCCAGCCTGCCGGCGTGGCTGAGGGATCGCTTACGTGCCGGGCTCGGGGGCGTATGCCTCTTCGGGCAGAACATCGTCTCGTTCCAGCAACTGCGGGCACTGACTGACGCCATCTACGCGGCGAACCCCCAGCGCGTTGATTGCCATCGATGAGGAGGGCGGCGATGTCACGCGGCTCTTTCACGACGTCGGGTCACCGTGGCCGGGCAACGCGGTGCTCGGCCGGATTGATGACCTGGCCTCCACCCGAAATGTGGCTTGTCAGATCGGTTGGGAGCTGCGCCGCGTCGGTTGCAATGTGAACTTCGCGCCCAGCGTCGACATCAATTCCAACGCTGAGAATCCGGTCATCGGGGTGCGCAGTTTTGGGGTCGTCGCGGAGCGAGTGGCCCAGCACAGTGCCGCGTGGATCGACGGGTTGCAATCGACCGGAGTCGCCGCGAGCGCCAAGCACTTCCCGGGTCACGGCGACACCGCGCAAGATTCCCACGTATCTCTACCCGTCGTCGATCAGTTCGCCGACGAGTTGCGACATCGTGAACTCCTGCCGTTCGCCGCGGCGATCAATGCGGGATCGCGCCTGGTGATGACATCTCACATCCTGCTGCCGCAGATCGACACCGAGAACCCAGCAACCATGAGCCACAAGGTCCTGATCGGCCTGCTCCGCGAGGAGTTGGGTTTCTCCGGGGTGATCGTCAGTGATGCGCTGGACATGGCCGGTGCGAGTGCTAGTCGTGGCATTCCGGATGCGGCGGTCCGTGCCCTCGCGGCAGGCTGCGACCTGTTGTGCCTTGGCACGGACAACACCGATGAGCAGTTGATCGACATCGAGGATGCGGTGAGCAAGGCCATCGCCAGCGGAACCCTCCGCGCGGAGCGAGTCCACGATGGCGCGGAGCGCGTGCAGGCGCTCGCCTCTGACCTCCTCACATCCCGGCCGGCGATTCCTGAGCCGTCCAACTCCGATGCATGGCCAGGAGATGAGCTTGAGTTGATCAAGGCATTCGATCTTCAGCCTGCAGCATGGAAATGGCGTACCAGGCCCTCGGCTCGCTATTCAGTCGTTCGCCTGGAAACCTATGCGAACATCGCCGTCGGCACGACCCCATGGGGGCCTTTTGCGGAGGTGGCGCGGGATCCACACTCTCCGACCAACGCGGCTTTCGCCGCCCACCCGCAGTTCAAGGTGACCACTACGCGATCAAGCCCCGCACTCAGCCCGAGCGAAGCGGTCCTCATCGTCGGGCGGGACATCCATCGCCATGCTTTTGCGCGCGCAGCGGTCGATCGGCTCCGAGACAGGCATGCCCACGTGCTGGTCGTCGACATGGGCTGGCCGTCGGATGATCGTCGGTACGCCGATGTGGCAACCTTCGGTGCGTCGCGGGTCATGGGTAAGGCGCTGCTGACCTTTCTCGCCCGTGACGGGTTACCGCGCGCCACACATGCGCGCTGAGCTTGTCGAAGCGCAAGAGCGGCGCCCTTCGACAGGCTCAGGGCACAGCGCCACGCCGTGGTGGAGTCGGTCCGGCGCGTCATCACGTACGCAAGGATGAGCCATGGAGATCATCGTCTTGCCTTCGCCGGCCGAGGTGGGCGAGCTTGCGGCCCGTAAGGTCGCACAGACGATTGCGCGCAAACCAGCAGCGGTCATCGGACTGGCCACCGGATCATCCCCGCTGGCGATCTACGCCGAACTTGCCGCCTTGGTGCGCGGCGGCCATCTGGACGCGAGTCAGGTGCGCGGTTTCGCGCTGGACGAGTACGTGGGCATACCCGAAGACCACCCGCAGTCGTACGCATCGGTGATCAAACGGGAGGTCGTTGAGCCGCTGGGTCTGGCTCCCGGCAGCGTTCTGGTGCCCGATGGCCGCGCTCATGACCTGGAGGCTGCGTGCGTCCAGTACGAGGCCGCCATGCGCGACGCCGGCGGCGTCGACATCCAGATACTCGGCATCGGTGCTAATGGGCACATCGGGTTCAACGAGCCGACATCGTCCTTTGCCTCCCGCACCAGGATCAAGACATTGGCACCCCAAACACGCGCCGACAATGCACGATTTTTCGATGACCCGGACGAGGTGCCGATGCATTGCGTGACTCAGGGGCTCGGCACGATCATGGAGGCTCGCGAACTCCTTCTGGTGGCTCAGGGCGGGCGGAAGGCGGCCGCGATCGCCGCCGCCGCGGAGGGCCCGGTCTCCAGCATGTGCCCCGGCTCGATCCTGCAGTTCCATCCGTATGCCACGGTGATCATCGATGAAGCCGCGGCAGGTCAGTTGACCTTGATCGACTATTACCGGCACACGTACGCGAACAAGCCGACCTGGCAACGCTTCTAGTCCGAGCACCACAACCCATCCGATCACCGAACACGAGGTCAGAGACTCAGATGACATTGCCCGAGGACACCCAGCCCAACACAGCCATCCAGCACACCGTTGCGTTCCGGCTCCGTCACCCGGCAGGGTCGCCCGCCGAGCGGGAATTTCTCGAGGCAGCGCGAGCGCTGGCGAGCATCCCCGTCGTCGAGGACTTCCAGCAGCTGCGCCAGGTGAGCCCGAAGAGCGATTTCACCTTCTTCTTCTCGATGCGCTTCGCCGACAACGGCCGCCTACCAGGCCTATAACGCCCACCCCACGCATATAGCGTTCGTCCGCGACCGCTGGGATGTTGAGGTCAGCGACTTCCAGGAGCTGGACTTCACTGCCCTCGCCCTGCCCGACCCGCCTGCCTGAGCCGAGCGACGCGGGCGACCTCCATCTGAATCGTGTGCCAGAGGGTCTCGTCGACATCGATCTCGACGCTCCTCAAGGCGAGGACGGCCGCTCCGACCACTCCATCAGCAACCGGAATGACCCGAAGCGTTATTGGTCGGCAGCACCAGCCGTTCCCTCAAGCCCGGTGGCGCGGCAAGGAATCCACCGATCAGCACGCCGCCGCCCGCGATGACAGGGCCCGCCAAGTTCGGAGCTCGTACGGCGGCGAGCAACTCAGCCAGCGCCGCAGATGCCGCGACGAGAATCTCACGTGCCACCGGATCCTCGTGAACTCCGAACGCCAGCGGTGCGAACTCCGACAATTGCACCGGCCGCCACGAGTAGAGGATCGAAACCAGCTGCTTCAGGGCTTGTGCGCGGCCGGCGGGAGAATCTGGTTGGGTCGTGATCGCTACCGTTTTCAGGATGAGTTCGGTCAAGGCCGTTGCCGGACCTTGACCGTCGAGCGCGGCGACCACCGCTCGGGCAACCTGATGACCGATCCAGAACCCGCTGCCGGCGTCGCCGAGTAGCCATCCCTTGCCACCGACTACGTGGTCCAACTCCCCGCCCGCCACGCGGGCAGCCACGGCTCCGGTACCAGCGACCAGGACATACCCGTCGCGGTGGTGGGTCCCGGAGTGGAACATCCCGAGCAGATCGGGTTCCACGATCACAGGGCCGAAGCCCAGGGGCGCAAGGCGGGCTGACACCTGCTCTCTGAACGCGGCGGTGTTCTCACCAGCCAGCGCGATGACAACCAAATGTGGCGGCCCGCCGGTGATGTCGCTGCCGGCACGTGCCTGCTCGGACGCCAGCCCGACCGCGGCGACCGCGCTGGTGATCCCGGCGGATGTGGGGTTCCCGCCGCCGGCTCGGCCATAGCCGAGACATCGGCCGGAGGAGTCGACAATGACTGCTCGGGTGCTGGTGCCCCCGGCATCAATAACAAGAAAGACACGCTTGGTTTCGGCCATTGCTGAGTCCTCGACGCGTACTGTACTGTGAGAGAAATTTTCACCTCGACGCGGAAGAGGAGAAACGAATTCTCACATCCGATCGGGCCGCCCTCACGTTGGAGCATGCGCCCAGCGTCAGGGATCGGATCCAGTCGATGCTGCCCGAGATGCCTGCTGCCATCGCCAAAGTCGCCGAATACGTGCTCGAGCACCCGCAAGCTCCGCTCACGTTGTCCATCGGTGACCTGGCCGCACAAGCGGGAACCGCCGCCGCGACCGTCACCCGGTTCTGCCGCATGATCGGTTACGCCGGCTATGTTCCGCTCCGGGTGGGCATTGCCACCGACCTTGGGCGGAGCACGGCGTTGGACTCGTGGAGGAGCGAGATCGGTCAGGCTTTCGGGCCCGACGATTCTCCCGAGGACCTGCTCAGGATGTTGATCAATGCTCACACCCGCACGCTGCGCGAGGCGACCTCGGCTATCGACCTCTCGGTGATGACCGAGGTCTCCCGGCACATTGCGGTCAGCTCGCACGTCGACATCTACGGTGTCGGGGGCAGTGCCATGCTGGCCGAGGAACTGCAGGGACGCCTCTACCGCATCGGGGTCAACACCTACGCGTGGGCAGAAGTCCATGCCGGATTGACGAGTGCGGCCATCCAGGGTCCGGGCACAGTCGCGATCGGTATTTCCACCACCGGTCGGACGGAAGAGACCATTCAGATGCTTGCCGAGGCTGGTCGCTCCGGCGCTCTGACCGTTGCGATCACCAACAACCCGACGTCTCCGTTGGCCGAACTGGCCGACCGCACCATTGTCACCTCGATCTACGAGCAGTTCCTGCAACCCGACGACCTCTCGGCCAAGCACGGTCAGCTCCTGGTCCTCGATCTGCTCTACTTGCTCGTCGCCCAGGAGAACTTCGACCGGTCGAGCGGGAAGCTCGCCGCCTCGGCTCGGGCTGTCTCATCGCATCGGCGCCCGCGCCGTACTGCCGTAACGGCGTCCGCAGGAGCGTCATGACGAGCCCCGGTCGCCCCCGCAGCGAAGAGAACCCCACAGTGATCGATGCCGATCGTCCCGACACATTGGTGCGCGACTACGCCCACCAGGTGCACTCGCGGCTGGAACAGCTCGCGGCGATGGCAGCGGCCGGCGGCCTTGACGACGCCATCACCTTGCTCACCGACGCGATCGAGCAGGGCGCAGTCATTCAGGCATTCGGAACGGGTCACTCCGAAGCCTTCGCCATGGAGATCGCCGGTCGCGCCGGTGGGTTGATTCCGACCAACAAGATCGCACTGCGGGACGTGGTGCTCCGTGGGGGCCATGATGTGAACGTGCTTGCTGGATCGACGCTGGAGCGTAACCCGTCGATCGCCGCCGAGTTATGGGACGTCTCACGGATCAATGCCGGTGATGTCTTCATCATCGCCTCGAACTCCGGGGTCAATGGCTCGATCGTCGGGTTCGCCTTGCTGGCGAAGGAGAAAGGGCATCCAGTCATCGCCGTGACATCGCTCAAACACACGATGCAGGTCGAACCCAAGCACGTCAGCGGTAAGCGCCTCTGCGAGGTGGCGGACGTGGTGATCGACAATCTTGCCCCGTTCGGCGACGCAACCATCGCGCTGTCGGGTGGCGTACCGGTCGGTTCGGTCTCCTCGATCACGAGCGCCTTCATCGCGCAACTGCTCACGATTGGAGTGGCCGAACGGATCGGCGCCCACGGTCAAGTCCCACCGCTGTACCTGTCGGCCAACATCCCAGGCGGAGATGAACACAATCACGAACTCGAAAAGAAGTACGAAGGCAGAATCACGCGCGGCACGTAGCTGCGCGCCCGCCCACATCGGTGGCGGGACAAACGACAACCCGATTGGGTGACTACCGCAGTCACCTCGACACATGGAGGCACAACACAAATGCGTTTCACCGAGAAGCCCATGCAGCGGCGCGACTTTCTCCGCGGCTCGCTCGCGGCCGCGGCCCTGATTCCCGCCAGCGGTCTGCTGGCGTCCTGCGCCTCGTCCGGGACCGACACCGGATCCTCCGGGGCCAGCTCACCGGCCGGCAATGTCTCTGACACGAATCCGTTCGGCATGGCCGCGAACTCGACGGTCGATGCGGTCATCTTCAATGGCGGTTACGGCATCGCGTACACGGAGTTCGCCGGCGAGCAGGTCGAGAAGTTGCAGGCGGGTTCGACCGTCAAGGTCACTGCGGCCACGAACATCGCGCAGACCCTGCAGCCGCGCTTTGTCGCGGGCGACCCGCCCGACGTCATCGACAACAGCGGCGCCAATCTGATCGGGATCAACACCATCCGCGACCAGTTGGCGGACCTGACCGATCTCATCGAGGCCAAGAACTACGAGGGCACCGTGATCAAGGACACCCTCTACGCCGGGGTGACCGAGCCCGGCACGTTCGACGGCAAGTTCGTGCAGCTCAACTACGTCCTGACGGTCTATGCCCTCTGGTACTCCGCGGCCCTGTTCGAGCAAGAGGGTTGGACGGTTCCCAAGACCTACGACGAGATGCTGGCCTTGGGCCAGGAAGCCAAGGGCAAGGGGAAGTACCTCCTGGGCTGGGGCAAGGAAGCCGCCACCTACTACCAGACCATGGCGATCAGCTCGGCGATCAAGCAGGGCGGCGACGAGGTCCGGCTGGCCCTGGAGAACCTCAAGCCCGACGGCTGGTCGCTGCCGGCGGTCCAGGACGTCTTCAACGGGCTGAAGAAGATCATCGACGCCGGCTACGTCAAACCGGGCGGCGCCGGCACCCAGTTCACCGCCGCCCAGGCACAGTGGAGCGATAAGGACGAGTTCATCTTGTATCCGTCCGGCGGCTGGATCGAGAACGAAATGAAGAAGCAGACCAAGGACGGCTTCAAGATGACCGGCGCGGCCGAGCCCGTCGTGTCGAGCGACTCGGCCATGCCGTGGGAGGCGCTGCATTCGACTGCCGGTGAAGGGTTCATCGTCCCGTCGCAGGGGAAGAATCTTGCGGGGGGCAAGGAGTTCATGCGGGCCATGCTGTCCAAGGAGGCCGCGGTCAACTTCGCCAAGACGACCTTCTCCTCGACCATCGTGAAGGACACGATTCCCGCCGACGGGTTCGGCTCGACCGCGCTTGTGTCGCAGGTCAAGCTGCTCGAAGCAGCGGGCCCGAACGTGTTCTCGTGGAACTTCATCGACCTCTACGGCATGAATCCCGACCAGCTCGTGCCCTGGAACACCTTCCTCCAGGGCAAATCGGATGTCGCCAGTCTCACCGAAGACCTTCAGGCCATCACGGACAAGGTCGCGAAGGACGATTCGATCAAGAAAGTCGAGGTGCAGTGACAGCAGTCGCCCCGGTCGCTGCGCCGAGCAGGGCACGGTTCGTGCCCTCTCGGCGATGGCGCCGCCGTAATCTCACCTTCGACAAGATCAGCTTCTTCCTGGTCTTCCTGGTCGTCCCGGTCGCCGGCTATCTCGCCTTCGTCGTGTCCCCGTTCGTCCAGGCCATCTACTACTCGCTGACTGACTGGTCCGGCTTCAGCCCCGAGATGACCTTCATCGGCCTGTCGAACTACGTGAAGCTCGCTTCGGACAGCATCTTCCTGAAGGCGGTGAGTAACAGCATCATCCTGGCGATCGTGCTGCCCGTGGTCACCGTGGTCGTGGCGCTGATCTTTGCGTCAATGGTGACGGTGGGCGGCGCCACCCACGGAAACGTCCGGGGCCTGCGTCATTCGAGCGTCTACCGTGTCGTGTCGTTTTTTCCGTACGTGGTCCCCGCCATCGTCATCGGCCTGATCTGGTCACAGGTCTATGACCCGAACAGTGGGCTCCTCAACGGAGTTCTCACAGCGATCGGTCTCGATCAGTTCGAATCGTTCGCCTGGCTCGGCGATGTGCGCACGGCGCGGGCCGCGGTGATGTTCGCCATCGTGTGGGGGCTGATCGGCTTCTACATGGTGCTTTTCATCGCCGCGATCAAGGGTGTGCCGGCCGAGGTCTTCGAGGCCGCCCGCATCGATGGCGCGGGACGATTCCGCACCGCGGTCTCGATCACCGTCCCGCTCATCCGGGACAACGTGCAGACCGCGTTCATCTACATGGGCATCCTGGCGCTCGACGCGTTCGTCTACATGGCAGCCCTCGAGCCCGGCGGCGGCCCGGAGAATTCCACGCTGGTGATGGCGCAGCAGCTGTTCACGACGGCGTTCACGAAGGGACAGTTCGGCTATGCCTGTGCCATGGGTGTCGTTCTCGCCGCCCTCACGATGGCGTACGCCGGTCTGATCTTTCTGATCAACCGGCTCACCGGCGGACGCAGCGAGGTCGGCGAATGACCGAGACATCGACGACCGTCACGAACGCCGGGACAGCGACCGTAGCGTTCGCTCGACGCGACGGAGCTGAGGCAGCCGCAAGCGACGACGGAGGACAAGGTCATCGGCGGTCTCTCGCACGGCGTCTTGATCATCTGGTCGCTGCTGGTCATCGTGCCTCTGCTCTGGGTGATCATGTCGTCCTTCAAGACCAGCTCAGAGATCTTCGCGTCGCCCTTCGCGCTGCCGGAGAGTCTGCAGTTCGACAACTACGTCAATGCCTGGACGACTGCCGGCATCGGGAGCTTCTTCCTCAACTCGGTGATCGTTGTCTTCGGGGCATTGATCCTGACCATGCTGTTCGGAGCGATGTCTGCCTACGTGCTGGCCCGATTCACCTTCCCGGGGAGCCGGCTGCTGTACTACCTGATGCTCGCCGGGCTCACCTTCCCGGTGTTCCTGGCGATCGTCCCGCTGTTCTTCGTACTGAGGGGCATCGGGCTGCTCAATACCCTGCCCGGTCTGATCTTGACCTACGCGGCGTTCGCCTTCCCGTTCACGGTCTTCTTCCTCTTCGCCTTCTTCCGGTCTTTGTCGGCGTCCATCGCCGAGGCCGCGGCGATCGACGGGGCGGGGGAGTGGCGCACGTTCTTCCAGGTGATGCTGCCGATGGCCAAGACCGGGGCTGGCGACGGTGGCGATCCTGAACTTCGTGGGGCTATGGAATCAGTTCCTGCTGCCCGTTGCACTGAACACGAATCGCGACAACTACGTGCTGACCCAGGGCATGGCGTCGTTCGCCTCACAGGCTGGCTATTCGGTGGACTTCGGTGCATTGTTCGCGGCCGTCGTCATCACCGTCATCCCGGTCCTGATCGTCTACCTGATCTTCCAGCGACAGCTGCAGGGATCGGTTTCACAAGGGACAAACAAGTAGCGGAGGGGGACTCGGTCAGCGGGCCAAAGCGTCCAGATCGTCACGTACCCGCTGCGGCTCATCCTCCACGGCCATGTTCGCCGTGTCACGGACGCCGTCGAGCGCATCCGTCGGGTCCTCGTCCACAGCAGCGAACAGAGCGTCGAAGTCCTCAGGTGCCGGGCCGGCCGTCGCCACGAGCTCGAAGGTCTTACGGACAGCACCAGGTGAACTGAGACTGTGCACCAAGACCTCGGCGATCTGCCGTCGCGCTATCACGCCGTCGCTAGGATCGCCGGCCTGCCGGGTGTCGCCCTGCAGGAAAACGAGCCGATGCTCATCGGGGCCGTTGTAGTCGAACCACCCCGGTCGCACGATCGTGTACGGCATCCCGCTGGCGCGCACGAGTCGCTCGGAGCGTCGCTTCCAGTCATGCGCTTCGGTGGAACGGTTGTAGGCGCCGGTGCGGTTGGTGACGCCGATGGAGGTCATCAAAGCAATGCGTGCCGTCCGCGATGCCAGGGCGTTCAAGACGTTGCGCACGCCGCCGTAGTCAACGTTCTCCGCGCCCACCTTGCCTCCGCCGCCCGACCCGAGGGTGAACACGACAGCGTCGATCTCCGGCTACGGCGGCCGGCAGCGTGTCGGGTCGAGTGACGTCGCCGACGATCACGTCGGCGGCCGAGGGTAGTCGCCGTGCCTTGCCGGCGTCGCGCACCAGAGCGCGCGTTGTGTAGCCCTGCCGGATGGCCTCCTCGACGACGAGGCGCCCGATGCTGCCCGTCGCGCCGACGACCAGCACGGTGGCGGGTGGGGTGGTCATGGCGAAGCTCCTGTCGTCGGGAGATGGAGAGTCCAGCCAAGCACGCCCGGCGTCTTCACTGAGAGTGACGGTCGTTTGCAATGTGCGCTGAGCTCGTCGAAGCGCGTGACGTGATGGTGCCCTTCGACAGGCTCAGGGCACATTGACCGGGTACTGCCAGTACCCCCTGATGCACGGCTGCACCCCTGCCAGACTGTCAAAGAATTGGCATACCCCATGATGCTGGAAGGGATCGATATGGAGAAGACAGCACCGGCAGAGCCGGACCGACCGGGACGGGCAGTCCTACAAGGCCTACTTGATCTTCGACCCACTCCTGGGCTGGAGGTCGCCGCGTTCCCCGTGGAGGACGCCGTGGCTCGAGGCCTGGCCGTAGCGAAGGTTTACGCGTTCGCGAGCGTCGACTATCCGGGCGCAGCGCAGTCCGCGGTTCTCGACAGTGACGGCACTACTGCGGTC
Source organism: uncultured Actinomycetota bacterium (assembly GCA_963840505.1). Classification (GTDB taxonomy): domain Bacteria; phylum Actinomycetota; class Actinomycetes; order Propionibacteriales; family Propionibacteriaceae; genus Microlunatus. The sequence continues at coordinate 24,594 of CAWIZB010000006.1, forward strand.
GGCGCGTTCGATTTCGATCCCAGCAACGACACCGGGATGACCGCGTTCACTCTTGCGGGTGGGGTTTACCAGATTCTCACGGTCCCGAGCTCGATCATAAGCGTCGCTACGGGCATTAATGGGACTGGTCTGATCGTCGGGTGTACCTAGACCTGGCGGGCGTGCTGCGCGGCTTTGCGATCAATGGCGGCACCTTCAGCAACGTGGACTTCCCTGGTGCCAGCCAGACTCAGGTCATCGGCGTCAACGACGCCGGACAGATGGTGGGCGGCTACTCCGACGCCGCCGGCATCGGGCACGGATTCATCAGCAGCGGCGGTACCTTCACAGCGATCGACTTCCCTGGGGCAACCAGCACCTCGGCCGCCGGGATCAATGCTGCCGGCGACATTGTCGGAGGATGGTCGGATGCAGCGGGATTCCATGGCTTTCTGCTCCAGGCTGGCGTGTTTACCCCGATCGACTTTCCGCTCGCGACCAGCACCTCCGCGTTCGGCATCAACGACAGCGGGGAGATCGCCGGCTCTTACAGCGACGCCGCCGAGAACGGCCACGGCTTCATCTACGCCGGCGGTGCCTTCAGCACCGTAGACGTTGCAGGCGCCCGCAGCACCCAATTGACACGCATTAAGAACGAGGGAGCGGTCACCGGCGTTTACAGCGACGCGCTGAATGAGCAACACGGCCTCACCGGTCAATGAGCGCGTCGTCAGCTGGGCTTGACTCCGCTGGCCAGCTTCACCGACACGGGCACCTCGAACGACTCACCCCGGCGGTAGTCGAGAACCAACCGGTCGAAGGCAGTGCGGATATTCTCGCGGGTCTGCTCGGATTGGCCCAGGAAGGTCGCGGAGGTCCGCACCATTCCACCGAGCATCCCCTGCCAGAGCTCTTCAGCGGACTGGATCCGATGGTCGAACGCGACCGTGGTGACCTGGACGCCGCTCAGACCACAGCCTGCCAGTAGATGTGCGAACTTCTCGTCGTCGGCGAATTGGAAGAACGCCGGCCCGGCCGGAATGTCAGGCACCGGCGCGGCGCCCGCCTCTGCGAACGCGTCGAGGAACACCCCAAGGAAGCGCATACGGTCAGCCTGGTCCCACGTCGTGAGTGCCAGCCTGCCGCCACCACGGAGAACTCGTACCAGCTCGGAGACGGCTCGCTCGGGTCGACTCAGATGCGGCACCACAAAATTGCTAACAACGGCATCGAAAGCACCATCCTCGAACGGCAACGCTTCGGCTTGAGCCACGCGGAACTCCACCGCGGGATGCAGCCGACGGGCCAGTTCGACCATGGCCGGAGCCATATCCACTCCCACCACGGATGCGCCCAAAGCGGCAGCCTCCGCGGCCGCATATCCCGGCCCAGTCGCCAGATCGAGGACCCGCGAGCCTTGCTGCACCCCGGCGGCATCCAGCAAAGGGCCAACAAGCCGACTTGTGACCCGGCCGACCACATCGTCATACGTCGGCGCCTGATGTTCCCAGCCGGTTCTCTCGAACGCGGTGAATGCGTCGGCGTCCGTGCCGATGTCGGACTGGTCGGAAACGGGCCGGTTATGTGTCATAGCTCAGCCTTACATGCACGATGGTGCGTTTCGTGGACATCAAAATCACCTGGACTTCTGGTCCAACCCGCCCTAATACAGCCGCTGCGGTTTCTAGAAGCCAGTCGGCAGATGTGGACCGTAGGGCTCCTCTAGAGTGCGGATTTCATCGTCGGTGAGCTGGACGTCCAGCGCTTCCACCGCGGCGGGGAGATGGTGGGGCTTGGTGGGCCCAACGATGGGCGCGGTAACCACCGGATGCTTCAGCACCCAGGCCAGCGCGACGTGCGCCATCGGAATACCGCGATCTTCCGCGACTTTCTGTACCGCTTCGACGATGGGTTCATCGCCCTCGATGTCGAACCGTCGGCCGACGGGGTCGACATCGAAGCGCTTGGTGTGTTCGCCCCAGGGTCGGGCGAGCCTTCCCTTGGCAAGCGGGGTGTAGGGGATGCTTCCCACTCCCTGATCAGCGAGCAGGCCGAACATCTCGCGCTCTTCCTCGCGTTGCATCAGGTTGTACTGGTTCTGCATAGAGACGAAGCGGGTCCAACCGTGCTGATCAGCGGTGTACTGCATCTTGGAGAACTGCCAGGCCCACATCGACGAGGCGCCGATATAGCGAGCTTTGCCGGCCTTCACGACGTCATGCAGGGCTTCCATGGTTTCATCGACCGGTGTGCTCGGGTCGAAGCGGTGGATCTGGTAAAGGTCGACGTAGTCGGTGTCGAGGCGGCCCAGTGAGGCGTCGATCTGCTCCATGATCGCCTTGCGCGACAGACCTGACCCGCCCGGGCCTTCGTGCATCGGGAAGTGCACCTTAGTCGCGAGCACGATGTCGTCCCGGCTGGCGTACTTCTTGATCGCCCGTCCGACGATCTCTTCCGAACTGCCGAAGCTATAGACGTTGGCGGTGTCCCAGAAGTTGATGCCCAGTTCGACGGCTTGCTCGAAGAACGGCTGGGCCTCCTCATCGCTCAGGGACCATTCACTAAACCCGCGCGATGTGTCGCCGAAGCTCATGCAACCGAGTGCGATCCGACTGACTTTGAGGCCCGAGTTGCCCAGGCGGCGATACTCCATGACTGGTTCCTTTCTGTCGACGAGCACGACGTTACGGCCGCGCAAGCCGCGATGGGAGGGTCTGACGTTACCTGGATGGACAGGCACTGCCACATTTGCGCCCTCACCTGATTTCCTTGGTACGTCCAGGTACGGCGGATCTCGTCGACACATGCCCTGGATCACAAAGGAGAAGCGCCGATGAACGGGTGGACGAGCGAGGAGCTGAGCAAGATCGAGACAGCGGAAGAGCTGAGAATCAGGTCCCTGCGACGCGACGGCACGCTGCGCAGTCCGACGACCATCTGGGTGGTACGCGACGGCGAGGACCTCTATGTCCGACCGGTGAACGGACGCACGTCGGGCTGGTTTCGCGGAACGCAGGTACGCCAGGAAGGCCACATTCAGTGCGGCGGCGTCGCCAAAGACGTCACCTTCGTCTCTATCGACGCCGCTGACGAAGTCAACGCCCAGATCGATGCCGCGTACCGCGCCAAGTACCGCCGCTACCCCACAAGCTTCGTGGACGCCGTGCTGACCCCTGAGGCGAAATCGGCCACGATCAAGCTCCAGCCGCGTTCCTGATCATGAAGGAGAAATGAAGAATGCCTACGCTACGAGCCGTCTCAAGATGGCTCGCGTGGGCTTTGACGCGGACGATGACACTTGTTGGCCGTCCTCAGACGGCAAACGGCATGTCGATCGGTCAGCTGACCGTGGCACCGAACGCGCGACCCAGCAGGTACGTGGCCGCCGCCGCGCCGTAGCCGATCCCAAGCTGACGCAGCGCCCGCTTGAGTGGCGAAGTGCCGGACAGCAGGCCGACGACTGCACCCGTGGCGAGCAGCGCGATCCCGACCAGCAGGCCGGCCAAAACCACCGCCGCCCACCCCGAGGCCCCGAACAGGTACGGCAACACCGGCACCAAGGCACCGGAGGCGAAGAAGCAGAAGCTGGAAAAGGCCGCTCGCCACGCCGAGCCGACCGCCTCATGCTGGTCGACTCCCGCGGCCTCGGGCGCGACGGCATCCAGGTGCAGCGTGGCCAACACCGTGCGTGCGTGCTCCTCAGCCTCCGGTGGTTGCATCCCCCGAGCCCGGTAGACCAGCGCAAGCTCATTGGCGTCCACGTCCAGATGCGGCAACGCCGACTGCGAGTCCGGATCAGGCTGCGTCGACTCGAGCAGCTCGCGCTGCGACCGTACCGACACATACTCCCCAGCGGCCATGGACAGCGCGCCAGCGAGCAGGCCTGCAAGGCCGGTGAACAAGATCGTGCGTGCGTCGACACCGGTGGCACCGATCCCGAGTACCAGAGCCAGATTGCTGACCAGGCCGTCGTTCGCGCCGAAGACCGCGGCCCGGAACGTTCCGGACAGCTGTACCCGGCCGCGTGCGGCGAGCCCGCGCAGCACTTCACCGTGAATCCGCTCGTCGGCGGCCATTGTGTCGGTGGCATCCACGTCGGTGTCGTACGGCGAGCGGCCTTCAGCTCGTTGCATCAGAGCGAGCACGAAGACGCCGCCGAGATGCGCGGCGAGGAAGATCAGCAGCCGGGTGCGAAGGCTGCTGCGGCGCGGCGGCCCGACGTCGTCTCCAAGTAGTTCCAGCCAGTGCGACTCGTGCCGCTTCTCGGCGTCGGCCAGCGCCAGCAGGATGTCTCGCTCTTCGCCGGTCCGGCGCTCCGCGAGCCTGCGATAGCCGGCGGCCTCGGAACGCTCGTCGGTGAGATATTGCCGCCAGCGGCGGATCTGACCGGGCGTACGGCTCGGGGAGGTGCTCACGTCCACATCATGGCAACCGGCGTCGCTTCACCCCGGGGCCGGACAGCGACTAGCTGCTCGGCTGCTCCGATGAACCGCTGGCCCCTACCTGCTGGCCCTGCAGCGCCTCAATCAGCTCGCGTTCGCTATCCACGCTCAGGTTGGTCTGAATCACCTTCGGGTTGTACGGCTTGATGGCCTCGATCACCCGATCCACTGTGGCGTTCCGGGCCAGGAAGAACACCGCTGCCTTGCCCGGCTCCAACGCCTGCCCAATCTCGCGGATCAGATCGTCGTTCACACCAATGTCGGTTAGCTTTCCGGTAACTGCGCCCGTCCCTGCACCGACACCTGCCCCGACGACCGCACCGGCCAATGGGTTGAGGAACAACAACCCGATCAAGGTGCCCCAGAGCGCCCCGGTTACCGCTCCCGACCCGGCCATCATTGCGGTCAAGTTCACCGACTGATGAAGCTTGACGCTCCCGTCCTGCGTACGTTCCACCCAGGCGGCGTCCGCGAGCTCGAGCAGCTGTTGCTTCCCCAGATCCTTTGCCAGGTCGAGCACCTTCTCCGCCGTCTGCGGGCTGTCAACACCGAATACGAGCAGCTGTGACATAAAGAACTCCTATCTCTCCACGTCAGCCTATGAACCGCTGCGGTGGACTCCCCGGAGGGGTCGCCGATCGATCAGATCTTGATCGGGAAGGTGGCCAGGATCACCGTGGCTGTGATGAGGAATGTGATCGCCACTCCCGAGCAGGATCGATTGAGCCTTCGGACCGCTCAGCCGGGTCGATGCCGCGGCGAAGAACAAGACCAACGCAAAGAGGACGGTGAGGAGGGCGTAGTTGTCCCCGCGCTCGTTGTCTACCAGCGCCTCAGCGAAGCGGCTGTCCGCACGCTCGTCAGCTGCCGCGGCTTCCATGGTTCCCGGTGGGACGTACTCCTTCATCTTGAACGGACCGGCGGTCGCTTCCCCGCCGGCAATCCACGCTCTATAGGCCACCCGGAAGTGGTCGGTGAAGCGCCTCTCCACGTACGCTGCGAGCGCGGTATCGCCCTGCGCACGCGCTTGGACGTACACGCCCCAGATGCTGAGATCCGCCTGGAGCGCGGCATTGGCGATGCCGCTTTGTCTCGCGGCCTCGATTCGGGAGCTGGACGCTTCGCTGAAGGCGACGGACATCTCCCCGCTCCACTTCGCCGACTCGAACCCGCACCAGGCCGTGAGCACCGCCGTGATCGAAAGCACGATGAGGACGACCGTCTCCCGGATGTGACCAGCCGGTCGCTTCTCCGGCGCTTCCTCTGTGCTCTGCTCTGGCGGTTCGTCCGTGGGGATGTCGCTTCCTTCCGCTGGTGATGGCATGCAACTGTTGAATGATTGTGCGCGTTTGACCTGTGTCTGCCGGGGAGAAACGCGTAAGTAGCAGTGACGGCTGGGACAGATCAGGAGGAGAGATGATCAACTACGAACTCGACGGCAAGGTTGCCGTCGTCACCGGAAGTGCCTCGGGTATCGGCCTCGCATGCGCTCACGCGCTGGCTCGCTCAGGTGCCGCCGTGTGCCTCTGGGACTTACAGGCGGAGCCGCTGGAGGGCGCTGTGACCGAGCTGGAGCAGTACGGCCATCCCATACGAACCGCGATCGTCGATGTGTCCGACTCGAGGCGGGTCACGGAAGCGATGGAAGAGGTGGCCGACGCGCTCGGCCGGGTCGACATCGTCGTCGCCAACGCCGGCATCGGTGGGGAGCAGAAACCGACGGCCGAATACAGCGACGACTCCTGGCACAAGGTGATCGGAGTGAACCTCGACGGGGTCTTCTACACCCAGCGTGCGGGCATCCAGGCCATGCGGCGTAACGGCGGCGGCTCGGTGATCAACATGGCCTCGATCTTGGGCCAGGTCGGCTTCGCTATGTCCAGCGCGTACGTCGCGGCCAAGCACGGTGTTCTGGGTATGACAAAGGCAGCCGCCTGGGAGCACGCCGCCGACGGCGTACGGGTCAACGCCGTGGGACCCGGCTTCATCATGACACCGCTGCTGGAGGCGAATCTGGACCAGCCGGCGATCGACTTCCTCGCCAGCCAGCATGCTGTGCAGCGGATGGGCCGACCCGAGGAGGTGGCCGAGCTCGTCGCGTGGTTGGCCAGCGATGCTTCCTCGTTCGTGACCGGTGCCTACTACCCGGTGGATGGAGGGTATCTGGCCCGCTGAGTCTTCCCGGAAGTGGTCACAGACAACATGGATTTCGGCTGAATCCATGTTGTCTGTGACCACTTTCGGTGGCTTAGGACGTGGCAACTATTTCAGCCGTTGTCGGCATTCTTACTCTGATCCGTCCCTCGACCTCGCCACTTTCCGAGGTGCCTAGCTTTCGCAGTTCGTGCCAGAGCGCAGCAAGATCGGCTGAGTCTCCAGAGTCACGAATAGCCACCAGCTTCTCCCACACCGGTGACTCGAGGAGAATGTCCGGCTCGATGGCAATCGAGCGATCCAGGTACTCCTGCGGTGGCAGCTGAGGGTCCGGCCGCTGCAGATATTGCTCTTCTTCTGGATAGGCGTCTTTGAGGATGGTGGAGGCCTGGTCGACACCGACGACCACCGCAGTGCCGGTGTTGGCCGTGTTGACAAGCAGCACGACCAGGTCGGGCCGCCTGCGGCGCAGTATCTCGACGACCTTGTAAACGTCGCCGGCCCAGGACTCAGTCTTGCGATCGCGAGCTGCCTCAGCCCTTTACGTGGCAGCACGTCGTCGAACACAACGACGCCGGTGTCGGCCATGCACGGCTCGCTGTTGATGAAGTCGCGTAACGCGAACTCCGACAGATGCATCCCGTCGATGAATGCAAGATCAACTGGGACACCATTGAAGTGAGCGGGGAGCCGCAGCGCGAACTCCGACAGGTGCATTCGCGTCGATGAAAGCAAGATCAACTGGGCACCTCGAAGTGAGCCAGGGGAGCGTCGCCGGCGAAGAAGTCGTCGCTGGTGGCTTTGAACAGCTGAACGTCGCAGTGAATTGAGGACTGTCAGTGTGGTGCTGCCGTGCAGCGAGCGGCCCGAGTTGGTGCTTGAGCAGCTGCGCGCGGTGCGCGATGCCTTGACGGAGCAGCGCTGAGGCGCTTGTCGATCGTAAAGAAGCGGGTCCACGGCGATGGAACTCGCGCGGTGCGCGACGACGTGCCAGGCTGATTGCGGCGGTTCTGATGCCGATCTCGCAGATTCGCCACTGACGTCGGATTCGGACGTACCAGTGGCGCCACGCTGCTTGTGCTCGGCAATGGTGAGGTGCCACAGGTTGATGCACTCCGGCAGTTGGTGGCCTACGCGAGGGGCGGACCACGGCGTACATCGCTCAGCCAGTCACCGAGGACCAGTCGGGTGCTGTCGTGACGGCAGGCGCGGCGATCGGGGCGCGAGAGTCGGCTGCCAGGCGCTGTTGCCGGTCAGCATCTGTGGCGATCTCGATGCAGATAGGTGCGGGGACGCGTTGTCTCATGGAGCCCCTGCAGAAACTCATGGCGGCTCATTCTCGGCGCCGGATGAGGCACGAACGGGTCAGGCGGCTGCCAGCGCGGCCGCCTAGCCGTCGACTGAGGCTTAGGCGCAGCCTTTTTGGCGGTGGGCTTGGCGGCCGGCTTCTTCGGCGGCTTCTTCGGCGGTTCTCTCGCCGACGCCGCTTGGCGCCGGTCACGGCGCCTTCTCCATCCATGCAGCTGACGCGGGTTGGGATGTCACGGCGTTCGACGCAGCACTACGCGATTCCGCGACGACGCGCGGATCAGTGGGTACATCAAGACGTTCGCGAGACGTCGCTCCAGGGTTACGACCTCATCGTCAACCTCGGGCTCTTCTACCACCTGACGCTCGACGACCAGCTCAGCTTGCTCGACCGGGCCGCCGGCACGCCGATGATCCTGGACACTCACGTGGCCACTGAGGAGCCGAACCGGTACAACCTTTCCGAGCCGGTGCGCAAGCGAGGCTACGACGGCCGGCGCTACTCCGAGCCGAAGGCAAAGCTCAAGAACTCACCAGGTGCGGCCCGTTCAGCATGGGGCAACAGCAGCTCGTTCTGGCCCACGCCGGACGCCTTGCGTCAGATGCTCGACGATCGCGGCTGGGATGTATACACCCACACGCCTTTCTACCTGTCCACACGGACTTTCTTCCTGTGCCAGCCGCGGTGCATCGTGAACCGATCCGATGAGCCGTCTGCTAGAGGTCCTCGCTGACAAACGCGGTCGCACGATCGAGGCGCCGCACCTCCCGAAGCCGCCGGCCGCGGAAAGACTCCTGCTTCCACGCTTTGACGATGGCTGCCTCGGCCGGCCGCCCCGTGTCGTCGAGGACAACCGTCGCGCCCGGCGCGAGACGGTCGGCCAGCAGCGGAAATGCCGGGTAACGCACCTGGCGAGCGATCCCGCCGACCGGCCCGTCCACGAACAACAGATCGACCGGCGGCAGGTCGCGCAGCACCGAGATGTCGAACCACGGCTGGTTTTCCCGGCCAGGGACGGCCGTGTCGACCAACGGAGCGTGCAACACTTGGGCTCGATCCCGAAGCCCGTGCTTGGCCAGCTCTGTCCGGGTGCTCTCGGCGTAGTCGGCGCTGGACTCCAACGCCACGACTCGGCCTTCGCCGCCCCGTTTGGCCAACGCAGTGGCGAACCAGATCGTCGAACTCCCCGAGCCTAACTCCAGGATCGTCCGCACCGAGGGTCGACGGCGGTCGAGCATCGAGCCCACCGTGCGGCGAATCCCCATGCCGTGCTCCTCAGGGGAGGTCATGATCGACCAGCCGGTCGTAGACCCGTCCGAGCTCGTGAGTGAGGCTAGGCGTGCGCTGCACCCAGACGAGCACCTTGTAGAGGTCCTTGCGGACCGCGCTTAACTGGCTCGCCGCCTGGTGCTCTACCCGGCCCTGCTCGGAAAGGTGGGTCTGCATCTGCCGCAGTCCACGACGGCTGTCGCGCTGGTGCTCCAGCACTTGGCTGAGCTTGGTCGACGTCGCGCGGGCCCAGAGCACCAACCAGGCGAGGCCGCAGAGCCAGGAGACGGCCAGCGCGGCAGTTGCCGCCTCAATCCCGAAGACCGCCAAGCCGACAGCAGCAACGGCCGATACCGCGGCCAGGAGTATCAGTGCTCGCCTCACGGACCAACTCGGCATCAGTGGGGAACCATCCTTCGCACGCTCCTCCGAAAGCGCTGGCGTGGCGCCATTATTGCCGCGATCGGCTCAACCGTCGCGCTGCCGCGGCCGCCTACTCCGTACAGTTGGATACACCCGAGCGGAGGAGGCCCGATGCTACTGGTGCCCAAGCAATTGCAGCGTGTTGGAATGACCGGGATGATGCCCTATTACGGTGGCCGACTCTCGCCGGCGCAGGCTTACGGGGCATCCCATCCAACCGCGCCACCGCCGAACTTTGCGAAGCCTGTTACGACAGGCGGGCCCTTCACACGGGCACCCGTGCCGTCGCCCGGGCAGTCTGTGCCTCGCAGTTCGCCACCGGGGACCCAGCCCGACACGCAGCTTGCTTTGCAGCACCTGCTGGACGCCGGAGTGATCACGCAGGTGGAGTTTCAGCAGCTGCAGGCGCGGGTGATCAGGTGATCGGGCCGGTGCAAGTACTGGTCGTGGGCTTCGATCAGCCGACGTTCTCCGGTGAAGTGCTAGCGGAGTTCACGCGGCTACGGGAGGCCGGCCTCGTCCGACTCATTGACGTGCTCCTGGTCTCGCGGTCCGAGGACGGCACCCTCGACACGCTGGAGGCATCTGAGGCGGCGTGGCTGATCTTGGTGGGGCTGATCTTGGTGGGGCTGATCTTGGTGGCCTGGCTGCCGAAGTGCTCGGACAGCCGGAAGGTGCATCAGACAGGGACTCAGATCCGTCTGAGATCGATACCGCGGCCATGTGGTCTCTCGCGGACGCGGTACCTGTTGGCGGTACCGCTGCCGTTGCACTCATCGAGCACGTCTGGGCCGCTCCCTTGAGTGCCGCGATCCAGCGCGCGGGCGGCACGCTGCTCGAGGAGACCTGGCTGGCACGGGAGGACCGTGAGCTGCTCGAGACCTTGACCGCGCAGCGCCAAGGCTGAGCGGCGGGCGCTGAGCAGGCAGGCACTGACCCCGCCCCATCTAGGACTTGGAGACCAGCCCAGTCAACAGCCGTGTTGCCGCCAAGTGAAACCGCTCCACATCGTCGTACGGACGGGCGATCAGCATGGCCCCCTCCAGGCCGCTCACGATGAGTTGAGCTGCCTCACCCGCTGGCCCGTTCAGCCTGATCCTGCCGGACTCCTGGCCCTCTTGGAGAACCCGGGTGAGCCACTCCTCATTTGCATCAAAGAAAGCGATGACGGCTTGCTGCATCGGCTCGTCGAGCGTGTCGTACCCGGCAGCAAGCATCCCGCAGAGACACATCCGCCGCTTGCTGAGGACGTCTCCGTAGATCGCCGCGTACGCATGGATCTTTGCTACGGGATCGGTCTCCTGCTGATCAATGGCTTCTAGGGCCGCAGAGAATCGCTCCGCATAGCGCTCGATCAGAGCGCGGCCCAGCTCAGCCTTCCCCGGGAAGTGGTAGTGCAGGCTCGCCTTGGTGATGTGCAACTCAGCTGCGACGTCGGCGTAGCTGAACCCATTGAATCCACGCAGCTGCACCAGACGCTCCGCAACGTCCAGGATGCGTGTGGGGGTGTCAGCGCGGTCCAGCTGGTCGCTGTCAGGGTCCCGAGTTTGGTTGGGTGCCATCGCGACATTCTCTCCCGCATCTGGGTATTGACTATCTACCTACTAGTAGGTCAGTCTATATCCAAAGAGTGCAACACCCAAAGGAGGGGGCGAAGATGCTGAACAGGCATGAGACCGAACACAAGAGCTTCGAGTCGCCGGATGAGACCCGGAAGTTCAACAACGGGCGCGCCGAGGTGATCGAGATCGGCGGTGGCGAGGTGGGGCGGCTGGTCTTCGAACCGGGCTGGCGGTGGTCGAACGACGTAAAGCCTCTGGCGGGCACCGAGAGCTGCGAGGCGCCGCACTTCCAATACCACCTGAGCGGACGATTGGGCATCCGCATGGACGACGGCACGGAGTTCGTTGCTGAGGCCGGGGACGTGACTTCACTGCCGAGCGGACACGATGCCTGGGTAATCGGCGACGAATCCGTGGTCGTTGTCGATTGGTACGGCGCCAGCAACTACGCGAAGGTGGCCGAGCCAACTGCTGCAGGAGCCGTGTGATCGTCGCTGCTTGACGCACTCCGCATCACTAACTTGGACTCTCCTCTTCTGCAGATAGCGCGGAGTCCGAGTTAGTGATGCGGAGATGATCTTTCCGAGAACCTGACTCAACAAAGGGGGCCATGCTGACAGCAGAAGCTGGGATCAGCCTGCGGTATGCCTCACGAATTGAGATAGTGTTCCTGTCTTTGGCTCTCGCGCCAATACGAGGAGGATCGGATGTCAGTTCCCAGCACCCCACGGCCGGCTTCGGCCAATCGAGTCGTCATCGATGCCCCCAGACTCTGGGGCGGTGGGCTGGCGACCGCCTGCGTGGCCGCGTTGATAGCGAGCGTTGGAGTGTTGGTCTGCCGTGACCTGCTCGACATTAAGGTCGTCGAACCACCACTACTTCGGATCACGAATTCCTTCGCCGCAAACTATGCAATTACGGCGTTCCTTCTGGCTTTGGCGGCGACTGGTCTTGCCCATCTGTTGTCGCTGATCACGCCGCGGCCTCGGGTGTTCTTCAGCTGGATCGTTGGTCTCTTCACGGTCGCTGCAATGGTGGTGCCCTTTGCCTTGGACGGGAGCCTAAAAGGCCAGATCTGCACGGCACTGATCAATATGATCATCGGTCTGAGCATCGCCAGCTTGGTGTCTGCCGTACTCTCCCGGACTGTCGTTGACGCCGAACGATCATGGCAGAGCTGAGTCTGACGCAGCTAGCAGATTCAGTACGGCCCGCTCGATCTTGCCATGCGTAGTGCCGTCGGAGAGATCAGTGTCCGTCGCGGCCAGCGCCGGCGAGATCGTGGCACCGTCGTTGAAGAGATCGATCACTCGCGGATCAACGTAGGATGCGCGAGCCACAGCAGGCGTGTTACCGAGATAGCCCGCAACTTCCTTCATCGCCGCTGAGACGGCGCGCTTGCGGGCGCTCATGGTCCTGGCGCGTTCATTGGCCTCCGCCAGTACCACGGCGGCGATCACAGTGCCGTGCCAGGTACGGAAATCCTTCGCCGACATCTCCTCACCGAGGAGGTTTTTGAGGTAGCTGTTGATGTCGTTGGAGCTGAGATCGCGCCACTGCCGTCCGTCCTGGTATGCAAGGAGTTCTGGCCCGCCGGTACGCCGCGCCAGCAGGTCGCGCACCGCTCGCAGCACAAGATCATCAGCGAGCGCGACGTAGCGCTCCTGACCGGACTTGGCCACGTAGTTGAAGATCACGGAGCCAGCCTCGATGGAGACATGCTCCTTGTGGATCGTCGCCAGACCGTAGCTGTTGTTGGCCTCTGCGTACGCCTCGCCGCCGATCCGGAAGAAACCAAGATCAAGAAGTCGGAATGCCGTGCCTAGTGCCCGCTGGTACGGCATTCCGGCCAGCTGCAGATCCCGGGCGACCGCGCGCCGCGCCGCCGGCAGCCGCGCTGCGACCTCCAGCACCCTGTCGTACTTCAATCGATCACGCTTCACCCGCCATTGCTCGTGGTAGAGGTACTGTCGCCGACCGGCGTCGTCGGTGCCGACTGCCTGCAGGTGCCCGTTGGGCACGGGGCAGATCCATACCTGCTCCCAGGCCGGCGGGATGACCAGCAGCTGGCAACGTTGGCGCTCTTCGGGAGTCAGGCGGTTTCCGGACTCGTCGAGGTAGACGAAACCCTTCCCGGCGCGGCGCCGGGTCCATCCCGGATCTCGTGGTGAGACCTTCCTCAGCCTCGGCACATATCCGTTGTACCCACCTACGCCGGCCCAACACGCTGACAAGGCGGGCGCCTAAGGCACCTTAGGTACCTCAGACGGTAGGTCGTCGAAAAGATAGGTAATCTCCACGTGTTACGCCTCCACGCCTTAGAACCAAGATGGTTCTCGAGAGCAAACAAGGAGGCTGAAATGAGTTTGATCAACGACTACACCTACCAGGTTATGACGGATCAGCGGGAGCGCGATTTCGCTCGACTGGCCGAGAACAACAGGCGGGTTCGGCTCGCGCTGAGCGGTCGGGAGAGCTGGTTGCGCAGGATCTTGTCCAGGCGCGGACAGCGCCGCATCGCCATCGCGGCCGAGCGTCCGGAGCAACGTGGAATGGCGACGCCCCAGCACCGGGTCGCGCACTAAGCGCGACCCGGTCAGGCGTCAGGGCCAGGTGGCACGATAGTGCTTATGGTTCGAGCGGCCAGGTCGGCCAGTTCCGTACGCAGCCACGGCATCGTGGGTCGGGCTGAGCAGCGTGCTCAGCTCGGCCGCGATTCTCGATGAGGTCATCGACGATGGCAGCCGTTTCGTCATCATGGGTGGTGACGCTGGGGCCGGCAAGACCACGGTCGTCGAGGTCTTCGTCGCCGATCTGTTTGGTCCGCTCGCCGACCGCAAGGCCCAGGTGATCCGCGGTCAATGCGTGCCGATGGGTGGGGAAGGCCTGCCGTATGCACCGATCGTGGGTGCACTGCGCGACCTCGTTACCCAGCACGGTCGCGAGCAGATCCTGGAGTGGGCCGGCGCTGGACGGCAGGCGCTCGGTGCACTCTTGCCCGACCTGGGTCCAGCGCCGAGTGTGAACGATGACACCATCCGGCTGCGACTCTATGAGGTCGTCACCATGCTGTTTGAGCGGGCCAGCGAGAACGGGCCGCTGGTGGTGATCATGGAGGATATCCACTGGGCTGATGAGTCAACCCGCCATGTGCTCCGCTTCTTGGCACGCGCCCTGACCGATGCCTCGGTGATGATCCTCACCACACACCGCAGCGACGAGCTCACCCGCCGGCATCCGTTGCGTCCGTTCCTGGCCGAGGTGGGGCGCTTCCCAGGTACCGTACGGGTCGATCTGCCGAATCTGGAGCGTGCAGAGGTCGCTGAACTGCTGACTCAGCTGATGGAGCGGCCGCCCAGCAATGTGGTCATCGATTTGGTCTACCGGCGCAGTGAAGGCATCCCCTACTTCGTCGAAGAGCTCACCCGATCGGCCGCTCGTGGCTGTATTGACATGCCGGACACGCTCCGTGATGCGCTGAATGTGCGCGTTTTAAGTCTCTCCGACCGTACTCAGCAGACCTTGCAGTTGGCCGCGGTTGCGGGAAACCGTGTTGATCATGGGCTGCTGGAGGCCGCGGCCGACGCTTCGGACGGTGAGTTGGAGAGTCAGCTGCGGGAGGCGATCGACGCTGCCGTCCTCACCACAGATGAGACCGGGTACAGCTTCCGGCACGCCTTGCTGCGCGAGGTGGTGCACGACGACTTGCTGCCAGGCCAGCACGCGCGGCTGCATGCGCGGTTCGCGAGGATCTTGGAGGAGCACCCTGACCTGATGAGCTCCGAGGCGGCCCCCTCGGAGATCGCGCACCACTGGAATGCGGCGCACGAAGTGAACAAGGCTTTCCGGTGGGCTTTGACCGCCGCCGAGTCGGGCTCTGCAGCCTTCCATGAAGCACTCAAGTTGTACGAGCGGGCCCTTGAGCTGTGGGACCAGGTGGACGACCCGGAGTCGGTGGCCGGAACGCATCCCAGCTTGCTGATGCGCGCCGCGTACGCCGCCGAGGATGCTGGTGAGTTCGATCGAGCCCTGGCCTTGGTGAACGGCGCTCTGGACGAGTTGGACCCGGAGAGGAATTCTCGGGAGCGCATTGAGGCGTTGATCGTGCAGGCGCGTAACAAGTTCAGCGTGATGGGTTCGGGCGGCGTCGAGGCGCTTCGTGAAGCGCTTCGCATCCTCCCTGAAGACGCTGATGCCAAGCTCCGGGCTCGGGTACTGGAGATGCTGGCGCGCCGCACCATGCTCTCGGGCGACCCGCAGCGAGGCATCGAGATCTCGCAGCAGGCCGTCGAGGCCGCAGCACTCGCCAACTCCGACTCGGTCACGGCGAACGCATGGATCACGCTGGGCACCAGTCTGGCTGCCGCTGGTCAAGAGGACGAGGGCCTCGCCGCATTCGAGCGGGTGAGTCACCCTGCGCGCACCAGCACACGTACGCTGCTGCGCTTCTACATCAACTATTCCGACGCGCTCAATCACGTCGGCCGGTACGAGGACGCGGCAAGCCAGGCATTGAGCGGTGTCGAAGTGGCCGGTGAGCTTGGTCTGCAACGCTCTTTCGGCTCAATGCTCGCGGGGAATGCCGCCGAGCCGTTGCTCGCGCTCGGGCAGTGGGCACGGGCATCGGCCATGATCGAGCGGGCGCTGGAACTGGATCCGCCAGCGCACCATCATGCGCACCTTCGGTTGCTTCAGGCCTGGTTGCATGTGTGGCGCGGCCAGTTGGACGAGGCGGACGCGGTGCTCACCGAATTTCGACCGTTGATCAGAAATGAGCAGCTTGCGCCGCAGTACAACAGCCAGGCGATCCGCACCGCCGCCGAGCTCGCGCTCGCTGTAGGTGATCATCAGCGAGCTTGGTCCGATGTCAATGTTTTCTTTGATCATTGGGAGCTCTACGAGCGAACTCAGTGCTATCCGCTGCTTGCGGCTGGTGCGGCGGCTGCCCGAGTTCTTGATCAGCGCGAAGGCACAGAGGAGCGGTTGGCACTGGTTCGGGACTTGTTTGATCATCAGGCGATGCCGGTACGCATCCGCACATTCTGGGAACCCGTAATCATCGCCGAGCTGGATGACACGGCAGAGGCGTGGCGGTCCGCCTGGGATCAGCTGGCGGAGCAGCCGGCGCCTGCCCACCTGCATCCATATGCGGGCCTCCGACTGGGCCAGCACCTGGTCGCGGCGCGTGAGCGTGTCGAGGCCAAGCAGGTGCTCGCCACGGCCTCGGAGCAGGCGGTCGCGCTCGGCTCGACTTTGCTGACCGATCGAATTGCAGCACTGTCGCAGCGGGCCGGTTTCGTTGTGGCGTCGCCTTCGGAGGAGAGTCCGGTTGCTGGGCTGACGCCGCGCGAGCTCGAGGTGCTGCAACTGGTGGCGGATGGCCGATCCAATGGTGAGATCGCTTCGGCGCTGTTCATCAGTACCAAGACCGCCAGCGTGCACGTTTCCAACATCTTGGCCAAGCTCGGGGTGAGTGGTCGCGGCGAGGCTGCGGCGGTCGCTCATCGGATTGGCCTCACCTCCCTATAGAGACCCAGCAGCGCGTACGTAGGACCAGACCTCGCTGTGGGTGGCGACCGGTGCGGGGGCGCCTTCGCCGCGACGCTCGGCCGCCGATCGGTGGCCGTGGGCGAAGGAATCCGAGTTCAGCCAGGCCTGGAACGACTCCTCATCGCGCCAGCGGGTGAGAACCAGCCACTGTTCCCGCCCATCGGTGGGCTGGAGCAGCTCGAAACCCTCGAATCCATCGGCGTTGTCGACAGCCCCGGCCCGCGCAGCGAAGCGGTGTGCCAACTCGTTCCCCGAATCGGCTGGCACAGTTATGGCGTTGATCTTGATGACGGTCATCTCGTCATAATGCCCCGCGGCGCCGGGTGATATGAAGCTGGGCGCCCTTACGCGGTCTCAGTCCCTGCTGACTGTGCCGGTGAAGCTGATCGCCTCGTGTACGTCGTCATTCGGGTCGACGATGAAAGTCACCTTCTTCAGCTCCGAGACGGGAACAGCGAAGCCGACTGTGGCGATGGCTTCATCCTTGGGCTTGATCGTGCCGGTGAAGCCGCTTTTCAGCTCATCGGTCTTGTCGATGATGATTTGCGCGTCCTGGCCGTTGCCGTACTTGGCGCCGATCAGGACGCTCTCGGCGTCGTACGGCTCCTTGGTTTTGTTCTCGATACGGACCGATGCGATCACGATCTCCCCGTTCGTCGCCTCAGCGCCACGGTCGGTCTTCCTCGCCTTGTCGGCAACCGCGCCGGCGATCTCGATCAGCAGCCCGTCGTCGAACTCGGCGACGTCGTTCAGACTGAACTGCTGCTCCTCTGGCACCTCGGCCGGTGTGGCGCTGGTGGCGCCCGAGCCTGGGACGGCACTTGGGCTGGGGGTGGAGGCCGTCGCTTCAGGGCTGCCGCCGGAGATAGTCACGCTCGGCTGCGGTTGGTTGGCGGGCTGTACGCCACATGCCGCCAGGACAAGCAGTACAGCGATGAGTGCCCCTAGGAGTCGCCTCATAGACCGACACCGTACCGGCCCAAGCTTGATCACAGGCCGCTAAGGTGGACCGCGTGAAATGGAAGGTGGCAGTCGCGGTCGGGGCTATAGCAGGAGGCGCGTTGTGGTTTGTGCGCCGGAAGTCCCGCCAAGCCGCAGCTGATGCAGAGCTCTGGGCCGAGGCCACCGACCCCATCGCCCGTTTCGGCGAATCCTGACTCGACTGGTCAGCCTTCAGCGCTGCCAGGTTTGGTGAACATGGCGACTTCGTGTGAAGAGTCTTCATCGATCAGTAGTGTCACCAGGTCGCGGAGTGTCAGCGCGATGTCTGGCGGGTGCCGTCGAGCAGGACGCGGAGCGCGATCGAGGGCCGAAACAGCCTTGGCGCTGGGCTTTGCAGCGCCGCGACTCGCAGGAACTCTTCAGCCAGAACCGGGTCATGCTGCGCTCTGTGCTGAACGCGGTTGACGTAGGCGTTGATCACTCTCACCGACCATGGCCGCGGTCCCGACACCTGAGGCAAGGACAAGTCGGCACCGACGGCGAGTTGCCAGGCCATGTTGACCGGCTTCGCGGCTGCCCGGAAGAACCGCCGGGCCAGATCCGCCTCGCCGCCGATCAGCGTGTCCTGCAGCGCCGCCGCTTGCAGCGCAGCCACCGACATGCCTAACGCGTACCCGGGGTTGGTGCTGCAGATCGCGTCGCCAAAGACCAGCAATCCGGCCGGGAAGCGACGCAGCTGGTCATAACGCCGGCGGATGTTGGCAGGGAACCGGTAGGCAACGATGTCGTCGAGGGGCTCAGCGTCATGGATCGCGGCGAAGACATCGGGTGGCGCCACGGCTTGGACGAAGCCGAGGAAGCCGGCAGGCTCAGTCGGTGGGTGATGCCCCGCGTATCCGATCGCCGTCAGGATCCACCGATCCTCCTCTTGCGCCAGGAGCACGAAACCGGTCGGCCGACCCGGCCCGGCGCCGTTCGCGACGACCTTCACATCGCCCAACGCACCCGCAGGCAGCCGCAGATGCCGCGTGGCGTACCTCAGGTTGATCGGGAGCTGCTCCTGCCGCGGCGGTTCGTAACCGTGGGCCGTCAGCCAGGCCGGAACGCGGCCGCCGCGTCCGGTCGCATCCACCACTACGTCGGCGGCGATTGCCTCCCGATCGCCGGTGTCGCGGCGCTGGATCCGGACGCCGGTAATGCGCTGTTGTGTCGCGTCAGAGCTCAGGTCCACCGCCTGGCTGCGCTCGAGGACCTCGACTCCGGGCATTGACCGCACGCGGCTGCGCACATGCTCTTCCAGGAATGGTCGGCTGGCCTGGCAGATAAATGGGTCTGGCGGCCGGCCCTGCAGGTTGAGCCGGTGGCCACCAGGTGAAAAGTGGAACTCATCAAGGTCTTGGACCATTGGTACGCCGCAGGCGCTCAGCTCGTCGAGGAGACCCGGAAAGAACCGGCCGAGGATCTCCGTCCCGCCGGTACAAGGATGTGGGCATGCCGCCCCTGGGGCACCCCGCGGCGAGGCTCGAGTCCTGTGAGCCGGTCGCGGTCGATCACCGTGACTCGGCGGTACGCATCGGCCAGCACGCGGGCGGCGAGCAGTCCGGCCATGCCGGCGCCTAGGACCACCGCGTGATCACCTATCTGCCGCATCTCGCAACCTCCGGGGACTGCAACGACGCTAGGACGGCACCTGGCCTGCCGGCTTCGGTGAAATCACGCATTGCCGCTGGAGGCTGTGGGTGATTCCTCTGACAAGTCGGAGGAGGCGAGGAGGAGGAAGGAGGAGAAATTGAATGCACTAACCCATCAAGGGTGACTCGCGATGAGGGCAAGTCCCCTAGTCTCATCCCATGAGCTCGCAGATCGAGGTCAGCATGCGTCCGGCGTTCCCCCGTGGGCTGATCATCCTGCTCGGAATCGCCGCCGCGCTCGTCGTGGCCCTCGGCATGAGGCAGTTCGCCAACATTCTCGGTCCGGTGTTCATGGCGCTGGTGCTCTCAATCGCCGTCCACCCGATACACCGCCTGGCCGCCCGTTTCCACTTGCCGGCCTGGCTGGGAATGATCCTCAGCCTCATCGCGGTCTACCTGATCGTTTTCGGGCTCTTTACGATTCTGGTCATCGCCGGCATCCAGTTCGCGTCCCTGCTGCAGAGCTATGGCCCACAATTCCAGGCCTTCTTGCAGGACGCCAGTCAAGCCCTCCAGTCAGTCGGTGTCAGCCAGGAGAAGCTCCAAGAATTTGTGAACGACCTCAGCCCAAGCAGACTGGTTGGGGTTGCGAGCAGCCTGCTCGGCGGGCTCGCAGGCGTATTAAGCGACATCTTCTTTCTCATCGTGCTGCTGTTCTTCACAGTTGTCGACGCGGGAGACTTCGCCTCCAAGCTGCGACGCGCCCCAGTGCACGGTCGGCGGCTCGCTGAGGTATTTGACCGGTTCGCTGTTGGCTCCCGCCAATATCTCGCGGTAGCAACGGTCTTCGGCCTGATTGTCGCATTCTGCGACTTAATAGCGCTGTGGATTCTCGACATCCGATATGCCTGGCTCTGGGCACTGTTGGCATTTATTACCAACTACATCCCCAATATCGGTTTCATCATCGGGTTGGTGCCACCCACAATAATCGCGCTGCTCGATCACGACGTCCTGACCGCGATTATCGTGGTCGCGGTCTACTGCGTATTGAACTTTGTCATCCAAACCATTATCCAACCCAGGGTCGTCGGCGTAACCGTCGGACTCTCGGCCACTCTCAGCTTCTTGTCCTTGATCGTATGGGCCACGATTCTCGGCGCTTCTGGAGCATTTCTTGCCATTCCACTGAGCCTGTTGGTTAAGGCCTTGCTGGTCGATGTCGATCCTGAACAGACATGGGTGATACCCCTCTTGTCCAGCGAAAAACCTGGCGATCTGCCAGAGCCGCCTCAAGGCAAGGATTCTGATGCCGTTGAGCCGGCGACGGGGCCCCCTACCGCGGAGGCGGGAGCTCCAGGCGGCTAGAGGATTCCGAGCCGCTCCGCCTGAAGAACAGCCTCGCGACGTGTCTGCACGCCAAGCTTGCGATACGTCGAGCGCAGGTGGGTCTTCAGCGTGTTCCTGGAGATGAACAGAGCGGAGCAGAGCTCGCGCTGGTCCAGCGGAGTCGGCAGGTACTGCAGGATCTCCAGTTCCCGCTCCGAGAGTGGATCAGTCAACCGAACTCCGGCAACCGGCTGCTGCCGCAGATAAGCGAGCAACTCGACCACCTGCTCTCCGTACGCGGTGATCCGACGCCGCTCGGCCTCGAGCACAGGCATGATCGCCGCAGCAATCTCACCGTACGGGCGTCGCCAGCCGTGCATTTCGGTGCTGTGCAGTGCCAGCCGAAGATACTGCGAGGCATGGTCAGGCTTCCCGGCGCGCAGAGCCAGACTCGCAGCACCGAGCAGCACTCGTACTCGTAATGCCTCGGACCGACCGGGAAGCAAGGCCGACTCGAGTGGCAGATTGCTGATCAACCGATCCAAATCGGAGCTGGGCTGGTGGGTCCCAGAATCCAATGCCGCACGCTGCATCACCCATGCCCGTAGGTAGGACTGATTGTGCGTTCCATCGTCAAAAGCGTTCGCCGGCTCTGAATTCAATGTCAGGGAATTGAGTGTCAGGTCAAGCGCATGTGAGACTTCGCCTGCCGCAAGGTGGGCGTCGATCCGGGCGATTGACCACAAGGATCCAGTAGTCCACCATCGCTGGACTTGCGAATTGGTGACGATCAACTCATCCAGCATCAAGGCACAGCCCAATGAGTCGCTATTTCGAATCAGGCGCAAGCGGGCATCTGTAATGGTTTCCAGCGCTTGGCCGATTGGGTGCGGAAACGCAGATCGCGCGGGGGTGATCCCCAGATGATCAGGCGGCGTTGCCGTCCGGATCTCTGTCTCCATCTCGAGCCACTGCCGCGCCGGCCAAATCGTTGCCCCTTGATTGAGACTGCCCCGATCGCCCTCACTGTCAAGAAGTGCATCAGCCCGATCGAGCTGCTGTTGGGCCGAGCGAAGGTCCCCGGCAACGATCGCTTCCCATGCTCTGATCTCAAATGCGCCAAGTTGCAAGGCGGTGTACGTCACGGCACTGGAGGCATTGGACTCGTTCAGCATTGTCACCGCTGTGTTTGACGGCCCTTCTAGGAGAAGGCACGCGGCGTGCAGCTCATGCCATTTCGACTTCAATGCGTGCGACGCGGCTGTGGAGCCAGATGTCGGATCGTAGTGAGGATCGACCTCGAGGATCCGGACGGCCAATTCCGGCTGACCCCGCTCCGCAAACCACCAGGCTCGCAGGAACCGGAGTACGTCAGCCTGCTGTCGGGTTCGAGGATGCGGCCTACCGTCCAAGATCGCCGACAGCAACGCCATGGCTTCCATCCGGGCGCCGGTGCCAATGCTGGCCAAGACCGATGACAGCAGCGTGCTGAGATCGCCCTCTCGACGTGAGAGCGGCAGTTGGGCAAATTCTGCCCGGACCCAGGTCCAGTCCCCGGTTGCGAGCGCCACACATGCCCCGGCCAGCACAGCCTCGCTGAGGACCTCCCAGGACTGACCTTGAAGCGCCAGCGGAGCCGCCCGGACGTGCTCGCCTTGTTTGGAGAACCATGCCGCGGCCCGAGCAGACAGTCGCGAAACTTCCTCAGGTGAGGATCGCATCAGTTCAGCGAGCAGCAGAGCACGAAACATCGGGTGGTAGCGATAGGGCCACCGGCCACCGGCGAGCCGATGCAGAAAACCCGGCTGGGAATGCACGTGCTCGAGCAGCAACGCGGCATCCGAGCGGCCGGTGAGTTCCTGGGCCAGCTCGACGTCGAGGAACTCGGTCACCGACGTTTGGAGCAGAAACCAACGAACATCGTCGGCTGTGTAGGCCAGAGCCTGACCCATCAGATAACTGCCTAGTGCGGTATCGCCGTGTAGCAGGGTCGCGAAGGCGTCGTCCGAATGGGCTCCGTGAGACAAGGGCGTCGTGGACAGCCTGAGACCGGCTGGCCACCCCTCGGTGTGCTCCCAGAGCGCATGTGCCTGCTTTGGACTGACGGCAATGTTGTTCGCGGCAAGGAACAACCATGTCTCGTCCTCGTCGAAGGCCAGGTCATCAGCTCTGATTTCACACACCTTGCCGGCCAGCCTGGCTGCATGGAGCGCGAGGATCGGATCACGGCGCGTCGCGATCACGATGTGGCGCTTTTCATCGGCTAGATGCAGCGCATCTTTCAACAGCCAGGTGCTACGGCTGCCCTCCAGCAGATGCACGTCGTCGATGATCAACGTGACGGCCCTGAGACTGAGGGCGTCAGTGATCTGGTGCCACAGGTGCCAGCTGTCGGTGTTCTCCCCAGGGTCCAGCCAGACTATCGGGCCGCCGGTCTGTGGCGCCCATTGCTGCAAGAGCGTGGTCTTGCCATAACCTGCGGGTGCTGAAACCAGCGTGATGGGTTGCGAAGCGCTCCTACCGAACTGCAGAAGCCTCCGGCGGGTGATAACGCCGTCCTGAGAGATCGCAACCCTTCCGTTGAAAGGCCATTCGCTTGGGTTAGTCGGGTAAGCCTAGCCCGGTTTCCCCGCCAAACTTCCGCAATTCGGTCAGCTGCGTCAATCCCCGGCGACGCACCATTCCAATGCTAGATGGGCCGCCATTCCGCGTCCAGCTTCATCTTTGCCGGATTTCCACCAGCTCGACGCCAAAATCTTGCATGGCCTGCAAGGCACCGTGAAGCTCAGACTGGTCGCGAAAGACACCTACCAGGATCGTGCCGTTGGCTGTCTCTTCAATGTGCAGGTTCAGAGCCTGGAGTGCAGCAACGAGTGCATCAGTCAACTCACCGCGTACGCGGATCTCATAGGTGAGGCGCTCAGCGCCTCTCGTCATGACCGTGAGGTGGCCGTTTGACCGATGGTGGCCACGGCCCAGGTAACGATGACGTCGATGGCGGTCAGCGAACTCATTACGTACATTCCGCCTCCACCTGTTGACTCGCGACGCAATTATCGGATAACGGCACACTGCTCTTGATCGGGTGCATGAGGCATCACTCTTTAGGGGTGATCTTTCCGGTGATGCCGCCGTACGGGTGACCTGACGAACTTGGCTGGCCCACGAGTAGCGTCCTACTCGTGGGCACTGTGTCGGACCTGGTCGAGTTGACCGGCGGAGTCTTCCGCATGGGCTCGCAGCAGTTCTATCCCGATGAGGGACCGGTCCATGACGAGCATGTCGAGCCGTTTGCGATCGAACAGCACCCCGTCACCAACGCGCAGTTCTCAGAGTTCGTGTCCGACACCGGGTACGTGACGATGGCCGAGCGATCGCTCGACCAGGCACTGTTTCCTGAGCTTGCGCCAGAGGAGCTTGAGGCCGGTTCTCTGGTGTTCACCGCAACGTCTGGACCAGTCGATCTGAGCAACTGGCGGCAGTGGTGGGATTGGTCGGTCGGTGCTGACTGGCGGCATCCCCTCGGCCCCGAATCGAGCATCGAGGACAAGGCCCACCACCCTGTGGTTCAGCTCGCTTATACCGACGCCGAGGCGTACGCGACCTGGGCTGGTCGCCGTCTGCCGAGCGAGGCGGAGTGGGAGTACGCCGCGCGAGCGGGGAGCACTTCGACATACGCCTGGGGCGAGGAGGTCAGGCTGGCCGGTCAGTTGATGGCGAACACCTGGCAGGGGCGATTCCCGTACCAGAACACCGGCGCGAACGGCTGGATCGGCACCTCTCCTGTCGGGTCGTTTCCAGCCAATGATTTCGGGCTGCTCGACATGATCGGCAATGTCTGGGAGTGGACGACCACCACCTATCTGGCGCGACATGCCGCGGTATCGCCGTGCTGCGGTCCGAGCGCCGCCGAGCCAACCCCGGACCCGACGACCCGCAAGGCGTTGAAGGGTGGTTCACACCTCTGCGCGCCCGAGTACTGCCTGCGATACCGCCCGGCAGCGCGTTCGCCTCAGTCGTTAGACACCTCAACCACGCACATCGGCTTCCGCTGCGTCGTGAGTCTGTGAGCTGGTGACCGAGGCAGTGGGCGAGGCGTCGTCGATGTCGATACCAGCAGGACTCTCTGGCCCAGGTGCCTCAGGGCTCTCTGGCTCAGATAACTCCGGAGCAGCTGGGCTGGGAGGCCTACCAAGGAACTCGATGATCACGAGCGCGACCAAGACTCCCAGGGTTATGCCGAGGACCACCCTCCCGGTCGGCTGATCCCAGAAGACCAACACCAGCGCTGCTATCGCAATCACAGCGACCCACAACACCTTCTTGTAGGTGTAGACCCAGGCGCCAACCGGGCCAGTGCGGAAGCCAGCCTGTTCGGCACCGCCGCGCAGCCAGCCAATACCCTTGGTCAGGCCCGCCCGAGCCCGGACCGCGGTGACGGAGCGGCCGGTAAGGAACCCAGCCAGAGCGATAACGAGTCCAAGGACCAACACCATACGTAGGCCCAGCCGCAGGAACCGTACGAGGGTGTCGTAGAAGGCGGCTGCGGCATCCCGGGTCAACACGCCTAGAGGAAGCTCATTGAGGTAGATCGTGCGGAAGAGGGCGAGCGCGAGCCCGAGCGCCAGCATTCCGCCAGCGAGGCCGAGCCCGACGCCCACTAGTGCGCGGCGATGGCCTTTGGCGACATATATTCCGATCGCAAGGAAGAACAGAGCTATGACGGGGAGCCAGTTTCCAATCGCATTGAGCAGATTGAAGGCACCGCGAGCTTGGGCGATGTAGTCGGATTGGACAAGAACGAATGAGGGGTTGACGTTGGGAATGCGGCTTGCGAGTTCAAATCCTCTGTCGATCAGCCGCTGTTTGACCTCCTGGATGATCGGGCCAAGGTTGATGCTGACGGTGTCGTTCTCGATCGTGACACCTTCTCGGGTCTCCCCGGTCAGAGCGGCGACCAGCGCCTCGTGGGCTGCCCGGTTAGCGGTCGACCACGCATTGACGAACGCGTCGCTGGCCACCACCTTCCCAACCTGGTCGCGCACGAAGCTCTGCACGCCGCTCGCGAGTGGCTGCGAAAGTGCGTGGAGTTGGGTTGCGACCAGCGGAGGCAATCCGCGTTCGGCGAGCGCATCCACAGCCTGGTTGGTGATTCCCACGACGTCCAGCTGCGAGAAGACCTCGGCGGTGATCTTGTCCGCGATCGCGCTTTGGATCGCCGGATCGCTGGCCAGCGGCGCCACCGTCGCCACGTATTGATCGGTATCGGTGACCAAGTTCTTTGTCCAAACGGCCACCACCGAGATCGGCGCCAGGATGCAGCCGATCACGATCAGCAAGGTGGCCACCACTGAGCGCCACCGCTGCTTCCGCGGCCTTGAGGGTGGAACGACAGGTTGGTCGGTAGCCACCGCGGCGGCGGTGGGGGCCTGGGAGCGCAGTTCCGCTACCTCGGCACGAAGCCGCTCGAGCTCGGCCCGCTCGTCCGGGCTCAGCGCAGCATCGTCCGTCACAGCGCTGCCGTTCTACACGGGGTCACGATGGCACCATCTCCCATCGTGATAGCTGCGGTCATCACCCAAATCGGGTGAAGTCGGGGACAAACCGGTCAGTCTTCGGTGTCCGCCTCCTCGGCGGCCTGCTCTCCTCCGGCGGCCTTGGCGTCTTTCTCGATCTCTGCGGTGTCGGCCTTGATTTCCCTGGTCTCGACCTTGTCGGCCTTGCCCATCGACTGCTTGATGCCGTCATCCATCTGCGTCACACCGACGACCACAAGACCTGCCTGCCCCTCATCGAGGTAT
Organism: uncultured Actinomycetota bacterium; assembly: GCA_963840505.1. Taxonomy (GTDB): domain Bacteria; phylum Actinomycetota; class Actinomycetes; order Propionibacteriales; family Propionibacteriaceae; genus Microlunatus. The sequence continues at coordinate 50,985 of CAWIZB010000006.1, forward strand.
TCACCCAACTCCTTGAGGTCGTGGCGGCTCATCCCAGCCGCTGCATGCCCGCTCACCGCGCCGAGTATGGCCCCGCCCGCGGTCGTGGCCGCAAGCAGGCCACCGCCGATCGCCGCAAACGGAAACAGTGCCACGACAAGTCCGGTCGCCAGCCCCACACCACCGCCGAGCACTCCGCCAACCCGGGTTGGGGTTTCATGCTTCTTGGTGATGCGGACCTTTCCGTTTTCCTTCTTCTCGATCACCGCGGCGTCGTAGGCATCAAGCATGCCGGCCTTGGTGTGCAGCTCCTTGACCACCTTGTAATCCCACTCAGCGTCCTCAACGCTGGGGTACACCCCGACGTACGCCACGAACGTGTCGACCGCCATCTCATCTCCGTATCTCTCGGCTGGGTTACTGTCCTCCAAGCTCGTCAGCATAATGGGCCCCCACTCCGGTGAGGTGCATCACCCCACACGGGTGAGTTGAGTGAACGGTCTCGGCGGCAGTCCGAGCCTGGTGTCCGCTAGGGTCGCTCACCCCGCCGGGGTGAGGCTGGGCCGTCAGCGGTTGCACGAGCATGATCACGTCACAACTTTCTAAGTGAAGAAAGGTGAGGGATCCATGTCTGACTCCAAGCCGAACGGTGGCCAAGCTCAAGGCCGCGCTCACCGAACGCCGGTAGGAGACTGCGATGGCGGACATGCTCGCGTCATGGAATGACGGCCCGACGAAGTCCGCGATCACCGACTTCGTCGATCGCGTAGCGAACGAGAACAGCCCTGAGTTTGTCCCGCCGCCGGACCGGGTTGCGGTCTTCGACAACGACGGAACGTTGTGGTGCGAGAAGCCGATGCCGATCGAACTCGGCTTCATTCTCAAACGGCTCGCTGCAATGGCTGATGAGGACGCGACGCTCCGCGGTCGGCAGCCCTGGAAAGCCGCCTACGAGCAGGACTTCGAGTGGCTCGGTCGCGTGGTCGCCGAGCACTACGCCGGAGACGATTCAAACGTGAAAGTCCTGCTCGGCGGGATCTTGCGGGCCTTCGCTGGCGTGACCGTCGACGACTACGCCGAGCAAGCCCATGCCTTCGTGCATGAGCAACATCCGGGGCTTGGCAGGCGATATCGTGACTGCGGGTTCCTTCCCATGGTCGAGCTGCTCGGCTACCTCGAGGCCAACGGGTTCACGACGTTCATCGCGTCTGGGGGAGACCGCGACTTCATGCGACCGATCACCGATGACATCTACGGGATCCCACCTGAGCGTGTGATCGGGAGCTCGACTGGGCTGCAGTACCAAGAGGATGAGCGCGGTGGCACGCTGGCCTACCTGGAGCAGATGGAGATATTGGACGACGGCCCTGCTAAGCCGGTCCGGATCTGGAGCCGAATCGGGAGGCGTCCGATTTTGGCAGGCGGTAACTCCAACGGCGACGTACCGATGCTGACCTGGTCCGGCGGGTCGGGACGTCCGGCACTGCGGCTACTCGTCCTCCACGATGACCAAGAACGCGAGTTCGACTACACCTCAGGCGCGGAAAAAGCGCTGGATCGGGCAGCGGCGCAGAGCTGGACGGTCGTCAGCGTCAAGAACGACTGGAACACCGTGTTCGCCGACGCCACATGAGTGGCACGGACTCCGCAAGCATCGCCATGCCGTCAGGGACCGATGGGATGCGGTGGTGCGGTCGAGTGCGCGGCAATCGCCCATCCGCCGCGCTCGGCGTGGGAGGTTACTGCGCACTGAACTCGAAAAGACTGATCCAAAGTTCGCCGAACTCAGGCGCGGGTCCGTCGTACCCGTTCGCTCTGAGGGCCTTGTGCACACTGCGGACTACTTGGCGAGGCCAACGGGCTCGCTCGGAGGTGACTCGGATCAGTGTCCAGTGGTCCCGGGCGAAGTCTTCATGGCGGTCGATGTCGCGGTTCCACTGGTTGCGGTCGGTGCGGTGCTGGTCACCTTCGTACTCGATGATCAACTTGTGCGCCAGGTAGACCAGGTCAACCCGGCCGATGGGGCCTTGGTCGTCTCCGATGATCAGGTTGCATTCCGGAACGGGCAGCCCGGCGAGGACCAGGCAGAGCCGCAGCCAGGTTTCGCGCGGCGAATCCACCCGCTCTCGTATCAACCTCACTGCGGTCCGAGCGGCGACGATGCCGCGTCCTGAATGCGTCTGGACCGCCGCCTGGAGGCGCATGAGAGTGGTGCGTCGTAGCCGCAGTAGCGAGTCTCCAGCAGTGACGAGGTCGAGGAGGTTCAAGGTTGATGCGGCCACCAGCCAGCATTGTTCGGGACTGGCGACCCCGTTTCGATGTGCCGGCAGCTCCTTGAGCCGCATGACCTTGACATCACGCCGGCGGACTTGCCGTGGATGAGTGGTCGCAAAGGTCATCGGGAGTTGCGGGCCGACATCGACGCCAAGCAGCTGCAGTCCGGTTACTCCAGTCGCGATCGTCCCGGACGGCAAGGCCAACATGACGGCTCGGACCTGGATCCGGTGCGAGTCAGCCGTGGTCGCGACAACGTAGACACCCTTGGCCAGGCGCCGGAAGCGCGAGCCCTGAAGCGTCTTCCACGACACTCCGAGGGCGAGTAGCTCTCTTTCGCCGAGAGCGCAGAGATCGCCCATCCGCCGCACCTGGCGTGGGCGATTAGTGCGCGCTGATCATGGATTACGAATCGTCCGATCGGTCTTGGGATGATGCGTCTTGGACTGCCGCTCGTACCGTCGGATAGAGGTGGTCTTCGCCAACCAGATCCACAAGTCCGGCCTCGTCCAGATGCTCAGTCATGAAGCCATGGAGGCGAGCAAAGACGAATGTGATGGATTCCTCACGGAGCGACTCGATCAACTCGGTGAGCGTACGCACGCCGGTCGCGTCTACATGGTTGAGCGCCTCGGCGTCGAACACCAGCCACCGTACGGGCGCGGGCGCGCCGGCAATGGCCTCGTGAATGCGCCCCTTGACATAGTGGGCATTGGCGAAGAACAGCCGATCATCGAGCCGGTAGACCAACACTCCGGGAACGATCTTGGCTGTCGGGTGGAGCCGTACGTCGGCGTAACGGTCCAATCGCTCAACCCAGCCGAGCACCGCGTCGTGTGGGGTGGCGCTGCGACGGACCGCATCCACCACCGACAGCGCGACAGCGAGTAGCAATGCCCGCAGCACCCCGACAGTGATCACTCCGACCATGGTGATGGCAGCGATGGAAACTTCCACCCGGCTGATATGGGCGAGACCTCGCCAGGCGGTGAGATCGATCATGCCGAGGGCTGCAGTCACAATGACAGCTCCCAGAGTCGCCTGGGGTAGGTATTGCATCGGGCCGGTGAGGAAGAGCAGAACCAGCGCAATCACTGCGGCAGCCAGCAGTCCGGCGAGCTGGGTGCGGGCGCCCATCTGATCATTGACCGAAGTACGAGAGCCGCTGGCCCCAACAGGGAACCCCTGGCTAATCCCGGCGGCTAGGTTGGCCGCGCCCATGGCAGCCAATTCCGTGTTCGCGTGAACAGGCTGGCCATGACGGCCGGCAACAGACCGAGCTGTGAGGATCCCGCTCGAAAAGGCGACTATGAAGATGCCAACCGCCGGCGGCAGTAGCGTGAGGATGTCTCTCAGCCGAAGGTCGGGCACTTCGAGGCTGGGCACGCCAGACGGAATATGACCCACCACCGCTACCCCCATACTGGCCAGCCCCACCGCCGCCGAGACCACGATGGCCAGCACGACCACGATCAGTGGACCCGGGAGCTTGGGCAATAGCCAACCGAGCAGGAGCAGGGCGGCCAGGCTTGCCAACCCGACTGCCAGGGTGGTCCAGCTGAGGTCTTCGATCTCCCGAACGATCTCGCCGATCTGGCCGGGTGAGGTTTGAGCGCTCATGCTCAGGCCGAGCAGCTTGCCGAGCTGACCAACGATCAGGACTGCCGCAATACCGTGGAGGTACCCGATGAGCACGGGCCGTGAGAAGTAGTCCGCAACCCAACCCAGCCGGCCCGCCCAAGCCCCGAGGAACACAGCCCCAACCAACAGTGCCAGCAGGGCGGCGAGCGACGCGCGCTGCCCTGGATCAGCGACCAGCGGAATCACCGCGGCCCCGACCATTGCAGCAATCGCCCCGTCGGGTCCAACGATCAGCTGGCGTGAGGAGCCGAAGAGCGCATACGCGACTGCCGGTAGCAGCAGCGCGTAGAGGCCGATCACCGGTGACAGGCCCGCAATCTCGGCATAAGCCAGCGACGCCGGCAGCGCCAGGGCAGCAACAGTTACGCCCGCCAGCAGATCCCGCCGCAGGGTGCCGCCCCGATAGCTCGGCAGGTTCTCGGTTACTGGAACCAGTCGCTGCAGGAGCGGCCGGCGGGCCGGGTGCTGGAAAGGCGACCCGTTGCCCTCGTAGCCTGCACCGGCGCCGCCGCCACTCTCTTCGCTCACGTTGAGAACGCGCCCGCGGGCGAGCTCACTCCTCCTCGGCGAAGACCTCGCGCATCTTGGCCTCCTGCTCCGCGGAGAGGTTACTGGCGATCAGCTCAGCATCGATGTCCTTGAAGGTGTCCTTGATCCGATCGATCACAGCATCCGAGCTCAGCAAAAACAGCGCAGAGGTGCCCGGCGTGACGCGTTGCTTCACGCTGTTGATGAAGTCGTCACTGATGCCGACGTCGCTCATGGAGCCAGCCAATGCGCCGATGCCAGCGCCGATAGCGGCCCCCAGCAGCGGCACGAAGAAGATCAAGCCGAAGAGCATGCCCCAGAATGTGCCGCCGAGCGCGCCGGCCGCTGTCATGTTGCTGAGCTGCTTGGTCTTGGGCTTTTTCTTGCCTACCTCCCAGGAGACGACAGCAGCGTCCTGGATCTTGATCAATTCCTGCGCCTGCAGCTGCTGCAACCTCTCAGATGCCTTGTCGGCATCGTCGACGCCAGGGAAAGCCCATGCCGTCAGTGTCGCCATGCGGAGTCCGTCCTCTCTGTTCTTCGAATCGCCGGCTGATACCAATGAAGGCGATCCATCCGACAGCATTCTGGGCAATGCTCCGCGACGCCTCACTCTTGGGGGGTGATTTCACGCCTCAGCCCGATAACTCAGCAGCACAAAGAGCCCACTGAGCGGCTCTTGAAATCAGCCATGCTCGGGATCACCGAGGTATCCGCTGAGCTTGTCGAGCCGGCGGCGGGCGAGCTTTGAGGTAACCGCTGGCGCGAGCGCAAAGACGATCAAGCTCACTGCGATGGAAACCGCCGTGCCGATCCAGAGGCCAGTTGGCCCCACCTGCCGCGGGGGTTGGCCATGAGCAGCAATGTTCCATATCACCAGACTTGGCGTCAGCAACAGGAGTGCGATCAACGGCACAACGACGTAGGGGAGGACAACGAGGATTCCCCACCGAATCACCGCTCCGCGCCGGTCGGTGCGATGCCGCCAGCGCCAGGCGAGGGACTGGGGGTGATAAGGGAGCCAGATTCCGACCCACGCGGCGACGCTCAACACGCCCAGCGGCAGCGTCAGCAGAATGAGGGCCACGGCTAGCCCAGTCATGAACTCGCCGCGCACGATCCCGATCACCAAAGCAACCACCGCGCAAGGCGGCCCGACGAAGGTCCACAAGGCGACATGTTTCGCACGCAGCCACTGGCGCATGGCAGCGGGGTCGCGCAGCAGCGCCAAGGCACGGTCGCGGTCGCGACCCAGAATGTTGGTTGCCGGCGTATCGCCGAGCATCCACATCTCCAGCACGTATGCGAACGCCAATGCGCCCTGCAAGGCGAACAACCAGTTACGCGCGCTGTCAGGCAACAGGAACCAGCAAATGGTCACCAGTGCGGCATTGATGGCCACTGCGATCAGGTCGTCTTTGCGCACAGTCAGCACGCGCGCGTACTCCGCCTTGATCGCGGATGACGTGCTTTGGCGGCTGACATCGCTGGTCACGGCTTTGGATTGTCCTCCGCTGTCGATTTCGGTCCGGCAGATACGTAGTAGCAGTGATGCCATTCATCGTCGGCCCGCACCGGCGGGCTGACCACACAGAGGAGGACATGATGGCCAAATTCCTGTACCTGTACAGCGGCGGACAGATGGCCGAGACCCCAGAAGCTCAGCAAGAAGAAATGGAGATCTGGACTACCTGGTTCAGTGGGCTCGGCGACTCGGTCGTCGACATTGGCAACCCGTTCGCTGCCGGTTCGACGGTCACAGCCGGCGGTTCAACCGAAGGCGCGACGTCCAAGCTCGGCGGCTATTCGATCATCAACGCTGAATCTCTCACGGAAGCTGCAAACAAGGTTGACGGATGTCCCGTCCTGCAGTCCGGCGGCAGCGTTGAGGTGTACGAGGCCTTGCCTATGTGACCCGCGCTACCCAGCCGCCACTCCGCTTCACTTACTTGGACTGTGCCTCATCTGCAGATAGGGCGGAGGTCCAAGTAAGTGATGCAGAGTTGGAATCAGCCGCACTAGATCTAACAACTCGAAATCACCCGCCACGGGTGATCAGCGCAGAGTCTCTTGGTGTGCCATGCTTAGGCGGCCCTCAGTACCGCTGAGGCGAACCCAACGACGCGTATGCACGCAGGAGGCACGGCATGAACATGGATTTCGGGGACTTCTTCTGGCTTCTGATCTGGAGTTTCGTCTTCGTCTTTTACCTAATGATCTTGTTCCAGATCATCGGCGATCTCTTCCGTGACAAAGAGCTCAGCGGATGGTTGAAGGCGCTCTGGATCGTTGCCCTGATCCTCGTCCCCTTCCTCACGGCATTGATCTACCTCATCGCCCGGGGCAGGGGAATGGCCGAGCGACAGGCCGGTGAGGTACAGCGCGCTCAGGCCGCCACCGACTCCTACATCAAGGAGGTGGCTGGGCAGCGCAATCCAGCAGAACAAATCGCCACCGCCAAGGGCCTGCTTGATAACGGCGCGATCACCACGGCCGAGTTCGACCAACTCAAAGCAGCAGCTCTCGCGTAATGCCCTGCTAATGCTTTGGGGCTAATGCTTGGGCCGTAATGCTCGGGCTCAACAGAGCCCGAGCGCCCCGGCCTCAACGCCCGTTTCACCTAACCGGATTTGGGTGTAGTTCACTGGCGGACCGAGACTGCTGGTGGCGGCGCGCTCTGCCAGGGCCATCTTCCAGTGATTTCGAGCTCCAGCGAGAAGCTGAGGAACGTGCGTACGAACACAATGGCTCCCAATATCGCGACGTTTTCTAAAGTCGGCGTCACAGCTACGGTTCGGCAAATGTCTCCGGCGACAAGGAATTCGAGCCCAATCAGGATGGATCGCCCCAGCTGCTCGCGGAATCGGTCGTAGGTGGGCTCTCGCCGGACCAGGCCACGAATCGCCAGCACCGTCGCAACAAGCGCACCTATGACGATTACGGCAACGCCAGCACCTTCCAGGCCCCTCGCCACAAAGTCGACGACTTCCACGAAGGTCATGCGCGGCCCCCTCCCCGGTGGTGACTCCTCCTGAGTGAAACGGAGCCTAGTGGGTCTCTGCCGCTGCCGTAGTCACCCGGCGGATACAGCTGCGTTCGTCATCAACCGATGGACATTCCCTCGGCTGCCGACGATGGGGTCACGTCAGGCAGGCGGCTCATCCGGAACGAATTGAGCAGCCCGAGCAGGCCGGCGATGATCGGGACGAGCAGAGCCACTTGGAGCGCCAACGGCCGAGCCTCGTCGTTGATGCGGATAACCTCAGCCTGGATCTGGGGAGGTTCGTCCTCGAGCAGCTCGATCAGCTGGGTATTGCTCATCACCTCCGCATCCTCCTCGAGAGCCACCGCGACCTGCTCCTTGTCGGACGGCGGCAGGACGGTGCTCTCCTGGGCCAGGTTGGTGAAGGAGAAAGCGAGCGTGGCCAGCATGATGGCGCCGGAGAATGCCAGTCCGAAGGACAGCCCGAACGATCCGGCGGCCGAGTTGACTCCAGCAGCCTCGCTGACTCTCTCGTCCGAGATCGGCGCCAGCGTGTAGTTATTCAGCTGAGAGACCAGCAGGCCCAAGCCCGATCCGGCGATCACCAGGGGAACCAAGAGGTACCAGCCGGAGTCGGCTCGAGGCACGACGGGGATCAGGAGTCCCATGCCGAGGGCGAGCAGAAGAAAGCCCACGCGGACGATGGTGCTTGGTCGCCGCGCGCCGGCCTTCCTTCCGGCAAGCATGGCGACGGCGAACATGCTGAGCGAGAGCGGGGCGATAGACAGTCCCGCCTGCATCGCGTTGTACTCGAACACCATCTGCAGGTAGATCGGCAAGGCGATCATGGCCCCGCCGAGGGCGATCTGCTGCAGCATCTGCTGAGAGATCCCCAGTTGAAAGTGCTTGGAACGGAAGAGATCTGGATCGATCAGCGCCGCTTTACTTTGCCGTTTGCGACGGACAAGCCAGCGGGCAAAACCAGCGAGCGCGATTGCGCCGCTGACCAGGATCGCCAGCACATACTCTCCGCCCTCTTGCCAGACCAGGATGCCGAGCACGACGCCGCCCATGCCCAAGATCGAGAGGAGCGCACCCACGACGTCTACCTCTCGGCTGCCCGTATACGGCACGTCATGCACCAGCTTGATGCCGGAGAGCACGACACCGATGATCACTACCTCGAGCAGAAAGGCGATTCGCCAGGAGAGATAGGTGGTTATGAACCCGCCCAGCAAAGGTCCGACTGCAGCCGCGATGGCGGCAGCTGCACCGACGAGTGCATAGACCCGCTTCTGGGCTGCTCCCTGGAAGTTGCCGTGGATGAGTGACTGCATCGACGGGAGCAGCAGCGACGCACCAATACCACCGATGATGGCCCAGAAGACGACGATGGCGAGAAGGTCCTGGGCAAGGGTCATGGCTGTCGCGCCAATGGCGTATCCCAGCAGGCCGAGCACGTACGCCCGCTTGCGTCCGATGAGATCGCCGACCTTGCTGCCGATGAGGATGAACGCGGCAGACACGAGCGCCTCGAGTGCAATCGCCGACTGCACGCCGCTCACTGTCGTGTCCAGATCCCGAACGACGGCTGAGATCGACACGTTCATGATCGAGGTGTCGACGACGAGCACGAACATTGCCATCGCCAGCAAGACGGCGAGTCGCCGGTTCATGGGCGCTTCCTCGATGGCGCTTGGATGCTCACCATCGGTCACTGGAGCCTCACATTCACTCTCGGCGGTCTGACGTTCGTTAGGCCGCTTTTCTGGAACGCCGCGACAACGCGATTTTCCCGCTAGTGTGCGCGTATCCATTCACCCTTGGCGGGTGATCAACCGATGCCCGCTGCCACGTACCGTTCGTCTGTAGTCGAGTCAGACTAAATCAGAATTGGAGGCAAGACACCAATGGCAGATACCCAGATGCCAAGGGCAGACACCCAGCCGCCGGCGCAGAGACCAAGCCTGTCAGTCCCGTGGCTCATGGCATCGCCGTTTTTGCCGGCGTGATCATGATCGTCGCAGGGGCCTTCCAGGCTGTCGAGGGCCTGGCGGGGATTGTGAACGACGAGTACCTCGTCGTCCTGCCGAACTATTTCTTGACCTTCGACCTCACTCTGTGGGGCTGGCTGCACCTGCTGGTCGGCCTGGCGTTGGTGGCAATCGGCATTTTCCTGATCAGAGGCCAGACTTGGGCTCGCGTCGCAGGCATGATCCTCGCGGGTATATCGGCGCTGCTCAACTTCGTTTGGCTGCCGCATTCGCCCTGGTGGTCGCTCCTGGTCATTGCCATTGACATCCTCATTATCTGGGCGCTCGCGAACTACCATCGCGAGCCGGCATCACAGGGAACGCGGGCAGCGACGCCATAGAGTGCGCCACTAGGCCGAAGGAGTAGCCAGGTGCCGCAGCACGTCGAGTTCGGCGGACTGCGGGAGCACACGATCGATCCGGCGGCGGTGTACGAGATAACGCTGCACGGTGCGCACCGCCCGCCGGCCTGACCGCAGAATTTCCGTCGATACTGCTCTACGTGTTGCCGGCGGCCAGAGGCTCGTCACCCCGTTGGGGTGAGGTCGCTGCCGAGGTAGCTGACTCAGCATGGTCACAGGAATCGGCAGGTAAGGATCACAGACCGATGTCGAAGTACCCCTTGATCGCCGATCACGGGCTTATTGGAAACCTCCAGACGGCGGCGCTTGTCAGCATGGACGGCACAATCGACTGGTTCTGCGCTCCCCGCTTCGACTCGCCCAGCATCTTCGGCTCCCTGCTGGACCATGATCATGGTGGACACTTCAGGATCCGGCCGACAGTCGACATCTTCAACCAACAGCAGCTCTACTATCCGGATACCGCGATCCTCGTCACTCGGTTTCTCACCGACGCAGGCGTCGGAGAAGTCGTCGATTTCATGCCGATCGCCAACCCCACATTCGCCTCTGACCGGCACCAGCTCGTACGGATGTTCCGATGCATCCGCGGTGAGATGACTTTTGCTCTGGACATCGCCCCGAGGTTCGACTACGGCCGGGAGTCACATGAAACCCATGTCACCGAGGACGGTGTCGTCTTCCGAGGTCCCCAAAGCGCGTTGTCGATCAACATCGTTCGGGAGCCGGACGATGCCCGCCTTGTACATGGTGTCCAAATGGACCCCCAAGGAGATCTGCACATCGAGATCACTTTGACAGCCGGGCAGAGCCGCGGGGTTGTCATGGAAACGGGTGAGCCTCGATCGGTGCGCCAAATCCGAGTCTCGGAAGTCTGGCAGCTCCTCGAGGAGACTGCTCGCTATTGGAGGTCCTGGCTGGCGCAGTCCACTTATACCGGCCGGTGGCGCGAGACCGTGCAACGGTCGGCGATCACTCTCAAGCTCATGACGTACGCGCCGAGCGGTGGGATCGTCGCGGCTCCGACTGCGGCGCTGCCTGAGCAGATCGGCGGGGAGCGCAACTGGGACTACCGGTACACCTGGGTTCGCGACGCCTCGTTCTCGGTCTATGCGCTGCTCGGTCTTGGATTTACTGAGGAGGCGGCGGCGCTAGGACGATGGATGCGCGACCGGGTCCACGAGGCGATCGGCGGCGAAGGCGGCCCGCTGAACATCATGTATCGCGTCGATGGTTCCAGCGACCTGACCGAAGAAGTACTTCCACATTGGGAGGGCTACCAGGGATCCAGCCCGGTGCGCATCGGAAACGGTGCCGCGGACCAGTTGCAACTCGACATCTACGGCGAGGCGATCGACAGTCTGTACTTCGCTGACCGGCTTGGACTTGAAGCCGGCCACAAGGGGTGGCGCGGCATATGCGACCTCTTGGAGTGGCTGACGGACAACTGGAACCAGCCCGAGGAGGGCATCTGGGAAACTCGGGGAGGCCGGCAGGATTTCACCTACGGTCGGCTGATGAGTTGGGTCGCCTTGGATCGGGGAATCCGACTGGCGGATCGTCACGGGCGCCCAGCACCGCTGGGGCGGTGGCGTGCTGAACGGGACGCAATTTATGACCAGATCATGGACGCCGGCTGGAGCGAGACCCGCCAGGCGTTCGTCCAGCACTCTAAGACCGATGTGCTGGACTCGTCGCTGCTGCGTATGACGTCGGTGGGCTTCATCTCCCCCAAGGATCCAATGTGGTCCTCGACCCTGGATGCGATGGAGCGCGAGCTCGTCACCGACAGCTTGGTCTACCGCTACGACCCGGCGGCCTCACCTGATGGGCTGCGGGGTGCCGAGGGGACGTTCTCGTTGTGCACGTTCATGTACGTGGACTCGCTGGCGCGAGCCGGTCAACTCGAGAAGGCGCGCAACACCTTCGAGAAGATGCTGACCTATGCCAACCACCTGGGCCTCTTCTCCGAGGAGATCGCCCTAACAGGGGAGCAGATCGGCAACTTCCCTCAAGCATTCACGCATCTCGCTCTGATCGACGCCGCACTCACGCTGAACCGGCAACTCGATCGCGGACGGCTGTCAGAGCCTAGGCAGCCGTGACGACCTGGTGCCTCGCTGGCGCTGCCGCCCGCCAGATTCGTCGGGCGAATCGTCCGTCGCCGAGGTATTGGGTTCCGGCATTGCTGACGAGGTAGTAGGCGTGGTTTGGTGATCGCCAAATCCAAATGCCGGGTTCGGGTTGTCGGACGCGCCATCGACTGTGCGTCTTGATCCGATGCTCAATGCGGCTCAGTGGCCCCAGGTTGTGCACCCCAGTCTGGCCCGGCGGGCCACCACGTGCCGGCGGCAGGTACGGAATGGTGTGATCAAGATCCATCCGCCGACTCCCGGCCGCGTACGGGAAACAGCTGGCCGGCATCCGCAGGAACATGGCTTCACGGATTCGCCGCGGAATTTCATAGCCGTCCCCTGGAGGGGTGTCTTGGGGGTCGATGACTGGTTGCACCCGGACGTCGCATCCGGTGTCGGCGAGGAATCGGCGTACGTGTCCGAGGGTGACCGGTCCGACTCCTTCGAGTCGGCCGACTCCGCCGCCTAGTGCCGTCGCGCCCGCGGTGGCAGCGAGCAGAGCCTCGTGGCTGAGATGGATATGCAGCATCACTTGGGGGCGCAGTTTCCGCTGATCGACGTCGGACGGCCGGATGATCAACACCGGACCGGGCGACTCCGCCGGCGGCTCGGCCTCTGACAGATTGTCGGCTGTTGTTTCGGGCCGTTCTTCGGGTGGCGGAGACGCTTCAGAGGGCGGATTGGGTTCATTCTCGATCGGCTCGCCGGGCTGTTGGGGTTCGGCGGCGGGATGCTGTTCGTTCCGGAACTCCCACAGCAATTGCAGCGCCCGTGCTGGCTGAGCCAGGATGCCGATCGCCTTGGATCGGCGTACGTCTGCTGACTCTAGGTCGCCTTGGAGCCGCAGAATCTCTGCAATTCGGTTGAGGGTGGCCATGAACCAGATGACATCGCCGGCGTTGGCTTTGGCGATGAGGAGTTTCAACCCGGACTGTCCGGTGCGGCCGGCGCGCACGAACCGTTCGGCCTCCCAGATCTTGGCCCGCTCCTCAGCCGCCTGGGGGTCGGCTTCGATGATCTTGGCCGTGAGCAGTGTTTCGAACCTGCCCCACGGCAACGCGGTGATCAGCCCAGCCACTGCGGCGTCCACGTGCATTGCGGCGGCGCGGCTCAGATGCCGGGTGGCGTGGGCGACCTTACGGGCTCGCCAGGACGCGACCCGGCCGGCGCAGATCAGCTGCCACAGCTCCGGCAGTCGATGCCGCAGGTCCAGCGCGTCGGCCATCAACGCTCGCGCCGACCCGACGGTTGTCTCCATGCGGGTGCCCAGCTCGGCGGCGGCAAACTCCAAGACCTCCGGGGTGCCCTGCCCGCCCAGCAGCCGACCCTGCTCGGCACCGGGCAGCGGTTTCGCAGGCGGCGACTGGCTATCGGGGTGGTGTAGATCGGCCCAGTGAGCCGCCAGCTCCACCAAGGCACACTCTTGCTCCAGCACCTGGTGGTGAGCCCGCGACACGAGCGACAGTGTCGTCGCGGGATCGGGCCCACCTGCCTGGCTATCGAACATACGTTTCATATTAGAGGTCGGGACAGACACTTCCTGCACGCCTCAGCCGGATTGGCGCAGGACTCAATTGGCCCAAGTCAGGAGCTACTTTGCCGGAACCGCGCCCAGTTGGATCATCATTCCCAGCCGGTCCCGAACGACCTCGCACTCGACGATCTTTTCGTTTGCGACGCGGAAGTAGTCGACGAAGAGCAGGTCGAGTCTCTTACCCGACGCGGCTATCGGACCGAGAGGTGTGTAGAGATCACCGGTATGAGTTCCCTTGAAGCGTCCCGTCACGTAGATCTCATCATCCATCTCAAGGATCCGGATCAACTCCATGTGGCAGTCCGGCATGGCCTTCTTCAACGCAAGGGCAGCGGCGTGGTGTGCCGAGTTGTCGAGCGGCCCAGACAATCCGACCGCGATGCATTCAGGTGCGAAGCACGCGAATGCGCCGTCCAAGTCGTCGGCGCCGAAGCGGTCGTAGAAGCGCTCCACGACATCCCTTGTCTTGCCCATATGTCTCCGGTCCTGCCTCGTCGGATCCCACTTTTAGTTTGACGTCAGTCGAGCAAGCCAGCGTTACGTCATGCTGGGTGCTGCTGCGCTGATATCGCTGAACCTGCCCACCGCATCGCCACGCTGTCATACTTCGTGAGTGGACAGTCCGGCACCCGGCCATCGAGGCACGCGCTGACCCTGAGTCAGGGCGTGCCGGCTCCGAACACTGCAGATCATCTCCGCTGATCGACCGACGCCGCCGAATTATCTCCTGAGCATCAGGGCAGCGACGACCTTCCATCCGCCATTCGGCCTTTCGGAAGTAGCCTTCAATGCTCTTCATCCTCGCTTTGCTTGCCTTCTTCGCCATCGCCTTGCCCGACGCCATGTTGGGGGTCGCCTGGCCCTTCATGCGGGTCACCTTCGATCAGCCGTTGGCGGCGATGACCCTGGTCCTTCCCTTCGGAGTGGCGGCCACCGTCGTGTCGACGAGCGGCTGGACGTGGGCAGCGGACCGGCTCGGCCTGGGCCGGCTGCTCACCGGCAGCGTCGCCCTCTCCGCGGTGGCCCTGCTGTGCTGTGCTCTGGCACCCGCGTACTGGGTCATCGTGGCCTGCGCCGTCTTGTTCGGGCTGTCGGGCGGAGCGATCGACGCCGCTCTGAACGCCTACGCGGCCCGCCATTTCGGTCCCCGCCAGATCAACTTCATGCACGCTGCCTACGGGATTGGAGCCGCAACGTCACCGTTGATCGTGACCGTTGTAGTGAGCTCTGGCATCAGCTGGCGATGGGCCTACCTGGCCGTCATGATCATCCAAGGCATGCTGGCGATACTGTTCGCTACCTCCTCGCGGCGATGGAACGAAGTAGCAGCCCAGACGCGGAATGCGTCACCGGCAACACCGTCTGCACCATCCCCAGATCGGCCCCGGTGGCGTCCGCCGCCTCGGGCGGTCGCTGGGCTGCTGGTTGCCGCAGTCGACTGTGGCCTGGAGTCGGTGGTCGGGTTATGGGCCTTTGTCTTCCTGCTCGAGGCGGTCACGCTCGAGCCGGCGGTCGCAGGAGTTGTCGTTTCCGGATACTGGGCTGCCCTTGTGGTCGGCCGTGTCCTGCTCGGCTCGGTGGCCGAACGAGTCGGAACCTGGCCCGTTCTGGCTGCAGCCACCATCATGGTTGTCAGCGCAGCTGCCCTCCTGATGTCGGGCCAACCGATAGCAACCGCCATGGGAGTCGTCCTCCTAGGACTTGCGGTCGCGCCCATCTATCCACTGCTGGTGCTCACCACCGCCGAGAGAACGACTGCCAGCTCCGTTGACCGGCTAGTCGGCTTTCAAGCGGCCGCCTCCACCTTGGGCGCGGTTACCTTCGCCGGCCTGGTCGGTCTCATCATGGGAGCCAATCTGAACGGTTTCGCCTACTGCGTGCTCGCCCTTGCCCTCCTAACCAGTGGCGGCATCTGGGCCGTCAAACCCGGCCAGCAATCGACTCGACCACCTCGCTGACCTCACCAGCCCGCGGATCCCGACCAAGCCTTCCCAGGTCCGGCCGCAACTCGCAATCATGCTGGCGGCAGTGATCAACCTTTGACGGCGCCCATGGTGAAGCCGGTGATAAACCGATCCAGGAAGAGGTTGAACACCAACGCAATTGGAACCGCCACGAGGACGGTGGCCGCCTGAAGCGACTGCCAGAAGAAGATGTCACCGCGCACGAGCTCTGTGGGGACGCCGGTACTGATCACCTTCTCAGCGGTAGGCGCGACGAAAGCAAGCGCATAGATGAACTCGCTCGCGGTCAGGGTGAATGTGAAGACGATGACAGCGACGATCCCTGGAAAGACGAGTGGCACCACGGCCCGTACGAAGGCACCTAGCCGGCTATATCCGTCCACCATGGCCTGCTCTTCAATGTCCTTCGGGATGCCCTTGAGGAAGCCGACCAAGAGCCACACCGATACCGGGATCGTGATCGTGGGATAGATGAGTACCAGTGACCAGGTGTTGTCCTGGAGGCCGACGGCAACCACCAGACGCGACAGCGACAAGAACAACAACGTGGGCGGCACGAGGTACACGAAAAAAATCGCGATAGCCATAGGGCCCGACCACGGCCGGTCAAGTCGGGCAAGTGCGTACGCGGCGGGGAGACTGAGTACCAAGGTGATCGCAACAACGAGCAGGCCTACCCACAGCGTGTTCCAGAGGAACGTGAGGAACGCCGTGTCTTGAAAGAGGTACCGCACGTGCTGGCGGGTCGAGGGCAGGTTGTACAGGAACGGGTTGTTGTCTCGCTGATAGAGGTCCGGGCTCTGTTTGAACGCCGTGATCAACGACCACAAGAACGGACCGGCACAGACGAGTGCGGCAGCAATGGCGGCGAGGTACAGGCCAACACGAGCCAGCCGGTGACGGCGGATTGCGCGGCGCCGAAGAGTCTCGATCCCCCTATCAGTGGTGACCGCATCGACAGCTGTCATGTCACAACACGTCCATCCGACGCACCGCGCGGAGAATGAGGATCGCCCCGGCAAGCAACAGCGGGAACAGGAACAGCGCCACCGCCGCCCCTTGCGCGATATCTCCACCTTCGATACCGCGGAAGAACGCCCACGATGCCAGCACCTGTGTCGAGTTCGTCGGGCCGCCGCGCGTCAGTACGTATACGACCGTCATATCCGTGAACGTCACGATCGCGCCAAACAAAGCTGCGACGGCGATAAGCGGCAGCATCAGCGGGATCGTGATCTCGAACATCCGCCGCCAGTAGCCGGAGCCATCCATCTCGGCCTGCTCCTGCAAGTCCTTCGGAATTGCCACCAGCCCGGCCATCATGATGACGGCAGCCAATGGAATGAGCCGCCACGCGTGGACCGCGATAACAGAGAGCATCGCAAGATTGGGCCGACCAAGCCAGTACAGGTTGCCGTCAATCAACCCGACTTCACGCAAGATCCAGTCGATGGGACTGAAGATCGAGTCCAACATCCACAGCCAAGCGATGGCCGACAATGCCACGGGCGTGGTCCAGGGCAACAGAACGCAGAATCGTACGATCCACTTGCCGTGGAAGTCGGCCACGAGAATGTTGGCAAGCACCTTGCCGAACACCACGATGAGCAGCATGGAACCGACGGTGAAGACGATGGTGTTGAGCAACGAGCGCCAGAACACCGGATCGTCGAAGATCCGTCGATAGTTCGATAGACCGTCCCAGTCAAACGAGGGATCCCCAGCGGTGACATCGCTGAAGGAAAAGGCGATGGCCAACAGAAGAGGAAGCCCAACCAACACGACGATGTAGACGATTGAGGGCAGCAACATCGCCCAGGCGAGGAAACCCTCTCGATCGGCCAGGCGGCGGCCATCACGGCTGCCGACCCTGGTCTCGGCTGCCACCTCGGTGCTGGGCTTTGGTGTGGTCGCTTGAACCATGACTAGCTTTCGCGGAGCGGCATGGGCGCCGTCCGTTCACCGGTGGCGACATCGAAGAACCGCAGTCGGTCCGCGGCAACGGCAAAGATGTGCTCCTCGCCAGGCTCCACGGGAAGCGTCACGGTAGCGGGAAGACGGGTAATGACGCGCGTTTCCTCGCCAAGCCGGTGCACGGTCCCGTACAAGTGTCGATCACCTGACAGATGTTCGATGCGGTCGACGGTAAACGGCACTCGGATCTTGTGTTCTCCCGGAACCACATCCTCAGGCAGCAGGTGCTCGGGTCGGAAGCCCACGAGATGGCCGTTCCGTGGTACTAGGTTCATCGGTGGCGATCCAAGGAACGTCGCGACGAACGTGTCCGCCGGATCGTCGTACACCTCCACGGGCGGCGCCAGCTGCCGCACCCGACCCCCCTCCATCACCGCGATCCGGTCGCCGAGGCCCATCGCCTCCGACTGGTCGTGCGTCACATAGATCGTCGTAGTCCCGACGCGCTGCTGAAATCGCTTGAGCTCGTCCCGAGCGCTAGCTCGAAGTTTGGCGTCGAGGTTGGATAGCGGCTCGTCGAGGAGGAAGACCTCGGGTTCCCGTACGAGTGCTCGTGCCAGTGCGACGCGTTGCCGTTCGCCGCCGGAGAGTTGCCGTGGGCGCCGGCTGAGCAATTGATCGATCCCTAGCAGCTCAGCCGCCCAGCGCGCCTTGCGTTCGCGTTCTGCCTTGTCGAGCTGGGCAGCTTTGAGCGGAAAGACAATATTGTCAAGGACGGTCTTATGCGGATACAGCGCATAACTCTGGAACACCATGGCGATGCGCCGCAGTCGGGGTGGCAGGCCATTGACGACATTGCCGCCAATAAGCACCTCACCGTCGGTGGGGTCCTCGAGGCCGGCGATGGTACGCAACAGCGTGGTCTTGCCGCAGCCGGACGGGCCCAGCAACGCGAGGTATTCGCCTTCACGCGTCGCTAGGTTGATGTCATCGATTGCGCGGACGTGCCCGTGACCGCGTCCGCCGTCGAACTGTTTCGTGAGATTGCGTACCTCGACGACTGCCACTGTGCTTCCTCCGCGATGTACCGGCTATCCGGCGACCAGTCCGCGGGAGCGCCAGTTCTGGAAGATGCCGTTGATTTGTTTTTCGGCTTCCGCAACGGACTGCTGCGGGGAGAGCTCCCCGCGAGCTGCCTTGGCGTACATGTTGGGAATGACGAAGGTGTACAACACCTCACCGATGGCGGGACTGGCTGGGCCTGGATGGCCGATGTTGGTGCACCAGTCAAGGGAGTCCTTGAGCACGGCGAGCTTGTCTGGCGGGTTGGCGCCGAACGGATCCTTGTCCAGCCAGCCGTCCAGATCCGGCACCGCATCGGGGAACGCTGGGAAGTCGTAGAGCTTCGACTGGTAGGTCACCGATGGCAGATTCGCGGTGTAGTGCAGCAGGAATTCCTTCGCTGCATCGACGTTGGGCGAGAACGACGGGACGATCCAGTTGTACATGACGTGTTGCGCGACGAGCGCATCCTTCGGGCCCCGTAGCGCCTTGACGAAGCCAATGTCGTCGGCCACAGCGGGGTTTTCGGTTTGTGCGGTGCGCCAGGCAGAAATTGAGTTCAGGATGTAGGACATTTGACCGGCGACGAGGCCCTGGTTGTTGGACGCGGCATTCCAGGAGAACACCTCAGGCGTCATGCTCTCTTTGTAGAGCCTTGTCATGTATTCGACAGCCGCCAGCGTCTCCGGAGAATTGATGACGACTTTCTCGTTCGCGTCTTGAATCGAGGCGCCGTACGACCACAAAAGGGCGCGTCCGGCCATATTGGAGTCGATCTCCTGTGACATCCCAATGCCCATCTGGACGCCTTGAGATTTCTTGATCTCCGCGCCACCCCTGAGAAGCTCGTCCCAGGTAGTCGGCCCGTTGGGCAGGCCGACCTTCTCCCACATGCTCTTTCGATAGTCACCGGGGTCCGGGGCCCAGGCGGGCGAGTACGCATAGTACTTGTTGGTGTTCGGATTGAAGCTCGATTTCCGAACGACATCCAGCATCTTGCCGTGCCGCTTCTCCGCCTCTTGCACGACGTCTTTCAAGTCGACAACGCTCGGCTCGAACTGCGAGAAAGTGGCAATGTACTGAATGAGGTCGTGGCCCTGCTTGGCTTGGATCTCAGCCGCGGTGCGGGCCGGGATCTCGGCCTGGTTGATGTGGTCAACTGTGACGTTGACGCCGACCTGCTTCCCCCACTCCTGCACGAACGGGTCAAACCACTGATCGGCTGCGGGCACGAAGTGGCTCCACATCAGGATCTTCAGGTCACCGGAGAGTTTGCGCGTCGGCTGAGTGAAGGTCGCCGACGGCGTGGGGACGTCTGTCGCAACAGTCGGCTGGACCGCCTGTTCCCCAGATGTGCATCCAGCGAGCGCTGCACCCGCCATCGAGGCCCCGGCAACCTGCAAGAACCGGCGGCGTGAGATCTCGTATGTGTTCATGACCGTATCGCTCCTTGTCAGAATTGAGCACTACCCCGGAGTTGCAGGTGTAAACATCACGAGGTCGCGCCTCGGTTGCGGTCCGATAACCGTCCTGCATCACAACCCGTTGCCCCGAACACTTGAGGACTTTCGACCCTGCGGCTGCGACTTCGAGGACGGCACATTGGAATCTGAGTACGGAGGTGGAGCGATATGACCAAGATCTTGATTGGTTACGGGACAACCGAAGGGCAGACGGCGCGGATTGCTCATCATCTTGCCGAGGCAGTTCGGAGCCACGGTCTCGAGGTACAAGTGCTGGACCTCAAGGGGTCGAAGGATGTCCCTCTGGAGGGTTACGACGCAGTGATCGTCGGTGGCTCAATCCATATGGGCAAGCACGAAGAGTATGTCGTCGACTTCGTTCGGAAGAACCGCGCCACACTTGAGCGTCTCCCGTCCGCGTTCTTTTCGGTGAGCCTTGCCGCCCACGGTGATATGGACAACGCGCGGGCCTATGTCGAGAATTTCGAGCAGGAAACGGGTTGGCGGCCGGCTCAGGTCGGTCTCTTCAGCGGAGCCCTGCTTTACCGCCAGTACGGGTTCCTGAAACGCCTCATGATGAAGAAGATCGTGACTGGCAAGCCAGGCAGCTTGAGTACCGACACCTCGCGCGACCACGTCTACACCGACTGGGACGAGGTGAAGCGGTTCGCGAAGGCCTTCCTGGAACGGCTGGTTCCCGAAGAGGCGGGGAAGATCAAGACCTAAGGGGAGCCGATCGTTTCGACGGCTGTGATGGAAAACGCACGTGCGCTCATGCCGAGGGCGGATCGTTTTGACGGCTGTGATGGCAAGCGTACGGATCCATAGGCCACGATCCGCCAGCTCGGGTCGAAACCGCAGCTCAACCTGGAGAGCCAAGGCCAATACCGTGGCGGACTCCCAACACTCGCAGAGCGCCCTGGAATCTGAACATAGTCGCATACGGCACTAGGCCAGCAGCATCATGGATGGAGCCCAGTAATCGCCGACTACCTAGGGGCGGCTCTGCCAGACATTTCGAGTCCGCGGTGAGCAGTGATCAAATCTGTGTAGATCTTCGGCGGGCTAATGGAGCCGGCGGCGGCTGGTCAGTCTCGGGTCTCCGAAATGATCACTGCTGGGTCCCGGCGTTTAGAGGCCGGCGTCGGAGCTGCTCGGCCGATCCTCATCAAGAGAAGTGGATAAAACTCAAGACCAAGTTCCTTGCGAAGCCGGTCCCGGGTGGAGGGCACTTCAGCCACCTGGCTGGCAAGGCTGACCACAAAATTCAACCGGGTGGCCTCCAGCAGGATGCGCTGCAGCGCCTCCCCGGCTCGTAACCACGCCGAGCGGGTAGATCTGGTTGTGCCCAGCACCATCAGGCAGTGGCTGAGGCTGGACTGCCTAAGCCTCGGCAGCCATCCCCTGCCGGCCACATCAAAGTCGCGAATCAAACCCTCAGACTCGAAACGGGAATCGGTCTGCGGAATCGCCGAGACCGGAACACCGTCGGCCCGGCGCAGGTCAGTCGTCGTCCACGCCTGCAGCTCGGCCTGATACCGCGGGTCGGTGTTTTGAATAGTCTCAGCCTCCCGAGACAGCTGCGCTGCCACCATTTTGTGCTCAGGCTTCACAACCTGTAGCAGCGATGTCTCCTCCTGCTCCGCAGCCATGGTCAGCTCGTAGATGACATCTGGTGGCACATCCTCATCAAAAAAGTCCCGCCGGTTGGTATGGCGTCTCTCGATCATAGGGTCCAACCTGACCAGCGGCGTCCAAGCAGCCGGCTCATCAACCACGGTGAGCCGGGCCAGCAAGTCCGGTTCCGCAGCATCAGGCAACCGGTCCACCTGCACCACCCGGTCAGCGGCCAACCCAACCCGGGCGTTGAACAAGGCACAACCACAACTGATCACCATTTGCCGGCCAGTGGGATCCAGCGCCCTCAGCTGGCGATCGCTGTCCCCACGCAACTCCAAAACATCGGGCCGAACCACAAAATGCCACGGCTGGGTGTTATGCACCGACGGCGCCAAGCTGGCCCGCTCCACAGCCCTTTTGAACGATGCCTTCGCATCTTCATGAACAGTCGACATGTTGGGACTCCTTGATGTGGGCAGAGACCACCGCAGCTCTACCTACACAGTGATCAAGAAGTTCCGGTAGGCGCAGGGTCGATAGTCCCGAATCCCGCGGCTGCAGGGCCCTCTTGCCGAGCCGCGGGGGCAACGCGTTCCGCGTGTCAGGGTGACTTGCTCAGCGACCGGGCCCGAGGACTCGCCGTCCGGACACATGCTCGCACGGCAGTCGTACGAACATGGATCGGTTACCTCCGGCCCAAGGCTCAGGCAGTCTCCCGTACCGCATGCGAGCGAAGTCGTCTTCGGTCGCCAGTTGCAGGCGCCCAACTGCGACCACGCTCCAACCCGACTCGAAGAACTCGTCGGTCTCGTCGATCTCAAAGGCGCACTCGGAGCTGAGTGCATAGCGGGAGATTTCGCCGTCGGGAACCGTACGGAAGATGACGCAGTCCTCGCCAAGGATGTAGTTCACGGGAAGGATGCGGGGACCAGTAGCGCCGACGTACGCGATCCGGCCCACGAACTTGGCGGCGAGTAACTCCAAGCACTCTGCGCGGTCGAGTTCGATGAGTCCAGATCCAAGCTCAGCGGCTGTCCAGAATGCGCCGCTGGTGGTCTGTGGCGGGGTCGGTGTTCCCGAGGTCTGGTCTTCTGATCCGGGCATGGCTGGGCTTTCTGACGAGTTGTGGTGATTTCCACCGTCGCGGTTCAGCGCCCGTTTAGGCCAGGGTCGATCGGTCCACGAGGACGGGACGAAAGGCGGTGTCCGGGCCTAGAGAGCGCGACGCTGAGCGACGAGAGGACACAGGAAGGGGTCCTTGCCGCGTAGTCCGACAGTGTTGAGGTAGCCGATAACGGAGCGGTAGGCGTGCCACAGGTTCGTGCGCGTGTAGGGCACGCCTTGGGCGGCACAGTACGCGGATACCAGTGGTTGCGCTTTACGGAGATGGGGTCGCGCCATGGAGGGGAACAGGTGATGTTCGATCTGGTAGTTCAGCCCACCCATGAAGATCGATATCAGTGGTCCACCGCTGATGTTGCGGCTCATCAGGACCTGGCGACGCAGGAAGTCAAGCTTCAGCTTGGGCGACACCAGCGGCATGCCGATGTGGTTGGGCGCGAATGATGACCCCATATACAGGCCGAAGATCGCAAGCTCCACCGCCAGGAACGCGACCGCTTTCTCCGGGGGAAGCACCAGGAAGACCAAAGTGAGCCCTCCCGCCAGCCGGACGGTGAGGAAGCTGAGCTCGACCCAGCGACGCCCAATCTTCGCTGGGCTGATCACCCGGCGGATCGCCATGTGATGCAACGAGAGTCCTTCGAGCAGCAGGATTGGGAAGAAGTACCAGCCTTGATGGGCCACCAGCCACCTCATCAGCCGGCTACGGTCCCTGGCTGCTTGGGCGGGAGTGAGGGCGAGCGCGGTTAACGCAATGTCGGGGTCGGCGCCCTCCTTGTTCGGGTTCGCGTGGTGGCGGTTGTGCTTGCTTTGCCACCAGCCGTAGCTGATCCCGACCATCAGGTTCGCGATGATCAGGCTGACCCAGTCATTCCACCTGCCGGATTTGAACATCTGACGGTGCGCGGCGTCATGGCCTAGGAACGAGATCTGGGTCATCACAACCGCGAGGACTGCGGCGTTGGCCAGCTGCCACCAGCTGTCCCCGATCAGGATGAAACCCACCACCCATGCGGTCAAGATCAACACGGCGCCAATCAGCTTGGCCCAGTAGTAGCCGTAGCTGCGGCGCATCAGCCCCATCTCGTGGATGGTGCGGGTCAGCGCGGTGAATGAACTGCCTGCCTTGTCACGGATGGCCGACGCTGATGGGCCTGGAGAGGGGTGGTCGCCTGCGGTGGGGGTGAGGAGGGTTGTCATTTGCGGGGACCCAATTCATTCTGAAAGTCCCGGTGTTTACCTGGGCGGCGGCGTCATGCTCGTGGAGTCGCGGCGTGTGCGTGAACGGCGGCTCCGGCCCCAGGCCGGCTGCATGTACAGCGGTTCCTACTCTACCTGGATAAACGCTTCATGCCGATTCGGCTGGACCACTGCGGCCGACCTAACATGGGTGCGTCATGGAGATGAGCCCGGACCAGCCAGCTGACCCCGTCGCAGCCGACGGCGCCGCCGACGAAACAATGCCGACTCAATATATGGACGAGCTGCAGGACAGCTTGTCCCGACTGAGCAAATTGGCGACCGGCCTACTGCCGTTGGAGGACTCCCTGACGCGCGTGGCCGAGTATGCGGTGCGGGCCATCCCAGGCGCCGAGGGTGCCGGTTTGACGCTGCTCGAGGAGAACCGGTCCGACACGATCGTGTCTACGGCTGACTTTGTGGCTCGAATCGACGACATTCAATACAGTCTCGGCCAGGGCCCATGCGTCAGCGCCGTCGCCGATCGACAGATCGTTTTGTCGGGTTCCCTGGGCGGTGACCGCCGCTGGCCGCAGTTTGGATCTCGCGTGGCACGCCTGGGCGTGCACAGCGTCGTGTCCCTGCCACTGATCACCGACGAGGGTGTGGTTGGCGCGATGAACGTGTACGCCCATGACAAGAACGCCTTCACCGCAGATGCCGGGCGGCTCGGGGAACTCTTCGCGGTGCCGGCGGCTATCGCCGTGCAGAACGCCCAGGTTCTGGCCCAGACCAAACGACTGGCCAGCCAGCTGCAGGCCGCCTTGAGCAGCCGTGGGGTGATCGAGCGCGCTATCGGCATCATGATGAGCCGCAGCGGCGGAACCGAAGCTGAAGCCTTGGATCGGCTGCGCACACTTGAGCCAGCACCAGCACGAGAAGCTGCCGGTCGTCGCCCAAAGCATCGTTCAGGAAGCGGTACGGCGGGCCCAGGCCCGGCGCACAGATAGGTGATCCGCACTTCGGGGCGTACTGTCGAAGGTGCTGCGACTTCATAGATTCGGGGATCCCGACCCGCATCTGATGTCGAGCCATATCGGCTGAACGTTCCTGGTACGGCCGGTCCCGGCAGTAAATCGGCGCTCGGGCCGCCTCGGAGCCACCTGTGGACACACCCAGACTCCTCACCGACGACATCCGTGATCTTTTTTCCGATCTTGCTGTGCCAGATCCCATTACTGGACAGCCGGTCGACCTGCAGGACTCGCTGACGGCGCTGATTGCGATCTCTGAGACGTGCCGTCCCCTCCTACCGCGGGCTGGCTCTCACCTTGGTGATCGACGAGCAGCCCGTCAGCGTGATCTCAGCCGAGCGCGGCGACACCTCAGACATAGCGACGTCACTTATGTTTGTCGCTCGCCTGGGTGCCGTTGCTACGTACAGACAGTCGGATCACCTTCTATGCCTCCGTGCCGGGCACCTTCGTCGACCTTGCCGCCGACCTGACCTTCGCCCTAGGCATGCGAAGGTCTCCGTCTGGACGAGGACATCCCTTTGGCTCTCGTTTCGGACCTGACCGGGGTACACAGACTGTCGACGATCAACGAGGCGGTCGGCGTCCTCATCGGCCACGGCCACACCCCTGACAGCGCGCAGCGCGAGCTGCGCCATATAGCGGACACAACACGCGTCAGCATCCAGCGAGCCGCTGAGGATCGTGACCGACAACCCGTCAAGCGCCCGCTGGGATTGATACCGCTCTGCCGGACAGCGCCGCTGACCAGGTGGGTGACACTTGACCTGGGAGGGTCGCCATGTCTCTGCGCCGATCGGTGTTGCGTATTGCGCTGATCGCCGCGCTCCTGGCGAGCGGCTGTGCTGCAAATCAGCCAGAAGAGCAGCCTTCCCCGGTGCAGGCGTACGACGTGGCGGACGGATCACGTCCGCACGATGTCGCGCCGGCCAACGACGGCGGCGTGTGGTTCACCGGTCAGCGGGCTGGGTTCCTCGGCCATTTCAACCCGTCGACGCAAGCCGTGAAGCAGGTGCCGCTCGGGCAAGGTTCAGCACCACACGGTGTCATCGTCGGCCCTGACGGCGCGGCGTGGGTGACCGACGGCGGACTGAATGCGATCGTTCGGGTCGACTCGACGACCCATGAGGTACGCAGCTATCCGCTACCCGCCGGCCGAGAGGGCGCCAACCTCAACACTGCGACCTTCGACCGCAAGGGAGTGTTGTGGTTCACCGGCCAGGCCGGCATCTACGGACGGCTCGATCCCCGGTCCGGACGCATGACGGTGTACGACGCTCCGCGAGGTCCCGGCCCGTACGGCATTGCGACAACACCGGACGGCGATGTCTACTACGCCTCTCTCGCAGGCAGCTATGTCGGGCGCATCAACACGACGACCGGCGAGGCGACGGTGCTGGAACCGCCCACGCCTCAGCAAGGCGCTCGTCGCGTCTGGTCGGACAGCAGCGGACGCATCTGGGTCAGCGAATGGAACGCCGGCCAACTGGGAGTCTTCGATCCGGCGACCGAGAAGTGGCGCGAGTGGCGGCTGCCCGGTCCTAGCCCGCAGGCGTACGCCGTGTACGTCGACGATCATGATCAGGTGTGGGTGAGCGACTTCGGCTCCAACACGCTGGTGCAGTTCGACCCCACGACCGAGGCCTTCACCTCGTACGCGCTGCCCGGCCCCGCATCCAATGTTCGCCAGATTCTCGGGCGGCCCGGCGAGGTATGGGGTGCGGCGTCCGCTCTTGATCAACTCGTGGTCGTACCGCAGCAGCTAGCTCTTCGCCCGGATCAGTTTCGGTCAGCCCCGCTACGGCGGAAGTAGGTGTTCTGCCCGCGCCGGCGGATCCGAGAAGGCCAGCGCCGTCTCCTCGACCTCTTGGTCCGCCGGGGTTAAGCGCCCTTCGTGCTGGCGCATATGTTCCTCCCAAGACGGAACGCTGAAGATCTCGATGAAGCGGTCGGGGCGGTCTCCGTCCCGGAAGAGCTCCCAGCGCGACGCTCCCGTTCGGCGTCGAGACTGGCGAAGGTGGTCCATCGCCTCGAGGAAGGCCGTCTCCCGTTCCGGCGCGACGGTGTACTCAACCGTCACGACGACGGGTCCGGTGTCTGGCTCGGGGTCGAAGGCCAGCCGTGGTTCGGGCCAGTAGATGGCCGGCTCCCGGTCGAGGTGACCGGTATCCGGCACGCGCAAGAACACTCCCGCTACCACGCCGGCCAGCACGACGATGGCCGCGATGAGGAATGCCGGCTGCAGGCCGAAACTTTCGGCTACGAGTCCCCAGAGCAGCGCTCCAACCGTCATCGAACCGGTGAAAGTCAGCATGAAGACAGCGAGGGCACGGGCACGTACCCAGACCGGCAAGAACAGCTGCAGCTCAGCGGCCAGCGTGGAAGTCATGGCCATCCACGCCACTCCCGCCAGGACGAGGGTCACCAGGGCCGCCAGAAAGCTGAAGGTCAGCACGATCACGGCCAGAGCTGCCGCATAGAGGACGCCAGCTGCCGTCAGCAGCGCGTTGCTGGACAGGCGGTCTCTCACTCGCCCCAGCACGAAGGCACCGATGATGGCACCGAGACCCAACGCGCCGAACAGAGCCCCGTAGCCATCCGCTCCGAGGCCTAGGCGCTGACTGGCGACCAGCGCTAGCAGCGCCCACAGCGCCACCGCAGGTGCGATGAACAGGATCGTTCGGAGCAGTATGCGGCGCACGATGGGTTCGTGCCAGACGTAGCGGCCACCGGCGCGGAGTGCTGGCATGAAGCGCTCCCGGCGGTTCTCGGATTCAGGCTTCTCCCGGCGCCAGAAAAGCAGCACGACCCCAAAGAAGGCCACACATACCGCGTAGAGGGCGAAGACGACCGGTACGCCACCGAGGTAGGCAATCACCAGCCCGGCCAGCACTGGCCCGATCGAACGTGCCCCATTCACGCTGACCAAGTCGAGCCGTGTCGCCGCTCGGAGCTGGTTCCTGGGCACGAGCTCGGGCATCGTGGCCTGCCATGCGGGGAGCTGAACTGCTCCGCCGGCGCCCAGGGCGAACGTGAATGCCAGCAACAGGGCCGGTGGCATCTGGTCGGCGGCGGTGAGCACGGCAAGCAGGATGCCGAGGACGAAGAGATAGGCCTGCACCGTAATCAGCAGCCAGCGCCGATCGAAGGAGTCGGCCAGCACACCACCAGGTAGCGCGAGCAGCATCAGGGGCAGCGGTGGTCACCGCCTGCACCAATGAGACCAGCGCCGCCGCGTTGGGAGCATCCACCAGCAGCCATTGGGCGCCGACCGTCTGCCCCCAGGTACCGATCCAGCTGATCAACATACCCAGCCAGAGCCAGCGGAAGGCGCGCTGCGCAAGGGGTGCCCAGGCGGAGGAGTCAGCCGCGGGCGTTGCAGCGGCTTTTCCAGCCGGAGCAGCGTCGCTAGCTGGGTTGCCGCCCTCTGTCATGTCACCTCCGTCGACTGCATCTGCGTTTCCCGTCCCGAGAAGGCTAGCGGGGGTCGGGATGGAGCTTTCGACACCTTCTTGCCATCTTGAGGCAGCAAACGTGGCCTGCCGGAGATCACAGCAGGCCCAAGATCATCAGCCGTGATGTGCCGCGCGGTGGCGGGCGAGCACGTCCAGACCGAAGTCCGAGGTGGGATCGCGCCACACCGAGTGAGCATGATTGGCGTTGCGCTGGGTGTTGTCCCATTCGATCAGCAGCCGGGGACCCTGCAGCCGGTAATAGTGCGGCTCTCCCGGAGCAGTCGGTCCCGCCCAGGCAAAATGCACGCCGTCGAGGGTCGCCTCATCGTCGTAGCGGTGCAGCGGCGAGACCCCGGCCGGCGCCCGGTCGAGGTAGGTACCTAACAGGGCCCGCAGCATCTCGCGTTGCTCGGCATCGAGCTCCGCTGCCGGTACGCCCTTGGGCTTGATCGAATACGCCATCGCCTCGTGGTCGGCGTGGCTCAGCCCGGCGGCCTCGTCGATGGTGTCACTGATCGACTGCAGATTCGCCTGCTCCACCGGGTCGGGGAACCGCTCGTCGCGCCAGATGCCGACCAGCGGAATCACCCGATCCCCATCGGTGACGTAGGTGCGATTGGCAGTGATGAGGTCGGATGGGGCCTTCGGCAACAGGATCGCGCGCTCGACGAGATCGGGCCGCAGCGATCGCACCAGGTCCCGGCCCAGGTCCTCCACCCGAGCGAGTGGGCGGTTCACCGCTCCCCCAAGCAGCGGCGATGTGGCCGGATCCGCCCCCAGGAAGCACGGTGTCGTCGCAACGAGCACGCCATCCACGACCAGGTTGTTCAACGACACATGGTGCCCACCGAACCGCCAACCCCACAAACCTTCGCCGCCCGGCTCGCCGAACACCCGCAGGTAGTACATCCCAGGGTCGCGTCCGCGTTCCCGGCCGAAGCGGACCACGAACCCCTCGGTGTAGTCGAGCACGTTCTCCAGGCCCATGATCGTGGCGACCGTGACGTACGCGGCAGGGGACAGCCCGGTCGAAACGAGTCGCATCGCGGCCCGCTGTTGCGCGGGTCGCTGCTGATGGACGGTGACGCCACCGTGGTCGGTCGGGGTGTAAAACCAGCGGCGGCGCTCGTTGTCAGAGGCGTCGCTTGAGGGAACGGTTCCCTGGCCGATTCTGCGCTGCTCCGCGTCGAGGGTGTCCAACCACGCGCGAGCCGCCTCGGCCATCCGGTCCGCCACCTCCCGGCGGGCCGCTACGTCGCTGACCGTGCCCTGATCGGCCATGAAAGGGAATCTAACGCGGGAGCGAGCCGGTTGGAAACCACCATTCCGTAACGGGCGGGAGGCGCGATAGATCAGAACACCAAGCGTTCCGGGACGGTCAGCCGCTGCTCGTCACCCGGTCCGGACGGCGGCGGCGCCCAGCTCGCGGACGACCTCGACGAGCAGGTCGAGGTCGGCGGCGGTGGTGCGCCAGTTGCTGATCGCCGGGCGCAGGGCCGCCCGGCCGCCGTAGACGGTGCCGCCGGCGAACACCCGGCCGTCGTCGAGCAGCGCCTCGGCGAGGCGGCGGTTGACGTCGTTGAGCTCTGGATCGGGCAGCCCGGGCGGGCGGTAGCGGAAGCAGACGACGTTGAGCGGAACCTCGGCCAGCCGCTCCAGGTCTGGTGCCGCATCCACCGCCGACGCGAGGTGGGTCGCCAGGTCGCAGTGACGCTCGACCAGCGCCCGGTAGCCGTCGCGGCCGTAGGCGGCGAGCGTGGCCCAGATCGGCAGCGCCCGGGCCCGGCGGGAGGACTCCGGGCCCAGCAGCCCGTAGCCGCCCCTGGGGTCGTCCGGGCCCGGCAGGTACGCCGCGCCCGGCATGCCGAACGCCGGGCCGAGGCGGGCGGGGTCGCGGACCAGGGCGAACCCGCTCTCGTACGGGACGTTGAGCCACTTGTGGGCGTCGGCGGCGATGGAGTCGGCCCGCTCCATGCCCGCAGTCAGGTGGGCAGTGCGGGGGGAGAGGGCGGCGAACAGGCCGAAGGCGGCGTCGATGTGCAGCCAGGCGCCGAACTCCTCGGCCAAGTCGGCCAGGTCGGCCAGAGGGTCGAACTCGCCAGCGTTGGGCTCGCCCGCGGTGGCGACCAGCACCGCCGGAGCCCCCTCCAGCTCGCCCAGCCGTCGCCGGATGGCGGGCAGGTCCATCCGACCAACGGCGTCGCGGCTGAACACCTCGACCGTGTCCTTGCCGTGGCCCAGCAGCTGCAGCGCCTTGCGAGCGCTGGGGTGCACGTACCCGCCGGAGAGGACCGGCATCCGGGGCAGCCCGGCCAGCCCCACCGAGGTCGCGTCCACCCCGTGCCGCTCGGCCCACCAATGGGTGGCCAGGGCTAGCCCGGTGAGGTTGGCGAAGGTGGCGCTGGCGGTCAGTGCCCCGCCCCAGCCCGCCGGCAGGCGGACGAGTTGGCGCAGCCAGTCGATGGTGACCGTCTCGGCCGCGTCGGCCAGGCGCGAGGAGGCCCGCACGAAGGCGTTCTGGTCCAGCATCGACACGACCCAGTCGGCGGCCAGCGACGCGGGGGTCGACCCGCCGATCACGAAGTGGAAGAACCGCGGCCCCGCCGAGGCGGTCGCGGTCGCCGTCCCGATGCGCAGCAGCTCCTCGACCGCCGCCTGGGTGCCCGAGCCCTGCTCGGGCAGCGGCCCGCCCAGCTCCTCCAGCATCGGCTCGGCGGCCCGGTCGTAGACGAGGCGCGTGGGCAACCCGTCCAGGTACGGCCCGGCCGCATCCACCACCTGCCGAAGCGCCGCCAGAATCTCGCCCTGCTCGTTCAAGGGATCGCCCACGTCAATACCCTCCCTCGTGACGCCAGTCAGCAGGCACGGAGTCGTCACATTTCTAACCGTGTGTTGTACGAAGACCGTGTGGATGATCGAACCTAGTCGCAGCAGCAAATTGCGGGCAATTTAGACTGCAGGCGCACTTGGTGCTCCGCACTTTGTCGCCACTCGCTCAAACGAAGGATCTCGTATGAGGCGCAGCACCGTGGATCTTTGGTCACCGGCGATCGGAGCGACTGGCTCAGTAATTGCGTACGGGCATTGGGGTCGTCCGGTCCTCGTTTTCCCACACGAGATGGGCCGGGCGGAAGACTTCGAATCCTGGGGCATGCTCGACGTGGTGGCCGATCTCATCGAGGGTGGCGGGGTCAAGCTCTACTGCGTCGGGAGCTACGACGCGGAAAGCTGGTCCAACAAGGAGATACCGCTGGAGGAACGCGCTCGTCGGCACGGGGCGTACGAGTCCTGGATCATTGATCAAGTTGTGCCGTGGATTTTCGACGACTGTGGTGGACCTGCGGACATCCTCACCACAGGCACCAGCCTCGGTGCCTTTCACGCCGCGAACTTCGCCCTGAAACGCGCCGATCTCTTTCCGCAGGCGCTGTGCATGTCCGGAATCTACGACCTCAGCGCTTTGTATGGCTGGGGCGAACGCGGTGACGCAATGTACTTCAACACGCCAGTGAACTACGTGGCCCACATGGACGGCGATCACCTGGACTGGCTGCGATCACAGGTGTTCCTGGTTTTGGTGTGCGGACAAGGGATGTGGGAGGACACCACTGGCGCCCTGGTAGGCACCAAAGCCCTTGCCGGCGTGCTCGCCGACAAGGGCATCCCACATGAGCTGGACCTGTGGGGCCACGACGTGGCGCACGACTGGCCATGGTGGAAGCGACAGTTTGCGCACCACTTGCCACGGTTCTGTTGAGCCGCTTGCCATTCGTGCGTCCCTGAGCCTGGTCGAAGGGCGCGCAGGGACTTCGACAAGCTGCAGCCCGCAGTCAAGGTTTACGTAGGTCTGACAGCGGCGGCCGCATCGAAGATCAGCTTGCGTACATGTTGAGGTCGGCGGCGAATCGCTCCGTCATTTCGATCACTTGTTGCAGTTCGGGATGCCGTACCATGATCATTCCGTCGCTGATGAGCGTGGCGCGCCAGTCACGACGTGGGGCACCGACCGGCAGCAGGTCAACAAGCACCACGTGCTCGCCGTACTCGGCCAACAACGCCTCCAGCCCCTCCACGTGGGTGATCCGACCGACTCCCTTGGCCCGTTTGAAGACACAACCGGAGTTGTACCGGCGCTCGAGTGATTGTGACAGTCGGCCGTGGGCCACAGCTTCCGCCCACGCGACGTACATGTCCCCGTCAGTTGCGTAATTCATCAGATCAACCGCTCGCGCGCCCGGAGGCCGCCCTCCGATCTCGCCGAAAACCGCTTCCCCGTCGGACTTGCGGTACCACTCCATGTGAGTGAACCCGCTACGGAAGCCCAACGCGGCGAGCACCTCGGCGCCCATCTGACGGCCGCCCTGTAGATCCGGAACGGTGAGGTCACGCAGCACGATCGACGCCGGGCTGATCCATTCGTGCATCTTCATCTGCAACGGTCGCGGCCGATACCACATGACGTTCTCGTACAAGATCGATCCGTCCGCGCACACCGTGTCGTAGGTGAACTCCTCCCCGTCGATGAACTCCTCCACGCTCACCTCGGGTACATGCCGAAGCAGCGGCAGCACGTCCCCGAGCTCTTGGACGGAATCCACCCGGTACGTGTCGGCCGAGCCAGCCCCGTCGATCGGCTTGACGATGAGTGGATAGCCAACCCGTTCGGCGGCCTCCCACACGCCGGCCACAGTCGAGGCACTGACATGCCAAGGAGTACGGATCCCAGCGGCGTCGATCGCCTGTTTCATGCGTTCCTTGTCGCGGAACGGCACAGTCTGCGCCACCGTCATGCCGGGCAGTCCGAACGACTCGCGGATCCGCGCCGCGAGGATCATGTACGGCTCCCACAGGCACTCGACCTGGTCGATGGAGACGTGCTGGGCAAGACCATGGAGCGTGGCTAGCACGGCGCCCTCATCGCTGAGCGTGACGTGCTCGTAGTGCGCGAGCGCGTCCCGGGCCGCCTCCGGCAGCGCCGACGGCGGCTGGTCACCGACGCCGATTACCGTGGCACCCACGGCCGCCAGGGCTCGGGTGAAAAAGGCCATCTCCACCGGGTAACCAGGCGAGATCATCACAATGTTCACTGCGCCTCCACAAGCTCTACCCGGATCCGGCTGACGATGCGCTGCAGGGCATCCCGGACGACTTCGGTATCGGGATCCCGGACGATGATGTATCCCTCGCCTTCATAACTTGACGAGGAGGGTTGTCCCACATCCGGCAAGCGGGCCTCGACGACGAGATGCCCGATCTCGCGCTGCAACTCGTCGACTCCATGAACGGCGCGGACCCGCCCGCGGCCCTGACCACGCAAGTACACGGTCCCGGCGGCGTACCGGCGTTCGGGTGGGTCGAACGTGCCTAGGATGACCAGCTCCGCCCAGATCCGGTAGAAGTCAACGTCATGGACGTATCCCAGCATTGAACTGATCTGCGCACCCGGCGGCCGCGCTGCGACCTCCGAAACGGCGACCGAACCGTCCGGACGGCGGAACCACTCCATGTGGGTGAGCGCGTCTCGTACGCCAAGCGCCTGCAAGGCGGCCGGGCCGATCTCCCAGATGCCCTCGTAGCGCGGATCATCGAGCTCCCGCGGGAGCAGCACGGTCCACTGAATCCAAGGTTGGCGAAGGACCTCCAGCGGCGTCGGATGGTAGTCGGCGATCGAGGAAAACACCGTCTGGCCGCCAACCGTCACGCTGTCGAAGGTGTGTTCCTCACCGACCAGGAACTCCTCGAGCAACCCCGGTTCATCTGCGTGGGGAGGAATCGCGTCCAGCCACCCGCGAAGTGCCGTCACATCATCCAGCCGGTACGTCGCCTGCGCCCCGGCACCAGCCGGAGGCTTGGCCACAAGCGGAAACCCGACTTCTTCGGCAAACCCCAGCGCTTCTGACGGGTTGGTCACGAGCTGGTGTCGGGCGCAAGGAACCCCGGCCGCGCGAAGCACCGTTTTCATCCGGGACTTGTCGCGCACGTTGAGTGCCGTCTGCACATCCATGCCGTCAAGACCGAGCTGTTCACGGGCATACGCCATGGGCACCTGTAACTGCTCGAGGGCCCCGACCAGTCGCTCTACCGGACCCACCTGCTGACTTAGGCCGCGTACGGCTGCGATCAGTTGCTGAGGGTCGAGCGCGTCGTCGACCCGCCAATGCCCGTCCAGGTGCTCCTTCAGCTCCGGCGATAGTCGCTCGACAGGCTCTGTAGTGATGACAGCGAGGCTGACGCCGGGCAGTTTGGCGGCCGTCGCAACGAACCGCGCGGTTGCTGGGAGCAGGAAGGGTGCAACAAATGCAGCGACCACCATGGAACGGACGCTACTCGACGTTCGGTCGGCGTGGTCGGTCGGGCGACGAGTAGCATGCCGAGCGTGAACGTCGTGTTCGTCGAGCCGTCCTTTCCACCGACTCAACGCAATTTTGTACGTGCGCTTGCCGAGGTTGGCGCAACGGTCATCGGGATCGGTGAGTCCCACACCGACGCGCTAGACGATCAAGTCAAGAGCTGGATGACCCACTATCACCAGGTGCCATCGGTCGTCGATACGGGAGTCATGACCGACGCCGTGCGTTGGATCCAGGACAAGGTGTGGGTTGACCGGCTGGAGGCGACGATCGAGGCACACACGCTCGCGGCCGCGCAGGTACGGGAGAACTGCACGATCCCGGGCACCTCTGTGCGGACGGCCTGGCTGTGCCGGGATAAGCCGTCGATGAAGGAGGTGCTGCGCGCGGCCGGGGTACCGACGGCCGCCTCAGCGGCTGTGCAGGCCGCTGCCGAGGTGTACGAATTCGTCAACGCGATCGGCTATCCGATCATCCTCAAACCACGTACCGGCGCGGGTGCTCTCGACACGACACGCGTGGACAACAAGGCCGAACTAGACGCCGCGCTCGGCCGGTTCGGCGGGCAGGGTGTTGAGTCCATCGCAGTGGAGGAGTTTGTAGAAGGCCACGAGGGTTTCTACGACACGGTCTGTGTCAACGGATATGTCTCCTTGGATTTCGTCTCGCACTACTACCCGAACGTGCTCGAAGCGATGCGTGCCCGATGGATCTCCCCACAGTTCATCGCCACTAATCGCGTCGATTCGGTTTCGGACTACGACCAGATTCGGGAGCTTGGTTATCGGGTCAACGAGGCGCTTGGCATTGGGACTACTGCGACACATATGGAGTGGTTCTTCGGCCCGAAGGGACTGCGGTTCTCCGAGATAGGCTGCCGCCCGCCCGGAGTTGGGGCATGGGATTTGTACTCGGTCGGCAACGATTTTGACCTGTATCGCGAATGGGCGAACGCGATCGTGCACGACCATATCGGCGCCCGTCCATCCCGCCGCTACGCCACCGGCATTGTGGCTCTACGACCGGATCACGATGGCAACATCACCGGCTATTCCGGTGTCGAGGAGATGCAGGCGCGGTCCGGCGAGTGGGTTATCGACGCACATCTGCCGCCGTCTGGCACCCCAACACAGCCAGTGGAAGCCGGATACATGGCCAACGCCTATGTCCGCATGCGTCACACCGACTACGACGTGTTGCGCGGCCTGCTCGACGACGCCGGCCGCACCATTCACGTGTACGCGCAGTGAGTCACGCCCCCGGGCCCCCGTCGTCTTCATGGCGCAGCCACCATTGGTCGGCCGGAAGCGGCACGAGTCGTCTCGCCATCAACCAACTCCAGCAGGGCTTCGTCGACGAAGCGACGGTGGACCATTTTCTTGCAGGTCGCGAGGTCCCCATCGTCGAAGGCCGGCACTGCACATTCCTCTTCCGGGGTGAGGCCGACGAGGCATACCTCGCCCAACGAATTCTCGGCCTACCTTCTCGACTGCCGATGCGCAGAGTTGCTGCGACCACATTGTGGTACGTCGTCCTTAAGGTGCCTCAGAGATCGCGGATCAACTACCAGATCGAGGTCAGACGCGGAGAGCATGTCGAGCGCTTCAATGATCCATTGAATCCAAAGCTCTCACACAGCCCATTCGGGGCCATTTCGGTGTGTTTCACGTTCGGCTACATAACACCGGAGTGGACCGCTCCAGACCCCGATGCACCTCCCGGCGAGCTAACCGAACTTCTCGTCGAAAGCCGCGCTCTGCAGCGCGATTGTCAAGTGACTCTGTATCTGCCGGCTCGGTTCCGTCGCACTGCGTCCTATCCGTTGCTGGTGGTACACGATGGCGGCGACTTCTTGCAGTACTCGGCGGCGAAGGTCGTGCTCGACAACCTGATCCACCGCGGCGAGATTGCGCCAACGATCGCGGCTTTCCTGCACCCGAAGGATCGGCTTGTCGAGTACGCCAATTCCGCGGAGCACGCCCGCTTCCTTACCAACGAACTTTTGCCGCACTTGCAGACGGAGTTCCCTCTGGTAGGTAATCGCACCGGCCGTACTCTCCTTGGCGCTAGCTTTGGGGCGATCGCTGCACTGTCGACCGCGTACTCCTCGCCCAGCACGTACGGATCACTCGTTCTCATGTCGGGGTCGTTCGTGTCAGCAGATGCGGGGACAGACCACGGCGGTGGGCCTGTGTTCGATCCGGTTGTGCAGTTCGTCAACCGTTACCGTGACCGCCCGCGCCGCGTTGCGGAACGGCTTTTCGTCAGTTGCGGGTTGTATGAGCCGCTGATCATTGCCAACCGATCCATCGTGCCGGTTTTCGAATCCGCGGGCATGCGCGTGCGTTACGTCGAGGCCCGGGACGGTCACACTTGGGAGAATTGGCGCGACCGGCTGCGCGACGCCTTGTTATGGGTTGCCGGCGGACCGGCAGACCGACCCTGATCCGGCGTACGTCGAAAAGCGATCCGAACTGTCGACTCCAGCGAGTGGGTTGCGGGCGCCGTGATTCCTAGCGTGGTGGACGTCTGTCCCCGGCAACGGAGAAACTGCCATGTCTGCCCGTCCGCACTGTCCAGCAGCAGCATCCTGGCAGGTCTCAGGGTTGGCGGGTGTGCGTCGGCTGGCTCCTGGCCATCCTCCTGGCAGCCGTGGGTGTCCCCGTTGCACCAGCGGCCGCCGAGCCGCAGCCCGTCAGGACCACCGACGTGACGTTCGTCGGCGGCGGGGGTGTCCTCCTGCATGGGATCGTGGTGGCGCCGAGACCGAGCGGGAAACGTCGACCAGCCTTGGTCATGCTGGAGGGAGCGGGCAACCGCGGCCGGCAAGAGCTCCAACCGGCCGCGGAGGTGTTCGCCCGGCACGGCGTCATCACGCTCATCTACGACAAACGGAAGGTCGGCTACAGCCTCTTGCGCCGCGACTACGGCTTGCTCGCGGCCGACGCTGTCGCGGCGGTGGCACTGTTGGCGACCCGGCGCGATGTCGACCCATCTCGCCTTGGATTGTGGGCCCAATCGGAAGGAGCCTACGTCGCCCCGCTCGCCTGCCGTCAGTCGAGTGCGATCAAGTTCCTGATCACAGTCGGCGCGGTAGGGGTGACTCCAGCGGTGCAGACCGCCTGGGGCTACGACCAGTTCCTCCGCCACGCGGGCGTAGGCACCGGGCTGCCCCACACCCTGGAGATCACCGCGCTTCGCACGATGATCAGCGCCGGTCTCTTCCCAGAGGCCAACTTCGACCCAGTCCCGGCCTGGCAACAAATACGGCAGCCGGTGCTCGCGGAATGGGGTGAGTTTGACCGCGTCGCGCTCCCCCGGGAGAGCAGCACGGCCATCGAGGAAGCACTGCGCCGCGGAGGTAACACCCGCTACACGATCCGATTCATCAGCGGCGTCCGCCACAACCTCAACCTCACCGCTGACGGCGGCTTCGATCGGATTACGTCACGACCGGCCGACTACGGCGCCTACGAGCGCCACTGGATCGACGACCTGGCACGCACCGAGCCATCGCGAATAGGCACCTCACCCAGCACCGGGACACCGCCGCCGGTGCTGGCTCCGCTGAGCGGCGCCGCGGCCTTGGTGCACCTCGGCCTGATTCTGACCCTGACGATCGGGTTCGCGTTCTACCCGCTCGCTGGCTTGGTGAGCCGCATCCGCGGGCGCTCCATGTCTTTGGGACTGGGAGGCTCGGGATTGGGCGGCACCCAACGCCTGATCGTTGCCGCCGGCTTGTTCACCACGCTCGGCCTCCCGGTCTACCTGCTGTTCTTGATGATCACGGCCGCGAATGTCATCGGGCCCGTGGTCGTGGGTCGTCCGCTCCCGTGGCTCCTGCTCCAGGCGTCAGCCGCCACTGTCGGCGTCTGCACGATCGTGATTGCCGTCAGGTGGTGGCGTTCCCGCCACCGTGCCGAACGGACCGATCATCCTCGGCTGATCCTGGTGGCCGCGGGCGCGGTTCTCCTAGGCTGGGTGGGCTATTGGGGCTTGCTGGTGCCGTGAGAAACGCGCAGTCAGCGACAGGCAGGCCGCATCCATTGGTGGCGTGCGATTGAGCAGTTTTGAAGAAGCCGCGGCCGCTGCGGTTCCATAGGCTGAGGGTTGTCCCACAGATCTCGCAGAGAGGAACCTGCAGTGACTGACGCGCAGAAGTCCGCAGAGAGCACTACCGCGATCGGCAAGCCGACCAAGGCATTCACGGCCGAGGAACGAGACGCGATGAAGGAGCGCGCCCAAGAGGTGAAGGCGGAAGCACGCCGCGGCCCGCGCGCCAACAAGGCGGACGAGGAAGAGGCCGTGCTCGCGAAGATCGCCGAGATGCCGGAAACCGATCGCGCCATGGCCGAGCGGCTCCATGCGATCATCAAGGCCAGCGCGCCAGCCCTCTCGCCGAAACTCTGGTACGGGATGCCCGGGTATGCCAAGGACGGCAAGGTCGTCTGCTTCTTCCAAAGCGCGCAGAAGTTCAAGTCGAGGTACGCGACGTTAGGTTTCAACGACTCGGCGAACCTCGACGAAGGCGTCATGTGGCCGACTGCCTTCGCGCTGAAGGAGCTCACTGCCGCCGAAGAGGCGACCATCGGCGCGCTCGTGAAGAGAGCGGCGAGCTGAGGATCTGAGCGCCGCGTATGGCAGGCAAGCCGATGTTCGTTGTCCCGCTACGCGTGTCTCGCTCCATTGGCGACCGTTAGGCGTGAGTGCCGTTGGCTACCGCGAAGGGGAAGGCCCGCTCGGTTGCGGCGCGGGTCACCGGCTGGGGAACTGCGAGTAGTCCGGGAAGTTGCCGAACAGCCGCTCGTCCTCGCCGTCCGGGCCGTACGTGACCGCCTGCACGAGCAGGTCTCCGCCGACGAAGGCACCCTTCCACGACTCACCTATGCCGCCGAACACCTCCTCCCGGTCACCCCTGCTGCGCGGTCGATTGATGCCTACCTTGAAGGCCTGCAGCTGCTCGGCGACGCGCGACGCGAAGTCCATGTCGTCGGTCGCCAGGCTGGCCACTAGGCACCCGTTGCTGGCATTCATGGCCGCGAGCAGCTCGGCCTCGGTGTCCACGCAGACGACGGAGTCGAGGGGGCCGAACGGCTCGGCGTGGTGCAGCGACCAGTTGGCCGGTGGCTCGAGGACGCAGGCCGGTGCGACGTATGCCGAGGTGTCCTGCCCATCAAGGAAGCGCCCCGCACCCACCGAGCCGCGGTGGAGGGGAAGCCCCCGGCCCCGCATTGCCTCCTCGAACTGCTCTCCCAGTTCCGCGGCCTTCCGGGCCCCGATCACCGGCCCGAAGTCCAGCTCCGGGAGGGGATCGTCCGGACGCTCGACGGCCAGCGGGTGGCCGAAGCGCAAGCCTTCGACGACCGGCAAGTAAGTATCGAGGAAGGCGGGCAACAAGCGTCGCTGGACGACATACCTCGGGTACGCAGTGCACCGCTGCTTGGCGTATTCGAACCCCTTGCGCAGATGCTGGGCGAGCAGCTCCCACTCGGTGAAGTCCCATATCCCCCACGCGTTCAGCCCTTCCTGCTCGAGAAAGTGGCGGCGGCGGCGGTCGGCCAGGGAAGTGGCGGCGGCCCGTCCGTTGGATCGGCCTCCGACGAACGCGAGTGCCCCTATGCGGGGATTGCTGATCAGGACGTCGCCCAGCTTGCCGCCGATCCCGCTGAGCAGTGTGACCGGAAGACCGGCGCGGGCCATGAAGGCGTGGGCGAGCGTCAGGCAGTGGAAGCCGCCCTGGCTCGGCGTCTTTGCCACCACGGCATTGCCGGCCAGCACCTGAACCAGCTCGGCGTGCACCTGCACGCTCATCGGGTAGTTCCAGCTCGCAATGTTCGACACTGGGCCAGGCAGGGGCCGCCGCTCGGCATCAGTTCCGATCGCCAGCTGGCGATCTATCTCATCGACGTACCAGCGGACCCCGTCCAGGCAGCGATCCACGTCGGCCACGGCCAGCCGCCATGGCTTGCCGATTTCCCAGACCAACAGGAGGGCGAGCAGGTCCCGGTGGAGGACCATCGTGTCGATCGCGGCGGTCACCCGTTCGCGGCGTTCAGCCAAGCCGACCTTCGACCACGCCGCATGCTGATCGCGGGCATGCTCGACGGCGCTAGCAGCGATGTCGCGCTCGACACGTGGCGGGCCATGGATCGGCGACAAGTCGACCGGGGTGACATGGTGGCCGGGCACTCCCACGCGCTGCCACTCGCCGTGCAACAGGTTGCGGATGCGGCCGGACTCGAATGCCTCCGGTGCCACCGACACGCATCGGGCGTAGGTCTCTGCCCACGAGCATCCAGGTTTTAGCTGCAGGTTCGTCACGTCGACATTCTGGCGCCAAGGCAATCTCGCCCTGGGAGCGGGCCGATTCGGCCTTTGCCGCCGGGGCTGAACGCATCAGAGTCCTGGGCTTACCTGCCCTCCAGCGCCCAGTCGATCTCGGGCACCTTCGCCGCTGACCAGAGGGTGGAGCCAAGGGGACTCGAGCCCCTAGCGCCCCAATCTGACGATCTGGACCGCGAGCTCAAGGAGGGCCTGGGCCCGCCGGACGAGTGGTTCGGCCTTCGTAGCCGTTACCAGCGCGACGCCGTACTCCACGTCGCCCTTCGCGGAAAGCAGCTCACGGAGCGCTTTCTCGGCTGTGGCCGCTTCTGGTCGCTTGCCAAGGGTTTGCTTCAGTTCCTTCGCAGCCGTCGCGTGGTCTTTGCCTTTGCTCGTCGAGCCGGTGAGCACGGTGACGATGGCGTCCTTTGAGCTGATGCCCGAGTGGATCGCGTCACCCGCGGCGGGGGTGTGACGTTCTGCGGTCAGGTTGTCTTCGGCGGAGGCGAGGTACTCCTCAGCCTTCTTGAGGAAGCTCTTGGCGTGGTTTCGCTGCTCGACGGTCGCCATCACGCGACTCGACTCTTCATCCGCGGGATGGATCCGATCAGTGCGACGCCACTGGTGAGGATCTCCCGGACGACTGGCTCGCCAATGTCTGCCAGGTGGGTGAAGTCTTCGGGGGTGAAGACGAGCACGTCGCAGTTGTTGCCAAGCCGGATGCGAACCGCGTCTTCCAGGTCGGCGCGACCATCCCAGCCGGCCGGGGCCATGACAGCGAGGTCGACGTCGCTATGGATGTTGGCCTCACCACGTGCAATGGACCCGAAGAGGATGACGGTCTTGACGTCGTTGCCTACCGCCTCGCGTACTGTGCCGGTCAGCGCGGTGATGGGATCGAGGAGCGCTCTCAATGGCGCCACCGAGACGTGGTCTTCGTTGATGGTGTGCACGCCTGCTCGGCCGATGGTCTGGGTGTTGACGATGCCGAGCTGCGTCAGCGCCTTCAATGCCTCTTGCACTGTCCACAGGCTGTAGTCATCGCTGACCAGCGCATGAATCTGCCGTCCCGTTAGGGGAATATCGGTGCGCAGGAGGGCCGCTAACACGGCTCCACGAGCGCCGGGAATGACTCCGCCGAACGGCTCGCTGAACAACATGTGCTCATTGTAACGGTCATATGATTGTCTCAACAGTCACGTGACTGGATTTGTGCGCCTGTGTCGCCCACCGCCAGACTTCTCGACCAGAGCACGGCGGCGCGGCAGCCTGAGGAACCGAGTGCATCGAGCAACGAGTTCAGCGTGACCTCTCGTTACCAAATTGAGACTAATAGCGTTGACCTATGGCGATAAATATCTCGATTTGATAACGTACGGATGCCGGGATGCACGCTGGGGGGCTTGGACAGGTCGAGCAGCGGACGGGGACCGCAGTGATAAGCCAAGTCGACAAAGAACAGTCCACCTCTCGCTACAGCAGGCGAGCCTTCCTGAGGCACGTAGGAGCCGGAGCTGGTGCGGTTGCGCTCTCAGGCGGTGTCGGTGCCGCGGTCGCGCCCCGCGCGGTGGCCGG
The DNA here is from genome assembly GCA_963840505.1 of uncultured Actinomycetota bacterium. Taxonomy (GTDB): domain Bacteria; phylum Actinomycetota; class Actinomycetes; order Propionibacteriales; family Propionibacteriaceae; genus Microlunatus. The sequence goes on from CAWIZB010000006.1 coordinate 93,513, forward strand.
GCCGAGCGCGACGGTACAAACCAGTCCGACGAAGTTCGGACGCATATTCCCGAGGCTGCCCGCGTTCTCCCGCGCAACCGACGCGGTGCGGGCCGCGCTCTCCGACCTGGGCAAGCCGGACGGCCTGCTCGATGCCCAGGACAAGCTGAGCAAGGGACCGGTGCAGTTGATCACCGACCCCAGCTTGAGCGTCAACAATCCGAACAATCCGACGCATACGGCGGGCACGACCTTCTTCGGCCAGTTCGTCGACCACGACATCACCTTCGACACGACTTCGGCGCTGGGCGTCCCTACGGATCCGGGCGCGACGGCCAACGAGCGCACACCGTCGCTCGACCTTGACACGGTGTACGGCGGAGGCCCTGTCACGAGCCCGCGGCTCTACAACCGGAGGGACCGCGCAAAGCTGCGGATCGGCTTCGGCGGCCAGTTCGAGGATCTGCCCCGCGGGGACGGCGGCAACGCGATCATTCCGGACCCACGCAACGACGAAAACCTGATGATCGCTGGGTTGCACTGCGCGTTCATCCTCTTCCACAACAACGCGGTGGATTGGGCGCGCTCTCATGGCTTCACTGGCGACTCCGCGTTCGCGAAGGCGCGGCAACTGACCACCTGGCACTACCAGTGGCTCGTGCTGCACGAGCTCCTGCCTCAAATCGTCGGCCAGCCGATGGTGGACAAGATCATCCGGAACGGTCGCCGGTTCTACCGGCCGGGAATGGGCGAGGGCTACATCCCCGTGGAGTTCCAGGCGGGTGCTTACCGGTTCGGGCACAGCATGGTGCGGCCCTCCTATCGTGCGAACCTGGCCGGCGACAACGACGACCCGTTCTTCGGCATGGTCTTTGATCCTGATGGCGACGGGCAGCGTGACCCTGTCGACCTGCGCGGTGGCAGCCGCGCCCCGCGACGCTTCATCGACTGGCAGACCTTCTTCGACTTCGGCGATGGGGAGGTGAAGCCCAATAAGCGGATCGACACCAAGATCTCCACGCCGCTGTTCAACCTGCCGCTCGACGCAATCGCAAGTCACGATCGGCCGCAGGCGCTGCCGCAGCGCAACCTGCTGCGCCAGCTCACCTGGAGCTTGCCGTCCGGGCAGGCCGTTGCCAAAGCGGTGGGCGCCACGCCACTCGCAGCCGACGATCTCGCTGAGCTGAAGCCCTATGGATTACAATCCTCGACGCCGCTTTGGTACTACGTGCTCAAGGAAGCGGAGCAGGTGGCCGACGGCCTCCACCTCGGTCCGGTCGGCGGCCGCATCGTCGCCGAAGTGCTGATCGGCCTGCTGGAGACCGATTCCAACTCATACCTGGCGCGGAAGCCGAAGTGGACGCCAACCCTTGCATCGGACGGCACCTCGTTTCGGATGAAGGACTTCCTTATCTTCGCCGGCGTCGACCCGAAGAGTCGCGGCTAGTAGCACCAGCGCTTCCGATCGCCGCCGGTCACCGCTGGCGAGCCGATCGAGTGGGTCTCAAAGGAGTGGAGCCAAGGGTGGAGCCAAGGGGACTCGAACCCCTAACCCCTTGCTTGCAAAGTGACGGCATGGCTCTCGCGCAGTGCTGTTGAGGCGCGCTGAGCGTGGGCGAACCCCGCTGGACAGCGCTGAGCAGCGGGGACACTGCTGTACTTTGCTGCTGTACATACGCGTTGCCAGGCTGACCGACCGTTAGTGTCCACGCGGGCGAGGACTGGTGCGGCGATGCATCAGCCCCCATGACCGAGGGCATCGAGCTGCTCAGCGATGAAGACGATTCGCGTTGCGATCGCGATTCTCCGAGATCACACCCGCTCGTTCCCGTGGACAGCCGAGTATCAGTGTCCATCGGTTCAGGGCGTCGAGCTTCGGTGAGGCGCACTCGCTTGGGACGGCGGGGCGACGAGCTGGCGAATGCGGCTGAAGCTGCTGCGGTGGCCGACGCGATTGGCTAGCAGGCGTCGCCAGGTGACCACACCAACGCTGAGCGCGATCGCTCCTGGGATGGACACGTCGCGGATCCGCGGACCGGTCCGCCGGCCGATGAGTTCGGCTGAGGCGAGGATCGAGGCCGCTGCGAGGATACCGTCGACTAGTCGGTCGGTTACCCCGTCGGCGTCGTGGATTCGGAATTCGACGCCGATTGTTCCGTCTTGGAGTTGTCGGAGGATCGGCCGAAGATTCGTGGGTGCCGCGGCGAGTAGACGCTCCCAGCCTCGAAGGGTGCGGAGGGCTCGGCGGGCGACGGAGACCGGGTTGAGCCGCTCAAGCATCATCTCTTCCCAGTAGGGCTGGAGCAGTTCGGTGAGGGAGACCTTGGCGCCCATCGAGCTGCCCAGGCCTTGTAGCTGTACGAACACGCGGAACAGAAGCGCGAGGTCTGATGGGAAGGTGAGGCGGTTGCTGTGCATGATCTGCATGCCCGAGTTCACCATCCCAACGAAGTCGAGATCTGCCACGCTGCCGCCGAGGTAACGGCTCAACCACGTCTCGAGCTGACCGCTCAGCCGGTCGGTGTTGATGTCGGCTGGCGCGTGGGTGATATCGATGACGATGTCGGTGATCTCGTCGACATCTCGCGAGCCGACGGCTATCAGCAAGGCTTCGAGCTGGTTCTTTCGTGGGCCGCTGAGGTGTCCGACATCGCCGAAGTCCAAGATGGCCAGGTGCTGCCCGTCGGGCAGGAGGAAGTTGCCGGGGTGTGGATCGGCGTGATAGACGCCGTCGCGGAACACCATCTCGAGGTAAATGTTGGAGGCGCGGCGGACGAGGTCGTCGACGTCCCAGCCCGTCGAGATGACGCTGTCGCGTCCGGTGGCTTTGGTGCCGGTGAGTAGCGACATGGTCAGGACGCTTGTCGAGGAAAGCTCGGGATAGGGGCTGGGAATGACCACGTCCTGCTCGTCGGCAAAGTTCGCGGTGAATAGCTGGAGGTTCGCAAGCTCCTGCCCCAGGTCGATCGCCGCCCGCATCATCGTGTCAAACTCCTCCACCACCACGGTGGGCGAGTAGGCGGCGAGAGCCTCGTCGCGGTCCTCGACAAATCCGGCAAGCGCCCGCATGAGCTCGAGGTCGTCCAGTACCTTCGCCTGCGCCCCGCTGTGGACAACCTTGACGACGACTGGCGTTCCGTCTTTCAGCGACGCCTGGTGAGCCTGGGCCACCGATGCCGAGGCCATCGGCGTCGCCTCGAACGTACCGAAGGCCTCACGAACATCCACGCCGAGTTCGGTCTTGATGGTCGACTCGGCGGAACCGGGCGGGTCGGGGGGCACATTCGACTGCAACTGAGCAAGCTCCGCCGCGACGTCGTTGCCGACCAGGTCCGGGTGGAGGCTCAGCATCTGGCCAAACTTGATCCCGGTGGTGCCGAGCTCACTCAAGGCTCCGCGGAGCCGCTGCCCCGACGTGAGGGCAGCGAGATCTGGATCCGCGATCCGGGCAACAAGCGTGGCGCGAAGTCCGGTGTCGGCAGCGGCTGCGGCGTGATCGGCTAGCCGAGTGAACCCGTACCGGGCGAGGACCTCAGCAATCTCCTTGATTCGATTTTGGTGCCGGAAGAGCACACCAGCGATGTCGTCTGACATGTTCGTTTCTCGATTCTCGCGCGCACCATACGGTGCCGCTCCAGTAGATGGTTACCGGTGCGGGTTGACAGCGGCGACCATCGCCAGCTGGACCTGCGGCTCTCAGGGTGCCGGGGGTGCAATCCCGACCTGGCAGCCGAGCTGGTCTACGTGCCGGCGATCCTGGCCCGTTCGTCTGCGTAGGCCCGCGCGTCCAGCGCGTCGAGCACGGCCAGTTGCGCGTCGTAGACCATCCAGACGGCGTAGTCGATGGCCTCGGCTGCATCTTGCTCGGCCCAGTCCGCGTCCGTGGCCGCGGCCTTGGCGTCCAGCTGATCGGTCCGCTTGTTGATTTTTGCCTTCATGTCCTCTCTCTGGGCTGCAGCATCGGCCTTCATCTGGGCCCACTTGCTCTTGGCTCGATCGGCGGTCTCGTCAGCTTGCTGCTTGGCGTCCTCCATGGCCTGATTCGCGTCGTCTTGTGCCTGATCGACGCGCTGCTTGAGTTGGTCGCGGTTCTCGTCGGCTGCGGCCCGCGCGGTCGCTACGGTCTCGTTGACCTTGGCTTGAAGATTTTCGAGCTTTGCGGAAAAGTCCATCGGTGCTCCTTCAGGGCGCAGATGCCGACCGGAATGTCGGACGCTTAAGACCATCAAATCGCTCCTTCACCTTGCGCACAACCAGACGTTGAGCGAGCAGTGCGGGGTTTCCAGGCGCATGGCTGGCCCCCACTCACCGGTTGCCGGTTGGTCGGCTGCTTTGATCCGCCCCACTGCCAGGCGAATCGGCGGCGAGCTGCTCGATAGCGTCGAATCGGGCAATGATGCTGCGGGCCGCCGTCGCCTCGCACCAACTTCCAGACGATGTTGAAGGTCACGCTGATACCAGGTTGGCCACCGCGCGGCCGCCGCAAGTGCAAGGTTCTGCTGCAGTTCCAGGCCCATTTCCCCAGCGGGAGATGGCCTTCAACAGCTACACAAGCTTGCCGTCTGGGCCAGCAAGGTCGTCCGCGGCACCAAGTCCGTCGCGGGCCTGCTGAAGTTCCCGGCGTAAACGATCCCTACGACTCGAACGCTGGAACCCGAAACTGAAATTGGTCAGGGAAATCCTGCTTACTCGGGAAACCCGAGGTTGCCGGGTATCCGACGGCTGTTCGCCTCTGCACCCGATTTCTGGCGACAAGCACAACCTTGTCTCGGAAGGGACGAGCGTCCTGCATCACCGCTTCTAGGGGATTGGCCGTGGTCGAATAAGGTCACCCGTCTTGGGTGATGACCGCTCCAGGCGGTTGAGGGACTGTGCCCTTATCGGGGCTGGTGCCATTCCTAGGAGCGATCATGACTGCTAGCACGCCATCCCGAGATAGCACCGCCGAGCATGCCCGGCTCGCTCAGGCCACTGGACGGTTGGAAGATGGTCTTGCTGAAGCGAACCTCTGGTACGAGTGGGGCCCGTATCTCTCCGAGCGTGCCTGGGGCACCGTACGGGAGGACTACAGCGACAGCGGTGATGCCTGGAGTTTCTTTCCTCATGATCATGCGCGATCCCGGGCGTACCGATGGAACGAAGACGGTATGGCCGGCCTATCCGACCTTCACCACGATCTTTGCTTTGCGTTGGCCCTGTGGAACGGCGTCGACCCGATCTTGAAAGAGCGGATGTTCGGCCTCACCGGGCCGCAAGGAAACCATGGCGAGGACGTCAAGGAGTACTGGTGGTATCTGGATGGTCTGCCCAGCCATGCCTGGCTGCGCTGGAGGTATCACTACCCGCAGGCGCCGTTTCCGTATCAGTGGCTCATCGATGAAAACGGCCGCCGTTCCCGCGACGAACCCGAGTTTGAGCTCATGGACACCGGTGTCTTTGATCATGGGCGGTACTGGGCGGTGGAGGTCGCGTATGCGAAAGCCGCACCTACCGAGGTGCTTGCCAAGATCACGATCAAGAACCATGCCGCCGAAGAGGCGTCCCTCTCTGTGCTGCCCACTCTGTGGTTTCACAACACCTGGCGGTTCACCGGCGGCGCCGTCCCAGGACTGTTCCTGGATGGCGGCGGCATCGCCGTTGATCATCCGCGGCTTTCCGGCTACCGACTGGATGCTGCCCCTACGGCAGATGGCAGCCGCCCGCGTGCGTTGTTCTGCGATAACGAAACCAACAATCCCCGGCTGTTCGGGGCTCCTCCCATCACCGATTACCCGAAAGATGGCATCAATGACCATGTGATCACTGGGGCCAACACGGTGAACCCGGACGAGCAGGGCACCAAGGCGTGTTGGTGGTACAAGATCACGGTTCCCGCCGGAGGTACCGCCGAGATACGCCTCAGACTTCATCGACCTGATCAACCGACATCGCCCACGAATGACGCATGGCACGGCAGCTACTTCGAGACCGTCATGGCAGATCGGGAACGTGAAGCGGATGAGTTCTACGCTGCCCTGGCACCCGATGACCTCGGTGATGAAGAGATGCGGGTGTTACGGCAATCGTGCGCGGGCCTGATCTGGAGCAAACAGATGTACCCCTATCGGGTGGCGCGCTGGCTGGACGGGGACCCGGATCAGCCACCTCCGCCGCCGGGACATCGATTTGGCCGCAATTCGGGTTGGCGCCACCTTGATTCCTTTGACGTGTTGGCCATGCCGGATCCTTGGGAGTATCCCTGGTTTGCTGCTTGGGATCTCGCATTTCACGCCATTACTTGGGCGCATCTGGATCCAGCGTTCGCCAAATATCAGTTACTGATCTTGTTGCGGGAATGGTTTCTGCATCCGAACGGCGCGCTTCCGGCGTACGAATGGAGCTTCGACGACGTCAACCCTCCGGTCCACGCCTTGGCCGCGCTTCGGGTGTTCGTCATTGACGGAGCCACCGATCTCGACTTTCTCGAGCGCGTCTTTCAGAAACTCCTGCTCAACTTCACCTGGTGGCTCAACCGCGAAGATCCCGAGGGCAACAACCTCTTTGGCGGCGGATTCTTGGGGCTGGACAACATCAGTCCCATCGACCGTTCCCACCTGCCCCCGGGCGTGAAACTTGATCAAGCAGACGGCACGGCGTGGATGGGCTATTACTCCGGCGCGATGCTCGCGCTGGCGGTCCTGCTTGCCGAGCGGGATTCTGTCTATGACGACATGGTTGTGAAGTTCCTAGAGCAGCTGGTCTTGGTGATGGACGCGCTGGAAGCCTCCGGCTGCTATGACCCCAATGACGGGTTCTTCTATGACCTGCTCACCGATGCTTCCGGCACCCGGAATCCAGTGAAGGTGCAGACCCTTGTCGGCGTGATTCCAACCCTGCCTGCCATGAGCGTGCCAACTCGGAACACCGAACGAGTCCAACGCTTGCGTAAGCGGTTTGCGCGCCGGATGGAAGCCGAGAATCGGAAGGTTTTGGATTGGCGGTTCCGGGGCACCGGAAATAGCCGCCGCGCGCTGTTCTCCATCGTCTCTCCCGACCAGCTCGAGCGAATCTCAGCGACCTTGTTCGATCAGAATGCGTTCTTGTCGCCGCACGGCCTACGTGCCCTATCGAAACGTCACTCAACGCCCTATCAGGTGCCCGGAATGCCCGGTGCAACCATCGAATATGAGCCCGCAGAATCTCGCACCGCAATGTATGGCGGTAACTCCAACTGGCGCGGACCAGTCTGGTTCCCGATCAATTATCTGGTCATTCGTGCGCTGCAACAGTATGACCAATTCTTTGGGCCGGAGTTCACAATCGAGTATCCGACCGGATCGGGCCAGCGGCTGGCTCTGCGCGACATCGCCGGTGATCTTGCCGATCGGCTGATCAGCATCTGGCTGCCAGGCCAGGATGGCCGGCGGCCGGTTTACGGAGGTGTCGAACTCATGCAGACCGACCCGGCCTGGAAAGACAATCTCTTGTTCTATGAGTACTTCCATGGCGACAACGGCGCCGGGCTCGGCGCCATGCATCAGACCGGTTGGACAGCCCTGGTCGCAGATCTGTTGCTGGACCCGCCGCGCCGGACGCGCCGTATGATCTTTTACGACGACGACACGGCGAGGACTCCCCAAGAGTCCCCAATCGCCGCTGGCCCAGCTGGCTAGCGGTAAGGATCTAGAAGCCACAGTTCATGACATCGAAACTTTCTCAGAACTCACAACCTATCTCTACGAGATCAACACCTGGCCCTGGCTGGAAGCTATCAGCAGGACCGAAGGCAGGGCTATTGATCTTGGGACGGTTCCCGACCGCTACTGGGATGAGATTGCCGATCTTGGGTTCGACGGCGTTTGGCTGATGGGAGTTTGGCAGCGCAGCCCCGCCGGCATCGGGATCGCGCTGACCAATGACGACCTGCGGGTCAGTTTCGACGCGGCTCTCCCTGGTTGGCAACCCGACGATGTTGTGGGATCCCCTACTGGGTACGCGGCTATGTTGTCGATGATCATTTTGGGGGACGAAGCGAGCTCGCAAGCGCCAGGGAGGCCCTCGCGGCGCGTGGTATGGGCCTGATCTTGGACTTCGTCCCCAACCACGTGGCTCCTGATCATCCATAGACCTCGAGCAAGCCGCAGCTGTCAGTACGCCGCCGAGCTCGCCAAGATCATCGTCCATGGGTGACCTCGTGACGCAGACGCTGCTGCGCCGAGACGAGCACGCCTTCCGTCCACCACGCCTCGACAGTGGTGCGCGAGACTCCCAGCAGCTGTCCGGCGACCGCGACCGACACGCTCGGCAGCTCTCGGCGCCGGTGCTCCAGCAGCTCCCTGGCGGCCTCTCGGACATCCTGCTCATCACGGTCCCCTCCGCCATCCGGTGCAGCAGGGCAACGTCGTCAAGGACCTGCACAGCGTGCTCGAACTCGCTTGCGAGAGACACGCCCACCACCTCGCTCTCTGAACAGAATGACGGCAGATTTGTTCAGAGTGGTCACTCCGACCGTCGAACACCGCACGTCACAGACGTGGAATGGCCTACCCGCGCGCTCAAGGCTGCCGCGATCGTCGCACCGATGAGCGCCCGCGGGGCGCGCTCGTATACGAGTCAGCGTCGTCTGGGCGTGCTGGCCACGCTCCGGCTCGACTGACCCGGGCCGCCGACCGCGGCCAACGAGGATCGACTGGGGCCGCGCCGATCATCCTGCGGGCGGCATGGTCGGCGGTACGTTCAGGTCATGGACGTGATTGTCGACGATGCGCTCGCGGCACAGCGGAACCGGCCGCCGGAGCCGGTCTGCGTGATCCTCACCGCGGCGGTGCGGGAGCGGGTGGTGGAGGCTGCCGATTGGGTCCATGCCGATGGTTCTGTGGTCGAGCAGTTGCAGCAGACGCAACATCGCCGCCCGTTCGCGCACGTGGAGGGGACGCAGATCTCCGTCGTCGCGTTCGCGGTGGACCAACTCAGCGAGCCGGCGGAAGTGCAGCTGCACAGCGGCGCGGGCGGCCTACTGGTGTTGTGCCCGGCGTGGATGCGTGACCTGGTCACGGACGCGGTGCGCAGTCTCGACGCGGATTCGGAGCCTGCGTTGGTGGCCGTGCTCCTGGCGCTGGCCCAACAGTCGGCGTATGTGGTGGAACGCCTCGCCAAGGTGGCCCAGTCCCTGGACGAAACCCGGGCGGGACTCAGGTCCGGGACCGAACGGCGGGACATCTCGCAGCTACGCAGCCGGCTGTTCTCGCTCCAGCATTTGTGGATCGTGCAGCAGCGAGTCCTCGCGCCCGACGAGGTCCTCGCCGAGGCACTCGGCCCGGCGGCGCGGCGGAAGCTGCGCCGGGTTCGGGCGGTCTTCGAGGAGAGCGGATCCACGGCCACCCAGCTCTACGCGATGCTGGGCGACACGCTGTCCCGACGTTCGGCGACGATCAGTGAACGGCTGACCCTCGTGACAGTGATCTTCCTCCCGCTCACTTTCATCACCGGGTTCTTCGGGATGAACTTCGGCTGGATGGTCGACCACATCGGTACGGCGACCGCGTTCGTCGTGCTCGGGATCGTGATTCCGGTCGTCCTCCTCGTGATCATTGTGGTCACGGCCCGCTGGCTCGCCGCCGACTGAGGTCGCTGACTGACCTGGCGATGATCGGTAGCCGCGGTCGGGCACTGTGGGCTTGTCCCGGGCGCTGACCATTCGCGGCTGTGGCTGGTGACCGCCACGGGAGTTGCGGGGTGGGGTGCGGTCGGGTCCGAAGATCCCCGATCAGCGAAAACCCCGCCAGTTGGTTCGGAAGGTCCACAACCTTAGAGTCCAAGGTCCCTGTTGTTCGCCACGTGGCGTACATGCTGTTTTCTGCAGGTCGTAACGGAGCGCTTCTGGCGGTTGGCATCATCTGGCGTCTGACCTGGTGAGAAACCGTATGGACCCCGATCGTTTCCGAGCACCTAGCGATCGCTGAGCCCGAAAGTGTGGGGGAAAGTGTGGGCGTGAGGGGGTGCAAGGACCGTCTTCCAGGCCGCAGGAGCGCGGGCAAGTACCAGGCGCTCAGCGCATCGACCTTGTCGGTCTTCACCTTCGTCGCCGCGATCGGGGGCGTCTTGGACGGATTCGACGCCACGTCCGGCCCATTATCGGCGTCACTGGTTCGCGATCGCGTCGCTGTTGCCGGCGGGATCCAAAGCGACCCATCATCTAAAGGGAGATCAGCAGCCCACTGCCGCACCGCTTCCGGTGTGACTGCGATCCCACGTCCCGCACCAGGCCATCTTCGACGGCTGCGAGCTGAGCGAACTCGCGGTGCACATCCATCCCGATATAGCGCATAGCTTCCAGACGACTCCCTTCCATGATCGACAAAAAGGGGAACCGCTGGGACAGAACAACACCTACGGAAACGCGCTCACAACACAGCCGGAACACAGGCCTTTGGGGAACCCGCTGGCCGGTCTGTTGTTCGATTCTGAGGCCAACCCGCTTTCCAAATCCGCAAACCGAGGTTCAGAAGAGTCCGCTGGGCTTCGTCTACGCTCCCGAAGCGATGCGATGAACGCTCCCGGACGGGGACAAACGAGGACAACTGAGACCAAACTGAGGCCAACGCACTGCATCCCGGGGTGGTGAGCACATCCTTCGGCGCCGATGATCCCGCCACCGTGCAGCGAGTGTTCATCCCCTTCCTGCGGCGTTTCATGAAAACCCCGGCCCTGGGCGCTGCGACGTCAGTGCACCTGGCGTCCGCTCCCGACCTTGAGCAGGTGACCGGCCGCTACTTCGCCGACAGCAAACCAAAGAAGTCCGCCCAACGCAGCTACTAGGAAGCCGCCGCGACACGGCTTTGGCAGGTGAGCGCCGATCTGGTCGGCCTGACCGCGGCCGCGGCACCCCCTCACTCCCGGGACCTATGGAGTAACAGAAACGAACCATGACGCCCGATCGTTGCGCACCACCAGCCTTATAGCGGGGCTCGCCCTCGCGATGATCGTCGTCTTGGCCCCCTTCGGCGCCTTTGTCGCCGTAGAAGCTCTCATCACTCCCGGAGATGCGGGAGAACCGCGCAGGACATCCTCGGTTCCGAGGGGTTGTTCCGTTGGGGCATCGCCAGCTTGATCCTCGTGGTGATCCTCGACATTGTCGTGGCCGCCGCGCTGCTCACCCTGTTCATGCCGGTGAGCCCCAGCCTCTCGATCATGGCCGCCTGGTTTCGACTCGCCTATACGGCGGTCTACCTGGCGGCGATCAGCCAGTCGGCACGCGACCCAACAGCCGATCCCGGTCGGCGGCTGCTACAGCTGCCAGGTGCAGTTCCCCGACGCCGGCTTCCACTGGTATCACCCCCACATCAGGGGAGGACCTCGCGTAGGAGATGGGCCTCTATGGAACCCATCGTCGTCGAGCCTACGGATGCCGCGTATTGGCCGGACGTCGACTGCCAGCTGACCATGACGCTGGACGACATGCTCGTCGAAAGAGGGCACATCGTACCGTTCCACCGGTCGGGCCGACCGTCACGGCGATGGGGCCGATACGGCAACGAGCTGCTCATTCAGGGTGATACCGCGTTCTCCGGTGAGGCGACGATGGGAGACCTGAACCCGCCTGCGGCGACCGGGAGGTCGCGTCGTCTTACGCCTGCCCCGATGCATCCGTAGCTGACAGGCTCAGTGCCCGCCAGGTGTGCGCAGTGCGGTATGCGCCGGTTCCCGCCAACGCTGTTGCCACCCCGGCGCAGAGCGGACCCACCGGCCATGATCACGGCGATGGTCTCGAGTGGGAGCATCTGATGCCGGAGATCAATCGGGCATCTGATCCGAGCAACATAATTTGGGCAGCTCATCGACGGGGAGACCGGTGCAGTGAACGGGTCCATTCGACTGGGCGTTCACGGTTGGGAACCGGATCAAAATCCGGCTGGTCAACGAGGTGGACTCCGATCATCCAATGCACCACCCGTTCTCCTCTTGGCCCAGACGACGGCCGCTGGAGTGTCGAATTCCGTCTCAGATACGTACGCCTCGGTTTGCGCGAACAGTCACCCGTGCATCAGCAGCCTTTCGCTTCCTTCGAGCTCGGCCATTGGCAGACAGATCACCGACGTGGTCACATCTGGCGGCCAGAGCTCCACAAAATTCGTTCTGCGTACGATCGGGGCTTGTTCAAGGCGTGAGAGATTCGCGGTGCCCGTCACGCTCACCGTGTCGTAATACCGCGGAGTCGGTCCGCTGCTTTCTCCAGCAACCTGCAACGTGACCTGCTTGCCGGGCACATATTGCGTGATCTCGTTGTAGGCAGGTACCAAGAACAGGATTTGATCTTCCGTGACAGCATAACTGACGACTACCGACCTTGGACCGCGGCCGCCGATGTATCCTAATTCTCCCTCGGAATGGTGGTCGAGCCAGATTCGACATTCCCCGTGCGACATGCCACGGGTAGCATCGACATTCGTCTCCCCGCTATCGGGGCGCTCAATCTCTGCCATTAGCGCATCATTTCTTTTCCCCGGTGGCTTTTAGAGGCCCCGGCTTCTATCCCACGGATTCGGCCACGCTGCTGCCGATGCCATGGTTCACTATGAACCGCCGGCAATGAGTCGACAATACGAGCACGGCCGGTCGTCCATAATGCTGGGCGTGCGAATTGCGAAGGGCACCGTTACTGCCCCACCTATTACATGGTTCAGCTTAGACTTAGCCGAACCACCTCTTAGGGCGGCCCCGTCTGAGAGTCAGCCTGATACGCAGTTATACAGTTCGGCTCGCCCGAGCGGCTGGGCCCGCCCGTAATTTGCAAACGGCAGCGACTCCCGGTACAGCGATGGAGTCTGCGAACTGCGCCCCTGCCGTGTGTTGGGGGCCGCCGTCGTTAGACATCATGATACTCACACCCTCAAGGGAACCGCAGGTGGGTCGAACATGGCCACTGCTGATATTCAGCAGTAAAGGTCTTTTAGCGGTCGGGGTTACACAGCGGAGGATGCGGACAGCGGAGGATGCGGGATTCGAACCCGCGAGGCGTGAACCCAACCCGCTTTCCAATTCAGCACTGGCACGTTCGGGACAGTCCGCCGAGGCGTTCTGAGCGTGGATTTCAGGGGAAGCAGATGCTCGCGAACGTCGGCGAACGATGACAACTGAGACTAGAAGTGAGACGAGGATCGCACCCGCGACCGGCATGGTGGCGGCCTTGAGCGATCGCCCCACGGTGACGCGTATCAGAATTCCTGACACCTTCGACTTGGGTACGGCGGCGCTTTGCCGCGGTGGGGCACTGCGAAGTCCCGCACCGGCCGGCGAACGGGTCGTCATCATCGCGGGGCATCGTTGCCGCAGCCTCCCCTCCACCCCGGTCATCGGCAGCATTGAGCAGCCCGGATCGCCGACCGAACCAACGCCACGTGTCGGTCGCAGCCACCGCGTCATGCAACCTGGTCGAATCAAGTTTTCAGGGCGGCCCGACCAGCCGCGCCGCACCGGCCGGCCAACGTGATCTAGAAGATCCGGTCGGCCGTCCCGAGGCGGCCAGCAGCGCTGGCCCCCCACTAACACTGTCTACATGTCCCTCTCCGCTCCGGGGCGTGATGGAGGGTGCAGCCGCGAGTGACTGCGGCACCATGGACTGCGCGACGATCAAGGCGGGAGCCGTGAGCCAGGCCGGGAGGCAAACGGTAGCCTCCGGCTATGGTGGTCGCGGCCTTCGTCGCTCCGTATCTGCTCGAAGCCACCGCGCGGTTCGCCCTCTCGGCAGCTCGCGTACCCGGTGTGCGGCTGGGCCTCGTCACCACCGAGTCGGCACACAACTTGTCCCCCGACCTGCGGGATGCGCTGGCGGATCACTGGCAGGTCGCCGACGCGCTGAACCCCCAGCAGATCGCCGACGCCGTCCGGGGCCTCAGCGGTCGGATCGGGTGGGCGGACCCGCTCCCGCTGCGCCGGATCCACGACACGACCTCTGGTTGACCCGGAGCAGCATCGGGTCGTCCATCTGCAGGCGGCGTCGGGCGGCCCGGACCGTTCTCGACAAGCTGATCCACCGTGGTGAGGTGGCCGAGATGGTGGTGGCGTTCATCTCGCCCGGCAACCGGCTGGTGGGAGTCGCCAACCATGCACCGCACACCCGGTTCGTAGCGCGCGAGCTGACATCGTACCTCCTCGACACCCATCCGCTCGTGCCGACCCCGGCGGGCGCACACTGATGGGGTCGAGCTTCGGCGGGTGGCGGCGGTTTCCATCGCGGCCCACTACCCCGGCCTGTTCGGATCGCTGTTATTGGAGTCGGCGTCCCTGGTATTCACCGACATCGGCGCCAACCACGGTGGCGGACCGGTCTTCGACCCGGTGGTGAAGTTCGTCAACGCCTACCGCGCACGGCCTCGGCGGATCGTGGAGCGGATCTTCATGACCTGCGGAATGTATGAGCCCCTGATCACTCCCAACCGGTCGATGGTCACGACGTTCCGGGAGGTCGGCACGGAGGTGCGCTACGTCGAGTCGCGCGACGTGCACAACTGGGAGAACTGGCGCGACCGGCTGCGCGACGGCCTGACCTGGTTGCACCCGGGTGACCAGAAGTTCGTGTACGAATGAGAGCGATCAATTTGTCAGTCGACTCCTCAGGGAGGCCGCATGGACAGCTGGAAGGCGTTGGAGCGCTGGGAGTCCGATCGGATGCAGCAGCCGATCAGCCTGGCCCGGTGGGGACACTACGGGGTGCCGGTGCTGGTGTTCCCGACCGCGGGCGGTGATGCGGAGGAGATCGAGCGGCACCAACTGCTCGCTCACCTGACGCCCTTCATCGAGGAGGGCCGGATCAAGGTCTATTCCTGCGACAGCGTCGCCGGGCGGGCGATGACCGCCGCCGACGAGTCGGTGGAGTACCGCTGCTGGTTGTTCAACCAGTTCCAGCAGGCGATCGCCCACGAGGTGGTGCCGGCGATCCACGCGGACTCAGCCGGCCCGCAGGAGGTGATCGTGGCCGGCGCGTCGATCGGGGCGTTCAACTCTCTAGCGCTGATCTCTCGCTGGCCGCACCTGTTCCGGTCGGCGATCTGCATGAGCGGCACCTTCGACATCGAGCAGTTCATCGGCGGATTCACCACGGATCTGTTCTATTCCTCCCCGCTGCACTTCCTGCCCGGGCTGGAGGGGCCGGACCTGGACCGCCTACGCGAGCGGTTCGTCTACCTGCCGTCGGGATCGGGCGCATGGGAGGACGTCGGCGAGTCCTGGCGTGCCGCCGAGGTTCTCGGCACCAAGGGTGTGCCCAACCGGGTCGACGACTGGGGCCCCGACTTCGATCACGACTGGCCGACCTGGTGGCAGATGCTCCCCAACTACGTCGAGCAAGCACTGTAATCACCATCGTCGGGGCTATCGCTCAACGCGGGCCGGGACAGCCGGCGGAGACGTGTCCGAAACCCTCGCGTCGGCGTTCGGGCTGACCCAGTCAGCCCAACCCGATCGTGGATCGGTGAACGCGCACCACATGGTCGCCCTCGTCCGCTCCGGCGCCGGGCAAATCCGCTAGCTGAGAGGTTGGAATTGCCTGGGCAGTCCAAGATTAACTGCATGTCACGGATCGTCGATGCCACGCTCGAGCAGCAGAAGAAGCAGCTAGAGGAGGCAATATCCACCTTGGCACTGCGAACGCTGCTATTGAGATGCAAAGTCAAAGGTGCTGAACGAGCGCGTTAATCGGTTAGTGTCAATTGCACGGGCTGACTGATCAATATTGGAAGAGTCCACCGTCACGTTGGCGTACGCGCGAGGCCTAATGGGCCGGCACAGATTCGGAGGACGAAGGTCCTCGCTAAGGGACGACCAATGGCTGTTGTACATGTACGAACCGCACCACCAGTGTCGGAGGTATGGATGCCAGCCCGGCACGTGGAGGTCCGGGATGAGGAACAAGATCGTCATAAGATTAGGCGATTCACCGTCGCCGAGCCCGTGGTGAAGCAGACACATTGCCC
The DNA here is from genome assembly GCA_963840505.1 of uncultured Actinomycetota bacterium. Taxonomy (GTDB): domain Bacteria; phylum Actinomycetota; class Actinomycetes; order Propionibacteriales; family Propionibacteriaceae; genus Microlunatus. The sequence continues at coordinate 109,442 of CAWIZB010000006.1, forward strand.
GCTCATTGTGCCGTCGCAAGCCACGGCTGAGCCTCAGAAACGTCAGGCTTGCAGAGCCTAATTTGAGTCGAACGACAAGCCATGCCACAGATCAATCAGCATGAAATAGACGCCAAGATCGATGCGATCTTGAATCGCTGGCCTGCTGTCGGTCTGGCGGTCGGTGTGGTTCGCGACGGAGCGCTCGGAGTTCTCCGGTCACGGCGTCGCGAACACCGAGTCGGCGACGACCGGTGACCGAGGACACGGTCTTTCGGATCGGCTCCATCACGAAGACCTTCACCGCGGTTGCGGTGATGCAGCTGTGGGAGCAGGGCCTGATCGAGCTGGATGCTCCCGCCAACGACTACCTGCGCGCGTACCGGCTCATCCCGGCGAAGGCAAGGCTGGCGTCCGGCCACGATGCGGCATCTGCTGACCCACACCGCCGGCGTGCCGGAGTGGCTGCACCCGTCACGCATGATCAACAGCGGCTGGTTCGCGGAAACGTTCCCTCTCGAACAGCGAGTGCCGAACCTCGCGGAGTACTACCAGGGCGGCCTGCGGCTGGCAGCCGAGCCGGGCACGATCTGGACCTACACCGACCATGGGTTCGCCACCCTCGGCCAGATCGTCGAAGACGTCAGCGGGCAGCCGCTGGACCGCTACTTCCGCGAGCGCATCTTCGAGCCCCTCGGGATGACCGATACCGACTTGTTGCGATCGCCAACGGCTTGCGGTCGCGGCTGGCCACTGGCTACCGCCTGCGTTCTGACGGCGCAAAGGCGGTCACAGACCGTCAGGGGGTGACTGCGGCGGCAGGCTCGATCTATTCCACGCCTCGGGACATGGCGCGCTACGTCGCCGCTCTCCTCGGCGGTGGCTCCGGCGAGCATGGTTCGATCCTGCAGCCGAATACCGTCGCGCTGATGTTCCAGCCGCACTACCAGCCCGACCCGCGGATACCGGGTATGGGCCTCGCGTTCTGGCGGGCCGACCTCGGCGGGCATGCTGCGGTGGAGCACCAGGGCGTGGTGCCCGGGTTCAATTCCCAGATCTTCCTGGCGCCGGACGACGGCGTCGGCGTCATGGCGTTCACCAACGGGTCCAGGAACGCTGCGAGCTGGCTGACGGGGGAGATGGAACAGCTGCTCCGCGAACTGATCGGGGTCCCGCGGGAGGGTATCCGCACCGACGTTCCGCAGCACCCGGAGATCTGGGGCGAGCTTTGCGGCTCGGTACCGGCCGCGCGCCCAGCGGACCGACATGCAGGCGTGGAGCATCCTCGGCGCAGGAGCTGAGGTCGGCGTTCGGCGCGGCCAGTTGATCCTTCGGACTCTCAGCCCGATACCGGCGACTGTACCGAGGCTTTCAGCTGCATCCCGACGACAAGCAAGACCCGTACGTCTTCCGGATCGACCTCTCCAAGTACGGCCTGGACACGGCCAGGGTCGTGTTCAGCCGCGACCCTTCAGGAGCGACGACGGGAGTCCACTTCGACGGGATTTTGCTGTCAGCCGAGAAGCAACCCCGACGACGGCATGGTCGGGGCTACGGGAGGCCGACATGAGCATCACAACGGCCACGGAATTGTGGCGTATGAGCGCCACCGAGCTGGCCGAAGCGATCAGATCCCGACAGGTTTCCAGTCGGGACGTCATCGAGGCGCACCTTCGGCGGATCGAGGCCGTCAACGGCTCGATCAACGCCGTTGTCGTTGTCATGGCCGAGCAGGCGCTGAAAGCGGCCCAGACGGCTGATCGTGCGGTCGCCGACGGCGCTGACCTCGGGCCGTTCCACGGCGTGCCGTTCACCGTGAAGGAGAACATCGACGTCGCCGGCACGCCAACCACGCAAGGGTTCAAGGCACTGGCCAACGCATATCCCAGTCGAGATGCTCCCGTCGTTGAGCGCCTGAAGGCTGCCGGGAGCGATCCCGATCGGCCGTACGAATCTTCCCAGCGGCGCCATTCGCTGGCACTGCGAGAGCGAGCTCTGGGGCGCGACTGTTAACCCGTGGAACCCTTCTCGAACCCCCGGCGCCTCAAGCGCGGGCGAGGCTGCCGCTATAGCGACCGGCATGAGTCCTTTGGGTCTTGGCAATGACGGCCTCGGATCGCTCCGCCATCCAGCGCAATGCTGTGGGGTCAGCGCACTCAAGCCCACCTTGGGACGCGTTCCACACGCAAGCACGGTCGAGGCCACGGATATAGCAACGATCGGCATGCAGCTGACGCAAGTCAACGGTCCGCTGGCGCGGCGGGTTGCGGACCTCCGGGGGGCGTTCGATGTCCTCGTCGGGCCAACTTGGCGTGACCCGTGGACGGTGCCCGCGCCGCTTCGCGGGCCCGAACCGGCCAAGCCCGTCCGAGTCGCCGTCGTGCTCGACCCGGCCGGCCAGGGAACCGCAGAGCAGGTGCAGGACGGTGTTCGAAAGGCCGCCCACGCCTTGGAGCAGGCGGGCTACGCCGTCGAGGAGCTCGAGCCGCCGGGGATCGACGCGGCGGCGAAGGCCCTGGTGGTCATGCTACGCCACTCCGGGCATCCGGGCGGTGTGGCAGCAGGTGATGCCGCCATCAATGCCTGCCGCGATCCGACGATTCATGTCGGCGTTCTTCGAGGCGGCCGGCGATCCTGACGCGGTGGCGGCCGAGCAGAGCCTTCATCACGCGGCAGTCACTGCTGCGATCGTGGAGCGAGTTCCAGGAGCACCATCCACTGATCGTCGCCCCGATCGCCACCGAGATCCCACGCAAGGCTGGGACCGATCTGGACGAGGGTCGGGTAGCCGAGGACCTCCGGATCATGCGCATGGCCATGGCCGTCAACACACTCGGGCTGCCTGCCGTGGCGCTCCCCGTCGGCATCCAGGACGGTCTGCCGCAGGCGGTGCAGGTGATCGGTCCGCGGTACCGCGAGGACCTGTGCCTCGATGCCGCCGCGGCCATCGAGGACCAGCTCGGCATCATCACCCCGATCGATCCCAGGTAGCGCTGGTCCAGGTATTCGGTGAGAAGAACGAGAGGACAGACAATGAGCATGTCCCCCACCGGACCCGACCGAGCCGAGCACACCAAGCACGGGTACGGCTGGATCGATGACCTCGACCTGAAGGCGACGATCGCTCAGGTCCTCGACCGCTGGCCGTGCGCCGGACTGGCGGTCGCGGTGATCGCTGACGGAGACATCGTCTGGTTCCACGGGCACGGCCTCGCCGATGTCGCGGCGAGGACGCCGATCACCGAAGACACCGTCTTTCGCATCGCATCGCATCACCAAGACCTTCACCGCAGTCGCGGTGATGCAGCTGTGGGAGCAGGGGCTGGTGGACCTCGACGCGCCGGCAAACGACTACCTTCACACCTTCCGGCTCGTCCCGGCGAAGCCGAACCTGTCGGCCGGCCACCGTGCGACACCTCCTCACGCATACCGCCGGAGTCGGTTACTGGCGGCGGCTCTCCGATCTGCTCCAACCGGGCGTCGGTTCGGGCGTCCGCGCGGGACGATCGGGGGCGCTGCCCCTCGCGCGACTACTACCGCCGGGGCCTGCCCGTGGAGGTCGAGCCGGGGACTAAGTGGGCGTACAGCAACCACGGGTTTGCCGCGCTCGGGCAGATCGTCGAGGACGTGAGCGGTCAGCCGTTGGATCGCTATCTGCGAGACCGCATCTTCGACCCCTTGGGCATGGAGCACACCGACCTGATCCGATCGGAACGGGTCCGAGCCGCACCTGGCCACCGGATATGTGCTGCGCTCTCGCGGCCTCAAGCCGGTCGCCGACCGCGAAGTCCCGACCCCGGGCGGGGGCGGGATGTACTCCACCACCGCAGACATCGCTCGCTACGTCGCCGCCCTGCTGAGGATGGCCGCCAACGAGCACGAGCTCGGTGCTGAGACCCGAAACCGTGGCGACCATGTTCCGACCGCACTTCCAGCCGGATCCACGCGTGCCGGGCATGGGTTTGGCGTTCGAACTCGGCGAGGAGGGAGATCACAGGACTGTCGGCAAGACCGGCATCCTGTCGGGCTTCCACTCGGCGATAGCCCTGGCTCCCGAAGAAGGGATCGGGGTCATCGTCTTCAGCAACACCGGCGGCCTCGACGGCCGCGGCGCGACCAGTGCCGCTCGCCACCATGCTCCTTCGTCTCCTGCTCGGCCTTTCCGTTGACCCGATCCGCATCGACATCCCGCCGCGCCCAGAAACCTGGAGCGAAATCTGCGGGTGGTACAGCCCGGCCCCCGGTCCGGTCACCAACCTGTTCTCGAGGGCGCTGATGGGGGCCGGAGCCAGAGGTCGTGGTTCAGGGTGGCCACCTGATGCTGAAGCCGCTCACGCCGATCCCAGCGATGCGACGCGGCTTCCGCCTGTACCCTGACGATCCCGACGACCCCTGGGTGTTCCGCATCTACTTCCCCGAGTTCGGGATGAACCTCCGTGTGGTGTTCGACGGCGGACCAGAAGAGGGCCGGCCACGCGCCTGTTACTGGACCTGATGTCCTTCGAGAGGCGGCCTGACCTCCGCAACCCACGACCGTGGGTGACCGGCGGGCTGGCCGCCGGCACGGCGGCGCTGGCCGTCCGCAGCGTCCTGCACCATCGCGGCTCCGTCGGCGACTTGATCGGCCGTCGACTGGCAGAGTCGCGGCCGCGAGGCCTGGGCGGTGGACTCAACCAGTGCGCGGAGGTCGTCGCGCACGCTCGTCGGCGAAGACCTCGATGTCAGGATAGGCATCCGCGTCGCCGACCGCCATGACGTTGAACTGCCCCGCGTAGGACAGCGCGCCAACTCCGAGGGACTCGTTTCCGAGGAGGTTCAGCAGCGGGAACACCTCGATCAGCCGCGCACCGGCGAAGTAGCAGCGGCGCTCTGCGGACCGGGCAGGTCAGCGCTCACGACGTTCACCCGCTGCCGGACGATGAGCTTGAGCATCGCCCCTCGGACGAGCCTGCTGTGGAACATCGTGCCCAGCGACGGACGGCCGATCGCCTTCCGTCTGGCGGTCTCGGCAGCGATCTGCCGCAGCCTCCGGCTCAGGATCGGCGATCCCAAGAGGAAGGGGGACGACCATCTGGCTGATCAGATTTCCCCCGTCCTGCACCGGAACGGCCCCGGCGCAGCGAAATGGGCACGTAGATCGGCAGGGTGACTCCTTCGATCGGTTCACCGCGGCTGCGCAGCAGTCCTCGCAGACCCCCGGCGATCACGGCCAGCAGCACATCATTCACCTTGGCGTCATGCGGGTGCGCGACCTCGTTGACCGAGCTCCAGGCTGCTGCGCACCAGGGCGAGGGTGCGGTCCTGGCCAATCACCCGATTCAGGCTCGTTCGGGGACCTGGTTCCTCGGCGAGGAGCTCGCGCAGCGCGGGCATCGCGGCTCGTGCCCGGCGCAGGATCGCCGCGGGTCGGCTGACACCTTTCAGGGCACTCCTCAGCTTCGCCGATTCGGCGCTCGAGGTTGTCAAGCAGCAGATGCACGTGCCGATGGCCACGGCGCGGCGAGCCCACGGCTGTGCTGGTGCGCGTCGCCGAGTTCGGTGCTGCGTCCAGCAACGCACCCAGTTCAGCCACGCCGGCGATGCCGTCGGCGACGACGTGGTGCAGTCGCACGAACCAGCCAATACGGTCGATCAGGCAGCCCCGTGCAGGAACCACATCTCCCACAGTGGCCGTGACCGGTCCAGACGGCGCCGTCGCAGCCGCGCGACCGCCCGCAGCAGCTCCGCCTCGTCGGCCGGGGCATGCAGTCGCTCGACGCGGACGTGGTCGCTCAGGTCGAACGCCGGCGCATCGACCCACAGCGGCCCGCCGAGGCCGCGCCGCGGTACGTAGAGCACCTGACGGAACCGCGGGAGGAGGTGCAGCCGACCTTCGATCGCCTGCTTCGCTGCCTCGATCCGGAACCGGCCGTCGGAGTCGAGCAGGCTGCTGCCGTCGAGGACACCCACAGCACCGATGTCCTGCGGCCAGACCTCATCCGGCCACAGGATCAGGCGGTCTTCCGCGCTCAGCCGCTCCACTGACGACACCTGACGATCATGCGTCAAGGATTGCGCACGAGCCAGGGCCTTTCGGCCCCTAACCGAGCCGCCATGAAAGAGCGAAACCAATGTGAGATGGACCATCTGGGGGTAGGGCACGGGCAACACCAGACACGGTTCGATTTGGACCTTGCCTGCCATCTTGTCAAACGGACCAGCGGCCATGCGGGGCGCCAGAATTGGAATCTCCTACGCGAAGAGGAGCCGATCATCGCTCGGCAGCGCGCAGCCAATTGGGCCGCCTCGCATTGACGCGGGTGTTTCGAACGGCCATGAGTGGCCAGTCAGCGCGACTCCGAGCCGAGCCCGCAGCGCTCGGTCGGCCACTTCTCCGTTCGTCGGACACTTCCGGCGGCCCATATTCGGTCATGCAGCTCGGCGGCTACGTGTGGGCGGGCGCGCGGCTTGGCTTGTCGGATGTTGATCTTGTGTAGCGGTGGAGCGCGCGCCAGATGAGAGGCACGCCGACGATAGTCGGCAGCAGCCAGTAGGTCCAGTGAGGTAGGCGGTCCCAGAGGGGGAGGAAGGGGCCGTTGTCGACGTAGAAGCCGGTGAGTAGGGCCATGTAGGAGCCGCCCATCCCGATGGCGTGGCGGGGCGGCCATCCGGGTCGGCGACGCCGTCGGGCCTGGTAGCCGTAGAGGCCGAGGCCGAACGCGGCGACGGCGATGGCGAAGAGATGAGCATCTTCGTGCCAGCGGATGGCGGCCATGATGGTGGCGGTGGCGAAGATGCCGCCGAGTGCCCACAGAGTAGACGCGTCCGGCTTGGGGTGTCGGCCGGGGCGTTTCTTGGCGGTGGCGGCGAGCGCGCCAGCGATGACCGCGATTAGGCCGCAGCCAATGTGTACGGCGAGGGCGATGGCGAAGACGGCTCCAGCGTCGGGGATCGGAAGTCCGAAGATTTCACCGGTCAGCATCGGGACCATCCGGATTACACCGGCCCGTCTGTCGACGTAGCGGATAGGCCGTGCCGGATTGCGCTGGCGTGCCGGAGAGTGGTGATGCTGCAGGTGATGCGGAGCAGGCTTGCGGTAACGGCGAGTGCGGCGAGCGGCTGTGCGGGCATGTTTGATCCGGCGTAGACGGCGGCGACACCGCGAGATCCGTGAGGAGGATGAGGGCGGCGACGGCGATGGTTGCGGCGCAGCGCCCGTCGGGGACCGGATTCTGGGCAGCCAGCGCGTCAAGAGGGGCGGCCGGTGGTGGCGAGGGCCGTGGCGGCGGCGGCGATCGCGATGGGGATCAGCGGGAGGACCGGGATCGCGAGGATAATGGCGCCCAGGCCGGCCTGCCACGGGTGCGGTTGGAGCAGCCGCAGCCACCAGATGCCCACCAGGGGCCCGGTGAGGACGAAGAGGGCGACGGGTGCGCTGGCGTAGGCGGTGGCCAGCTCCCCGGCGAAGGCGTCGGCGACCACGTCCGGTGTACCGAAATCCTCAGCGATCGCAGCCTGGGCGGCCTCGGCGTCGGGGAGTCCGTTGGCGATCCTGGTCGCTAACGCCGTGGTCGAGGCCGTCGCGGAGCTCGGCGAGGATCTGCTCGCGGCGACGGCGTGGCCCGCGCAGCCGGGCGGCGAGGTCTCGGCAGTAGGCGTCGAGTTGTAGCTTCCCGGGCTGCGGGTGGTCACGTGGTCGCCGGCCATGCCCGCCTGCCGAGGACCGCGGTGACGGCGGTGGAGAACTGTTCCCAGATGGCACGCTGCTCACCGAGCGCGGCTTGACCTGGGGCACGGAGTCAGCTGGTAGGCGCGGCGGCGGCGTCCGCCGACGGTCTGCCAGTCGCTGCCGATCAGCCCGGCCCGCTCCAGGCGGTGCAGCGCCGGATAGACGGTGCCGGTCGGCAGGTCGAGCGCGCCGCCGCTGCCGGAGCGCAGGATCTCGATGACCGCGTATCCATGCTGCGGCCCGGCCTCTAGGACGGCCACAGCAGTGCAATATCGAGGTGGCCTTTCAGCAGCTCAAGGGTCGCATCGGCAGCATCCGCGGTCTCCTTCGTAGGACACCTCGCAGAGGTAGCGGCACAATACTTTGCAACACTACCTATGGAAGAGTAGCATCACAATAGTTTGTATTACTATCTATGAGGGGTGAGCGATGTACGCCACTTCAACGATCGTGCACCTTGCCGAGGCAAGCGTTGCGGCACGGGCAATGCTGGGCGGTAAGGCGGCGACGCTTGCGGAGTTGTCGGCGGCCGGATTCGCGGCGCCACCCGGAATCGTGGTGACCGCCGGTGCGCTCGACGAGCCGGACCTGGACGGCCAGCCCTTCACGCGCGCCGCCGCCGTGCGAGCAGCGGCACCCTGGCCGCACATGCATCCCTGGTAGCGCGCGAGTACGGACTACCCGCCGTGGTCGGCACCGGCGACGCCACCCACCAACTGCTGACCGGACAGATCGTCACCGTCGACGGAACGGCAGGCACAATTACCCTTCACGCCGCGGCATAGGCGCTCCAATGAAGCTATGTGGGTGCCGAACGAAATATGGGCTGCCTGGACTCATGTGCTGATATCAAACTCCTGTCCCTTCGGTACGCATGGCTGGCGTCTCGCCCTTCAGAGGCCGAACGCGCCGCCTTCTTTGAGGATCGCGACACCGAGCCCCAATCAGGACAAGGGGGAACAGGATGTGTTCCCAATGCTCAAGGATCCGCGCGACCGGCCTCGGGTGGCGACGAATTTGGCGGCAAGACGAGGATGGCAACCAGGGCTAGGAAAGCGATCGAGTACGTGACGACAGCGCGACTGCCGCCGGCGAGGCGAAGACGGACGAGTCGCCGCGAGTTGTCGCCACCATTGGCGAATTGAGCATCGCCTATCATACCCCCCAGGGAGCCGAAATGACGTATTCGCAGGGGTCGGGGCTTCGCCAAGGAGGCGCTCCGCGATAACCCAACACTCGCTCGCCCGGCTTCTGGCTAGCTGCACACACGTTCGCGGGGAAGACGGTGGCTCGAGAATGATTGAGTGGTTGGAGTCATCCTTGAAGGCTCATCGGTTGCCA
>CAWIZB010000007.1:0-503596 GCA_963840505.1 uncultured Actinomycetota bacterium
CGCTATTTGGCAGCGAATAGCGTCTAGTACGCACGCGCGTACACGGGCAACCCTGGTGGACGGGTTGGTGCAGACTGCCTGGTGGGGGTGTGGGCGATGGTGTGGGGTCCGGAAGGTGTCTGTTCAAGACACAACTACACAAGTGGGTCGGCGGAACCGGAACCGGCTCCAAATACGGCGCGGTATACCGTGACGGATCGGCTTCAGTTGATCCTTTACATGCCCTAGTTGTCGATAACTCGGATGAAGTCTGGTCCGTCGGCTGTCTGGACTACCTGCCATCCGAAGGCTCCGGGAGTGACGTTGTGGCGCTCGATGTCGACGCGACAAGCGCCGAGGGAAGTCTTTGTCGACGTCACCAACTCTGCCGTAAGGGCTTGCTCGTGCTATCGGTCATTGATCCCGAGATTGTGTCGGCTAGGCGTCAGTCCGCCAGTCGTGCGTGAAAGCGACCGCTGGCCACCGGGGCCACCGGACCGCCGACCCAATAGTGGCCGTCGCCGGGTTCACGTCTGACCTCGATCGTGCTGGGCCGACCCGTGAAGCGGCCTTGGGCGAGACGCAGGGGCACACCCGCTGGATGCACACGATGCTCGATGAGGTAGGCGGCCGCTGGGCCGGCCGCGCTTCCGGTGGCAACGTCCTCGATCCGACCGGTGTTGTCCCAGGTCCGCCCTTCGGGAGTGGCGGGATCGAGCACATAGACGAACTTGGCGCCACTCGCACCGAGGATCGCTTCGAAGTCCGGAGTCGCGATGTGGGCAGTCGCAAGACCCTGGGCGTGTACCGGGACGATCAGGTACGGCAAGCCGGTGCTGACGACCTGCATGGGCAGATCAGCGCGCACAGCTGCGAGCGGCAGCCCGAGGGCTCGTCGATAGCGGTCGCTGAGCTCGCCCGTAACATTCATCCCGAACCGTGCGAGTCCCTGATCCATCGAGGCCTCGATCCAGCCGTCACGTCCTCGCGTAAGCACGCTGACGATGCGCGAGCTCAGCTCCAACGCCCAGGTCTCCTCGGCAGCCGCTGCTGACAGCTCGGAGTGCAGCACCGCGCCGACGCCCAGCACCGGATGACCGGCGAAGCCGAGTTCCTCGTCCTCGGTGAAGATCCTGAGTCGCGCAGTCCGACCGAGTAGATCGACACCACTGATGAACACTGTCTCGAACTGGCGGACCTCACGGGTCAGCTGCTGCTGGACCGCGGTCGAAAGCCCGACATCGTCCCGAACGACAACCAAACCGTTGCCCTGGAAGGCGTAACGGCTGAACACGTCCACATGCCAGTACTCCACATCCACCATCGATCCACGGTAGAGGCACAGCAAGGCACTGAGCACAAAAGGCGAACGTCTTGACGTGACGTACTGCGCGACGCTGGTCGCCACGGCTCGGATGATCGCTTGGTCGTTGAGGTCCACCGTCTCGCCAAAAGCGCAGTCTCGCAAGAACTCGCGCACCTGGGGATGAGGGCCGCGAACTGGGCCGGCTGATGACAGCGGCTAGGTCGACAAGAGTCAATTAGTGACGGCCGGGATTATGGTCTGCGTGATCAGGATTTCGGGGTTGAGGGCCTCTTTCTCGGGGTCGCTGGTGACGACGGTTACCAAGTCCAGATCGGGGACGACGTAGACGAACTGGCCGCCGTAGCCGCGCGCGGAGAAGGTGTGGTGGCCACCTTCGGTAGGGACCCACCAAAGCCAGCCATATCCCTTCGAGAGGTTGGGTGAGGAGCCCGCTGGCGAGGTGGCGGCGGCCACATAGTCGCCCGGGACCAGCTGGCTGCCGTCCCATCGGCCGCCGTTGAGGTACAAGTACCCGAATTTGGCCATGTCCCGCGCGGGCAGCCGCAGTCCGCCGGCTCCGTCGTGGTAGCCCTGAGGGTCGACCGGCCAGGCGACGCTGGCCCGCTCGTAGGCCTCCACCGTCGCTGCCTCGATGTGGTCACTCAGCACCGGCTCAAATGCCCCGTCGGTCGGGATTCCGAGCGGATTGAACAGTTTGGCGCGGGCGAACACCAGGGTGGATTGGCCCGACACGTTGGCCACGATCGCCGACAGCAGGTGAGCGCCATCGTTGCTATAGGCAAAGTGGGTGCCTGGCTTAGTCTCCAGCTGCCGGCTGAGAATGTGCCGGACCCAATCGGGACTCTTCAACGTGGCTTCATCTATACGCGGGTCGCCGCCCAACGATTCCTCGTCGCCGGCCAGCCCGGAGGTCATCGTCAGCAACTGTTGAACGGTGACCCCGGCGAAGCGGGGGTCGGCGTCTTTGGGAAGCTGGGCGGCCAGCAGCTCACCAACAGTCTGGTCCAGGCCCTTGATCTTCCCCTCGGCGATGGCGATCCCGATCAGCGCGCCGATGACACTCTTGGTCACCGACCGGACCTCATGTCCGTCAGTCTGATCCAGACCGTGCCAGTAGTGTTCGTAGAGCAGATAGCCATGCCGCACGATCAGGACACTGCGAACCTGGGGATAAGCCTTGGCCACCTGGTCCTCGATCATTGCCAACGCCGCCGGATCGATCCCATGGTCTTGCGGCGCCGCGATGCGCCAGCCGGCCGTCGGCCAATAGTCCCGTGCGACCGCAGCCGCCGACGTGCTCGCTTCCAGCGACGGGCCACCGTCCGAGTTTGAGCCTGAGCAAGCCGCAACCAGCAACCAGACCAGCGCCGCTATCCCAAGCCGACGCCCGCCATGTCTCCACCAGTCAGCACGACCTGGGCTCTGATTCACAACACGTCCTCAGTCCGGACCAGCAGGTATGCGGATGTCGTTGCAGTACGGCCCTCCAGCAGCAAAGCCAGCCCGCCAAGTCGTCCTCACGGACCGCCTGCGTAAGTCGACCGGGGAGACTGGCATCGGACTCCGGACGACGCTGACCGACACCCCATCATCGTCCCAGACTGTGGTTTCGTTGCATTCGGCAGCCGTCACTAGCGCCGCTCCGAGGGCGCCCAGACGGCAAGAATGTTGCACCCCGACGCACCCGACGCTCGTGCGCGTTCAGCCGGTGGCCCAAGTGCCCGAAGCTTGCCTCACCCCGCAAGATCGCAACGTGTGGCGTCTGAGAGCAGTGACGGAAGTCACGAGTGCAGATATGTCAAATTGCAGGTTTGGACGAGGCGAGTCAGCACCCGGTCGTCGCGGCGCTGGAGGATCTCCTCCGTCATCGCCTCAGTATCCGGCTTCCGTCTCGTCTGTTGCCCATATGTGCGCCTATGAACCAGCTTTGGCGAGTGGTTTCGAGATTCCAGCGGACTGTGGGGGCCGCGATGCTGGCCGGGCAGTTAGGCCAGGATTGCCGGCAGGAGCGCGAGGATCGTGACAGTGTTGCCCAGGCAGTGGACCACCATCCCGATGTAGATGTTCCGCCGCCACCAGACGGCATACACCATCGGCAGGAGCGCGAGGATCCGCCCTAGAAGCTGCCAGGGCGTGAAGCGGTGATAGAGCGAAAAGAGCACGGTGTTGATGAGGGGCGCCCACCCGCCGAATCGCGCGACGCGTGGAAGCAGGTAGCCCCGGAAATACAGCTCCTCGACTATCGGCGCCGCGAGGCCGTTGGCGACGAAGCCCAGCACCCAGGTCGCGAGGAGCACCGGCCGGGCGTAGGCCGAGAGGTCTTCGTCTAGGAAGAACCAGTCAGGTAGCCATCGGAAGAGCGCCTCGATCAGCGGCGCATCCAGCAACGCGACTAGGCCGAAGGCAACGCCTGACCAGAGGAAGAGCCCGACGACCAGGAGGGCGAATGGCCAGGACGGGATCGGCTGGCGGTACAGGACGACACCATCCAGCGACAGCCGCCCGTTGCGCCGCTTGCCCTCGCGCAACAGGTAGCCGAGCTCGAAGGGAATGAGCACGAAAGGGATCGCAAGGAGGATCGCCAGCAACGAGGGAAAACCCAGGCCGCGGGCCACCGGCGCGATGAGCGCGAAGAAGAGCGTGATCAGCGCCCCCGGGCAGCAGATGGAGCACGACGGAGCGCCCAATCGAGTGTTGCTCAGGTGCACGCGGATCGGCAGGTCCGGAAGTGGCAAACGGCGCCTTGTCAGATCGTTCGGCGGGGGATCGTTCGGACATTCCCCATGCCTTCCTCGTTCGAGCCACAAGATGCCCGCTCGCCCGCGTCCTAGGCAGAATGGTTTCCGCGCGAGCATTTACCCACCACGATCGAGGCATCACTGCGACGGGACGCCAAGATCATCAACGAGTGGCTGTCAGCCCGCTAACCACGATCCAACCTGGATACGGTGAGGGCAGGACATGATTAGCCCAGCCGCGATATGGCAGAGGAGTCGCAGTGTTCGCTGTGATCGGGGATTGGCGGATGAATCCGCAGCAACGCGCCGACCAGACGGCTGGACTGGCCAGGATCGCGGGCGGAGTCGCTGAGCTGCCCGGGCTGGTGAAGGGGTACTGGACAAGTAGTGAAGACGGCAGACGCGCGCACACCTTCATCGTGTTCGAAGATGGGGCCGCGGCCGAAGCGTTCGCCACCGATGTCCGCGGCAATATTGAGAACCAGCGACGCGCGGGCATGGAGAATGTCAGCTTGGTAATTGAGGAGGTTTCCGCTGAGACCTGATCGAGGCTGGCTCGCGCTGCGTACAGCCACCGGTTGATGCTCGCAGCGGAGCGCGGATACGCGTCGCAAATGATCATGAATGCATTCCGAGCAAGATCAATTAGTGACACGGCCGGTTGCGGAAAGGTTCTCGCGGCCCGCGAGGGCAGCGGTCAGCGGAACGCCGCCACCGCCGCGCCGATCACGGCCAGCACGAGCAGCGCCAGCAGGAGCGCGACGATCAGTTGTCGTGCGCCCTCGCGGTGGTCGAGCGCTGCGTCCACTGTGGACTCGGCCGGCAGGTCGTGCACGACGGCCGCGAGCTCGCCGTGGGTCCGGGCGACCAGCACCCGGTCCACCCGTTCGGCATACTCGTCCAGGCTCAGCCGCCCGGACGCGGTATGGAGCTGCAACTGCTCGACGAGCCGGTCCCGGTCGTCGTCAGAGGCCCGCAAGCTCTGCTCGGTCGACATAGCGCGCCCTCCCGGGCCGATTAATCCAGTTTCATCACCAGGTTGCTGACCGAATGCTAACGTCCGGCCATGGCAAATCCACCAGGACAGAATCTGCTCGTCATCGAACGTATTCTGCGGGATCGCGAGGGAATCTGGTGGCAGATCAACGACGAGCGCGACCTGCGCGGCCTCACCCTGCAGATGCTGACGAGTTCGGCCGTCAGTCTGGCCATCTTCGGCCTGGTACTGGGCGCCTCCAACGGCTTCTGGCAGGCGCTCTCATCGATGGTCAAGCTGCCGCTGCTCTTCCTGGCCACGCTCGCCATCTGCCTACCGACCCTGTACCTGTTCAATCTGGTCTTCGGCGCCCGGCTGTCGATGATGCAGGCGGTCACGCTCATCATGGTGTCGATAACCGTCATTTCGGTGCTCACTCTTGCCTTCGCGCCCATCAGTCTGTTCTTTCTGATCACCGCGCAGAACTACGAATTCTTCAAATTACTCAACGTCTGCATTCTGGTGCTGACCGCCGTGATCGGACTGCTGTTCCTCACCCGCGGCATGGCCGCCCTCAACGCGTACCACGCGGCAGCGCTCGAGGTCGCGCAAACCACCGAGGTGGCGGTCGAGGCCTATGACCGGGAGCTTGCCCTCGTCGGCGCCGGAAACGGCAACGGCCCCCTCCCGGCTGCCCCTGCGGAGAGCCCCTGGCCGGGCCGCGCCGCGGCGCCGACGGCAACCGTGCCCGCCGAGCGGCCCACCAGTATGGCGCTGGTATATATCTGGATCCTGCTGTTCGGCTTTGTGGGCACCCAGCTCGCCTGGACGCTGCGGCCGTTCTTCGGCGACCCGGACTCCCCGTTCGCGCTGTTCCGCGAGATCAGCGGCACGTTCTACAGCGATATCCTGCACACCATCGGCTCGCTCTTCGGGTGATCGCTTAGCTTTGGTTGATTGCGGCGCGTTCCAGCCGCGCCGGAGAGCGGCGAGTCGCCAGGTGATGGTGAGGGGGCGACGAGAACGGTCAAGCGGATGTCGGCGCCCGGCTCGGCTCCGATGCTGCATCGGGAAGCCGGCGGTGAAGCCGAAAGACGAGGGGTCGGTCGCAACGGAGACGAGGCGGGTACCACCAGTCTGTCAGGCCGGGCGCTCGATCGGCGCAGCCTGTGTGTCAGGTTGTCTCCGCGATAGGTGGCGGTTCTTCGACGCTGACCTGCTGAGCTCTTCCACGCTGACCAGTCGTAGCAGCGCACCGGTCAGAACCCTCGGGTCACCATGACCAGCAACTCACCCGCATCGTCGTCGTCGACCAGGGGGTCAAGGGCCTCAAGATCGCTACGCAGATACGCCCGGACGATCGCGAAGGCGCCACCACGGAGGTCATCGGCAATGGCTACCTACCCCACTCCCGCGAAGTGTTAAGTACACGACGTCGGGGCAGAGGCTTGCCGCGCCGAGGTTCCCCAGGCAGGAATGTTCGCGATGTTTCGACCGGACTCCATCCACCGGCCGCCTGATAGCCGCCGGGCATCAACTGCCCGGTTACCTCCTGCTGGGCAGCGGCCAGCGTTCGCGACACAAGGTCGAATTCATAGGTGGACTCGTCATCGTAGACGATCATGCAGGTGAAGCCGGTCGCCTTCTTCTGCCTGATCCAGACCTCGATCGGGCCGGACGGTTTGGCTGCGCCGTTCTCAGTGTTTTCGGTCATCGGCCACTTCCTTCCTTTCTCCTGCGTTGGCCTGGCGGTAGAACTCTCGCAGATGGCTCGCTCTTGCGTGGGCCGTGGACCGACAAACTTGGGGCATATCGACCGAAGACCAGATCCTCAGCTCCGAGCTCCACGGCGAAGCCCTTCACACCGCGAATCGGCCCGAACTCCGACCCTTGATTGATCAGCTCCGCGAGGTGGCTCAGGGCCGTGACGACATCCGCGTAGCGTGCGCCGGAACCATAGCGGGTTGGTGGTTCGCTGGAGCAGTCCGCCGAGGCGAGTAGCTCATCGAGGCGGGTCTATTGATGCTCGCGGGCCGGTTGATCTTGACGGACGAGGGCGAGAACAGCCTCAAGATCACCAAGCAGGAATTGCCGGATGATCGCGAAGCTGCGCGCACGGAAAAGATCTTCAACCTCGGGATGCATGATCATGTTCACCTCTCTGGCCTACGCAGCACCGTTGGGCGGCACCGGCGAACAATCGACAGGCAAACCGGCATACACGTTGCACGACGTCGTCAAGGCTGGGAAGGTCCGCTATCTGGGCGCGTCGTCGATGAACGCCTGGCAGTTCGCCAAGATGCAGCACGCCGCTGACCTCAACGGCTGGACCCGGTTCGTCGCGATGCAGGACCAGTACAACCTGATCAAGCGCGAGGAGGAACGCGAGATGCTGCCCATGTGCGCCGACATGGGCGTCGGCTGCGTCCCGTACTCACCGCAGGGCAAGGGCAGGCTCACCCGCCCCTGGGGCACTCAGACCGATCGGTCGGCCGTCGATGTGGTGGCGAAGTCGTTCGACCTGGACGTCGACCAACCGGTCGTCGACTCGGTCCAGCGCGTTGCCGAGTCGCGGGGCATCCGATGTCGCAGGTCGCGCTGGCCTGGCTGCTGGCCATGCCTGTCGTGTCGGCGCCGATCGTCGGAGCCACCAAGCCGCACCACCTCGCGGACGCCGCCGCCGCGGTCGAGATCACCTTGACCGAGGACGAGATCCGGCAGCTCGAGGAGCCGTACGCACCGCAGGCCCCCTACTGGTGGTGAACCCTCTGTTGTCTCGCACCACAACAACATCAACACAGGAGATATTGATCATGGAGATCACTCGACGCAGTACGTGGCTTCGCTGATGAAGCAGCAAGGCTTCTCGGCGTACGGTCACGACGTCGGCGAGCATTTCGCGGTCGGGCCGGTCGGCGTGGAGGTCACTCCGGCCGACCACGCGTGGCAAAACGCATCCCCAGGCGCCAGCGACCGCATCTTCCAGCCGGAGGACGCTTGCGGGTTTTGGATCGAGACCCCAGACGGCACCATCTGGGCGCCGGGCGATTCACGGCTCATCCCCGACCATCACCTGCGTATGCCGACCCCCCGATGCCATGCTGTTCGACTTCTCCGACAGCGTGTGGCACTTCGGGCTCGACGGTGCGATCGCGATGGCTAACGCCTACCCACACACACCCCATTGCTGCTGTACCACTGGGGCAGCGTGGATGCTCCCGATTTCGCGCCGTTCAATGCCGACCCGGACTCTTTGCCAGAGCGGGTCGAGAACCCGGAACGCATTCAGGTCCTGGCGCCCGGTGAGCCCTTCGTGCTGCGGCGACTGACAAGCTGATCGGATAGGTCGGGACTCAGGCGGCGAAGACCTCTTTCGCGACCATGATCGCCGACATGGCTCGCGGCCAGCCGGCGTAGAAGGCGAGGTGGATGATCACCTCTTTCAGCTCGGTCTCGGTCACGCCGTTGGTCTTGGCGATGCCGAGGTGAGCACGCAGCTGCTCGGTGCTGCCGTTGGTGATCAACGCCGCGCAGGTGATCAGACTGCGATCCCGCGGGGCCAGCTCGGGTCGGGCCCAGACGTCGCCGAACAAGACGTCGTCGGTGAGCTCGACCAGCTTCGGCGCGAAGTCACCGATGAGCTTCTGTGCCCCCGACGGCTCCTTGTTCGGCGTACTGTCCTGCGCTGTGGTCATGATCGGTTTCCTTTCAGATCGGGGCTGCGTTGCGTGCAGCAGGGATGAGGACCGCAGTCAGGACTCGTTGGCGGCCGCGTACTGCTCGTCGGTGACCGGCTCGAGCCAGGTCGTGCCATCGCCGCTCTCGGTGCCCTCCAGCATGGCGAGATGGCACATCATGTTGTCGGCGGTGCCACCGTGCCAATGCTCCTCACCCGGCGGGGTATACACGGTGTCCCCCGCTCGCATCCTGATCACCGTGCCGTTCCGAGCGGCGACCAGCCCTACGCCGTCGGTGACGTGCAAGGTCTGGCCGACTGCGTGGGAGTGCCAGTTGGTGCGCGCGCCCGGAGTGAACCGAACCAGGCTGACGATCATCCGCGACGGCTCCTCCCCACGGTAGATCGGATTCAGGTACACGTCGCCGGTGAAATTGCTGGCCGGCGCCTTGGCGGTCGCGCTGACAGGTCGCAGTTCCATGATCATCTTTCCTCGGCGGGGTGGCGGTCAGTGGCCGTTCGCGCTGGTCTAGGCCGGCGCTGCCTCGACGTTTGTCGCGGCCCAGCTAGCCAGCAAAGCCAGGTTGTCGGCCGATGGGGTACCGGGCTCTGCGCTGTACGCGGTCAGGGTCAGGCCCGGCTCGCCGGGCAGCTCGAGCGCGTCGAAGCTTAGATGCAGGTCGCCGACCGCCGGGTGGTGGAAGTGCTTGGTCCCCGACCGGTGCAACCGGACGTTGTGCGCGGCCCATCGGGTCCGGAACTCCTCGCTGCGCGTGGACAGCTCCCCGACCAGGTCGGTCAGGCCCTTGTCGTACGGATTCCGGCCAGCCTCGGTGCGCAGGATCGATACGCTCGTGTTAGCCGAGTCCGACCAGTTCGGGTGCAGCAGGTGCGCCTGCGGATCGAGAAAGACGAACCGGGCCAGGTTTACCGGCCGCCCCGGACTGTCGAACGCCTGGCTGTACAGGGCGCGGCCCATCGCGTTGACCGCGAGGACGTCCAGTCGGCCGTTGCGAACAAACGCCGGGATCCCGGTCATTGCATCCAGCAGTCGTTGGATGCTCGGCCGCACCTCCTGGGCCGTGGCCATCCGCGGCCGCCGAGGTGTGCTCGGCGCGGATGCGGCTTTGGCCAGGTCGAACAGGTATGCCCGCTCGGACTCGTCCAGCTGCAGCGCGGCGACCAGCGAGTCCAACACCGCCTCCGACACGCCACTCAGATTGCCCCGCTCCAACCGGGTGTAGTACTCGATGCTCACCCCGGCCAGCTGAGCGACCTCAGCTCGGCGCAAGCCCGGCACCCGGCGGGAACCGTAACTCGTAAGCCCCGCCTGTTCCGGACTCAGCCGAGCCCGGCGGGATGCCAGAAAGTCGCGTACCTCGGTCCGGTTGTCCATGTCCTCGACGCTACGACCTGATTCCTCGGTTGCGGGAGTCACTGCCAGTACCCCTAACAGCAGTAACTCCCACTCTTTTGTGTTGAGCGGGTTAAGTGGCTGGTGCGGCCGGCGTCACCGGCTGGCACCGGCGAAGAGGAGATCGACTGATGAGTGGATGGAGCGACAGCGAGCTGACGACGATCGGAACAGCAGACGAGATCCACATTGCCCCCGACCGCTCCGACCGCACCCCCGGCCGGGCCGTGCCGATCTGGGTGGTCCGCGTCGATGACGGTCTGTATGTCAGGTCCTACCGCGGTCCCTCCGGCAGCTGGTATCGCCGCGCCCGGCGCAATGGCAGCGGACGAATAAGTGTCGGCGGCGTCGACCATGCGGTCCGGTTCACCGCGGCCGATCCCACCGTCCGCACGCAGGTCGATGAGGCCTACCGCGCCAAGTATGGCCGGTACAGCAGCCTCGTCCGGCCGATGATCTCAGACACCGTCGCCGAGACGACCCTCCAGCTGCAACCCACCATTTCTTGAAAGGACACATATCCGATGAAGGCCACCATGCTCGACGGTCCGGGCGACGTCAGGGTCGAGAACCGACCCCATCCGATGATCTTGAAGCCCACCGACCCATCATCCGCATCTTCTGCGACCTGCGCGTGAGGAGCCCCCGGAGCCTCCGACTACTTGACGTGTTTGATCGAAGCGAATCGAGCAATGGGAAAGGCAAGAGAATCGACATGCCCGATCATCTCAGTGGCGCTACGCGGCTGTTCCCGATCATCGGTGACCCCATCAAGTACGTCGAGTCCCCGCAGCGCCTTACTCGCACGTTCGAGGAGCGCGGCTACAACGGCATATGCGTGCCGCTGCAGGTGCCCGAACGAGACCTCGACACCGTCATGGCGGGCCTCACGGCCTCGCTAAACGTGGACGGGATCCTCGTCACAATGCCGCACAAGTTCACTGCCTTCACCCAGTGCGCCACAAGTTCCGAACGAGCCAAGATGCTCCAAGTCGTGAGCGTTGTCCGCCGCAATCGCGACGGTACGTGGCACGGCGACATGCTCGATGGACTCGCCTTCGTGACGGCGCAGAAGGAGCATGGAGCCCAGCCGGAGGGCGCGCGGGCACTCCTCGTCGGCGCCGGCGGCGCGGGCAGCGCAATCGCCATCGAGCTTCTACAGGCGGGGGTCCGCGAACTTGTCATCCACGACGCCGACGAGTCGCGGGTCGCCACACTTGTCGATCTGCTCTCGGACCTCGGTCAAGGGCGGGTGAGCGCCGGGCCGCCGGATCCCACCGGCTGCGATCTGGTGTGCAACGCGAGCCCCATGGGCATGGAGGAGGAAGACCCGCTCCCGGTGGACGCCGCACTACTCAGCTCGTCCATGTTCGTGGGCGATGTGATCGCCGGGCACGGCGTGACCCCGTTCCTCGAGGCCGCACAGGCCGCCGGCTCCAAGACGGCCAACGGCGACCACATGGTCGAGGCCGCACAAGACCTCATGGTCGACTTCATGCTGCGGAGAGCAGGTGCCTCGTCTACTGAGGCTT
Source organism: uncultured Actinomycetota bacterium (assembly GCA_963840505.1). Classification (GTDB taxonomy): domain Bacteria; phylum Actinomycetota; class Actinomycetes; order Propionibacteriales; family Propionibacteriaceae; genus Microlunatus. Next base: position 11,643 of record CAWIZB010000007.1, read on the forward strand.
AAAACACTTGTTCGTACACTCCGGTTGCACAACTGGGAACATCGCGAAAACCCCGAAACCCAAGAGCGCTACCAGCACTCGAGCCCATGTTGGGCAAGCGAAGTCGGCTGATCTGGAGCTCTGCCGAAGGCCGCACTGGCTGGAGTTCCTGCGTCCCTCGCGCGTCCCTGACGGGCGACCGGAGGAGATGCTGGCTGGCTGGTGGCGGTAGCAGGCCTGGTCAGCGGCGGTTTGTCTGGTAGCCCCGACGGGATTCGAACCCGCGCTACCGCCTTGAGAGGGCGGCGTGCTAGGCCGCTACACAACGGGGCCCTAGCCGATGATCATCATTCTTCAGACCGCGGAAGCCTACCAATCCCCCTTGTGGTACAGCGAATCAGAAGCTCGTGCGTCGCTGGGGTACTAGGACTCGAACCTAGACTAACTGAACCAGAATCAGTCGGGCTGCCAATTACCCTATACCCCAAAACCGTCTCGGCCGGGCTGGTCGCACCGGCCTTGGCGCAAGGACAAACTTTACTGTAAGCCGAGTTTCGGCCCCAAACCGCTTTCCACCGAGGACAACTCCTCGACGGTGGCGGCTCAGGGGAGCTGGACGTGGGTTCGAAGCTTCATCAGACGTGACAGGCCGTACGCCAGCACTGCGAAGATAGCGAAGCCTCCCACATCAAACGCGGCGTCGACCCAGCCGATTCCCTCAAGCGCCTTGAGTGTGGCAACCGAGGTCGTCAGCCCGGCGATCAGGTACGCGAACACGTTGTTGATCACATGTGCCGCAATGCCAGCTTCCAGGCCGCCGGTGCGCCAAACAAGAAGCGCGGCCAGCAGGCCGAAAGCAAGCCTGTCAGCAAACAGCGGCAGGTTTTGGGTGGGGTGCAGCAAAGCGAAGACCAACGAGGAGACGATGATGCCGAACCACGGCTTAGCGACCAGGCTGCCGAGCGCCTGCAGCAAGTAGCCGCGGAAGAAGATCTCCTCAGCTGCTGCCTGGATTGGCGAGGTGAGCAAGATGACCGCGAGGAAGCCCCAGAAACCCTGCTGAGGATGGAGAGACAGAGGTTCACCAACAGCGGTGGAGAGCAGCATCATGCCGTTCAGTACGACGGCCGCGATCGCCACACATCCGAACAGATAGCGCCAGCGGATCCGCGGCTGAACGGAGGAGAGCCAGCCTGGCCGCATGTGATGGACCGCGGCCATCAGGCCCCAAGAGATCGGGATCAATGTGGCGAGCCCAAGGTTCACCGCCAGCATGCCGATCGGCAGTTCAAATGCAAACGCGCTCGCAAAATACTCCCGGGAGTCGCGATCGCCAGCGGTCGTCGCCCAGAACACGGTCACGAGAGCCCGGCTCACCACCATGTTGAGGAGCACGAACAGTGAAAGACCGAAGACCACGCCCAGCACCGAACGCCACCACACGTACGATTCACCACGCAGAATCTGCGGATACGCGGCGCCGTCAGGAGGAAGTTCACCTTGCTCGTCAACCGGCGCGGGAGCTGGTTTCGGCGGCCGGCCAACCGACTGCGATTTGGTACTCGGAACAACTGGCTCGACCTGACCTGCCCGCACTGCAGGATTTCCCGACCTGCTTCGGGCTTTGGAAACGGTCCCCGGGGGGACCGACTGCCGCTTTTCCTTCGTCACGGTCTCACTCGCCCGGCGTCGAAACGGGCGCGCTGCCGGGCGTCTGGCCGGATCCGGCGAACGCCGGCTCCCCAAGTTCGGTCAAGGCAGCAGCGATCCGTGCAAGTGTGGACTGCCGGCCGAGCAACTCGATCGACTCGAACAGCGGCGGTGAGATCCGGCTCCCGGTGACTGCTGCCCGCACCGGCCCAAAAGCGTGCCGTGGTTTCAGCCCCAGATTGTCGACAAGCGCCGTTCGCAATGCCGACTCAACAGCGCCATGATCGAAATCCTTGACGGCAGCCAGCGCCTCGTAAGCCGCCGTCAGCGTCGGTATCGAGTCAGCCGAGAGCCCAGCATCGGGGGCAATTGTGATCTTGTCATCGGGGAGGAACAAGAAAGCCAGCAGTCCGACTGTCTCGGAGAGGGTGTTGATGCGCTCCTGGATCAACGGCGTGGCTGCTGCGAGCTTGTCCCGCTCCGCAGGCAGCGGTGGCTCGTTGATCAAGCCGGCTGCGGCCAGGAACGGCACCAGATTCTCGGTCAGCTCATCTGGGGAAAGCAGCCGAATGTGCGCAGCGTTGATGGCCTCGCACTTCTTGGGATCGAAACGCGCGGGGCTCGCGTTGACCCGTCGGATGTCGAAGGCCTCGACCATCTCAGCGATGGTAAAGACGTCGCGGTCCTCAGCGATGCCCCATCCTAAGAGGGCCAGATAGTTCAGCAGGCCTTCCGGCAAGTAGCCCTTCTGCTGGTATTCGGCGAGGCCGGATCCCTTGTCGCGCTTGGAGAGCCGCCGGTTGCCCTCGCCGAGCACGGTCGGCAAGTGACCGAAAGCCGGGGTACGCCCACTGCCGACTCCAATCTGCTTGAGCGCGTCGTAGAGCACGATTTGGCGGGGAGTGGACGGCAGCAGATCCTCGCCTCGGAGCACGTGAGTGATTTCCATCAGCGAGTCGTCCACTGGGTTGACGAGCGTGTAGAGCGGTTCGCCATTGGCGCGCACGATGACGTAGTCCGGCACGTGGGCGGCCGCGAAACGCACCGGCCCACGAACCAGGTCATCGAACGCGATGTCTGCATCAGGCACCCGCATCCGGATCACTGATGGAGTCGACCTCGCTTCCAGCTCGGCGATCCGCTGCTCGCTGAGGTCGCGGCAAAAGCCGTCGTAACCGGACGGCGCGCCGGCTGGTCGCGCCGCTTCCCGAGCTTCGATCTCCTGCCGCGTGCAATAGCAGCGGTACGCCAACTTGGCCGCGCGCAGCTTGTCGACAACGTCGCGATAGGTGTCGCCACGCTCAGTCTGGATGTAGGGACCGTACGGACCGCCGACCCGTGGCCCCTCGTCCCACGTCAGACCCAGCCAGGTAAGTGAGTCGTAGAGGACCTGGTATGACTCCTCAAGGTTCCGTCCCGCGTCGGTGTCCTCCACGCGGAGCACAAAGGTCCCGCCGTAGTGCCTGGCGAAGACCCAGTTGAAGAGCGCGCTGCGTACGTTCCCGACATGCAGGTTGCCAGTCGGCGAGGGAGGAAACCGCACTCGCACCTGGTGGGGCGCCAGATCCCCTAGCACAGCCGAGTCGTCTCGGGCCTTGGTCTCGCCCTCGGTCACTGCTCCGCCTGTTTCGATGCCTCATCAGGCCGTGTGCCAGCGACTGGGTTGGTGAGGGTGCCGATGCCCTCGATCTCGACGCTGACTTCTTGCCCGGGCAGCATAGGCCCTACGCCCGATGGCGTACCGGTCAAGATCACATCACCTGGCAGCAGGGTGGTGTATGAGGAGATGTAGGCCACTAGCTCAGGGATGGTCAAGATCATGTCTTTGGTATTGCCGTCCTGGCGCAGCTCGCCATCCAAGGTGGTGCGAATGGCGAGGGCGGCAGCCTCCTCGAGCCGCTGATGCGTCGTAATCCACGGCCCGAGCGGGCAGAACGTGTCGTAGCCCTTAGCCCGGGCCCATTGGCCGTCGCTTCTTTGCAGGTCGCGCGCGGTGACGTCGTTGGCGACGGTGTAGCCGAAGATCACTTCAGGCACGCGCGAAACCGGCACTTCCTTGCAGATGCGGCCGATCACCAGTGCAAGCTCGCCCTCGAAGCTCACTTCGCGACTTGCGACGGGGTAGATGATGGGCTCTCCTGGCCCGATCACCGACGTGTTCGGCTTGAAGAAGGTGAGCGGGGTCTTCGGCACTTCGTTGCCCATCTCGGCTGCGTGCGCGGCGTAGTTGCGGCCGACGGCGACAATCTTGCTTCGCGGGATAACCGGGGCGAGCAGGCGAACGCTGTTGAGCTCCTTACGCTCCCCCGTCAGCTGAACCGACATCGCGATCGGATCGCCGGTCAACACCGAGACCGTGTCGGGGTGGGGCCCACCGTCCTCAGCGAGCTCCACGACGCCGTACTGCGGGTCCCGGCCAGCGGCGAAACGGGCGATGCGCACCGAAGTAGCCTATCCGGCATGGTGACAGCCCCGAGCTCATCGCACGCTCCGTTCCACGTTGTCGATCTCATCCGCATGAAGTGCGACGGCACGGAGCTGAGCGATACTCAAATCGATTGGTTGATCGCTGCGTATACGGCTGAGGAGATCGCTGACGAACAGATGGCGGCCTTCGCCATGGCCGTGCGGTTTTGCGGATTGAGCCGACGGGAGCTGAACCGCTGGACCTCGGCCATGATCAACTCAGGTGAGCGGCTCGACTTCACCAGCCTCTCCAAGCCGACTGTCGACAAGCACTCCACCGGCGGCGTCGGAGACAAGATCACGCTGCCGTTGGTTCCACTCGTTGCTTCCTATGGGGTCGCGGTGCCGCAACTGTCTGGTCGGGGACTCGGTCACACCGGCGGCACGCTGGACAAGCTTGAATCCATTCCCGGCTGGCGGGCTTCTCTGACCAACGAGGAGATGCTGCGCCAGCTTGAGGAGGTAGGCGCGGTGATCTGCGCAGCAGGGCCTGGGCTTGTGCCGGCCGACAAGAAGCTTTACGCGCTGCGAGACGTGACCGGAACCGTTGAGTCCATCCCATTGATTGCCTCATCGATCATGAGCAAGAAGATCGCTGAAGGCGCCGGCGCCTTGGTGCTGGACGTCAAGGTCGGCTCGGGCGCATTCATGAAGACCCTCGATTCCGCGCGTGAGCTGGCGCAGACCATGGTGGAGCTCGGTCGAGCCGAAGGTCTGACTACAGCTGCGCTCCTTACCGATATGTCGGTTCCGTTGGGACTCACTGCTGGAAACGCCTTGGAAGTTGCAGAATCGGTCGAGGTGCTGCAAGGCGGCGGGCCTCCGGACGTGATCGAGCTGACAGTTGCTCTGGCGCGCGAGATGATCGCGGCCGTTGGCCGCGATGATCATGATCCTGCCGACCGGCTCGCTTCCGGTGCCGCCATGGACATTTGGCGATCCATGATCAAGGCGCAGGACGGAGATCCCGATGCCGATCTCCCAGTCGCGCGGGAAACCGATGTGATCACTGCTGAGCAGGATGGGGTACTGCAGTCCCTCGATGCGCGGGCTGTTGGCGAGGCCGCGTGGCGGCTGGGAGCTGGCCGCGCGCGCAAGGAGCATGCCGTGCAATCAGGAGCCGGAGTCGTACTGCATGCCAAGCCCGGCATGCGGATACGTGCTGGTCAGCCGCTGATCACGTTGCACACCGACACGCCAGAGCGGTTCGCCCGGGCGCGCGAGGCACTCCAAGGCGCGTACGCCATCGGCGACGCTGCACCTGAAGAACGCCCCCTCATCCTCGATCGAATCGCCTAGATAGCGAGCTTGTCGACCTCTCAGTGGGCCATCGCCAGCTCAGCTGCTGACAGCTCGGATGCATCGTCAGTGTGGATCAAGCCGTAAAGGTACGCCTCGCAAAGGGCCTCCCAGGAGGCCTCGATGATGTTCTGGCCGACTCCGACCGTTGTCCAGGCGCTGAGGCCGTCGGTGGTCTCGATGAGCACTCGTACGGTCGCGTCGGTCCCATGACCTTGGTCAAGGATCCGCACCTTGTAGTCCATGAGCTCGAACTTCGCGACCGCAGGGTACGCGGAGAGCAGTGCCTTACGAATTGCGTGATCAAGGGCATTGACCGGGCCATTGCCCTCCCCGACCACGCGCTGGCTCTGGCCCCTGGCCGTCAGCCGCACGGTGCATTCAGTGTCGGTCTCTTGGCCATGCGTCGACTGGGTGAAGACGCGCCAGGAGTGCACCCCGAAGAACTCAGGCAGCTGCCCGAGCTCACGGCGCAACAGCAGCTCGAAGCTCGCGTCCGCCGCCTCGTAGGTGTACCCGGCTGCTTCGGCGTCTTTCACCCGGTCGGTGATCCGTGCCGCGAGCTCGCGGTCGGATAGGTCGAATCCCAGCTCCTCTCCCTTGATCTGGACGTTTGCCCGACCCGCCATGTGGGAGACCAGCATCCGCATGTCATTGCCGACCAGGGCAGGGTCGATGTGCTGGTAGAGGTTGGGATCCACTTTGATCGCGCTGGCATGCAGCCCTGCCTTGTGGGCGAAGGACGACAGACCAACATAAGGCTGACGAGCGCTCGGTGGCACGTTCGTCACCTCTGCGATTGCGTGCGCGAGGCGGGTTGCCTCCCGCAGCGAGCCGGCCGGAAGCAGCGGCCAGCCGTACTTAAGCTCGAGGTTGGCGACTATCGAGAGCAACTCGGCATTGCCGGTGCGCTCGCCATAGCCGTTCACGGTTCCCTGGACGTGCATAACCCCGGCGTCCACCGCTGCCAGCGTGTTGGCGACAGCGCAGCCTGCGTCGTTGTGGGTGTGAATGCCCAGCGGAACGCCGGTCTCGTTTACGGCCGTCACGATCTCGCCGATCCATGGCGGGAGCATGCCGCCGTTGGTGTCGCAGAGCACAACGACTTCAGCGCCTGCCTCGGCTGCGGTGCGCACCACTTCCAAGGCGTACCCGGGGTTCTCCCGGTATCCGTCAAAGAAGTGCTCGCAGTCGACGAAGACCCGCTGACCCTCAGACCGCAAATGCCGTACGGTGTCGGTGATCATCGCCAGGTTTTCCGACAGCGTGGTGCGCAGCGCCTGCTCCACATGACGGTCATGGCTCTTGGCCACGATGCACGCGATGGGGGCGCGGGCGTTGCGAAGCGCCGCGGTCAATGGGTCGTCGGCTGCCATCATGCCCACGCGCCGGGTAAAGCCAAAGGACACCAGCTGAGCATTCTTCAGAGTCAGTGCTCCGTCCGACATCGCGTCGAAGAACGCGGTGTCGGTCGGATTGGCACCCGGCCAACCGCCCTCAATGAATCCGACCCCTAGCTCGTCGAGCATGGCCGCAATCGCCAACTTGTCGGCAACCGACAGGTTGATGCCTTCCTGCTGCGAGCCGTCACGCAGGGTGGTGTCGAAGACGTGAAACTCGGCCGGCTTGGGCCTTGGCTGGGCAGACATTCGGATCCTCAGGTCGATGGTCGGGTGTCCTGGCATTTCCTGGCATGAAAAAACCTCCCGTGTACACACAGGAGGTCGCGCGCTGACGACGTTCAGCGCGCTATCAAATAATCACCACCAGAAACCGCATGTGCCACAGTGTTCCCTAGATCTCGCCAAATTGCCAGCCGCCTTACCGGCTTAGGCAAGATCCTCACAAGTCACCGGGTTAAAGGATCCGGCGGAGCCAGCCGTGGGTGTCCTCCGCGCGACCGTACTGGATGTCCAGCAGCTTCTGCCGAATTGCCAGCGTCGCCTCGCCACTCTCCCCAGAACCGACCTGGTAGCTGCCGGCGTCGTTCTTCAACATGCCAATGGGAGTGACCACCGCGGCCGTCCCGCAGGCGAACAGCTCAGTCACCTTCCCCGAGCCCACACCATCCAACAGCTCGTCGATGGCGATCTGGCGCTCAACCGGGGTCAGGCCAAACTCGGGTGCCAGAGTCAAGATCGAGTCGCGGGTGACCCCTTCGAGGATGGACCCGGTGAGTTCCGGGGTGATCAGTTCATTGTCGGTCGTGACCAGGTAGACGTTCATGCCGCCAAGCTCTTCCAACCAGCAATGCTCTGCGGCATCTGCGAACATCACCTGGTCACATCCCTGGCCAGCCGCCTCCTGCTGGGCGATCAAGCTTGCCGCGTAGTTGCCGCCGCATTTCGCCGCGCCAGTGCCGCCAGGCGCTGCACGTGAATAGATGGTCGAGATCCAGATGGCCACCGGCCTGACGCCGGAGGCGAAGTAGGGGCCAGCTGGGCTGGCGATACAGCAGTAGGTAACTCGCTTCGCGGCGCGGACGCCGAGAAAGGCCTCCGTTGCGAACATGAACGGTCGCAGATACAAGCTCTGCTCCGGTGCCGTTGGCACCCAGGCGACATCAGCGGCGACCAGCTCTTCAATGCTGCAGAGAAAGTCTTCGGCATCCAGCGACGGCAGAGCGAGCCGCTGAGCTGAGCGGATCATCCGGTCGGCGTTCTTGTCGGCGCGGAAAGTCCAGATAGTGCCATCGTCGTGCCGGTACGCCTTGAGCCCCTCGAAGACCTCCTGGGCATAGTGCAGCACCGCAGTTGCCGGATCCAGTGAGAATGGCCCGTACGGCACGATCGCCGAGTCGTGCCAGCCATCAGCAGCCGTCCAGGTTGCCACTGCCATGTGGTCGGTGAAGTGCATGCCGAAACCGGGCTCGGCCAGAATGGCGTCGCGTTCGCTTTCGCTGTGCGGCTTGGGGTTGGCACGGAGTTCGAAAAGAAGGCTCACATCTGTCGCTTTCGCTAGTGGTGTCGGCGTGGCGTCCGCACCGTGTTGCTGGCGGTCACGCTACCGCCACCTCTCTGAGATCTCATCGCCGAAGGCCATCCCCACGGCTACGATGCGCCGGTGACCCACACGACTACGGCAACTGGTAACGATCTTCGTCCACAGGCTGACCGGTCCTTCAACCTGGCCGTCATTGGCGGGGACGGCATCGGACCAGAGGTGGTCAGCGAGGGACTCAAGGTACTCAATGCGGTCGCGGGCCCGAGCGTCTTCACACCGACGGCCTATGACCTCGGAGCAAGCCGCTGGCAGCGCACCGGCGAAGTCCTCCCCGACTCCGTGCTGGCCGAGCTCGCCGCTACCGACGTGATCTTGTTCGGAGCCGTGGGCGCCGCTCCCGGGGCGGTGGATGTGCCGAGCGGTCTGCTGGAGCGTGGCCTGCTGCTCAAGCTGCGATTTGCCTTCGATCATTACGTCAACCTCCGGCCCAGCCGGCTGTATCCCGGCGTTCCGACCCCACTGTCCGAGCAGGTGATCGCGGACAAGGTCATCGACTTTGTGGTCGTTCGCGAGGGCACTGAGGGCCTGTACTGCGGCAATGGCGGCCTGGTGCGGACCGGCACCCCCCACGAGATTGCAACGGAAGTGAGCATCAACACGGCGTACGGGGTGGAACGAGTCATCCGCGACGCTTTCGATCGCGCGACCACCCGCCGCAACAAGATCACCTTGGTCCACAAGCACAACGTGCTCGTCAACGCCGGTGGGCTGTGGAACCGCATCTTCAATGCGGTCGCCACGGAATATCCGGGCGTCACCACCGACTACATGCACGTCGACGCTGCGACGATCTTCCTCGTCACCGATCCCGCGCGCTTTGACATCATCGTGACCGACAACCTGTTTGGTGACATCCTGACCGACCTCGCCGCCGCGGTCACTGGTGGAATCGGCCTTGCCGCCAGCGGCAATATCAACCCTGATCGTCGCTTTCCATCGATGTTCGAGCCGGTACACGGGTCGGCGCCTGACATCGCCGGCCAGGGCATCGCTGATCCGACCGCGACGATTCTCTCGGTCGCACTGTTGCTGAATCACTGTGGTCTCTCCGAGGAAGCGGCACGGATCGAAAGAGCGGTGATCGCGGACATCGGCGCGCGTACGCCCAGTCAGACCCGAACGACAAGCGAGATCGGTGAGGCTATCGCCTCGGCTGTCTAGATCATGTGGAGGTTCGACGGATCCGTCTGACCGCAGTTGCGACACGCGCAGCTCGATGGAACGTCAGCCAGCGTTGGCTATCTTGGGGGTCCGGGCCTTGAGAATTGCAGGTACGACCGAGTGTTCCTTACGGGCCCGGCGACGCGGTTGGGCGGCGGGTACCTGATGCTGGCGATCAGTTCCGATCGTCCATGCGTCTGGATACATGTCGTACATGAGCAGCTTTTCTCGTGAGTTGCTGGATTGGGACTAAGAAAATAGTAGGGCGTCCAACTATCTGGTGCCCATCCATTTAGCTGAGATGTTCCACATTGTGGAACTGCGATATGGGTCGCTGGCACACTGTTGAAGTGAGCGCTCCTCCCGACCTACCAGAGCTTGTGATCAGGGCCCTGCGAATGTCGTTGGAGCGCGGTTACGTGCAGGCGTCGCGTACCGAGACCGGCCGGCTGTTGGCCGCTTTGGCAGCGACTCGGACCGGAACGATCGCCGAATGCGGTACCGGCTGCGGAGTTGGTGCCGCATGGCTGCGTAGCGGAGCGCCAAAGAATACGCGAGTGATCACCGCCGAGCTCGACCCAGAGCTGGCGCACGGTGTGATGGATATGTTCGCCGGTGACGACATCGACGTCATGCACGCGGACTGGAGCAGTCTGGCCGAGCATGCCCCTTTCTCGTTGATCTTCATGGATGCCACCAGCGCGAAGGGCTGGCCGCGCGAGAAGATCGTTGAGCTGCTCGAGCAAGGCGGCATGATCGTGTTGGACGACTTCACGCCGTGCCCAACTTGGCCGCCGGTCGAGGGCGGTCGAGTGGATTCCTTGCGTCTGGATTGGCTTTCCGATGAGCGCTTCACCAGCGTTGATGTGATGGTTGCCGAGGACACGTCAGTGGTGATCGCCGTCAAGAGATAGCGGGATTGCGGTGCCGCCATTGTGATCGGATTGATGCCTTAATTTCGTATACCTCGGCTGCCCGGTCGGGCATCCTTTGGCTATGGCCAGGAGAGGTTCTCGGCCTGGAAACGACCACCGATACAAGCCCCTACGAGTTCTCGGCGGCATAGTCCTAATGCTCGGGTCGGTGGCAGTTGCGCTTGCGATTCTTACCCAGTACGCCGGGGTTTGGGGTGTCCCCTACTTCACGTTCCACACCGATCGGGGCTCGATGTGTAAGAACGATTTCACCGGCTACACATGCTCGCCCATGACCCTCGCCGACGTCGAGTACTTTGCCGATGTCGATCTTCCCGACAACAGCGCAGTGGTCACCGGGACCTACCGCTCCACTCACGATTACCAGATGGAGGCGATCCTCGAGGTACCGCTGGACTCAGCCGATCAAGCACTGACCAGCCTCAACCAGGCCTTCGGCGACTGCATCTCCGAGCTTCCATCCCCACTGGGCGCCAAGGGAATCCGCAAGACCTGCGTCATGGCAAATGATGACGTCTTCAGCGAGTCCGAGGAGCCGAGCAGCCGCCTCTACTTGGTCGGCACCGGCGTTCGCAAGGACGGCACCCGCATCATCGGAATGGTGATCAAGTCCCGCTGACCGCGGCGCTCACTTGGTGGTGCGTGCCTCGCATCGGCGGGGGTTAGGGAGAGCGGGCGGAGTTGTACGGTCTGCCAGCGGTCAGGATTCACGATTCTTAGCCCCGCCGATGCGAGGCACGCACCGCCGCGTTCGCTTCCCGACTGAAAGAGGAGTTTCAGCGGGCGGCAGTGCCTTCGACGTAGTCGTCATCGTGACTCTTGACCCACGACATGAGCTCCCGCAGGTCGCGACCGACCGCCTCGATCGGGTGCTTCTCCGCCGCTTCCCGGAACGCCATGAACTCAGGCGCACCGGCATCCTGGTCGTTGATGAAGCGGGCCGCAAACGAGCCGTCCTGGATATCGGCGAGCACGCCTTTCATGTTTTCCCTGACATGATCATCAATGATGCGCGGTCCCGACACGTAGTCGCCGTACTCGGCCGTGTCGGAGACGCTCCATCGCTGCTTGGCAATGCCGCCTTCGTACATCAGGTCGACGATCAGCTTGAGCTCGTGCAGGCACTCGAAGTAGGCCACCTCTGGCTGGTAGCCAGCCTCAGTGAGCGTCTCAAAACCAGCCTGGACCAGCGCCGAAGCCCCGCCACAGAGAACTGCCTGTTCACCGAAGAGGTCAGTCTCAGTCTCCTCGGTGAAGGTCGTCTTGATGGCGCCGGCACGCAGCCCGCCGATGGCCTTCGCATACGAAAGCGCGAGATCCCACGCCTTGCCGGATGCATCCTGCTCGACTGCAACGAGCACCGGGACACCGCGACCTTCGCTGTACTCGCGACGGACCAGATGACCCGGACCTTTGGGTGCCACCAGCACAACATCGACGCCCTCAGGGGGCTTGATGTAGCCAAAGCGAATGTTGAAGCCGTGGCTGAAGAACAACGCGTCGCCAGGTACCAGGTTGGGCTCGATTGCCGCCGCATAGACCTTGCGCTGTGCCGGATCCGGCGTCAGCACCATGATCAGGTCCGCCTCTTCGCAAGCCTCGTACGGGGCAAGTACGCGGAGGCCCTGTGCCTCGGCTCGCTCCCGGCTTTTGCTCCCCTCGGGCAGCCCGACGCGTACATCGACGCCGGAGTCGCGAAGCGACAGAGCGTGTGCGTGGCCCTGGCTGCCGAATCCAAGTACGGCAACATTGCGGCCCTGGACCAAGGACAGGTCGGCGTCCTCGTCGTAAAACATCTGTGCAGGCACTTCGTGATCTCCCTTGGTGTGTGGTCGTGGTGAAGTTAGCGCACAGCGATGCGTGCTGTCTGAGCGCCCTATCCGGTACGAACAGCTTTGAGGCGCTCGCTGCGCTGGTTCCGATCAGTGAGCGACCGGTTTCCGCGGCCCAAAGCAACAAGGCCAGACTGTACGAGCTCCCGGATCCCGTAAGGCTCGAACAACTGCAGAAGCGCGTCCAGTTTGGCCGGGCTGCCGGTGGCCTCGACGGTGATCACATCAGCGGTAAGATCAACCGCCTTGGCGCCGAAGAGGCCGATGATCTCGATCAGCTGGCCGCGGGTCTCGGCTGTTGCCTTGACCTTGACCAGTACCAGCTCACGACGGATCGCACTCTCCTCCAGCTCCACGATCTTGAGCACCTCGATCAGCTTGTTGAGCTGCTTGATGATTTGCTCGAGGACGACATCTTCGACGTTGACCTGGAGGGTGATTCGCGACATCTCAGGTGACTCAGTTGGCCCGACCGCGAGCGACTCGATGTTGTAGCCGCGTCGAGAGATTAGGCCAGCGATGCGCGCCAGGACACCCGGATTGTTCTGCACCAGCACGCTCAGGATGTGGGTGTTAGGAACCGTCACCATCACAACTCCTCCTGATCCCAGGCTGGCGCCATGTCGCGGGCGACCTTGATCTCGTCGTTGCTGGTGCCAGCGGCAACCATCGGCCAGACCATCGCGTCCTTGTGCACGACGAAGTCCACCACAACGGGCACATCGTTGATCGAGTTCGCTTTCTCAATCACCGCGTCGACGTCCGCAGGCTCCTCAGCGCGTAGCCCGACGCACCCCATCGCCTCGGCCAGCTTCGGGAAGTCAGGGATCCGATTGGTGTTCAGATCAGTGTTGGAGTACCGGCCCTGGTAGAACAGCGTCTGCCATTGCCGGACCATACCCAGACTCTGATTGTTGATTATCCCGATCTTGATCGGAATGCCTTCCAGTGCGCACGTGGCGAGCTCCTGGTTGGTCATCTGAAAACAACCGTCGCCGTCGATGCCCCAAACGATCTTGTCGGGCTGCCCCACCTTGGCACCCATGGCCGCAGGTACGCAGTAGCCCATAGTCCCGAGTCCGCCTGAGTTGAGCCAGCGACCTGGCAGCTCCCATGGCAGATAGTGCGACGCCCACATCTGGTGCTGCCCGACACCTGCCGCGTAGTACGCGTCCGGCCCGGTGATCTCACCGATCCGTTTGATCACATACTGCGGCGAGAGGCTGCCGTCTGCCGGCTCGTCATACCCGGTCGGATAGCGCCGCTTGAGGTCTTGCAGATAACTCATCCACTCGTCGACATTAGGCCGCCGCTCAGCCGGCCGGAGCAGGCTGATCAGCTCGGAGATCACGTCCTTGCAGTCGCCGACGATAGGCACATCCGCGACACGGTTCTTGGAGATCTCGGCGGGATCGATGTCGGCGTGGATCACTTTCGCCAGTGGCGCGAAAGTGGAGAGCTGGCCCGTCACCCGGTCGTCGAAGCGGGTGCCGAGCGCGATCAGCAGGTCGCTGCGCTGCAATGCCCCGACTGCGGGCACGGTGCCATGCATTCCTGGCATGCCCATGTTTTGTGGATGACTGTCGGGGAAAACCCCGCGCGCCATCAAGGTGGTGATCACCGGAATGCCGGTCAGCTCAGCGAGCTCTTTGAGCTCAGACCAAGCGCGAGCCTTCACGACGCCACCGCCGACGTACAGCACCGGTCGGCGTGATTCGCCAATGAGCCGGCCGGCCTCCCGAACTTGCTTGCCGTGGGGCCGACTCACCGGACGGTACCCCGGAAGATCCAGCTGGCGCGGCCATTCGAATCGGGTCCGCGCCTGCAGCGCATCTTTGGTGATGTCGACCAGGACCGGCCCCGGCCGTCCAGTGCCGGCGATGTGGAACGCCGCGGCGATGGCTGGGGCGATATCGACTGGCTTGGTGACCAAGTAGCTGTGCTTGGTGATCGGCATGGTGATGCCGCGGATATCGGCTTCCTGGAAAGCATCGGTGCCGATAGCGGCGCTGCCCACCTGTCCGGTAATGGCCACGATCGGAACAGAGTCCATATGGGCGTCTGCGATGGGCGTTACCAGGTTGGTCGCGCCGGGTCCAGAGGTTGCCATGCACACCCCGACCTTCCCGGTCGCCATGGCGTAGCCTTCGGCCGCGTGACCGGCACCTTGCTCATGTCGCACCAGGATGTGCCGGACCTTCTCGGAATCGTAGAGCGGGTCGTAAGCAGGAAGAATCGCCCCGCCGGGAATTCCGAATACGACGTCTGCCCCCACGCGCTCGAGCGATCTGACAAGAGACTGCGCTCCGGTCAGCTCATCTGCCGTGTCGTTCTCAGACATCTCGGGTCTCCTTGCCCCTGACGATCCCGCCCCAGGGATCCGTTGTGGATGTTACGCCTGCACACATCAGGCCCTCGCACCAACAAAAAACCCCCGCTGCCGGCTGGCAGACGAGGGAGCGCGTCGGTGATGAGCTGAGCTCAGCCGACACGCTGTCTTACGATGAGAAGGTCCCCTGTGCGCACGCGGCAACAATAGCCGCCCCACAGCCCGAGTCAATTCTCCGTCGGCATGCGTCTTGCGATCCGGAAGGACGCTCGGGCTGCCTAGTAAAGCACCTGCCTCGACCGACGTAGGGTCGAGGAATGCGCCGTGCCCTCGCCGCGCTCCTGCCCCTGGTCCTTTCCGTCGCATGTTCCGCGCCGGCGCCCGGCTCCTCGTCAACTAATTCCTCACCAGCGGATGGCGCCACCTCACCTGTGCCGAGCGCTAGCCCCACCGCAGCATCGCCGAGCCACACGGCGGCTGCCACGCCTACGCCGAGGCCCACGCCACGACCGACCATGAATGCACGGGCTGCGCTGCGCGACATCGTCCACCTGGCTTCCGATATCGGCCCGCGAGAGGCAACGTCGGACAACTACGCCGAGGCCGCCAAGTTCGTTGAAGCGCGATTCGAGCGCCTCGGCTACGACGTGCGACGGACCGGGGTCCCGGTACCGTCAGGAAACTCCTGGGGTACGCCGGTGCGCCGCGGGAGGTCGCTCAACGTGATCGCTGAACCGAAGGACTTCGACCCGAAGGAGCCGCATGTGGTGATCGGCGCACACCTCGACACCGTGCCGGTCGCGCCAGGTGCGGAGGACAACGCCTCTGGGGTCGCAGTCATGCTGCAGCTGGCTGCGATGGTGAGCCAACAGCCGACGGCGCTTCCCGTGCAGTTCATCGCATTCGGTGCGGAGGAGCCGCGTGGCAGCGGTGACGCGCTGCATCACTTCGGCTCGCGGCAGCATGTTGCCGATCTCTCGCGCTCGGAGCGTCGCGCGGTCCGGGCGATGGTGGCTCTCGATCGGGTCGGCGTACGCGCCAGCTATGTGCCCATCTGCAGTGCAACCGACCGTGGCAGCCAGCTCCGGGATGCCATGCGGGCTGCCGCGCGGCGAGCCGACATACCCACGCGGGGATGCACGAACTACACAAGCGATCACTGGTCGTATGCAAAGGCCGACGTTCCCGCCGTCCGACTCGGCAGCATCCCCTATGCCGGCTACCACTCCCGCGGCGACGTACCAAAGGTTGTCGACCGCCGCCAGCTCGATCGGGTTGGCCGGACGGTGTGGGCGTGGTTACAGAGTCTGAACTGACCGCAGCTCACATCCTCACCGGGCAAACGGTCCGCGGCTGCTACCCCACAAGTCGGCGAGGATGCCTTGCGCTCGATCGCCCCGGAGGAGCCGCGGGGTGAAGGCGCCGTCGATCACGTACGGCACCGGCTCGACAGCCTTCACAGTGCCGTCCCACAGCACGATCTCCAAGAAGATGCCTTCGCGAGTCTTGGTCTGGAAGTCCATGTCGAAGATGAAATTGCCGAGCGAGTGCACTACGACTCCCGACCCAGCCATCTCCAGGCCCTGGACCCAGTGTGGATGGCCACCGATCACCAGATCGGCGCCAGCATCAGCGAAGGCACGGGCAGCGAGCCGCTGGCTGGGCTCGACGCGATGGGTGTACTGGGTGCCCCAGTGTGTCAGCACTACCGCGACATCGACCCGCTTGCTGAGTGCTCGGATGTCGGAGGTGATCCGCTGGAGTTGAGAGCGATTCAGCGGACCGGTGCGGGGCGGCATGTTGAGCCGATTAGTGCCGGCCCGAGTGCGGGTGGCCGCCGGTGTCTCGCCGATGGAGTCGACGGCCAGGAAGCCGACTCGTACACCGTCACGCTCGATGATGACTGGACGGCGGGCCCCGGACAGATTCCGCCCGGCGCCGACGGTCTCGATTTTGGCTGAGTCGAAGCGGGCCAGGGTCTGCCGGAGTGCACGATCGCCGTAGTCTCCGACGTGGTTATTCGCCAACGACACCAGGTCGAACCCGGCTGCCCGCAGCCCAGGTGTGACCCTGGGGCTGGCAGCGAAGGAATCCCCGCCCTGGGTAGGTGACCCGGCAGCGGACAGGGTTGACTCAAAGTTCCCGACGGTGATCTCGGCCGCGGCCAACCGCTTGGACGAGGGGCTTCAGCGGCGCACCGGGGTCGGAACGGTGACGGTCGCCGACCCGACGGCCGAGCATGATGTCGCCGACGGCAGCGAGGGTGGTGACCTCGGGTACCGGTCGGGGCGAAGGATTTCGGAGGGGATAGCGTTCCGGGTCTCGCAGCGGATGGCGCCCACCAACTGTGAGCACGCGGACTCGCGCGTCAACAGCGTCGGCCGGCACGATGCCGAGCACGTTGCGGCTGGCTCGCACCTCACGTAGCACATCGCTGGCTTGGCGTTCCTTCGTGCTGATCACTCGCATCTGGCCGCCTGGTTGGCCGATAGCGGACCAGCGGGTCGCTCCCGACGCCACGACCCTGCGAGCATCCGAACCCGCTACATCGGCGGTCCGCCGGGTCGCATGGACAACAAGCGCGAGCGGCATTGAATAACTCGCCGAGGGAGTGGGCGTGGCTGGAGTCGCACTGAAACTGGGTGAGGTGGAGCTAGCCGGCTCCGAGGAGCCGCCGGTGGTCGGCGAGGGCTGCGGGTTGCTGCCCGACGCTTGGCAGCCGGCGAGCAGAGCCATGGCCAGAGCAGCCGATGCGGCTCGCGCCCTCATTCGGCCAGCGTAGGCGCCTGTTGAACGAGTCGTCATCGGCCGGCAGGCTTGCGCGGCTAGCTACGCGACCGCTGGGATGCGGGGCCAGGCACCGTCCGGGTCCCGAGCAAACGGGCGTGGATGTCGCCGGGGAACCGCACCGTAAATCTGGTGTCGCCGATCCATGACTTCAGCTCATTGATCCGCAGGTCGATCTCGCGCCTACGGACAGCCGCGACCCGCTCGAAGTAGTGGGTGTGGATCGTCCCATCCTTGGTCTGCGCCCACGCTCCGATCACCCGCCCGTCCACCCACAGGCTCGGCCCGCCGTTGCCGGCACTGTCGAACACTTCAAAAGATGTGCTTGGAAGGTACCAGTCGCGCTGCTTCCATCCCATGATCGTCGGATCCAGTCCGGGAAGCACTGCAACCCAAGGCTCACCTGGGCCGAGGGGTGGATCATCGGCGGCCAGCCATCCTGGGCCGACGTCCAGCTCGGCCGGCGCCGCTCCGCAGTCGGCCAGCGCCTGTTTCGTCCTGCTCATCGTCCAGCCCATCCACCACTGCAGGTCCGCCGTCGTTGCCGGGCCGAACCGCTGCAACCACCGGCCCGCCAGCTCGGCGGCCGCCTGCCGCGGGTCCAGGTCTCCGAGCCCGCCAGGTAGCCAAGACTCGGCTTCGGCGTAGCGGTAGGCGCCGTTGATCCAGCTGCTGGGCCGGGTACGCAACATTTCGCCAGCGATGCCCAGGATGTAGAGCACCCGAGTGTGGGCCGACTGCACTGCCGCGTACGCCTTGCCAGGTGCGAGGTGCAGCTGCTGACGCAATGTGGCGGCTCGCTGGCCAATCTCGCGGGCCGTGCTCGGTCCATGCTCCCGGAGGTCTGCGAGCACTTGCTCCTCTGCTTCGGCCAGCCATTGTTCGGGGTCCTCCACGCCGCTGCGCGCGAGCAGCTGGCAGGTGCGCCTGCGTTCGGTGGCCAGTAGGTCGCGCGTCGCCGCCGCATGGATCAGCCGAACCACTGGCGGTGTTGCCACCCAGAGAGTCCTTCGCATCCCGTGGTGCCGTATCAGGCTGCGATCGGTGTACAGGGCCTGCTCCACTGCTTCGATCGAGGGATGCACCATCCGCGCCATCGCCGACAGGAACACGGTGACCGGGTCCGAAGAGTGCAGGGTCACCAGGGCGTCGGCGACCTCGGGAAGGCTGTCAGTCCGGGTACGCGGTAGCAGTAGGTGCCGCTCGGCCAGTCTGGCACGCCGTTCCTCAGCGTCGATACGTACGCTCACGCCTCGACGGTAGTGAGCCGCGGTGACATTGTGCTCTCTGGATTCCCTGAAAAGTTCACGCCAGACGCATGATGTCGGGACGACACGCCGGTGCCTGGCGCAGCTGGCGTCAAGGTTTCAGGGATTGCAGAATCTTTGATCAGCCGCAGATGGCGCCAACGTTGGCCGACCGGACGAGTTTGACGTATTTGGCCAGCACGCCACGCGGTGCGGGTCGCGCCGTCGGAGACCACGTCGCGCGTCGACGCTCCAGTTCGGCTTCGTCGAGGTTGACGTCCAGCAGGCCGTTTGCTACATCCAAGACAATCTCGTCGCCGTCCTCGAGGAAGGCGATGGGACCACCATCGACTGCCTCAGGGGCGATGTGACCGACACACAGCCCAGTAGTCCCGCCGGAGAAGCGGCCGTCGGTGATCAACATGACGTCCTTGCCGAGACCGGCACCCTTGATCGCGGCGGTAATGGCCAGCATCTCGCGCATCCCCGGACCGCCCTTGGGTCCTTCATAGCGAATAACGACAACATCACCTGCGGTGATCGTGCCGTCCTCCAAGGCGTCCATTGCAGCCCGTTCACCGTCGAACACGCGCGCGGCACCCTTCCACACTTCGGTATCGAAGCCAGCGCTCTTGACCACTGCGCCGTCGGGCGCCAAAGATCCGTGCAAGATCGTGATGCCACCGGTCGGATGGATCGGGTTGCTCAATGAGCGGATGATCTTCCCATCCACGTCGGGAGGCGCGATGTCGGCGAGGTTCTCCGCCATGGTCTTGCCGGTTACGGTCAGGCAATCTCCGTTGAGCAGGCCGGCGTCGAGCAGCGCCTTCATAACCACTGGCACTCCCCCGACCCGATCCACATCGTTCATGACGTAGCGACCGAATGGCTTGAGGTCACCCAGATGGGGCACGGAGCGACCGATGCGTACGAAATCGTCGAGAGTGAGCTCAACCTCAGCCTCGTTCGCGATCGCCAAGAGATGCAGCACTGCGTTGGTTGAGCCACCGAAGGCCATGGTGACCGCAATGGCGTTCTCGAATGCCTCTTTGGTGAGTATCTGACGAGCGGTGATTCCTTGGCGCAGCATCTCGACCACCGCGATACCGCTCTTGCGCGCGAAGCCGTCGCGGCGGCGGTCCACAGCCGGCGGTGCGGCGGAGCCGGGCAGCGACATGCCAAGCGCCTCAGCGGCGCTTGCCATGGTGTTGGCGGTGAACATGCCGCCGCAGGCACCCTCTCCCGGGCAGATGGCCTTTTCGATCTTGATCACCTCGTCGCGACTCATCAGTCCCCTAACGCAGGCGCCAACCGCCTCGAAGGCGTCGATGATCGTCACTTCTTTGTCGCCGACACGACCGGGCATGATCGAGCCGGCGTAGAGGAACACGGAAGCGAGATCGAGCCGAGCAGCGGCCATCAGCATGCCGGGCAGCGACTTGTCGCACCCAGCGAGCAGCACCGAACCATCCATCCGCTCCGCCAGCATGACCGTCTCCACCGAGTCCGCGATGATCTCTCGGCTCACCAGGGAGTAATGCATGCCGTCGTGGCCCATCGAGATGCCGTCGGAGACTGAGATGGTGCCGAACTCCAGTGGATAACCACCCGCTGCATGCACTCCGTCTTTCGCCGCCTTGGCCAGCCGGTCAAGCGACAGATTGCAGGGCGTGATCTCGTTCCAGCTGGATGCGACGCCGATCTGCGGCTTTGCCCAATCCTCATCGCCCATGCCGACTGCGCGCAGCATGCCACGTGACCCGGTGGCTTCCAAGCCGTCGGTCACCACCCGTGAGCGGGGCTTGATGTCGACACCATTGCCAGCCGTGGGCTCTATTTGTTCGCTGGTGGGGCTCTCCGCAGTCATGGCGGTCAATCTAGCCGTTCGGCGTAGGGCGTACGGCTGGACCCAGTTTGCTCACGCTGTACATGGCATGCATGCCGTGCACAGCGCGAACATCCCACGCAGCGTGGGATACCGAGAGAAGGCCGGAGATCAGTGGGCCGCGGTGGGAATGGGCTCCGCGCGGGCCGCAACGATCAGCTGCCAGGCGAGCCCCACCAGCAAGATCACACCGAGTATCGGGCCGAGATTGGCTACCAGCTGTTGCAGGAAGTCGAACTGCCGCTCCCGGCCGCCGCCATAGGGGAGGACGGCGAGTGGCAGGCAGACACACACCCAGACCACCCAGAACCCGCCGACGTATCGGGCCCACCGCGGCACGCCCTCAGACAGCACCGCCATTGCCATAGGAAGGATCCACACGTAGTGGTGCGTCCAGGACAACGGCGAGGCCAGGCAGGTGGTGAGCCCGACAATGGCGACCGCAAAGACCTTCTCGTTGCTGCGCCACCAAGACGCAGCCACCAGGCAGCCGAGCACTGCCAGGACTCCGGCCACGGCGAGACCTAGCAGGGTCGTGATACGCGAGGAGTCACCGAGCCGGAAGAACACCCCGAGCAGCGACTGGTTACCGGTGTATAGCGGTGAGGCCGTACGAGTGTCGCCACCTGACAGCCCGCTGAAGAACACCACCGTCTCCCGGAAGAGCAAGATCGCGCCGATCCCGGTGAAGACGACAAAGCTGATGATCGCGGTAATCGCCGCTCGCCGCTTTCCGATCAAGAGCATGAAGATCACGAAGAGCGCCGGGGTCAGCTTGATCGCTGCTGCCAGGCCAATCAAGATTCCCTGCGGGATTCGCCTTTGTTGCTCTGGCGGATCCGGCAGCAGGTCGGCGATGACCAGCGCCATGAGGATGGTGTTCACCTGGCCGTATCCGAGCGTGGTGCGAATCGGCTCGACGGCGAGCAGCACGGCGATGCCGAGTAGCCCGAGCTTCCAGCCACGTGGCGCGCCGCAGCGCTTCAGCACCGATTGCTGGGCCCAGACGAGGCCGGCTGTCCAAACCACCTGCCAGAAGATGTACGGGCCGAAGGCGAGCGGCGTCATCAAGATCGCCGCGATCGGCGGATAGATGAAGTAGAGGTCCCAGAAAGGCGTTGTGGTGGCGAAGATGTCCTTGCCAGCCAACATGTCCTTGACCGCGTAGACGTAGACCTGCAGGTCGATCGTGGACGGCTGCCAGGGGACCAGCTTCCCGTGCTGGATGATGTACGGCAAGATCAATAACGCGACAACCATCGGCGGCAGGAACTCCACTGCCGCGCGAGTCAGCCGCCGGCTGACCGGTAGTGATGCTGTTGGAGCCGAACGGGTCGGCAGGGTCACGCGCCCGCCTGGATCTGGCGGTAGACCGACTCCAACTCACCGTCGGGCGCGGCACCTGTGTTGATCAGTAAGCGCAAACCGGGCTCGTCGGCGTAACGCGGCACGACGTGCATATGCGTGTGGAAGACTTCCTGCCCGGCCGCGTCGCCAGCGGACAGCAGCAGGTTGATCCCATCCGCAGCTAGCCGGTGCTTCAGCAGCCTCGCGACAGCGTCCACCGCCGCAGCGATCTCGGACAATGAACCGCTCCCAGTGATGATGTCTGGAACGTGCCGTTTCGGCACCACCAACGAGTGCCCGCGATGCCATGCGGCGATGTCGAGAAAGGCCACCGCCCGCTCGTCCTCGTAGATCCGCCGGGAGGGCAGCTCGCCGGAAACGATCTTGCAGAAGATGCAATTGGGGTCGAGGTGTTGAGTCTCCGGTGTCTCCAAGGGGGTCATATGATCCTGTTCTCCAGTTCCTTGCCAGCGGCGAAACGGCCCAGCTGGGCAGCGATCAGTCGGTCGGCGCGTGGGAAGAAGGCGGTGCTCGGCCCGCCCACGTGGGGCGAGATCAATACCCCGGGAGTACGCCACAGCGGGTGCTCTGGCGGCAGCGGCTCGGGATCGGTGACGTCGAGGGCCGCGCGGATCCTGCCGGTCGAGGTTTCGGCCAGCAGCGCGCCGGTGTCGACGAGCTTGCCCCGGGCGACATTGACCAACAGAGCGCCATCGGGAAGCGCAGCGAGCTCGCGGCCCCCGATCATCCCCTCGGTCTGTGGAGTGTGCGGTGCCACCAGGAAGGCGACATCGGCCAACCGAAGCAGCTCCGGAAGATCCTCGATTCCATGCACCTCCACCGGCTCGGTGCGGGGCCGTCGAGCCACTCGGGTCACCGATGCGACCTCAAAGCCGGCCAGCCTGCGCTCGATCGCGGCGCCGATGTGCCCGTATCCAATGATCAACACGCGTTGGTCCGCCAGCGAGATGCCCAGCCGGAATTCCTCCCAGATACCGCTTGGCTGGTTCCGTGCGTAGTGATCGAGATGACGGCCGCTTGCCAACGCCAAAGCGACAGCCAACTCAGCGGTGCTGGCGTCGTGCACTCCGGCCGCGTTGCACAAGATCACGCCGTCGGGAACATATGGCAGGAAGTTCTCCACCCCGGCAGTCAGGGTCTGTATCACCTTGAGCCGGCTCATCTCGCCGACCCGGTCGAGAACCTCCTCGCCCTTCAAGTACGGCAGCACGTAGAGCTCAACCTCGGACACCGTATCGGGCCAGTTGTCACCATCGGCCCGATAACAGTCGACGTGTATACCGTCGGGGATGCCGCCGAGTCGCTGCTCGGCCTCCTCGGCGCTGGCGTATGGCAGCCAAACGACCCTTCTCGGCGTCTGCACTGGCTCAGTGTCCCGCTGTCGGAGCGAGCGCGGGACGGCGTACCGGAAATCCGGCGGCCTCGATCGCGGACTTGACTTCGGCGATCCGTAACGTGCCGAAGTGGAAAACGGTCGCCGCCAGCACCGCGTCGGCGCCCGCGGCGATCGCCGGCGGAAAATCCGCGACCCGGCCTGCGCCCCCGGATGCGATCAGCGGCACGTCAACCACCGCGCGTACCGCCCGAATCATCTCCAGATCGAAGCCGCCGGTTGTGCCATCCGCATCCATGGAGTTGAGGAGGATCTCACCAACGCCCTGATCTACTCCGCGCCGGGTCCACTCGATCGCGTCCAAGCCTGCCGCGGTTCGCCCGCCGTAGGTGGTCACTTCGAAGCCAGAGGGCGCCCAGTCCGCACGACGAGCGTCGACCGAGAGAACCAGTACCTGGTTGCCGAAGCGCCGGGTGATCTCCCCGATCACCTCCGGTCGACGGATCGCCCCGGTGTTGATCGCCACCTTGTCAGCGCCGGCGCGCAACAAGACGTCGACGTCGCCCACCGAGCTGACCCCCCCGCCCACCGTCAGCGGAATGAACACCGTCTCGGCAGTCCGGCGCACGATCTCAAGTGTTGTCTCCCGGCCCTCGACCGACGCCGAAATATCGAGGAAGGTCAGTTCGTCAGCTCCTTCGGCGTCATAGAAGGCACCTAGCTCCACCGGATCGCCGGCGTCCCTCAGCGCGACGAAATTGACTCCCTTCACGACCCGACCTGCGTGCACGTCCAAGCACGGGATGACACGGACTGCGACCGTCACGACGAACACTCTAGATCGGGCAGACACACAGCGTGCCCGAGCTAGCGCGGAGCGAGCCATTAGACCCGGATCGCGCGCCGCCGCGCTGAGGAGGAGGGAGGGAACTGCTTTTCGTCCCCGGATGATGACGAAGCAGGCGGGCTCCGAAGCGCGATCCGCAGCGAGCCATCAAACACGGCATTACGCTGACGAGCATGCCCCAGCTCGATGAAAGGTTCCTTGCGCTGCCTTTGCGGGCGTTGAGCGATGCCGCCCTCTCCAAGGCCAAGGAGCTCGGCTGTAGCCACGCGGAGGTCCGCGTGGAACGACTGCGCCAGGCCTACCGCAGCTTCCGTGATCATGTGCTGGAAACCACCGCCGATGGCCAGGTGCTCGGCTTGTCGGTTCGTGTCGTCCACAACGGTGTCTGGGGGTTTGCAGCTGACATCACGCTCTCCACCGACTCGGCTGCGCACTTGGCGGAGCGCGCGGTGGCCACAGCGAAGGTGTCCCGCCCTTTGACGTCTGCCTCTGTCGAGTTGGCCGATGAGGATGCGTACACCGACGCCACGTGGGTGTCGGCCTATGAGGTGGACCCGTTCGACGTTGACGAAGCCACCAAGACCGGTCGGGTCCTGGGACTCAATGAGGTGCTCCTTGCGGCGCCGGGCATTACACACGCCACTGCCCTCCTCGGCTACGTTCACGAGAACAAGTACTTCGCGAATCTCGCAGGCACCAGCACGACTCAGCAGCGGGTTCGCATCCAGACCCAGCTGACCGCGGTCAGCGTTGGTGATCATGGTTTTGCAACGATGCGTACTACTGCTCCACCGACCGGTCGGGGTTGGGAGTACCTGACCGGCACCGGCTGGGACTTCGATGCCGAGGTCGCCGAGATCCCGGAGCTGTTGGCCGCCCACGTTGCCGCCCCGTCGGTCGAGGCTGGCCTCTATGACCTGGTGATCCATCCCAGCAATTTGTTCCTCACCATCCATGAGTCGATCGGGCACGCGACCGAGCTGGATCGCGCACTGGGCTACGAGGCCGCGTACGCCGGCACGTCCTTCGCAACCTTCGACCAGCTCGGCACGCTGCAGTACGGCAGTGAGGTGATGAACGTGACCGGAGATCGGATGGTCGACCATGGCCTGGCCACCATTGGCTACGACGATGAGGGGGTGGCCCAGCAGCAGTTCGAGGTGATCTCGGGCGGCACTCTCGTCGGCTACCAGCTGAACCGGCAGATGGCCGCCGAGAAGGGTTTCGGTCGCTCGAACGGGTGCGCGTACGCGGACTCCCCCGGCCACATTGCGATGCAACGGATGCCCAACGTCTCGCTTCAGCCGGCGCCCGACGGCCCCAGCACCAGCGACCTGATCTCCGGCGTCGACAAGGGCATTTACATCGTTGGCGACAAGTCGTGGTCGATCGATATGCAGCGCTATAACTTCCAGTTCACCGGTCAGCAGTTCTACAAGATCGATAAGGGCAGGCTGGCCGGGCAGCTGAAGGATGTTGCTTACCAGGCCACGACAACCGACTTCTGGCGGTCCATGGAGGCTGTAGGAAGCCCCGACACCTACGTTCTGGGTGGCGCCTTCAACTGCGGCAAGGGGCAGCCTGGGCAGATCGCCCCCGTGTCGCATGGCTGCCCATCGGCGCTCTTTCGCAAGGTGAACGTGCTGAACACGCAAACCGAAGGTGGTCAACAGTGAGCAGCGTCCGGCCGCAAGACCTCGTCGAGCAAGCGCTCAGCGTCGCAACCCTGCCGTGTGTCCTTTGGGTGAGCGAGCACGCGGAGGCCAACCTGCGTTGGGCCAACAATGCCTTGATCACCAACGGCGAGATGCGCAGCAGGAGGCTCACGGTGACGGCCATTGCCGAAGTTGCCGGTGGAACCGCGGCCGGGACCGTGATTCAAGAGGTTGCCGGACCTGAGGATGTCAGCGCCGTCGTGGCAGCCGCCGAGCATTTGGCGCGGGCGGCCCGACCGGCCGAGGATGCCTCGCCCATGATCGAGAACTATGCCCACCACGATGCGTGGGCGGAGCCGCCGGAGACCACCAGCATCGATGTCCTTGGTGAGGTGGCGAAGGGCCTCGGTGTCGCTTTTGACGGCGCTCACGCAGCTCAGCAGCTGCTCTTTGGCTTCGCAGAGCACGCTGTGGCGACCACGTATCTGGGCAGCAGCACCGGTTTACGGCTGCGCGGCGTGCAGCGAACAGGTCGGTTGGAACTCAACGCCAAGACGGCTGATCTCGAATCCTCAGCATGGCTGGGGCGGACGACCCGAGACTTCTCCGATGTTGATGTTGCTGAGGCCGTTGATGAGCTGAGCACCCGATTGGGCTGGGCAGCCACGAAGTTGAATCTGCCTCCCGGGCGGTACGAGACGCTGCTGCCGCCCAGCGCCATTGCGGACCTGATGATCTATGCGTACTGGACAGCCAATGCCCGCGATGCCGAAGAGGGCCGCAACGTCTTCGCGGGCGGAAACGGCACGACCAAGATCGGGCAACGGCTCAGTGAGCTCCCGATCAACCTGATCTCAGATCCGCAGTATCCAGGTCTGGAGACCATCCCGTTCGTTGACTTCACCTCCTCCGCCGATGACACCTCCTGGGCGTTTGACGGTGGCTTGCCAATCAACGCGACCACCTGGATTCAGAACGGGACCCTGCGCGAGCTGATCCGCAACCGCGCCCATGCAGCACGGACGGGCACCCAGCCCACACCCCCGGCAGACAACCTGATCATGGACGGTGGTGGCACGGCCAACCTGCAGCAGATGATCTCCACTACCAAACGTGGCCTGCTGCTGACCTGCTTGTGGTACATCCGTGAGGTTGACCCGGAGCGGCTGCTGCTGACCGGGCTCACGCGCGACGGGGTCTATCTCATCGAGGACGGCGAGGTGGTCGGAGCTGTCAACAACTTCCGCTTCAACGACTCGCCGATCGAGCTGCTGGGCCGGATCAGCGAGATCGGCGCTGCCGAGCTGACCTTGTGCCGCGAGTGGAATGACTATTTCAACCGGACGATGATGCCGCCCATCCGAGTGCCCGACTTCAACATGTCGACGGTTAGCCAGGCCTCCTGAGGGACGCCGTTGCTGCCTCGTGTCCCAGCAGGGCGCGTGCACCTGCGGTCTTCCCAACGCCGGGGAGTACGGTCGGGAGTCTCGAACTGTGATGGCTTGCCTGTCGTCTGAAGGAAGTTGAGTCTTGCCGCACGTGCTGCGATGGCTGATCGGCCTGGGGACCTCGTTGATCGGCAATCACATCTATCTGGTCACGCTCGCCTGGGTCGCCGTACAGACGACCACGCCAGTGAATGTCGGCTTGATCCTCGTGGCCGGTGCCATCCCGCAGGCCGCTCTGCTCCTAGTGGGGGGAGTATTCGTCGATCGGATCGGGCCCAAGCCGACCATCATCGCGTCGGACATACTGCGGACCTTGATCATGATCGTCTTCGCGATCGTCGTTGCCGGCGGCGATGTCAGCCCGTTGCTGCTGGGCACGCTGGCGGTGATGTTCGGCTTGGTCGACGGCTTCTTCCTACCCGCCATCAATACCGCGCCGCGATACCTCGTGCCCCGCGAGACGATCACTCGAGTCGTCGCGGCGAAGACCATCGTGGCCCGGGGTGCTGAATTCGTCGGTGCACCCCTGGGCAGCTGGCTGCTGGTCGTGGCGAGCGCTGCTGCGGCGTTCTGGGTCAACGCCTGGCTGTTCGCGGTGTCGGTGGTCTTCTTGGCCGCTACGCGGATGGCCCTCCCTCGGGACGCTCCCGGCCAGATGGCACGGCCCAACCCTGAACCGAGCTCAAACAAGTCCGGGGAATCGGTGTGGGCCGACCTACTGGCGGGTATCCGGTTGATCCGCGGGTACCGGACTCTGACGATGTTGCTGACCGTGGTGTTCGTCGCGGAACTGGGGTTCAGCGGGCCGATGATTGCCGGGGTGCCGCTGCTGGCCAACGAGACCGGTTGGGGTGTGCAGACCATCGGATGGGTTCTAGGGGGCTTCGGGCTTGGGGCAGCCGCTGCGGCCGCCCTTCTGCTGTGGCGGAAGAACGTGCAACACACAGGGCTCGCCGCGCTATCCGGCCTGACGGTGATGGGCCTGAGCGTCTTGGGGCTCGGTCTGCTGCCGGCATTCGGACTACCGGCGCCGGCAGCTCTCCTTGCAGCCGGCGTCCTTGGCCTCACATCGGGCATCGGCACCGGGTTCTACGGCACGCTGGTCAGCTCCGCCGTACTGCAGCTGGCCCCCACCGCTCAAATCGGTCGGGTCATGGGCGCGCTCTCCTTCTCGAGTATGGCCGCAGTCCCCATTACGTACGCCCTCACCGGGCTGCTGACCGGTACGTCGAATGCCCAAGTCCCGTTCCTTGTCGGGGGGGCGCTGATCTTGCTGGTCGCGGCAGCAGCCTTCGCGACACCTGAGGTGCGTCGCCTGGCCATTGATCGGACAGACTCGGCCAAAGACACTCCGATCAGAACCGCTTAGCCTGAACCCAGCCTTCCGTGAGGGACACGGGCATGCTGTGCGCACGGTGAGAGGTCTCTCACCTGGGTCTCCTGCTGATCTCACGACAAGCGGGTCTTCTAGAGGCATGGAAATCAACAAGAAGAAATGGATCATCATCGGCGGCACCCTCTCGACGTTCGCCCTGGCCCCCCTTGCGGCAGCAACCGGACCTTCGGTGTTCAACGATCCGACGGGCGGCAGCGGTGTCGTCGTTGCGGCGGCCACGACCGGTCCGACGGATCAGGCAACGGCCGAGCCGACAGCGGACCCCAGCGGCACCAACACGGTTAGTCCCGCCAGCCCGGAGACCCCGAACGACGCCCAGGAACCGGTGAGCCCGGTAACGGCGAACACCCCACTCACCCCGATCACGCCCAGATCGCCGGTCTCGCCCAAGAGTCCTTCCTAGTGTGTCAACCCCGTCAGTGAGGGGCAGAGGCGACTGACACCCGGGTCAGCCGCCCCCCAACCGATAGCCGGCTCCACGCACCGTCTCGATGCGGGAGCCGGCAATCTTGTTGCGGAGGTAGCGCACGTACACATCGACCACGTTGGAACCGGGATCGAAGTCGTAGCCCCAGACCCGCGAGAGCAGCTGTTCCCGACTGAGCACCTGCCCTGGATGCTGCAGGAACATCTCCAGCAGCGCGAATTCCCGTGCTGACAGCTCCACACTCCGCTCGCCAGCACGGGCGATCCGGGTGCGCAAGTCCAGGGAAAGGTCACCGTGGCTGAGGGACACAGGACCGCCCTGGCCCGGCTCCCGCAACCGGATCCGAACCCTGGCCAGCAGCTCCTCAAAACGGAACGGCTTGGCCATGTAGTCGTCGGCCCCACCCTCCAGACCGGCCACCGTGTCGGTAACCGAGTCGCGGGCGGTCAAGATGATCACAGGCAGTTTTGAGCCTTGACCGCGGAGCGCCTCGAGCACCGCGAATCCGTCCATCCCCGGCAGCCCGATGTCCAGGATCAGCAGATCGAACTGGCCCGAAGCAGCGTGTTCCAAGGCCTCGCGCCCGTTCCCGGCAACGAGCGTCGAGTGCCCGGATGCACGGAGTCCTTTGTCGACGAAAGACGCTATCCGCGGCTCATCCTCGGCAATCAGGATGGCTGCCACGAGTCCTCCTGTTGGGTCATGTGAGGGTCGGACACTTCGCCGGGTTGCTGGGGCATGACCAGTGTGAACGTGGACCCGCTACCGAGCGTGCTCTCGAGTAGCACCCTGCCGTGATGCGCTTCGGCGATCGCGCTCACGATGGAGAGGCCGAGCCCGGACCCGCTGTCGTCCCGGTCGGCCGACAGGCCTTCCCTGCCGCGGGCGAAGCGTTCGAAAATCGTGCTCTGATCTGCGGCCTCGATCCCGGTGCCCTCGTCGCGGACCCATAGTCGGACTTCGTCCTCGCTCACTTGTGCCCCCAGCGCGATGACGTCTCCCGGCTCAGTGAACCTGATCGCGTTGGTCGCTAGTTCGAGCAGCGCTTGCGTCACGCGCTGTGGATCCAACCGCACCATCACATCGGGCGCCGCCTCCACCTGCCAGCGGCGTTCGGCGATCGGCGTCACCTTGTCCAGCACGGCGTACAGGAGGTCGGCGAGCTCGACCTGCTCAACCTGGACGAAGTCGGGCCGCCGTGCTTTGGCCAGCACCATGAGTTCCTCGACCAGCCGCTGCATCCGGTCCAGCTCGTTCAAAGCGAGATCCCGGGTACGCGCAACGTCCTCCGGGTCATGGGGATCGACGAGTTCGAGGTGGCCGCGGAGGACGGTAATCGGTGTGCGCAGCTCGTGTCCAGCGTCGTCCAGCACGTTGCGTTGGGCGTCGAACGAGGCAGACAGGCGGTCCAGCATTGCGTTCATCGTGCGGCCGAGATCGGCCACCTCGTCCTTGCTCGACAATTGCTCGGCGGGGATCCGCTCGCTCAAGTCGGTGTCGGTGATGCGCTGCGCCGTACGCCGAAGCGCCCGTAGCGGCGAAAGCAGCCGGCCGGCCACCTGGTAGCCGACCAGGCCGACCACAGCGAGGGCCAGTAGACAGATCGCGGCGTACGTGAGGTGGGCGCGGTTGACCGGCGCCATAGCGGCGGCCACATCCACAACCGCCAGATAGTGGCCGAGGTCGGGCGATCCACGGACCTCCACCGGCACCGAGATGTATGCCAGCGGACCGTGCATGGCGGTCTTCAGCTGATGTACCACGACCGGCTCCCCCGGCTCGGCAGCCGTCGCGGCGCGAATCAACTCCTCGTCGTTTGCGAGACTGCGCTGGAAAGCGTCGTCGGACTGCGGGACCCAGGCGACCTTGCCGTTGACCAACCCGAGGATTGCCTCGTCCGGATCCGGCACAGAGCCCTTGATGGCCACGTAGAGAATGTCGCCTGGGCCGCGGATCGGACGGCCGGCATTGCCTTCCTCGGCAAGCTGGGCGACCGTCTTGATCTCGGCGTTCTCCTGCGTCAGCGCATTCTGAATGCCCTCGTAGGTGGCATAGCGGGCGAGCAGGTAGGAGACGATCCCGGCGCCGACCATGCCGATCACCGTCGTCACCAGTACTGCGGTCAGAATGCGCACCCGAACTGACGGTGAGGACCTGATCCCGGCGGGCATTGATCCAGAATGCCAAGGGCGGCTGAACACCGGCTAGTCAGTCTTCGTTCGGTGAGTAGATCACGACCCCGCGCCGCATGGCACGTACCAGCTGGCGAGCGGTGTCACGAAGGTCACCCGGACCGGCGGCGTCCGCGATCTGTCCTGCGAAATCGGCAACCTGGCGGACCCAACGAACGAAATCCCCGGCCGTCAACTCAGTCCCCTCCAGCACCGCTGGCAGGGTCCGGCCAGCTGCCCAACTGTGCGCCACCTCACTGAAGCCGATATCAGGTTCGGGCCCTCGCTCCAGCCTCGTGTCGCGCTCCACCAGCGACACCTCGCGCCAGATCCGGCGTACCTGCGCCATCGCGTCGTTGGTCCGGGCGTCCGGCATCCGCGGCCGGCGACTCGCCTGGTCGGTCTTCCTCGGCTCAAAGACGAGGGAAGCCAAGACAGCGGCCAGCTGTGGATGGGTGAGGCCAGTGAAGACGCCGGCCCGAATGCACTCAGCCGCAACCAGGTCCAGCTCGGCATAGATCCGCGCAAGCATCCTGCCCTGCTCGCTGACCTCGCGACCGCCCTCTCCGGTGAGGTACCCGAGCGATTCCAGGACCAAGCAGATCTTGTCGAAGTGATTGGCGATCGTGTTGCTACGAGCGGCCATCCGGGTCTCCAACCGGGCGTTTTCCCGCTCCAGCTGTTGCGCCCGTTCGGCCCACCGCAGATGCGTCCCGCGGTCGGGGCAGCTGTGGCAGGGATGGCGCCGCAAGGCGGAGCGAAGATGATCAACTTGTGGTTGAGTTTCCGGGTCGACCCCGACCTGGCGGCGCCGCCCCTGATAGAGATCGACTTCGCTGAGCCGGGCGCGCAGCGCCGCTGCGAGATTACGACGGGAGGTGGCGTCTTTAGGATTGAAGTGCTTGCCGATCTTCATGCGGCCCCGCACCTGCGGCGGTGTTGGAAAGTCAGTGAGTGACAGCCGCCGCACGTGGCGTTCCTCGGTGAGCACCAGTGGCCGCGGCGTTTCGTGATCATGACGAACGCCCGGGTCGATGATCACCACCCAGCCCTGGCTCTTTCCGCTGGGCACCCGGACGATGTCACCAGGCTTCAAGTTCGACAGCGTCTGCAACGCCTCGGCGCGGCGGTCCGAGCGCCGCTCCCGCGCCGCCGACGCCTCGAGATCGGCAAGCTCTGTCCGCAAGCCCGCGTACGCCCGAATGTCGCTGAGCTCGCAGGCCGCCGCGGCCCAGTAGCCATCAATTGCCTCCTCGTTTCTTGCCAGAGTGCGTGCCGCTCCGACCACCGAGCGGTCCGACTGGAACTGCGCAAAGGACTGCTCGAGCAGGGTGCGGGCACGCTCTCGTCCGACACTGGCCACCAGATTGACTGCCATGTTGTATGTCGGGGCGAAGGAGGACCTCAGCGGATAGGTACGACGCGAGGCCAGGCCGGCCACCGCCCGTGGATCAAGGCCCGGCTGCCACAGCACCACCGCGTGACCTTCGACATCGATCCCGCGCCGCCCTGCGCGACCGGTCAGCTGGGTGTACTCCCCTGGCGTGATGTCAGCGTGGGTCTCGCCATCGAACTTCACCAGCTTCTCCAGCACCACCGACCGGGCCGGCATGTTGATGCCCAATGCCAATGTCTCGGTAGCGAAGACAACCTTGATCAGCCCGCGGACGAAGGCCTCCTCCACGCACTCTTTGAACGCGGGCAGCATGCCGGCATGATGCGCCGCTACGCCCATGCCGAGGGCCTCAGCGAAACGGTCGAAGTCAAGCGCCCCCAAATCGCCGTCAGAAAGTCCGGTGACGTGCCGCTCGATGATTGCGATGATCTCCTGCTCTTCGACACGGCTGGTGAGCCGGATTCTGGACGCCAGTAGCTGCCGGACGGCGGCATCGCAGCCGACACGGGAAAAGATGAACACGATGGCCGGCAGGAGCGCTTCCTCGTCGAGCAACTCGACCAGCTCGGTGCGGCTCGGCACATGAACCGAGCGGGGTCCCCTACCGGCGCCACCATAGCGGGACCGATGAGCGGCCCCTCCGTACGCGCCGCTGCCGTAGCTCACGGTGCGTCGGCCGCGTCCACTCCTGCCGCGCGGGCGGCGAGCGTCGTCCCGTACAAACCTCGACTCATCCCGCGCGATCTTGATCAGCGCCGGGTTGACCTCAGTCTTTCCCTCGCCAGGCATCTCACGGGCGGTAGGTGCCATCTCGGCAAAGAGTTCGTAGAGCATGCGGCCCACCAGGACGTGTTGGAACAGCGGCACCGGCCGTCGTTCCGAGACGACGACCGCCATCTCGCCACGCACCTCTGATAGCCACTCGCCGAACTCCTCGGCGTTGCTCACCGTGGCCGAGAGTGCCACCAGCTGAATCGACTCGGCCAGGCCAATGATCACTTCTTCCCAGACCGCACCGCGAAAGCGGTCAGCCAAATAGTGCACTTCGTCCAGCACCACATAACCCAGGTTTGCCAACGTGGACGACCTCGCATAGATCATGTTCCGGAGCACCTCGGTGGTCATCACCACGATTGGCGCCTCAGGGTTGACCGACGAGTCACCAGTCAGTAGTCCTACGCTGGCCGCGCCGTGTCGCCGGACCAAGTCGGCGTACTTCTGGTTCGAAAGAGCCTTGATCGGAGTGGTGTAGAAGCATTTGCGGCCGTTCTTGAGCGCCAGGAAGACCGCGAACTCGCCCACAATCGTCTTGCCCGCTCCCGTTGGGGCAGCAACGAGCACTCCCGAGCCCGCCTCGATGTGCGTACACGCCTCGCGCTGATAGTCATCGAAGACAAACCCATAACCGTCGGCGAAGGCGGCGAGCAATGGTGAGGCCTGCTTCTGCCGGAAGGACGCATAGGCGTCGGCGGGGCTCGGCGTTTCGGGGTCGATCGAGGGGTCGGCCATGATGTGGCCCAAGTTACTCGCGAGGTCGGCCAGCAGCCTGCTCGGAACCGGGGGGGAAGGTGACCTGCAGGGCCCTAACCCCGCGGGGTGAACACGGGTAGCGCGCGTGGCGCACAGCAGACCGTCAGCGGCGCGGCGGCGATCATCTCGCCGTCGCCAAAGCCGACCAGCCCGGGCCCATCGACTGTCACCTCGCGAACCCGGAGCTGCTCGACGGACGGATCGCGAACGAACTTTCCCGAGTACATCTCAGGGAAGAGTCTCAGCAACTTCACTCGCCCGACGGGATGGATGATCGTGACATCGAGCAGGCCGTCGTAGGGGTCGGCCTTCGGACAGATGAGCATCCCGCCGCCGTACGAGCTGGTGTTGCCAATGGCCACCAGCATCGCCCGAAGATCGCGCACCTCGCCATCGAGGGTCAGCCGGTATTGCAAAGGCGAGAACACCCGCAGTTCGGCCATGGTTGCCAAGGCATACCGTGTCGCGCCTTTGGGCCAGGGCATCTGGTTCGCCCGGCGATTTACCAGAGCATCAAAGCCAGTCGCGAGCACCGCTGCCACAAAGGTGTCGCCCACCTGAGCGAGATCGACGGAACGGCTGTACCCAGCGGCGATGACGGCCGCTGCGGCCACAGCGTCCTGCGGGTCAAGACCAATGCCGCGGCACAGATCGTTGCCAGTTCCAGCGGGAATCAGCCCCAGCGTTGTCCGGCTGCCGGATCGGTGCGCCGCCGCCACGGTGTTGACGCCCAGATGGATCATCCCGTCGCCGCCCATCACAGCAAGAACGTCGGCGCCATCTTGGATTGCGCGGTGGGTCATCGACTGCGCCTCGGTGGAATCACGGCTCAGCAGGATGTCCAGGTCCGCACCCCCATCTCGCAGCATGCCGGCGACTTGCGGAAGCAACTCCAGGGCACGGCCCTTCCCGGCGGATGGGTTGACCACCAGCCTGATCTGGCGACTCATCCTGGGGGGTCGAACTCGATGTCGTCGCTGCCCTTGGAGAGTTCACGCCCCTTGGAGAGTTCACGTAGGGCCTTGTCGTCTGCGACGCTGCCACGAATGAGTAGGTCGTCGCCGGCAAGCGCGGCCTGCCGCGCCTTGCGCCGGTCCAGGATGTGCGCGATGAGCTCTGCCGCGAGGAATAGCAGCGCCATTGGCGCGGCAAGGGCGAGCATCGAAAATGGATCTGTCGAGGGCGTCGCGATGGCGCCGAAGACGAAGGTCCCGAAGATGACCAAGGTCCGGTATTTCGCGAGCGTCTTGGCCTTGACGACCCCGACGATGTTCAACAGCAACACGATGAGCGGGATCAGGAAGGCGATCCCGAAGACCAGCATCAGACGCAGCAGAAACGAGAGGTAGGCGTTGATGTCTTGGAGGTTCGTCACCCCGCTCTGAGTGAAGCTGAGCAACACAGTGATGGCCTTCGGCAAGACGACATAGGCCACAACCACGCCGCCCACGAACATCGGAGTCGCGACGCCGATGAAGATCAGCGTCCACTTCTTCTCTTTGGCCAGCAGGCCTGGCACGATGAACGCCCACAGCTGGTACAGCCAGATGGGTGCGGTGATGAGTGCCCCGGCTAGGGCTGAAACTTTCAAGGCCAAGGTGAGCGGCGACGTCAGATTGATATTGACCAAGGACGTGTCCGCGTCCGGATTCTTGACCTTCAAGTCCTCGATGGCCTCGAAGTACGGCCGTTGCAGGATGTCCATCAATGGGTCACGGAAGAACCATGCAACGACCATTCCGGCGATGATCGCGAGCATTGCGACCACCAGCCGGTAGCGGAGTTCGCGCAGGTGCTCGAACAGGGTCATCGTGCCGTCTGGAGGTGCAGGCGGCGGCCTGAGCCACTTCAAGCTGAAGTGGATGGGCCGGCCCTTGATCGTCAAAGACACGGCAGCTCAGGGCATACGGTCAGGCGTCGTTGCGCAGGTCGGTGCCGGACGGATCTTGGTTGGCTCGCGGCGGCTGCTGGTAGCTGGCGCCGCTCGGCGGCTGCTGGTAGCTGGCGCCGCTCGGCGGCTGCGCTGAGGTGTTGGCCTGCGGCGGCTGGTAATCGATGGTGGGCGTCGCAGCGGGCCCAGGTCCTGGGTTGGAAGGCGGCGGCTGCTGGCTCTCATCGGACTTGAGACCCTTGGTCTCCTCCTTGAATTCCCTGAGTGCACGCCCAGTGCTCTTGCCCAAGCCGGCGAGGCGAGCGCCGCCGAACAGCAATAGCACGACGGCCAGGATGATCAACAGCTCGGGAACGCCAAGACCAAGTACGAGCGGAGTCATGATTCCTCTTTCCTGCACCATGAGTGCTTCGGAGTCATCCTACGTCGCTGATGCATCGTCGATCTCTACAGAAATCATCTGACCGTTCTGCCAGTCCGGCCGGTAGGCACGCTCCGGAACCTGGATCTGCCCTACCAGATCGGCGAACTCAGTTGCCCTCACTGCCAGCATGTCGACCTCGCTCCAGACGTCGGCGGCCTTGTGGGCAAGCCACACCGCATAGCAGATGAGCATCACGAGGCCCGCCAATGCGATCCCCACGAAGACGATCACCCAGATCATCACATCACCCTATATTGCCCGCTCGCGCATCGCGCTGGGGAGCCGACGCCGTCCCGCCACTTCGGGCGGCAGACTCGATTCGATAATTCAGTCCCACATGCAGGTGCCACCCTCATCGTTCCTCCGTGCGTCGGGGCGCGATACCGACGCTCGCCCGGCGGACCGTTCCACGATCAGACATAACCCCGCGCCGCCCAGGCTCGGGACTCGATCGCGAACGGACCGGCTCCGAGGCCTTCGAGGCAGCGCTCGCGCAGCTCCGTCTGACGTGCACTGTCCAGGGACGCCACGTAGACCCCGGCGGGGCCAACGCCGAGAGTGAACGGCTCCCACCAGTCCTCGAAGGTGGCGTGCTCCACGGAGAGCCGTAGCGCTATCTCCTCGATGTCGCGCAAGCCGGCCTTCGTGCACAGCTCGGTGAGGTGGCCTTCGTGTCCACCGGCCATGTGGGATTCGTCGGGTGCGTTGGGGTCGAGCTCGTGCACGGCATCCCAGAACGGCGCCAGAGGCGTCTGCCCGCCCGCGTGGTCCCAGACGCACGCTGCGACCACACCGTCGTGACCTGTCACGCGGGCCATCTCCGCCAGCCCGCGTACCGGATCATCCATGAAGTGGACGACCAGCTGTGCCAGGGCAGCGTCGAACTCGCCATCGGCAAACGGCAGCTGCTCGGCGGAGGCGACACGTACGTCGACCCCGGGATTGCGCTCGCGGGTTGCGACAACGAATGGTTCCGACGGATCGACCGCCGCGACCGCTGTTGCTCCGAGACGCTTGACGAGCTCGGCCGTCAGCGCGCCCGGGCCGCAGCCGACGTCGAGCACACGGTGGCCAGGCGCGATTCCGACGAAGTCCGCGAACGATGGCGCCAGCCGAACGGAGTAGCGACCCATGAAGCGGTCATAGGCGCCGGCATCGACGGCGAAGCTCACCACGGCATCCACCCTAAACAGCTGCGAGCGTCGGAAATCGCGCGGCGGACTCCAAGTGCGATGCGCGAGCAGCTAAGAAACACAGCTCGTGCCGAGCAGTACCGCGTATTGATCAAGGGCCTCGCGCGCCGCCTCGGCCGCGGAGTCGCCGGCATCCTCGGGCGAGAGCACCCGAGCTCCGCCCTGGAGCCGTAGCAGCAGGCTGCGCAACCAGGCTGGATCTGTTACATGGAGCGAGACAATGAGGCCGCCACCCGGACGAGTCGTGACCGCCTCGGTCGGGTAGTACTCCGCTATCCAGGCAGCGGAGGGCTGCAATTCGAGAGTCACCAGCGGAGCGTCCTTGAGCGCCTCGAACCACCCGGTCGACAAATCCTTGAGCTGGACCTCATGCGGAGCAACATCAGTCGAGGTCACCTCGACAGCTGCGATTCGGTCGAGCCGGAAGGTCCGCAGCCCCTGCGCTTTGTAGCACCAAGCTTCCAGATAGCCGTAGCCGTCCAACACGAAGACCCGCAAGGGGTCGACCATCCGCCGGGTGGTCTCCGCACGGGATGCGACGTCATAGGTCAGATCCAGCCTTCTGCCGCGCTGCAGCCCGTCGTTCACCCGTGCCTGGATGTCATCCCGGGCGGCGGTGACAGCCACGGTGGCCTGATCTGTTGCTGGCACGTTGCCGGCAGCAGCCTCCAGCTTCTTCAGCGCCCGGTCGACGGCGTCGCGCTTGCCGGGCCCGGCGACCTCCCGCAGCGTGCGCAGCGCCAGCACCAGTGCCAGCGCCTCGTCGGCGGACAGCCGCAACGGTCGGGTGAGGTAGTCGGCGTTGCTCAGATGGATGACGCCCTCGCCGTCCACCGCATCCATGTCGATGTCGATCAGATCGCCAGGAGTGAGTCCCGGCATGCCGCACATCCAGAGGACGCTGAGGTCCTCGCGCAGTGTCTTGACGTTGATGCCGAAAGCCGCTGCGACGTCGGTCATGGCCACGCCATCGTGTTCCCGTAGGTAGGGAACCAGGCTGAGCAGCCGTCGTACCTGAGCCCGAGAAGTCATGCCGCAGCCACCGATTCAGCGACGGCGGTCAGCCCGCGGACGACCAGCTCCCGCAGCTCGGAGGGCTCGAGAACGACAACATCCGCGGCGTACTGCGTGATCTCCTCGGCTGCTAAATGAAGATCGCCGACGCCGACCGCGTAGATCGCAAAGCCAGCTGGAAGTTTGACATCGGAAGTGGTTGGCTCGCCGCGCCGAGCCAAGGCCGGCGCCTTGCCGGCACGGATCGCAAGCACTGCAGTCTGGGTCGGCTCACGCGGAGCCAGCGAGCGGGCCAGCCTCCGCAGGTCGAGGTCAGCGGGCACTTCGTACGACCCGGCTCGAGAGACCCTTCTGGGCAGATCGCTCATCCGCGACAGCTTGAACATTCTGGTGGCCGCCCTGTCGATGTCACGACCGATCACGTACCAGCGGCCCCGGAAAGAAGTCAAACCCCACGGTTCGAGGGTGCGCGGGCTGCCGTCGCGATATGTGAAGCTCACCCGGGCGCGGTCGAGCACGGCATTCCACAGCACCTCGAACCCAGGCTCGGATGCCTGAACCGATGGCTCCAGGGAAGCAAGCTGGGAGGCATCCGGCTCTACGCCGGCAGCCCGCAGCTTGGCGATAGCGCTTCTGGTCGACTCGGCCATGCTGGCGTGCCGCCAGACCCGTGCGGCAACCCCGACGACAGCAGCTTCCTCAGCGTCCAGGTCGATTGCCGGTAGCGCAAACTCCGAGGACAGGATTCGGTAACCCGGCTCGTCGTCGAAGAGCGGGTCAAAGCTGCCAACCTCAATCGGCACCCCCAACGACCGCAGCTCATCCTTGTCACGCTCAAAGGTGCGCTCGAAAGCG
This sequence comes from uncultured Actinomycetota bacterium, assembly GCA_963840505.1. GTDB lineage: Bacteria > Actinomycetota > Actinomycetes > Propionibacteriales > Propionibacteriaceae > Microlunatus. The sequence continues at coordinate 51,164 of CAWIZB010000007.1, forward strand.
GCGTCGCTGAGATTGTGGTAGCCCTCCACCGCCTCGCGAATCCGGCTCTTGGGAAGATAGCGGCCCGATACCAGTAAGCAGATGGTGAGGTTGAGAATTCTCTCGGTCTTGCGGGGTGCCATTGCGTGCGATCACTTTCTCACCGGAGCCTCGATGAGCACGGTACCAGCAGATGTTTGACATTCCGGCCAGCTTCGCGGGCGCTTCGGCAGATGACCGCTCCGCGTCTCCGGGCGGCGCCGGCGCGGGCCGATACGCGCCAAGCCCGACCGGCGAGCTGCACCTAGGAAACCTGCGCACAGCGCTGCTTGCCTGGCTTTTCGCGCGATCGAGTGGCCGCCGCCTCCTACTCCGGATCGAGGACCTCGACGCAGCGCGAGTTCGACCTGGAATGGCCGACCAACAGCTGGCCGACCTCACCGCCATGGGAATCACCTTCGATGGCGAGCCTGTCGTGCAGTCACAGCGGCATGTCGCGTACCAGGAGGCGCTGGTGAGGCTGGCCGACAAGACCTACGAATGCTTCTGCAGCCGGCGGGAGATCGCCGAGGCCGCGTCGGCACCGCATGGCAGGGTGGCCCGCTATACCGGCACCTGCCGGAATCTGACTGAAGCCGCGCGGATCGATCGTGGCAGGAGGCGGCAGCCAGCACTCCGGCTGCGGGCCGACGGTGCCATGCACACTGTGCACGACATGCTGCATGGCGATATCACTGCAGAGGTTGACGATGTCGTGCTGCGCCGCAACGACGGCGTTCCTGCCTACAACCTGGCGGTAGTCGTCGACGATGCCTTCTCCGGCGTTGACCAGGTGGTACGCGGCGACGACCTGCTCCCGACAGCAGTCACCCAGGCCTTCCTCGCCGAATTGCTCGGCCACCGGGCGCCCAGTTATGCGCACGTGCCGCTCGCAGTGAACGAGGCTGGCCAACGGCTCGCCAAGCGAGACGGCGCCGTCAGCCTCCCCGAGCTGACAGCGCGGGGCATGGAGTCCGACGCGGTATTTGGCCTCATCGCGGAGTCGCTGAACCTGGCATCACGCAATGAACGGGTCTCGCCGGAGGCACTGCTGCGACGTTTCGACCCTCAGCGCCTTCCCCGCACGCCGTGGGTAGTGATCCCTCGAGTTCTAGGGGTCTAAGGTCGGGCACGTGATCATTTGGGCTGACGGCACGGTGACCGGCCTGCGCGATCAGTGGAAGGGGGCTGTCGAGCTGACCGTGACGCGGCGTGACGCGACCGCGTCGGAGATACCCGCCCTCGTCTACACCGACCTGATGCCTGCGCCGACGATCGGCGATCGGGTTCTGTTGAATGTCGCAGCCCTGGAACGCGGCCTGGGCACCGGCGGCTACGCGCTCGTGATCGCTGTCTTGGATGCTGAGGGCAGGGTGGCCGCGCAGCCGCCGCAGCCGAGCGGGCACCTCGTCAAGGCGCGTTATCTTCCGCTGCAAGCCATGGTGGCGGGAGCCGATGAGCAGGGCTCTACGCACCATGAACTGCTGGCCGACGCTGATTCAATCGACGGGATGCCGGTTGTCGTCGCGGACTTGCATTCGGCTCTGGCGCCAATCCTGCTCGCCATCGCAGATGACCGCCCGGGCACCCGGATTGTCTATGTGATGAGCGATCAAGGGGCGCTGCCGCTGGCTTTCTCCCGGTCGGTGGCGGAACTGCGGGCAAGCGGCTTGCTTGCGGGAACTGTCACCGTTGGACAGGCGTTCGGCGGCGATCTCGAGGCAGTGACCTTGCACTCAGGTCTTCTCGCGGCACGACTTGCGCTCGACGCAGAAATCGTTGTGGTGAGCCAGGGGCCGGGAAACCTTGGCACCGGGACCCGCTGGGGATTCTCGGGTGTCAATGCCGGCGAGGCGATCAACGCGGCCGCTGTGCTAGGCGGCCGCCCGGTGGGAACCTTGCGCATCTCCGGCGCCGACTCCCGCGCGCGGCATCGCGGCGTCTCCCATCACAGCCTCACGGCGTACGGCCGGGTTGCGCTCTGCCAGGCCGATATTGCGGTACCGGATCTGGCCGGGGACGGCTCGCCGGCGATGGCGGAGCTGGCTGGCGTTGTCGCCACCGGCATGCACCAACTGTCCCGGCATCGGCTGATCATGGTTGACCTCACTGGCCTCAGGACCGTTCTCGCGGCGTCGCCGATCCGCCTCTCCAGCATGGGTCGCGGCCTTGATGAGGATCCTGGTTACTTCCTGGCCGCCGCGGCTGCCGGGCGCCACGCCACCACACTCCTCGATTCCTGAGCGGGCCGAAGGACGGACGCCGTTTGGCCAGGTTCTATTGACCCAAATTCTATTGACTCTGGGTGAAGAGCAAATCGACCACCATGACCAGCGTCTCGTCTGGCTTGATCGACGGGGTCGCATTGCCGTCCGGATAACCGTCGGCAGGCGGAATGACGAGCAGCACGCGACTGCCCACCGTCTGGTCTGTGAGACCCTTCACCATCCCGGGCAGCAGCCCGGACAGCGGCGAGACAGCCGGCTCGCCGCCGTAGGTCTCCTCCACCACCTTGCCGTCACTCCACCGCACCCAGGAATAGTTGAAGGTGATGGTGTCATTAGCGCCGATTTTCTTGCCCTCACCCTTGATCAGTGGCTGCACCTGAAGAGTGCTGGGCGGCTCAGACTCCGGAATGGTGACCTCGGGTCTACCGCCCTTGTCAGTCACGGTCGGGAGTCCGGCCTTGGGCGGCACCGCGGTGCCCTCCGGGCCGGCGAGCTGCACGTCAACCAGATCGACGACGAAGATCAGAGTGTCACCGACCTCGATACCGGCCTGCGGGTTACCGCCCATCGGGTCGTAGCCGTCCGCCCCCGGCATGGCAATCACCACCCTGCTGCCCTTGTGCTGCCCCACCAGCCCTTTGCTGAATCCAGGAACGACCTGAGCCAAGCTGAAGGCGACCGGCTGCCCGGTACTGAACGATTCGTCGAATTTCTTGCCGGTCCGCCCGTTCACTCCGTAGTAGTTCACCTCGACACCCTGGCCTGCTGAGACCACCGGGCCGTTGGAGGCGTCCAGCACCTGGGTCCTGGTCTTGTCGATTGCCCATGGCGAGTCGACCTTGACCTTGGGTGTTTCCCCAAAGTCGCCAGTGACGGTGACTTTGTCGAAGTTGTTCGACGCCTTGATCGGCTTCGGCTTTGGAGTCGGCGTCGGCGTCGGCGTTGCGGACGGACTGGCCGATGTCGGCGTCGCCGTTGGAGAAGCGGAAGCTGCATCGGCAGCCGGCTCGTCTTCGCCGCATCCAGACAGCAGCAGCAGCGAGGCAGCTAGCCCGAGGACGATTGCGGCCCTGACCGAAGAAGAACGCACCGGAGAAGGTTACAGGCTTAACTCGTGAACGCCCTGAGCCTGTCGAGGAGCACGGCAAGCTCAGCCCGCATTTGTGCCCTTAGCCCGCCGAAGGGCAAGGGCCTAGCTCCGCATAGAGGCGATTAAGCGCTCGACCCGGTCGTCTGTAGCGACGAAGGGATCCTTGCAGAGAACCGTGCGCTGCGCCTGGTCATTCAGCTTCAGGTGTACCCAGTCGACGGTGTAGTCGTGGCGCCCCTCCTGCGCGGCACGGATGAAGTCGCCGCGCAGCTTGGCCCTGGTGGTCTGGGGTGGCACTGCCTTGGCGCGGAAGATCGACGGGTCGGTGGTGACGCGGGCCGCCAGGCCATGTTGCTCGAGCAAGGAGAACACCCCGCGGGACCGCCGGATGTCGTGGTACGCCAGATCGAGCTGAGCAATCCGCGGATCGGCGAAGCCGAGCTTGTGCTTGACCGAGTAGCGATCGAGCAGCTTCAGCTTGATGGCCCAGTCGATCTCAGTGTCGATGAGCGCGAGCTTGTCCTCGGCCACCGCCCGCAGCGTCCGCTCCCACAAGTCGAGCACCCGATCGACAATCCGAGTGCCCAAGCTCTCCCGTCGGACGAACTCCGACACCTTCTCGTAGTACTCAGTCTGCAGCTCGAGTGCCGAAACTCGTCTGCCGTTGGAGAGCGCAACCCTTACCTGGCCTGACCGGTCACGGCTCATGTCCCGGATCGCACGAATCGGGTTCTCCAGAGTGAAGTCCCGCATCGGGACGCCAGCCTCGATGAGCCGCAGCACCAGCTCGGCGCTCCCCACCTTCAACAGCGTGGTCGTCTCGCTCATATTCGAGTCTCCGACGATGACATGCAGCCGCCGGTAGCGCTCCGGATCCGCGTGCGGCTCGTCGCGAGTGTTGATGATCGGTCGGCTGCGGGTGGTGGCCGACGACACGCTTTCCCAGATGTGCTCGGCGCGCTGGCTGACACTGTATTCGGCTCCGCGGGCCGTATGCAGCACCTTGCCGGCACCGCAGATCAACTGCCTCGAGACCAGGAATGGCACCAGTATGTCGGTGATCTTGGAGAAGTCCCCGATCCGCGAAATCAGGTAGTTCTCATGACAGCCATAGGAGTTGCCATGGCTATCGGTGTTGTTCTTGAACAGGTAGATGTCGCCGGTGATGCCCTCGCTCGCCAGCCGGTGCTCGGCGTCGACGATCAAGTCCTCCAGGATCCGCTCCCCCGCACGATCGTGGTTGATGAGCTGGATGAGATCGTCGCACTCTGCCGTCGCGTACTCCGGATGTGAGCCGACATCGAGGTAGATCCGGGACCCATTGCGGAGGAAGACATTGCTGCTCCGCCCCCAGGTCACGACCCGACGGAAGAGATAGCGCGCCACCTCGTCCGGAGTCAGCCGTCGCGTGCCGCCAGAGGTGCACGCGACGCCATACTCCGTCTCAAGTCCGAAGATTCTGCGGTCCACGGCCCTCCTCTGCCTGCACGGTCAGTCCTGCCGCCTCAGCCACCGGTAAGGTCCAGCAACCCGCCGAGCTCCTCACGGGTCAGGTCCCGGTACTCCCCGACTTTCAGGTTCCCGAGCCGAACCGGTCCGATTCCGGTCCGCGACAGCCGCCGGACCGGATGGCCAACCGCTTCCATCGTACGGCGCACAATGCGATTCCGACCTTCCTGAATCGTGATCTTGAGAAGGGTCTTGTCGCCGGCTGTGGAGACGATCTTGACCGAGGTAGGATGCACCGGCCCGTCCTCAAGGGTGATACCGCGCCGCAACCGTCTGAGAGTCTGCTCGCCGACCGCGCCGGCTACTTCGGCGATATAGATCTTCGGCACCTGGTACGAGGGGTGCGCCAGCCGGTGGGCGAAGTCGCCGTCGTTGGTCAAGATCAGCAAACCCTCGCTGTCGGTATCCAACCGGCCTACGTGGAACAGCCGCTCGTTCTTGACCGAGCGGCCACCACCGGGTCTCGCCGTACGCCGACCGGCAGGCTCGGCGAGCAGGTCGGCTACTGTGCGCCGGCCTTCCGGATCGTCCATTGTGGCCACCACACCGCGGGGTTTGTTCAGCACCAGGTATCGGTGCCGGCGTGGCGGCGGGATGCGCGCGCCGTCGACTCGGATCACATCACGCTCCGGATCGACCCTTCTGCCCTGCTCGAGTACAACCTCAGAGTTAACCTCGACGCGTCCCTCGCTGATCAGTACCTCGCATGCCCGGCGAGAGGCGAGTCCGGCTGCAGCCAGGACCTTCTGGAGGCGTACGCCCTCTGCAGGCTCGGTCACCGGGGCGGCTCCCAAGTCGTCTCAGCGACCGGCCCAGGGTCCGGCACAGCAGGCCTGGGATCGCTGTGGCCCAACCCCGCCGCAGCCTCCGCCAGCTGGCCGAGCTCGGCCTCCAGCTCCTCGACCTCGGGCAGTTGCGGGGCAAGAGGTGGCAGGTCCTCCAGCGTCTTCAAGCCCATGCGTTCCAGGAAGTAGCTGGTGGTGACAAACAGCACCGCACCGGACTCCGGGTCATGACCGGCCTCCTCGATCAGCCCGCGGGCCAGCAGTGTTCTCATCACTCCGTCGACATTGACCCCTCGCACGGCAGAAACTCGCGCTCGAGAGATCGGCTGGGTATAAGCAACCACCGCCAGCGTCTCCAAGGCAGCCTGGGAGAGCTTCGACGGCTGCCCCTCCACCACATATCGAGTGATCAGGTCGGCGTACTCATCTCGGGTGTAGTACCGCCAGCCACCCCCGACCTGCCGAAGCTCGAAGCCCCGTCCGGTCTCGGAATAAAAAGCGACCAACTCCGCCAGCGTCTCGGCGACAACCGACTCAGGCGCACCGACTGCATGCGCCAACTCAAACTCGGTCACTGGCTCGGCAGTCAGCAGCAGCAGCGCTTCCAAAGCCCCTGCCACATTCACCGCTTCGTCAGCGTCGGTGGCCGCTCCAGCGACCTCTGACGCCGTCAAGTCCTCAAACTGATCGCTCATTCATCCATCTCGGGTGTGTCACTGGTTTCATCGAACTCATCAGATATTGCCCACTCACCATCGTCTGCGCCGGTCCAACGGACCGTCAGCTCTCCGAGCGGGGTCAGCTGCTCGAACGCGACAGCGCCGTCGCGGAACAGCTCCAGCAGCGCCAGGAACCGTGCCACCGTGGTCAACATGTTGGACGAGTCGTAGGTGAGCGCACGAAAGGTCATGGCGCGCTGTTGCCGTAACCGGTCGACCACGACCGTGGCCTGTTCGCGGACGCTTACCACCGGCGCATGCATGTGTGCCAGCGACAAGACGCTGGCCTGCTTGGGTGCCATCGCCTTCGCCGCCAGGTCGGCGAGCCGCGCGAGGCTGATCGAGATCGTCACCTCGGGCATCAGGCGGGCGAAGCGCGGCTCCATCCCAACCTCGCGTGGGAACCGTCGACCCTGCGCCTCAAGAGTCGCAGCGAAGTAGCTCGCCACACGCTGGAATGCGCGGTATTGCAGGAGCCGGGCGAACAGCAGGTCCCGTGCTTCCAGCAAGGCCAGGTCCTCTGGATCCTCGACCTCGCCGGAGGGCAGCAGCCGCGCGGCCTTGAGGTCCAACAATGTGGCGGCAACCACCATGAATTGGCTCGTCTGGTCCAGATCCCAGCTTGGGCCAGCCGCCTTGATGTGAGCGATGAACTCATCGGTCACCTGAGATAGCGCGATTTCGGTGATGTCCAGTTTGTGCCGAGAGATGAGGTGCAGCAGCAGGTCGAAGGGGCCGTCAAAGTTGTCGAGATGAACCTCGAAAGCTCCGCCGTCAGCCTTCCTGGCGGCACGGTCCGGCAACCCTGCTTCGGTTTCCAACTCCGCTGACAGGATGGGATTCACGACGTGGACAGCCTGCGGACCAGCTCGGAGTCGGCGGCGCTCGTCTCAAGATCAGCAAGCATCGCCGCGATGGCCTCACGGACAATCCGCCCGCGGTCGACGGCCATGCCAAACTGAGCGCGCAGGTTCACCCTCGCCTGCTCCAGCGCCACTAGTTCCGCGGCGCTCACGTAGACCGTGATCTTCTCCTCGTGGCGGATCCGGCCGGAGCCGCGCGGCCCAGCCGGATCTGTTACCGCAGCAGCATCAGCGAGAGGCTGGATGCTCTGACTCCCGTCCTCGCCGTTCCCAGCTGGAAAGATTTCCGCGGCCGCCGACAGACCTACGCGACGCGACATCGGGCGAGGACCTCACGAGCCAGGCTGCGGTAAGCCTCTGCTCCTGGTGATGTTGGCGCGTAGGTCGTGATCGGCTCCCCGGCCACCGTCGTCTCAGGGAACTTCACCGTGCGCCGAATGACAGTGTGGAAGACCTGCTCTCCAAAAGCCTCCACGACTCGTTCCAGCACCTCACGACTGTGCAGGGTACGGGGGTCGTACATCGTGCCGAGGATCCCCAGGATCTCCAGCTGCGGATTCAGCCGGTCCTGCACCTTGGCAATGGTGTCGGTCAGCAACGCGATGCCGCGCAGTGCAAAGAACTCGGTCTCCAGCGGCATGATCACTCGGTCGGCTGCGGTCAATGCGTTGATCGTCAGGAGGCCGAGCGAGGGGGCGCAGTCGATGAGGATCACGTCGTAGCGGCTCCTCACCGCCTCCAGCAACCGAACCAAGGTCTGCTCCCGCGCCACCTCGGAGACCAGTTGAATCTCGGCCGCCGACAGGTCGATGTTGCTGGGCAGGATGTCCAGCCCAGGCACGTTGGTTTGATCGATCACGTCGTCGATCGACGTGTCGCGACTCAACAGCAGGTTGTAGATGCTGGCGGAGAGCGTGTGGGGATTGACCCCCAGGCCCACCGATAGGGAACCCTGCGGATCGAAGTCCACCAGGAGCACATGGCGGCCGAGCTCGGCGAGAGCAGCGCCGAGATTGATCGTCGTCGTGGTCTTTCCGACGCCACCCTTCTGATTGCACATGGCAATGATCAGGGCTGGTCCGTGCTCAGTCAGCGGCGGCGGTGTCGGCAGGTCTGGCCACGGTCGACCGGTGGGACCGATCAGCGGCTCGGGTTCGACGGACTGCGCAACGCCATCCGGTGGCGCGGCCACTACGAAGTCTGCACCAAGGTCGGTCTGCTGTTCAGACTTGAGCAGCGACTCGAGGTCGGTGGCATCGAGATAGTGCTCGTCGTCCAGATCGGCCACCACGCTGCGCGAGGATACCCGGACGTTGGGCCCAGTGAGACCGGGGCCGGATAGATTCGGCCCGCCCTCGCCGCCCTCGTGGAGTTCCTGCACTCCTGCCTCCTCCTTGCCGGACAGCTCGACACCACGTGGGTTGCGTTCCGCCGCAGGCAGTGTCGTGTTAGCCAGATCTCTTGACCGTATTGCGCCGTCCAGGCGGCGCCTCGCGGCGTTCTCGTCGTCGGCCATAGACACCGCTATGACCTCCTCCTCGGCCTTGCGATGCATCCACCTGAACAACGCCTCCGGTCAAGGAACCTGGCTAACACGACACTAGTGCCGCCGAGCAGCAAGCAACTTTGTCGACACGACACTAATACGCGCGAGGGTGGGAAGTGAGGAAGACTTCCCGTAAGTGGTCGATGGTTACAAGTGTGTAGATCTGTGTTGTGGTGACCGAGGCGTGACCCAGCAGCTCCTGCACGACACGGACATCCGCCCCACCATCCAGCAGGTGCGTCGCGTAGGAGTGCCGCAATGTGTGTGGCGACACATCAGCCGTGATGCCCGCTTTCTCGGCGACTGAGCGCAGGATCGCCCAGGCGCTCTGCCGCGACAGCCGCCCGCCCCGAGTATTCAGAAACAATGCCGGAATGCCGCGACCTGCTGCGGCGAGTACCGGCCGGCCGCGTACCAGGTATGCATCCAGCGCCGCCCGTGCGTACGAGCCGACCGGCACGATGCGTTCCTTGCCTCCTTTGCCGAGAACCCGCAATCCCGGCGCCGGCTCGCCGGCCCGCACCCGGACCAGCCGATCGACCTCGTCTACATCGAGCGAGACCGCCTCGGAGATCCTGATGCCGGTGCCGTAGAGCAGCTCCAGCAGCGCAGCGTCACGGACACCAATCTCGTTGTCGGTCGCTGGTACGGCAAGCATGGCTTGGACCTGCTCCAGGCTCAACGCTTTAGGCAGCCGCCTGGGTGGTTTCGGCGGCCGGATGTTCCGCGCGGGATCATCAGCGGTCAGACCTTCGGCACAAGCGAATCGGTGCAAGCTGCGTACGGCGATCACCGCCCGAGCGGCACTTGCACTCGCCAGCGGCTGTTCTGTCCAACCGGCACCGTCCGGTGCGGCTACGCCCTCGCGCAACCGCGCCGCGTAGCTGCCGATCATCGCGCTGGTTACCTGGGACGGATCGGTGATGCCTTGCTCTGCCAGGTAGCCGCCGTAGCGGCGCAGGTCGCGTCCATATGCCCCTACGGTGTGCCGGGACATGCCTCTCTCGACGGTCAGATGGTCGAGGTAGGTCTGGATGAGTCCCAACATCGTGGGGGCGTCAGCCGAGAACGTCGGCCAGCTCCTGATGCTCGAGCCCGTGCGCCTGGGCGACTGGGCCGTTGGTAATCACGCCTTCGTGGGTGTTCAGTCCGAGAGCGAGCGCGGGATCGGCCTTGAGCGCGTCAAGCCAGCCCTTCTTGGCGAGGCTGAGCGCGTACGGCAGCGTGACGTTGGTCATTGCATAGGTCGATGTGTTGGGCACCGCGCCAGGCATGTTGGCCACGCAGTAGAACACCGAGTTGTGTACCCGGTAGGTCGGCTCGGCGTGCGTGGTCGGCCGGCTGTCCTCGAAGCAGCCTCCTTGGTCGATGGCGATATCGACCAGCACGCTGCCGGGTCGCATTCGAGAGACCAGATCATTGCTGATCAAAGTCGGCGCCTTGGCTCCGGGCACCAGTACGGCGCCAATCACCAAATCGGCGTCCAGCACGGCGCGCTCGATCTCGTACGCGTTGGAGGCGACGGTCTGCAGATGACCCTGGTAGATCCGGTCGGCCTCCCGGAGCTTGTCGATGTTGCTGTCCAGCAACAGCACCTCAGCCTGCATGCCGAGCGCGATCGCTGCGGCGTTCATGCCCGACACACCGGCACCGATCACCACCACTTTCACGGCATACACGCCGGAGACCCCGCCCATCAGGGTTCCCCGACCGCCGCCTTGGCGCATCAAGTGATAGGCCCCTACCTGAGGGGCCAGGCGACCGGCCACCTCGCTCATGGGGGCCAGGAGCGGCAAGCTGCCGTTGCTCAGCTGCACCGTCTCGTACGCGATGCCGGTGACCTTCCCGTCCAGCAGCGCCCGGGTGCAGTCCCGGCTGGCGGCCAGATGCAGGTAGGTGAACAGCACCTGGCCCGGCTGCATCCGGTCGTACTCGATCGGGATCGGCTCCTTGACCTTCAAAATCAGCTCCGCTTCCTGCCACACCTCGTCGTAGCTGGCGGCGATCTTGGCCCCGGCTGCTGCAAACTCATCATCAGTGATCGATGAGCCGATGCCTGCGCCGGACTCGACGAGGACCTCATGGCCGTACCTCGTGAACTCGTTCACCCCGGCTGGCGTGATGGCGACCCGATACTCGTGGTTCTTGACCTCACTGGGCACGCCGATTCTCATTGTTCCTCCTGAACCCGGGCATCAGCTTGATCATGCCACGCACGGATGGGCGTGTGGCTGGGCCACCGGGCAGCAGCGCGCAATGTGCCGGTATAGGAGCGCCGCGCCTCAGTGGCTAGTGTGCCGCGACACTAGGCTCCTTGGTCTCTCAGCGACTCGAGGGCCGGCCAGTCGGCATTGGCTGGGCGCAGGCTCCGAAAGCCGTCCCGCTCGCGCGCAGTCCAGGCAGCGAGTACGCCCGAGACAATGGTCGGATTATGCAGTCGGCCACCGAGGACCGCCTCAACAAGGTCGTCCAGCGACGCCCACACAATGTCCATGTGTGCCTCCTCGCCCTCCCGGATGAAATCGTCCGGGCCATCGACTGCCTCCAGGTCACGGGCGAGATAGATGCGCAGTGATTCGCCCAGAATCCCCGGCGTCGTGAACAGGTCGATCAGCACAGCCCAGCTCCCGGCAGCGAGGTCGGCCTCCTCCGCCAGTTCACGCTGAATGGCCTGGAGGTAGTCCTCACCGCCGACATCGAGCAGTCCAGCGGGCGGCTCGATGAGCCGGTGGCGTACCGGATGCCGGTATTGCCGGACCAGAGCCACCCGGTCATGATCATCGAGCGCGATCACTCCGACCGCCCCGGGGTGCTTGAGATACTCCCGCGTGATCAGGTGCCCGTCCGGCATCCTCACCTGATCTTGCAGATAGCTGGTGATCGCGCCTCGGGCCAGCACGGTCGACGAGTCGACTGGCCAGGCAAGTGGCTCGTCGGTCAGCTCGCCGGGACCGAGAATGATCATCGATGGTCGTCGTCGACCGGCAGCCGCGTGGCCAGCTTGCGGTCCAGCGCCGCCTCGACGAGACCGACGAAGAGCGGATGCGGTCTGGTTGGCCGCGATTTGAGTTCAGGGTGTGCTTGGGTAGCGACGAAGTAGGGATGGATCTCACTCGGCAACTCAATGAACTCCGCCAGCTTGGAGTCCGGCGAGGTGCCGCTGATCACCAGACCGGCATCCTCGAGCCGTTTGCGGTAAGCATTGTTGACTTCATAACGATGCCGATGCCGCTCCTCGACATGGGCCTGGCCGTAGCGCTTGGCCACGATCGAGCCGGGCAGCAGCTCGGCCGGATAGGAACCCAGCCGCATCGACCCGCCAAGGTCGCCACCGCCCTCGACGATCGCGACCTGCTCGGCCATCGTCGCGATGACCGGATGTGGCGTATCAGGCGCGAACTCGCTGCTGTCGGCCCCGTCGAGTCCTGCCAAGTGCCGGGCGACCTCGATGACCATGCACTGCAGGCCGAGGCAGAGTCCCAGAATAGGAATTTGGTTCTCGCGGGCGTAGCGGATTGCGCCGACCTTGCCTTCAACGCCCCGGATCCCGAAACCGCCGGGGATGACGACTCCGTCAACCTCGCTCAGGATCCGGGCCGCACCCTCCCGAGTCTGGCAGTCGTCGGAGCGTACCCAGCGAATCACGACCTTGGCATGGTTGGCGAAACCACCGGCGCGCAGCGCCTCGCAGACCGAGAGGTACGCGTCGTGCAGATCGACATACTTGCCGACCAGCGCGATCGTCACCTCCTCCTTCGGGTGGTGCACGCGATCCAGCAGGTCGTTCCAGCGCGTCCAGTCCACATCACGAAAGCGCAGGTCGAGCCGCCGCACCACGTACGCGTCCAGCCCTTCGGAGTGCAACACCTTCGGAATGTCGTAGATGCTCGGCGCATCGATCGCAGCCACCACAGCGGATTCGTCGACGTCACACATCAGAGAGATCTTGCGTTTCACCGACTCTGGAATGTCTCGATCGGAGCGGCAGACGACGGCGTCAGGCTGGATGCCGACCTGACGCAGCGCAGCGACCGAGTGCTGGGTTGGTTTGGTTTTCAACTCGCCGCTGGGACCGATGTAAGGCACCAGAGAAACGTGCAGGAAGAAGACATTTTCGCGGCCCACATCGTGCCGCACCTGACGCGCCGCCTCTAGGAAGGGCAAGGATTCGATGTCGCCGACAGTGCCGCCGATCTCATGAATCACGACATCGATGTCGGGCCCTCCCATGGCCATCATCGATTCCTTGATCTCGTTGGTGATGTGCGGAATGACTTGCACGGTGTCACCGAGATAGTCGCCGCGCCGCTCCTTGGCGATCACCGACGAGTAGACCTTGCCGGTGGTGATGTTGGCCTCGCCAGACAGGTTGACGTTGAGGAATCGCTCGTAGTGACCGACGTCGAGATCGGTCTCCGCGCCATCCTCGGTGACGAACACCTCGCCGTGCTGGAACGGGTTCATGGTGCCAGGATCGACGTTGAGATAGGGGTCCAGCTTCTGCATGGAGACGCTGAGCCCGCGAGCGACCAGTAGGTTGCCGAGGCTGGAAGCCGTGAGCCCCTTGCCGAGTGAGGAGGCGACACCCCCGGTCACGAAGAGATGCTTGGTGAACTTCTCGCGGTATCCCACGGGCCTCCAGCTTACGTCGTGCAGCGCTATCTGACGGCGAACCCGCCGGAGTCGTCCCAGAAGCCCTTGTAACGCCGATCTCGACCGAGGTCGGTATAAGCCCGGACCAGGTCGTCAACAACATCGTCTTCACCGGGCCAGCTGGCTGCCTGACGCAGGCCTTCCGCTCCCAGCCGGCGACGCTTTTCGGGGTTGTCGGCAAGAGCAATGATCTGCTGCGCTGCCTCTTTGACATCGCCGGGCGAGATCAGCACTGCCGCCGACCCGACCAGTTCCTGGATCCCACCTACCTGTGTGCTGACCAGCGGCACGCCAGCCAACAGAGCCTCCTGAGCAACCAGCGCGCGGGCTTCCCAGGTGGAGGTCAGCAGCGCGAGATCAGCAGCCGCGAGCAACGAACCGATGTCATCGCTCCGCCCCAGTAGGAGTACCTGCAGACGCTCGTCGGTGATGCGGCGCTGCAATGCATCTTGCTCCGGCCCATCGCCGACGACGACAAACCGAAGATCCGGCCTATCGCGTACCGCCGCGGCTATTTCGAGCACCATGCCAAGGTTTTTCTGGGGTGCCAGACGGCTTACCGTGAGTAGCACCGTGTCGTGAGCGCCAGCACCAAGAGCCCGCCGCTGCTCGTCGCGGCTGATCCTGGCGGGCGGCAGCGCGGGCGCCGCGATCGGTGACAGCCGCGCGTTCCGAGCTCCGAGTCGTACGGCTTGAGCGACGAGATCGCTACTGGCGCCAAGCGTCAGATCCGCCCCCATTGCTACCGCTCGTTGCATCTGGCGTACCGCTGCCGGCACGAGTCCATCGCCCAAAACAGCGTTATGCCACGTCACGACGATGGGTACCTTGAACATCCAGGCGATTGGGATCCCCAACCAGCCCGCCTTCAGTCCGTGTGCATGCACCAGATCGGCGCCAATGAACCGGCGCTGGCTAGTCAGCGGCCAGACATCAAGGCCAAGCTCTTTGAAGCCCTGGGCCTCGGCCGTGACCTTGGGGCAGAACACCCGGATCTGGTGACCGCGCCGCTCCAGCCGTGGGGCGATGCTCGCTACATGACGCCCGATGCCGCCGGTACTGGCGGTCAGTAGTTGCGCGACTTTCATGATGAGCCCACCTCTGCCGAAGGTGTTCGGCGTCGCAGCGCCCAAAGCTGCGCGAGCAGCGCAGGCGCCAGAAGTCGCAGCGTCCCCGCGAACACCGCGACACACAGCACAGCCGCGGCGACCGCACCGAGCACCGCTGCTACCACGCCGACATCGGCAAGCAGCTGGGAACCGGCCGCCGACACTGCGCCTGCTATCACAGCGGCCGCCAGGCTGACCAGCATCGGTCTCCCCAGCCCAACTGCGGGCATTCCAGAGCGCCGCAGCAGCGCCCACCCCGCCGCGGCGCCCACGACCATCCCCAGCGACACGCTGAACGCCATCGCAGGAACCAGCCAGTCAGCCGGCACTACCAACCGCAGCAGGGCCACGCTGATGATCACCGCGCCCCAGGCCATCGCGTTAGCGATGCCCGATGCCGTCCCCAGGTGCTGAGCGAGCAGGGTGCGCGAAGCCAGGCCAAGCAGGGTGAACCCGACAATCGCCGGCGCGAACGCCACAATCGGCCACGCTAGTGCCTCCGTGCGCTCGGAGCCGGGCCCGAGCACGAAAACGCGGGCCACAGGGACTGCTGTACCCACCAGCAGGGCGGCGCCCAGCCATGCCATCACAACCGTGACCGGGCCTGTCTCGGCAAGCACCTGGCCGACCTCAGCGCGGCCCTGCTCGGCGGCGGCTGCCAGTCGCGGGAAGCTCAGTTGCAGCAGTGGGGCCGCGAGCACGGCGTACGGGAGCAGGTAGATGGCGTTTGCCCAGGCGAACCGCGTCAAGGCACCTTGATCAGCGGTCTGCTGCGCCGACCAGTTGATCAACAAAACACTGAGCTGCTGCAACACCAGGCCAACGATCCCTGCGGCGGCGATCGTCACGATCACCAACCGGTCACCTGCAGCAAACCGAAGTCGGGGCCTGAGCCGCAGCCCGATCCGGCCAAGAGGCACGAGCGTACAGAGTGCCAGGGCAAGCACGCCCAAGGTCGTGCCCCACCCCAGAGTGGCGAGAGCCTGGCTTGTCAGCTGCGACGGCTCCTCGTTGGCTGCAGGAGTCGCGAGGGCGGCATAGCTGAGGTAGGCCATGATCACGACCACGCTGGAGAGCAGCGGAGCCGCCGCAGCGGCAAGGAACCGATGATGAGCCTGCAGTATGCCGGCGCTCACCACCGCCAAGCCATACAGCCACACCTGCGGTGCGAACATCGCGACGAGCGCAGCCAGAACGTCCGCACTGCCGGCACAGTCGGCCTTGGCAAAGGCTGCGGCGAACAGCCGCGCGCCGGCTAGCACGGCGAGCCCGGCCGGCGTCAGCACCAACAGGGTCCAGGTCATCAGCGCCGACGCGGTACGGGAAGCGTGCTCGCTCCGTCCCGAGCCGACATGCCGTGCCACCACCGGCACCACCACACCCGCCAGGACGCCGCCGGCGACAATCTCGAAGAGCACGTTGGGCAGGCTGTTGGCTGCGTTGTACGTGTCGCCGAGGCAGGTGTCTCCAACCGTCTTGGAGAAGACCAGTGACCGGCCGAAGCCGAGGAGGCGCGCCGCGAGGGTGAGACCCGCGACACCTGCAGCGACTGAAGCGAAACCTGCTCTCACGCGGAAGACTGTCTCTGCTCGGGCGGCGTGGATAGTGCCATGGCTGGGCGTCCGAGCTGATCCAGGCCGCGCAACAGTGGTGTGCGTTCGATCACTTCCGTAAAGCTCACTCGCTCGCTGGCCGCGTTGAGCGCCACAACCGCGCCGAACGCGAGGAGCCGGAAGGGCCGCGGTAGGGACTGGGCGGCGGCAGTGCCGACCGCAGCACCGAGTGCATTGGCACCGCAGTCACCGAGCATGGATCGCGCTGCCAGATCGGTCGGCAGGCTGCCCACAGCAGCTCCGACCGCCGGTGCGGCACCGGAACCCAACAGGCCCGCGCCGAGCAGGATGACCGCCTTGGCCGCTCGGCCGGGCCGCAGGTCGAACAGATTAGTGAGGTTGGCTGTCGCTGCGATGAGTGCTGTGTCGAGCAAGCCGTCCAGGGCACGGCAGACCGGCTTCGGACAGCCAGGCCGCGCGCGCTGGATCAGCGCTGCGGCGGCCGCCGCGCTGAGGCCGACCCCAAGAATCTTGATCAGTCCGCTGGTCACCTCACCGGAACGCAGCGCACCAACGTGCCCGCGGAAGCCCTTCGCCTGGGTCGTTCCGTAGAGGTCGTCGTAGGCTCCAACCAGTCCAGAGCCGACACCGGCGACAGCCACTGGCAGACTCCGGTGACCCGGCTTGTCCAGCAGCCGGTCCATCCCCACCCCGGCCAGCAGTGCGACGACCGCTATCGGGCCCTCTGCGAGGGTGACGCTCGCCCCGGCGTGGTTGGTCCGGATCCAACGCGACGCTGATTCGGTGTTGTCGGAAGCCTGAGCGACGTGGTCTGGCAGTGCCTGCACCGCCCGCCGGTTGGCGGCCGCTGCCACCAAGGCCGCAACAAACCCCGAGGCCACGCAGGCCAGCAGTCGGCGCCTCACAGTGTCGTGTCTCCTAAGTTCCTTTGCGGTTGGCGTCGTTCAGGTGCGTGCATCGCAAGGCCGACGAGGGAGGGATACCGGGTCGTATGTCGACCGAGGAGAACGCCGCGAGGTGCGTGCCTGGGCGGCGCGAACCGTAAAGAGACTTAGGAGACACGACACTAGCGCACCGGCAGCTCGGGCAACGGCGCGTCGGCCCTCGTCAGTGCACCGTAGTGCTGACTTGGACGGCCGAGCAGTCGCTCCTTGCCGGCAAGTACGACGGTGGTCACGCCGCTGCTGAGATCGGCCACATCCACGGTGCTGAGGCTATCCACCGCAGTTGGATCCGACCTCGCCGCCAGCACATCGGTGCCCTCGATATCCTCGCTGTTCGGGCCGCCCAGAACCACACCGGCCCGCGTCGTCAGCCCGACCTGAAACTGCACGTGCGCGGTGAGCTCCTCTGGGGTCGGTCGCGGATCCGATGCCGGAGCAGTGACGACAATGATCAGCTGCGCTTGGGCCGGCGATCCGTCGCTGATCGTCACCAAGCCCCGGCTTTCCAGCGACTCCCCCACGGCAAGGGCGAGCGGGTCGCGATCTTGCATCTCCTTCGATCCAATTGACCTACCGAGGGCGACACCCAGCCTGGTCGCAGGAGACATGGTTTCGTTGAGACCAAGCGGGCCGAAGTAGTCCGCCAGTGCGTCGCTGACATCCTCCGCCTTTCCGGCCTCGAAAGCTTCGGCATTGACGTCGACTTCGCGTACCACGGTGCCGCCAGCTTCGACTACAGCACTCGAAATGGATCGCACCACGTCCGCCGGGGCGTCTGGCATAGCGACCACCGCCACCCGTTGTCCGTCTAACACGCCGGCAGTGACGGCCGCGCCGACCTGCTCGTCGTAGGCGTTGCGATAGTCGTCCAGAGCCTTGCGCCGATCGAGCTCCGCGCGCAGATCAGTCACCTGCTTGCGATCTTGTGCCGCCTGCTGGAGCAGTCCCTGGTCGACCGACGGGCTGAGTGATACGCCAACTGCAATGCCTACGGACAAAGCAATGAAGACCGCCATCAACGACACGATGTGGTAGCGGAAATTGATCAAGTGATGAGTTCCTTTATCCAGTAGAGCAGGTCGCGGATCCGCGCGACGATGACGTTGCCGAACGCCCAGCCCACGTCGGTGAACAGCAGCGCTGTGATGAGCGCCACAAGGCCGGACAGTACAAACAGCATCAGGTGCCAGGTCTTGATCTGGCTGCGGTAGATCCGGGACACGCCCTTGGCGTCAACCAGCTTGGGGCCGACGCGGAGCCGGGTCAGGAATGTGGAGGCCATCCCGGCTCGACCCTTGTCCAAGAACTCGACGAGCGAGGCGTGGGTGCCCACAGCGACGATCAAGCTGGCTCCCTTGGAGTCCGCGAGCAACATGGCGGCGTCCTCGCTGGTGCCGAGAGCTGGGAAGACAACCGCCTGGAGCCCGAGATTCTCGATCCGCTCCAGCCCGGGCGCGCGACCGTCATGGTAGGCATGCACCACTAACTCCGCGCCGGTCCGCAAGGTTTCGTCGGAACATGAATCCATGTCGCCGATGATCATGTCAGGCTTGTAGCCCGCCTCGATCAGCGCATCGGCTCCGCCGTCGACCCCCATCAGGAGAGGGCGGTACTCCGAGATGTAGGGCCGCAGCGCAGCGAGATCACCGCGATAGTCGTAGCCGCGGACCACGATCAAGACATGCCGGCCTTGGATCTCGGTAGCCACGTCAGGCACGCCGACGCCCTCGAGCAGCAGCTCCTTCTCGACCCGCAAGTAGGTCATCGTGTTTTCGGCAAATGCCTCGATCTGATCGGAGAGACCAGTCCGGGCATACTCGAGATGGTCCTCCAGGATCTCGGTGGTGTAGACGGTGCCCTCCGCCACCACGCTGCCTGCCGCGTTGACCAACTTGCCACTATCCAGCGTCAGCCACTCACCTTCGTGAACCCGGGTGAAGATGTGCTCGCCGGCATTGTCAATCAGCGGGATCCCAGCCTCCAGCAAGATCCCGGGCCCCAGGTTGGGATAGCGACCCGAGACTGAGGAGACCGCATTCACCACTGCCGCGACACCGGTCTCGACCAGGGCCTCGGCACTGACTCGATCCAGGTCGCTGTGATGGATGATCGCGATCTCACCAGCGCGCAGCCGCTTGGTGAGGTTCTTGGTACGCCGATCGAGCCGGGCAACACCGCCGATCTGGGTCGGTGTACCTCTCTTGCGGAGCAGAGTGGGAAGTCGCATGTCGGAGTCCATCCTTCCACCCGCGCAAGGTGGGGTTCAGCGAACGGAAGGATCCCGAACGAGTGAACCAGTGAGGCAGACCGTGATCGGTCGCCTGCTCATCCACCGCCGTCGCGTCGGAGCCGGTAGCCGCGCCCGCGTACGGTCTCCAGCGACCGTACGCCGAACGGGCGGTCGATCTTCTCCCGGAGGTAGCGGACATAGACCTCGATCACGTTGGATCGGTAGTCGTGTCCGATGTTCCAAACCGCATCCAGTAGCTGATGGTGGCCGAGTACTTGTCCCGGGCTTCGCATGAACGCCTCGAGCAGGGCGCACTCGCGGGTCGAGAGCCGGATCGCCTGCTCGCCTCGCCAGACTCGCGCCGCGGCCGGGTCGAGTCGCAAGGAGCCAACCCTGATCACGACCGGCCGCTCAGCCGAGTCGCGACGCGCCAGGATACGCAGCCTGGTGAGCAGGTCACTGAAGGCGAATGGCTTCCTGAGGTAATCGTCGGCCCCTGCGTGGAGCCCGCGAACCCGGTCATCGTTCCCCCCACGCCCAGTCAGCATGATGATCGGCGTCCACTCACCAACGCTGCGAAGCTGGCGACAGGTTGCGAAACCATCTGCGTCCGGCAGTATCCCGTCGAGCACGATGACGTCGTACGGCGTGTCCGCAAGCATCGCGCAGGCCCTACCTGACGTGCTTGCGATATCTCCGATCATGTTGACCGAGCGCAACGCGCGCCTAATTCCGGCGGCCATCCGTACGTCATCCTCAACGACGAGCACCCGCATACCGAGGACGCTATTCAGCCTTACATGAGAGCTTTATGAGATTGATCGCGCGGCGCCCGCGCCGCGGCTGCAAGCTCGACCAACTCGCTGGCGTGGGCCACGGCAGACTCCGTCGTGTCCAAACCGGCCATCATCCGAGCAAGCTCCACCGCGCGGTCCTCGTCAGCCACGGAGACCACGCCGCTGGTAGTGACCTGACCGTCGTCCGCCTTCACCACCACATAGTGCAGATCTGCGAAGGCGGCGACCTGTGCGAGGTGGGTGACCACAACGACCTGGGTGTGCTGGGACAGCCGGGCGAGGCGGCGACCCACCTCGACGGCGACCTTGCCGCCGACGCCCGCATCGATCTCGTCGAAGACGAGCGTGATGGCCTCGCGATCGGCCGCAAGTATCACCTCCAAGGCCAGCCGGACCCTCGACAGCTCGCCACCTGATGCAACTTTGCCCAGATTGCGCAACTCGCTGCCCGGGTTGGCGGCAAACACGAGATCCACCCGGTCGGCGCCCCACGGGCCGAGGTCAGCACTGGTTACCTCGAAGCTGAGCTGAGCGTGGGGCATCGCCAGTGCGGCGAGCTCAACGCGCACCAACTCACTGAATCTGGATGCCGCTTCGCGTCGGGCCACACTGATCTGAGCTGCCAGCGAGGTCAACTCAGTCATCAGCTCCTCGAGTCGCTCGGTCAAGATGGCGATCCGCTCATCGCTCCGCCCGAGTTTGCTGAGTCGCACGGCCGAGTCTGCAGCCCATTGCAAGACCTCGTCACATGTACTGCCGTACTTCCTGGTCAGCGTGCTCAGCTGAGCTCGGCGCTCAGCAATCTGTTCCAGGCGCCCAGGTTGGTCGTCCAACCCGTCCAGATAGCGCACCAGGTCCGCTGTCAGATCGGTGAGCTGATAGGTCGCCTCAGCCAGCCGATCACCCAACTGGGTCGCAGCGGCATCTCGAGAGACTGCCGGCTCAAAGGCCTTGCGCGCCGCGTAGAGCATCGCCAGCGCACCTCCTGCCTCGTCATCGGGGCCGGCAAGAGCGTGGGCGGCCGACTGCGCGGACTCCCGTAAGTCGTCTGCGGACTGCAGCCGTGCAGCCTCTGCCGCCAGCGCGACATCTTCGCCCGGGCCGGGTCCGATCCGCTCGATCTCTTCCAGGCCGAAGGTCAACAGATCAATCTCGCGGGCCCGACTCTGCGCCTCAGCGCGGAGTCCAGCCAGCTCCGTCTGTGCGGCGCGGTCCTCCGACCACAGTGCGCAGTACCTGGCAAGTGGTTCGAGGACGGCGGTGCCGGCGAAACGATCCAAGAGCTGCCGTTGTCTGTCGGACTCGGTGAGTCGCTCCTGCTCCGCCTGCCCATAGATCGTCACCAGCTCCGCGGTCAGCGCGGCGCACGCACCGGCTGGTACCTGGGCACCGCCCAGGTAGGCCCGGGAGCGCCCGGCCGCTGTGACATGCCGTGCCAGGATCAGCTCGTCGTCGTCCATCTCGCCGCCGGCTTCGCTCACCCGCTGCAGCAGTTCGGGATTTTCGATCCTGAACCGGCCTTCCACGCGTGCCCGCTCCGATCCGCGCCGAACCGATCGCGGGTCTGCCCGCCCGCCGAGCAGTAGACCGAGCCCGCTCACGATCATCGTCTTACCCGCGCCGGTTTCCCCGGTGACCACGGTCAGACCGGGATGGAGCCCGATCGTCGCGTCCTTGATCACACCCAGGTCGACGATGCCCAGCTCGGTGATCATGCAGGAGTGTCGATCATGGTGATGGCTGGATCAGCCGACCGTCGCCAGCCCTCTACCCGGAGACCGAACTTGTTGACCAACCGGTCGGTGAACGGCGCCTGCGACAGCCGGGCCAACCGGAGTCGCTGCTTTCCGCGGGTCACTTCGATCTCCATACCTGCATGCAACTCGACTGAACGACGCCCGTCACACCAGACGATTCCGTGCGTTGGGGAAACGTCAAGAACCTCCACCACCACGGTCGAGGTAGGACTGAGCACCAGCGGTCGCGCGAAGAGTGCGTGCGCGCTGAGCGGCACTACGAGGAGTGCATCGACGCCCGGCCAGATCACCGGCCCACCGGCCGAAAAGGCGTACGCGGTGGAGCCGGTGGGGGTCGAAACCAGCATCCCATCGCAGGCCCAGCGAGAAAGTGGCCGGCCATCCACTTCCACCAGCACCTCGAGCATCCGCTCCCGCGAAGCTTTCTCGATCGACACCTCATTGATCGCATAGGACGACCACTCCGATTTGAGAGTCTCGGAATCACGGAGTGTGACATCGATGGTGAAGCGTTCCTCAACGGTGTAGGAGCGCTCAACCACACGGGCGACGATGGTGTCGATCTCTGACGACTCAGCCTCGGCCAGAAAGCCCACGTGTCCCAGATTGACCCCGAGGAGCGGGATCTCGCTGGTCAACACCCATTCCGCGCCGCGCAGGATTGTGCCATCGCCTCCCAGCACCAACATCAGCTCAATTCCGTCCTCGGGCGTGACTGGCTTGGTGAGCGGTGTCATGGCATGCGCTAGCCGCGGGTCAAGCGCGGCGATGTCATCGGCGGGCAGAGCTGAAACGATGCCTGCCGCATTCAGCCCCTCAACCAGACGTGTTGCCGCGGCGATGGCGGTAGGTCGACCCATGTGGGTCAGCACGGCGACACGACGCGTCGAATCTGAGCTCTCGCCGCTCGGCTGGCCACTCCTATGGACTGAGGCCTCGGTCACCTGCCACAGCATATTCAGTGTTGGATTGCTCGCTCCGCTCGCGGCGGCTCGCAGCTGGCCTCGGTTACGTCTGGACTAGCGCGGTCAGATCCAGGTTTGGCGCAGATTCTGTGCGACGCAGGAGCACGAAGAACTCACGGTTGCCTGACGCCCCGTGCAGCCGGCTCGGGACGGCGTCCACGCCGTGCCAGCCATGTTCGCCCGCCGCCGCGATCACACTCGAGATTGCCTGGAGTTGGTCCGCCGGGGCGCGGACTACGCCGCCCTTGCCCAGCAACTCCCGCCCTACCTCGAACTGTGGCTTGACCAACAGCAGCACCCAGCCGTCATCTCGGGTCACCGAAACCAGCGGGCCCACCAGCAACCTCAGGGAGATGAAAGAGACGTCGGCGACCACCAGATCGACTGCAACTCCCCCGACATCGTCGAGCCGCAGGTCTCGGAGATTCGTTTGTTCATGTAGCCGGACTCGGGGGTCGGCGCGTAGCACAGGTGCCAGTTGACCGCTTCCGACGTCCACGGCAATCACCTCGTGGCAGCCGCGTGCCAGCAGGACCTGAGTAAAGCCTCCTGTCGAGGCGCCGGCGTCGAGGGCTCGTCCGGCCACGCTGAGCTGGAGGTCCTCGAGCGCACCTATGAGTTTGTGGGCACCGCGCGAGACATAGCGATCAACCGGGGCATGGATGGCGGCAGATGCGGCTACCCGTTCCCCAGGCCGCTCGACAACCGAGCCTTCGACCATCACCTGACCGGCGTTGATCATGGCTCGCGCATGGCTGCGCGACCGTGCCAGCCCACGCCTGACCAGTTCGCGATCCAGGCGCTCAGTCACGGTTCAGCAGGACGCCGTGCCGTCAGTTTGATTCCTCCGGTCGGTGCAGTGCCGCATCCAACACCTCGTGGGCGTTCGCGAGCCGATCATGATGATCGGCAAGCGGAGCCGAAGCCAGATCAGCAAGCTCCCGCAGCGCGTCGTCGATCGCGGCATGCCCCGTCTGCGACGGGCTGGTCACAAGGTCGGGTTCACGATCGTCGAGCTGCCCTTGCTCCGGCTCGGTCATTCCTCGCCTGGCTGCGGGGAGCTCTCCGCGTTCGCCGCCGCTGTATCCGGCGGCTTTCCACCAGGAGCCCTCTTCGTTGCCTTATTGCTGGGCGTCATTGTTGCGGCCGCTTTCCTCGTGGATGCCTTCTTCGTAGTGGCCTTCGCAGACGCAAATTTCGCCGTACGAGCCGTCGCCGCGTTCAGCTGTGCTCGTAAGCCGGCAACCTCATCCCGGAGTGCCTGGACCTCGTCAGCTCGCGCCAAGCCGAGCCGCGCCGCCACCTTGTCGACCTCTGCCATTACGAAGTGTTGCAACAGCTCCCGATTGGTGCGACTGGCATGCATGATCTCTTCTGTGAGCTTTGTGACTCGCTCGCTGGTCTCTGTCGCTACATCTTCAAGCCCGGCTTGCTTCAGCATCGCTCGGGCGGTGGCTGCGGCCTTCTCCTGACTGCTCTTGGTCACACCGGTCACCATGTTGATGTAGGCCTGAAATGAATCAGCCACGCTTGACGCCTTTCTGCCGCTCAGGGAGGCGCTGATTGCCGACGTGTGGGGCACGGGAGCGCCGCAGTGCCACGTTACCGCAGCCGCTCCAGCGCATCACGCCAGTCAAGCGCCAATCCATGATCAACGGCCCACCACGTCGCGTGCGCCGCCGCCCAGATCGCCTCGATGCTGGTAGATCCATCGCTCTGGACCATCAGCCGACCATCGACAGCAGACGCGGTCGCGCGACCGCAGCGGAACTCACCCCCGTTCTGGTTGACGGTAAGCCCAGGCCGCAGCAGGGCCCGGAGATCCTCGCCCACGAACGTCGGTCTTTCCCCCGGGGCGGCCGCGAGCAAGTCCTCGGTCTGATGAGATCCAGAGAGCACGAACATGCTGTCCAGACCCGCATTGACCGCTCCGGCAATGTCGGTGTCGAGCCGATCCCCCACGAACAACGGGTGCTGTGCCCCGAGCCGGTCAACCGTGTCGTCCAGCAACGGTCGATAGGGTTTGCCCGCCACTTCTGGCTCGGCCTGCACAGCCATCTTCACTGCGGCGACCGCCGCGCCGTTCCCCGGAACCAAACCACGCTCGGTCGGCCGTGTCGGATCGATGTTCGTCGCGACCCAATGTGCACCGCGATGGATGGCGATGGCGGCTTCGTTGAGTTCCTGCCATGCCAAGTTGAAGCCATAGCCTTGCATCACCGCCACCGGATGGTCTTCGGCGGAATGCACCCCTACCAGGCCTGCTTCGCTCAATGCCGCGATGACGCCGTCGCCCCCGACGGCGAGGATTCTGGCGCCAACACCGAAGCGGTTGACCAGCAGATGTGCAGCGGCTTGAGCCGAGGTGACAATATCCGCAGCAGTGGCCGAGATACCAAGCTCGACCAGATGGTCGGCGACCGACGCTGGCGGACGGGCGGCGTTGTTGGTGACGAAGCCGATCTTGGTACCACGATCATGGAGCCGCGCTATGCCTTCGGCGGCGCCTGGCACCGCGATGGGGCCCAGATAGATGACGCCATCGAGGTCGAACAAGACTGCGTCGTAGGAGTCGATGAGTGCTGCCGGTGGACTCACTGGGGACTGTCCCGCCCCGGCTCGTGCGATGACGGGCTCTCCGCCCCGTTGTCCTCGTCGTAGTCGATCAAGAATCCATCGAGCTCGTCGATTCGTTGCTGTGCATCAGTCTCCTGATCATGATCAAGCTTTGCCGCGGAGGCAAACCACTGGCGCGCCTCGGACTCCTGGCCCGCCTCCAGGAGCGCGTCGGCGTACACGTAGCGCAGCCTGGCCACGGCAACGTGTGAAATGTTCTCAGGTCGCGCCAGGGCAACTGCCCGTTCCAGAATCCGCCGCGACTCGTGATCTTGGCCTAAGTCGCGCCGGGCGCCCGCTTCGACGATGATCATCTCGATCCGTAGCGCCGGATCCAGCCCGACCCGGTCGGCCTCCCGTGCCAGCTTGAGAGCATTGTGCGGGCGACCCAGAGCGCGTTCGCAATCAGCCATCACCGGTAGGTAGTCCGACGTTCCGGTCATCCGCCGCAGCGCGCGGAATTCGGTCAGCGCTACGTCGTACATACCAGCGGCGTAGGCCGTCTCGGCTGCAGCCTCGCGGACGATCGGTAGCCGGGCAGCGCGGCGGCGAGCGGCCTCAGCATGGGCATATGCCAGCTCGGGATCATCCTCGACAAGTTGGCCCGCCACTACTAAGTGCGCTGCGACGATCTCGGCGAGATCCTTGGGCAGGCCGCGCAACTCGGCCCGGACGGCCGCATGCAGGGAACGCGAGTCCACGCCCTCGGGAATAGGCGGCTCGTTCCTCCGACGCGCCAGACCTGGTCGCGCGCTCTGCTCCGGTCGCCCATTCCGTTCAGAAACCTCCCGGCGTTGTCGATCACCTCGACGCTGCAGCTTGGGCTCCGAGCGCTCGGCACGGTCCCGACGCTGCCGATCGTCCTGGCGCTCTGGATCCCGACCGCGCTGCTGCCGGCCTCGCTGATCGGAGCCCTTGGCTGGAGGCTGCCGCGCGCCACTGGTTTTTGGCCGCGAGACTCCATGGCGCCCTGACGCTCCGCGTCGCGAGCTATCCGACCGCCCCTGCTCTGCCACCCGCCAATCCTGTCGGGATTCGCAATCCGACGCAAAGCCCAGCGCCAATGGGAATCTGCTACACGGCGATGACGACCTCAGGGCCAGCGGCTGAGAGCTCACTCACCATCTCGGCGTTCGCCGCTGCATCAGTGATCACCAGATCCACCTCATTGACGGCGGCGAACGAGCAGAACGAGTTTCGGCCGATCCTCCCGGAGATCACCGGCACGATCCGCCGGCGGGCGGAGAGCAGCATGGCTCGCTTTGTCGCCGCCTCCTGTGGATTGGTCGTCGTCAGGCCGTGGGTCGGCGTCATGCCGTTGACGCCGATGATCGCCAGATCAACGGTCAGGGTGCTGAGCCGCCGCGTGGTCCAGGCATCGACCGCAGCTGAGGTCAATCCCCTGATCGTCCCCGGGAGTCTGAAGATTCGTAAGTTGTCGTAGTCAGCCAGATACTGAGCCGCAGGAAGGTTGTTGGTCACCACCGCGAAGGCTCGATCCTTAGGCATTGCCTGAGCGCAGAACAAGGTAAGCGAACCGGAATCGAGCACGACCACACCGTCGTAAGGAAGCTCCTCAGCGATCCGGCGCGCGATAACGAGCTTGTCCTCGAAGTGCTCTGCATGCCGCGCGGCGAGCGCCTGCTCGAAGGGTGTGGAATCCATCAGTTCGGCGCCACCCCGGATCCTGCGTAGCACGCCGCGCCGCTCCAGCACGTCAAGATCACGGCGCACCGTCTCGGTGGTGACTCTGAGCTGCTCGCTGATCTGCGTCACGCTGGCGCGACGGCCGTCGTGCTTGATCAACAACTCAGTGATCGCCCGCTGCCGCTCGGGCGGATACATCGTCATGGCTGCCTTTCTGGCACCATTTTCACAGGGATGACCGAATGCAGGCCGCGAGGATCGGCGACCTGCAAACGGGCAAACCCGGTCCAATAAACGGTAGAACTCGGACACTAGACCTGCTATCCGACCTGCGCTAGCCTCCGCTAAAGAAGCGATTCAAAGGTCTTTTGCAGACATTCGGTCAACGCGTACGGGGTGTACCTGTGACATTCGCACGCCGCATGATCGAGAGGGCATCATGAGCGTCCACAACGCACAGGCTGCGGCTCGCTTCCAGGCGATCACGGACCTGTTGGCCGCCGAGGGGCGGGTAGATGTTGTCGATATCGCAAACCGACTCGGCGTTGCGCAGGAGACCATCCGGCGTGACCTGCGCGCAATGGAGACCGCCGGCAAGCTGCAACGCGTCCACGGCGGGGCGGTACGCCTCGTCACCAATCCACTGGCACTCCGCAACAGCCACCCGCCAACCGCGCAGGATGACCTCCAGCTGGCCGGCCGGGTGTGGGAAGAGCTACCGCGCCGCGGCACCATCCTGATAGGCACCGGCAACCTGACGCATGCTCTCGCCCATGTCATGGTCGGCTCCCACCTGAGGCACGCGGTCTCACAGTCGTGACCAACTCTCTCGACGCCGCGATCGTGCTGTCGCGGGCCAGCTGGCTCGAGGTCTACAACATCGGTGGCACAGTGTCGCCCGTCACTCGGGCCCAGGAGGGCGACTGGGCAGTGCATGAGATGGAGCGGTTGCACGTAGACGTGAGCGTGGTATGCCCGGCGGGAATAAGCATCGAGCGCGGCCTTACCCAGTCGACTCCAGCTGCGGCCGCCGTGTCGCAGGTCGAGGTGGCCTCAGGCGAACGGGTGATCGCGCTCGCCGATCGCGACAGCTTCGGGTTATCCGCCTTCGTGCAGTTCGCCTCACTTGAACAGATCGAGTCGATAGCCGTCGCCGGCTCTCCCAGTCAGGCCGCCTTGCAGCCATTCTTGGAACACGGCATCACCGTCACCGTTGGAGGGACCTCATGACACTTGTCGCCGGAGTGGACTCATCCACCCAGTCAGTCAAGATCGTGGTTTGCGATGTCGAGACTGGCACGGTCGTCCGCAGCGCACGCGCGTCACACCCGCCAGGCACCGAGGTGCCGGCATCCGCCTGGTTGGCGGCCTACCAGGAGGCCGCAGCCGATCCCGCCCTGCTCGATGGTGTGTCCGCGCTGGCCGTCGGCGGCCAGCAACACGGCATGGTGACCCTCGACGAGGATGGCGAGCTCGTCCGCGATGCCCTCTTGTGGAACGACAACAGGTCTGCCCCGGACGCCGAAGACCTGATCGCCGAGCTCGGAGGTCCAACGGCCTGGGCGGATGCGGTGGGCTCTGTCCCGGTCGCCTCCATGACCGTCGCCAAGGTCCGATGGCTTGCCCGGGCGGAGCCGGAGAACGCTGCCAAGACCGCCGCGGTGGTCCTCCCACATGACTGGTTGAGCTGGCAGATCGGGGATCGAAGCTTTGCGCCAACGACAGACCGCGGGGATGCATCCGGCACCTGCTACTTCGACGCAACGGCCAACCGCTATCGGAACGACCTGGTCGAGCTTGCCCTCGGCCACGATCTTGCCCTGCCCCGCGTCGCCGCTCCGAGCGAGGTGATCGGCCATACCCCGAGCGGAATCGCTATCGCACCGGGCACCGGCGACAATATGGCGGGCGGGTTGGGCCTCGGCGTGACGGCCGGCGCCGCGGTGATCTCGGTGGGCACCAGTGGAACGGCCTTCACTAAGAGCCACCAGCAAACACACGAGCCAACTGGAACCGTTGCTGGCTTCGCTGATGCCACCGGCGAGTTCCTCCCACTGGTGTGCACGCTCAACGGCGCCCGGAATCTCGTCGCGACCGCGGAAGTACTGGGCGTGACGCTAGACGAACTGAGCCAGCTCGCGCTGAGCGCGGAGCCCGGCAGCCAGGGCGTCACTTTTGTGCCATATCTCGAGGGCGAGCGGACGCCACCCTTGCCCGACGCGCGCGGTCAGCTCGTCGGGCTCACCCTCGCGAACATGACCCCCGCGAACATTGCGCGCGCCACCATCGAGGGCGTGTTGTGGAGCCTCGCCTACGGAGTCGAGGTGCTGCGCGAGCAAACCGGCCAGATCTCATCGATCACTTTGACCGGCGGGGCATCTCAGTCTGAGGCGGTACGCCGGATTGCCACGGCGGTCTTCGGACTGCCCGTCGTAGTCACCGACACCTTCGAGAGTGTGGCTGTGGGCGCCGCCCGGCAGGCGGCCTGGGCATTGACGGGGACCTTTCCAGACTGGTCCGTGCCAATTCTCAGCCAGCATGAGCCGACGGCGGATGACCAGCGCGCAGCCAAGGAGATCAGCGAACGGTACCGTTCGGTACTCGCGGCGCATTTTGGCGTATGAGCTATGTGGGCTATCCGCGGTCGTATCGTGGCGCTGTCATCCGATCCCACAGTGGCTCCGAACGAGGCCACGGTCTTCACCGGCCGAGTCTGGGTCGGCGACGACGGCGCCATCGTGGCGGTCACCAGATCCTCCCAGGCAGGGCCACCCGGCTCAGACGGCGCACCCGTCATTGACGTCGGCAGCTCCCTCGTCCTGCCAGGACTAGTCGACCTGCACAACCATCTCGCCTACAACACCCTGCCGCTGTGGACTGAGCCGGCGCAGAAGACGCCATTTCCGCATCACAACTCCTGGACCAGAGCCGAGACATACGCCGCAAGCACGACCTGGCCCGCGTACGCGCTGATCAGCGCATGCCCGCAAGAACTGCTGGCCTATGTCGAGGCCAAGGCCATCGTCGGTGGCACCACGTCGATCCAGGGATCACCGCCAAAGAACCGTCCGCGTGATGGCTGGCTGGTCCGCAACATCGAGGACGAAACCTTCGGTTCGGGCGATACGAATCTGATCTACGCCTCGGTGCTCACCGCCAAGCCAGCCGCCCTCGCCGAGCGCGCCAACAAGATGCGAGCCGGCTCGGCTTTCATCTATCACTGCTCGGAGGGCCAGCCGGGCAGCATCGTGGCGCGGGAGTTCACCGACGCTGAAGCCGCCGGCTGCCTGCAGCCGCGGTTCATCGCGGTCCATGCCAATGCCGTTGATCCGGCCGTATTTTCCCGGTGGCAATCTCCCGGCGCGATCGCCTGGTCACCGTTCTCGAACCTGTGGCTCTATGGGCAGACCACCGATGTCCCCGCCGCCCGCGCTGCGGGCATCAGCGTGTGTCTCGGCTCGGACTGGGCCCCGTCGGGCACCAAGAACGTACTCGGTGAGCTGAAGTCGGCGCGGCTCACCGCCGACCATCTGGGCTGGTCCCTGAGCGACCAAGAGTTGGTGATGATGGCTACCTGCCTGCCCGGAGACATCCTCGCTCGCGCCTGGCCCCGACAGATCGGCCGCCTACAACCTGGCGCACAGGCAGACCTCTTAGTGATCAAGGCCAAGCGCAGAGCCGATGCTTTCCGCACCATCGTCCGCGCCAATGAGGATGATGTCGACCTGGTGGTCATCGACGGACGGCGCCGTTACGGCACGCCGGAACTGATGTCCGGTGACAGTACTCTGACCACACTCACGGTGGGCGGACGCCCAATGCAGCTGTCGCTGGGCCAGCCAAGCGATATCACCCAGGCCTGGGAGTGGGCAGAGGTCATCGCCAGGATGGAGGAGGTGCGGGCCCACCCGAAACGGGAGGTGGAGGCCGCCAACGCAATGTACGCGCGGTGGGCAGGCCGGCTTGACGATCGCGAAGCCCCGCTCCGCCTGGCGCTCGACATGCCAACCGGCCTGGCACCCATCGGCGGTCTGCCCAAGGACCTCAATGAGCTAGTCATTCCACCGCTGCAGTCTCTGACTCACGATGAAGAGTGGCTGGACTCGTTGGTCGGACGCGGCTTCCACTCCGGCGTGCTGGATGGCCTCGCCGACTTCTACCGGCAATGAAGGGAGATGATCATGAGCGCGGCACCGCGGTCTCCCGAGGTGGTCAAGCGTGCCCGGCGCGGCGTCCTGCTGTCTGAAGCACTGGCCGAGTCTGGCACCGGCCGGCCGGTCGACCTGGACGGCGGCCAGCGGCTCCAAGTCTTGGACACCTTGATCGCTTCATTGGGCGGCGCCTACGCCCACCTTCCGGCTAAGCGGGCAGCGTACGCCAGTGACCCGGTGCAGGCGCTGATCCTGCTCCGGCGGAGGGCCGCTGAGCTGTCCGACACCGAGTTCAATCGCGCTGTAACCGCGATCGTCACTGGGCTGCGCGACGCGCACACCCGCTACGTGGGGCCCACGACGTTGCGCAATCAGGTCGCTGTTTTGCCGTTTCTCGCCGAGCAGTACGGCCCGGAGTCCAGCCCTAGGTACCTGGTCAGCAAGATCAACACTGAGGCAATCGATGACCCGGAGTTCAAGCCTGGTGTCGCACTCGAAGCGTGGAACGGGGCACCTTTCGCTCGCGCGGTCGAGAGCCATGCCAACTTCGAGACCGGCGGCCGGTCCGACTCCCGGCGCGCCCGGGCACTCGAATCGCTGACCTTTCGCCCCTTGGACTACGGGCCGCCACCTGACGAGCATTGGGTCATCATCGGCTACCGGACCAGGCGCGGCCGTAAGGCCGAAATCCGGCTGCCCTGGCGACTGCTGACTCCTGGCAAGGCGGCCACTGCCCTTGAGCCTGGGTCACGTGCCGCCCTCAAGCAGGCCAGCGACCCGTCGGCGGAGGCCATACGTCGAGCCAAGAAGCTGGTGTTCGCCCCGGACTTGTGGGCCAGTGATCAACAGCGGCGGCCGTCGCCTGCGGGTCCTGGCAAGGTGAAGATCGGCGAATGGCTGGATACGCCGATGCAGGACGTTCTGGCTGCTCGACCACTGAGCCGCAAGGTGGGTTACCTGCGCATCTGGTCCTTTGATGTCGATGATGACGACGCCTTCGTCGACGAGCTGATCCGGCTCCTGGGACTGCTGCCGCAGACGGGATTGATCGTCGACCTGCGAGCCAATCCCGGTGGCCTGATCTGGGCGGCCGAGCGGGCGCTGCAGCTGTTCACCGACGCGACCATCCAGCCCACCCGGTTCTCGCTCATTGCCACACCGCTCACCCGTCAGATGGCCGACAGCCCATTCAATCGGCTCGAACTGGAGGCCTGGGGCCAGTCGCTACAGGATGCGGTTTCCACTGGCGAGCTGTATGCCCAGCCGCTGCCATTGACTGACCCGTCTTGGTGCAACGACAAGGGCCGGAAGTACCCCGGTCCCTCGGTCGCGGTTGTCGATGCCAACACCTACTCTTCTGGTGATCTCTTTGCGGCTGGGTGGGTGGACCACGGCATCGGCCGACTGGTGAGCGTTGGTCAGGCGACCGGTGCCGGTGGTGCGAATGTATGGACGTCCGCACAGCTCCGCGACGCCCTCTCCGGCACCGATCACCAGCAACCTCGAATGCCTGCGGGCACCGGGTTCACTATTGCGTTCCGTCGGGCGATCCGGTCCGGCAGTGGTGACGGGATTCCGATCGAGGATCTCGGCATACCCGGAATCCCGTACCAGATGACCAAGGACGACCTGATGAGCAGCAACAAGGACCTGCTCGCCTTTTGCACCAGTCTGCTCAACGAAGCCGGCCAGTAAGGAGATGATCATGGTGCAGTTCGATCCGGGTCCGCCGCCGGAGGTATCCGACCACTTCGAGAAGGTACCCAGCTATGCACCGCACCGCGATCTCTTCTGGTACGACTGGGGGCCGATCTTCTATCGTGGGCGGCTCGACCGGTCAGCCCGGCTGCTCTGCGTCGCCTCCGATCCGGGCCCAACAGAACGGATAGCAGGTCGCACACTGGTCGGGGACGCGGGCCAACGCGTCCAAGGTTTCATCAGCAAGCTCGGCTTGACTCACAGCTACGCCTGCGTCAACGCCTATGCGTATGCACTGCTGCCGTCACGCTCGATGAGCGCGATTCCGATTCTGTCCGAGCCCGAGCAGCAGTCCTGGCGGAATGAGCTGTTCTCCATGATCATCGGGCCGGACTTGCAGGCCATTGTGGCATTCGGGCTGCAGGCCCGGATTGCGGTCGAGCAGTGGGCCACGGCACCTCCGGTCATGATCAAGAAGGTGCCCCACCCGTCGAGCCGGGACGCGGCCAGGCTGGTCACCGAATGGCGTGCTGCGGTGGCCGATCTGCGCACTGTGCTAACCCCGGATCCGGGTGGGGACAATGCAGGACCCAACTATGGCGACAAGTTCTCTGAGAGTGACTACGCACCGATCCCGCGCGGCGACCTGCCCTTCGGCGTGCCCAGCTGGCTGGGCGACGACTCACGTGGTCGGCTGTCACGTCCGAAACGCCGTAACACGGTGGAACGAGACCCAGCGGATCTGCTGCACACCTTGATCTGGCGGGCGCCTGCAGGATGAACGACCGCGGCGGCCGCCCTCCAGCTCGATTCCTGCTGGCCGTGATCGACGCGGGGGGCACTGTGCCGCCGGCACTCAGCCTTGGTGCCGAACTCATCCGTCGTGGACACCAGGTGCGGGTACTGGGCGACCCGACAATCGAAAGCTCGGCACGGTCGGCTGGATGCGCCTTCTCACCGTGGCGGGAGGCACCTCACTTCAACTCCATCGCGGAGCAGACAGCCATGATCGCCGCGCTGGAGGGCGGAAATCCGTACCGGGCGTTCCGGGCTGCCAAGGAATACGCCGGCAAGACAATGACGAGCCGGTTTGCCCGTGATGTCATCTCGACAGCCCGAGAGTCTCCTGTCGATGCCATCTTGGCTGACGGGTTGCCAGGAATATTGATCGGAGCCCTCGCGACCAGGCGTCCCACCGCAGCCCTCGTCGCGCAGACCTATGTGCGGCCAACACCCGGGCTGCCACTGGGAGGCACAGGCTGGTCACCGGGTCACGGCTTTCTTGGCAAAGCAAGAGACAAAATTGTCCCTAGGGTGGCCTTGTCGCTCCTGACTCCTACGCTGCCACGGCTGAATGCCGTGCTCGAACGCTATGAACTACTCCCGCTGGACACTGTGTTCGAACTCTACGACCGGTGCAGCCGCGTGCTCGTGATGACCAGCCCATCCTTTGACTTCAGCGCGCCGCAGCTTCCGGAGAATGTCCGCTACGTCGGGCCGCAACTCGACGACCCCGACTGGGCCGCCGATGCGAAATGGCAGCGTCAAGGCAGTGAGCCACTCGCCCTGGTCGCAACGAGCTCGATCTACCAAGATCAAATCGATCTACTCCAGCGGATAGCTGAGGCCTTACGCCAATTGCCCGTGCGGGCAGTGCTCACGACTGGCCGGGCTATCGATCCGGCCGAGATCCAGACCGGTCCGAATGTCGAAGTCCTACAGACTGCTCCGCATGCCCGGGTGCTGCGTGACGCCTCCGTCGTCGTCACCCATGCCGGGCATGGCACAGTGCTGAAGTCCCTTGCTGCTGGCGTGCCACTGGTATGCATACCGATGGGGCGCGACCAGAAGGACAACACCGTGCGGGTGCTGCGGCTCGGAGCGGGCGTACGGGCAAGCAAGAAATCGACGCCGGCGCAGTTTGCGACAGCCATCACGGAAATCCTGGAACGCCCCCAATACCAAGAAGCTGCACGCCGCTTCGCGGAGGTTCTGGCGTGGGAAGCGGCGCATCGGCCACGCGCCGCCGACGAAGCCGAATTGCTGGTGCGGTCCAAATAACTGATGCAGAGTTGCGTTAGAAACACTTCAGGGCCGGTCACGAATGACCGACCCTGAAGTGTTGTTTGTCCGGCGACGTCCTAGTCTCCCACACGGTCCCCCGTGCAGTACCATCGGCGCTGAAAGGCTTAACTTCCGGGTTCGGAATGGAGCCGGGTGTTTCCCTTTCGCCATGATCACCGAAACTCTATTGAGATGTCAGCGGCTGCATTGAAACAACACAACCCGACCGTATCTCGGGAACTGCACAGTGGACGCGTAGCATCTTTGTAGGAACAAGCCCTCGGCCTATTAGTATCGGTCAGCTCCATGCATTACTGCACTTCCACATCCGACCTATCACCCAGTGATCTGCTGGGGGCCTTACCAGGTTAACCCTGTGGGAGCCATCATCTTGGAGCGTGCTTCCCGCTTAGATGCTTTCAGCGGTTATCACTTCCGAACGTAGCCAACCAGCCGTGCTCTTGGCAGAACAACTGGCACACCAGAGGTTCGTCCGTCCCGGTCCTCTCGTACTAAGGACAGCTCTCCTCAAGACTCCTACGCGCGCAGCGGATAGGGACCGAACTGTCTCACGACGTTCTAAACCCAGCTCGCGTGCCGCTTTAATGGGCGAACAGCCCAACCCTTGGGACCGACTCCAGCCCCAGGATGCGACGAGCCGACATCGAGGTGCCAAACCATGCCGTCGCTATGGACGCTCGGGCAAGATCAGCCTGTTATCCCCGGGGTACCTTTTATCCGTTGAGTGACGGCGCTTCCACATGCCACCGTCAGATCACTAGTCCCGACTTTCGTCCCTGCTTGAGATGTCTCTCTCACAGTCAAGCTCCCTTGTGCACTTACACTCGAAACCTGATTGCCAACCAGGCTGAGGGAACCTTTGGGCGCCTCCGTTACCTTTTGGGAGGCGACCGCCCCAGTCAAACTACCCATCAGGCACTGTCCCTGATCCAGATAATGGACCTAGGTTAGATATCCAGAACAACCAGAGTGGTATTTCAACGTTGACTCCACAACCACTGGCGTGGCTGCTTCATAGTCTCCCACCTATCCTACACAAGCTGCACCGAACACCAATACCAAACTATAGTAAAGGTCCCGGGGTCTTTCCGTCCTGCTGCGCGTAACGAGCATCTTTACTCGTAGTGCAATTTCGCCGAGTCCGTGGTAGAGACAGCGCCCAAGTCGTTACGCCATTCGTGCAGGTCGGAACTTACCCGACAAGGAATTTCGCTACCTTAGGATGGTTATAGTTACCACCGCCGTTTACTGGCGCTTAAGTTCAGTGCTTCGCCTTGCGACTAACACTTCCCCTTAACGTTCCAGCACCGGGCAGGCGTCAGTCCGTATACATCGTCTTGCGACTTAGCACGGACCTGTGTTTTTAGTAAACAGTCGCTTGGGCCTGGTCTCTGCGGCCTCCCACGCCGTCCGGAGTAAATCCATGGACGTGGTCGGCCCCCCTTCTCCCGAAGTTACGGGGGCATTTTGCCGAGTTCCTTAACCACGGTTATCTCGATCACCTTGGTATTCTCTACCTGACCACCTGAGTCGGTTTAGGGTACGGGCGGCTCTAGCACTCGCTCACGAAGGTTTTCTAGGCAGCATAGGATCACCCACTCGACGGACTCATAGTCCGCCCAGCCGTCATGTCTCAGGCACGTGAGATGCGGATTTGCCTACATCTCGCCCTACACATTTAGCCCGGGACAACCATCGCCCGGGTTGGGCCGCCTTCCTGCGTCACTCCGCAGCTTGCCTACTGCAAGTTTGGGTCGCAAACTTGCCGCCATCGCGCCCGAAGGCACTCCGGCGACTCGCGTGCTTAGCATTACTCGCCTCGGCAGGATCGTTCTAGCGCCGGTACGGGAATATCAACCCGTTGTCCATCGACTACGCCTGTCGGCCTCGCCTTAGGTCCCGACTTACCCAGGGCAGATTAGCTTGACCCTGGAACCCTTGGTCTTTCGGTGGAGGAGTTTCTCACTCCTCATTCGCTACTCATGCCTGCATTCTCACTCGTGTGCTCTCCACGGCTAGGTCACCCTGCCGCTTCACCGCGCACACGACGCTCCCCTACCCATCCACGCACCTGGATCGCTAGGCGACCGGGTAATTGCGTGAATGACACAGCTTCGGCGGATTACTTGAGCCCCGCTAAATTGTCGGCGCAGAATCACTTGACCAGTGAGCTATTACGCACTCTTTCAAGGGTGGCTGCTTCCAAGCCAACCTCCTGGTTGTCTCCGCAACTCCACATCCTTTTCCACTTAGCAATCTCTTAGGGGCCTTAGCTGGTGTTCTGGGCTGTTTCCCTCTCGACTACGAACCTTATCGCCCGCAGTCTCACTGCCGCGCTCTCACTTACCGGCATTCGGAGTTTGGCTAATTTCGGTAAGCTTGTGGGCCCCCTAGACTATCCAGTGCTCTACCTCCGGGAAGAAACGCGCGACGCTGCACCTATATGCATTTCGGGGAGAACCAGCTATCACGGAGTTTGATTGGCCTTTCACCCCTATCCACAGCTCATCCCCCAGGTTTTCAACCCTGGTGGGTTCGGGCCTCCACGACGTCTTACCGTCGCTTCACCCTGGCCATGGATAGATCACTCCGCTTCGGGTCTAGAGCACGCGACTGAATCGCCCTATTCGGACTTGCTTTCGCTACGGCTTCCCCACACGGGTTAACCTCGCCACGCACCACTAACTCGCAGGCTCATTCTTCAAAAGGCACGCCGTCACTCCCAGCACAAGTGCTGAAGAGCTCCGACGGATTGTAGGCAATCGGTTTCAGGTACTATTTCACTCCCCTCCCGGGGTACTTTTCACCTTTCCCTCACGGTACTTGTCCGCTATCGGTCACCAAGGAGTATTTAGGCTTAGCGGGTGGTCCCGCCAGATTCACACGGAATTTCAGGGGTTCCGTGTTACTTGGGGTGACATTCAACAGTGTCAGGCTTACGTCTACAGGGGTGTTACCTTCTGTGCCGCGCCTTTCCAGAGTGCTTCGACTTCACCTGACATTTATGACTGTTTGACTATTTGACAGCATAGTCCGAACGGCCCCACAACACCGCACATGCAACGCCTGTCAGCTATCACGCATGCGCGGTTTGGCCTCTTCCGCGTTCGCTCGCCACTACTTACGGAATCACGGTTGTTTTCTTTTCCTGTGGGTACTGAGATGTTTCACTTCCCCACGTTCCCTCCTACTGCCCTATGTGTTCAGGCAGAGGTCGCCGGACATTACTCCGGTTTCTTTCGAGGTTTCCCTATTCGGAGATCCCCGGATCGAAGCTCGTTTACCAGCTCCCCGGGGCTTATCGCAGGTTACAACGTCCTTCGTCGGCTCTTGGTGCCAAGGCATCCACCGACTGCCCTTAGTAGCTTGTTGTTACTACAAAGATGCTCGCGTCCACTGTGAAGTTCTCAAGATGCGGGCGGCACCAGGCCGACGCCTCAGGCGCCGGACTCCGGTCCGCTGGAAGGCCAGTTGCTATGCGACCGAACCCTCAGGACTCAACAGCGTGCTTGGGCCTCTTCACCCTCCAGGTCGAGGTTCCACTCCTGCAAGCAGGAAGTACTGACGACAATTTGGATTCGGAAGCCTACTGGTCAATGTTCCACATTCCGGTGCCTGCCCGGCTCCAGTCGAAAGCTGGAGAACCGAGCACATGGACAGATACTCAGATCTGCCAAATGGCTCCTTAGAAAGGAGGTGATCCAGCCGCACCTTCCGGTACGGCTACCTTGTTACGACTTAGTCCTAATCGCCAGTCCCACCTTCGACGGCTCCCTCCACAAGGGTTGGGCCACCGGCTTCGGGTGTTACCGACTTTCATGACTTGACGGGCGGTGTGTACAAGGCCCGGGAACGTATTCACCGCAGCGTTGCTGATCTGCGATTACTAGCGACTCCGACTTCATGGGGTCGAGTTGCAGACCCCAATCCGAACTGAGACTGGCTTTTTGGGATTCGCTCGACCTTGCGGTTTCGCAGCCCTTTGTACCAGCCATTGTAGCATGCGTGAAGCCCTGGACTTAAGGGGCATGATGACTTGACGTCATCCCCACCTTCCTCCGAGTTGACCCCGGCAGTCTCCTATGAGTCCCCGGCATTATCCGCTGGCAACATAGGACGAGGGTTGCGCTCGTTGCGGGACTTAACCCAACATCTCACGACACGAGCTGACGACAGCCATGCACCACCTGTATACCGACCTTGCGGGGGCTACATCTCTGCAGCTTTCCGGCATATGTCAAACCCAGGTAAGGTTCTTCGCGTTGCATCGAATTAATCCGCATGCTCCGCCGCTTGTGCGGGCCCCCGTCAATTCCTTTGAGTTTTAGCCTTGCGGCCGTACTCCCCAGGCGGGGCACTTAATGCGTTAGCTTCGGCACGGAGAACGTGGAATGTTCCCCACACCTAGTGCCCACCGTTTACGGCGTGGACTACCAGGGTATCTAAGCCTGTTTGCTCCCCACGCTTTCGCTTCTCAGCGTCAGGAAATGCCCAGAGAACCGCCTTCGCCACCGGTGTTCCTCCTGATATCTGCGCATTCCACCGCTCCACCAGGAATTCCATTCTCCCCTGCATCCCTCTAGTT
The DNA here is from genome assembly GCA_963840505.1 of uncultured Actinomycetota bacterium. Classification (GTDB taxonomy): domain Bacteria; phylum Actinomycetota; class Actinomycetes; order Propionibacteriales; family Propionibacteriaceae; genus Microlunatus. Next base: position 90,733 of record CAWIZB010000007.1, read on the forward strand.
TGCCCGTATCGGAAGCAGGCTCAGGGTTGAGCCCTGAGTTTTCACTTCCGACGTGACAAACCGCCTACAAGCCCTTTACGCCCAATAATTCCGGACAACGCTCGGACCCTACGTATCACCGCGGCTGCTGGCACGTAGTTGGCCGGTCCTTCTTCTGTTCCTACCGTCACTTGCGCTTCGTCGGAACTGAAAGCGGTTTACAACCCGAAGGCCGTCATCCCGCACGCGGCGTTGCTGCATCAGGCTTGCGCCCATTGTGCAATATTCCCCACTGCTGCCTCCCGTAGGAGTCTGGGCCGTATCTCAGTCCCAGTGTGGCCGGTCGCCCTCTCAGGCCGGCTACCCGTCGAAGCCTTGGTGAGCCGTTACCTCACCAACAAGCTGATAGGCCGCGAGCCCATCCTTGACCGCTAAAGCGCTTTCCACCTCCAGATGATGTCATCGAAGGTCATATCCGGTATTAGCAGCTGTTTCCAACTGTTATCCCGGAGTCAAGGGCAGGTTGCTCACGTGTTACTCACCCGTTCGCCACTCGTGTACCCCCGAAGGGGCCTTACCGTTCGACTTGCATGTGTTAAGCACGCCGCCAGCGTTCGTCCTGAGCCAGGATCAAACTCTCCGTTGAAATCTATGCAAATCCCGACGCTCGTAGCGAGTGTCGGGTTTGTTTGTCTCAACTTGTTCGATCGCTGACCAAAAGACCCAATGCTGGATCTATCGTCAATCAATCAAAGGAACCGAACTCGGATCCGCCGAGGCGACATCCGAGCACGGGGTTTTTTAGTGCATTATTTGGCATTGACTTTTAGCACGCTGTTGAGTTCTCAAGTTTCGGGCGCACACCTCGCCGGGGTTGTTGTGCTCCGGCTTGGGGCAACTCGACCAACGCTATGAGGTCCAGTAAGTTCAAGTCAAACTCGGACTTGTCTATTCCACACCCCACGGCGTCCGAAGCCTCCGGATTCCAATGAGTGCGTTGCAAGCGCACACGTATCCGGAAATCTCGTTGGCCAGTGGGTTCCTCCGGGTCGGCCGCTACAGATCACTGATCGTAAGCGTCCCGCACCCCGCTAAGGCCTGGTCTACTTTACGCTCCGGTTCCGGCCCGGTCAACTCGCACGCGATGTTCCGCGCCCGGAGCCGGAGAAATCAGCACCAGCGAACGTCAGGGCGCCGACCGTCTTCCTCCCCCGGCGCAGAATCACGTAACGACCATGCAGCAGATCCTCCTCGCGGATCGCGGCATCCGGATCGGTGACGCGCTTGTTGTTGAGGTACGCGCCGCCCTCAGCGATCGCGCGACGGGCGGCCGCTTTGCTGGGCACGACGCCACTGCGTTCCATGGCCTCGACAACGCCCGGAAGTGGGGCGCCTGTGTTCAACTCCGCGCCCCCGAGCTCGGCCACCACCCCGGCCAGCGTCGACTCGCTCAACGCCTGCAGTTCGGCACCGCCGAAGAGTGCCGTCGCGGCTGACACGGCTGCATCACGCTCGGCAGGCGAATGCACGAGTGCTGTGACGTCGTCGGCCAGTGCCCTCTGAGCGGCGCGGAGATGCGGTGCCTGCCGCGTCTGCCGTTGGAGTTCGGCGATCTCCTCCTGGCTGCGATCGCTGAATACCTTGAGGTACTCCACGACCTTCTCGTCCTCGGCATTGAGGAAGAACTGATGGAATGCGTACGGAGACGTCATCTCTGGATCGAGCCAAATGGTTCCCGCCTCGGTCTTGCCGAACTTGCTGCCATCCGCCTTGGTGAGCAGTGGTGTCGCCATGGCGTGCACCCGCGCTCCTTCGACGCGCCGGATCAGCTCGACTCCGGCGGTGATGTTGCCCCACTGATCGCTGCCACCGAACTGCAATGTGCAGCCGTAGGACCGGTACAACTCCAGGTAGTCGAGAGCTTGCAGCAGCACGTAGGAGAACTCGGTGTAGGAGATGCCCTCTTCGAGGCGCTTGCGTACCACCTCACGGGCGAGCATGCGGTTCACCGGAAAGTGCTTGCCGATGTCGCGGAGGAAGTCCAGGACAGGCATCGGACCAGTCCAGTCCAAGTTGTTGACGATCCGAGCCGCATTGCCGCCGCTGAAATCGACGTACTTCTCCACCTGCGCACGGATGCGCTCGACCCATCCGGACACCGTCTCAGCGCTGTTGAGGATTCGCTCACCGGAGTCCTTGGGGTCGCCGATCATCCCCGTCGACCCACCTACCAGTAGCAGCGGCCTATGGCCAGCTCGCTGCAAAATCCTGGCAACAATGAGCTGCACCAGGTTGCCGAAGTGGATGCTCGGAGCAGTCGGGTCGAAGCCGACATAAAAGGTGACCGGCCCGGAATCAAGATCGCTGGCAAGAGCCTCTTCGTCGGTGGACTCGGCCAGCAGGCCACGCCACTTCAGTTCCTCGAGCACGTCGGTCACGGGTGAAGTGTGCCACTGAGACATCGGGTTCCCTTGGGGATTCCAAATCAGGTCTGCCGACCGAGTTCGGCGAGACGGCTGGCGACCTGATCCAGTTGCTCCCGTACCCGCGGCAGAGCAGTCCCGCCGCGACCAGCACGGCTGTTGATCGAGCCGCTGACGCTGAGCACTGAGCGGACCTCCGAGGTGAGATGCGGCGAGATTTCCGCCAGGTCGTCTGCGTGGAGGTCGGTGAGTTCTAGGCCTTCGGCCTCGCAATGCCGTACGCACGCGCCGGCGATCTCATGCGCTTCGGCGAACGGCACCCGCTGGCGCACCAGCCAGTCCGCGATGTCGGTGGCCAGCGAGAACCCCATGGGGGCAAGGCGCTCCAGCCGTTCAGGATGGAAGGACAGGGTCGAGACCAGTCCGGCGACAGCCGGCAATACGATCAACAGCTGGTCGATCGAGTCGAAGATCGGCTCCTTGTCCTCTTGCAGGTCACGGTTGTAGGCCAACGGCAATCCTTTGAGAGTCGCGAGCAAGCCGGTCAAGTTGCCGATCAATCGTCCGGCCTTACCTCGCGCCAGCTCGGCGACGTCGGGGTTCTTCTTCTGCGGCATGATGCTCGATCCGGTCGACCACTCGTCGGCCAGGGTCGCGAACCCGAACTCATGGGTCACCCAGATGATCACGTCCTCACTCAGCCGGGAGAGATCGACAGCAATCTGGGCGCACACGTACGCCGCCTCCGCCACCAGATCACGTGAAGCCGTGCCATCAATCGAGTTGGCAACGCTGGTCTCAAACCCAAGCTCCACCGCAACGAAGTGTGGATCCAGGCCGAGCGAGCTGCCGGCCAGGGCGGCCGAACCGTACGGACTGACCGCAAGCCTGCCGTCAAGATCACGAATACGATCGCAGTTCCGCAGCAATGGCCAGGCGTGGGCCAGCAGGTGGTGCGAGAGCAGCACCGGCTGCGCGTGCTGCAAGTGGGTACGCCCCGGCATGGCAACACCAAGATGATCACGTGCCTGGTCGTGCAGTGCGCCGACCACCTTGCTGATCTCGCTGGTCACCGTCCGCAGTGCCTCCCGCAGGTACATCCTGATCAAGGTCGCGATCTGATCGTTGCGGGAACGCCCTGCCCGCAATCGGCCGCCGAGCCCAGCGCCGACCAGCTCAACCAGCCGCCGCTCCAGCGCGCCGTGCACGTCCTCATCGGTCTCACTTGGCCGAAATGCTCCGGAGGCCACCTCGGAGCCCAGCGCGTCGAGGCCCTCGAGCATCGCGGCAAGCTCGTCGTCGGTCAGTAGCTCAGCTCGATGCAGGGCCTTGGCGTGCGCCCGCGACCCGGCCAGGTCATACGGCGCAAGCCTCCAGTCGAAATGCGTCGACCGGCTCAGCGCGAACAGTGCCTCCGCAGGACCGCCGGTGAAGCGGCCGCCCCACAGCCTGCCTTCATGATCATGAGTTGCAGACCAGTGAGCCGGCGGCTCCGACGTCAAGACAGGCTCGCGTCCCGACGCGCGGCCAGCGTGCTCGACATGCCGTAGATCCCGATGAAGCCACGTGCCTGAGACTGGTCAAACCTGTCGCCCTCGTCATAGGTGGCAAGGTTGAAGTCATAGAGGCTCGAGTCGCTCCGACGGCCGGTGACGGTTGCCTTCCCGCCGTGCAAGATCATCCGAATCTCACCACTGACGGGCTGCTGCGACTCGTCGATGAAGGTATCCAGCGCCCGCTTGAGCGGTGAGTACCACTGGCCGTCGTAGACCAGCTCGCCCCAGCGCTGGTCGATGTTGCGCTTGTAGCGTGCGAGCTCGCGCTCGACAGTGACGTTCTCCAGCTCCATGTGAGCGGTGATCAAGGTGATCGCGCCGGGCGCTTCGTAGACCTCCCGGCTCTTGATGCCCACAAGCCTGTCCTCCACCATGTCGAGTCGACCCACCCCGTGCGCGCCAGCGCGCTCGTTGAGGATCTGGATGGCTTGGAGCATCGAGACCTTCTCGTTGTCGATCGCTATCGGATTGCCTGCCTCGAACGTGATCGTCACCTCCTCAGGCTCCCGCGGTGTGACAGGGTCGGCGGTGTAGGCGTAGACATCCTCGATAGGCCCATTCCAGATGTCCTCCAGGAAGCCGGTCTCGACGGCGCGGCCCCAGACGTTCTGGTCGATCGAGTAGGGAGAGGACTTGCTCTGCATGATCGGAAGACCTCGGTCCTCGGCGTAGGCAATGGCCTTCTCGCGGGTCCAGGCATAGTCCCGAACGGGAGCGATCACCGATAGCTCGGGCGCGAGATTCGCAATGCCGACCTCGAACCGCACTTGATCATTGCCTTTGCCGGTGCAGCCATGCGAGACCACCGTTGCCCCGTGGAGTCGGGCCGCTTCAGCAAGGTGCCGCACTATCAACGGCCGGGACAGGGCGCTGACCAGTGGATAACGATCCATGTAGAGCGCGTTGGCGCGCAGGGCTGGACGGCAGAAGTCCTCGGCGAACTCATCCTTGGCATCGACCACCACGGCCTCGACCGCCCCACAATCCAAAGCGCGCTGCCGAATGACCTCCATGTCTTCCCCGCCCTGGCCGACATCCAGGGCCACGGCCACCACCTCTCGACCTGTCTCCTCGGCCAGCCAGCCGATGCACACACTGGTGTCGAGACCGCCGGAGTACGCCAGGACAATCCGATCGCTCATTTGAGTTCGTCCTTCTCACTGTTGTTGGGATGGAGGGCTGAGCTACCGACCGGCTTGCCGGTTCGGCTCATGATCAAAAACTGTTGTGCGATGTCGTCGCCGCCATCGGGGATTCGGGTGATCAGCAGGATCGTGTCGTCGCCGGCGATAGTGCCGAGGATGGACTCCCAGCCGACCCGATCGACGGCCGAGGCGAAGTACTGCGCCGCACCCGGCGGGGTGCGAAGCACTACGAGGTTCGCCGAGGCCTCGGCGGAGACCAGGACCTCCCCGCACAACCTGGCCAGCCGCGCTTCGAAGCTGGCGAATTCGCCGACGTGCGGCGTTCGGTCGCCTCCCTCACCCGGCACCGCGTAGACCAGGTGCCCACCGGAGCTGCGTACCCGCAGGGCGCCGATCTCAACAAGATCGCGAGACAGCGTGCCCTGGGTGACCTGAACTCCGTCGTCGGCCAACAGCTCGGCCAGCTCATTCTGCGATCGCACCTCGTGCTGCTCCAGGAACGTGATGATCTTGGCGTGCCGGGCAGTCTTGCTCATCACGCTTTTCGAGGCGTTCAAGGGGCGTCGGCCTCCATTGTTGTGACGTGGTGCCCGGGCGTACGTCGACATCAGCTATCCACCCTTGCTTGCTCATCGAGGAAGGCCAGGAGCGCCTTCTGCACGTGCCTGCGGTTTTCCGCCTCGTCCCAGACGACCGATTGCGCCCCGTCGATCACCGCAGCGTCGATCTCCTTGCCGCGATAGGCCGGCAGGCAGTGCAGCACGATCGCCTCCCGATCGGCGAGATCCAGCAGCGCGGTGGTCACTGCATACGGCAGGAAGATCGCCTGCCGGTCACGGCCAGAGTCCTCCTGACCCATCGAGATCCATGTGTCAGTCGCGACCACATCCGCGCCCACCACAGCTGCCTTGGCCTCCTCATGGACCTGCACGCTTCCTCCGGAGCTGCTCGCCAGGCTGTGCGCTCTCTTGACGACCTCGGGGTCTGGCTGGAAGCCAGGCGGAGCGCCGATCCGGACGTGCATTCCCGCCAAACTGCCGCCGAGCAAGTACGAATGCGCCATGTTGTTCGCGCCGTCCCCGACATAAGCCAGCGTCAGACCAGCCAGCTGTTGCTTGTGCTCCCGGATGGTCTGCAGGTCTGCCAGGACCTGGCATGGGTGGAACTGGTCGGTCAGCCCATTGATCACGGGCACGTCGGCGTGATCTGCCATTTCCTGCAGCCGCTCGTGGCCCGACGTGCGCCACACAATTGCGGCCACCTGGCGGCCGAGCACTCGCGCGGTGTCGCTGATCGGCTCGCCGCGGCCGAGCTGGGACAGCGCCGCATCCATGATCATCGGGTGGCCACCCAGCTCGGCAATCGCAGTCTCAAAGGAGATCCTGGTGCGCGTCGATGGCTTGTCAAACAGCACCGCCACGGTCCGCGGCCCGGTGAAGGGGCGTAGCGAAAACGGCTCGGCCTTGAGGGTGTCCGCGAGGTCCAAGATCGCGATCTGCTCAGCTGTGCTGAGATCATCGTCTCTCAGGAAGTGTCTCATCGTGACTCCTCGGCAGCTTTGTCCAGGAGCGACGGCAGCACACCGATGAAGCTGTCGATCTCGGTCGCGCTGATGATCAGCGGCGGGGCAAGCCGCAGCACGTCAGGTCGGGGAGCATTGATCACAAAGCCGGCCGCGAGCGCAGCATCGACTACGGCAGCTGCGATCGGCTCGGCCAAGATCACTGCTTGTAGCAGCCCACGTCCGCGTACACCGGTGATCAATCGATGATTCAACTCCAGGATCACTCCAGCGAGATGATCACCGAGCGCCTTCGCGTGATCGAGAAGGCCGTCGCGCTCGATCACCGCGATCACTGCCAGTCCGGCGATCGCGGCGACCGGGTTTCCGCCAAAGGTGCTGCCGTGGCTGCCCGGGCCCAGCAGGCGCGAGGCGGGTCCGGTCGCAATGCACGCTCCCACAGGAAACCCATTGCCCAAGCCCTTGGCGACGGTAACGATGTCTGCCGTAAGACCCTCGTCGACATGAACGAGCCAGCTGCCGCACCGGCCCATCCCGGTCTGGACCTCGTCCATCCAAAGCAGGGCGCCCTGCTGATCGCAGATCTCCCGCGCCTTTGCGAGATAGTCGTCGGGCGGCATCACAACCCCGTTTTCGCCCTGGATCGGTTCCAGCACGACCGCCGCTACCGTCTCGTCGACTACGGAGGCCAGCGCTTCCGCATCGCCGTACGGCACGAAGATCACGTCCCTCGGCAGTGGCTCGAACGGGATGCGGTACCTCGGATTGTGAGTGAGGGCGAGTGCACCCATGGAGCGTCCATGGAACGCGCCCTCGGTCGAGATGATGGTGCCGCGGCCAGTCATCCGGGTGATCTTGAATGCCGCTTCGTTCGCTTCGGTGCCCGAATTGGTGAAGAAGACCTTCGCATCGCCGGCGCCGGTCATGCTGCTCAATCGAGCGGCAAGTGCGACCTGGGCCGGGGTGGCGAAGAAGTTCGAGACGTGCCCCAGAGTTGCGATCTGGCCGGTCACCGCAGACAGCACCGTCGGATGGGCGTGACCAAGCGCGTTCACCGCCAAACCGGAGAGCAGATCCAGATATCGGCGCCCGTCAGCGTCCCAGAGGTAGCAGGCCTCGCCTCGCACGAACACACGCTTGGGCATACCGAACGTGTTCATCACGGACTGGGAGTACGCGTCCAGCACCGCGGCTGAAGATGCCAGTCCGGACAGCTCGCCACTTATCGTCATCGGGTCGGCTGTCATGACCGCACCCCCTGAAACTCGCCGTTGCCGTATTCGTGTGGCGGGATGCCTTGATCGCGGGAGAACACCCGGCTGCCAAGCCGGATCAGTCCGTCCTGAGTGACCATGGTCCCGATGCCGACGTTGGTAAAGATCTCCAGGAGCAGCGCGTGTGGAACGCGCCCGTCGACGACGGTGGCGCGTGTCAGGCCGCCCTCGACGGCCCGTAGGCAGGCCTCCATTTTCGGCACCATGCCCGATGCCAGAGTAGGCATCAGCTCGCGCAGGTCGGTTGCTGACAGCTCGGTGATCACCTCGCTGTTGTTCGGCCAGTCGCGATAGAGGCCCTCCACGTCGGTCAGCACGACGAGCCGTTCGGCCTTGAGCGCTACCGCTAGCGCGGCGGCCGCGGTATCGGCATTGACGTTGTGCGCTACGCCGTCGGGATCCGGTGCGATGCTCGCGACCACCGGTACGCTGCCGGAGCTGATCAGCCCGTCGACTGCTTCGGTGCGCACTGAGACCACATCCCCGACCAGGCCAAGATCAATTTCTTCGCCATCGACTACCGTGCCGCGTCGCTCGGCGATGAACAGCCCACCATCCTCCCCGGACAGCCCAACCGCAAGCGTGCTGTGACTGTTGATCAGTCCGACCAGGTCTCTGCCGACCTGCCCGACGAGCACCATGCGTACGATCTCCATGGCCTCGGGAGTCGTGACCCGAAGGCCGCCGCGAAACTCCGAGGCGATCCCAAGCCTGGAGAGCATCGCCGAGATCTGAGGCCCGCCTCCGTGGACCACCACAGGATGGACGCCGCACCGCTTCATGAACACGATGTCTTGTGCGAATGCCCGCTTGAGATCATTGTCGATCATGGCGTTCCCGCCGTACTTGATCACCACGATCTTGCCTGCATAAGTCTCCAGCCAGGGCAGCGTTTCGGTGAGGATCGACGCCTTCTCCACCAGAGATGGTGGCCGGGCTTCAGATTGCTGTGACTGCGGCTGGGAGTTCATGTCGAGTACTCCGCGTTCTCTTTGACATAGTCGTAGGTGAGATCGTTGGTCCAGATGGTGGCGGAGTGGCGGCCGCTGTGCAGATCGACCTCGAGCTGCACATCATGCCCACTCAGGTCGACGAGCTCGCGGGGGTCGCCGATAGAGCCATCCCGGCACACCTGCACACCGTTGAATGCCACGTCGATGCGCTCCGGCTCGAAGTGGGCGGTGGTGGTTCCAATGGCCGCCAGCACCCGTCCCCAGTTGGGGTCCTGCCCGAAGACAGCGCATTTGAAGAGGTTGCTGCGCGCGATCGCTCGACCGACTTGGACCGCATCCTCATCGGACGCTGCGTGGTGCACCTCGATGGAAATGGTGTGCGCGGCGCCCTCGGCGTCGGCTATCAGCTGCAGGGCAAGATCATGACAGACCTCGTTCAGCGCATCTTGGAAATCTGGTGCGGCCGGCTGCACCCCGGAAGCGCCGCTGCTCATCAAGATCACGGTGTCGTTGGTTGACATGCAACCGTCGCTGTCAATCCGATCGAAGCTGCGTGTACAGGCGCGCGCTAGCTGATCATGAAGCAAACCTTGATCAACAACTGCGTCGGTGGTGAGCACTACGAGCATGGTAGCCAGGCCCGGAGCCAGCATGCCGGCTCCTTTTGCCATGCCACCGATCGACCAGCCCTCGTCCGCCAAGCTCGCCTGCTTCGGCACCGAGTCTGTCGTCATGATCGCTTCAGCGGCCGCCTGCCCGCCGTCGTCGCTGAGCAGTGGAATCAGGTTGTTGATTCCGGCCGTCACTCTGCCCATCGGCAGCCGTACACCAATCAGGCCCGTCGAGCAGACGGCGACATCAACTGCACCCACTCCGACGGCATCCGCCACCAGTTCGGCTGTTCGGTGCGTGTCGGCGAAGCCTTCCGGTCCGGTGCAGGCGTTGGCTCCCCCGGCGTTCAGGACCACCGCCCGCAGCTGGCCGTCGCGGAGTACCTGCTGGGACCAGATCACTGGCGCAGCCTGGACTCGATTGCTGGTGAAGATACCGGCCGCCGAATAGTCCGGGCCGGTGTTGAGCACCAGCGCCAGATCCTTCCGACCACTACTCTTCAGACCTGCCGACAACCCGAATGCGCGGAAGCCTGCGGCGGCTGTGATACTCATTGACCCTCCTCGACATTGATCAGGTCGAGGGCCGACACCACGGCCGTCACGGGGCCACGCCCAACATTGAGAGGCCGGTCGTCTCTGGCAGGCCAAGTGCGATATTCATGCACTGCACCGCTGCGCCGGCCGTCCCCTTGGTCAGGTTGTCCAAAACGGCGACGGCAACTAGCCGGCCCGCATCGTGATCAACTGCGACTTGGACGTGAACCGCATTCGATCCGAGCACGGACTTGGTCTGCGGCCACTGGCCTTCGGGTAGCAGATGGACGAAAGGTTCGTCCGTGTACACCTCGGCGTATGCGGCGTAGCTCTGCTCGTAAGAGATTCCCGTCCCGACCAGCGGCGTCGTGCAGGTCGCCAGGATTCCACGAGACATCGGGACAAGCACGGGTGTGAACGACACGGATGCCTCGGGAGCGCCGCAGGCCGCGAAGTTCTGAAGCAGCTCAGGTGTGTGACGATGCACCCCGCCGACTGCGTAGGCACTTGCCGACCCCATCAGCTCGGCACCGAGCAGATGGGGCTTGAGCGAGCGGCCAGCACCTGAGGGACCGCTCGCCGCCACGATCACGATGTCCTCGGCGGTCGTCAGGCCGTGCGTGATCGCGGGCAGCAGCGCAAGGGTTGCTGTGGTCGAGTAGCACCCAGGAACAGCGATTGCGCGGGCTCCTGCCAGCTTGTCCCGCTGGCCGGGTAGCTCAGGCAAGCCATAGGGCCAGGTACCGGCATGAGGCGACTGGTAGAACCTTTGCCACGCCTCAGCTTCCGACAGTCGAAAGTCGGCCCCGCAGTCGATCATCAAGGTGTCGGGATGCAGTTGTGCAGCGACCTCACCGGAAGCTCCATGGGGCAGCGCGAGGAATACCACATCGTGATCGGCGAGCACCGCCGACGATGTCTCAGCCACCAGCCGATCAGCCAATGGGGTCAGTTGTGGATGGTGCTGGCCCAGGAGCGTTCCGGCGTTGGCGCTCGCCGTCACGGCCCCAATCTCCACCTGCGGATGCCCGAGCAGCAGCCGGAGCAACTCTCCGCCCGCATAGCCAGTGGCGCCAGCCACCGCAGCCCTCACAGTCACCCGCATGAGTATGCCATCGCTAACAACTTCATGCATTTCGGCGTCTCAGGTTGTGGCGCACGACTGCCCTATCATCCAGACGCGGCTGTGTATTCTATGCGCATGGCACGGGTCAACATTACGATTCCGGATGAGCTGCTCGGCCGAGCCCGGAGGGCTGATCTCAACGTGTCTCGCATCGCGTCAACGGCACTGGCTGAGGAGTTGGACCGGCTTGCCAAGATCGCCGAACTTGACACATACCTCGCCACTCTCGACGAGGAGCTGGGACCACCCAGCGAGAAGGAGACCGCAGCGGCGCGCCGGTGGGTCGATGAACTCATCGGCGCGGAGCCGACCAGTCCTCAGGGACGCCAGGGAGCCGCGTGAGGCCCCTCGTTCTCGACAGCGGTGGGCTGAGCGCTCTAGCGACCCAGCGAGCGCGCCTGGCCGAACTCCGGCGGCGCGGACTTTGGCCCGCTCAAGTACCCTCAGTCATCCTCGCCGAGGCCTTGACGGGTGATCATCGGCGAGATTTCGCCGCAAATCGGCTACTGCGAGCGTGTCAGATCCGCGACGTCACCGAGCTCGTGGCGCGCGAAGCCGCCCGACTCCGGACGGCGACGGGCCGAGCCGGCACGATCGCAGCAACTGACGCGATCGTCGCGGCATACGCGTCGACGCTCCACGCGCCGGTTATCTTGACAAGCGATCCGACCGATCTGACAGCGCTGGCCGACCACGCCGTCCAACCGATCGCGGTTTTCGCGACCTGATAATCAGAACCTCTACACAGTGCGCTGGACGGCTCCGGTTTTCTCAGCGGCAACGGCGACGGCAGCGTCTCGCGCGGCGGCCGCTTCGGCGTCGGTGAGCGTACGGTCCGGAGCCCGGAACCGGAGGGCATAGGCCAGCGACTTCTTCCCTTCACCGATCTGCGGGCCGGTGTAGACGTCGAACAGCCACACCGACTCCAGCAATGGTCCGGCTCCCGCCCGGAGCGCCCGCTCCACGACAGCGGCAGGCACCTCGTTGTCGACGATCAGGGCAACATCCTCTTTTGCCACCGGGAAGCCGGAGATCATCGGGATGTCGCCGCTGGCCGGCGCGGCGGCAATCAGCGCATCAAGATCGATCTCCGCAGCGGCAGCGCGAGGCGGTAGGCCGAACGCCACACAAACCTCCGGATGCAACTCACCGGCATAGCCGATCGCCTCGCCCGTTGGCAATGTGAACTCGGCACACCGGCCCGGATGCCATGGTGGGTACTCGGCTGCGCGGCGGTCCAATCGCAATCCAATCGCGGCAGCGGCTGCCTCGACGAATGCGATGGCCTGCTCCCAGCCTGCGGGGATCCCAGGTCCCTCCCAGCTTTCTGGCACCCACTGACCGGCAAGCACCGCTCCGAGGTACCGCGGTTGCTGCCCGAGCGCACGATCCAGCGCAGCAAGCTCCTCCGCTGACGGCCGCTGTGTCACTGGCGGTCGCGGCGCGGCAAGCAGCGGGTCATTGGCGAAGAACACCGAGCCCGCCTCGAAAAGGGCCAGGTCGTCATTGCCGCGACTGCGGTTTCGGGCCGCTGCCGCGAACAGCCCCGGCAGGATCGAGGTACGCAAGTAGGGAGTGGCTTCCGACAGGGGGTTGACGATCTTGTTCAGCCGGCGACGCTGGTCGTCGGCAGGCACCCGCATCAGATCCAATTCTGTAACCGATGCAAATGGGAAGCTCAGTATCTCGACGAATCCGCGTGCGGCCAGCGCGAGGTTGATCGCACGCCGTGCCCGCTGATTTCTGGTGAGTCCACGGCCGACTGGCGCGGTTGGGACAATCGGCTCGATGGTCTCGAAGCCGATCAGCCGGCCGACCTCTTCAACGTAGTCGTACGGATCGTTCAGATCCGGGCGCCAGCTCGGCGGAGTGATCGTCAGGGTGTCGCCACCGTCGGCGACGGTGGCGCCAATAGCCTGCAGCAGTCGCACGACCGAGGCGTGATCGACGTCTGTGCCGAGAATCTGCGCCGGCAGCATGTCCACGATGGTGGTGCTCGGTCGCGGGGGCACGACGCCGCGTACCGTCTCCCCCGCCAGCAGCGTGCCACCCGCATGGGCCACCAGGAGTTCCGCGACTCGATGTGCGCCCGCGTAGCTGGCTTCCGGGTCGACCCCCCGCTCGAACCGCCGAGACGCCTCGGACGACAGCTTGTGGCGTCGCGAGGTGCGGGCGATCGTCATCGCATCGAAATGGGCTGCCTCGATGACCACATTGCGGGTCCCCGGAGAGAGCTCGGTAGTGGCTCCGCCCATGACACCCGCAAGACCGATGGGTCCGGAGGCGTCGGTGATCAAGAGATCGTCGGGATGCAACGGACGCACAACGTCATCCAGGGTCGTCAGCTTCTCGCCTTCGGCCGCCTTGCGCACGATGATGGGGCCGTCGAGCAGGTCGGCGTCGTAGGCATGTATGGGCTGACCCGTCTCCAACATCACATAGTTCGTGATGTCAACTGCCAACGAAATCGAGCGCATGCCCGCAAGCTGGACGCGGCGGGCGAGCCAGCGTGGGGTCGGCCGGCCGGGATCGATTCCGGTAACGGTGAGTGCCACGAAGAGCGGGCACGCCCCGGACTGCAGCTCGACCGGATGACCGTTCACGGTCTCTGTTGGCACCGCCCGGTTCACCGGGTCGGTGAATGTCACCCCGAGAGCTTGGGCCGACTCGCGAGCAACGCCCCGGAGCGAGAGGCAGTAGCCGCGATCCGGGGTGACTGCGATGTCGAGCACCTCATCCCGTAGGTGCAGCACGGGTGCAGCGTCGGTGCCTGGGGCCAGATCTGGTTCGTCGAGAACCAGGATTCCAGAATGATCATCACCGAGACCCAGCTCCTTGGCGGAGCAGATCATGCCGTCGGAGACGTGGTCGTAGGTCTTGCGCGCTGAGATGCCGAAGCCGCCGGGCAGGACAGTGCCGGGCAGCGCAACGACGACGGTGTCGCCGACCTCGAAGTTGTGCGCACCGCAAACGACGCTGCGCGAGCCAGAACTGTCATTGTTGGCACCAACATCGACCTGACACCAGCGGATCGACTTGCCGTTGGAATGAACCTCGACCTCGTACGCCAACACCTTGCCGATCACGAGCGGACCGGTGATCTCGGCCCCCACTTGGTCGACGGTCTCGACCTCCAGGCCCGCTCTGATCAGGGCCTCAGCGAGTGTGCGACCGTCAAGATCATCAGGCAGCGCAGCGTATTCGCGCAGCCAGCTCAGCGGAACCCTCATTTCGCGCGCTCCCGTGTGTTATTGGGCGCGCGGCGGGGGTTCAAGGGGGTCGTCCCCCTTGCTGTAATCATCGCGCGCTCCCGTCTGTTATTGCGCGCGCGGCGGGGGTTCAAGGGGGTCGTCCCCCTTGCTGTAGTCATCGCGCGGTCCCCTGCAGTGACCGGCTGAAACGCAGATCGCCTTCGATCATGTCGCGCATGTCTTCGGCGTTGTTGCGGGACATCAGGGTGCGGTCAATGCCCATGCCGAAGGCGAAGCCGGAGTAGACATCTGTGTCGATACCGCAGGCCTGGAGCACGCGGGGGTTGACGATTCCACAGCCACCCCATTCGATCCAGCCTTCACTCTTGCAGGTGCGGCAGGGGTGGTCGGGATCGCCAACCGAAGCACCGTGACAGACGAAGCATTCGAGGTCGACCTCAGCAGATGGCTCAGTGAAGGGGAAGTAGTTGGGGCGCATTCGAGTCCTCGTCGTCTCACCGAACATGACGCGTGCGAAATGATCAAGAGTCCCGCGCAGGTGACCCAGCGTGATGCCCTTGTCCACGGCCAGACCCTCGATCTGATGGAAGACGGGCAGATGCGTGGCGTCGTACTCATCGGAGCGGTAGACGCGCCCGGGACAGACGACGTAGATCGGCAGCTCGCGAGTCAGCATTGCCCGGGCTTGGACCGGCGACGTGTGGGTCCGCAGCACGATGCCGCCATCTTCGGGCTCGACGAACAGCGTGTCCTGCATGGTCCGGGCCGGATGGTCGGGGATGAAGTTGAGCGCGTCGAAGTTGAGCCACTCGGCTTCCAGCTCGGGCCCCTCGGCAACCTCCCAGCCCATCGCGATGAAGACGTCCTCCATCACGTTCATCAGCGCGGTGATCGGGTGAACTGCGCCGACCGGTTGAGTCTGGACCGGCAAGGTCACATCGACCCGCTCTTCCACCAAGATGCGGGAGACCTCGTCCGCCTTGATCTCCTCCTCGCGGGCCTTGAGCGCCTCGTTGATCCTCCCGCGCGCACGACCCACTCGGGCGCCGACCTCCTTACGCGCCTGAGGCGGTAGGGCGCCGATTTCGCGGTTGGCCAGGGCGATCGGCGAGCGGTCGGCGGCGTGTGCCAGCCTGGCCTGTTTGAGCTCGGCTATCGAGGTCGCAGCCGCGAACGCCGCCAGGGCCTCCGCCACCATGGCGTCAACGCTCGCTGCATTCAGCGGTGTGACCTGAACGGGGTCGTAGCTGGTGTTCGGCCCGGACATGGCTCCCCTCGCGGGTGGACTGTGACGCACGGTGCGCCTGGGACAGTCTAGGAATATGGCCCGGACGCCGCTACACGGTTTAGATTGCGGGCGTCGGTAAATCGCGCGCCCCTGTCTGGACGAGGGAGGGAGCAGACACGCATTTCGTCTGCGAGCGCGTGAGGGAAGACCGGGATTGTCAGCGCGAATGGGCGAGCAATCACCAGGAAAGGGAGTGGATCCTCGCGGCCTTCATGACCGTTGGGCAGTGGCCGAGGCGTAAAGGAAGACTGCCGCGGCGGTGGCGAGGTTGAGACTCTCGGCCCGTCCATAGAGCGGCAGCGCGACCAGCCGGTCCAGCAGTGCAGTGTGGTCCGGCTGCAGGCCCCATGCCTCATTTCCGAGCACCCACATGGTCGGTTGGGCGAGTTCGCCGGATTGTGCGAGTTGGTCGATCGTGCGGCGTGCGCGGCTGTCGGCGCCGAAGACCTGGAGACCTGAGTCGCGGGCCATGGTGACCGCCTGAGCGAGGTCGACCCCAACGGCGAGTGGCAGATGGAACAGGCTGCCTGTCGTCGCGCGTACCGTCTTGGCGTTGTAGAGATCCACAGAGGCGCGGCTGACCAGCACCGCGTCTGCTCCGAATGCATCGGCACATCTGATCACTGTGCCGAGGTTGCCCGGATCGCGGACCTGATCACAGAGCAGGACCAGCCGAGGCTTACCCGCAAACGCTTCACTGGCTGGGAGGTCAACCATCTGACACACCGCAACCACACCCTGCGGGGTCACCGTTGCGGCCAACTCGGTCACCGTGCGGGCGGGCGCAGCCGCAATCCGGGCACCTGTGTCGGATGCAGTTTTCAGCAGATCAAGATGGCGGCCGACGCTGTCGTCGGCAACGATGAGCTCGATCACCGTGCCGGGCCGGGCTAGTGCCTCTGAGGTGGCCTGGCGACCCTCCGCAAGGAAACGGCGGGTCAGCTGACGTTCCTTTCGCCGCAACAGCCGGCGAGCCGCCCGCAGCATCTCGTGCGAGGCGGCAGGGAGCTCAGACCCGCGAGCTGCGAGCGTCGGCATTGCGCGAGCAGCTCCAAAAAGACACGGTGCGACCTCAGGCGGCCGTGGCGTCGTTGGCCGGGAGGTTTGCTTTTGCTACCTCAACGAGAGCAGCAAATGCTGCAGGATCGGTCACTGCGAGATCAGCCAGGATCTTGCGATCGACCTCAATCCCGGCCGCTTTGAGACCGGAGATGAAGCGGTTGTACGTCATTCCTTCGGCGCGTGCTGCGGCGTTGATCCGTTGGATCCACAGCTTGCGGAAGTCGCCCTTGCGTGCACGGCGGTCGCGGTAGGCGTACACCAGCGAATGGGTGACCTGCTCCTTCGCCTTGCGGTACAGGCGAGAACGCTGACCCCGGTAGCCGGACGCCTGCTCGAGAACTTCACGACGCTTCTTGTGTGCATTGACGGAGCGCTTGACGCGTGCCATCGCAATTACTCCTTAACGTTTTTGGGGCGTGCCGCTGCACGCCTCGGGGGTTCAGGGGGTCGTCCCCCTTGCTCTGCTCATCACATGAGGCTCAGGAACTCTTGCCGAGCAGCTTCTTGGCCTTGGCGGCATCGCCAGGCGCCACCACCTTGTCGCCATCGAGGCGTCGGGTTCGGGTGCTGGGCTTGTGCTCGTTCAGGTGCATCTTGCCGGCCTGGCGGTGCATGAGCTTGCCTGTTCCGGTAAACCTGAACCGCTTCTTGGCACCGGAGTGCGACTTCATCTTCGGCATCTGTGGATCCATTCCTTCTAAATGTGCTGTTGTGATACAGCAGGCGATGATCTAGCTCAGGTCCATATCGGGATCAAGGTTGTCGGCCGGTCCGCGACGTTTCTTCGCTGCCGGCTGGGCGGCAGCCTGCGCCCGACGATCCGCCTGCTCGGTTCGCTCCGCCTCCGCGTCGGCCAGCCGCTCGGCGGCGCGACGATCCCGCTCGGCCTTGACCTCGGCACGGGCCTCGGTCTTCTTCTTGAGTGGACCGAGGACCATCAGCATGTTGCGGCCGTCCTGCTTGGGCGAGGACTCGACGTAGCCGTACTCGTCGACGTCCGACGGCCAACTTCTTCAACAGGTTGTAGCCGAGCTCGGGCCGCGACTGCTCACGTCCTCGGAACATGATCGTGATCTTGACCTTGTCGCCCGGCTTTCAGGAAGCGTACGACGTGACCCTTCTTGGTCTCGTAGTCGTGGCTGTCGATCTTCGGCCGCAGCTTCATTTCCTTGATCACTGTGTTGGTTTGGTGGCGTCGGCTCTCGCGCGCCTTCTGGGCGTTCTCGTACTTGAACTTGCCGTAGTCCATGAGCTTGACGACTGGCGGCCGCGCCATCGGGGCGACCTCTACCAGGTCCAGCTCGGCTTCCCGCGCCAAGCGCATAGCGTCCTCGATGCGTACGATGCCGACCTGCTCCCCGGCCGGCCCGACGAGCCGGACCTCCGGGACGCGAATGCGATCGTTGATTCGCGGTTCGGTGCTGATATGTCCTCCAGTTGGTTGTAGTGAGTTGACCAACCAGGCGGCACCGAATCCACAGCCGGCGACCCAAACAATAAGGGTCTCCGCGCACGCGAAGACCCCGAAATCCCGCAAGGATGGGTCCGTCGCCATCCTCACAGACCAACCCGACAACTGTCTCGGTGGACGCTGTGCAGGTGGGAGATCAGGTCTCCACTTGCGGATTCAGTGCACGACTGAATCGGTCGCAGTCAAGATATCACCGCAGGCCGGATTGGCCACATGAGGCATCATCTTGACCTTCGTCGAACGCAGCGTCCTGATGATCTATTCCTTGGCAAACCCCTCAGAACGCGGCTCTTGCTCAGGAATGGGGATCACCCAGCCGAACCCGCCCTCGGACAACTCGACAAGCCGATGGCCCGCAGCAAGCTCGCTAAGAATTTCGCCTTCAATCACGAGTGCATTCGGGCCCGCCACATCGATGAGAACGGCTGTCAGATCTTCATCCCGGGCGGTCTCCGCCGCGCGGTCAAGTGTCACAGGTACGGGGCGAGCATCCGGCTGCCAGCTCTGGAGTGCATCCAGACCGGTGAAGACCAGCAGTGCGCGACGACCGTCCTGCGCCTGGAGGGTCACCACGGACATCTCCGCCTCCTTGTCCGATGTGAGCCCGGCGACCGTCTCCTCCAAGCCAGTAGCAGTCGCCACGACCGGGACCAGCAATCGATCGCCACAGAGTGCGACGACCGCCCGCAGGTAGGCCTGTGGGGTGGCCTCCGCGGTCGCGGTGGCCATCAGATGGCGGATCTCAGCACTCGCTGCGCCAGTGTCACCAGGAAATGAAGAGGCCGCCAGCCGTCGTTGGTGATCCACGCCTCCACCTCTACTTCTGACAAGTCGGGGGGAGTCGGGTGCTCTCCCCCATCGCCGCCCGTTGTCGAGCGTGGCACATTGGGTTAATGCCAGCAGTTGACACCGTATTGCTTCCCCTCTGCGTTGGACTCACGCTGCTCGGCGTGATCGCTACCGGAATCGCGTGGCGACGAGGACACAAGGGTCGTGTGATCCAAGGCATCGGCCTGGCGCTTGCGCCGATCGCCTTGTACTTCAGCGGGCTTCTCAGGTTGCTCTGGGACGCGATCGTCGCGTTTGGGACCTGGGCCTCCAAGATCATCTTGTCGCCCGCCGTTTGGTTCGGTCTCTCCTTGCTTGGCCTGTGTGTGGTGCTCTGGGTCGTGGGCGGACTGATCGCCCGTCGGTCCCCGAAGAGCAAGGCAGTGACCGCCGACTCGACCGCCAACGCGTTACCAGCCAAGAAAGCGGGAAAGACGCGGCGGAGTGAGCCGCCGATCGATGAGGAGATGGCCGAGATCGAGGCGCTCCTCAAGTCCCGCGGCATCGAGTAACGACGGCGCCAGCCTCCAGGGGCGCCGCGCGAGCAGAAACTCTTGGCGTCAGCGGGCCTCGAGAAAGCGGCGGTGGCGTCCTCGGAGCTCGTTCACCGCAGCCTTTGCAAATGCGCCATCCACCGTCTGAATGCCCATCATTTGCCGCTTCTCAGCATCGATGTCGGCCTCGAAAGGCCGACCATCCTCGGGCGTGATCAGCAGCAGAGCCCAGGGATCGCCGGGCCGGAGGATGATCTTGTGTACGCGTTCCCAGGGCACGGCATGAACCCGCACACCGTTGCGGATCCGAAGGCCGTTCGCATCGGCGCGGACATAGCTGCTTGCGAGAGCCACCATCCCCATGATCGTCAACGCCAGAACGCCGAGCAGGGTCAGTCGCTGGGACAGCGTGAACAGCACCCGAACCTCCGTTGGGAGCAAGAGCCAGCCAATGGCGGTCAGCACGCAGAGTGCAAGCGTTGCGACGATCGCTATCACCCGCACTCGGTGGGGTCGCGCGACGTACACGCTCTGGTCGAGGCCGTGGTCAGCCACTGGTTACGACACTAGATGCGGCATGCGGCGATATCGGTGACGAGAATCGCGCGTGCGCCCAGGGCCCACAGGTCGTCCATGATCTGCTGGGCATCAGCGCGTGGCACCATGGCCCGCACCGCCCGCCACCCTTCCTTCGCCAGTGGAGACACCGTGGGCGACTCAAGCCCAGGCGTGATCGCGCAGGCGTCCTGGACAAGGTCATCGGTGACGTCGTAGTCCATCATCACGTAGTTGCGAGCGACCAGGACTCCGTTCAGCCGGCGTTCCAGTTGGTCCAAGCCAGATGGCGGTTCGGCGCCGGTACGCCGGATCAAGATCGCTTCGGACTGCAGGATCGGATCGCCGAACAACTCCAGCCCAGCCTGACGCAAGGTAGTGCCGGTCTCGACGACATCGGCAATGACATCCGCAACTCCGAGCCGGATGGCGGTCTCGACGGCGCCGTCCAACGCGATGAGCCGGGTGGTAACGCCGTGATCCTCGAGGTAGGACGCAACGAGTCCCGGGTACGACGTCGCCAGCCGAAGATCATGTAGCTGGTCCACCGACATCGCCCTGCCCTGCGGCGCCGCGAAGCGGAACCGGCTGAGGCCGAACCCGAGTGGCATCACCTCGGTGGCGTGTGCGCCCGAGTCGAGCAACATGTCCCGGCCAGTAATGCCGACGTCGAGAGTGCCTTCCCCGACATAGACCGCAATGTCGCGCGGCCGTAGATAGAAGAACTCGACGCCGTTGACTTCGTCGAGAAGCGCCAGTTCCCTATCTGACCGTTGGGCGTAACCAGCCTCCCGCAGCATTTCGGCAGCCGGCTCGGACAATGAGCCCTTGTTCGGCACGGCCACCTTGATCAGCGGCTTTTCCATGCCAGGCAGGGTCGAATTCACGGCCTCATCCTAGGTCTGACATCACAAGCGGGCGTTGATGTCTCCGAGGTCAAGATCAAGGGCCAGCATCAACACCTGGATGTGGTACAGCAGCTGGCTGATCTCAGTGGCCGCCTGGTCCTTGGACTGGAATTCAGCTGCCATCCACACTTCAGCCGCCTCCTCGACGATCTTCTTGCCGATCTCGTGTACCCCCGCGTCGATCCGGGCAACTGTCGAGGAGTTTGGGTCGCGTGCAGCAACCTTCGCTGAGAGTTCAGCAAAGAGGCTGTCGAAAGACTTGGCGACGGACACGGCCGCAAGCCTAGTGCCCTGGAAGGGAAATCTCTTGACGCTTCGCGCCGCCCAGGCACGCACCTCGCGGCGTTCTCCTCAGTCGACATACGACCCGGTATCCCTCCCTCGTCGGCCTTGCGATCCACGCACCTGAACGACGCCAAGCGCCAAGGAACTTCCCTTCCAGGGCACTAGTGAACTTCGTGACGCGGCTCCCAATGCCGGCTGATCGGGGCGATGGGCCCTGAGCCTGCCGAAGTCCAGCTCCGGCAGGCTCAGGTAATAGCTCAGCCGACGGTTTCCACCGCTGGAGTGGCAACGCCTTCGGGGGGCGTCTCAGCCCGGTCTCGACGTTCGATCCGTAGCCAGGCCACGAAGCCAACCACACAGAACCCGCCATAGACGATGTACATGATCGCCGACGGGTAGTACCCGGCGAGCAAGAGCAGCGGCACGCCGACCAGGTCAACCGCGATCCAGATGAGCCAGAACTCGACCCACCCGCGCGCCATACCGTATGTCGCCAGAATCGAGCCCGTCAGGATCCACGCATCAGCCAGCGGACCCCAGGAACCCAGCGCCTTCAGCACGAAATAGAAGATCGTGGTGAGAGCCAAAGCACCCACCAGCAGCTGCAGGCGACCGTTCGCGCCGGCCCACCGTGGGCGTACTCCGACGCCTTCCCCAGCGTGGGCCTTCCGGTACTGGTACCAACGCACCCAGCCGTACACGCTGACGATGATGAAAAAGACCTGGCGGCCTGCCTGGCCCCACAGGTCCAGTTGCTGGGGTGTGTCGAACGCGCCGCCGATGGCGGTGCCGACGAAGACCGTGAACAACAAGACGTTGCCCACGATGCCAACCGGCCACGCAGCGACTTTCCGAAACATGCCCAGTAGAGCGCTTGCCAACCCGAACCCGTTGCCGATGATCTCCCGCCACAAAATGACGCTCGAACCGACATGGAGCTCGGCCTTCAGCAACCGCAGGAGTACCTCTTGGAGATCCATTGATCCCTCCACTCATCCGGTCGCACGAATGCCGGGGTGGAGAGCCCACATCTTCGCGCAACACTGCACGACGATAATGCGCTCGCGTGAACCTCCCATCCGGACTTTCACCGTCGGTTGTGGAGTTACACCACATCAACCCTCTGCTTGAGGCGGAGGGGTCGCGGACTGTCACCGCCGGTTCGGACTTTCACCGACCCCGGTACACGCGCGAGTTCTCAACTCGTCGCGCACACTTTACTCCGAGTTGATTAGAGCGCCACGCCGAGGAGGGCGTCGCAGGCACGGGCGACCAGGGCCGGCGCTTCAGCGTCGTCACTGTCGATCGCCAGCGAGGCACCTGCCCAAGCATCCACTGCAGCCAGCGCAGTCGGCGCATCAAGATCATGAGCGAGCGCCGCGCGCACCAGATCCAATACGCTCGTCGGCATTCAGACCCGCATCGAGCCGGACTGCCTCGCGCCACCGGTTGAGACGGCTCTGGGCGGAAACCAACTGCTCATCAGTCCAGTCCCAATCGTCACGGTAGTGATGCGCGAGCAACGCAAGCCGGATCGCCATGGGGTCGACACCCGATGCACGCAAGGAGGACACGAACACCAGGTTGCCCTTCGACTTCGACATCTTCTCTCCGTCCAGGCCGACCATGCCGCTGTGTAGATACGCCTGGGCAAACGGCTCATCGGTGGCCACCCGGCCCTGCGCCGCAGTCATCTCGTGGTGCGGGAAGATCAGATCGCTGCCACCAGCCTGAACATCGAAGCCGACCCCGAGCCGGTCAAGAGCAATAGCGGTGCACTCGATGTGCCAACCAGGGCGTCCAGCGCCCAACTCGGATGCCCAACTCGGCTCCCCCGCACGTGCATGGCGCCAAACCAGGCAGTCCAGTGGAGCTTTCTTGCCAAGCCGATCCGGATCGCCGCCGCGCTCGGCAAAGATCGCAATAGCCTCATCCTCGGAAAGGTGAGCGAGTGAGCCGAACGCCGAGTCACTTGCCTGTGCGAAATACAGGTCCTCGAACTCGCGGTCGTCCACCGGATAGACAGCTTGGCGTCGCCGCAGTTGCTCGATGAGATCCACGATCAAGGGCATCGACTCGACCGCTCCCACGTAGTGCCGCGGTGGCCGCACATTCAGTGCCGCCATGTCCTCTCCATAGAGCTCGGTCTGCTGCTCTGCGAGCGCGGCCCAGTGGATGCCGGTGGCAGCGGCACGTTCCAGCAGCGGGTCATCGATATCAGTGATGTTCTGGACGTGATTCACTTCGAGCCCGCGATCGCGCCACACTCGGTTCAGCAGGTCGAAGGCGACATAGGTGTTGGCATGGCCGATGTGAGTCGCGTCGTAGGGAGTGATGCCGCAGACGTAGATGCCTGCTGTTCCGGTATCGGGGCCCACGGACACCAGCTCTTGTTTGGCGGTGTCGAAGGCCTGTAGCGGAGGAGCTGCGGATGACTGCGGAAGCGAAGGCACCGGGCGGGAGCTCCAAGCCTGCATGGCGTCACCCTATCCGGGCGATAGTCAGAACGGGGGCCACGGGATCGATGGCCATTCGCCGCGCGGCCGTGGCAACCGGCGCCGACTGAGCAGCACGTCTGCGCGGTGCACCAGCGCTGCGATCTCTCGATCACTGAGCAGCGCGCCGAGCTGGTCGGGCGCCTCGTCTCGAGCTTTTCGTACGGCGGCGAGCTCACGCCAGGTTCAGCTCCGAACCAGCCCACCCCCACAACAGGGTCCGCAGCTTGTGATCAGTATGGAAGCTCAGTCCATGATCAACTCCGAACACGCGTCCGGCGCTGGAGAGAATGTGGCCTCCCTTGCGATCGGCATTGTTGATCAAGACGTCGAAAACGGCGAGCAGCCGGAGGTCAGCAACATCGGCGTGGATTACCGACACCGGGCGGTCGTCCGCATCAAGGCCTTCCACTGCCGCAAACCAACCGTGTTTGGGTACGGCCGAGCTTGGCAACAAGATCAACGAGCTGGTTGGTCGCGGCCTCGTCGACATCGACCCACACTTGAAGAGACCCCGGCCCGAACGGTCCGTCAGCCAGCACCGTGACAGGCACGCAGTCGAAGCCGCCGATCCGGGAAACCTGGTACGCAGCCACCTCCCGGAGACCGAGCGTGCGGTGTGGGAAATCCCAGAGGGGCCGCTCTCCCTCTAACGGCTTGTAGACGCACTCGAGGGGGTCGCCGTTGACCTGCAACTCGGCTAAGAACGTGGCGTTCGACGCCTGGAGCAGGCGGCCGGTGATCTGCAGTTCTGCCTGCCGGAGCTCTACTGTCAATGCGGGATGTGGCGGCCGAGCGTCGCCTTCCTCGCTCAGGCGACCAATATCATCGGCAGTCAAAGCAGAGTCAGTCGAACAGCGGCCGACGGTAGCCGTTGGCTCGCGGGCAGACGTGCCCATGCGGGTCCATCGGCTGCAGGCAGAACGGACATGACGGTCGGCCAGCGGCGACCAGGGCCTGGGCGCGAGCCACGAAGTCCCGCGCGTACGACGGGGTGAGCTTGACCACGATGACCTCGTCCGCCTCGATCTCGTCGGACTCCTCGACGGTGGGTGCCGGTGGTTCTGGCGTGCTCTCCTCCTCCTCGACATCGACATTGGAGAACAGCTCGATGACGATGCGGTGAATGCTCGGATCCCAGGCAATGGTCATCGTGCCGACCCGGAACTCCTCATTGATCGGCGCATCCAAAGGA
Source organism: uncultured Actinomycetota bacterium (assembly GCA_963840505.1). Taxonomy (GTDB): domain Bacteria; phylum Actinomycetota; class Actinomycetes; order Propionibacteriales; family Propionibacteriaceae; genus Microlunatus. The sequence continues at coordinate 115,652 of CAWIZB010000007.1, forward strand.
TCGGTATCCCGCGCCTTGCGCGATGCCGGTGGAACGTCGACGTCGCCTGCGCTCCGCCTCAGTACCTCGTCAAGTACCCGATCCAGATGTTCGGCCAGCACCGAAACCTGCTGCTTCTCGCAGGCCACGCTGGTAATGCGATGCCCCTCACGAGCCTGGAGGAAGAATGTCCGTTCTCCGGGCTGACCAACTGTCCCTGCCACGAACCGATCGGGCGCGTCGTAGCGGTGCACCAGAATCGCCATGCGTAACAGGGTAAGTCAGTCTGGCAATGTGCTCCTAAAGCATTCCGGGGGCGTGCTAGCCGACCACACGGCGGTCATTGGGCCACCTCCGCCGCGCCCAGGCCCCCGCCCACGGGCGCATCGTCCGGCGACTTCGGCCGCCGGGTGCGCGATCTCTTGCGCGGAGGCGACAAGAAGCTGGCCAGATCGACCGTCGTGGAATTGGCGGTGATCAGGTACGGGCGCGCTGGGGTGTAGCGAACGATCGAGATCGACGCTGGATCCACAACAATCCGCTGAAAGCTGTCCAGGTGCATGCCAAGTGCGTCGGCCAGGATTGCCTTGATCAGGTCGCCATGCGAAACCGCCGCCCAGACAGCATCGCTTCCGTGCTCAGCTTCGATTCGCCCGTTCCAGGCACGCACCGCCGCAATCGCTCGCGTGGACATCTCCGACATCGATTCCCCGCCGGGAAACCGCACTGCTGAGGGTTGCTGCTGGATCGCACTCCACAGCTTGTCTTTGCTGAGCTCACGCAATGACCTGCCGGTCCATTCGCCGTAGCCACATTCGACCAGGCCCTGCTCCACCGCGAACGCACAGCTGTCGGACCGCGCAGTCATCAGCGCCTGAGCCGTCTGACGGCAGCGACGTAGTGGTGAGGTGACAATGGCCCGCAACTGCACACTCGCGAGGCGGCTCGCCAGGTCAGCAGCCTGCTGGACACCAGCCGTATCGAGCTCGATCCCCGACGCACGCCCAGCGAGAAGCCCGGCAGTGTTCGCCGACGTTCGGCCGTGGCGGATCAGCAGGACCGTGGTCATAGCGCCGAGGCTACAGAGGCCGAGGCTAGTCTAAAGACTGAGGGAGCGGTACCGGCCGCGTACGTAGCACAGCAGGTCCTCAGCTGGACTCGCCTGGATCTCAACCCGCTCGATCGCCCCTCTGAGCAGCAGGCCCCAACCCGCATGATCAGGATCCGCCCTCAGCCGGGCACCGATCCAACCAAGGGAATTCACCAGCACCGGTCCCCATTCCGTGTCCGTCCATGCAGCAAGCGCAAAAGGCCCGCCAGGCGCGGGAGCAACGCCAGCAAATGCATCGGCCAGCGCGCGCTGATCCCATCCCAGCAGGTTCACGGTCACCGTTGTGGTCTCGGACAGGAGGTCGGCGAGGGCCGACTCCTCGTCCACCAGCCCAATCACTTCACCGGGATCACCGTCGGCAACCAGGAACGACGAAAGGGTCCAGCCTGCGCGGCTCTCCGCACTGGCTGCCGCCCAGATGCTGACTGGCGACGTCATCCGGCCGCGGAAACGGCGGAGCGGGTTCCGGTCCTGCTCGTCCGCCGCGAACGGGTGGCTGTGGTGGATCGTCACCTGAACAGTTCTACACGGCGCCACCACGACCAACTGATCGGATGTGGCGTGGATCACGGCCGCGGCCGCGCATGCGACCAGGTTGCCTCCGCGGAACGCCTTACCGTGGACCGGGTGCGCGCGCTCAGGCGGGCCGATGGGGCGAGGAGCGGTATCGATGGGCTGGCTGGAAGCACTGGTGCTTGGCATCGTGCAAGGCCTGACGGAGTTTCTCCCCATCTCCTCCAGCGCTCATCAGTCGATCGTCGGTCAGGTCTTCGGCGGCCGGGACCCCGGTTCTGCTTTCACCGCGATCACCCAGCTCGGCACGGAAAGCGCTGTGATCATTTTCTTCCGCAAGGACATCTGGCTGATCATCAAGAGCTGGACGCTTGCGCTGATCGGCAAGCTACCGCGCAACGACCCAGAGGCCAGACTGGGCTGGCTGGTGATCATTGGCTCGATCCCGATCGTGGTGCTCGGACTGGTATTCCAGGATGCGATTGATCATGGGTTACGAAACCTCTGGACGACAGCCGCGATGCTCGCCGGCTTCGGCATCATCATCGGGGTGATCGACCGGCTGGCGCTGAACGCGCGGCCACTGGAGTCCCTCACCTGGCGACACGGCATTTTTCTCGGGCTGGTGCAGTCGCTTGCCTTGATTCCAGGCGTCTCCCGATCCGGTGCGACCATCGCCGGCGGGCTAGCGCTCGGCTACCAGCGGGTGGCGGCCGCCAAGTACTCATTTCTGCTGGCCATACCAGCAGTGGTTGGCTCCGGCTTGTTCAAGCTCGCCGATGTCTCCGCCGACCCGGTGCCGCCGGCTTGGGGCCCGATTGTGCTCGCCACCGTGATCTCCTTTGCCATTGGTTACGCGGTGATCGCATGGTTGCTGCGTTACGTGAGCACGCATACCTTCCTGCCGTTCGTGATCTATCGGCTTGTGCTGGCGGCACTTGTCGTCGTGTTGTTGCTTACCGGGGTACTGAGCCCGTTGGCTCCGATGTGAGCGTGTTTGGCCGGCCGAGTGATCGACTAGGACCCGACTCCTGAGCGTTCCAGAGCTTCGGTGGCCACAGTGACGGCGTTGAGCTTCTCCTCCACGGAGCCACCGTGTGGCGCCAACGCGCAGGTTGTCACCCCAGACGCAGCCAGCATCTGGAGACGCTCGGCGATGCGGTCCCGATCGCCCAGCAACGAGGTCTGGTCGATGAAGTCGAACGGGACGGCCGCCATGGCGTCCCGATGCCTCCCGCTCAGGAACAGCTCCTGCACGATGGACGCGGTCTCGCCAAATCCCATCCGCACCGCATGCGCGTTGTAGAAGTTCCTTTCGCGACTGCCCATCCCGCCCAGATAGAGGGCCGCGTAGCCACGGACTTCATCGGCGCAGCGGCGGGGATCGGCGCCCACAACCAGAGGGACGCTGGGAACGACGTCGAACCCGTCGAGACTCTTGCCGACTCGCGCCCGGCCGGACCGCACCTTCTCCAGCTGCTCTGGCGCGAACTCCGAGGCGTAAAAGATGGCCAGCCAACCGTCAGCCAGTTCCCCGGCCAGCTCGAGGTTCTTCGGCCCAACCGCAGCCAGGTAGATCGGGATGTGCTCGCTGATCGGGGCAATGGTCAGCTTGAGCGGCTTGCCTGGCCCATCCGGTAGCGGCAGCTGGTAGTGCTCGCCGCTGAAGGACACCGTCGACCGCGAGAGCGCTTTGCTGACCACCGCGATGTACTCCCGCGTTCGGGCCAGAGGCTTGTCGAACCGTACGCCGTGCCAGCCCTCCGATACCTGTGGTCCGGACACACCGAGGCCAAGCCGGAAGCGGCCGCCGGTCAACACATCAAGGCTGGCGGCGGTCATCGCCGTCGCTGCCGGAGTTCGGGCGGGGATCTGCATCACCGCCGAGCCCACATCGATTGTCGAGGTCTGGGCGGCGAGCCAGGCGAGAACGGTGGGACTGTCCGAGCCGTACGCCTCGGACGCCCAGACCACAGAGAAGCCCGTGGCCTCAGCGTGCTGGGTCAGCCGCAACTGCCCACGCGGATCATCGGATCCGACCAGATAACCGAGGTTGAGCCCAAGTCGCATGCCAGACACGGTAATGCCGACAGGCCGTTAGGGTCTCCCTCATGGAAACGCGGCAGGTCGGGTGCAGCGGGCTGCGCGTCTCGCGGCTCGGGCTGGGCACGATGACCTGGGGTCGCGACACACCGGCCGAGAACGCTCATGCACTGCTCGAGATGTTTTGCGAGGCCGGCGGCACGTTGATCGACACAGCCGCCGCGTACGGCGCGGGCGATGCCGAGCGCATTGTCGGCAGACTGATCCGTGAGCTCGGAAATCGCGACGAGGTCGTGATTGCCACCAAGGCCGGGTTCGTGATCAGGGACGGCAAGCGCATCGTGGACACGTCGCGGCGCGCGTTGCTTCGCGATCTTGATGGATCGCTGCGGCGGCTCCAGAGCGACTACATCGATCTCTGGCAGATCCACGCCTGGGGCGAGGCTCCCGTTGAGGAATCGCTGGACGCGATGGACTACGCCGTCTCGACCGGCAGGGTGCGCTATGCCGGAGTATCGAACTTCGTGGGCTGGCAAACGGCACAAGCCGCCACCTGGCAACGAGCCTTTCCGAGCCGCACGCCTATCACGAGTGCTCAGGTCGAGTACTCCCTGCTCGCCCGCCGGGCCGAGGTCGAGGTGCTCCCAGCCGTGCGTGCCTTCGGCATGGGTTTCTTTCCGTGGTCACCACTTGGCCGCGGGGTGCTGACCGGGCAGTACCGGAATGGCACACCCCGCGGATCCCGGGCGGCGACTGATCACTTTGCCTGGTTCGTCGAGCCGTATCTCGAGCCGCGCAGCCGTGGCGTTGTTGAGGCGGTGGTACGAGCGGCCGAAGGACTCGATCTCGGCCCACTCCAGGTCGCCTTGCTCTGGGTGCGCGACGCTCCGGGCGTTACCGCTCCACTGCTCGGCGCCCGTACCGCGGGCCAGCTGGCTCCGGCTCTCGCTGTCGAAGGCCAGACGCTGCCAACCGAGATTGCCTCGGCGCTCGATGATGTCTCCGGCGGGCCAAACGCAGCCCGGTGATTTAGCCCCGTGCGATCCGCACGGGCCGAGCGAGCTAGTTAACGCGCGGGCACACGAATGATCTTGCGACGGATCCAGGCATCCCGGGTGCCGTCTCGGTAGCGCCGCAGCCGAGCAAGTTCCCAGCCGCCGTACTCGGCGTGATCGGTCAGCAACTGGCGAACGGCGTTGGGCGAGAGGTGGCGGCCCAGCCGGACTCGCTCCACCTCGTATTCGACACGACGTACCGTCATTGGCGGCCAATATAGTGCCCGGGCGATACCGACGTTCACGCCCTGTCGAGAAACCGGTCCAGGACACGGGCGCCGAACTCCAGAGACTCAGTCGGCACTCGCTCGTCGACCCCGTGGAACATGCCCACGAAGTCCAGGTCGGGCGGCAGGCGTAGCGGAGCAAAGCCGAAACACCGAATGCCAACGCTGTGCCAAGCCTTGCCATCGGTACCCCCGCTGAAGAGATACGGCACGGCCCGGGCGCCAGGATCCTCTGCTTGGAGACAGGCCTGCATCGCCTCCACCAGAGCGCCCGAGAACTCGGTCTCGACCGACGGATTGTGGGCAACCACCTCGTAGCGAACCTGGTCGCCTATCAGGTCGGCAATGGTGGCATAAAACTCATCTTCACTGCCCGGCAGAAAGCGGCCGTCGATGGCAGCCTTGGCCTGGCCTGGAATCACATTGTGCTTGTAGCCGGCCGACAGCATGGTCGGATTGGCTGTGTTCGACATCGTCGCCCCGACCATCCGCGCGATGCTGCCAAGGTGCGCCAGAGTCTCCTCGACCCGGTCCGGATCAAGATCAACTTCAAACGCCTCGGCAACCGCTTCCAGAAACGCCCGTTGCGGGTCGGAAATCTCCCGTGGCCACTGGTAGCTGCCGACCCTGGCGACCGCCGCACTGAGCTCAGTGATCGCGTTTTCGTGGTGGCGTAGCGAACCGTGCCCGGCCCTTCCGTCGGCAATCAGATTGAGCCAGGCCATTCCTTTCTCGGCTGTTTGGATCAGATAGAGACGAAGATCATCGCGAACAGTCAGTGAGAATCCACCAACCTCACCGATCGCCTCTTCGCAGCCCTCCACGACCTCCCGATGCTCTTCGACCAGCCACCGCGCGCCCAGTCCCGCGCCGGCCTCCTCGTCGGCGGTAAAGATCAATCGGATCGGCCGTCGAGGCGGGGCGCCCGCACGGGCGCGAGCACGTACCACGCTGAGCACCATGGCGTCGAAGTCCTTCATGTCGACAGCGCCTCGACCCCAGATGCAGCCGTCGACTATCTCACCGGAAAACGGCGGCACCGACCAGTCGTCGGCGTTGGCCGGCACTACGTCGAGGTGGCCGTGCACCAGCAACGGTGAGATCGAGGTGTCAACTCCTTCCGGCTCCCAGTGCGCCACCACCGAGGTGCGACCTGGCTCGGGTTCCAGCAGTTCGCTGGCGATCCCCACCTCGTCGAGCAGCTCAGCGACCCGCTCGGCGGCCTTCCGTTCCCCGGGGCCTGGTTCTGACCCGAAGTTCGAGGTGTCGATCTTGATCAGCTCTTGGCACAGCTCGACGACCTCAGCTTCCGGCAGATAGTCCGCGCTCACCGCTTCATCTTGGCTGATGCGCTCAGTCGCCCGCGCTCGGCCCGTTACAACCCTTCGGCCGGACCACCCAAGTTGCTATAGTTCGTGGGCGCCCAGCGAGGTGAAGCAGCAGGTCCGGGTGGCGGAATAGGTAGACGCGCTAGCTTGAGGTGCTAGTGCCCTTTACGGGGCATGGGGGTTCAAGTCCCCCCTCGGACACTGACAGATCAGGTCTCTGACCTGGTCTTTTGTCATTCATGAGTCCTACGATGGGTGCCAGGAGCGCACCAAGAGCGCACCGAACCCCGCTCGGAGGTGGGTGACTATGGCCTGGATCCAGCAGAAGAAGCGGTCGGATGGAGGCACATCAGCGGCCGTTCGGTGGCGTCTTGGAGGCGCCAGATCCGGCCCGATGCAGACCGAAACATTCAGTGCGGGCAGCGACGACCAGAACCTCGCGCGCGCCGATGGTTTCAGGCGGATGGTGGAGGCAGGAGGGCACGAGTGGCCCGATGGCTGGGTCAAGGGCATGGGCTTCGTCCGGCCACGCCAGGACGCCGACCCGATGCAGCCGCCGCCGACCGTGGCGGCGGTCGGCGAAGAGTACGTCCGCCAGATCGTGGACCTCTCTCCTGGCCAGCGGAAGCGCTACCTCGACCAGGTGCGAATCCTCGCCTCTGTCGAGGTGCCCTCGACCCGTGGCGCATACCGGCCGTTCGACCAGCCCGTCACCAGCGTCCACGAAGCCGACGTGAAGGCGTGGCTGATCGACTGGGACCGCTCACTGAAGACCAAGGCCAACTACCACGGCCTGCTGTACGGCGTCTTCAACTACGCCCTCGAACAAGGCTTCCTCACGGTCAACCCCTGCGCTCGTACGGCACCCAAGCGATCGCGGATCCGCCAGTCGCAAGCCGACCTGCGGTTCCTCACCGAGGCCGAGCTAGCGACAGCCGCACGCGTGGCTGGCGCTGACGGTGATCTGGTCACCGTCGCCGTCGGCACTGGACTTAGGTTCGGCGAGGTAACCGCGCTTTGGGTCTCTGACGTCGACTTTGTCCACCGGACGATCCGGATCAACAAGGCGTGGAAGCGCGACGGGGAGAACGACGTGCAGGAGACGCCGTCGTGGCTGCGAAAGTCCTTGGGAGCCAAGCACCAGATGCGCGGGCACCACCTCGGCAACCCGAAGACCCCGAAGTCGAGGCGGACCGTCACGATCTCGTCCGAAATCGCCAGGCTGCTGTCACGCCTGGTCGAAGGCAAGGCTGCTGACGACTTCGTCTTCGTCACCCCGACCGGGCGGCCGATTCACAACGCCGACTTCTACGAGCGGGTCTGGTACCCCCTCATGAAGAAGCTCCCGGAGGCAGGCGTTCCACCCTTTCGCTTCCACGACCTCCGCCACACCCACGTAGCCTGGCTGGTCGCGGGGGGCGCTCCCCTACCGCACATCCAGGCCCGTCTCGGGCATGAGTCGATCACCACGACGATCGACACCTACGGCCACCTGCTGCCCGTCGGCGACGAGCTGATCGCCGACATCATCGACACAGCCCTCCGCGGCGGCGAGATCCGGCCAGCCATGCGCCTCATCTCCGGTGGTGGCGCTGCGACGAAATCCTGAGCTCGGAACGCTCCGTAGTCACGTCGAGGCGCTCGGGGTTTCCCTACGCATCGTCGCCGACTTCGGTGACCGCGAGCTGACGATCATCGACTGACTCACAGCCTGGACCGCCGTCGGTCCCGACTCAACTGGCTAGCGGCGCTCAGAGCTGGAGACGCCGCCGGCTGCTCACCTGCAGTCACAAGCTCCTCGAGATGTTCCAGGCGAAACCGGACGTGCTTGCCAATCCGGGTGCACCGCACCCTCCGCTGGCGAACAGCCTCCGACACCCACCGCGCCGGCACATTGAGAAACGCCGCCGCCTCGTCGATGGTCAGCAAGTGTCCGGCCGTCGGGTTCGGACCGTCCGTCATCGCGTCTCGCCTCCTACCCATACACGGCCGCAGCGGGCACGGCGAGCGGACACACAGTGAGCGAGATGGTGAGGGAATAGGTGAGCCGCAGGCCCGCAGTCAGCCTGTTGGAGGCCGTGGAAGAGAAGCCGCAACGCGGGCAGGTTCTTGTCCACCTTCCTGACCTCCTCTTCGCCCCCGCAGCGTATGAATGGGAAACCGCCTACTTCCACAAGGTCGTGTCGGTGCCCTGTGTGGTCACTTTGACGCAAAAAGAGTTCGGAAGACCTGCGAGCTCAGGTGAGCGAAACCGAATGAAGATGGAGCAAACACGCCACGGCGTGCCCCTCGGTCTCGACATCGCAACTCGAAGCTGAGCGCGACGCCTCCTAACGCCCCAGGGACGGGCCTGGTCGATCAGGCCGATACAGCATCCGGTGCGCCTCCTCCTGCTTACGGACTTGGCGTAGCCGCTCCGCTTCCCGCGAGAGCGTGGTCTCCGGCTCTCTCCTCGGAGGCGCCTTCGGTGTCGTCGATCGATGCCTCGCCTCCAACCCGACGATGCGCCACCAGAGCGCATCGGCGGGCTGCTCGGCGGGAAGAGGACGGTGGAGGTCGGCTGCCGTGCGCAGCAAGCGTTCCACGCCAGCGCCGGCATCGTGGAGGGTGGAGAGTCGTTCGCAGAGAACAGTGACCCTTGGGTCGCGTCGGACCGTGGGTGGCAGCAGTCTTATCCAGTCTCGCGGCTTCTCGCCCATCGGTTGCGTAGCTCGCATCACGCGGCGTTTGAGGCCGTACTGATGTCGTGCCGCGTCGTCGCCAAGCCGAGGTGGCCCAGTGGGTTGGAGGTCGTCATGGGGGATGCTGAGCGCAGCACACCACACCGCGAGGTCGCCAGGCAGGGCCACGTCAGGGGCGTCCGCTATCGCCTCGGCCCACGGGAGTCGCGGCCGCGTCGCTGGATCGGCGGCGGTCGCATGCACCTCATCGGCGAGATCACGCACCCTACGCGCGAGATCGGTGAGGTAGCTGCCCCGCCGCTCGGCGTCATCGAGGGCGGTAAGAATGTCTGTTGATTGCAGGTCCGACTAGGTCGGATGGCGTGAAGCGTATTCATCGGGCTGGCGAGATTTGAACTCGCGACCCCTGACCCCCAGATCGGCGGGGATCAGTCTGTGCGTCTGCAGCGAGCGTGGATATAGCAGCCGACCCCGATCGCAAGCAGCGTCCCGTGATGGCCAATCGCGGGCGTTGGGCCCAGATTTGGCGATCTGACTCCTTCCATGCCATCGATGTCCGCCTGGTGGTCTCGGCGCGAGGTAAGCGGGCACATCGTCCGCCGGCGTTCGCTGGAAGGTGCTGTGGCGCGTGATGGACGGTAAGCAGATTGGTAAGCAGTCCCGGACTAACCGTGACACTGTTGCTTCACCTCGCTGTACTCCATCGCTCATTCACCTTCCGCTGGATCCGCGGACCCGCTCGACGTATCGAAGGTGTGCGGAGGGAGAGCACGAAGCGTCGGCAGCGACGGCCCTAGGCTGGTCCCGATGTCAGTACTTCACGCCGTGGGACTGCCCAACGTCGGCGTCTTCGGGAGCGTCCCCGCGCTCGTGGAGCTGGCGGTGCTCGCCGAGCACAGCGGCTGGGACGGCGTGCACCTGTGGGACCACCTCCTCTACCACGACCCGGAATGGCCGGTTGCGAGCCCGGTAGCGACTGCCGCCGCCGTGGCTGCCGCCACTCAACGCCTGCGCATCGTGCTGACGCTCGCTCTCCCTCGCCGTCAGGTGCAGGATGTCGCGCAGGACACCGCCGGGATCGCCGCGCTGGCCGGCGGCCGCCTGACCGTGCTGGGCATCATCGGCTCGATGGACCGCGAGTTCACCGAGTTCGGCCTCGATCCCGACCTGAAGGCGCGGGGTCGTGCCCTTGATGAGCGGCTGGCCCGTGTGCAGGAACTGTGGCGGCGATGGGGTGCGCCGGAGATCCCACTCTGGTGTGGCGGCCGGTGGCCGCGCAAAGCGGGATTGCGCCGGGCCGCCCGCTTCGACGGCGTACTCCTCACCTTCGCGGACCAGCGGAACTCGACGGTGCCGGTGGAGACGTTCGCCGACGCAGTGGGCTTTGTGCGCGAACTCGCCGGCAACCGACCTTTCGACATCGCGGTGGAGGGCGCCACCGAGCCGGGGACAGCTGCCGGGCACATCGCCCCGTACGCCGCGGCCGGCGCAACGTGGTGGGTCGAGGCGATGGGCTGGTGGCGCGGCGCCCTAGCCACGGCCCGCGATCGGATCACCGCCGGCCCGCCCGCCTGAGGAGGTCAGATACACGGTGGCGGGTCACGCCTCCGACGACTCGACAAGCGCGAAACCAAGGCTTGACTAGGCCCTGATGATGGTGCGTCGATCGGTCGGGCTGACAGGGCTTGAACCTGCGGCCCTTGACCCCAAATGGCCTGGACCCTGATCAGGAGTCATGATGAGTGTCCCGGAGCGTGTGCTCGGCAGCGGGATCGTGCCCGTCGTGTGCCCTGTCGGGGGCCAATTCGGGGAACCCGTGCTTGACCCCCAGATCGGCGGGCTGACGGCTAGAGCGACAGACTGAGCGCGGCATTGACTCTCTTAGCAGGTTTCCGATCCCAGGCATCTGTGCATAGTTGGCCAAGCCGTTGGGCCCAGGTTGGCCTAATTCTGGCGCGCCGGTTCTCTCGCTTGCTCCGCCTTGATGGACTGCTCGCCGACCGTGGTGCGGTAGGGCTCCCTGAGTGGGCCGCGGTCAGGGTCGCGTTTTTCCACCTTGTTGTCCCGAAGACGGGCGACACGCCGAGTCTCCAATCCCCAGAAGACGGCGAACAGCGCGATCTCCCACCACTCAATGAAGATCACCACGTGGTCGGGAGCGAAGACCCCGGCCACCAGCACGGGCACGATGATCCCGAACGACATCAGCAGGAAGATCACTCCGTAGAAGAACCGCCCGGACGGCCACAGGTCCCTGATCACGAAGAACGGCCAGGTGTTCGTCAGCACCGCCACGGCCAACGAGGCGATCATAAAGATCGCGGCGAGGTCGTGGATGGAAAGCTGGACGGGCCCCAACGCGATGCCCTCCATCCGCACCTCGGCCGCCGGTCTCAACCAGAGCTGCCACATCGCGAGGGCGAGGAATCCCCCCAGCAGCAGCGCGGTCAGGAGGAGAAACCACCTGTTCACCTGGTTGGCGAGTCGGCTCCCGACGTCCACGGTGAAGAGCTGCCGCACCTTTCCCGTCGCGACCTCCCTGACGACCAGCACCAGACACAGCACCAGCACGGACGTGAGCGCGATCCTGAGGAACCAGACATGGTCCGCCGGCGAGACCCATCCGGAGTCGGGTTGCGCTGCAGTTCGTCCATCAGACCCCCGAACCCAGTCGGCACCAACGCGACGAACACCGCGTAGAACCCCGCACCGTTCAGCGCATAATCCTCCAGCAGACCCACGCCCTGATACGCGACCAGGCAAGCAGCGATCGCGAAAAGGGCGCCGACGAAAATGTCTCGAACAGGCCCTCCGTAGTACGCACTGATAGACCTCTCAAGCTCACCCTGCTGCAAGGCCGTCACGATTGTCACGACAAACAGCAGGATGGGTAGACAAATCAGGAGCCACCGAACGTACGCATAGGTGATACGCGTGATCTCCACCCGCAGCTCCTCCTCGTTCATGCTGACCCTCATCCCTGATCCCACCTGAGGCAAGCGTGCTCATCGGACGCCATCGGCGCCAGAGTGTGAACCGTCACTCCGCATGACGACGTTCACGTTACTCAAAGCGCAGCCCGACGGGACCCCGTTCGACCCTGTGTCCGCAGCCACTTACGACTCGGCGGCCGGCTGGCTCGCCTAACCCGCTTGACCCCCAGACATCGGCAGCGCGTCCATGGGCGTCCTCAGACGTTCAATTTTCCTTAAAAATAGGGATTTCGCACTTCGGCGTATATGGGTGGACAAACCCAAATGGTGGTCAGACCCATAGCCAAGCTAAGCGAGGAGGCTTGATCAGGTCTAGGCGTGCATCGCCTAGCCCAGTCAGTTTACACAGATAGCAGCGCCACGGCCTGAGCCGCCGCTCTCAGAGGATGCGCCGGCCTAGAAACGGCCAGCTGCACTCGGCTGGGCTTGACTCGCGCACGGATTACACCCTGGCAGGTGGTCCGTTAATGCCACCCCTCATCGGGCGTTCAAAGACGCGTCGCACGGAACGTAAGTCACCCACCGCCCGCTCGGCTCTCCCTAGCCGCCACCGCTGCGCTTCCCGGTCGTGCACGGGCCCTTCGGCCGCGAGGTTCCTTCCTCAGGAGGACGGGCCACCGGTACGGGATCGTGCTCGGGCTGCCCGGCGCGGTAGATGATAACGGCTGATTCGACATCCTGGTTGACTGCGACGCAACCACGTGCACCTATGAGGCGGGCTACCCAAAAACTTGACCCGTCGATGGCCCGGTGCGTGACAGCTCAGGCTGTTTCTGCTGCTTCGGGAAGCGGTATCTTCTTGCTGCTTTCTAGGAGGAGCCACACAAAGGGCAGGAGCAGCGTCAGTTTGAGCAGCGGTGATACTCCACCGGCTCCGGAACCGAGGTACCGCACGCCGTTGCTGTAGATCTCGGCGCCAACGGCCACGGCCACCGCACCAATCCCGAACAACTTCACCTTGCCATGGCTCATCAACAGCACTGTAGCGCCACACCACACCAAGAAAATGTCGGCTGACAATCCTTCGATTTGTTGCCCGAGGATTTGAAACGCCAAGTAGGTGAGCCAATCGTTGTGCAGCAGCTGACTGATGCCTTGCAACAGGAATGTGGCCCCGAAAGCGCCGATCGATAGACAGCCGACCCAAGGTAGCCATCGCGGTGGCTTGAAATCAAACACGGCGAAAGCTGTGAGGAGACACCCCACCCCACCCACCAGATGAAGCACGAGTTCGGCGCCGCTGCCAACCATGAGTTGAAACACTAAGGCGACCGGAACGGCCAATAAACACACACTTGCTGCCAATATTCCGCGTGGTGATCGCACGGCTAAGGATCTTTCCATGACAATACCCAAACATATTCGGTCCATAGCCCGATCACGCAACCGGGCGCCGACTGCACCGCGCAACGTTCCCCGACGTGCGGTATAGCGCACCTGGCCCGCCGGACCTCGAGACAGTCGTGATTGCGCTAGACGATCCGATGCGAGTGAGCCGTGATCACTAACCACGATGTGATCACTAACATGAATAGGGTGACTCCCGACCTGTAGTCGAGGGCCAAAGTGATCTGGACTTCTCATCGATGCTGAGCAGATGCGTCTCGGTGGTCAGATACAGCCGATACGTCGGTGACCTTGGCGACAGCTCCGGATCGGTAGAGAACTTAAACGTCTACACCCGCACGGCTGACCGGTGATGGCAGGTCCGCAGCACCGTCGAGGCATCCAACAGATGGTCGGCAGCAGCCGAGACGACCAATGCGTCACACCAGTCCGGGGCGGCAGTGTCAGCGTGGCGGAAGATGTTGGCCCGGTCTACCGTCCGCGGCGGCCGACGTCGCTCATCCTCCAAGCCCTAACGAGCGCATACGGTCCGCAGCGATCACCGTGGACGCGACACCGACCGCTCGGCGATCTCAGTGTTGGAATCCATCGGCGGAGCACACGATGGGCGCGCAGACTAGGTGGGACTCCGCGTGGGCCTGGTTAGTTTGGCTGCCCAGCCCTTCATCCTTAACGCGCCAGGGCGGGCGCCCACTTCTGCGGCGCCTTTCACCCTTGAGGCGGAAGCAGGCCCAGTTGACCCATCGTTCCGATGGTGTCGACGACACCCCAGTGCTCGGCGATCTGTCCCTCGTTGTTGATCCGGACCATGTACATGGCCTCCATTTCGAAGGTTTTTCCGGTAGCCGGCATGCCGGGGATGAATCCGCCTTCGTCGGTGCCGCGGTACGTGGCTCTGATCGCAACCTTGTCGCCCGCCGCAACCATGTCGTGGATCTCGGCCGCCATGTCTGGCGATGCCGCGAAGAAGATGCGGTACGAGTCGATCGCACCCTTCTTGTCGGCAGTGGTGCCAGGGAACACCTGATGCTCGACGAAATCGTCAGCGAGCCAGTCGTCCGCGTACTTGAGGTTCTTGTTGCCAAACACTTCTTCGGCAAAGGTGCGTACGGACTGCATATTCTCCTCTGGCGTGGGCATGCAGCCTCCTAAGGCTCTGCGCCGGCACCCAGCGCGGACACCCAGCCTAGTGATGTCACCTGGGTGAAGTCATTCAGCCGAGATCAGCTCCCGCACCTCATCGAGGGTGAGGCCGCGCCCGCGGTCAACTGCTGCCGTGTACGCAGGGTTGCCGAGCCGAGCCCGGAGCTGAGCCACAGTCTCGTCATGGCTGGCTCGGTCGGTCATCCAGACTCCGGCTCCGATGGAGCTGCGGACTCCCTCGCCCGCGCCCAGCAGGGTCGCGCCCAGCTCCGGGTCGCCCGCCGTGTCGGCGACGGCGGCCAGGGCGTCGAGCGCGCGGGCAAGGCTTTCCCGGTTGTCCGGTATCGCGGCGTGCTGGACCGACTCGCGCAGTCGTGCGCGCGCTGATTCGAGGTCGCCGAGCCGAAGGTGGGCCAATCCTAGATTTGTGAGCGCGTTACTCAGGAAAACTTCGGCGTTCACCCCGCGGGCATGCTGGAGGCTCTCTTCGAGGTGCGGGATTGCCTCGCGGTATCGGTGGTGCAGCAGCAGCGCACCGCCGAGATTCAGCAATGCAAAGGCCAGGCCCCATCCATCATCGAGCTCGCGGAACGTATCGGCCGCCCGGGCGAGCTGGTCTTCGCCTCCGTTCGGGTCCCGGACGGCATGGATCACACCAAGTGGAACCGATGCCGTTGCCACGTGCCGTCTATCACCAAGCTGGCCATAGAGGTCGATTGCTGTCTCCAAGGCGGGCGCGGCTCGTTCGTAATCGCCCTGACCGAAGGCAAGTATCCCGAGTCCCAGCCGCGCGTGCGCACGCTCGGCAGCGCTGAGCGCTGTCTCATCGACGAGCGCCTGCTGCACCACTTCAACGCTTTCGCTGAGAAGCCCCGCGATCCACAGAAACGGCCACATAGCTATCGCCATGCGGGCGACGCGACCGCCCTCCTTCACTTCCAGCGACCAGCGCAGTACAGCGCGGATATTTGGCAGGTCCGCGTGGTACTGCTCAATTACCGGACCTGGATCGCGCCGTAGGTCCGGCTCGGCCGCGATGATGACGCCCTCGTAGTAATCGGCGTGCGCCCGCCTGAGTCGCTCCGTCTCCCCGAAAGCATCCAGCTGCTCGAGCGCGAAGTCACGGACGACCTGCAGCATCGTGAAGCGGGGCTGTCCGTGCAAGGGGTCCTCGGTACGCAGGAGACTCTTGTCCACCAGCGACGCGATACCGTCCAGGACCGCCGGCACGGCATCGTCGACGCACACCGCCTCCGCGGCATCCAACGAAAAGCCCGCGGCAAACACACCCAGCCGGGCGAACAGCCGACGTTCGGAGTCGTCCAGGAGATCATGACTCCAAGCGATGGTAGAGCGTAAGGTCTGCTGTCGCAGCGGTAAATCCCGCGGACCTCCGGTCAGGAAGCTCAGGCGGCGGTCGAGGCGGCGGAGGAGTTCCTCCGGTCCCACCACTTTGATTCGCGACGCGGCAAGCTCGATGGCCAGCGGGATGCCGTCGAGCCGGCGACAGATTCCGGCGATGGTTTCCAGCTCGTCATGATCAAGATCCAGGTTGCTCCCAGCTGCGCGAGCACGGTCGATGAAGAGTTCGACGGCGTCGGAGCGCCGCAACACATCGGTATCGTCGACAACTTCCGGGACTTGCAGCGGCGGAACCTCGACCACGCGTTCACCGGAGAGACGTAGCCGCTCCCGACTGGTGACGAGCAGCATCACCTCGTCGGTCTCGGCAATGAACTGGCTAAGCACTCCGGCGGCGGCAACCACCTGCTCGAAGTTGTCGAGGATGAGCAGCATTTTCCGGGGGCGGAGGTAGTTGATCACCAGGTCCAGAAGTGACTGGCCCGGTGACTCGGGAACCCCCAGCGACGAGGCGATCGACGACACGACTAGATCTGCAGAGGAGACCTCGTCGAGCGGGACCATCACCACACCATCGAACGTGCCTACCAGGCCAGTGCCGACCTCGATCGCTAACCGTGTCTTGCCGATTCCACCTGCGCCCACGAGGGTGACCAAGCGCGCGTCTCCACCGGTCAGCAGGTCCCGGAGAATCGACTTTTCGCGTTCCCGTCCAATGAACCGGGATGCAGGGGCCGGCAGCGGACGGCTTGGCGGCCGAGTTTCTGGCGCCTCGCCCCCGAGATCGAATCGCTCGCTGAGCAGCACCGCGAGGTCGTCCGCGATCAGCGTGCCGAGCTCGTCGCTGCTGCCGAAGCCGCGATAGGACAACCCGTCCGACTGGATGCGGCTGAGCATCGCGCGGAGCCGCGGATCACGGTCCGGAGCGGGGGACTGCACGTAGACCAGCTTCGGCATCCCACTGGCGTTGACGTACTCGTCTTCCAGCCCGGAAACCTCCTGGTCGGGCGCGATCCATCCGTACTGCTCCCCGTAGATGCCGATGAAGACGTCGCTCTGCCGCAAGTAGGCGAGGTAGAGATCTCGCGGAGGGTATGGCCGGGCGCCGAGCTCGAACAGCACCGGGGTCAACCGGAGCCGTTCGATGGCGGCACGCGCGGCCGCCCGTGCACCGGCCAGCTCCTTCATGGTTGAGCTGATGAAGATGCGGAGCCGCTGGTCTGGCGTTCGGATCGCGATCATGCCGGCCTTATGTTGACTGGCACGTCAGCCTATGCCTACCCGGCGAGGAACAGACCCAGCCGTCAGCCGACGAAGCTCGCGCACCACCTCCGACTGCCTACCGCGCGTGATGTACCTCCGCCGCCGCTTGCCGCCATGCCAGCCGAGATCCACAACGCCGCGCCAGCGGCCGTCCGGCAACCGGTAAACCGAGCCTTCACCCTGAGGCCGGCGAGAGCTCATGATGCCGACGGACCGTCCGCCAAGCGCCGCACCGACGCTAGCGACACTCGCCGAGACCGACCGATCTTCACCGAGTCGAGCTGCTCGGCGTAGATCAGCTCATACACTCGCGACCGAGACTGACACTGAGCACGTCTGCGGCCTCCCGCACGGTCAGCAAGCAACTTCTCCATCCCTGATCTCCAGCGTCTACCGATGCACCAGTTGGCCACACTGTCCGCTCGAAGTGCCAGTGAGGCTCCCGACCTGTTGATAAGGCCGGGCTGTAGAGCAGCACCTTGGCTGTCCTCCACACGCCACAGAAGTCGTTTTGGCCCGGCTTGGCGGTCACCGTTGCAGTTCCCAATCTCGACGATTGGCAAACCCCGCCGGGCCTATCGGCGCCGGCTACATGATCGTCGAGGTGCGCCGGCCAATCTGCGAGCGTGGTGCCGCCAGCTCGCGTTCCGCAGCTCGGGGTCGCCTTACGGCACTTTGGCAGCCATAGAGGGAACCCGTCGCGATTTCCCCTGTGGTCGGACTGGCTCACTCCATGGGCTCTGAGCATGCCGAGCTCCAGGCGCACCGACGAGATCCTCAAGAGCCAAGTCAGCTTCAGGGGTGACATGGATGGAATCGAAGTGAAGGTCACCGAGACCATGGGAGTCGAAGTGGACGTCACCGTGGCTCCCCTTGACCGCCGACTCCTCGGGCCCTCCGGGCCCGCTACCGCTTCTCTTCAGCGACGATCTTGTCCTCAAACGCATCGACAACCAAGGAGCCGGGGAACGGCCTTCCGCAGTCCCCGCAGAACCGGCTTGCCCCGCGTAGCCGTGCTCAGTCTGGCTACGTCCCCGGACACTCGCGCCCTCTCAGTGCCCATCTGGGCCCCCTCGCCCCGGCCGGCACTATGGGGCCTCGGGCTTCGCAATAAGCAGCCTGGGGCTTCCCGCACCAGAGAGGGATGACTGTCAGCAGCCTGCCTAGCCTGCGGGCCGCTGTTGGCCCTCCGGCCACAGCCGTCCGGGCGTCCGGAGGGGAAGTCAGGCCGGGACTCCGCCGAGTCGGGGCGAACTCAGTGTGGGCTGTTTAGGATCAGGCGTGGCAGCGAATGGGAGGTTGGTGTGACGGCGGAGGAATGGGTACTCGCAGCTACCGTTTTCCTCTCGGGGCTCGCGTCGGGCCTCTTGGGGATGCTGAGCGCGATCATGCGGCCGATGCTTGCAGCGATGGACGGCCGGGACTTCCGAAACTTCATGGAAGCGTTCCTTCGATACGCGGGGCATTCCTGGGGAAAGGTGTACAACTTTGCCTGGTCGATCGGGATGACCATTGGGCCGGCCGTCGCGCTTGTGCTCCTCTGGGACGATCCTGGCTCCGCCTCGTTCGTGCTCACCGCGATCGGCCTGGGGATCGTGATCGTCGGTGTCCTCGTCGTCTCCAACGTGTGGAAGACCCCGACCTACAACTTGATCTTGGCCTGGGACCCCGAGGCCCTACCGGCGGACTGGGAGGCGGGACGGCAGCGCTACTTCACGATCAACTTGATCCAATTGGCGGTGACCTGGTCGGCGTTCGCCCTGTTCCTCTTGGCTCTGATCTCCCTGTAGCCGGCCAGGCAGCCGAGGGGCGGCGTAGGCCAAGAGCGCTACGCCGCCTAGGTACATTCCCGTGCGCTCGCCAGCAGCCTCGTCGGTGATCTTGTAGCGGTAGACCGACGCGCTTCGTCGTCGAAGGGAAGCGCGAGGCCAACTGTGATCATGCCCGACTCACACTCGTGTTCGCGACCGCATTTCCTGTCGCGGAGCCATATCCCGGTAGACGTTCCTCTCACGGACGCCGCGATGCCCGCGAGGGGGGCCGAATATGGAACACGCCCGAACCTTGCTTCATCGTGTTGTCACTCCATCACGAGAATCGTCCAGAGGTCGGGCCCGACGTCAGGAATGCGAAAAGAGAGCGCTTCGGCCCTCAGCGTTGGAGATCAAGAACCTATGTCCGATTCGAACGGAAGTCGCAAGCCCGCGGTGTCGGCCAGCTCCGACCTCTTGCTGCTCACGCTGCGCGGGTCGCGTTGACCTGTATTGAGGCTTTCGTCGATAGTGGACAGGGCGAGGGTTGTGTCTGCTGTATCCAAGGAGGGCACCATGAGCTCGGCCACCTACCCACCACTTTCCAACGGCTACCCACTTTCCGTGCGAGGCATTTTCGATCAGCCGAGCCGGGCGTTGTGGCTGGTCAAGTGGTTACTGCTGATCCCGCACTACATCATTCTGGTTTTCTTGTGGATCGCGTTCTGGATAGTCACCGTGATCGCTTTCTTCGCGATCTTGTTCACGACCAGGTATCCGAAGGGCTTGTTCGACTTCAACGTCGGGGTGATTCGGTGGTCGTGGCGGGTGAGCTTTTACGGCTACACGGCGCTGGGTACTGACCGGTACCCGCCGTTCACTCTCGCCGATGTCCCCGACTACCCGGCCCGACTTGAGATCGACTACCCCGAGCAGCTGAACCGTTGGCTACCACTGGTCAAGTGGCTGCTCGCCTTCCCGCAATACATCCTCGTCGGCGCGCTTGTCGGCTCCGGTTATGTCGTGTCCATAAGCGTGCAGGAAAATAGCGTGATTAGCTATTCCACTCCCAGCCTGATCGGCGCGTGTGTGCTGATCGCGGCTATCGCCATGCTGTTCACGACCCGTTATCCCCCTGGCCTCTTTGACTTTGCAGTTGGAATCAATCGGTGGGGCTACCGGCTGCTGGCTTATCTGGCGTTGATGACCGACCGCTACCCGCCGTTCCGGCTCGACCAGGGCAGTATCGACGTCGAAGTACCGGCGCAGCCCTCTGAGCCCACCGAGGCCAGCCAGTAGCGGGGTATGCAAGGGAGTCGCTTTGGTGAGTTCGTTTGAGCTCACCCACCCTTGACTGCGTAGACCGCCCAAGCGTCCCCTCCCCGGCTAAGCCTTCGAGACGAGGGCCAGCAGCCACTTTGCCGCAAGCGATCCCTTCTTTGCGGCACCGCTTGACATCGTGGTCGCGCCTCTGCTCGTGAAAGGGCGCAACGATGGCCTTCATGATGGACGCTCTGCCGGACCAGGTGCGGCGCACTACCGTCCGGTAGGCCGTGGCCGCCGCTGGAGACGGGTGACAATGAGGTGATGGCTCGGAGGTCGTGGTCGGCGGCTACTCATCGGGCACTGCGCTGACGTTTCGGCGTGCGTCATTCGGCAGATGAACAAGCGGCAGGAATCAGAGGAGAACCGATGCAACAGCGACGAACGGCTGAAGAGCCGGCACCACCGAGAACGTACCGTCCTCTACGTCAAATTGTCGTGTACTTGTGCATCACCTACGGGCTGACGCTCGCCGTTGCGCTTGCACTACCGCACGCCGGGATCACACCGCTGATCGCCATTGCCTTTCCGGTGATCGCGGTCGCACTCACCGTCGCTTTCACCGTTCCGCGTGGTCAGCGACGCGCGGTCTGGGCGGCGGTCGGATTCAACCCCCGGAGAGGCCGGGGTCTGCTCATCGCCGTCCTCGGGCCGGCGGTAATCGTCGCCCTGAGCTTCGGCGTCGCGGCCGCCTTCGGGGTAGTCCAATTTGCAGGCCTGCCTCCGGGCTTCGGCAGGACCATTCTCAACCTCACCGTAACCATCATCATTTTCGCGGTCGTCTTTCTCGGCGAAGAGATCGGCTGGCGGGGCTACCTGCTGTTTCGGGTGGCTGAGCTCACCTCAGGACGGCGCGCGGCTGTCATAACCGGGGCCTTCCACGCAATCTTCCATCTGCCGTTGCTGCTGATCGCCACCACCTACCAGAGCGCGGGAAACCGCTGGATCGTGGTGCCGATGGTGATGGTCACGCTCACGCTGGCAGGTGTCTGGTACGGCTGGTTGCGACTGTGGTCGGGAAGCATCTGGCCGGTCACTCTGTCTCACAGCGCCTTCAACAACCTGATGGAGACCGCCGCCGGCTTGGCGATCGCAACCTCGCCGGCGACGATGGCTTACGTGACGACCGAGACCGGCGTGGTGACCATGATCATCATGGTGCTGGTCTCAGCGTACTTGCTGACCCGTCGGGCCGCAGACTTCGCCAAAGCCGAGCCGAAGTCCCCGCTGCCGACCAACGAACCACGTCCCGCTGCACGACGGGCACGCCCGAACGAGCCACGCTAGATCCGTTGCTCGGCGCACCTGCTGGCATGCATCCCTGACCCTCAGAGAGTCTCGTGCAGGTCATGTGGACAGGGTGCCGCGCTGGGGTCTTTGTAACAGCAACTCCTAGGAGAAGCTTCGTCGACTGCGGATCAGCTATGACAAAGCGGAGCCGGGGCGCGCGCCTCGGTCGCTGCTGGCGAAGTTCTCTGCTCTCTACCCGGAAATACGCGCAGCCGTCCACTCGATGGGGTTCTACGAACGCGAGATCGGCTTCTATCGTGAGTTCGCTGCTGATTGCCCGGTCCGCAAGCCTCGGTGCTACTTCGGCGAGGTGGAGATGGACAGCGGAGCGTCGCTGCTTCTGCTCGAGGACAGGCACCACCCTGGAAAAGGTCACCTGTCGCGGCCGCAATGTGAAGGCTCACGCCTTAAAGCGGAGAAGCTCCCGATCAAGCCAAGACCAGAGGGCCAGGTCGGTGTCGGCCACTCGAGGGACGCGTCCAACGCAAGCACACCCGACCCGCGTCCAGCGTTCTCGAGAGTCACATCATGTGGCCGGCACCAGCCTGCCGGACAGCCCAGCCGGGCCACCACGACACTCACAGTGTTCTGGTTGGTGCCCGCTGCCAGGGCGCGTGCGGATCTCAGAAGAAGATGTCGATGTCAGCGTCGACGGCGACTTGTTTCCAGTCCCGCATCTTCGGCCCCTGATCCCAGGTCAACGACGCCCGCAGCACCGCGGGCAGGGTCTTTGCCGACCCCAACATTGCAGCGCTCGCCGGCCGATCGCGCTAGCTTCGTCGCATGGACGCATTGAGGGCGGTTCCGGTCGATGGCGCCGCGGCCGCGTTGGACGAGTTCTGGTCCCAGGAGATCGTGGGCGAGGCCAACGGAAGCCTGTTCAAGGTCGCCAAGGGCATCGGCTCGACCGAGTGGCACGCCCACGACGACCAGGACGAGGTGTTCCTCGTGACCCACGGCACGCTGGTCGTGGAGCTGCGCACCGGCGAGGTGCCGGTGAACGCGGGCGAGCTGTTCGTGATCCCGCGCGGTGTCGAGCATCGCCCGCGTGCCGACGAAGAGACGCGGTTCTTGATCGTGGGTTCGACCGTGACCTCCTCGGCGGCCGGCGGGAAGCCCGCGTGGAGCTACGGCGACGGCGAGCCGGGCTAGGCGCGGAACGCGACCAAACCCCTGGGAGGCATCCCGTTGACGGTTCCTGCTATGGGACTCATGTCTTGACGCTGCTCTTGCCAGATCGCTGCTAACTCATCACCCTCCACCACTTGTCCTGCTCTACACCGCGACAAAACAGAAAATCCTGCGATGACGCAGACCGGCGACAGCTCCATCCGACGTACCCCCCTCGAACCCCAAAGCTTCCAAGTCCGACACACCCCATGCACCGCCGGAAGTAGCCCGGGTCGGCCTGACCGCGCGAGCGGCATGTACCCCCTTAGGTGGGTGTGACGATGAGCATCCACAAGCTCACAGCGGGATCCGGGTATGACTATCTGACCCGGCAGGTGGCTGCTTTGGATGCGACCGAGAAAGGTCATACCGGCCTGGCGTCGTACTACACCGAGCGGGGTGAGGCGCCGGGGGTGTGGATCGGTTCCGGCATGGACGGGATCGATGGCCTGGCCGTCGGCGACCCGGTGACCGCCGAGCAAATGCGAGCGCTTTTCGGCTGTGGTCTGCACCCGCTGGCTGAGCTGCGCCAGCAGCAGCTTGAGGGGCCGGACCTCTCCGCACGCGACTTCCAGGAAGTGATCCAGCTAGGCGTGCCGTTCAAGATCGTTGATGGGGACGTCAGCCTGTTCCGGCTCGAAGTCGCTAGACGCATTGCCGCAATCAACAGCGCGGCCGGCCTACCGAGTGAGACGTCGCTGCCTACCGTAGACCGAGCGCGGGTGCGGACCGAGGTAGCCCGGGAGTTCTTCGCCGCCGAGCATGGCCGGGAGCCGATTGATGCCCGAGAGCTGGCGGGACAGATCGCGAAAGACTCCCGGCCGCGAACACAGACCGTTGCCGGCTACGACCTGACGTTCTCCCCGGTGAAGTCGGTCTCGACCTTGTGGGCGGTGGCCGAGCCGAGCGTGGCGGCTGTGATCGAACGGGCCCACCAGGCCGCCGTGCAGGACGCTTTGGCGTTCATCGAGGAACATGCCCTGTTCACCCGGACCGGGCCACAGGGGATCCGGCAGGTCAACGTCCGAGGCTTGGTTGCGACCGGGTTCACCCACCGGGACAGCCGGGCCGGCGACCCGGATCTGCACACCCACGTGGCGGTGGCGAACAAGGTGCAGACCCTCGACGGACGCTGGCTGTCCATCGACGGGCGGGTGCTGTTCAAAGCCAACGTTGCCGCCTCGGAGACCTACAACACCGCCCTCGAGCAGCACCTTCGCGACACGTTGGGGGTGCGGTTCGCCGAACGGCCCGGCACCGATCCGGCGAAGCGGCCGATCCGGGAGATCGTCGGCGTCGATCCCCGACTGAATCAGCGTTGGTCGACCCGCCGCGCCCACATCGAGGTCCGCCGCGGCGAGCTGGCCATCCAGTTCCAAGACGATCATGGCCGGCCACCGACACCGGTCGAAGCGCTGCACCTGGCGCAGCAGGCGACGTTGGAGACCCGCGACGCTAAGCACGAACCCCGAGCCCTGGCTGAGCAACGGGCCACCTGGTTCGGCGAGGCCGCAGCGGCGTTGGGCAGCGCGGAAGCCGTTGCGTCGATGGTGCAGACGGTGCTGGCACCGCACGCCGAAACCAAAACGATCGCCGATTCACCCTGGGTCGCACAGGCGGCTGATCACATCCTGAGCGTGATGGAGGCGAGCCGCTCGACCTGGCAGATGTGGCACGTCCGGGCCGAAGCACAACGACAAGTCCGCACCATCGACCTGCCCGCTCATGCCGCCGCACTGGTAGACCTGCTGGTCGCTGAGGTCCTCGATCGTCGATCTGTTGCGCTGGTCGCACCGCCCGACGCCATCGAGGAACCGGAGGCGCTGCGGCGAGTCGACGGCTCATCGGTCTACACCGTCGCCGGCGCCACCCTCTATACGTCGACGCGAATCCTCGACGCCGAGCGGCGCCTCCTTACAACCGCCGGACGCCGCGGCGGTACGTCCGTCGAGCAGACGGCGGTGGATCTGGCCTTGCTTGAGATGGCGGCGAACGGGACCGCCCTGGACGACGGGCAGGCCTTCCTGGTCCGCCAGATGTGCACCTCCGGGGCACGTCTGCAGCTGGCGATCGCCCCAGCCGGCGCCGGCAAGACCACCGCCATGCGCGCCCTGACCCTCGCCTGGACCCAAGACGGCGGCCAGGTGCTCGGCCTGGCCGCGTCGGCTGCGGCGGCCGCCGTCCTCGCCGAGCAGACCGGGATCCGCACCGACACCCTCGCCAAACTCACCTGGTCTTTGCGGCACGGCGACCTGCCCGACTGGGCGGCCACGGTCGGCCGGTCGACATTGGTGATCATCGATGAAGCCGGCATGGCCGACACCTTGTCCCTCGACGCAGCCGTGCAGTTCGCCATCGGTCGGGGTGCGAGTGTCCGGCTGGTCGGTGATGATCAACAGCTCGCCGCGATCGGCGCCGGCGGTGTCCTCCGCGACATCCAACAGACCCAAGGGACGGTGCATCTCTCCGAGCTGCACCGCTTCACCGACCCGAATGAAGCGGCAGCATCGCTCGCCCTGCGTGACGGCGACTCGAAATCGCTCGAGTTCTACCTCCGCAATGGTCGTGTTCATGTCGGTGATGTGGCCACCACCACGCAGGATGCATTCCACGCTTGGGTTTCCGATCGGGCGGCGGGGCTCGATACGATCATGATCGCCCCCACCCGCAATCTGGTCGCCGAACTGAACCGCCGTGCCCGGGCGCATCGTCTTGATCACTCCCCTGCGTCATCCGAGGTGTCTTTGGCCGATGGGAACCGGGCCAGCGTCGGAGATGTGATCATCACCCGCGTCAACGACCGCCGGCCACGGCTCGGCGCCACCGACTGGGTCAAGAACGGCGACCGGTGGACAATCACCCACCTCGGCAAACAAGGTGACCTGAGTGTGCGGCACAACCGAAGCCACCGCACCGTCCGGCTGCCCGCCGACTACGTCCACACCTCGACCGGTCTCGGCTACGCCACCACCATCCACGCCGCCCAAGGCGTCACCGCCGACACCATGCACGGCCTGCTAGCCGGGCAGGAATCCCGCCAGCAGCTGTACACCATGCTCACCCGCGGCCGGGCCGCCAACCACCTCTACCTTCAGGTCGTCGGCGACGGCGACCCGCACACCGTCATCCGACCCGAAACTGTCGCATCCCGCACCCCGAGCGAGCTGCTCGAGCAGATTCTCGCCCGTGACGACGCGCCGACCTCCGCGACCACACTGCTACGAGAACTCAGCGACCCAGCGGCACGGCTGTTTGACGCCGTCCAGCGCTACACCGACGGCCTTCATGTCGCGGCTGAGCAGTTCGTCGGACCCCAGACCGTCCATATGCTCGACGCCCGAGCCGACCTGGTCGTCCCCGAACTCATCAGCGAGCCCTCCTGGCCGACTCTGCGCGTCCATCTCTTGGCGTTGGCGGCTGAGACCGGCGAGCACCCCCTGCTCCAGCTGCAGACAGCCGCCTCCGGACGCG
Source organism: uncultured Actinomycetota bacterium (assembly GCA_963840505.1). GTDB lineage: Bacteria > Actinomycetota > Actinomycetes > Propionibacteriales > Propionibacteriaceae > Microlunatus. The sequence continues at coordinate 141,702 of CAWIZB010000007.1, forward strand.
AACTGCACAGCGCGGGGGACATGGCCGCCGTGCTGGACTGGCGCCTCCCAGAACTGGCACCTACCGACCCTGGGCCCCTTCCCTGGTTGCCCGGCATTCCGGCAGAGCTGCATGATCATCCGGTTTGGGGCGAGTATCTGACGAAGCGGTCTCAGCTGGTGACCGGCCTCGCCGATCAGGTTCGAGATCAGGCCGGGCTCGGCGATACGCAGCCGGTCTGGGCGCCGCCAGGCAGTCACCTCACCGCCGCTGTCATCGGTGAAGTCGCCGTTTGGCGAGCCGCGGTCGGCATCGACCCCCGAGACCACCGACCAACCGGGCCAGGACAGCTGCAGATCGCCTCCGCCCGCTGGCAACAACACCTCGACCGACGTATCACCCACCCAGGCGACGACCCAGTGAGCCTCGACCCGCGAAGGGGCCAGGTTGGCCCGAGGATCCCCCAAAACCGCAACCGGGAAGACCGACATCACCCATGGCGACCCGAGGCCCGTCCAACATCGCCACCGCCACGGTCTCGCTGAGAAGGGCCACCGGCGCAGGTCGCGCAAGACGCTGCTCTGAGTGAACGGGGGCCAACGGTTGGGATACTCACCCGGTGACTGCTTCCGACCCGCTCGATGAGGAGCTCGCTGACCGCCGCATCGCCGCCGGTGAGAACCGGATTCCGCCGGCCGTGGCGGTGTTGTTCGCCGCGGTCGTCTACGCGCTGCTGCCGGAGTCGTTGCTGGTCGGCCCGCGGTAAAGCCGGTGGTCACGGATCGCCGCCACGGCGTTGGCCGGACTCGTCATCGTTGCCAACCTGGCCGCACTCGGCATGCTGATCGGGCTCTTCATGATCGAGGGTGTAGTTGGGGCCTGAACCCGCCGGTCTCCAGAAGCGATCTGGCGATGTAGTTGGTGAGGTTGCGGAAGCCGAGGGCTGAGCCGCGGTGAGCTTCAACCAGCTTCTCGTTGACCAGGCGCAGGTCTCCTTGAACTTCGCAGCCTTCCCAATGTCTTCGCCCGGCGGCGAACGGGTCGGAGCCGGGCCCGCTCTGCGGCTCTGGCGCGACGTCCTTCACAGCCTGTCCAGGTTCTGGCAGATCGACTTGCTGTACCGAGCCAACGCGAAGCACCAGCCCGAACGGGTCCGCCCGCTTCATCTGCTTCCGATCCTCAGCCGACCTACCGAGAATCGGGATCGCGGCACTCAGGGCCGAGGCCTTCATCGTCACCCCCGCATGACTCCAGCGGCTCTGACTTCATCACCGATCGATCGGACTGCGCGAAACACGGCGGAGCTGGATGGCCGGAACACTGAAGACCGGACTTTGGCGTTGTCAGGACCTCGCCAGCGCAACGCCTTCTCGATCCATGCTCCGGCAGTCCGGATCCACAGACTCGTGGCCGAGCTCAACCCCCACTGGAGTGAGCCCGGGTCAGACATCCCGGGCTCGCTCTTTGTGCCGGGATCAGTATCAGACGCGGCTTTCGTGCGCTCCTGGAGCGCACCGATCCCGAAGAGCGGCGTGCAACCGGGCCCTCCTGGATCCATTTTCACGCTCAAGATGTCCGAAACCCGCTTGTCGAGCGGCCGTTCAACTGGTTCAAGTCCCCCCTCGGACACTGTGAACATCCTAATCAGAGCACACATCAAGCCCCCGTCACGTGCTCTCTCCTCAACGATGACTAACTGCTCACTACGCTCCTGCAAGTGAGGGAGGCCACACGGGACATCACGCGCGCCCGATGAAAGAATGGCCCCACCGCACCCACCAAGAGCAGCTCGGCGCCGATTTGCTCGCCTGATTCGAGGAGCACTGAGGGAACCGATGAACCCCGACACCATCGTCCTGATCCACGGCTTCTGGGTGACCCCACGCAGCTGGGAGCACTGGAAGGCCCACTACGAGCAGCAGGGCTACCGGGTACTCACCCCGGCCTACCCGGGCTTTGAGGTCGAGGTTGAGGCCCTGACCGCCGACCCAACCCCGATCGAGAACCTGACCGTGCCCGCCGTCGTCGATCACCTCACCGACGTGATCGGCGGGCTGGAGCGGCCGCCGATTCTGATGGGCCACTCCGCCGGCGGGGTATTCACCCAGCTGATGCTGGATCGCGGATACGGAGCGGTGGGCGTAGCGATCAACTCAGCCCCGACCGAGGGCGTGCCTGTGGTGCCACTGTCGCAACTCAAGTCGACCTTCCCGGTGCTGCGGACGGTTGGGCGCAAGAGGGCTGCCGGCTTCACCCTCGAGCAGTGGCGCTACGCATTCACCAACACCTTCACCGAGGAGGAGTCCAGGGCGCTGTACGAGCGCTACCACATCCCGGCATCGGTGCGGGTGCTGTGGGGTAGTGCGCTGGCCACCCTGGAGCCCGGCCACCAGGACACCTTCGTCAACTACCACAACGACAACCGGGCGCCGCTGCTGTTCATCTCCGGCGGCGAGGACCACCTCATGCCCCCCAGCGTCCAACGGTCCAACGCCAAGCATTACAAGTCCAACACCGTGACCGAGGTCAAGGAATACCCCGGCTACGCCCACCTGCTGCCCGCCCAGAAGGGCTGGGAACAGATCGCAGACGACGCCCTGGCCTGGGCCGTGGAGCACGCGCAGTGACAGGGTGCCCTAGATCCGAATCCGGTCGGAGGCAATGCCGACGGCGGCCTCACCCCCTAGCAGACCTGCTGGGGTTGGACGCTCGGGCGCGCCTTGTCAGGGCCCGAACCAGTAGATATCCACTTTCCCGTCGGGCCGATCGCCCCTCGTCGGAGGCTCAGATCGGTGAAGCGATCCTAAGAGTTGCCTCAGCGCTGCGGCAGAAGGTGCTCGCTTACCTTGCCCCCTGTGGAACGTCGTAGGGTAGAGCCATTCCGCGCCCAGGGAGCTAGATGAGTCAACTCATCGAGGATCGCGTTCAGCAGGGCCGCGACGCGCATCGTCGGCACGCATGGCACGAGGCCTTCGACACCCTTCGGGAGGCCGACTCGGAGACACCTGTCTCTCCCCAAGACCTGGGGCTCTTAGCGGAGTCCGCATGGTTCGCTGGGGATCCCGACGCGGCAATCGAGGCGCGTGAGCGGGCGCACGCCGGATATCTGGAGCAAGGCGACAAATGCCAAGCAGCCGAAATGGCGCTCCAGATTGCCATCGACCATTTTGAGCGCCTGGAAACCGCTGTCGGGAACGGATGGCTCGGCAGGGCCCGGAGACTGCTCGAGCAAACTCCCGACGAATGTGCGGCGCATGGATGGCAGGCAACCTCGTTGGCCTATCTTGCTATCCGCATGACCGGCGATTGGGAGGAAGCCCTCCGTCAGGCAAAACTGGCACAAGGGATCGGCGAACGGCTCGCGATACCAGCGATTCAAGCCCTCGCCCTGCAGCAACAGGGCTATGCCTTGGTCGCCATGGGTCGGGTCAACGAAGGTCTGGCCCTGATAGATGAGTCCACAGTGGCGGCCGTCAGCGGAGAGCTGGATCCGATGACGACTGGAAGGATCTATTGCAGCACGATCAACGTCTGCCGCAATCTCGCCGACTGGCGACGAGCGGTCGAGTGGACCGACGCGGCGGAGCGGTGGTGCCGCCGGCAGGGGGTATCCGGTTTTCCCGGAGTTTGTCGGGTGCACCGCGCCGAGATCATGCATTTTCGCGGCTCCTGGGCCGACGCCGAGCGAGAGGCGAAGCGCGCCTGTGAGGAACTCAGCCGATACGACCTGCTGTTAGGCGGTGAAGCCCAGTACGAGATCGGCGAGGTGCGGCTTCGCGTGGGCGACCTCGAGGGTGCCCGGGAGGCTTTCCGGCAGGCCCGCCAGCTCAGCCGTGAGCCCGAGCCGGGTATGTCCCTGCTTCGACTGGCGGAGGGGGACGCACCAGGTGCCAACACCTCCATCAAGCGGACACTCGCTGGCGTGGAATCGCGCGCATTCATCAAAGCGAGAATGCTCCCCGCTGCCGTCGAGATCGGGCTTGCCGCTGGAGATCTCGACTCCGTCGCACAGCACGTCGCCGAGCTCGAGGAGATCGCCGGTTCCTTTGGGACGACAGCGGTGACCGCGACAGCTGAGTACGGACGAGGCCTGCTCCTGCTTGCCCAGGGCGATATTGCAACGGCGATGGCCAGACTGCGCCATGCGGTCGAACTTTGGCACGAGATCGGCGCTCCCTATGAGACGGCCAGAGCACGCACGGCGCTTGGCGAGGCTCTCCGTGCCGACGGCGATGAGGACGCCGCACGACTCGAGTTTGAGTCAGCAAAGGCGGCTTTCGAACGTCTTGGTGCCCTCCCGGACGCGAAGCGGTTGGGCCAATTGCTCGGCGAAGAGCAAGGCATCGCCGCGCGGGCCGGCGAGCGGGTGAAGAGGACCTTCGTGTTCACCGACATCGTCGGCTCAACACCGCTCGTTGAGGCACTGGGTGACGACGCCTGGCAGGAACTCATCCGCTGGCATGACCAGACGTTGCGGGCGATCTTCAACCGCTACGGCGGGACGGAGGTGCGCCAGACCGGTGACGGGTTCTTCGTTGCCTTCGAGGATGCCTCCGCGGCGATCGAGGCTGCGGTCGCAGTCCAGCGGTCACTTGCAGAGCATCGCCGGGGCCATGGGTTCGCCCCCCAAGTCCGAATTGGGTTACACGAGGCGCAAGCTTCCAGCCGCGCCACTGACTTTGCCGGCCGAGGAGTCCACGAGGCCGCTCGAATCGGCAGCCTTGCCGGTGGCGGGCAGATCTTTGCCAGCGTGGACACCGTGCAGAGTGCGGCCACCCGATTTTCGGTTTCCACTCCCCGTTCGGTCACCCTGAAGGGTGTCTCCCAGCCCGTCGAGTTGGTGACGATCGAGTGGATGTGAACGGCGCCTAAGACCGGCACCTCTCAAAAGATCTTCAGCCTGCTGGAGAGGTGATCAGCGCCGCCAGGGCGTCAAGGGCTCCCGGCACCAGCCGGTAGTAGGCCCACTTGCCTCTTTGCTCGCGCGTCAGGATGCCGGCATCGACCAGGATCTTGAGATGGTGCGAGACGGTCGGCTGTGACAGACCGACCGGGTCGGTCAGCTCGCAGACGCACGCCTCCGCATTCTCGTGGGCGGCGACGAGAGAGATCAGGCGGAGCCGAGTCGGATCAGCCAGCGCCTTGAATCCGCCGGCCAACGTCTCGGCCTCCGCAGGCTGAATGACCTCGCGGACTACCGGTGAGCAGCAGTCGCTTAGCAAGGGCAGCTCAGTCCGCGTGGGCGCCACCGTGGTCTGCACGCAACCATCATGGCATACATTGACAAATATCGATGGGACACGGCTACACTCGATCGCATCGACGATCCTCGATGGGAAGGAAGATGTTCATGACAGAGACCAAGGCTCCAGATGTGGTACGTGAGCAGGTACGCGAACGCTACGCGGCGGCCGCGACTACGGTGACCTCCGGTCACGGGCACGCCTCCTGCTGCGATGACTCAGGCGGCTGCTGCGGTCCGACGGCTGTTGAGGTCGACGACACGTTCGGGTCCGCTCTCTACAGCGCGAAGGATCGAGACAGCCTGCCTGTCGCAGCGGTCGCGGCCAGCCTCGGTTGTGGGAACCCGACAGCGGTCGCGGAGCTACGGGAGGGTGAGACCGTTCTCGACCTCGGCTCCGGCGGCGGAATCGACGTACTGCTCTCGGCGAAGCGGGTAGGGCAGTCCGGATTCGCGTACGGCGTCGATATGACCGACGAGATGCTCGCCCTCGCCCGCGGCAACGCGGCCAAGGCTGGCGCGACCAATGTCGAGTTCCTGAAGGGGAACATCGAAGACATCCCGCTACCGGACGGGTCGGTGGATGTGGTGATCAGCAACTGCGTGATCAACTTGTCCGTCGACAAGCCGAAAGTGCTGACCGAAATGTTCCGAGTTCTCACCCCAGGAGGCAGGATCGGGATCAGCGACGTCGTCGCTGAAGATCATCTCACTCCGACCGCGCGGGCCGCCCGCGGCTCCTACGTCGGCTGCATAGCAGGCGCCCTATCAAGAACTGAATACCTGGACGGTTTGGCCGCCGCCGGATTTGTCGACGTCGCCGTCCGGTTCACCCATCAGGCCGCCGACGGAATGCACAGTGCGATCGTCCAAGCCACAAAGCCGCGCGATGACTTACCCGCAGTAAGCGCCACCATGGCGGGCGGCAGTGCCCCGACAATGTCGAAGCCAACTGGCGGCCGCCGTTAATGACAGCACCCTTTGCCGCCGCACCAGCTCTGCGACACCGCGCCGTCGCTGAGTTGGTCGGCACCGCATTCCTCGTCGCCGCCGTGGTCGGTTCCGGAATCGCGGCCCAACGATTGTCACCCGGCGATGTCGGGCTGCAGCTGCTGGAGAACGCAGTAGCGACTGGCGCCGTGCTGACGGCGCTGATCATCGCCTTGCAGCCCATATCATCGGCGTTCAATCCGGTCGTCACGGCCCTCGAACGCCTCACCAGAGCCATCACCGGCCGCCAAGCCCTGACGCTCGTCGCCGCGCAAATTACCGGCGGAATGGTCGGGGTTGTGGTGGCAAACCTGATGTTCGGCGAGCCCACGCTTAGCCTCTCCACCACAGAGCGCGCCGGCGCTGGTCGTTGGCTGGCCGAGGTGGTCGCTACCGCCGGCCTGGTACTGCTGATCACTTCGCTGAGCCGCGCTGGGAGGTCACAGCTGATCGGCTGGGCAGTCGGCGCCTACATCACCGCTGGCTACTGGTTCACCAGCTCCACCAGCTTTGCCAACCCAGCTGTCACCATTGCGCGGATGTTCTCCGACACCTTCGCCGGCATTCAGCCCGCTTCGGTCCCGATGTTCCTGCTCGCGCAAGTGGCCGGCGCCGCCGCCGGCTATGGCCTCGGCCGGGCCATCCACCCACGGTCGACCCCCACTGCGATCACCCAGGAGAATCCCAATGAACTCCAGCCCACAGGCACCCGCAGCCCCGAGCGCTGACAAGTCTGGCGAGCCAGCACGAGGACGTGTCACCGACTACGACCAGCTGGTCGACGAGCTCGCCTATACGTACGAAGGAATCTTCTCCCGAGAGTCCATAGCTCAAGCCGTCTCCGATGCCCGCGCCGCATTGGAGCCCACCGCCACTATCCCGGACTTCCTGCCGATTCTGGTCTCGCGGTTCGCGCGCGAGCAGCTCACCGCCGCCGCCCAAGCAGACGGGCGACTCGCCAAACCAGTACCCGAGCTGCTGTTCGTCTGCGTCCAAAACGCCGGCCGCTCGCAGATGGCCGCCGCACTTGCTCTGCACCTATCCGCCGGCAAGGTGCATGTCCGTTCGGCTGGCTCCGCCCCCGCAGATCAAATCAACCCGTTGGCCGTCCAGGTCCTCGCCGAACGCGGCATGAGCCTCACCGAGGCCTACCCCAAACCGCTAACCAATGACGTTGTCCACGCCGCCGACGTCATAGTCACCATGGGCTGCGGCGACGCCTGCCCCATCTACCCCGGTAAGCGTTACCTCGACTGGGACGTAGCCGACCCGAAGGACCAGCCGATCGGACGGGTCCGCGATATTCGGGACGACCTCCAAGCTCGCGTCACCACACTCCTGCGTGACCTCAACATCTGACAACAAGGAGCCTCTGATGGCCGACAAGCCGTCCGTTCTGTTCGTTTGCGTCCACAACGCCGGCCGATCTCAGATGGCAGCCGGCTACCTGAGCCAGCTGTCCGGCGGCCAGATCGAAGTCCGATCCGCCGGTTCCGAACCCGCCGACAAGATCAATCCTGTCGCTGTCCAGGCCATGGCCGAAGACGGGATCGATATCGCGGCCGAGCAACCCAAGGTCCTGACCAACGAGGCCGTCAAAGCCTCCGATGTCGTGATCACCATGGGTTGCGGCGACACCTGCCCCTACTATCCCGGCAGACGCTACGAAGACTGGGTCCTCGACGACCCCGCAGGCCAGGACCTCACCCATGTCCGGCCCATCCGCGACCAGATCCGCCGCCGCGTCGAATCCCTGATCAACGAACTCCTGCCTTGACAACCGGCTCCCCAAGTGGGTCGCTTTGCGGGTCACTTCTGTGCATCGTCGGGCGGTGGTCGACCAGGCACCGATCGATCTCGCGCAACCCTGATGGCGTACGCAATCAGCGTTCCACCGCCGATCGCGGCGAGCAGCACGGTGAGGTTGATGCCGAAATCCTGAAGTAACAAGGCCTTGGCCGGCGGTTGGGTGTTGGCGCGATAGATCATCGGGACGGCGATCACGGTGACCATCGCGGCCATGATCAAACCGAACTGGAGGTAGCGGCGACCGCGGTCGGGGACATATCGGCGGAGAGCCGCGCCGACACCAATGACTGCCGGCGATAGCAGCCCATCGTGGATGATCAACGCGCCGATCAGCCAGAGCGCGAGCAGTGCCAGGGTCTGCCATGGGAGCTGGGTGAGGAGCTGGAAGATGCCGTACGTCCCGACGCCGACGCCCACTACGGCTAGGACGATCCGCCAGATCTTCATGGGAGCACCTCGATGGTGGCAAGCCATTTGGTGTTGAATACGCCGGCCCTGTTCGGGGCGATCAGCCGCAACGGGTAACCGTGGTCGACGGTCAGCCTTTCATCGTTGAGATGGGTAGCCAGCAGCGCAAGGGACAACTGCGGACCAAAGATCACCGACTTGTTGAAAAAGCCAGCTGGCTCGAGCGAACGGACCCGTACCTGCGAATCAGCGGTGCCGCCCGCCCGCTCCACGACCTCCAACAGCCGCAGCCCACGCCATCGCGCGTCGGCACTCCACCCCTCGACACAACTGACCGGGAATCGAGCCTCATGAACGGCCATCTCCTCGACCTCAGCCAGGGTGATCGCGTATGGCCTCGGGCCCATGATTTTGAGCGTCCAGTCGGGTGCCGTGGCGGCGGCGATCACGTTTGCCTCCTCCGCGGTCCGGTTGACCGGCACACCCAGCGGCCCCTTGCTCGGCTGGCGGACAGCGAGCAATCCGATCGGCTCCAACGGAGTCAACGTCTGACCCACCGATGTCACAACGACGACGCCGATCCCGGCGCCGGCCGCTGTCAGGACGCCGCGCCGGGACAGACCCGGAGTAACCGGCGGCGGTAGCGGGCCCGCGACGCTGTGAGACTCGGGATTTTCGTTCCATGGAACCTCGGTAAGCACATCGCCCTCGGCAATCTTGGTCTGCAGGCCGTACACGATGTCGGGCAGCTTGACTGCGACGTGTAACAGCACCGAACCGACCACGACGTAGGCCAGGCGGTAGTGGACTGACAGGAAGTCCCAGCGAAACGGGTACCAGTTGAGGACATTGAAGAAGCCGGTGAACAACTGCACCAAGGTGGCCGAGACCAAGAGCGCAACTGTGATCCGCTCGACGACCCGCTTCACCGAACGAAACGGCGGCCAACGGAAGTGGTTCGGGTAAACGCTCCAGAGCTTGACGAGGACCAAGGGGATCGTGGCCATGCCGGTGGCCACATGCACGCCTTGCGTGACGCGGTACCCCCACACCGGACTCGCCGGCGGCGGCAACCACTCCCACGCTAGGTACTGGAAATAGCTCAACAACCCGGTGATGAAGCAGGTGCCAACGGCGATGCCGAGTACCAAGCCGAGCCGCGCGGTAACAGCGGTCGAGCGCAAGGTGCTGCTGAAGTGCGGCCACCAGGCCGGCTTGGTCGACATGGAAACGGTCGGCATGGGTCAAGACTGGGGCCGATGCAGCACGGTTGCACCTTACCGACTGCTGACGTTCGCGACGCAGGTGCATCGGTTCGGCCCGTGGTCCACTCTTCGAGGGCCGGCACGCAAGAAACTGCTGGCAAATTGCACTATCCGGGCCGGAAACCTGCAATCTGCCAGCACTTTCTCCAACGTCCCAACCGGGGTTTGCTGACACCTCGTAGGTGGTCGTCGCCAACGATCCTGATTGTGCAGTTACCGTTCTGGGCGTGACAGGTCGTGACCAGGACCCAACTGAGCTTCAGCGGCGATTCGAGGAAATCATCGCCGGGATGGATCTCGAGGATCTCGAGGAGCTGGCTGGCAAGCTCATCTCGTTCCCCAGCCGCATTCCTACAACGCCTGAACCGCGTCCATCGCTGCGGAAGCCGCGCCGGAGCAAGCCTGATTGTGGCGGATTGCGGGACGCAGCAGACCTCGCGGAGGTCCTCGCGGACCCCGCGCGCTTCGACCTCGACGAGATCAACGAGGGACTCAACCAATAGAGAGCTTGTCCCGCGACGCCCTCCTCGATCGGTAACGGATTACCGATAGATGACGTAGCCGGCCGACCGGCTCGTCCGGCTGTACGTTCGGAGCTCGGAGGGAGATGATCTCGATGCGCATCATCGCCGTACTCGCTGCGTGCGCCGTCGTGCTGGTCGGCTGCGGGAACGATGCCGGAAGCGGCACCGGAGCGCCGAGCGTGACCGAGTCGACATCACCGAGCGAGCCGCCGTCGCAGACAAGGACCGGCACACCCTCGCCGAGCGCGATACCGACGGCTGCAACACCCGTGGAGCGCACCGGGACCGTCATCGAGTCGGCGAAGAGCGAGTTCGGCAGGATGCTCTTCGACGGCACCGGGCAGGCGATCTACCTCTTCGACAAGGAACAGACCACCAAGCCAGAGTGCTACGGCGCCTGCGCCGAGGCCTGGCCACCGGTGCTCACCAAAGGCATGCCAACCGCAGAGGATGGCGCGAAACAGAACCTCCTCGACACCACCAAACGGACCGACGGCAAGACCCAGGTGACGTACGGCGGCCATCCGCTGTACTACTACGCCCACGAGGCCAAGAACGAGGTGAAGTGCCACAACATCCGGGGCTTTGGTGGCCTCTGGCTGGTCGTCACCCCGACCGGCCGAGCAGCTGCACCCTGACGTCGTTACGAAGTGCCGGCGGGCGTGCAAGCGTAACCGCAGTTGCGGCTAGCCAACCTGGCTGGGCTGCCGCTCTGAGGGGTCAAGGGCCGCCCCGGTCATCTGTGCTTCCTCGTGCTGGCGTACGGCGTAGCGCCGGGCCCGGGCCTGACGCAGCTGACGCTGGATGCCGTAGGGCAGGAGCCATTGGGCGACAGCACGAACCCGGCCGGCCCGATCGCCCATCACCGGTGTGCCGTCCGCAGCCTGGTTGCGGTAGGTGAACAGCTCATGCTGCGAGGCGAACAGAGCGGTGTGCCATGCCGGCGGACGGCCCCGGTCGGTCCGCTGGGCGAGTTCGAGCGCGCGATCGGCCAGTAGCTGTGCGGGCGTGACGCCGTGGGTGTCGAAGAAATAGTCCTCAAACCAGCTCTTTGCCGGAACGCCGATGTCGTCCCTCTCCAGCTGATCGAACGTCCGCAGCAAGCCCGAGTCCAGGAAGATGTGATTGCCCAACTGCTCACGCACATCCAGGTCCGCGATGAGGGCGGTGCGCACACCCGCACCCACGGACTCCAAAGCGGCAGTCGAGGATACGGTCAACATCAGATCCAGGTCGGCAAGTCGGTCGGCGATCGGTGTGTAGTCGATGGAGAAATTGGGCGGCTTCCGCACGCCACTCAACAAGACCTCGGGATGGAATTTCATCCGGTGGAAGGTGTCCTCGCCGATGCGATGCCGGGGCTTGAGCACGACCTGGCGGTCGGGGTGGGCCTGCGCGTACGCGAGCAGCCTCTGGTAGATGTACAGCCGGTCCGCGCGGGTCTGCGGCACTGTCGGCTGGTCAGCGAACATCACCGTCTTGATCGGGGTGTCGACGCGCACCTCACCGCGCTGGCCGGAAAGTAGCGGTAGGCCACTGAGCACGAGGTTGTCGGCCGGGAGGTCCAGGCTGCGTGCGACCGCCTTGAAGGTGGCCATGTTGCTCCGAGAGTTCACCGCCACGATGTCGGTCGCGTAGCGATCGAGATAGCCGGCGATGATCTTCTCGATGATCACGCCGACCCATCCGCTGATCGTCACCGGAGGCACTGTGTCGGTGAGTTCCACAGCGTCGAACAAGTCGTGGCAGAAGCGCCGGACCAGCGGCCCGTGCATGGCCAGCACGACGACGTCGACATCCAGCGAGGCGGTCACTAGCTCAGTCCAGGGCAGGTAGGCCACAGCGCCACCGCTGTAGTCGGCAAGTTGGCCATCAGAGATGGCGTGCCGGATGTCACTGGGCACGATCATCCGGCAGGCGAACCCTTTCGCCTCCAGGGCCCGCCGGATCGTTTCGGCCCATTTCAGTTGGGAATCGAAAGCAGCCACAAGAATCGCGGTCCTGGTGGTCACTGCAGAAATTGGCGTGTTGTCCGTCATCGGGTGTGGTTCTCTTTCGGGTGCACTCGGAGCGGAGGTCACCAAGCCTGGGCCGATTCAGTGTAAGGGTCCAGGGTGTCGCTATTGGACAAGTCCGCGACTGCCGTCAGCTGTGCCACGCGATATGTGCGTCCACCACTGGCTTAGGCACTGTCAGCGCTGGAATTCCCGCACGTAATCCACGATGAACGCGGGAACGTGCTCTGCGTCGGTGCCGTCCGACTTGTCCGGGAAATCGAAGACGGCGAGCATGAGCTGCATCGGGTATCCGGGAGGCCGCGGGCAGGTACGCACCTGCACTCCGTCAACGAGGAAGTCGGCTTTGTCCGCCGTCCAGTCCACCGCGTAGGTATGAAAGTCGGCCACATCGATCGGCAGGCGTACGGCCTCGAAGTCCTCTGTTACTGCAGGATCGCGAAAGGCGCGCAGTCCCATCCCGACCGCCGTCGACTCGCCGGCTACCACTGCGTCCCCGAACATCTCGGCGACACAGATCTCCGCCGAGCGTTGCGGTTGGTCCTCGAGACCGACCAGCCAGAAAGCCGACCATCGACCGCGGCGTGACGACGCCGCGAGCACGCATCTCGATATAAGCCCGCTCCGGCGTCCAACCCCAGAAGGCCTCTTGCTCCTCACGGACCGTGAGGCCGTCACGGTAGGGCTGCTGGCCGATGGTGCCACCGACTGGTCCGGAGAAGTTGCCGGACTGAATTCCCGACGCCCGAAGGGGAGGGCTATGGTCGCCGCCGCACCAAAGTCCCTGGCTGGGCGGGATAGTCAGGTGGAGGCACGAGTCGCGAATGGCGTACGTCGCCACCGTCTCGGCGCGCGAACTCCACGCCGGTAGGTAATGAGGCAGCCATACCTCTCGGTTCAGTTCGATGGCGTCGAAGTCGTCCTCGAATGTCAGGCGAAGTCCCTCAGGGCGGTCCGGCATATCTTCATCATCGCGTCAAGATGGCCTCGGCGACGGATAGCTTGTTCGCTAGCTTTTGTCCGCATCCTCGGCTCAAAGCTCGGTCAAACACCTGGATTGGAAGGAACAGCCCGTCGTGAGCTACCAGCCTTATCCCTCAGGCACGGCCCAGCCGTCGCCGCCGCCCCTCGACTTGCCGCACTACGGCATCGGTTTCGTTGATGCTGTCAAGCGGGGCTTCAAGAAGTATGCGACGTTCACCGGTCGTGCCAGCCGCGGCGAATATTGGTGGTGGTTTCTGTTCACCTTCACCGGGTACCTCGTGCTTGGGCTGCTGGCTTTCGCCCTCGGCACGGCAACCTCACGAGATGGGGGTCGGACTCCTGGACTCCTGGCGCTACCGCTGATCATTCTGTTCGCCGTATTCCTCTTCGGGATCCTCATCCCTACACTCGCGGTGACCGTCCGTCGATTGCATGATGCCGGATACAGCGGGTGGTTGGCCCTGCTCCTGCTGATCCCCTACCTGGGGAGCTTGATCATGATGATCTTCGCGCTGTTGCCGAGCTCACCGGCTGGTGTGAAGTACGACCCCCCGTCGAATCCGTCCCTGCACAACCCCAATCCGTCGCAGAACCCATACGCCTCCTAATGGGTCTCTAGCGGAAGTCTCGGGACCGGTGCCGGGACGGCAGAATGCCCCTGGCCTCGGGATAGACCGAGCTCAACGGCTGCAGCCGTTCGGCGACCAGGTTGGTCACTCCGTCGTTATGCTCCACCCTGCCGCGGATGATCATGCCTGAGGCGTTACGTCCGACTCTGCCAAAACGCCTCCAGAGCTCGGCGGAACAGACCACGTTGAGCATGCCGGTCTCGTCCTCGAGATTGAGGAAGGTGACACCGCCTGCCGTGGAAGGGCGCTGCCGGTGGGTCACCATTCCGGCGACCTGCACCCGGCGTTCCGCGTACGCGGCACCGAGCTGACCGATCGGCACCACGTCATGATCATCGAGTACCGGACGTAAATGTTGCACCGGGTGATCGTCTGGAGAAATCCGAGTTGCCCACAAATCAGCCAGCGTCAGCTCCACCTCGCTCATGCCAGGCAAGACGGGCGGGGTGGCGTCGATTGCCGAGCCCGGCAGGGTCCGGTCGTTGTCGGCGTATCCGGCATTCCAGAGCGCCTGGCGACGGGACAGTCCGAAGCAGTCAAAAGCTCCAGCCGTGGCCAGAGCTTCGGCCTGCGGCACCGTGAGCCCGACCCGACGTATCACGTCGTTGATATCAGTGAACCTCTCTTTTCGGCGCTCAAGGACAATCTGCTCAGCCAGCTCGCGGCCGATGCCTTGCACCTCGGTAAGCCCTAGCCGGACTGCGAAGTTACCGTCACGGCGATGTTCGAGCGTTCGGTCCGGAGCCGACCGTACGAAGGGCCCGACCTCGAGCTGAACGCGCTGCAAGCAGCTGTCAAGGCCTGTTGGGCTACTGCGCTGGGGATTGACCGGTTCAAGATCGGCATCGACCTCGGATTGCATGATGTCGGGACGCAGTACCGCAACGCCGTGCCGACGTGCATCAGCAACCAGCGACTGTGGGGAGTAGAAGCCCATGGGTTGTGCCCTGAGCAACCCGGCCAGAAAAGCTCCCGGATAGTGCAGCTTGAGCCAGGAGGAGGCGTAGACCAGCAGCGCGAAGCTGATCGCATGGCTCTCGGCGAACCCGAAGTTGGCGAAGGCCTGGATCCGGCTGTAGATGTCGTCGGCTAGGGCACCGGTAATCCCGTTGGATGCCATCCCCGCATAGAGCTTGTCCTTGAGCCGTTCGATCTTCTCCACGCCTCGCTTGGACCCCATGGCCCGACGCAGCAGATCGGCGTCATCGCCGGTGCAGCCGCCAACCGCCATCGCGATCTGCATCAGCTGCTCCTGGAACAACGGCACTCCCTTGGTCCGCTCCAGCACTGGCTCCAGAGCCGGATGCAGGTAGGTAACCTCCTCCCGGCCAGTCGCCCGTCGAATGTAGGGGTGCACAGCGCCACCCTGGATCGGTCCGGGGCGGATCAGCGCTACCTCGATCACCAGGTCATAGAACCGGCGGGGCAACAGACGCGGCAGGGTGCCGACCTGAGCGCGGCTCTCGACCTGGAAGACCCCGATCGAGTCGGCACGGCAGAGCATGTCGTAGACGCCGGCTTCCTCTTTGGGCATGGTGTCGAGCGTCCATCGCTCCCCCATGCTCGTCGCTACCAGGTCGAAGGTGTACTGGATGGCGGCCAGGATGCCCAACCCCAGGAAGTCGAACTTCACCAGTCCCATCCACGCGCAGCTGTCTTTGTCCCACTGCAGCACGGTCCTGTTGTCCATCCGACCGCGCTCGATCGGACAGACTTCCCCCACTGGCCGCTCGGTCAGCACCATGCCGCCGGAGTGAATGCCGAGATGGCGTGGCGCTTTCAACAGCTGCTCAGCCAGATCCACAACTTGATCTGGAATGTGGTGGTCCAGTACGACGCTGGGGCTGACGGTCGCTGGGCTCCCACGATCAGTCTCACTAATCGGAAGCGTCCCCCAGGAGTCGATCTGCTTGGACCAGGCGTCTTGTTGTCCGGTGGAATAGCCGAGCGCCTTCGCCATGTCGCGAACCGCAGACCTCGGTCGATAACTGATGACGTTGGCCACCTGGGCGGCGTTGCGACGCCCATAGCGGCGATACACCTCCTGGATCACCTCCTCACGTCGGTCAGAGTCAAAGTCGACGTCGATGTCCGGCTCTTCGTCTCGAGTGGCCGACAGGAAGCGCTCGAAAGGCAGTTTGAAGGCGATTGGATCGACCGCCGTAATGCCAAGGACGTAGCAGACAACCGAATTGGCCGCCGACCCCCTGCCCTGGCAGAGGATCCCGTTTTCACGTGCGTACTTCACCATGTCGTGCACGATCAGGAAGTAGCCAGGAAAGTCCTTGTCCTCGATCACTGCCAGCTCTTTGCGTAGCCGCTCCTCTGCTTGGTCGCGGATGTGCGCGTAGCGCTTGTCTGCACCTTTGCGGGTCAGCTCCCGCAACCAGCTGATCGGTGTTTCCCCCTCTGGCACGTCCAGTTTGGGGAGCCGCGGTTTGGCCAGCCTCAGGTTGAAGGCACACTGGTCGGCGATCTCGACAGTCCGCTCCACGACACCGGGATAGCGCGCGAAGATCTGCGACATCTCCGCCCCTGACCGAAGATGAGCACCGGGTCCGGACAGCCAGCCATCCATATCGGACAGGCTTCTGCGGGCGCGTACGGCAGCCAAGGCGGCTCCCAGACGACCACCGTCAGGTGTTGCGAAGTGCACATTGTTGGTGGCCACGAGCGGCAGCTTGTGATCATGGGCCAAGCTGACGAGAGCGTCGTTGAGATCGGAGTCGGTCGGTAATCCATGATCGATCAGCTCGACCACAACATGATCATGGCCGAACAGTGCCGTCAGCCGATCCAGCTCGGCCGCCGCCGCTGCCCGACCGGAAGTGATCAGCGCCTGGCGTACGGCTCCTTTGCGGCAGCCGGTCAAGATCATCCAGTTACCGCCCGACTGCGCGGCTAGCTCCTCCTCCAGATAGCTGGGACGTCCCTTTTCATCGCCTCTCAGCTGGGCTTCGGTGATGGCCCCGGCGAGCCGGTGGTAGCCCTCGACACCTCGAGTGAGCACGAGAAGATGTTGGCCTTCGGGGTCGGCTAACCCGTTCTGTGGCGTCGTGAGTCCAAGTGACAGCTCGGCGCCGTAGAGGGTGCGCAGGTCGTACGCGAGTGCCGCCTCGGCGATTCGGGAGGCCGCATAGAAGCCGTCGTGATCAGTGATCGCCAGCGCGTCCAGTCCGAGTCGGACTGCCTCCTCGATCAGTTCCTCGGGATCGCTCACCCCGTCCAGGAAGCTGAAGTTGCTGTGACAATGCAGTTCGGCGTACGGCACGACTGGGCCAGTTGGACGCTTGACCCGTTGCTCGTCGGGCTCATACGGGGGGCGTTTATGCGAGTAACCGGGGGCGCTGTCGCCTTCGGGGTTATCCGCGGAGTTGTCCGGCATAGGCCGCCCGGACATCCGGCGCTCCAGCTCCCGCCAGGAGATCGGCGGATTGTTCCAGCCCATCTTTTATTGGTCCTTCTGCTCGCGCATCGCGCTCGAACCCGCCGACTTCGTCGTCGCTCGCAGACGAAAAGCGTTGTCCGCTCGCTTCTCCTCAGTTCGGCGGCGCGCGATACCGACGCTCGCAGATTGCAACTGACGGGTTGCCACGAACTCAGTCATAGCGCGCCTCGGTCCACCACTGGTCGTTCTCCACGACCAGCAACCAGGCGCTGCCGTCGACGCCGGTTACCTGGAATCTCGCAACTTGGCGTGCCTGAGCCGGATCCCACCACAGCTCGTCAATGGGCCAGGGACCTGCCCATGCATCGACCGGCATCAGCTCGGACTCCTCACCAATGCTGACAAACGCAGGTGCAGCGGTCACCAGCCCGCGACTGGTAACTCTCACCGGCCTGCGGTCCTCGCACAACACAACAGACGGCATCGGAGTGGAGAAGACCCGAGCTGGAGCCGGCGGTGGGATGGTGCCTGGCCACGGCAGCTGTGGATTGCGCTGCGACGCCCTCCGCTCGCCCCATGGGCTGAGCAACTGGCGATCCCGCGGACTGCGCCCCCCTTGCCGGGAAGGAGCCAATACCTCCTCCGGGCCGAGCATGCCCTGCAGACGAGCGATTCCCCGCTCCACATGCTCGTTGAGCGCGCTCCCCCACAGCCCCTCACCATGATCAGCCAGTGATTCAACCGACTCAGGAAGCAGCCGTAATTCGCATACAGGCTCTGGGGCGGGATCACCTTGCAACTGCCAATAGATCCGATCGATCAGGTCGCTGGCCGCGAACCAGCGCGAGTGTGCCCAGACCCGAGATCCGGTCCAGCCGCCCTCGGTTACCACCTCAATGCGAACCTCAGTGCAGACCAGACCGTGGTGGGCAAGCTCAGCAACCAGCCTTTCGGCGGTCTGCCGAGTGCTGAACACGATCGGTTCAACCGTCTCCAGCGCAGGTGTGAAAGACACTCGCTGATTCATATCGAGAGGCGGCCGCCGAGAGACGACTGGCTGGCTTTCCAGTCCGCGCGCCAGCCGATGGAGTAGCGCGCCTTCCCGGCCGAAGCGAGTGAGCACATCGCGGGCGGCCAACCCGGCAAAATCCCCGAGGCTGCGGATGCCCAGGCGGCGCAGCAGGGTGATCAGTTCGGCATTCTCCAAGACACCTATCGACAAGGCTGCGAGAAACGTCGCCGAGCCACCACAGGCGATGATCCAGCAGTCCTGAGATGCGGCCCGACGTGCTGCATGCTCAGCGGCGAAGATGCCGTCAGCGATCCCAATCCGGAAATCCCAGATCCCAGCACCGACCAGATGCTCAGCCACCACGGCTGCGGCCTCTTTTTCACCGCCATAGAAGCGACTGGGCACACGAAGTGCGCACAGCCCGGGTCGTACTGGTGCCACACCTGCCGAGATCTCCTCGACCGCCGACAACACGTCTTCGAAGGCCCGGATCTCGCTCGCGGTGTTCCGCTCCAGAACGGTCAGCTCAGGGCAGCGCGCGGATGCATCACGGCGCCGCATGCCACGACGGACACCCTCGACTCTGGCCATCGCTGAGCAGGCGAACACTTCACCGCGTTCGAAGACGGCGAGTGGCAACTGCAAACTCAAGCCCAGCTGGGTCGCCGCTGCAACCACCGGCCAGTCAGGGCACCAGACGACCATTTGTCTGGCTTCCGCTCGCGGAGATTGTCTGGGCTCTGCTCGAGCATCGCGTTGGAACGCACTCAGCCGGTCATCCGACTTCGCGACGGTCACGACTCATCCCGCCTGGGCCACAGGGAGTTGCACCACCGTGTGATCAAGCTCAAGCTCGGCTATTTGCTGGTCGAGTCCTGGCAGCCAAAGCTGGACCCGACGTACCGGTCCGCCCTGGCTAACCGAGACCACTACTCGACGAGCAGTGAGCCGACCATGCCCCTGCCCCAGCCCGAGCCAGGAGGATTCGCTGATGGTCAGAGTCGCGTCGGATCTTGGCCACTCACCCCAGCACACCAAGGCCGCGTCCTTCATCCGCAGCCTCGACTTCAGCCGTTCCGCCTGCTGGGCGCTGGCAGGTACGGGAGGCTTCACGATCACGACACTGGCCACATCGAGCAGACCAGCTGTCACGCTCAGCCAAAGCTCACCAGGGCGCGGCACCACCACCGTCCGCTCGAGATCGATTCCGAATCCTGCTGCTGCCTCCAGTCCGAGATCGGGAGCTCCCACAATGGCGATCCACTCTCCAGCCTGTGATGGACCCGCGACCAAGGCCATCGCCAGGCTCGGACTGTCTACCGCGTACGCCTCACCAGTCCTGAGCTGAATGACACCCGATAGGCCTGGTACCGACTCCAAGGTCCGCGAAATCGCTGATCCCTGCATCCGCTGGACACGCTGTTGCAGGTCGTGGATGCGGTTGCGAGTGGGCTGCAGTGACACCCCTCTATAATCGAACATGTATTCGAGCATAGTCAAGACGACTGACACGCTGCGTTTGCGGTATCGCTCTGCCTTGACCAAACCCGCCATAATCCCAATACAGCGTCATCGGGTTTGTGCACCCTTGGGCCAAGAAGGGAGGTGGGGCAATGTCTGCGGTGGTCGTCCTCAACACCGACAACACGGCCCTGCACACGGTCTCGATCAAACACGCGATTCGGATGTTGGTCCGCGAGGTCGCAATCGTGGAGGAAGCCCGCGACGGACATCGCATCGGCCCCTACCCATGGCCCCTGGTCTTGCGCCTGATCCGCTACGTCAAGACAACCTTCCTGTACGCCCGAACGCCCGCCTGGTCCAAGCGTGGAGTGCTCCGCCGTGATCATCATCGTTGCGCCTACTGCGAAGGCATCGCCGACACTGTCGATCACCTGCTGCCCCAGTCCCGCGGTGGTTCCAACAGCTGGCAAAACACCGTGGCTGCCTGCACCCGCTGCAACAATCGCAAAGCCAACCGCACCCCCAGCGAGGCTGCGATGACTCTCGCCTGGAAACCTGGCGTGCCGACCTGGCGTGAGGCCTATCATCGCCGGAACTGATCACCCAGCCGCTGATCATCTCCCGGATGTTTCGCGCGAGTTTCCCTCAAAATCTGACGCCAGTTCCTCCGACACGCCGTCCAGACCAGCCGCACACGGAACCAGCGTCAGTTCTTGAGGGCCCGTGCCGGCGCTCCGTTCCCCAGGAGGGTTCGTGACTGTTTGGGACCCCACCACATACCTCGAGTTTGCAGATGAGCGCTCGCGACCGTTTCTGGATCTCTTGAGCAGAGTCGACGCCGCCGAACCGACGGTGGTTGTCGATCTCGGCTGTGGACCGGGCCAGCTCACCGCCTCATTGGCCGATCGCTGGCCCAACGCGCAGATTGTCGGTCTGGACTCTTCACCGGAGATGATCAAGCGAGCCGCTCAGTTCGCGGGCCCGCGAGTGAGATTCCAGCTGCAGGATCTGCGTGGTTGGCAGCCAGAGACGAGTATTGATGTGATCATCAGCAACGCGACACTCCAGTGGGTTTCCGGGCACCGGGACTTACTGCCGTCCCTGGTCTCCGCACTCGCCCCAGATGGATGGCTGGCCTTCCAGGTGCCGGGAAACTTCGACGAGCCCAGTCATCGGCTGCTTCGCCAGTTGGCCGACGATCCGCGCTACGCGCCGATGCTGACCGAAGTGGCCTGGCCGATCGCAGCCGACGCGGCGTCCTATCTCGATGATCTTGCTCCTCTGGGGTGCTCAGTAGATGCCTGGGAGACCACCTACCTGCACGTGCTAAGCGGGCCGGATCCGGTCTTCCGTTGGATTTCGGGCACCGGGGCCCGGCCGGTGCTCCAGGCGTTGCCTGACGATCGTCGTGAACAGTTCGTCTCCGAGTACCAGGAGTTGTTGAACAAGGCCTACCCGACCCGGCCGTACGGAACGGTTTTGCACTTTCGGCGCGTCTTCGTTGTGGCCCAGCGGGGGATTACCTGATGAGAAGGCGCTATGCGGGGACCGACTCTTGATCAGTGATCCATGAGCCAACCAGGCCACGGAAGTGACCCATGAACCACTCGCGCTCCTGCTCGGGGTAGGTCTGGGCGACCGTTTCGGTCAGCATCCGGTCGAAGTCAGGTGATGACACCCAATCAAGCACCAAGTCATCGATTCCTGCCAGCGACGTAGCACAGAAGTCCAGATAACGCGCCTTCTCGAAGTGCTCATCAGCTAGCTGCTGGTAGCGGCCGAGCTTGGCCTGGTAGTCCAGATCTGGATCATCGGCAACCGCGAACCACGGGTCTGTGTCCACGTGCAGCTTCGCGCGACGATCAGTGGCCGCACAAAATGCGGTCCACTTGATCAACGACTTCATGGCCCACGGGAAGTAGTAGTGCAGCGAGGTGACGGCCACGTCGGGACACGCATTGGCGTAGTCGATGGGTAGCACGGTGTCGCCTTGCACCAGCATTTCGCAGGAGTTGAACTCCCAGCGGAAAAAAGCGTTCACAGTCTGGGCGATGGTGACCGCTTCCTGACCGACCTCGGGAGAGAGGAAGTCATGATCAACGGCGTAGCGGTTGTGCATCGGCTGGTCCGGCCGGAAATTCATCACCATCGTCTCTGGCCCGATGGTCAGCGCTCGCGCGAACACATCAAAGGGCTCAACAGACTTCTGGAGATGCATCAGCATTTCGCCGGAGTCGTCGTACGCAGCCAGCAGCTCGGCATGGTCCCTGACTTTGGATACGCCACGCCAGCCGCCGCCGTCAAAGGGCTTGATGAACAGCGGGTAGCCCATCGTGTCGGCGATCGTGGCCAGATCGAAAGGATCGTTGTAGTTGCGCGATGTGTACGCCCAGCGCACGTTGTCGATCGGGTTCTTGTAGGGCACCAGCACCGTGTCCGGCACATTCATGCCGAGCCGCATCAGCGCACAGTACGCCGAGTGCTTCTCCATCGACTGGAAGGTGAACGGGGAGTTCATCAGGTAGACGTCATCCATCAACGCAACCTTCTTCAGCCACTCCCGCGGGTGGTAGTACCAGTACGCCAGCCGATCGATGACCACTTGATGGCGGGCCCGATCTCGTAGGTTGAACGGCGAGATTCGCACTCGCTCGGTGTCAAGCACGTGCTCAACACCCGCATAGCGGAAGACCCCGAGACGGCTCGCGATCGCCTCGAAGGCCTGCGGCCAGTCCTCCTCAGCCCCGAGCAGCATGCCGACCAAGTGGCGGTTCACGGACATACTCAACCTCCTTCATGATCGTTTCACTGGCAGAAGCGCGGGAGGTGATAGGCCAGCTGGCGCTGCCACCATTCCCGGTCATGGCTCACGTCGTGGCCCCAGAGATCGAGTTCGCAACGGATCCCTTTCTCTTGAAGCATCGCCGCCAGCCGAAGCGTGGACGGTAGGGCGCCGGTGGGATGAGTCTCCCAGGCACCCTGGCCGACCACAAGCAGATGGATAGCCGTTCACCCGATACTGGCCTCGCTCGACACGGCCCGCAAGGTGTCAGGAAGCGTGAGCCCGTTGCGTCTCAGCTCGAGTTCGGCCAGCTCGTTGATCACAGCCCGATCGCCGGAGCGCCAGGCCTTGACAGGGTCATCACTGATCTCGGCCAGCACATAGAGCGGCTGGGCAGCCATGGCCCGGAGCGCGAAGAGGTCGAGGTCGGGAAGCGCATCCAAGAAAATCTGGGAGGCCCGAGCCTGGCGGTAGAACCGGATTCGGCGCGGCAGCCAGAACGCCACCACGATGCTCACGGGAATTAGAAAAACCAGCCAACCAACAATCAACGCCAACCGTTCGATGCTGGCCACCTGATCGTTGGCTGAAGTGATCAAGTTGCCAAGGGTGACCGAGGCAGCGTCGAGGGGACGCCGTAGCTGCTCACCAGCGACCGGCACTTTGGCCGCTTCGGCTGCTGCCTCACGAAAGTTCTCTGCCAATCGCGTCGCCGCTTGTGCCGTTTCCCGGGCAGGCCTCGCCAATACCTCGATCACCCGGTGGACGAAAATGCCGACGATGGCCCAACCCACAGTCCAGAGCAGAACGAAGCCGTCCCCGAACAACTGGCCGATCATCCTGGCTGGACGCTTAGCGTAGATGCCCATGGCCGCGACACTACCCATGCGAGCCGCAGGTGGCAGGATGGCCCGGTGTCTCGAGTGCGGCCCTCCGGCAGCTTCCAGGTCGATCCGCTTCGACTCGGATATGTGCTGCTGACCCTCGTCCTAGCGGTCGCCGGCTGCGGGATATTGCCTCCTCAACCGAATCCGGGACCCGACCGCAACGCCGCTCAGCAGGCAGCCACCGCGCTCGCGGCCGGCCTGAGTGCGAAGGATCTCTCGCCGCTACCGTTCCTGAACGCCTCCGGTGCCGCGGTCAACGATCTGTTCCAGCCGCTCGTCTCGGGCATGGGGCCGGTCAAACCGAACGTCACCGTCGCATCGGTCTCCCGGGACGGATCCTCGGCCACCGCCAAGTTGTCTTTCACCTGGACCTTTGCCGGCGTTCCGGACCAGTGGACCTACCCGACGGAGGCCAGGCTGACCAACGACGCCGGAGTGTGGAAGACAAGCTGGCACCCGAGCATCGTGCAGCCTCAACTCGACGGGACCAACCGCCTGTCCCAGAGGCGCCTCTACCCCGAGCGCGGGGAACTGCTCGGGGAGGACGGCGCTCCCATCGTGGTGGTGCGGGCGGTATTCCGGATCGGGATCGACAAGTCAAAGGTCAGTGGCCAGACGGCCAGGTCGTCGGCAGTCCGGCTCGCCAGGTTGGTCAAGATCAACTCGAAGGCGTACGCGGCGAAGGTGGCTGGCGCAGGCAGCAGCGCGTTCGTTCCAGCCATTGTGCTGCGCATGGATGCGCCGGAGGTGCCACTCGGCTCCGAGATCCGTGCCATCCCGGGAGCGCTCTCTATCAAAACTGGCCAGATGCTTGCCCCCACCAGCAGCTTTGCCAGACCCATCATCGGGACCGTCGGTGAGGCAACAAAGGAGAACGTCGGCGAGTCGGGCGGCGCGGTGGTCACCGGAGACCAGGTGGGGTTGTCTGGATTGCAAAAGCGCTACGACGCGCAGATGCGGGGGACTCCTGGTGTGCAGGTGCGGCTGGCAGCCGCCAAGCCGAGCGGGAGCTCAGCCAGCCCGTCTCCGACTCCCTCGACCGCGGAACCCGAGCCGGTCGTGATTTTCGAGGTGAAGCCGGTGGCCGGCAGGCCGCTGACGACCACGCTCAACATCGGGCTGCAGAAACTCGCGGAACGAACCTTGGCGGATACCAAGCCAGCCAGCGCGCTGGTCGCCATCCGTCCCTCGACGGGGGCAATCGTGGCTGCCGCGAACGGTCGCGGCAATCGTGGCCAGTCTCTCGCCACAGTGGGTCAGGGCGCTCCGGGGTCCACCTTCAAGGTCATCTCCACGTTGGCTCTGTTGCGAGCCGATCTGACCCCCCGCTCAACCGTCAGGTGTGCCCCGACGGTCACCGTCGACGGCCGGAAGTTCAGCAACTACGACGACTATCCACGCAGCCAGCAGGGCACGATCACATTGCGGACCGCACTCGCACAGTCGTGCAATACAGCGTTTATCGGCCAGCGAGGCAAACTCGACCAGTCTTCACTTGCCGAGGCGGCCGGTTCCTTGGGATTTGGCATCGACTACGACGTCGGCTTCCCGTCCTTCTTCGGCTCAGTGCCGAACGATCCGACGGCTACCGGCCAGGCCGCCGCCGTGATCGGTCAAGGCAAGGTCGAGGCCTCACCTATGGCGATGGCCGGTGTGGCCGCATCCGTGGCGGCAGGCGAGACCGTGATCCCGCACCTCGTCGATGGCCGGCAGGCCACCTCGAAGGGACAGCCACTGACTGCTCAAGAAGCCCGCCAGCTGCGCCAGATGATGCGCGCTGTAGTGACCGAAGGCAGTGGCCGTGTGCTCGGCGACCTCCCCGGCCCTGCGGTGCTGGCCAAGACCGGCACGGCGGAGTACGGCACATCGGAGCCGCTGAAGACCCACGCCTGGATGATCGCCGCACAAGACGATCTCGCCGTCGCGGTTTTTGTCAATGACGGCAAATCAGGCTCGACCACTGCCGGACCGCTGCTGCGGACATTCCTGACGAAGGCCCGCTAGGGACCCACCGCTCGATGCTGGCCGGATCCTCCTCGTGGTCCTCCGACCGCGACCAGCCACCCTCGCTCATCACCTTCCACAAACCCAGCGGACTCGAGTGCGGTCAGCGCACCGAGGCAGGTGGGAACACTGACGCCGGCGACCAGCGCAATGTCTCCGACGCAGGCGCGACGGCGAGCCGGAATGGCCTCGAACACCGCGAGCTGGGTCTCGGTGAGCGCATCGGTCGCTCTGGTCTGACCATGCGCGAGCGGCAGCATCGCCTGACCCATATCGGAGATCAGCTCCAGGACCTCTACCGCCGAGGTCACCAGCACCGCTTGCCCGTTACGGATCATCAAGTGCGGCGCCGTCGAGGCCCGGGAATGGATCGGGCCTGGGACCGCCATCAGAGGGCGTCCGCAACCGAGTGCCCAACCAGCTGTACTTCGAGCACCTGAACGTAGCGCCGCCTCGACCACCACAGTGCCGCGGGACATTGCGGCGATCAGCCTGTTGCGGGCCAGGAACCTCACCCGCGTCGGATGGGCAGCCGGCGGCAGCTCCGATACCAGCAGCTGGTCCTTCGCCAAAGTCTCGAAGATCGAAGAATTGCCGGGCGGGTAGGCGACGTCAACGCCATTGGCCAGCACGCAGACAGTAGGTCCGCCTGCGGCAAGTGCCCCGCGATGCGCCGCCACGTCGATGCCGAAGGCACCACCAGACAACACGGTCACTCCCTGCTCGACCAGATCTGCAGCCAGATCCGCTGCAATGCCGTTCCCGTACGCGGTTGCCGCTCGTGAGCCCACGATGGCGACCGACCGTTCCATCAGATGGGCCAGATGTCCGGGACCGCGGAGCCAAAGACCGACCGGCGCGCCGCCGCGCCGTTGGATGCTCTCGGCATGTCGCAGATCGTCAAGCCCGGCCGGCCACTCCTCGTCGCCGGGAACGATGAAACGCGCCGCCGCTGCTTGGGCAAGCCGCGCGAACACCTCGACCTTGACCTGTGCGGCGCGCTGGGCGGCCGGTTCTCCCAAGACTCCCTCGATGATCTTGGCCCAGGCAGCTTCCGCACCCAGGTTCTGCACCAGGTCAGCGACTGTGGGATCACCGCCGTCTATGGCGCAGGAGAGCATCATCCGCGCCCTCCGATCGGATGTAATCATTCCCTCAACCCACCTCTCTCCGCACTGTCCCCGGCTGCTCCCCCCGCCGCATGGCCAACGCGATTGCCACCTCGTCACGGCCCGGCCTGTCACGACCCGCAAGATCGGTAACGGTCCAAGCCAGCCGAAGAACTTTGTCGACGCCACGGGCACTGAGCCGGCCGCGGTCTACCGCTTCGTCAACGGTTTGCAGGCCGTCCGGAAGCGGCAAGTGGCGGCGCAGGTACGTCCCAGAGACCTCGCTATTGGTCTGCCAGCCGCTGCCGGCCAAGCGCCTGCGCTGCCGATCGCGAGCCTCCAGTACCCGGTCGGCGACGGCGGCCGAGGACTCGGTCCGCTGCAGCGTCGCCGTCAGGTAGGCCTTGCGCAGGGGCAGGAATGCCTGGTTGATGTCGATCCTGTCGCGTATCGGCCCGGAGATCTTCTCCGCGTACCGGCGCACCACCATCGGAGAGCACCGGCAATGAGCGCCGGGCGTAGCCGCCTGCCCGCATGGGCAGGGATTGGCGGCCAAGATCAGCTGGAAGCGTGCCGGATAGCGGGCGTGCACTTCGCTGCGTCCGAGGGTGATCACGCCGGACTCCAATGGCGTACGAAGCGCCTCGATGACGGCTGGCTGGAACTCCGGCGCCTCGTCGAGAAAGAGCACGCCTTTGTGTGCGCACGAGATCGCACCTGGCCTGGCCATCCGCTGCCCGCCGCCGACGATGCTGGCAACCGAGGCCGAATGGTGAGGGTCGCTGTAAGGCGGCCTGCTAATCAGCTCGTCGGCAAGGTTGAAGCCAGCCAGCGAGTGCACCGCGGATACTTCGAGAGAGTCGCGTACGTCGAGATCGGGTAGTAGACCCGGGACACGCTCGGCGAGCATCGTCTTGCCGACGCCAGGCGGGCCATGGAAGAGCATGTGATGCCTGCCGGCAGCGGCGACCTCGCAGGCCCACTTGGCCTCCATCTGACCGACCACGTCTGCCA
Organism: uncultured Actinomycetota bacterium; assembly: GCA_963840505.1. GTDB lineage: Bacteria > Actinomycetota > Actinomycetes > Propionibacteriales > Propionibacteriaceae > Microlunatus. The sequence continues at coordinate 169,207 of CAWIZB010000007.1, forward strand.
GGTCGAGACGGCGCTTGGCGTGCTTGCCAGCTGTGTCGCCCATCACCTCAATCGGGTCGACCAGTGGCATCGGCTCGTCCCGGAGGAAGGCGACCAACTGGGTGATCGAGGCGATGCCGAAGACATCGACCCCCGCGACGAGCTTCGCCTCTCCGGCCTGGCGCATAGGCACGATCACGCGCGTAAAACCGGCCTGCTGGGCCGCAAGAGTGGCCGGCAGGACACCGCGGACCGGCCGGACCCGACCGTCCAACCCCAACTCACCCAGGAAGACCGTTCGGCGTAGTTCGTCGCCCCGAAAGATCCCCTGCGCTGCGAGGATCGCAGCGACGATCGCGAGATCGTAGTGACTGCCGGCCTTTGGCAGGGTCGCGGGGCTGAGATTGATCGTCAGCAGCGAGATCGGCCACTCTTGGCTGGAATTGCTGACCGCCGCCTTGCAGCGATCCCGTGCCTGATAGAGGGCAGAGTCCGGCAGCCCCACCAGTACCGTGCGCGGCAGCCCAGCACCGATGTCGGCCTCCACCTCGACGATCCGACCCTCCAGGCCAACCAGGGCCACTGACCACGCGCAGGCCGATGCCACTCAACCCACCGCCCGTACATGGGTAAGCGACGGCGGCTCACCGGAAACCAGCACGACACCGATGGCATCCAGCCTGATGGTCGATGCCTTGACGTGATGCTCGCGCATCCACAAAGCGGCGAGTTGCCGCAAGGTCCGCATCTTGGTAAAAGTGATCGCCTCAAGCGGATGGCCGAAACCAAGCCCGCTGCGACACTTCACCTCACAGAAGACCAGGGTGAGTCCAGCCTCGCCGACTTCCGCGGCGACGATGTCGATCTCCCCCAGCCGACAGCGCCAATTGCGCTCCAGCACCTGCATGCCCTGCCGCTCCAACTCAGCACAGGCCAGGTCCTCCCCGCGTACCCCTAGCTGCTGCTTGGACTGCGTCTTCGGCATCGCCCACCTCCGAAGGAAGCATGCGTACGGAGTCTGGAATCGTGCGGGGTCACCGAAACCTGTGGAAACCGCCTCTACGCAGGCTGTGGAAACGTGCCTGAGCAGCGCCTCTCGGTCAGCTCGGCGCCCGCGTGCGTAGTGTGCTGCCAGCGCCGCGCGATTTGAGCTTGCGAACGTCCGGGGCGAGGTTTAGCAGAAAGGCTGCCGCAGGCAGCACGACTCAGTACGACCTCGGCCGGGCGATAGTTCTCAGGCAGATTGCGGAGATCAACTAGCTTGTCTCTGTCAGCATCGCGATCACGGTTTCGATTCCGCCGTGCGAGGTGGTGGGATCTGTCTCCACGGCGGAGCCAGGGTGGCGATCTTCAGTTCTTCCGCCGAACTACGTGACCGTTGATCACCTTGAACCCGTCGACGCTGACCTTCCTTCTTGATCGACTGTTTTCCAACCTATTCAAGATGATCAAGGTTGGGATAATAATCAGGATGAGAAACGTGATCATTGCTTTCCTTCACTCGCTCTCGGAGCGCCCCCGCCGTAGCAAGATCGATATCTGGACAGTTGCCCTGTTTCCTCATTTCTTGGCTTGGCCGGCAACGGCCGAGCCATCGACTTGAGGCGGACCTCGGCTTCCGCCAAGACTGACTCCGTTCGATCGCAGATTTGGGGACAAACTAGCGGTATTCCGAGCTTGTTGCGGCCGATCCAGAATTCAGGCTGGAATTGCATCCGGTATCGGAGCCTGGCGAGTTTCTACACACGTCGCACCGCCTGCTGAGTTTCGTACCGGAGCACACCGTGGCCTATCCTCAGACCTTCAGACCAGTACCCCTACTGGTACTACTCACGAGGTGACGTCATGACTGCCATTAGCGAATCCGGTCGACCAGCTGAGGGGGCTGCACCGCCGACCCCCACCCCGCCGACCAGCCACCGCCGCCTGCTGGCCTGGGTGGCCAAGGTCGCCGAACTCACCGAGCCGGAGGCTATCTATTGGTGCGACGGCTCCGACGCGGAGTGGGCGCAGCTCACCGACACCCTCGTGAAGACCGGCACGTTGATCCGGCTCAACCCGGACGCCAAGCCCAACTCTTTCCTAGCCAGGAGCGACCCCGACGATGTCGCCCGGGTCGAGGACCGCACCTTCATCTGCTCGGCCGAGCCCGACGACGCCGGACCTACCAACAACTGGGTAGCGCCGACCGAGATGAAGCAGGTGATGACCGATCTGTACCGCGGCTGCATGCGCGGCCGGACCATGTACGTGGTGCCGTTCTGTATGGGTCCGCTTGACGCAGAGCAGCCAAGCTTCGGGGTGGAGATCACCGACTCCCCCTACGTCGTGATCAGTATGAGAATCATGACCCGGATGGGCCGCTCCGCGCTGGACGCCATGACCGCTCAGGGGGAGGCCGACTTTGTGGCCTGCCTGCACTCGGTGGGTGCGCCGCTCCAAGCGGGGCAGGCCGACGTCCCCTGGCCGTGCAACGAGGTGAAGTACATCAGCCACTTCCCCGAAGAGCGGGCGATTTGGTCGTACGGTTCCGGCTACGGCGGCAACTCGCTGCTCGGCAAGAAGTGCTACGCGCTGCGGATCGCCTCAGTCATCGCTCGCGACGAAGGGTGGCTAGCCGAGCACATGTTGCTCATGAAACTGACCTCGCCAGAGGGGCGGAGCTACCACCTCGCGGCCGCCTTTCCCAGCGCTTGTGGGAAAACGAACCTGGCCATGCTGCGTCCGACCCTGCCGGGCTGGACGGCGGAGACCTTGGGTGACGACATCGTCTGGATGCGGTTCGGCGCCGACGGCCGGCTGTACGCGACCAATCCCGAATACGGACTGTTCGGCGTGGCACCCGGAACAAGCTGGCGGACGAACCCGAACGCCATGGCGACAATCGACCGCGGCAACTCCATCTTCACCAACGTGGCGCTGACCGACGACGGGGACGTGTGGTGGGAAGGCATGACCGACAAACCACCCGCGCATCTGACTGACTGGCGCGGCCAAAGCTGGACGGCTGAGGAGGCCACCGGGCCGGCGGCCCACCCGAACAGCCGGTTCTGCACACCCCTGACACAGTGCCCGATCCTCGCCCCCGAGTACGGCGACCCGGCCGGAGTCCCAATCGACGCCATCATCTTCGGCGGGCGTCGGGCGGACACGGTGCCACTAGTGGCCCAGGCGCGGGACTGGCGGCACGGGACGTTCCTGGGTGCCACGCTATCCAGCGAAACCACCGCGGCCGCGACCGGAGCGGTCGGTGTGGTGCGACGCGACCCGATGGCCATGCTGCCATTCCTCGGCTACGCGGCAGACGACTACTTTGCGCACTGGCTCCAGCTGGGCGCAGAGCACCGAGAAGGCGTACCGGCCATCTTTTACGTGAACTGGTTCCGTCGGTCACCCGCCGGGGACTTCCTCTGGCCGGGATTCGGTGAGAACAGCCGGGTACTCAAGTGGATCGTCGAGCGTCTGGAGGGGCGGGCGCAGGCCGTCGAAACGCCGGTCGGCTCCGTACCGTCGCCCGCCTCACTCGATGTCGACGGCCTGAACCTGCCGCCTGAGGCGCTGGAGGCTGTGCTCACCGTAGATGCCGAGGAGTGGCGGGCCGAGCTGGCCTTGATCAAGGACTGGTTCGCCAAGTTGGGCCCGAGGCTCCCCGCCGCGCTCCGTACCGAGCTCGACGGCCTGGCTGACCGCGTAGGCTCCGCGTTGCCAGAGTCGGTGCACGAGGCGATGACGTAGTGGCAGGTCGGCGATTTCGCCGAATCCATGGTGCTATCGGGTGGACGTATCAGACAGTCATAGCTGTGAGCCACTGACTTTCAGGCCGACGATCTGGGCGACGAAGACGACTAGCGGTAATCAGCGGGCAGGTGGTCCGGGCTTCACCGGCGTGCTTCCGCGCGAGCCTGACGCGCGGCGCGTCTCTCCTCGAACCGGCCCGCTTGCCGATCCAGCTCCTCGAAGTAGCTGCCGAGCTGCTCGCGCGCCTGCTCCCCCTCGCCGGACAGCCCGACCAGATCCCAGACGTCCCAGGAGCGGAGGATCGGAGCGAGCACCTCGTCTCGGTGGATCCGCAGGTCGTAGATGCCAGCCATGGCGATCTGCACCGAGCGGCGACTGAAGCCCTCAATGGTGTTACCGGGCATCTGGAATGTGCTGACGACGTCACAGATCGCCCGCATCGTCTCATTGGGAGCGAGCTCGAGCGCCGCCTGGAGCACGTTCCGGTAAAAGACCATGTGCAGGTTCTCGTCCTGCGAGATTCGCGCGAGGAGCTGCTCGCACACCGGATCCTCGGTGTAGCGGCCGGTGTTGCGATGGGAGATACGGGTCGCCAGCTCCTGGAAGGAGACATACGCCACGGTGTGCAGCATGTCCAGGTCGTACTGGCTCGCAAAGCCCTGCGTCATGTGCACCATGCGTTCGCGTTCAAGGGCTACCGGGTCGACGGCGCGCGTGGTCAGCAGGTAATCGCGGATCGCGATTCCGTGCCGGCCCTCCTCGGCGGTCCAGCGACCGATCCACGTTCCCCAGGCGCCGTCCGTGCCGAACGACTCGTAGATGTCGCGGTGGTAGCTCGGCAGGTTGTCCTCGGTGAGGAGGTTGACGACGAGCGCGGTGCGGGCGACCTCACTCACTTGAGATTGCGATGGATCCCACGCATCGCCGTCCAGCACGCCATCGAAATTGCGGCCATCGCTCCACGGCACGTACTCGTGGGGAAACCACTCGCGGGCCGACCTGAGGTGGCGATCCAATTCGCGCCCGACGACCGGCTCCAGCTCGGTCAGCAGCTCGATCTGCGTCCACGGTGGCATCGATCGCTCCTTGCGCCTGCGTCGGTTACGTCATCGTAGCTTCGCGAGCGTCGAGAACGATGGGCACCTCATCGGCTCACCGGCCCGAGAGCTCCGTTACGGCTTCGCGAGCATATGGGGCGAAACTGGTAGCTCGCCCTAGGGCGTCCACCACGGCCGCAGCGGAAGACCGCGGTCGCCTCCGTGGGAGTCGAGCTTGACCGCCAAGACTTGGTGAAGCTGAACGACATTCGTCTCGAAGCCCAGCCGTGACCCGGCCATGTAAAGGCCCCACACCTTGGCGGTCGGCAGCCCGACCTCTTCGACTGCTTCGTCCCAGTGGTCGACGAGGTTGCGGCACCAGTCGCGCAGCGTCAGCGTGTAGTGGTGGCGCAAGTTCTCTTCGTGCACCACCTCCAAACCGACATCCTGGGCCGCGGTGATGATGCGGCCGGAGCCGGTCGCCTCGCCGTCCGGGAAGACGTAGCGGTCCATGAATCCACCCGCCGACGGCCCGGTCCGGTTGTTCGGGCGGGTGATGCAGTGGTTGAGCAGCAGCGCACCGGTGCGCAACTTGGACTTCAGGAACCGGAAGTAGGCGGGTAGTTGGCGACGCCGATGTGCTCGGTCAGCCCGATCGAGGACACCGCGTCGAAGCCGGACTGAGGCACGTCGCGGTAGTCGCCGTGGCGGACTTCGGCCAGGTCGGCCAGGCCTTCGTCGGCGATCTTGTTCTGCCCCCACGCCGCCTGCTCCTTCGAGAGCGTGACGCCGATGGCCTTCACCCCGTGCCGGGCGGCGTAGCGGACCATGCCGCCCCAGCCGCAACCGACGTCGAGCAACCGGTCGCCCGGCTTCAGGCGTAGCTTCTCGAACACCAGCCGGTGCTTGTTCTCCTGCGCCTCCTCCAGCGTCGCGTCGGGGTGCGGGTAGCAGGCGCAGGTGTAGGTCATCGACGGGCCAAGAACCCACTCGTAGAACGTGTTGGACACGTCGTAGTGGTGGTGGATGGCCTCCGCGTCACGGGTTCGGCTGTGGCGCATGCCTTCTGCGATGCGGCGCCAGCGGGGCAGCGCCTCCTGCGGCGGCGGCGCGATGGGCTTGAGGTGCTCGAACCCGATCGACCGGACGATGTTGGCGAGCACGCGCGCCGGCGGCAGCCTGAAGTCCATCTTCTCGGCCAGTGCCTTGAGCAACTCGTAGGGATCCCCCGGGTGCACGCCGTGCAGTTCGAGGTCGCCGGAGACGTAGGCGCGGGCCAGCCCCAGATCCCCGGGTGCGGTGGCCAGATACGTGGTGCCGCGCGGGGTCAGCAGGTCCAACCCGAACTCGGCATCGTCGGGCCCTGCCGTACTGCCGTCGTACGCCGAGAATTTGAGCGGCAGTTGGCCGTCGGCGAAGATCTCGAGGATCTCGGCCAGTGTGAGCTTGCTGGCCGGCGCCGCCTGTGCTGTGTTCTCCCTGAATGTGGTCATCGTCGTTCCACCGCCTTCGCATACAGGTCAAGCAGACGTGAGTCGGGATCGTAGGTTTTCTTCACCATCTTGTATGTTTCGCCGCCGTAGAGCTCATCAAACTCGTCGGGGGAGTAGAACGCGTCGGAATACAGCGACTTGTGTCCGTCCATCGCGCTGACCGCGCGCTCGATCAGTTTGTTGGTGTGACCTTCCTCGGATGGCCAGTCGGGACCGACCGGCACCGACGACCAGAAGCCGACGTTGACGTAGGTGTGGTGCGGGCGGAGGGGATACAGCGGCCACTCGTCGTCGTCGCGCAGACGCAGGGGGCACAGCCAGAGCGGCTCGATGGGCACCTTGTCCAAGAACCAGTCCAAGAACTCGACGGTACGTTCGATCGGCAGCTCGACGTCTTGGACGACGCGCTCGCGTGGCAGACGGCCGTTGCGCTTTTCGATGCGGTCGGCGATGTTGAACCGCTGGTCGTAGCCGATGAGCTTCCAGTAGAAGCTGCTGCGCCGGTAACGCCGCGGCCAGAGACGGCGGATGCGCCGGTCCTGCGCGCCGAACGCCCGCGAACACCAGAACCAGTCGGTGTCCCAGCGCCAGAGGTAGTCGTGACCGGTGAGCCGGTCATGCTTCTCGCCGTCATCGTGCTGTATGGAGCGGTAGTAGATCTGCTGGCCGGTGTAGTCGCTGACCGGCCCGGGGGTCGACGTCTGAACGCCGACGCACAGGTAGCTTTCATCGGCGCTGAACACCACGCCGTCGAGATAGTCGATGGGCGCGCCGTCCAGGCCGCCGGTCTGGATGATGCGGTCCATCGTGGCGACCATGTTGTGCAGCGATCCGAAACGTAGATGCCTGAGCGCGACGAACGGTTTGACGGGTTCCAGCTCGATCTTGAGACGAACCGAGTAGCCGAGCGTCCCATAGGAATTCGGGAACGCACGGAAGAGGTCGCAGTGTTGGTCGGGCGACACGCTTAGCACGTCGCCGGTGCCGGTCAGGATGTCCATCTCCAACACCGACTCGTGCGGAAGGCCGTTGCGAAACGACGTGGACTCGATGCCGAGCCCGGTGACGGCCCCGCCGAGCGTGATCGTCTTCAGCTGCGGCACGACCAGCGGTGCCAACTCGTAGGGAAGCGTGGCGGCGACGAGGTCCTCGTACGTGCACATCCCGGCCACATCGGCGGTCCGGGCGTCAGGGTCGACCGCGATGACGCCCGTCAACCCCGATGTGTCCAGGCCCTTGACAGTGTTCTTGGCCCGCGCCCGGAACAGGTTCGACGTTGGTTTGGCCAGCCGAACCGTTGCGTTTTCAGGGATGGATCGATAGCTCGCGAGAAGCCGCTGCACGCCCGCGGCGTGAGCAGCCCCTGCGTCGGTCGCGGCAATAGACACAGATAGACGTTAGTCCGCTGCCAACCGATGCGACCGCACCACCGGAATCACACCGATACAAGACCGATCTGATGTCGGCCAGCATGCTGTCGCCTAAGTAGGACAACTCGGCGAACCGGCGCACCCCGGTGCCTTCGGCGGATCAGCCTGCGGCGAAGTCGATCCGCTCGAACGGCCAATCCGGCCCGTCGAGCCATGCGCGGACCGCTCGCCGGAGCGGTTCGTCCAGGTCGGCGTGGGTTCGACGCACCCACGACCGGGCCCGCACGTCCACCCCGTCGAGGGGCGACGGATAGAGGTAGACACAGCCGATCACGTCGTGGTCGACGGGATCGAGCACCGTGTACGTGAATCCGACACGGTCACGGAAATGCTGCGCGTGCTGCTCCAGATCGGACAGGTTCTGTTCCAGGGTCATGGGTCGCGGCCAGGGATCGGGGTCGTCGTCGAAGTCGTCGGCGAACCCGGGGCTCGCGTGGATATGCTCGATGCTCGACATCCATGCGGCGTGATCGGCCTCGTTGTGCTCCGGCCCCAAGGGGCTCCAGGACGAAGGCCTCGGCGATCAGGCCGTCCGGCGGCGTGAATCCTTCGGGAACGAACTCCGTCGACATGGATCTCTATCTAGCAGCCTTACCAACTCGGGTTGATAAGGCTCGCCAAGCTAAGAGTGAACTCCGATGACGCACGCGGGCGCACGAGGCCTGCTGATGTGCGAAGCGTTAACGGCGGCGGCGCGATGGCTCCGGGACTGGCAGGCAAGTTGTTTAGCGGCGCCCCAACCGGCGCTCGCCCGACGCGCCTTGCGAGTAGACGAGCCCGTAGTGCTCAAACACAGCGGGTTCCATAGACGATTCGAGCTGCCCATCCGTCTCGATCGATGGAGCGTCCTTGGCCAACTTCTTGTCGACGGTTACGCACACGTCCTTGGGCGATACGACGGCATCGGCAAGGGGGACAAATACCAGACTCGAGCCGATCAAGCCCACCTTCACCGTGATGAATACAGGCTCCTCAGTCGACGTATCGAAGTAGACCGCCTCCATGGAACCGATCTTCGAACCATCTCGATCCAGGACCGGCAGACCTACCCAGTCTGTGATGCTTCCCACAGTGATCATGGTTCAACCCTAGCGACCGACGACAGAGGCTGCCCAAGGCCACCGGATACAGGATCTACGAGATACACGGTCTGGAGCACCACGCGATACTCCGCTAGCAGTTCCATGTTCTGATTATTGAGCGCAAGATCACGAATCAAGCCATGGCATGCTCCAATCGGCACAGACCTCGAGGAGTTTCCCGGTGTCGGAGTCGTAGAGGAGCTCAGCGGCGCCGAGAACCTTGACCTTGCTGATCTGCGACGTGGGATAGCCTCGCCCACGACGATTGCATCGGACTCCAAGGAGGAACATCAGATGGACGATCAGGTCTCCTGGCAACTCGAGATGACGGTGAAGCCGGGCGAGCTCGACAACCTCAAGGCGTTGATCAAGGAAATGGTCGAGTCGTCCCGCGCCGAGCCGGGCACGCTGAACTATCAGTGGTGCATCTCGGACGACAACACCACCGTTCACAACTTTGATCGCTACAGCGACTCGGCGGCAGCCAAGACGCATCTCGACGGGTTCCTCGCTAACTACGCAGGGCGCTACATGGCAGCCGTCGACACAACCCGGCTCACGGTGTACGGCGCTCCGAGCGACGAGGTGAAGGAGATTCTGAACGGCTTCGGAGGGGTCTACTACGGCTTGATCGAAGGCTTCACGCGCTAGATTCACGCGCTAGGCGGAGCTCTGGGTGCGGTTGTCGAAGGTGTTCAATCAGCTAAGGCCGGCGATCCAGGGTCCGATGATCAACAAGGGGTTGATCAACAGAGAGATGCTGGCGCTGGACTGAGGGCACACGGCGTACAGGTCGGCGTCCTGGGGGTCGAGTCGCAGCTCGCGCTCGAAATGGGTTGCTCACAGCTCGGGTTAGCCGACCCGGCCGGCCGGACTGGCTCAAGATTCTGGACGAGCTTGCGCCGTACTCCTCGACCTGTCGAGTGACGTCGTCGACCGCCTGCTTGCCCTCGAGTGGGTTGACCGTCCCCCACATGACCGTCCGGTCGGGATCGAGCCTGGCGAGCTTGGCGCACTCCGTCCACGGGGCAAGGCCGTCTTTGTAGAGGTCAGTGAGAGGCAGCGGCATCGCGACCAACATGTCAGTGTCGGAGTTTTCGTAGACCATCTCGTGGATCTCTTCGACGCTCCACTTGCGCAGGAACTCGTGTGCGGCCAACAGTGGTTGGCCCTCAGGGGTCAAGGCGTTGTGGAAGGCATAGATGTGGTTAGAGAACATCTGTCCGGCCGGACCGCGGGCGTTGTCGGCCTCGAAGTTGAAGGGGTGTGCCACCCCGTCGAACACGAAGGCGTCACCGATCATGATGTTCCTCCTACTGGTGCTGGTCGATGTTGTGAGACGTACGCCGCGGGGTCGGGGACGGTGGACGGGTCGGGCAGGAATCGCAGCTTGCTGCGGGCCGAGTCGCTGAGCCGGTCCGGGCTCCAGGCCTCGGTCCAGACGATCTCCACGGAAGCCTCTGCTACCCCGGGGAGTGAGCGCAGCACGGACTCGACATCGGTGAGCACGCGGGACGCGAACGGGCACCACCCCGAGGTGAGCAGCAGTTCGACGCGCGCCACCCCTCCATCGAGTTCGGCGCGGTGCAGCAGTCCCATGTCGACCACCGAAATGCCCCTGTCCTTGCAGCACGGGTCGTATACGTCACGCAAGGCTTCGCTGATGATCGCCTCGATGGGCTCGCTCACGTCCTCCCGGGACAAGGCCAGTCTTGTAGACCTCAGTGGGAGGCAACGTCAGCGGGACCAACATGTCAGCGTCGGAGTCATCGTGACCATCTCGAGGATCTCAGCGGCTTGATCCACACTTGCCGACCATCTGGACGGCGCACGCGACCCATCCATGTCCCGCGTTCCTTGACCCACCAGTCGAGCCTCCCTCCCGCCGACCATGTGGCTGACTCCACGTCGATCGGCGGATTGACTTCCCTGCGGTCCTCCGGGTTCTTCTGCTCCGAGTCGGGGTGCTGCATGTCTGATTAGAACCTGGTTGCGATTCTGGTGGGACGAGGCGCGCTAGTCGGGCAGCTCGCCGAGGGCGCCGCCGGTCACGACGTACCACGTCGCGAACATGCCTAAGAAGACGAGCAGGAAGCTCGCCGCGATCTCGATGATCATGATAACGACGAGTGTCTTGGCTCTCATCGTTCGTCACCCAGAAGAAGAGGCTCATGAAGGCGTAATGCCCGAAGAACGCTCCGAAGCTGATCGAGACCACGGACACGAAGGCGATTGCGAGGATCCTGGTCACCATGACCCGGAAGCATAGGGGCGAGTGCGACTAGCGTTCGGCGTCATGAGCGAGAAAAAGCTGGCCATCTTCGCTGTTTCGGCGCTCGGCTTTGTCGCCGTCGTGCTAGTCGGCTTTTGGCTCGTCCTCGGGCTCCCCGACTAGCGGGACGTGGGACAGGCGGTCCATTTCTCGGGAAATGAATGGGAGCCACTGTGACTACACCCTTTTTGGCCCTGACTTCTCTGGCTCAGAGCAGCTCGGCGACCGGCTCGGCCTCGATCTCGATGTCTGCGGCGGGTACGCCTTCCAGCTTCGCGATGTCGAGGACGCGATCACGCTGGAACCCGCGTACGCCGGTCTTACCCGATCCGATCTTCAGGAAGACACCGAAACTTGTGGAAACCGCCAGCCCGCCACCTGTGGAAACGCGCTTAGAGCTTCGGGAAGAGGATGACCTCAGCTGCTGGACACTCGGTCAGGCAGGCGCCGCCCCAACTAGCTCGGTTTGGGTACCTCGAGATCGCTGTGGGCGATCTCTTCGATCGAGACATCTCGGAAGGTCAGGACCTTAGCGCTCTTCACGAAACGAGCGGGACGGTACATGTCCCAGACCCAGGCATCGCCCATTGAGACCTCGTAGTAGACGTCACCACCTTCGGTGCGCACCTTCAGGTCGACAGCATTGCAGAGGTAAAACCGCCGCTCAGTCTCCACCGCATAGGTGAAGATGCCGACGACGTCCTTGTACTCGCGGTAGAGCTGGAGCTCCAGCTCACTTTCGTACTGCTCGAGGTCTTCAGCACTCATCGACATCACTCGCCGCTAGGGCCGGAAGTCGCTCCGCTTCTGTGTCCCATGGCGCATCGACTCTAGTCGTTCGGGAGACGTTCACGAAGCGCATCCGGTGCGTGGCAGAGGGGCCGTACGCGTCCAGCTTCTCCTGGTGCAGTGGCGTGCAATAGCCCTTGTGCTCCTTGAACTCGTACTCGGGGTACATCTGGTCCAGTTCGCACATGATCCGGTCCCGAGTGACCTTGGCAATGATCGATGCAGCTGCAACGCACGCCACCACCTGATCGCCCTTCCAGACTGCCAGTCCCGGCGTGCCGAGCCCGTCCACGCTGAACCCGTCGGTCAGTACATACATCGGAGGCACGTCGAGTCGCAGCAATGCCATCCGCAGCGCCATCACATTCGCGACATGCATGCCGAGCGCGTCGCACTCCGCTGGCTCGATGCCTGCCACTGCCCAGGCGACGGCCTTCTCGGTGATCTCGGCGTACAACCGCTCGCGCTGGAGCGCGGTGAGCAGCTTGGAGTCCCTCAGCCCGGCGATCTGCCGTGACTTGGTATCGCTAAGGATCACCGCGGCTGCCACGAGGGGGCCTGCGCAGGCTCCACGGCCAGCCTCATCAGCTCCCGCCACTGGATGAAGGCCCATCCGCTGCAGCGCCCGTTCGTAGCCATAGATGCCGCTATTGCGCTTGACAAGGACTGGCGCAGCGGACCTGGCGGCGGGCATCAGCAGCTCACCCCGGCGGGCTTGATCACCGCTCTTTCGGGTGGAGCCTTCTTCGCAGCTGGAACCCCAGCGAACGTCTCGGGTCGCTGCACGCGTCCCGCGCGGTCGAATGGCGCCGCGATCGCAAAGGCAGGCCCGACAACAAGCGAAGTGGGGATAAAGGCAACCTGGCCTTTGCCCTGACTGGTCGACAGGTCGGAGAGGTGGCATCGCGAGTCGGCGCTCAGATCGCGGTGGTCACCCATGACAAAGATCCGATCTTCGGGGACCACCACCTCGAATCTGATCTCTGACGGCTTGACCTGGATGCCGTCAGGGTCTGTGTAGAGGTAGCTCCGCTCGTCAAGGGGATAGCCGTTGACAGTGATGCGGCCTTTGTCCGTGCAACAAACGACCTTGTCTCCGGGCATTCCGATGACCCGCTTGATCAGATGGCCGGGAGTGCTCCTGGTCGGCAGCCCGATGAACTCCAACACTTTGTCCCAAGGCGGAGGATCATCGACGAGTTCCTCCTCCAGCCAGCCGCCTGGGTCGGAGAAGACGACCACGTCGCCGCGCTGAAAGTCAGTGATCTTCTGTACCACCACACGATCACCAATCAAAAGGGTGTTCTCCATCGACTGCGAAGGGATGATGAACATCTGCCCGACGAATGCGCGTAGCAGGGACGACACCACCACTGCGCCAACCACCACGATAAGCAGTTCCCGTGTGAATCCCCAAGCACGCCCGCCGATCGTTTGGGGCGCCGAGGCTTGCCTACGGCTGGCTTCGTGACGCGCCTCGCTGGAAGGCGCAGGAGGAGCCCTATGAGTGGTCAACAGCTGGCCTCAGGTCCGGCGGTGATCTTTGCTATGTCTGGCGCCGGCTGCGTGCCGGGCGGGATGGTGTCAAAGGTATCCGGACTTGGCAAGCGGTGTCGGCGGTCGAAAGGCCAAACCACGGCAATGGCGTGGCCAACGACCAGATCTTCGGGCACGAATGCATTCTGACCCTTCGCAAGCCCTCCTTGCAGGTCATTGAGGTGGCACCGCGAGTCGCGGCTGTGGTCGCGGTTGTCGCCCATCACGAAGAGGTGGGCTTGAGGGACGATCACATCGAACTGAATTGCCGATGGCTGAGTCGGCGCGCCGTCCGGCCCGATGGCCAGGTAGGAGTTCTCATTGAGCGGCTGGCCGTTGACCGTTACACGATGGGCCGCATCGCAGCAGATCACGCGATCCCCAGGCAGGCCAACCACCCGCTTGATCAGATGCTCGGTGCTTGTGTCGGGCAGCACGCCAACAAACTCCAGCGCTCTGCCGATGGGACCGCGCTCCCGCGCGGTGGTACCGGTCAGCCAGCCCCCCGGATCCTTGAAGACGATGACCTGGCCGCGTTTCGTCGTGCTGAGCTTCTCTACGACGACGCGGTCGTCAACCTGGAGCGTGTTCTCCATAGAGACCGATGGGATCAGGAACATCTGGCCCACGAACCCACGCAGCAGCGAGGCAACAATGACCGCCCCGAGGACAACAACGGTCAGTTCCTTGAAGAAAGCCAGCACGTGCTGGGCAAACGTCAGGTGCTCTGGATCCGCATCATTGGATTCGAACTGGTCCGGCTCGGGCTGGTTTCCCGGCTGCAGCGCCCGCCGCGGCGTCGCCTTGCCCCACCGGTTCGCCATCTCGGACTACCAGTGATCAGCTGGCGTCGCGCTTTTCCTTGATCTTGGCGGCCTTGCCGCGCAGGCCTCGCAGATAGTAGAGCTTCGCCCGGCGTACGTCGCCGCGGCGCTCCACCTCGATCTTGTCGATGATCGGGCTGTGCAACGGGAACGTACGCTCCACGCCGACCCCGAAACTCACCTTGCGGACCGTGAATGCTTCACGGACGCCATCGCCTGCTCGGGAGATCACCACACCAGTGAAGACCTGGATTCTCGAGCGAGTGCCCTCGACGACCTTGACGTGCACCTTGACGGTATCGCCTGGACGGAAGGCGGGAATATCGCTGCGCATCGATGCTTGATCGAGCTCGTGAATGAGCTTGCTCATGAGACGTTCCTCGCCAGTGCCACAGGTCACTACGCTCGTACATCCAGTTGAATTGCCTCCGCCGCGAACATTCCCCCTGTGGCAGGTGTCGTACAGCAGGACAGCAGCGGTCAAGTCTGCCACATCCGAGGAGGCAAGACGAAATCGTCTACGGCTGCTGGCAGGGTCGCGCACAATGTGCCCATGATGTTTCGGCAGGCGGCTGCCCGCCCCGCATGAAAGCACACTTCACGTTTGGTCGGCTGAGCGTGGTGGCGGTTGCACTTGCCAGCTGCCTGCTCCTTGGGCACTGTGCGTGGTTCAGCCCGCCTCCTGCACCGAGCTCCGGGCCGAGCAGCAGCGCCACTCGCCGCCGGGACGCACGATCACACGACGGCAATCTGATGACGGCTGCTGACCTACCTGCCCCCATCGGTGGCGGGAAGGTGATCGAAACCGACCACAACGCCCGCTCGTTGGATCAGCTGTCGATCTGTCAGCGCCAGCCATTGGAAACACTCGGCGCCTCGGCGATCAGGAGCCGCAGCTTCCGCGCCCGCTACCCCTCCGGTGATCACCCCTTTCCGCCGTCCCCGCTCGATGAGGAGCCGGATCGGTATGTCGTTGCGCTGCAATTTGCTGACTCGAGCACTGCGGAAAGGGCCAAGTGGACGTATCAGAGCTGGGTCACCGACTGCCGCCCGAACGGCATCCATGCGATGCGTCCGAGCTTCAACTGGACTCAAGTGCCTGTGGTTGATCCTGCCCAGGCCGAGGTCGCCGAGATCGCCTATCGAAACGATGGCTCATCGGATCGGTGCGCCTACTTCGAGAGCGTTGGGCTGACGGTGCTGGAGGATCGGATGATGATCACCGTCCACCTCTTCTGCACCGATGAGTCTCCGTACTCGGTCAACATCGATGACGATGAAGCAGGCTTTGCCCATCCCCAGCTCGGCCTGATCCAGGCGGCTGCCAGAAGGCTGTCTGAATAGGAACTCACGGCGTCACCGCGGATTACTACTGGCCCTGCTGCGTCGTCTTCCGGGGTATAGAGTTCCACGACGGCAGCGTGCATCGGAAGGTCAGGACGCACGCCGGAGAGGATCCTGGTGGACGAGGAGTTTCGTGGTGAGTGAAGGCGCGGCTGCAGCCCACGACGTACTGCTGGTGGGCGGCGGCGGCGCCGGACTGCGGGCAGCGATCGCCATCGCGGAGACCAATCCCAGCCTGAGCGTGGCCGTGGTTTCGAAGGTCTATCCCATGCGCAGCCACACTGTCTCCGCCGAGGGCGGGGCTGCCGGCGTGTTCGCCGAGGACGACACTCTGGATGAACACGCCTACGACACCGTCTCGGGCAGCGACTGGCTTGCTGACCAGGACGCGGTGGAGGCGTTTGTGCAGGAAGCTCCGCGCGAACTGCTGCAGCTCGAGCACTGGGGCTGTCCGTGGAGCCGCCAACCAAACGGGCGGATCGCCGTACGCGCCTTCGGCGGCATGAAGAACATGCGCACCTGGTTCGCCGCGGACAAGACCGGCTTCCACATGCTGCACACCCTGTTCCAGACGTCACTGAAATATGCAGACCTCACTCGATACGACGAGTGGTTCGTTTCCCGGCTCCTCGTCGACGACGGCCGGGTACATGGAGTCGTGGCGATCGAACTCAGAACCGGCCGGATCGAGGCCATCACCGCAAAGTCGGTCGTACTGTGCAATGGCGGTTCCGGCAAGGTCTTCCCATTCACCACCAACGCCGCAATCTGCACGGGTGACGGCATGGCGTTGGCCTATCGGGCAGGTGCGCCGCTCAAGGACATGGAGTTCGTCCAATACCACCCCACCGGGCTCCCGTTCACGGGCATCCTCATTACCGAGGCGACGCGCGCCGAAGGTGGTTGGCTGCTCAATAAGGACGGCTACCGCTACCTCCAGGACTACGATCTGGGCACGCCTGAGCCCACGCCAGTGCTGCGCAGCATGGAGCTCGGACCACGGGACCGGCTGTCGCAAGCCTTCGTGCAGGAAGTCGAGAAGGGGCGGACGATCGAGTCGCCGTACGGGCCGATCGTTTATCTTGACCTGCGCCACCTGGGCGCGAAGCTGATCGATACCAAGCTTCCTATGGTGCGTGAGCTGTGTTTGAAGTACGAGCGCATCGATCCCGTAAAGGATCTGATCCCCGTCCGGCCGGTGGTGCACTACATGATGGGCGGCGTACAGACCGACATCAATGGCGCGACGCCCATCGAAGGGCTCTTCGCGGCTGGGGAGACCGCCTGCGTGACCATCAACGGCGCGAACCGGCTTGGGTCCAACTCGCTGGCGGAGTGTCTGGTCTTTGGTGCCCGAGCGGGCAAGGCCGCTGCGGAGTACGCCGCCGGCGCGAAGCCGCCACCACCCGTGATGATGCAACAGGTCGAAGACGAAATACGGCGGATTGATCACATGCGGAGGCCTGATCGTGGTTCTGAGCGGATCGCCGACATCCGCGAGGAGATGCAGTCGACTATGGAGGACAGTGCAGGGATCTTCCGATCCGGCGAATCGCTGACCAAAGGCGTCGATCAGCTGGCCGAGTTGCAGCAGCGACTCGAGCGCGTCCAGCTCCGCGACGAAACCCAGGTGTTCAACACCGAGTTAGTCGCTGCGCTTGAGCTGGCAAACATGCTCGATATCGCCGAAACCATCCTGCAGTCCGCACTGCAACGCGAGGAGTCGCGGGGCGCCCACCAGCGAACCGACTTCAACGCACGCGATGACACCCGCTTCCTCAACCACGCGCTGGCCTACCGGGAGGCGGACGGTGCAGTCAGGATCGAGCGGTCGCCGGTGACGATCACACGATGGCCACCCGGCGAGCGGGTGTACGGGAGGTAGCCACAGATGGCAGACAGCATCCAGATGCAGGTAACGCGGTTCGACCCGGACCGTGATTCCAAGCCGACTGTAGCCACGTACGAGGTGCCGCTGAGGAGGGACTGGGCGATCCTCGACGGGCTGAACTACATCAAGGACCACGTCGACGGGAGCCTGTCGTATCGCTGGTCGTGCCGGATGGGCATCTGCGGCAGCTGCGGGATGAATATCGACGGAGAGCCGAAACTGACCTGTGCCGCCTTCCTCACCGACTATGCACCTGGGCCGATTCGGGTCGAGCCGCTCAGCAATTTCCCGGTCGCCCGTGATCTTGTCGTCGACATCGGGGATTTCATGGAGAAGCTGCCGCGGGTCAAGCCGTGGATCATCCGGGACGACGACGTATCCGTGATCGACGGCGAGTACCTCCAGACCCCGGAAGAGCTCGAGGAGTACCAGCAGTTCAGCAACTGCATCAACTGCATGCTCTGCTACGCCGCCTGTCCGATCTACGGCCTGGAACCGGACTTCATCGGCCCGGCCGCCATCGCCCTCGCTGAGCGGTACGACCTTGACTCTCGCGATCGGGGACAGCGGGAACGCCTCGACATCCTCATCGAGAAGGAAGGCGTGTGGGGCTGCACATTCGTCGGCGAGTGCACGAAGGTGTGCCCCAAGCATGTCGACCCGGCGGGCGCCATCCAGCGATACAAGCTCAAGGCCGCGCAGGAGAACGTGATGGCGTTCCTACTCCCGCGAGCTGCGCGATGAGTGCGCCGGCCACCTACCGACAGCCGGTGTCGAGGCTGTGGTGGCTCAAGAAGCGCACGTATTTCCTGTTCGTCATGCGGGAGCTCAGCAGCATCTTCGTGGCGTGGTTCGCGGTGTTCCTGATGATCATGGTCGTTGCCATCGGACGTGGTGAAGCGTCCTACCAGAGCTTCCTGAGCTGGGCCGCCTCACCCGTGGTCGTCGTGGTGAACGTTGTAGCCCTGGCCTTCGTGGTGTTGCACACGGTGACCTGGTTCGCGCTCACCCCCCAGGCGATGGTGGTTCGGGGACCTGGCGGCCGATGGGTGCCGCGGATCAAGGAGGTTCGCGTCGCTGGCCGGCTCGTGCCGGCCGCGACAGTGGTTCGCGTCGGTGGCCGGGTACCAGCCGGGATGGTGATCGCCTCGCAATACGTGGGACTCGTTGTGGTGTCGGCATTCATCGCCTGGCTGGTGCTCCGATGACCAAGCGGCACATCGAGCCGCTGCTGTGGCTGTTGTTCAGCGGCGGCGGGGTGGTGGCGGCAGTGTTCCTGCCCATCCTGGTCGTGCTGTTCGGGCTGGCCATCCCACTAGGGTGGGTGCAGCCCGACTACGACCAACTGCACGCCGTGGTCGGTCATTGGCTCACCCGGCTTGTCCTGCTGGGTCTGCTCGTCCTCATGCTGTTTCACTGGGCGCACCGGTTCAGATACACCCTGTACGACGGACTCCAGCTAAGGAGGTTGGACGCGCCGATCGCTGTGCTCTGCTACGGCGGTGCACTGGTCGGTTCGCTCGCCGCGCTGTTGATCGTCTTAACTGTTTGAGCGCCGCGCCATCAGGCGGTGCCACCCTTCGACAGGCTCAGGACGGCGGATGTCGCTGCCAGGTCAGAAGCCGATTATGTCGGGTTCTTCTTCTTCCAGCTCGTCCCTTCTGGGAGCCGCCTTCGGCCAGTGGGAGCCGCCGTGGGTCAGGGCGCTGATCAGGTCCCGGTTGAGCCGAGAGATCGTTTCCAGTGGAATCTCCTTCGGGCAAACAGCAGTGCACTCACCGATATTGGTGCAGCCGCCGAATCCCTCCGCATCATGCTGCGCCACCATGCCGACCACCCGGGAGTAGCGCTCGGGCTGACCTTGCGGCAGCAGGCCAAGATGGGTGATCTTCGCGGCGGTGAACAGCATTGCCGAGCCGTTGGGGCACGCGGCGACGCAGGCGCCGCAGCCGATGCAGGTCGCCGCGTCGAATGCACGGTCGGCATCCCGTTTGGGCACCGGGGTGGCGTGGGCATCTGGAGCTGTGCCGGTCGGTGCGGAAATGTAGCCGCCGGCCTGGATGATCCGATCGAAAGCGCTGCGATCCACTACCAGATCCTTGATCACCGGGAACGGATCGGCCCGCCATGGCTCGACATCGATGACGTCGCCGTCAGAGAACGAGCGCATGTGTAGCTGACATGTCGTCGTCTGTTGTGGTCCGTGCGCGACGCCATTGATCACTACACCGCACATGCCGCAGATGCCTTCACGGCAGTCGCTATCGAAGGCGATGGGATCTTCGCCCTGGAGAGTCAGTCGCTCATTCAGCACATCCAACACTTCCAGGAAGGACATGTGCTCGGAGATGTCATTGACCCGGTAGACGGCCATCTTGCCTTTAGCGCGCGAGTTCGCCTGGCGCCAGACCTTCAGAGTAATGTCCACGACGAACCCTTACTTGTAGCTTCGCTGCTTCATCTCGACGTACTCATAAACCAGTGGCTCCTTGTGCAGAACTGGCCGCCTGCCGTCGCCGCTGAATTCCCAGGCCGACACGTACGCAAATCCATCATCGTCCCGCAACGCCTCGCCGTCTGGGGTTTGGCTCTCAACCCGGAAGTGGCCGCCGCACGACTCACGTCTGACCAGCGAATCGATGCACATCAGCTCACCGAGCTCGAAGAAGTCGGCAACCCGACCGGCCCGCTCCAGCGCTTGGTTGAGTTCCTCGTTCGTGCCCAGCACCCTGACGTCGGACCAGAACTCGTTCTTCAGCTCTCGGATCCGGGTAAGCGCCTTGCGCAGGCCCTCTTCACTCCGCTCCATCCCGCAGTAGTCCCACATGACGCGCCCAAGCTCCTTGTGGAAGGAATCCACGGTCCGGCTACCGTTCACCGACAGCAGCTTGTCGATCCTGGCGCTGACCGCCTCAACTGCCTCGACCGCGGCGGGATGAGATTCGTCGACCTTGGGAAACGGCCCGTCCGCGAGGTAGTCGTTGATCGTGCTCGGTAGCACGAAGTAGCCGTCGGCCAGGCCCTGCATCAGGGCGCTGGCGCCCAGCCGGTTTGCCCCGTGGTCGGAGAAGTTGGCTTCACCGGTGACATAGAGTCCGGGAATGCTGGCCTGCAGGTCGTAGTCGACCCAGAGCCCGCCCATCGTGTAGTGCACGGCGGGGTAGATCCGCATCGGTGTCTGGTACGGGTCCTCGCCTGTGATCTGGGCGTACATGTTGAACAGGTTGCCGTACTTGGTTTCCACGGCGGGCCGACCGAGCCGCGCTATCGCGTCGGCGAAGTCGAGGTAGACCCCGAGCCCGCCGGGCCCGACGCCGCGGCCTTCGTCGCAGACGTTCTTGGCAGCACGGGAGGCGATGTCGCGTGGCACCAGGTTGCCAAAGGACGGGTAGATGCGCTCCAGGTAATAGTCGCGATCTTGCTCAGGAATCTCCCGGGGGTCGCGCTTGTCCTCCCCGCTCTTGGGCACCCAGATCCTGCCGTCGTTGCGAAGCGACTCGCTCATCAAGGTCAACTTGGACTGGTGTTCGCCGCTCACCGGAATGCACGTCGGGTGGATCTGGGTGAAGCAGGGGTTCGCGAAGTACGCCCCCTTGCGATGGGCTCGCCAGGTGGCTGTCACGTTGCAGCCCACGGCGTTGGTGGACAAATAGAAGACATTTCCGTAGCCGCCGGTGGCCAGCACCACTGCGTCGGCGAAGTGAGTTTCGATCCCCCCGGTCACCATGTCGCGGATGACGACGCCGCGGGCTCTGCCGTCGACCACGATCAGCTCGAGCATCTCGTGCCGGGTGTGCATCTCGACCGTTTCGGCGGCGATCTGGCGCTCTAATGCCTGGTACGCCCCGATCAGCAGCTGTTGGCCGGTTTGGCCGCGAGCGTAGAAGGTTCGCGAGACTTGCACGCCGCCGAACGACCGGTTGTCGAGCAGGCCGCCGTACTCACGCGCGAACGGCACTCCTTGGGCGACGCACTGGTCGATGATCTCAACGCTCACCTCCGCGAGCCGGTAGACATTGGATTCCCGGGCCCGGAAGTCTCCGCCCTTGACGGTGTCGTAGAACAGCCGATAGACCGAGTCCCCGTCGTTGCGGTAGTTCTTGGCGGCGTTGATGCCGCCTTGCGCGGCGATGGAGTGGGCGCGCCGCGGTGAATCCTGGTAGCAGAAGCACTTGACGTTGTAGCCCGCCTCGCCCAGGGTTGCTGCCGCGGAGGATCCGGCGAGTCCGGAGCCAACGATGATCACGCTCAGCTTGCGACGGTTGGCCGGATTGACCAGCCTGGCACCGAAGCGGCGCTCCTCCCAACGCCTGTCGATGGGCACCTGAGGCGCCTTGGTATCAGCGATGTCAGCGCCCTCGATGTAGAACGAGTTGGCATCGAGCGAGTCGGGCATCTCGGAGTTCGTCACGTGCACCTCATCAGGCTCGGAATGCAATCGCCCATCAGCCCACGACCCCGAACAGAATGGCGAAGGGAGGAAGCAGGAAGCCAACCGTGAGCACCCCTGCCACTGCGTACGCCAGGACGTTCAGCCGTTGTCGCGCAAGGCTCGAGGTGTTGGCTCCGAGCGTTGTCAGTGCGCTCCAGATGCCGTGCCGGACATGGAAGCCGACCGCGATCACCGCGATCGTGTACGCCAGGACCACCGACCAGATCTGGAAACCGTTCACCACACGCTCGTAGGGTTCGGCGGCCGCGCCGCCTGGGTGGACGATGTTCCAGGTCAGGTGCAGTAGGTGGTAGATCACGAAGAGCAGGATGACGACACCGCCCCAGCGCAGGGTGTACGAAGCATAGGTCCGCTGGACCCCGGTCCGTGACTTGTTGCTGTAGTACCGCCTCGTCCCCCCGCGCGCCTTGTGCGCCCGCGACCACAAGGTGAATGCGGCGTACATGTGGGCCAGCACGCTGACGATAAGAACGACTCGGATGATCCAGAGCGCACCGGTGCGCGGGAGGAGCGGCTCACCGAGGATTCGCAGGTGGTGGGCGTAGGCGTTGAATGCCTCAGGTCCGGCGAAGATCTTGAGGTTGCCATACATGTGTGCCAGCAGGTAGCCGATCAAGATGAGGCCAGTGACGGCCATCATGGCCTTGAGCGCAACGGTTGACCTCGTCGCCTGCTGGGCGGGCGTCAACGAAATTGTTGCCACGCAGCCACATTAGAACTCCGACCGCCCTGACAGCGACCTAAGGCCACCTTGGTCACTGGTGTTTTTCATTACGTTTCTTGTTTGGGCTTTGCTGCTCGCGCAATCGCGCGGCGAATCCGGCGCCGTCGTCGTCACTCGCGGAGGGAAGAGCGCCTCCGCTCGCTCCTCCTCCGTGCGCCGGCGCGCGATTTGCCGACGCTCGCAGCATGCCTGCCGGTCTGGTTACGGGACTTGCTTGCTCGCGCAATCGCGCCTGTTCGATTGCTCGCTCCGCTCGCGGCGATGTTCGCTGGGTTGCCGACGTCGTCGTCGCTCTTCGCGAACCAAAAGCGCTAGAGCCAGCGGGCGGCGGCTTGCTGGGCATGCTCGGACCACCAGGCCAGCTCATCGGCGTCGCCGACAGCCTTCTCCCAGCCCATCGTGGCTGCCATGGCCAGCAGGCACAGGCCGAGCTGCCGGTCCCACCAGACATTGGTGGCAACCCCGGCGTCTTCGAGCGCCTGCCGGTAGCGCGCAATGGTGTCGGCCTTGCTCTCGGGGATCCGGGCCCGGTTCAGGGCCAGGTACCAAGCCAGCTCCCAGGCAGGTGGCGCCTCTCCTGGGTAGGCCCAGTCGAGCAGCACCGTCTCACCGCCCGACCGGGTACCGAGGTTGCCCATCTTCCAATCCCCCGCGATGAAGGTCTGAGGCGTCTCGGACAACAGCCCGGCCAATGTCGAAGGATCTCGATGAACTGCGCTCACCAGCTCGAACAGCACAGCATCTCGCTCCCGGAGCAACGCCCAGCCACGCTCGGCCACCTGCAGAGGCGGGGGCACGTCGTCGCGCGCAAGTTCAGGAGCAATGGTGGCCGGTGCGAAGAACAGGGTGCGACGCTCGAGTGGATACAAGCCAAGATCGTCATGCCAGCCCAAGTTGGCAGCATGCATCTGCCCCAAGTGCTGGATGAAGCCGGCGTGCTGGGAGGCGGGGATCTGGCTGTCGCCCGGTGGCACGAGGTCCGCGGACCGATCATGCATCAACATCGCCAGGCGCCTCGCACCACCGGAGTCGTCGAGCGCCATGCCGATCATGGCAGGATCAATGACGGAGGGTACGCGTTGGTAGAGACCAGCCCGCCACACCTGGAACTCCCAATGCTCGTTGCCGGTGACGCGCATGATCCAGTCGTCTTGGGTCGAGACCACCTTGAGAAAACAACGGCGCCCGTTGATGATCAGCTTTTCGAAGGATGCCCCGGACTTCGCATCGCTTGAGTGCACGGGAACTCGCTCGGTCGCACCCTGGAGCAGCGCCTCCAGCGATCGCGCTATCCAGGGCAGATTCGTCCCCATCTCAGCCCGGCCTTTCCTTCAGCTCAGACTTCGTCAGCAGGTCTGGCCGTCGCAGTCGTGTCCTTGCCAGCGCCTGTTCGCGACGCCATACGGCGATCCTCTCGTGATGGCCGCTCAAGAGCACTTCCGGGACCTCCAGCCCACGCCAGCTGAGCGGTTTGGTGTAGGCCGGTCCCTCCAGCAGGCCCTCATTCTCCGCGCCGTGCGACTCCTCGATCAGAGACTCCGGATTGCCGATCACCCCCGGTAGCAGGCGAACCACCGCCTCGATCACCACCAGGGCCGCGACCTCTCCGCCGCTCAGCACGTAATCGCCAATGCTCAGTTCGTCGACCCGCATGCGGCGCGCCGCGTACTCCACGACACGTGCATCGATGCCCTCGTAACGGCCGCAGGCGAAGATCAGGTGCTGCTCCCCCGCAAGCTCATTGGCTAGGGGTTGCGTGAAGGTCTGGCCGGACGGTGACAGGACGAGCAATCGCGGGTCGGTTTGTCCATCCGTCAAGGCATCCAATGCCCGTCCCCAGGGCTCCGGACGCATCACCATGCCTGCGCCCCCACCGTAAGGCGTGTCGTCGACGGTCCGGTGCCGATCGGTGGTCCAGTCGCGAAGATCATGAACCTGAAGGTCCACGATGCCGTTCTCGATTGCCTTCCCGACCAGCGAAAGGCGCAGCGGCTGAAAGTACTCGACGAAGATCGAGACAACATCAATTTTCATCAGGGTCAATCTTCATCAGCGTCGTCCCCGTCGTCGAGCAGACCGGCGACATCGACGACGGTGAGGCAGCCAGCCTCAAGATCGACATCAGGCACCAGCGCCTCCACGAACGGCACCAGCCGAGGGCCGGCGGCCGTTTCGATCTCCAAAACGTCTTGCGCTGGAAGGTGCAACACCGATCGAACGCTGCCCACCTCAGCGCCGCTAGGCGTGGTGGCCCGCAGGCCGATCAGCTGCCGGTCGTAGAACGTTCCCGGCTCCGCCGGCCGCTCGTCGGGCTCCACTGCAGCAATCAGGAGCGTGCCGCGTACGGCCTCGGCGCCGGTCCGGTCGAGCAGCTCAGCAAACCTGACTAACAGCCGTCCGGAGTGATCCCGAACCGACTGCACCGTGAAAAGCCGAGTACCGCCTTCTTCCCGAAGTATCTGACCAGGGGCGAATCGACGGTCCGGCTCATCGGTGCGGAGCTCCACCGCAACTTCACCGTGCACGCCGTGGGCCCGTCCGATGACACCGACCAAGGTGTCCACTGCTTGCTCCGCCTACTTCATGGGCCCTGTGGGCTACTTAGCGGCGACGGCTATTCGGGCCGCGACGCGCGAGGCGATCAACATCGACGAAGTCGACACGTACCTCCTGGTCGCCGGCCAGGGCGCCGACCACCGTGCGCAGCGCAGTTGCGGTGCGGCCCGAGCGGCCGATGACCTTGCCAACATCGTCCGGATTCACCCGCACCTCGAGCATCCGCCCGCGACGCAGATCTTTTTCCTTGACGGTGACATCGTCCGGATGCGCGACAATCCCCCGGATCAGATGCTCGAGTGCGTCGGGGAGCATTAAGACTCGCTGGAATCCGCATCAGCAACACCGGCGTCGGCAGCCTGCTGGGCTTCGGTTGGAGTGCCCTCGACTGAGGCTGGCTCGGTCTTGGTGCTCTCGGGCTTGGATGCTGCCTTCTTCGCCGTCGCGGCTGGAGCCGCCTTAGGCTCCTTGCCCGCGTCGGCCAGTGCAGCGTTGAAAACGTCGGTCTTGTTGGGCTTCTCCGGCTGTGGCAGGACTCCGGATGGGGACGTGTCACCTGAGAACTTCTGCCAGTCACCCGTGCGCTTGAGCAGCGCGACGACAGCCTCGCTTGGCTGCGCGCCAACCGACAGCCAGTACTGGGCACGCTCGGAGTCAACCTCGATAACTGAGGGGTCATTCTTGGGGTGGTACTTGCCGATTTCCTCTATGGCGCGGCCATCCCGCTTGGTGCGAGAGTCAGCGACAACAATGCGGTAGTGCGGCGACCGGATCTTGCCGAATCGCTTCAAACGAATCTTGACAGCCACGTGTGTGGTTTCTCCTGTGGTGGTGTTGCGACCGGGCCCGCGGCCCGGCCACGTCGGGGTGATGCCATCTCACGCGGTGGGGTCGCGCTGGTGATGATCTCAGTGGATCTGAGCCGTACGGGCTGAGAGGGCGCCGAACGACAACAGATGCGGCATGCATTCTGCCAGAATCGCCGGCAAAACCGCGAACTGACAATCGCTATGCCGTCTTCTTCAGTCGGAGATCACTTCTGAGTCTCCGGCTTGTGGTGACTGATCAAGCCGACAGTGTTGCCCTCGGAGTCCTTTACGAAGGCCATCCACTCGTCCATCCCGGCCGGTCCCAGGTTGTCGTCGGTGTGGCTGAAGATGACATGCGGCTCGGCAACGATCTCGACACCGTCGGCGCGCAGGGATTCGATCGTCGCGCGCACGTCATCGACCTTCAGGTAGATCAGCACGCTGGTGGCTCCCTGCTCGAGCAGCAGGCGTACCGCACCTGCTTGAAAGAACAGCAGGCCAGGCGGATCGAAGAAACCGGTTGGTTCTGCGTTGAGCAAACGCTGGTAAAAGGCCCTCGCACGCTGCAGGTCATCGGCGTGCTGTGCGACCTGGAGGATCTCCATGGGGCGAGTTTCGCATGCCTTGGAGCAGTGGGCCGGAGGCAGCCGCTAGCGTGACAGCCATGGAGACGAGGGCAGCCGACATTGTTCTCGATGGCCGCACCGTGGTAGCAGCGCGGCCGAATGCATCGGGTCCCTGGCCAGGTGTGGTGATGCTGCACGAGGCCTGGGGCATCGATGACGTACTGCGCCGCCATGCAAATCGGTTGGCTGCTGCGGGATACCTGGTCTACGCCCCGGATCTGCTTGGTGAGGGTCTCTGGCTGCGCTGCATTAGCCGCACATTCAAGGCGTTCCAGGCGCGGGCGGGCAAGCCGTTCGAGCTGATCGAGTCCTGTCGCAAGGCGCTGCGAGCTGACCCGGAGTGCACGGGCAGAGTTGGCGTCATCGGCTTTTGCATGGGCGGGGGCTTCGCGCTGTTGTTGTCAGGGGAGGGCTACCACGCCGCATCGGTCAACTACGGCATGGTGCCGTCCGATATCGATGAGCTCGCGGCACGCGCCGGCCCGATCGTGGCCAGCTACGGCGGCAGGGACCGGATAGTCAAGAGCGTGCCGACGCTGCGAGAGGCTCTGCGCAGACACGACGTACCACATGATGTCGAGGTCTATCCCGCGGCCGGCCACTGCTTTCTGAATGACAAGCCGAATGGCCCATTGCTGTTCCGGCCAGCGGCGAAGCTGGCCCATGCGGGACCTGAGCCGGCGTCGGCAGCCGATGCCTGGCAGCGGATCGAGGCCTTCTTTGCCGAACACCTGGGAGCGGGGGCCGCTCGGTAGCGTGCCGACCAGCACTCAGCTCGTGATGTCCTTGCGCAGGAAGTACCAGAAGGCGAACCAGATTGCGATGATGGCGTAGCCGACCGACCAGAGGGCACCAGTGATCATCTCGGAATAGTCGATGGTCGGTGCGAGGGCGTCGCGCCAGGCGTATGCGTAATGACCGGGAAGACCATCCCGGATGCTGCCCAGCGCCGTGATCGAATCGAGGATTGCGCACAAGATCATCAACAGCACAGCGCCGCCCACCGCGGCGAGCGGCGCATCAGTCAGCACTCCGAGCATGAAAGCGACTGCGCCCACCACGGACATCACCAGCAGCAGGTAGCCGACGATGATCAAGAGCCGCCCCGCGAGTTCCGGCCAGCCGATCTGGCTTCCAGTCGGGCCAACATAAGGGCCCCAACCGTACGCAATGCCGCCCACGACCAGCGTCCAAGCAGGCAGGAAGAGAAACGCCACCACGCAGGAGAGTGCCGCCACGACGAGCTTCTGTCGCAACAGGCGCTCGCGCCGTACCGGAGCGGCCAGCAGGTAACGCAGACTGGCCCAGCTCGCCTCGGAGGGGACGGTATCGCCGGCGAACAAGGCAACGATGACAACAAGCAGAAAGGTCGTCGAGGCAAAGAGCGTGAAAATCACGAGGTTCGCTCCGCTTTCCTGGGCGAGGTCGACGAACCCGCGCTCCCCGGAGTCGCCGTCGCCACCGCCAAGCCAGAAGGCCAGCAGCAACACCAGCGGCAAGACTGTGAGAACCGCAAAGATGCCAATGGTGCGGCGTCGGCGCAGCTGTCGTCCGATCTCGGCCCTGAGTGGCAGCGGCGGATGTGCCGGCTGGGCAATGGTGGCAAGGCTCATCGCGCGGCCTCGTCACTGTGCTCACGCTCTTGGTCGGCTGTGCCGACAAGACTCATGAACACCTCCTCGAGCTGACGATGGCCGTCCACTGACTCGACGCCGTACCCGGCTGCGACCAGCTCCGCCACGATTGCCTGACGCGGCAGGTCGCCGGTGACACGGAGCAGCTTGCCCTCAGGTACAGCCCGGAGACCTCGAGCCTGCAACGTCCGACCGGCGGCGCCCACATCGCCGACATCTGACAGTCCAATCAACGTAACGGTGTCGCTCGCGGTGAGCTCCTCGACAGCGCCCGTGAGTACCACCTTGCCCTGGTCCATCACCACGACGTGAGTGCAGGTGTGCTCGACCTCCGACAGGAGATGGGAGGAGATGACGACCGTACGGCCGGCGGCGGCGTAGTCAGCCAACACAGCCCGCATCGCCTTGATCTGCGGTGGGTCGAGGCCATTGGTCGGCTCATCCAGTACCAGGAGGGCCGGCAGGCCAAGCATGGCCTGGGCGATGCCGAGTCGCTGCAGCATCCCGTGGCTGTACCCGCGAACTCTGCGGTCGATGGCTGCACCAAGTCCAGCGATCTGCAACGCCTCATCCAGATGAGCCTCCTCGAATGGGCGGCCGGTCGCATGCCAGTACGCCATCAGGTTCGCCATCCCGCTGAGATGCGGCAGGAAGCCAGGGCCCTCGATCAATGCACCCACTGAGCCGAGCACATCGGCACCCGCATGCACCGGCTGGCCATTGACGTAGATCGAGCCCGAGTCCGGCCGAATCAGGCCAAGCAGCATGCGGATCACCGTGGTCTTTCCGGCACCGTTGGGGCCGAGCAGCCCGACAACCTGGCCGGCCTCGGCGCGGAAGGACACGCCGTCCACGGCTCGGAACCCGTCACCGTATGTCTTCACCACGTCCTTCACAACCAGTGGAATATCGGCCAGCTCAGGATCTGTGTGAATTCCGCGGCGTCTGCGCCAGAGCACAATCCCAGCAATGACCGAAGCAGCGGCCAGCGCACCCACCACGATGAGCAGCGGAATGGGCACGTCCAGGGTGTTTGCGTTCAGTGCCGTGGTAGCAAGCAGCGGAATCGCCGCAGCCTGATCGCCGGCAAGCGTCACCTCGTAACGAGCCGCCTGTACCGCATTCGCGTACGCCTGGTCGGTTGTGGAGATCACCAATTGCAAGCGGTGGCCGACGGGAACCTTGTGGGAGACCGCGGGCAGAGCGACCGTCACTCGCAGGGGCTCGTTGGGATCCAGTCCGCCGAGTTTGAGTGGTGCGACCTCGAGTTGCGGAAGCACCGCCGTACTAGGACCTACACTGCTCCGGCCGTTCTCGGTACGTTCGACGTCGGGTCCGAGATCCCAGAGGGATGCGAACAGGGTGGCCGTCGGGGTGGTTCCCGTCACGTCAAGATCGATCCGACTGCTGCCGATCAGCGTCAGCGGCGCGGTCAGCGGCTCGCTGGTAAAGACAGCCGACTGACCCGGTAGTACGCCGAGCGCGTAGCCGGCCACGCTGGAGGCCCTGCCGAAGGCACCGCCAGTCCCAGGAAGGCTCGTCAGTGCCGCCGGCGCGCCGCCGGGTGGAGCCATGATGCTTTGCCGCTCGCCGGTCAGTGCTGCTCGCTGAACCGCGAGATCAGATCCGCGGCCTGGATAGGGCTGAACAAGGAGGGTCTCTGGGTCGCGGGTGCCGCGATCCTCCCCAAGCAGCGATGTCTCCGGCACGAGTACCGAAAAGGAGGCGTCGGCGGCGCTGCCATTGCGCTTCAGGTAGCGCCCAAACCATGCTTCAAGATCATCGACCACCGTGTCGACTGAGATCTCAGCGTCGTGGCCGCCGGCCACCCACTTCATCGTCGCGGCCGTATCTGCGGGCAGGCCTCGGAAGTTCGCATCAGCCTGGTCGAGGGGGAACAACGTGTCATCCTCGCCCTGAATGATGAGCGTCGGCGCCTTGATCGCCGGCACGACCTTCTCCAGGCCAGATTCGTCCAGCAGCTTGCTCAGCTCCTCGTCCGCCTCGCCGGTCTCAGCGGCGGTGAGGTAACCCCGACAGAGCTGGGGGTCGAACCGACCGCAGAGCCCATCAGTGCCGGTGGACTCCTGGTCGGTCGGTGCTGGTTGCCCGCCGGCATTGGAGAACAACAAGGAAGCCCAACGTTGTTTGAACACGCCCTGGCGGTTCGCTGGACTGACATCGGCCGGCGACTGGGCTACGCCGACGACCTGGTGCTGTGGGAAGAGCGCTTGCCGAAGGCTGTGCCACGTGAACGCCGGCACGATGGCGTCGACGCGATGATCCAAACCAGCGGCCAGAAACGACAACGCTCCGCCGTAGGACGCGCCGGCGAAGCCGATTACAGGATCATCGCCGTCCTTGGCCACCTCTGAGCGGCTGGCAGCCAGGTCAATGAGCCTGCGCGCGTCCGCTCCCTCGTACGCAGGATTGTTCAGGTGGATTCGGCCGCCGGATGCCCCGAAGCCGCGGGCGGTGTAGATGATCACTGTGTAACCGGCCAAAGCGAGGGTGCGCGCCGTCGGCTCGCTGTCGGTCTTGGTGCCGCCAAAGCCATGTGCCAGCACGATGGCTGGGCGTGCCGCGGCTGGGTCTGTGGTCAGGATCGTCGCATCAAGCTTGACCGGCTTGCCGTCGGCCTCGGGCGTACCCGGCACCATCAGCTCGGTCTCGATCACCTGGTCTTCCGCGTACGCCGGAACCGCCGGGAAGATCAGGGAAAGCGCCACCAGCATCAGCACTGCGGCTTGGGCGCGTCGCATGCTGCCCATCTTGCTCGACTGCGCAACTTTGTTTGGGCTTGCTGCTCGCGCATCCGACGCTCGCAGCCACAGACGGCTCCATCGCAAGCCAGCCCGCAGGATTTGTTCCGACTCAATAATTCCGTTGCACCCTTGCGCCGCACGTTCGGCACCCGATAGGAAGATCTGGTCCTTGTGCGCGAGATGCGTCCAGCTTCTCGATCAATGCGCTGAGCGCATCATCTTCCCTCTCGAGCGGCGCGTTGCGCGCACGCAGTTCGAAGGAGAGGCTAATCGTGCGTCGCACTTCTCGGGGGAGCCTCTTGGCCTGTACTACCGCGGCCACCTCCCTCCTAGTCGTAGCAGCAACCCTTACGGTTCCCGCCCAGGCTGCTCCTGGCCCAGTGGTCGATCCGGCGATCGCACGCTCACCTGAGCTGTCTGAGACCACGCGGCTCTCGGATCGACGGTTCGTGGTCACTGCCGACCGGGCGTGGGCTCTCGGCACGGCTGACGGTCGCTATCCCGCCGCTGGCTTCCATACCCGTGGCGAGATGGGCGGATTCTGGCTTCCGAATCTGAAGCTGCTTGACGGCATGTGGTTCAACATCAACGGCGATTGGATCGGCGAGGCTGCCAAGACCACCTCGGGCTGGGGGTATGTGCGGGCCGACCTGCCAACCACTGACGGCGTATCGGCGAGCCGCACCGACTTCGTACCTCGCGGCGTCTCTGGTGCCGTTGTGGGCCTCAGTCTGCGTGCCGAGCGCACCCGGACCATTACGCTGCGCGCGGACGCCCATTCAGAGCTGCTGTCGTCTTACCCGTGGGGTGAGACCGAGCCCAGCCAGACCTTGGTCAATCTCGCTGACTCGGTGTCGGTCCAGGGTAAGCATTTGCTGTTCCGGGACGAGGGCAAGCCGCAGTCGCCGAACTTCCAGTCCCACGACTGGGCCGCGGCCTTCGGGAGCGACCTCTCCCCGAACGCATCAAAGACGGGAAAGAACTTCCGGGGCCCGCAGGACCCTGCGGTGATCTGCCCGGCGTCCGGTCCGAGCGCACCGCCGCAGCCGGAGCGCTGTGACGACACTGCGTACGGAAAGGGCGTTGGTGGCCAGCTCGCGTACAAGGTGAAGCTACAAGCCGGCCAGGTGAAGACCGTCTGGTTCGGCGTCGGTGGATCGGCTGCCGGCCCGGCGCAGGCGCGCGCCGCACTGCGTAAGGCGCTCGACAACCCCGAAGCTGCCATCCGGGGTGTCGTGCGCTACCGCGAGGGCCTGGACGCCCGCAGTGATGTCTCGCTACCTGGCAACCCGCTGCTTGCCCGGAGCGTGGCCTGGTCCAAGCAGATGCTGGCTGCGTCGGAGCAACGGGTAGAGGATTTAGAGCTGCGGGCGGTGAACGCTGGTCAGGCGTATCCACCGCCAGCCGGGACCTTGCGGTCCATGCGCTGGCTTGGCGCCGGCTGGCCGGACTACACCTGGCTGTTCGGCACGGACGGCGAGTACACGGCATTTCCCGCCGTCGCTGCCGGACAGTTCGGGCCGATCAAGGACCACCTCCGGGCATTGCGGGACGTGTCGGAGATTGTCAATGAGGGCAGCGGAAAGATCGTGCACGAGGTGACGCCCGACGGAGCGGTCTTCTTCGGAGCGAACGCTGACGAGGGCAACACCGACGAGTCGTCGAAGTACCCCTCTGCGGTCGCGCTGGTCTGGCGCTGGACCGGTGACGAGAGGTTCCTGAAGGACCTCTACCCGGCGAGCGTCAAGGCGATGAGATACGTCGCAACGCTCGATGAGGACGGCGACGGATGGCCCGAGGGGTTGGGCAACGTCGAGCGCACCGGAATGGGTGAAGAGAAGCTCGACAACGCCGCGTACACCATCCGCGGCTACGCCGACCTCGCCGATCTGGCCAAGGCAGTCGGCGACGGGCAGACCAGGCGCTGGGCCACCAACAAGGCCAAGGCGCTGCTCGACAAGTTCGAGAACGACTGGTGGTACGACGCAGACGGTGCCCGCTCGTACGCGGACTCGTTGGACGATCCGGGCAACCAGAAGGTGTTCCAGCGGCACTGGATCGGGCTCACTCCCACCGACGCCGTGCTGCCGTCGCTACCGGGCCGCCCATCGGCGCCACTGGCCTCCGATAAGCACGCCAACACCACGCTCACCCAGCACGAGCGGCGCTGCTTCACCAACACGCTGGGGCTCTACCACACCGGCACCGGGCCGACCTCGGCTCCAGCTGGCAATCCCGGCGCGTCCTGCGACTCGGTGGTCTCAGCAGTACCCAGCGAGCGGAGCATCTTCACACTCAACAGCGCTATTGCCGCGGTAAGCGAGGGCAACTACGGCCGGCTCGGCGCCGGCCAGCAAGGCGTATACACCGCTGGGAACGCCCGCAGCCAGCTCGACCGGAGCCTGTGGGAGATGCCGGGGGCGATGCCGGAAATCGTTCCTGGCGGCGATTTCGGGGCCAACATCGACCGACTGTTCACCGAGCGATCCATGGTGATGCAGGCCTGGGGCGCATACGGCATTCTCTGGCCGGTGATCCACCAGTGGCTCGGTGTCTCGCCCGACCTTGGTCGAGGCCGTGTCTCGGTGGTGCCGCAGCTGCCGGCCGGAGAGACCAAAGCGTCTGCAGAAACCATCAAACTTGGCCTGTCTGCCATCGATGTGGCCGCCGAGCACCACGGCTCGAGCTACACGACCACAGTCACCAGGCATGGCCGGATGGACCTGCGTATCGGTGCGGTCCTGCCGGATGGGGCGACGGTCACGTCGGCCACGCTCAACGGTTCGCCGGTCAAGCCCAAGCTGGTTCAGACGACGCGTGGGCTCGAAGCTGTCATCTCGGCACAGCCGGAACAGCGCACGGCGGCTCTGGTGATCAACATCGCCGACTGATTTGGGGCTTGGTCAGGCGACCACAGCACCACGCAGGATCACGTGGCGTGGCGCGCTCAGCACAGCGAGGTCGACACGCGGATCGGCGTCAAAGACCACCAGATCGGCCGGCGCTCCGTCGCTGAGCCGTGACGGGTGGCCGAGCCAGGCGCGGGCGCGCCAGGAACCCGCGCCCAATGCGTACTCAGGAGAGCTGAATTGCCCCAGCGCGGCAATCTCCTTGCCGACCAGGCCGTGCGGTAGAGCGCCACCAGCGTCAGTACCTGCATAGATCGGGACACCGGCGTCCAGAGCCTTTGCGAACCGGTCAAGACGAGTGGCATACAGAGCACGCATATGCCTCGCGTATTCCGGGTATTTGTCCTCCCCGGATTGGGCATACATCTCGAAATGGTCGAGCTGGATCATGGTCGGGACTAGTGCGACCTGATGCTCCGCCATCAAAACGATGGTGGCGTCGTCGATCCCGGTTCCGTGCTCGATCCCGTCGATCCCGGCCGCAACCAGTTCGCTGACTGCCTGCTCACCGAAGACGTGGGCAGTCACGCGGCAGCCCAGTTCGTGCGCTCGACTGATAGCCGCTCCCGCCACATCAGTCGGCCATAGGGGCGTGAGATCGCCGATGTCTCTGTCGATCCAATCCCCGACAAGTTTCACCCAGCCGTCGCCACGAGCGGCCTGTCGCTCCACCTCGGCGACCAGCTCGTTGGGCTCCACTTCCTCGCCGTAGTTCCGGAGATAGCGTTTCGGCCGCGCGATGTGCCGTCCGGCCCTGATGATCTTCGGTAGATCGGCGCGTTGGTCTATCCATCGAGTGTCAGCCGGGCTGCCCGCGTCCCGCAGCAGCAATGCCCCAGCGGCACGGTCGGCGAGTGCGTGCTCCTCAGCCCGCTCATCAGGTACGGCACCCAGCCGCTCCAAGCCAACGTGACAGTGCGCATCGACCAAGCCCGGCATGAGCCAGACGCCGGTGGCGACAGTCCGCGCGTCGGCGACCGGCTCAGTACGGATCACACCGTCGACCACCCAGAGCTCGCGATGCTCGCCCTCAGGCAGCACTACACCAGCGAAGTGGAGGCGGTCAGACCCTTCGACACGCTCAGAGCGCATGACCTGCTACTTGCCGAAGCGACTGCGCAGCTCAGGAGGCAGCTGGAAGTCGGCCATCGCCTTCTCAAGGGCAGCCTGGTCGATATCGCTGCCACCGAATGCGGCCGCCGGATCAACCGCGGCAGCCGGTTGCTGGGCCGCGTTGCGCTTGGCTGGGTTGCCCGAGACCCCTCGGCCACCCTTCTTCTTCTGCGAGCGCGACGGTTGTCGTCGAGCGCCCGGCAGGCCGCCAAGTCCCGGGATTCCAGGCACATTGCCGGTTGCCAGGGAACTCATCATCTTGCGGGCCTCGAAGAAGCGATTGATGAGCGTGTTGACCTCGGAGACCTCGACACCGGCTCCCCTGGCGATCCGGGCCCGCCGTGAGCCGTCGATGATCTTGGGGTTCTCGCGCTCGCCCGGCGTCATCGAATGGATGATCGCCTCGATGTGATCGACGTCACGCTCGTCGATGCCAGCGATCCGGTCCTTGAGCTCGCCCATCCCGGGCAGCATCCCGAAGACCTTCGACAGCGGGCCCATCTTGCGAACCATCTGCATCTGCTGCAGGAAATCGGCCAACCCGAACTCTCCCCCGTGGCCAGCCAGCTTGGCGGCCGCCTTGGCAGACTGCTCGGCGTCGAAGGTCTTCTCGGCTTGCTCGATCAGCGTAAGCATGTCGCCCATGCCCAGGATCCGGCTCGCCATCCGGTCCGGATGGAACACGTCGAAGTCCTTCAGCGCCTCCCCATTGGAGGCGAACATGATCGGACTGCCAGTGACACGTGCGATGGAGAGGGCAGCACCGCCGCGGGCGTCACCGTCCAGCTTGGTGAGTACGACGCCGTCGAAACCCACGCCCTCGGCGAACGCGTTCGCTGTATTGACTGCGTCCTGGCCGATCATCGCGTCGACCACGAAGAGCACCTCGTCCGGATGAACGGCATCGCGGATGTCAGCAGCCTGCTGCATCATCTCGGCGTCGATGCCGAGCCGGCCGGCGGTGTCGACGATGACCACGTCATAGAGGCGACGCTCCGCCTCGCTGATCGAGGATCGGGCAACCGCAACCGGGTCACCGCTCAGTTGATCGATGTCGCTCCGCGACGAGGCATTGCCGGGCTCGGGCGCGTAGACGTGAACGCCGGCTCGCTGGCCGACCACTTGCAACTGATTGACCGCGTTCGGCCGCTGCAAGTCAGCCGCGACCAGCAGCGGCGAGTGGCCCTGCTCCTTCAGCCACAAGCCGAGCTTGGCTGCCAGCGTCGTCTTGCCCGAACCCTGCAGACCGGCAAGCATGATCACGGTCGGCGGCCGTTTGGCGAAACGCAGCAGTCTGGTTTCGCCGCCGAGAATGGCGATCAGCTCGTCATTGACGATCTTGATGACTTGCTGGGCAGGATTTATTGCTCCGGATAGCTCGGTGCCGCGGGCTCGCTCCTTGATCGCGGCGACAAAGTCCTTCACTACCGACAGATTGACGTCGGCCTCGAGCAACGCCACCCGGATCTCGCGGGCCGTTGCGTCGATGTCGGCTTCGGACAGTCGGCCTTTGCCGCGCAGGTTCTTGAACGTCGCGGCAAGGCGGTCTTGCAGGGTGTCGAACACGAGTGTCCTTACGTCTGGGGTTGGACTGACTCAGCCTACTAACCTGCCACGCTGTCTCGGGCCCTCAAAGCACCTGGACGGCTG
The DNA here is from genome assembly GCA_963840505.1 of uncultured Actinomycetota bacterium. Taxonomy (GTDB): domain Bacteria; phylum Actinomycetota; class Actinomycetes; order Propionibacteriales; family Propionibacteriaceae; genus Microlunatus. The sequence continues at coordinate 205,861 of CAWIZB010000007.1, forward strand.
CCTACGATTGGCGGGTGGCTGGGGAGTTCGAGATGCTGCAGGTGCCCTACGAGCACCCGGATGTTGCAACGCTGGAAGAGCAGGCTCAGGAGTTCTACACCCAGATCTATGGCTCACCGGACCAGACTCCGTTCCAGACGTCCGACTTCACGCCTCCGCATGGAGCATTCTTCGTGGGCTACCTGGACGGGAAAGCGGTCGCTATGGGCGGTTGGCGCTTTCGAACTCCTGGAGTGCCTCGGGTGGCGCGGAGACCAGCCGAGATCAGGCGCATGTTCGTACGCGAAGGCGTACGAGGACGCGGGTTCGCCCGGCTTACGTTGGCCGCTCTTGAGGCAAGCGCGGCTGCCTCTGGCGCCGACTGGCTGCTCCTGGAGACTGGCCAACCACAGGTCGCCGCCGTCGGCCTCTACCGATCAAGCGGGTACATCGATGTCGAGCGGTTCGGGTATTACGCGGACTCAGACACAGCATTGAACCTGGGCCGACCCTTGTAAGACCTTCAGGACTCCCTGAATTTGCATCACGATTGTGCTCCACAAAGGCCGAACGCACCTCCCTGGTCGCACTGGTGATGCGAAATCAGGGCTGAGCTGCGCGCATCCAGTTGGGGGCGAGCCGCGTGGCCGAATGAGAGCGCAGCGAAGCTACTCAGCTGACCTGGAACGACCGCTTCGCCAAGTCCCATCTGGAAGTCGTCGATCACGACCTTGGGTGGTGTTGTGGGATCGGTCGCCGCGCCGAACGTGACGAAGATCGGCGTGTAATGCTCGACCGTTGGGTGCGCGTACGGCATCCCCGGTGCGTGCCGGAAGTCGGCCAGCAGGTCGATCCGTCCCGCCGCCAGGGCCTCTGCTGCCCAGGCATCGAAATCGCGGGACCAGCCGGGTATCACATTGTGCTCCCAACTGTCGCGGCCGAGGAAGGGTAGGCCATGGGTCATGTAGCCCGATCCGATGATCAGCACTCCCTCCTCGCGCAGCGTCCGCAACTGCTGTCCGATTCGAAACAGCCGATCCGGATGGTGGGTGGGCATGCTGAGTTGCAGTACCGGCACGTCCGCGTACGGATACATCACCTTGAGCGGCACCCAGGCACCGTGGTCAAGACCACGACTCGGATGCTCGTGAACCGGTTCGGTGTCCGACATCAGCGCGGTGATCTTTGCCGCGAGCGCTGACGCGTCAGGCGTCTGGTAGGTCATCTCGAAATACCGCCGACCGAATCCGCTGAAGTCATAGATCAGCTGGGTCCCGGCTGCTGGCGCGGAGAGGGCAAGCGGCGCGGCCTCCCAATGGGCGCTCACGATCAGGATCGCCGTTGGCTTCGGCAAGGACCGCGACCAGGCAAACAGCTGGTCCATCCAGTGCGCGTCATTGAAGACCGGCGGGGCACCATGGCTGAGGTAAAGGGCCGGCATGGTGCCATCGTCCGGCCGCCACCTTTCATGATCCCGACTGGCTGGCGCTGAGTTCTGCAGGAACGCGTCGAACGCAGCACCCTCGACTGGTGGGTGCAAGATGCTCGTCATGCGGCCTGCTCCTCCAACAAGGCATCAACGAAAACCTCCGCGTCAAACGGTGCAAGATCATCTGCACCTTCGCCGAGGCCGACCAGCTTGACCGGAACACCCAGCTCCCGCTGCACCTGAACCACGATGCCGCCCTTGGCCGACCCGTCCAGCTTGGTGAGCACAATGCCGGTGACGTCGACCACCTCGGCAAAGATCCGAGCCTGGGTAAGCCCGTTCTGACCCGTGGTGGCATCGAGTACCAGGAGCACCTCACCAACCGGCGCCTGGCGCTCGATCACCCGCTTGACCTTGCCCAGCTCATCCATCAGCCCAACCTTGGTGTGCAGCCGACCCGCAGTGTCAATCAGCACCACGTCGACCTCTTGCTCGATGCCGGCCTTGACAGCCTCGAAAGCAACGCTAGCCGGATCCGCCCCCTCCGCCCCTCGCACGGTCGGCACTCCAACCCGGCTCCCCCAGGTTTCGAGCTGATCCGCCGCGGCCGCCCGGAAGGTGTCGGCAGCCCCCAGCAACACATCCTTGTCCTCGGCGACCAGCACCCGGGCAAGCTTGCCCACGGTCGTGGTCTTGCCGGTGCCGTTCACTCCGACCACCATGACGACCGCAGGCTGCTCGGCCCGGTCTGCATGGAGAGTGCGATCCATGGTGGGATCGACCAGCTTGATCAACTCGGTTCGCAGAATCGCCTTTGCCTGTCCCGGCTCGGAAATCCCCTCGACCCGTAGTTTGCTGCGCAACGACTCCACCAGTTCAGTCGCTGGTGCGACCCCAAGGTCGGAGGTGATGAGCGTTGCCTCGAACTCCTCCCAGGTGTCCTCATCGATCCGATCACGACTGATCAACAGCAGCAGGCCGCGGCCTAGCGCGCTATTGGAACCTGCCAGCCGGCGGCGCAGGCGTAACAGCCGGTTCTCCGGAGCTTCGGGGCGCTCCAGCTCCGGCGCCTCCGGAGCCAGATCGATATCTCCGATTTCGACTTCCGGCGGCGCGGCTCGGACGTCAACCTGCGTGGCGGAGGGTTCATCACCGGAGTCTTCGGCCGGCTTCTCCAACCCACGTGGAGGCTTTTCAAGGCTGGGCGGCGGCTCACCCGTACGGAGCGCTCGGCGCCGGCCGACGGCGACGAAACCGACGAGAAGGGTAGCTGCCAGCAGAATGACGCCAACGACCAACCACAGAGTTGTCGCATCCACCGGCTCATCCTAGGCGAGGACGGACCGGCTCCCCCGCTCAGCGACCGCGGGTGGACCCGATCATCTTGATGAAGCGAGCGGGAGGCTCTCCGTCACCATTGAGATGCTCTGCCGCCCGGGCCGCCCGGTCGGCCAGCCGCGGTGCACGTTGCTTGCCCCGGCCCTCCATTCCGAGCAGGACCAGGGCCACGGTGCAGGCTGCTACAACCAAGGTCACGAACATGGCGACAACGATGGAGGTCACGAACACCCCTTTCAGACAGTCAATGTCAAGCGGTACGGGGAAGGAACTGTCTTACGGGTCGTACTACCGCAACTGCAATGCGGGCGGTGCCGGTGGAACAGCTCTCGGGCCGATAGTCTGCCAAGCCAAGATCACGATGTCGCTATTGAAACGCCGGGTTCTTGCTCTCGATTTCATCACAACCTTGGATTGCACTCCGACAGACTCCCGTCAGATTCGCCTCCTGCGGCGCTCGCGACGAGCGCCCAGGCCCCGCGGACCTCACCCGCGAACTCCTGGAGTCGGCGAAGCGGGATGCCCGTCATAGTGCAGGTCAGGCGACGGACTCGGTTTCACGAAGCCGTGAAGAGATCACGGTTGAGACTCCGTCACCGCGCATGCTGACCCCGTACAAGGCGTCCGCGATCTCCATCGTCCGTTTCTGGTGAGTGATCACCAGTAGTTGGCTTGTCGCCCGCAGCTCCTCATAGATCTCCAGCAGGCGACCGAGATTGGTGTCGTCGAGAGCGGCCTCGACCTCATCAAGAATGTAGAAAGGGCTGGGCCGTGCGATGAAAAGCGAGATGAGGAAGCAGACAGCCACCAGGGCGCGCTCACCACCGGACAGCAACGAAAGCCGCTTGATCTTCTTCCCCGGCGGTCGCGCCTCGACATCGACCCCCGTGGCCAGCCAGTTGCCCGGCTCAGTCAAGAGCAGCCGGCCCTCCCCGCCGGGGAAGAGCCGAGCAAAGACACGCTCGAACGCGGCCGCAATGTCGGCGTATGCCTCCGCGAATACCCGCTCCACTCTGTTGTCGACCTCGACGATGATCTCGAGGAGATCTCGGCGGGTCTTGCGCAGGTCCTCCAACTGTGCGGAGAGGAACCTGTGTCGGGCTTCCAGAGCATCGAACTCCTCCAGGGCGAGCGGATTGACCCGGCCAAGCAGACTGAGCTCGCGCTCAGCGGTCCGCAGTCGCTTTTCTTGTAGCTCGCGAACGTACGGCACGGGCTCGGGCCCAGACGAAGACGGTTCGCCCTCCTCGCTGGCGACGGCGCTGCCGTCCTCCCAAGTGAGCACCGGAACCGGCTGGTTCGGTCCATATTCGGCCAACAGATTCGTCGCTTCGAGGCCGAGCTCGGCCATGGCCCGCTCCGCCAGAGCATCGACCCTCATCTGCTGCTCGGCCCTCGCAATTTCGTCTCGATGGGCCGCATCAACCAATGACTCAAAGTCCCGCGTCAGTGAGCGTACGGACCCGCGCACGGCACTGAGTGCGGCCTCAGCGTCGGTTCGCATAACCTCCGCCTGAGACCGTTCGCGTGCCGCCAGTGCTAGGGAGCGTTCGAGAAGCTGGGCCAAGAATGTTCCCCCGGCGTGTACGGCAGCCGCGGTACGTGCCTCACGCGCCAGTCGCTCGCGGCGGGCGATCTCACGGAGTCGCGCCTGGCGTTCGGCCTCAGCGGCGCGGCGCAGCGCATCGGCTCGACCAGCAAGGGCCCGCGCTCGCTCCTCTAACGTCCGCAGCGCCAGGCGAGCATCCATCTCCGCACTGCGAGCGAGTCTGGCCTGCTCGGCCAACCGGTCACGCTCAGCGGGGTCAGGGTCCATCTCATCCACGGTCTCCGCGGCGAGCTCGAGCCGGTGCTCGAGGTCGGTGAGCCCGGCGACGTCACGGTCGCGTGCTTCCGCCGCGTCGTCGATGGCCTGCCGCAGCCGCTCGGCTTCGTCGTACGCCGAGCGGGCGGTCGAGCTGAGCTGGCCAAGCTCCTCGGCCACCGCCGCCATCGCAGCGTCGGACTCATGGAGCTTGGCAAGCGTGACCTCGACTGTGGCACTGGCCTGACGATGCTGTTCGTCCAACTGGCTATCAGCGAAGCGCAGCCGCTCGCATGCGTGACTGGCCTCAGTCAATCGCTGCTCGGCGTCGTCGATCGCGGACTGCACCTCGATCAGCGTCGGGTTCGCCGACGATCCGCCAGCGGCGAAGTGAGCACTGAGAACGTCCCCCTCGCGGGTGACGGCGACGACATCGGGCAGCTGAGCAATAAGACTCTGAGCTGCCGGCAAACCCTCGACTACCGCGACCTTCCGCAGCACCCGCTGCACTGCTGGGGTGAGCTGATCAGGTACCTCCACCAGGTCGACGGCGTACTGTGCCCCGGACGGAAGCGCCGGCCAGTTGTCGGTCCGCTCGGTTTCGACCACTCCGCCAAGCAACAGTCCTGCGCGTCCCAGATCCTCGGCCTTGAGATGGTCGAACGCGGCCATGGCCGCATCGAGGCCGGTTACGGCTACAGCGTCGGCGGCCGAGCCGAAAGCCGCTGCAATGGCCGCCTGGTAGGGGGACTGCACCCTGACCAGCGTGGCGACTGACCCCAGCAATCCGTTCAGCCGATCGGTGGCGGCCAACAGGGCAGAGGTTGCGTCCTTGCCGTTCAGCCCGACGCGCAGCGCCTCCACGCGCGCCGCCAGGGCCGCCCGCTCCTGGGTAGCGACCTGGTCCTGACGCCGCAGTTCGGCTTGCTGCTTCTCGATCCCGTCCAGCGCCTCGAGCGCCGACTCGTGCTCTGCATCCAGGCCGAACTCACCAGCATCAAGGCCAGCAACCTTGGTCTCCAGTGCGGTGAACGCCCGGGAGGCTTGTTCGGCCCGTTCGGCGGCTTGCCGCTGCGCAGCGGTTAGCCGGCTGATCTCCGCCTCGGCCGCTTCGCCACGACTACGCAGCGAGTTGACCTGTCCGGTGAGCCTGGCCAGCCCTTCACGCCGGTCAGCAGCCGCACGGATGAGCGCCGCCAGCCGGTTCTCCTCGGCGCGCTGGGCATCCTCGCAGGCGCTTCGGTGAGTCGTGGCAGCCTGCAACGTTGCGGCCTTCTCCTCGAGCTGACCAGACAGCTCATTCTCCTGGGCGGCAACCCGCGCAGCCTCGCGGTCCAGCTCGTCCGGATCGCGTACCACGAGGAGCTCTCCTGGGTCGTCCTCTGCCTGCCGCATCCGTTCCCGTGCAATGGAGAGCGTGGTGGCGACGCGCTCCCGCAGAGCGGCGAGGGAATACCAGGTCTCCTGGGCGGCCGCCAGCCTCGGCACGCCCTCCCGTACGGCTTCTTCGGCGGCCACCTCGGCCACCCGGGCCGCGTCCAGCGCTTGCTCGAGGGCCCGGCGGCGCTCGTTCATTGCCCGCTCATCCGCAAGCTCCGACTGCAGCGCCTGCGTGGCATGGAGCAAGTCATCGGCTAGCAACCGCGCCTTGGCGTCGCGCACCTCAGCCTGGATGATGGCCGCCTTCTTCGCCACTTCGGCTTGTCGGCCAAGCGGTTTCAGCTGCCGCCGGATCTCATCGATCAGGTCAGACAGCCGGTTCAGGTTCGCTTCGCAGGCCTCGAGCTTGCGGACGGCCTTCTCCTTGCGCTTGCGGTGCTTGAGCACCCCAGCCGCTTCTTCGATGAAGCCACGGCGACCCTCCGGGGTGGCTTGCAAGATGGAGTCGAGCTGCCCCTGGCCGACGATGACGTGCATCTCCCGGCCGATGCCGGAGTCGCTCAGCAGATCGTGGATGTCCAGGAGCCGCGTCACGTTGCCGTTGATGGCGTACTCCGAGCCGCCGTTGCGAAACATCGTTCGCGAGATGGTGACCTCGGAGTAGTCGATGGGCAGGGCGCCGTCGGAATTGTCGATGGTGAGCACGACCTCAGCACGGCCTAGCGGAGCCCGTCCGGAGGTGCCGGCAAAGATGACGTCCTCCATCTTTCCGCCGCGCAGCGACTTGGCGCCCTGCTCACCCATCACCCAGCTGAGAGCATCGACCACGTTGGACTTGCCGGAACCGTTAGGGCCGACAACGCAGGTAATGCCAGGTTCGAAGTTGAGAGTCGTCGCCGATGCGAAGGACTTGAATCCGCGCAAGGTCAGGCTCTTGAGGTACAACGTCCCACCTCTCGACGGTGTGAGCTCAGGCGAAGATCCAGCTGCGGAAAGGCGACCTCACTGTAACTGACAGATGTCGAGACGCCCGGTAAGTCGCAGGGCGGGTCCCCGATTGCCGTCGGACCGACCATTAGACGCCAGCGGTCGGATGCCCGGTCTCGACGGTTTCCTCCGCAGTGGCACCGACCTTGTTCTTGCCGCGTACGGCGGAGAAAGTCCAGAACTTGTTCAGCAGGAACGACAGTGGGGTGACGACCGCGATTGTGATCAGCTGGGCCCAGTAGAAACGAGTACGGAAGCCGGTGGAGTTGTCGAAGAAGGTCTGCGAGAGCGAGAAGATCGAATCGGGATGCATCAGCAGGGTGAGGATACCCAGACCGATCGTCTGGGCCAGGATGCCAACCGTGAGGAAGGGGAAGTACTCGCGAAACCAGCCGGCGTGCTTGGCGCTACGAAAAGTCCACAGCCGGTTGAGTTCGAAGTTCCACAAGTTGGCGACCAGGAACGCGATCGTCGAGTAGACGTGGTACCAGCGGACATTGAAGTCGGTCAACGGCAGGTCGAAGAAGATGCCATTCTCATCGGGACCCAGCTTCTTGCACATGATCGCGACGAACAGGTTGACGACAACGCCAGATGCGCCAACGAGGCCGAACCGGAAGAGCTGAATCCAGTTATGCCCATGGCGTACTAGAACGTAGTGCTTGAGGCGTTCCATCATCGTTAGTCAATACCCAACTATTTCTGGAGCTGCTTGCGTATCGCGCTCTGGATCCGCCGCCCTTCGCGCCTCGCGCGTGACTAGGCCACGTGGGGCACGTTGGCAGCGCGGGCATCGATACGACGACCGATTCATAAACGGCTCTCGCCGGATCGGTGTTCCGCAACGGGGGCACGGCTCGCCTTCACGTCCGTAGACCGCGAGCGAACGATCGAAGTAGCCGCTGGATCCATTGATATCCACGTAGAGGGCGTCGAAGGAGGTGCCACCGTCGGTCAACGCTTTCGTCATGACCGTCGCCGCGGCTGTGATCACGCTGGCGGCCTTGGCACGCGACATCGTGTTGGTCGGGCGGGCGTAGTGCATTCGAGCGGCCCACAGTGCCTCATCTGCGTAGATGTTGCCGATGCCTGATACCAGCTGCTGATCCAGCAGTGCCCTCTTGATGGCGGTCTGCCGTCGTCGCAACCGGGCCACGACGTCGGCCAGATCGAACTCGGCGTCGAAGGGGTCGCGACCGATGTGGGCGATCTCGGGCGGCAGTTCGGCACCTCCGGGGGAGAGCGAAAGCCCACCGAACATGCGCTGATCGATGAACCGGAGGCCCGGTTCGCCGTCGGTGAAACTGAAGATGATCCGGGTGTTGGGCACCAGCGGAGCATCGGAATCAGCGAGCCGGAACTGCCCGCTCATGCCCAGATGAGCCAGGATTGCGTCGCCATCGGTGAATGGCAACCAGAGATACTTGCCGCGCCGGCGGGGCTCCGCCAAAGTGCGCCCCGCAGTCTGCAGCTCGAAGTCTGCGGGCCCGGTCAGGTGACGACGAACCGGCCGTGGATGGAGTACGCGTACCCGAGCGATCTGGCGGCCGGCGACGCCGCTGGCAAGACCGCGACGTACCACCTCGACCTCAGGAAGCTCGGGCACCGATCGCGCTGGCTGTGTCAGCGAGTCGGGAGCGGGCCGGAGCCGCGCCCGCCCTTCAGCGCAGCGAAGGCAATGGCTGCGGCGTTCTGCTCGGCTTCCTTCTTGTTGCGGCCGGCGCCTGGTCCATAGCTCTGATCGTCGATTTTGACCGTCGCCTGAAACGTCTTGGCATGGTCCGGTCCGGACTCGACGACGTCGTAGACCGGTACGCCGAGGCCGCTCATCGAGGCGATTTCCTGAAGACTGGTCTTCCAGTCCAGGCCGGCGCCGCGGGTGGCCACCTCCGCCATCAAAGGGTCAAACAGATGGTGCACGAGCCCCCGTGCGGCATCGATGCCGTGCTGCAGAAAGACAGCGCCGATCACCGCCTCCATGGTGTCGGCGAGGATGGAGGACTTATCCCGGCCTCCGGTGCTCTCCTCGCCCCGACCCAGGTGGATGACGGCACCCAGGTCGAGCTGGCGGGCAACGTCGGCCAGAGCCCGGGAGTTGACCACGGCGGCGCGCAGCTTGGCGAGTTGGCCCTCTGACAGGTCTGGGTAGGTGACGAACAGGTGCTCGGTCACGACCAGACCAAGCACCGAGTCACCGAGAAACTCAAGGCGCTCATTGGTGGGCAATCCACCTTGCTCGTACGCGTACGAGCGGTGTGTCAGCGCGCGGTCGAGCAGCTCGGGATCAACACTCATCCCAAGCTCGGTCAGCAGTTCCCCTGCGGGTAGGCGAATGGCAGTCGCCTCTGACCGCATCAGGACGAGAGAACCTGTCGACGGGCTCCCCGTGGCCCGTACTGACCGCACGATGGACATGCCACATGGGGCAGGTGCTTCTGCCGGCAAGCCGGGTTCGCACAGGTCACCAATGCGGGCACGGACGCCTTCCACTGGGAACGGCGGTGTCGCGTGTTGCTTCGCGACATTCGCCTCTTGGGAACCGCCACGACTTCACTCCTGGTTCCTCCGGGCGCTCTTGCCCGGAAATTTCGTTGCCCGTGGGGCAGTCTGTAAAACATCGTAAGATTCGCTGCCTCCACCCTCAAGGCCTCGCAGCGCTTCCCATCGCGGGTCGAGATGCGCCTCGTGGCGGTGTGCGGGATCGTTGTTGAGATTGGCGCCACATTCGACGCACAACCCCGAGCAGTCATCCCGGCACAAGGGTTGGAATGGCAAATCAAGCACCACCTCGTCACGCAACAGCGGCTCGAGGTCGATGAGGTCGTTCTCCAACCGGCTAGCGAGGTCATCGTCCGGCTCGACGCCTGGGTAGACGTACAGCTCTTGGATGCCGACCTCCAGCTCGTCGGAAATGTCACCAAGGCACCGCACGCACTCCCCGCGGACCTCGACCGTGGCGCTGCCGCTGACCAGCACTCCTTCGACCACCGACTCAAGCCGAATATCGAGTTCGACTGGCGATCCGAGTGGTACACCGATCACGCCAATTCGCAGGTCCGCAGGAGCCTCGACGGATGTTCGAATCACCTTCATTGCGCCCGCACGACGGCCCAGTTCGTGGGTGTCGACGACCAAACCCGAGCGGGGGTTCAGCGGGCGATGCGGCGAACTCATCGCAATCCTTCCAAGCCGAGCGGTCCCGCTCTTCGTCGTGACCGACGCCCAACCCTACCGGCGGGTAGGCCGCGGAGCCAAACTACGCATCGACTTCCCTGTATGGGATCGAGGGTGGAACTCCTCGGCCCCGAGACGGACTATTCCACGAATGTGCGCTTGTCGAGCCTCGGCAGCTCTCCGGTATCCAAGCCACTTCGCTCTGCCAGCCGGGCACGAGCGGTCCGCACTTGGCTCGCCGTCTTGTGCAACACCGACTCGAAACCGGCCATGCGAGCGTCGATGAACTCATCGGTCTCCCGGCGCAGAGCCGAGGCCTCCTGATCAGCCTCGGACCGCATGTCAGCAGCGATTTGCTCGGCTAGCCGGATTACCTCGCTGTGCTGGGCCAAGTTGGCGGCGTGATCTCGCGCCTCGGCCAGAATCCGGCTTGCTTCAGCCTCGCCCTCGGCAATCTTGTATGCCGACCGGTCGATGACTTGTTGTGCCTCGGCGATTTCCTCCGGCAGGTTCTCGATCAGATCATCGATTGCCGCCAGGACTTCGCCTCGATTGATCACGCACGATGCCGACATCGGCATGGCGCGCGCGTTGAGAATGAGCTCACGCAGATACGCGAGCTTCTCTTCAGCCGTCCCTCGCCCAATCATGGACGTTCCTACCCCCAAAGCCACCACGCTCGTCCCCTTTCCGAGTGTGCCCTGCTCCCTAGTGTTGCGCAGATGGGCCCTGTCTCACACATCCATTGCTGCTCCCGCATTCCGAGACGCAACCCGCGCCATCGTGCGGGCGGCGATTTTGGCTGGCAGGAATGCGGTGACGTCGCCACCCAACGTAGCCACCTCGCGGACCAGAGAGGACGAGACGAAGGCCCATTGCGGCGCGGTGGGCAGGAACATGGTGTCCACACCGGTTAGCTTCCGATTCATCTGAGCCATCTGCAGCTCATAGCTGAAATCGGCGGCCCGTAAGCCTTTGCTGATGATGTCAATGCCTTGAGCTGCACAGAAATCCACCAGCAGCCCATCGAATGGGGTCACCTCGACGTTGTTCCACTGCGCGCATTCCTCAGTGAGCATCTCGACCCGCTCATCTGGAGTGAAAAGGGCGTTCTTGGAGATGTTGGTGCCCACAGCCACCACCACGTCAGCTACCACCCGCGCGGTCCGCTCGATAACGTCGAGGTGTCCATGAGTGACAGGATCGAAGGATCCCGGACACACAGCTCGGGTCATGCCTCCTCCTCGTCTCCGCCAGGCTCAGGATCAAGTGATCCAAAGGCCAAGATGGTCTCACCGTAGGCCCGAGTCCAGCGCTTCGCAGCCAGATCCGGCCAAACCAGTTTCGGTGAGCGGCGGGATCGCTCAACAACGATCAAGGAGCCTTCGTCCACCCATGCGTTGGTCACGAGTTGCTCGATCTGGGTACTGACGGTTGGGGTGTCCAGCTCGTACGGCGGGTCGGCGAAGATGACATCGAATGGCAGAGCCGAAGACTTCCGCAGCACCTGTTCGACCGGCGAGACTACGATATCGACGGCCAAACCGAGGGCTTCGGCATTGCGCCTGCTGAGCTGTCCCATGCGAGGGTCGCGCTCAACCAGCAACACTCGACCGGCACCACGGCTGGCCGCCTCCAGCCCGACAGCGCCCGAGCCGGCGTACAAATCGCAGAAAGCCAGGCCGTCGAGGGACTGTTCGGCGGGCGAGGCTGCTGTGCCCGCCCAGGCGGCGATGGCCGAAAACAAAGCCTCGCGGACCCGATCAGTGGTCGGGCGGATACGGTCGCCCGGTGGCATCGCGATCCGCTGCCCGCCTCGAGACCCGGCAATGATCCGGCTCAACTGCGCTCCAGCCAGTCCCCTGCGGCGTCCATCTCCACATCAGTCACGATGTCAGCCAATCCCGGATCGCTCAGCTCCGGATCCTGGGCGATGCACCGCTCCGCCAAAGTGCGGGCCTTGGCGATCACATCGGCGTCTTTCAACACTCGGAGCAGTTTCAGGCTTGATCGGCTCCCGGACTGGCTGGCGCCCAGCACATCTCCTTCACGACGCTGCTCGAGGTCAACTTCGGCAAGGGCGAAGCCATCTCGTGTCGAGGCCACAGCATCCAGCCGCTGGCGCGCTGAGCTCTGCTCAGCCGCGGTGGTGAGCATCAAGCAGACTCCTGGGTGGGCCCCCCGACCGATCCGGCCGCGCAGCTGGTGCAGCTGGGAGATACCGAAGCGGTCAGCGTCATGAATCACCATGACCGAGGCGTTGGGCACATCCACCCCAACCTCGATCACCGTCGTGGCGACCAGTACGTCGGTCTTGCCCCCGGCGAAGCGGCCCATGACCGCGTCCTTCTCCTCGCTCGGCAACTGGCCGTGCACCATCTCGACCCGTAACCCGGCAAGTGGACCGTTACGCAACTCTTCAAACAGGTCCTCGACTGCTACCGCGGGCGCTGCGACGCCGTCAGCGTTGCCACCAAGGTTTTCCCCGTCCGTGCCGGACGAACTGCTGGAAGAGATCCGAGCGCACACCACGTACGCCTGGCGACCTCGGCCCACCTCCTCCACGATGCGCTGCCAGCCCCGCTGCACCCAGGATGGCTGGTGAACCGCATCCACGACAACGGTGACCACTTCAGCCCGCCCTGCCGGAATCTCCCGCAACGTCGAGGTCTCCAGGTCACCAAAGACGGTCATCGCCACTGAGCGCGGGATCGGCGTCGCGGTCATCACCAGGACATGCGGCCGCGAGTCCGCCTTGGCGCTCAATGCGGCACGCTGCTCCACCCCGAAACGATGTTGCTCATCGACCACGACCAGCCCGAGGTCGGCGAACTGCACATCGGAGCTGAGCAAAGCGTGAGTGCCGATGACGATCCCAGCCGCGCCCGCGGCCGCTTGCATCGTTGCCTCCCGACGGCGTCCCGCGGAGGAGGACCCAGTGATCAGCACGACACCGGTCGCCTGCTCCGGCGCGCCAAGAGTGCCGCCGGTGGCCAACTCGCCGAGCATGCGCGTGATGGTCTGGAAGTGCTGAGCGGCCAGCACCTCGGTTGGCGCCAGCAGTGCGGCCTGACCGCCGGCATCGACCACCGCCAGCATCGCGCGCAGCGCCACCAGCGTCTTTCCTGACCCAACCTCTCCCTGCAGCAGTCGCTGCATGGGACGAGTCCGGCCCAGGTCAGCCATGATCTCCTCACTCACCGTGATCTGGCCCTGGGTGAGGATGAACGGCAACCGCTCGTCGAATGCCTCGAGCAGTCCCTCGGACTTCGGGGTACGTGCTACCGCCCGATGCGACGCGGCGTCAGCCCGCCGGTAGGCCATGGTGAGCTGCAGAGCGAACGCCTCGTCGAACCGCAGGCGGTTCCGGCCCTGGGCGACGACCGCTTCATCCGTCGGCTGATGCACTGCTCGGAAAGCCGCCTCCAGGTCCACCACCTTGGCCGCTTGGCGAACCCAACCCGGTAGCGTGATCCCCCATCCCCGCCAGCGACTCCAGGGCCAGGGCTGCGCAGTCGGCGATGGTCCAGGTGCGTAGCTTGCCCGTCATCGGGTAGAGGCCGACAAGCGGTGATCTTGAGGCCGCCGCCAATGACGCGTTGTGCGCAGCGCCGCCGATGACGGCCCCGTGTTCGTCGAGAATGACGAAGTCCGGATGCGCGAGCTGCAGTCTGCCGTTGAATCTCGTTACCTTGCCGGCGAAGATGCCCCTGGCACCGGGGAGTAGCTGGGCCTGCCAGTACTTGATGAGACGCGGCTGCCCGAAGAAAGTACAGGTCAACCTACCTCGATGGTCTGTGATGGTGGCTTCGAGTCGCGGCTTGCTCGGCAGCCGATAGTTGGGCCGATCAGGAAGGTTGAACGTACGGGCGTCCACCACCTCCGCCATGACCGCAACTTCCTCCCCTTCCTGGAGTAGGGCGAGGTCGCTCAGCTCGGTGCCTGAGAAGTAGCGGCGCGGCACATGCCGCATCAGATCACCCACGGTGAAGATCTTCAGCGGCTCGAATTGCTTGGCGGTCTTAGCGCCGACGACGTTCTCGAGGCGGGTCGCCAGCCGCCGGAAGGCGTCAGTGCGCCATGGTGAAGGGACCAATGTCAGCATGGTCATTCCACGCCGAGCAGCAGTGGATAGCGCGGCTGCCCTCCGTCCACGATCTCGAGATCGAGGGTGCGGGACATCTCGCGCACGCGAGACGCGAGGTCGGGCAGAAGATTGTCGTCGGCGTCGCGCCCGCGGACGAGCGTCAGCAGCTCCCCACCGGCAATGAGCAGCCGATCGACCACCTGCCAGGCCACCTCTGCCATCGAGGTGCCAATGACAACCACCTCTCCTTGGACGGCGCCGAGCACGTCGCCTGGCTGGCAGCGTCCGACCGGTGTCATCGTGGCCTTCTCAGCCAGGATGATCTCGCCGTGTCGAGCGTGGCTGGCCGCGCTGCTCATCGCAACGACCACCGACTCAAAATCGGCCGATGGCTCATGCACCGCCATGGCGGCCAGGCCCTGTACCTGGGCAACCGTCGGGATGATGCCGACCCGGCGGCCATTCAGGCGCAACTCAGCCGCAACAGAGTCGGCCCCTTCGAGGTTCTCGATGGCGTTGGGCAAGATCACCAGATCACCGCAGGTTCGCTCAGCGGCCGCTTGCAGCTGATCGACAGCAACCCCAGTCTCTGTGGCGAGTATCGGTATACCGCCGAGCGAAGCGACGGCTTGAGCCAGCCCGGAACCGGCTACCACGGCCAAGACACTTCGCTGACCCGCCACTGAACGCGGCGGCAGTGCCGTGATCCGAATCTGGCTCAGATCACCGAGCGGGAGCGCAGCCTCGATCGCCGCACCCGCCTCGCCGAGGTGGGCATGCACCTGCGCGATGGCCTGGTCACCCACAATGACCACGCTATGGCCGAGCTCTGACAGCTGGTCCCGTAGCGCATCCAGCTCCGACGCCTGAGCGCCGCGGAGCGTGTACATGACCTCGTATTCGCTCGCCATTCGCGGCCCCTGAGGCTGCCTTCCAGCCGGGCGGGGAGCGACGGTTGTCAGCGGCTGAGCCGGCGCTCCGCCGAGCACTTCCCCCAGTACGTCGATCAGCAGGACGTACGCCTGGGCGCCGGCATCCACAACTCCGGCCGAAGCCAGGACGTCGAGCTGCTGTGGCGTACGGGCCAAGGATTCGTGAGCGCTGCGCTGTGCCGCCAGCACGACGGCCAATGCATTATCAGGCTGGCTGACCGCCGCCTCCTCGGCGGCACCTGCGGCCTCGTCGGCAACTGTCAAGATCGTGCCGGCGACCGGTCGGGCAACGGCGCGTCGTGCCGCGACAGCCGCAGACCGCAGCAATGTGGCAACGAGGGTGCCCGGCGGCATCGACTGCAACGCCGGCAGGTCGTACTCCAGAGTCCGGCAGACGCTGACGAACATTTCAGCGACGATGGCTCCAGAGTTGCCGTGCGCACTGAGGATCGCCGCCTGAACGGCTGCATCCAGGCTGACCTGTTCCAGCTTGGGGACCGCTTGGGAAATCCCAGTCATGGTCAGCTTGAGGTTCGACCCAGTGTCGGCGTCAGGCACCGGGAAGACGTTGATCGCGTTCAACGCGTCGGCTGAGTCACCGATAACGCTGGTCGCCCGGCGCAACCACGCATCGTAGGCCTCCCAGAGCGTGGGCGCCTGCTCGCCGAGCCTGGCTGACACGCCCACAACCATATGACAAGGGGGACGACCCCCTGGACAATCGCAAGACCTGCAGCAATTGGCCTGTGTTGGGGCTTGTCAGGTACTCTTTTCCGGTTGCCCACATCGGCATGTACACCTGATCGACGTAACTTGGGAGCGAACTCCAGTGGCTGCGGTATGCGACATATGCGGCAAGAGGCCCGGATTCGGCCACAACGTCCCCTGGTCCAAGAAGAAGACCAACCGGCGCTGGAACCCGAACATCCAACGGGTACACGCGACCGTGTCGGGTAGCCCGAAGCGGCTGAACGTCTGCACGTCGTGCATCAAGGCCGGCAAAGTAACCCGCTGACCTGACTCCCGCGCACCCAGGCTCAGGCGTCGAGCCTGGTCTTGCTTCTCAGGCCTGGATGATGACCGGGATGATCATCGGCCGGCGGCGGTGCGTGTCGCTCACCCACCTGCCGAGCTGCCGTCTGATCACCTGCTGAAGCCGGTACGTGTCGTCCACCCCCTCCTGCAGCGCCGTTTCCAGGGCAGACACGATGAGCGGGCGCACGTCGTCGAACACACCATCGTCTTCCACGAATCCGCGCGCATGGATGTCGGGACCGCTGACGATCTTTGAGGAATGGGTGTTCACCACCGCGATCACCGAGATGAAGCCTTCCTCACCGAGGATGCGCCGGTCGGTCAAGGCCAGCTCGGAGATATCGCCGATTGTTGTGCCGTCGACGAAGATGTAGCCGGCATCCACCTTGCCGACGATCCTGGCCTTTCCGCCCTCCAGATCGACGACCATGCCGTCCTCGGCGATGATGGTCCGGTCAGCCGGAACACCTGTCGCGATTGCCAGGTCGCCGTTGGCATTGAGATGCCGCACCTCGCCGTGCACCGGCATGACATTGCGGGGCCGGACGATGTTGTAGCAGTAGAGCAGCTCCCCCGCGCTGGCGTGCCCGGATACGTGAACGAGCGCATTACCTCGGTGCACCACATGAGCACCGAGTCGGGTCAGACCGTTGATCACTCGATAGACCGCGCTCTCGTTGCCCGGGATGAGGGAGCTGGCAAGCACGACGGTGTCGCCACTCTTCAGCTGGATCACTGGGTGCTCGCGGTGTGCCATCCGTGACAACGCCGAGAGCGGCTCGCCTTGGGATCCGGTCGAGACGATCACTACGTCCTCGGGCGGGTAGTCGTCAATGTCCCGCTGCTCGATCAAGGTATTGGGAGGAATTCTCAGGTAACCCAGATCTCGAGCGACACCCATGTTGCGCACCATGGAACGGCCGACATAGACCACCTTGCGCTGGTGGGCCACAGCCGCGTCGAGGACCTGCTGCACGCGGTGGACGTGGGAGGCGAAGCAGGCCACGATCACCCGCTGCCGGCTGGCGGCGAACACCCGTTCAAGAGCGGGACTAATGTCTCGCTCTGGTGTCGTGAAACCAGGAACTTCGGCGTTGGTCGAGTCGACCATGAACAGGTCGACACCTTCCTCACCGAGCCTGGCGAAGGCGCGCAGGTCAGTGATCCGGCCGTCCAATGGCAGCTGATCCAGCTTGAAGTCGCCCGTGTGCAAGATGAGTCCGGCCGGGGTGCGCACGGCGACGGCCAGGGAATCGGGAATCGAGTGGTTCACAGCGATGAACTCGCACTCGAACTTGCCGACGCCGATCTTGTCACCGTCGGAGACGACGCGTTGCGAAACGTTCCGCAGACGGTGCTCACGCAGCTTCTCTGCCAGCAGCGCCAGCGTCAGTTTGGACCCGATGAGTGGGATATCGGGCCGCTGTCGCAGCAGGTACGGCACAGCGCCGATGTGATCCTCGTGACCGTGAGTCAGCACTAGGCCGCTCACGTCGTCCAGCCGCTCGCTGATGGCGTCGAAGCCGGGCAAGATCAGATCGACGCCGGGATGATCATCTTCTGGAAACAGCACACCACAGTCGATCAGCAGCAGTTGGCCGTCGAACTCCACAACGGCCATGTTGCGACCGACGTCGCCCAGACCGCCCAGCGAGACGACGCGCATCGCGCTCGGCGACAGCAAGGGCGGGATCTGCAAGCTACCGGCGGCCACGGGAGGAAGGCTACAGGCCGGATAGCATCGCGCCCGTGAGTTCAGCTTCCGGTGGACCGATCGCGGACTCCGTACGCCTTGCCTGGCCAGCCGAGGCGTCGAGCATTGCCGAGCTGCAACGGCGGTCCTGGGCAATCCAATGGCCGGCCGATTTCGCCGAGTTGATGCTCAGGTCCGTCTCATTGATGGAGATGACCGACTCTTGGCGTTCCGCGATCGAGCGACCGCCGCAGGCAGCGTTCCGGGTCCTCGTCGCGATCGACGGCGAGCGAGTCGTGGGATTCGCCACCACCGTGCCCAGCCAGGATGACGATGCGGACCCGCGTGTGGACGGCGCGATCGAGGAGTTCGTTGTGGATCCGGCGGCGCAACATCGGGGCCACGGCTCGCGGCTCCTGAACGCTTGCGCGGACACTCTGCGGGCCGATGGATTCGGCCGTGCTTGTTGCTGGGTGAATGCAGA
The DNA here is from genome assembly GCA_963840505.1 of uncultured Actinomycetota bacterium. Taxonomy (GTDB): domain Bacteria; phylum Actinomycetota; class Actinomycetes; order Propionibacteriales; family Propionibacteriaceae; genus Microlunatus. Next base: position 224,183 of record CAWIZB010000007.1, read on the forward strand.
CGACGACGCGCTCCACCGGTTTCTCACCGCTGCTGGTTGGGCTGCCGATGGAGCGACGCGCGAAATCGGCCCAGAGGATGAGTCCGTACGCCTCAAGCAGGTACGGCTGCACACCAACCTTGCGGCTGACAGCTGACGCTGATGCGCGAGGCCACTAAGGCGGGATCGTCTTGTTGTCCCCCGCCAGGTCGACCTGCAGGCCGTCGTCGGCTGCCACGATCTTGGTGACCGTCAGACCGAGTGGCATCCCCTTGAGTGGGATTGGCTTCAGCGCGGCGGCCAGCAATGCCTGCGCGGCGAAGTCAGGCAGGTTCACCCCGGCGACCGCGATCTTGGCGTCGCTCAGCGTCATGGTCTGTTCCTTGGCGTTGAGCCGCGGCAGGCCGCTGATCACGGCCTGGACCTCTCGGCCAACGACGGTGGTGTTGACCACGATCTCCACGCGTCCCTCGCCGCCGTACGCTAGCGGCGTCCCAGCGAGCGAAGAGAGCCTCGCATAGTCCAGCCGAGCGGTGCCCTCGGTGTGGGCGACGTTCATCGACTGGAACCAGTCGTTGGTGTCTACGTCGGTCATGATGAGGTCGGCATGCGCCAAGATCACCGGCGCTTTGGTTGTTTCGCCGAGCTGGTCCCCCACGACGTGAACCCTGCCGATGGAGTCGGCCGCGACCTGAGTCAGGAACGGAAAACCCTCGATGTCGACCGTGGGTGGCTGGGGCGTGCCCAATTGGGACTGCAGGAGCGCCGCAACCTGCCGCTCAGCCCGACGGTGCGCGTACCGATCGCCGACATAGAGGCCCGCGAGGAGTAACCCGACAATGAGGATGATGATCAATACGCCGACCAGCGGCGAGTCCCGTAGACGACTGGTCCATGATCGGTTCACGTCATTGGATCCCAAGAATGGGTTCGATCCCGACGGTCAGACCCGGCCTGGTGCTGATGGCGCGGACGGCGGCGAGCACGCCTGGCATGAATGAGACCCGGTCGAGCGAATCATGCCGGATGGTCAAGGTCTCGCCCTCGGCGCCGAACAGCACCTCCTGGTGCGCGACAAGTCCGCGGAGCCGCACACCATGCACCCGGATTCCGTCAACCTGGGCGCCCCGAGCCCCGGGCAGCTCCTGGACTGTTGCATCGGGTGGCGCTCCAAGGGTGGCTGCGTTACGCGCAGCGGCAATCCTGCGTGCCGTATTCGCTGCGGTACCGGATGGAGCATCGGCCTTGCCTGGATGATGCAGCTCAATGACCTCCGCGCTCTCATAGAACGCGGCGGCCTGCTCTGCGAAACGCATCATCAGTACCGCTCCGATGGAGAAGTTGGGTGCAACCAGGACGCCGACACCGTCATGTTCGGCAAGAGTGGTACGCAGCCGATCCAGTCGCTCGTCTGTGAAACCGGTGGTACCGACAACGGCGTGGATGCCGTGTTCGATGCACCAGGAGAGGTTGTCCATCACCGCGTCGGGATGAGTGAAGTCGACCATGACCTCCGCAGCTTCGGCAGGAGCGCGGTCATCCTCCAGGTCGAGCGCCGCAACGAGCTCCAAGTCCGTGGCCGAGTCCACTGCACGGCACACTTCGGCACCCATCCGGCCACGGGATCCGAAGACGCCCACCCGTGTCATTCACCACCACCTTCTGACTTGTCAGACTCGCAGCAATCTATAGCGGTTTGCGACGCTACAAGTCGGTTCTACCACCGGGAGAGGACCGACTCGATTCGCCGGGCTGGAACCCGGGCTCCGGCAATGGCAAGCGTCGGCGGATGGGCGAAGAGGACCTCTGCCTCGGCGCGTACCTGCTCAGCCGTCACTTGATCAAAGCAGCGCAGCAGCTCGCCAAGGGTCCGCTGGTCGCCGAGTATGGCGTTCACACCAAGACGGCTCATCCGGCTACCCGGGCCTTCGTAGGAGAGCGCCGTTTGGCCGCACATCTGACCCTTGGCTCGGGCCAACTCCTCCTCACTGACGCCCTGGGCGGCAATCTCAGCGAGGGTTGACCGCACCAGCTCCAGAATCTGGGTTAGCTTGCCGGGTGCACACTGCCACTCCACGCTCCACAAACCGGCATCGGAATACGTCGTCTCGCCCGCATCGATGCCGTACGTGAGTCCGCGCCGCTCCCGTACTTCGACAAACAGCCGAGAGGACATGCCGCCCCCGATGATCAAGGAAAGCAGGCCAATGGGAAATCGGCGAGCATCGAAGGTGCCCGGGCTTGGGAACGCCAGCACCGCGCTGGATTGCTCGAGTGGCAGTGGGTGCATGAGCAGTGCGCCGCGACGGCTGATGGTGGTGGTACCGCGACGTCGCGCGGCAGTTATTGACGGCTCTCCATCAAGAGCGCTGAGCCGCTCCACGAGCCGGTCATGGTCGACCTTGCCAGCGGCCGCGACAACCAGGCTGCCCGGACGGTAGTTGCGCTTCCAGTAATGCAGGATTTGCCGTCGGGTCAGGGCTACCACCGAGGCTGCCGATCCGCTGACCGGGCGACCGAGCCCTGACTTGCCGAAGATCTCGGTCGCGGCCGCCTCGGCCGCCCGCTCGGCCGGGTCGTCGGCGTGCATGGAGATCTCGTCCAAGATCACGGCTCGCTCAGCGTCGACGTCGCGGGGGGTGATCAATGAGTGAATGATCATGTCGGTGAGCACGTCGACGGCCAGTTCGGCGTCACTGTGCAGCACGCGAGCGTAGAAGCAGGTGTGCTCCTTGGCCGTGTACGCATTGAGCTCACCGCCCACCGACTCGATGGACGCCGAGATCTGTTCGGCCGTGCGAGTTGGAGTTCCTTTGAAGAGCAGATGCTCCAGGAAGTGGGAGGCGCCGTGCAGGCTCGGCGTCTCGTGCCGTGAGCCGACCGAGACAAAGACACCCAGGGAGTAGGTGCTGGTGGACCGGATGTCCTCACTGACGATCTGGAGGCCGTTTCGCAGCACCGTACGGCGGACGGCGCCATCCAGCTGGGGAAGGCGCCGTCCAGCACTGCCGCGTGGAACGACAGGCATCGGCGCTACTCAGACGTCGAGGGCGACCGCTACGCCGGCACCGTCTCCTCAACCACAGGAATCAGCGACAACTTGCCGCGATCGTCAATCTCATTGATCTCCACCTGAATCTTCTGTCCGACGCTGAGCACATCCTCAACACTCTCAACTCTCTGTCCCCCAGCGAGTGGACGCAGTTTGGAGATGTGCAACAGGCCGTCCTTCCCTGGAAGCAGGGCGACGAACGCGCCGAAAGCGGTGATCTTGACGACCGTGCCCAGATAGCGTTCACCCTTCTCCGGGTTGGTCGGGTTAGCAATGGCGTTGATCATGGCACGTGCTGCCTCGGCCTTGTCGCCCTGATCCGCGCCCACATAGATCGTTCCGTCGTCCTCGATGCTGATCTCAGCCCCGGTGTCGTCCTGGATCTGGTTGATCACCTTGCCCTTCGGGCCGATGACCTCGCCGATCTTGTCGACGGGGATCTTCATGGTGATGATCCGCGGTGCGTAGATGCTCATCTCGTCAGGCCTATCGATGGCCTCACTCATCACGTCGAGCAGGGTGTTCCGGGCGTCCTTGGCCTGGTTCAGCGCGTCTCCCAACACCGAGGCGGGAACCCCGTCCAGCTTGGTGTCCAGCTGCAGCGCGGTGATGAAGTCCCGGGTGCCGGCAACCTTGAAGTCCATGTCGCCGTATGCGTCCTCTGCGCCGAGGATGTCGGTCAACGCCACATAGCGGGTCTCACCATTCACCGTGTCGGAGACCAGACCCATGGCGATTCCGGCAACAGGTGCGCGCAGCGGCACGCCAGCGTTGAGCAGCGCCAGCGTTGAGGCGCACACCGAGCCCATCGACGTGGAGCCGTTGGAGCCGAGGGCTTCCGACACCTGGCGAATCGCGTACGGGAACTCCTCACGCGTCGGCAACATTGGGAGCAGAGCGCGCTCGGCGAGCGCGCCGTGACCGATTTCGCGTCGCTTGGGCGATCCCACCCGTCCGGTCTCACCGGTGGAGTAGGGCGGGAAGTTGTAGTTGTGCATGTAGCGCTTGGTCGTGTCCGGCCCGAGCGTGTCGAGCCGTTGCTCCATCCCCAGCATGTTCAACGTCGAGACGCCGAGAATTTGGGTCTCGCCGCGTTGGAAGAGCGCCGACCCATGCACCCGCGGTACCACGCCAACCTCGGCGGCCAACGTGCGAATGTCAGTAACGCCACGGCCATCGATGCGGATCTTGTCGGTCAAGATCCGCTGCCGAACCAGGTTCTTGGTGAGGGCGCGATATGCACCGGTGATCTCCTTCTCGCGGCCCTCGAACTGCGGTCCGAGACGCTCGAGAAGTGTGTTCTTGAGGGTATCGGTGGCCTGCTCGCGCGTCGGCTTGTCGGCGATCGACATAACCTCGCTCAGTTCCACAGTGGCCGATTCGGCAACCGCGGCGTACACGTCGTCGCTGTAGTCGGCGAAAATCGGGAAATCGGCGATCGGCTTCGGGAACTTCGCTGCCAGCTCAGCCTGTGCATCGCACAAGGCCTTGATGAACGGCTTCGCCGCCTCCAGACCGGCTGCTACCACCTCCTCGGTCGGGGCGGTTTTCCCCGCCCTCACGAGATCCCAGGTGTGGTCTGTGGACTCGGCTTCAACCATGGCAATGGCCACATCACCGGAAGGGGTGATGCGACCGGCGACGACCATGTCGAAGGTGGCGTTCTCGAGCTGGTCGACGTCAGGGAAGCCGATCCAGCGGTCATCGAGGAGTGCGACGCGTACGCCGCCAATCGGACCGCTGAAGGGCAAGCCGGCCAACTGGGTCGACAGTGAGGCCGCATTGATCGCGGCCACGTCGTAGAGCTTGTTCGGATTCAAGGCCATGACAGTGACGATCACCTGGACCTCGTTGCGCAGGCCCTTGACGAAGCACGGACGCAATGGGCGGTCGATGAGCCGGCACGTGAGGATCGCGCCCTCGGATGGGCGGCCCTCACGGCGGAAGAACGAGCCGGGAATGCGGCCCGCGGCATACATCCGTTCCTCGACGTCCACAGTCAGTGGAAAGAAGTCGAGGGCTTCGCGCGGCTTCGCTTGCGCCGTCGTGGCCGATAAGACCATGGTGTCGTCGTCCAGATAGACGGTCGCCGAACCGTCGGCTTGCCGGGCTAATAGGCCGGATTCGAACCGGACGATATGGCGGCCGAGATCGCCGTTGTCGATAACAGCCTCGGTGAATTGAAGATCTGGTCCCTCCACGGGATTCCTTTCTGTGGCGCTGGCGATGGTCGCCAGTGCCTGAGCGGGGATCGCACCCGCATTGGAAGAGGCTCGACGTGGCGCGGCAAGTACCGCGTCAGTCCCCCGAGCTGGTGGAGGCCGGTCTTCGATCGAGGTCCGCGGGCCAGAGCCGAACGCTCCTCCCGAAAACCACTACCGAGGACCGAGTCTCTCCTCGTCGAGCATCTGTATCGAGATGCGATCTCGAACTTGATGTGGTTTTTGTTCAGTTGTGGTCTTGTGGGACCCGACTCCGCGTGAACTGCTCCCTGTGAGCTGCAGAGCGGGGCCCAAACGCTTGATAGATCAGCGACGCAGCCCGAGGCGTTCGATGAGCGACCGGTAGCGCTCGATGTCGGTCTTGGCCACGTAGTTGAGCAGCCGGCGCCGTTGCCCAACCAGCAGCATCAGGCCTCGCCGGCTGTGGTGGTCGTGCTTGTGCTCTTTGAGGTGCTCGGTGAGATGCGCGATCCTCTTGGTAAGGATTGCGACCTGGACCTCCGGGGAACCCGTGTCGCCATCGCTGGTTGCGTATTCGTCAATGATCTTCTTCTTGGTTGCAGCGTCGATCGACACTGACGTTCTCCTCTCGGTCACCCGTTGCGCGGCGCCCCCAGTGCCCTTATCAGGATCTTTCACACGGTGTGAGTGGGAGCTCTTGAAAATCCGCGGCCGGTCAAACGGCGCGGCTAATCTACCAGCGCTGGGCACTTGCCAACCAATTATTGGGCGAAGCAGCGCCGTGTCCAGCGCAAAAACCCCGGTCTCGACACACTTATTCATGCAACCTCATACGTCTGGGTGTCCACTCAGCGCAGATATTCCGACAAGCGCACGAATCGGAAGTTACGCCGGCTTAGCTTCGGCAGTGCGACGTTGATTCCCTCCGCTGTTCCGCTGTCCGGCCGGTTCATGTGCGCGAGGACGATCGAGCCCGGCTTGCTCCTCAGCATCGCGTCGGCCACCTGGGCCGCCGAGTAAGTAGCGCCCGCGTCGCCCAGCACGTCGAAGTTGACCACCCGTAAACCGAGATCGTTCACAGCGCGGACTGCCACGTCGTCGTAGTACGCCGTGCCGGAGCGAAAGAAAGCGGGCACGACGCCAGTGAGTCGGGTGATCAGTCGCTGGTTGACCGTCACCTCGTCGACCACCTGGGCGACGCTGCCGGTTCCAGCAATGCCGTAGGCCGATCGTCCAGTCACCGACAACGGCCGATGCTCGGTCCCGTGGTTGGCGATCTCGAACAGTGGGTCGGCGGCTAGTCGCCGGAACTTGCGTGGATTCGCTTCGATCCAGCGCGCGTTGACGAACAGCGTCGCCGGCACCCGCTCTCGACGCAGCGTTGCGATCAGTTCCGCGTCATAGCCGCCGCCTGTTCGGCCGCCACACGCGTCCAGGGTGAGAGCAACTACTCGGTCGGTTGTCGGCAGCCGTGATACCACGCGTGGAACTGCCTCCCCCCAAGCAGTTGGTTGCTTGCCCGAATACCGCCGGATGAGGGTCTTTCGCGAGGTGAGGTCGGTGCCAACCGGCCGGCTGGGCATTGGATCCGGCGCGGCCGACCCTGGCGGGACACTTGCGGCGGTGGCCACCGAACTGGCCGGAGGTGTCGGCTCAAGGGGTGTCGCGGTCGGACTCGGCGCACTGCTCGAGCTTCTGTTCGCCGGACTGCAGCCCAGAACAGTGCACGAGAGGGTTCCGAGCAGGAAGGTCCTGCGCTTGACGTCCAACCCGATCCCCCGAGTACTCGTGCTTGATCGCCAGCTTCGCTCTCAGCCGCATTCAGGTTAAACCCAACGAGCTGAGCTGGTCGGTTGTCCAAGAAGAGCGGATGCGGCGCACGAGCGCCATGCGCTCAGGCCGCATGCAACAGGTGCCGCGCCTCCTCGACATCGACATGCATCTGCCGGATCAATGCCTCTCTCCCCGCGTACTTCACCTGGCCGCGGAGCCTGGCATAGAAGTCGATCGCAATCTCTACGTCGTACAACTCGAGATCATCACGATCCAGCACGTACGCCTCGACCCGCCGTTCCACACCATCAAACGTGGGGTTCGTACCAACCGAAATCGCAGCCGGCCAGCGAGGTGATGAAATATCCAGACGGGTGACCCAGCCGGCGTACACACCGTCGGCCGGCACAGCCATTCCGGGTGGCACTGGGATGTTGGCCGTCGGGAAGCCCAGTTCGTGACCCCGTCTGTCGCCGCGGACGACGATCCCCGAAAAGCGGAAGACGTTGTCGCTGAGTTCGCGGACCCGACCGAAGTCGCCCTCGGCCACCGCATGCCGGATCAGCGTCGACGAACTCGGCTGGGTGCCATCGGTGACCAACGGAAGGGCCTGAACTTTGAACTCCCCCGCCCCAAGTTCGGCCAGAGTGGAGACATCGCCGGCCGCTCGGAACCCGAAGCGGAAGTTCTCCCCGACGACAATCCGGGTGGGATGCAGCGGCCGGAGTACGGTATCGACGAACTGGGCCGGGCTCCAGCTGGCGACCTCAGCGGTGAAATGAACGACGACGACCTCATCGACGCCCACCTGGCGCAGCAACTCCTTGCGACGCTCCAGTGAGGTGAGCAGGGGTGGCACCTGGTCGGGTCGGATTACTGACATCGGATGCGGCCAGAAGGTCACTGCAACGAGGCGGGCTCCCGGCTCGGCCGCTCGGGCGATACGGATGAGCTCGACGTGTCCTCGATGGACCCCATCGAAGTTGCCGATCACGACGACGGTCGGCCTGCTCATTCGATGCCTCCCAGTCATGCTCGTCGCAACGTCGAATAGTTAAGCAGACAACCGAACCATGCAGCGTTCTGCCAAACGACTCACGTTACGGACGGACGGCACGCGAAGAGCGGCAAGCTGTGTAAGACTTTCCGAGCACACGCATGCATCTGACTCTCGGGGGAGACACTTTGAGGCGTATTACTAAAGCTGCGCTCGGCGGCCTCGCAGGCTGCGCGCTGGTTCTGGGCGGAACACAGGTCGCGAGCGGGGCGTTGTCAGACAATCCTCAAGAGCTCCACGAGCGACTCGTGACGACTGTCTTGACGTCCGACTGCGAGCCGTTCGACTCGGCCAAGGCGAAGATCACGATCGACGAGGGAACTGACGACAGCCACCACTTTCAGCATCCGCGTGACCGGAATTGATCCATCTGATGTCGACGGGCACGAACCGCTCGGCTCTCACCTCCACACCGGTCCGTGCGTCGAGGGCGACGTCGGCGGCACTCGCCGGCACCGGTGCAAGCCGGACCGCACTACAACCACGACGTGCACGACGACGGCAAGGCCTTCCCAAAGCCTGCGGACAGCCGAGCGCCACATGTCGCGGAAGTCAGCCCTGAGACCGAGGTCTGGTTCGATCTCGTGCCCGACGCAGAGGGCATGGCCTACTGACGAGACCACGGTGCCCTTTGTGCCCGTCGATTCGGACGGCGATCATGTCCGTCGTGGTTCACGTGCTTGACACCGACCAACGGACCGACCCGGTCGTGCTGGCGGTGCCGGCGCGCGGCAAGCCTGCTTCCCGCTGATCTGTATCCGGATCTGTGGCCGCCACCGACCTCCAACTGAATGAATCCGCAGCTCAGACAAACACCGCCTCTGCAACAGCATCCGGTCCTTCCTGGCGGTAAAGCGCCAGGAAGTGACCGGTCTGGTCGAGTAAGGCCGTCGTGCCGTCTGGCAAGATCACGCCAGCCAACCGCCGACCGTTTCGGATCTGGCCCGCCTGAGTCTCGTTGACGGTCAAGGTTGGGAAGCTGCTGCGGACGACCCGATCCAGCGGCACGATCCTGAGTCCCGCCTCGGCCTCCTCCAACGTCTGAGCCTCGTCCAGGGTGAACGTCCCGACGCGCGTCCTACGCAGGCAACTCAGGTGACCGCCGACTCCGAGAGCTGCACCGAGATCCCGAGCCAGCGCGCGAATGTACGTGCCTGAGGAGCATTCGACTACCACGCTTAGGTCGACACAACCAACCCCATCAACCTCGAGTTCTCGGCGACCCAGCAGGTCGAATCTGCGAATGGTGACCGGCCGTTCGGAAAGCTCCACCGACTGACCAGCACGGACCCGCCGGTAGGAGCGGACACCGTTGATCTTGATCGCCGACACCGCGGCCGGCACCTGAAGGATGTCGCCACGCAGCTTTGACATGGCGGCCTCGATCTCGGCTTCGCCAAGATCAGCCGCGCCCACAGTCGTGACGACTTCGCCTTCGGCGTCATCTGTGATCGTGCCAATGCCCAGGCGAATCGTGGCCTCATAGACCTTGTCCGACAAGGCCAGGTACCCCAGCAGGCGGGTCGCCTTCTCGACGCCCACGACCAGCACGCCGGTGGCCATCGGGTCCAGCGTGCCCGCATGGCCCACCTTGCGGGTGCCGGCCAACCGGCGGATGCGGCCGACCACTTGATGTGAGGTCCAGCCGGCGGGCTTGTCGAGAATGGCGAGCCCTGAGATCGGTCGCGAAGCTGCTGCCTCAGGATTCGTCGTCATCGGGCTGCGCGCGTTCCTCGACAACCTCGTCGCGCCCTGCGCGCTCCTCGACATCGGCGTGCTTGTACGGGTCGGCCTCCCCCGCGTACGCCGCGCCTGTGGCCTGCTCAGCCACGCGCGTATCAACCGACTTCGCGTGGGCGAGCAGGTCCTCGATCTGCCTGGCATTCTCAGGCACGGCGTCCGGGACGAACTCGATTGTCGGGGTGAACTTGAGGCCGAGCTGCTTGCCAACCTGAGATCGGATCAACCCGGTGGCTGAATGGAGCGCAGTGGCCGTATCGGCACGCTCGGCGTCCGAGCCCAGGACGGTGTAGAAGACCGTGGCCTCCCGGGTGTCACCGGTGAGCCGCACATCGGTGACCGTCACGAAGCCCAGCCGTGGATCCTTGATCCGCCGCTGCAGCATCTCCGCGACGATCACCTTGATTTGATCAGCCAGCTTGACCACGCGTGGCGAGACCATATGCTCCTCCGTTACGAGCGCGGCTTCTCCCGCATCTCATACGTCTCGATGATGTCGCCGATCTTGATGTCGGAGTAGTTGGCGAGTGTTATGCCGCACTCGTACCCCTCGCGCACTTCGGTGGCATCGTCCTTCTCGCGCCGCAGCGAGGCGATCGTGCTCTCGGTGATGACGACACCTTCCCGCAGCAGTCGCGCCTTGGAATTGCGGCGAATCGAACCGCTGATGACCATACAGCCAGCGATGATGCCCGCCTTGGACGAGCGGAAGATCTCCCGAATCTCCGCCTGGCCAAGGGTGGCCTCCTCGTAGATCGGCTTCAGCATGCCCTTCAGCGCGGCCTCGATCTCATCGATCGCTGCGTAGATCACCGAGTAGTAGCGGATGTCCACGCCCTCGCGGTCGGCGAGCTCCGACGCCTTGCCCTGGGGCCGCACGTTGAAGCCCACGATGACCGCGTCAGATGCCGCGGCCAGCGAAACATTGGTCTCGGTGATGGCGCCAACGCCGCGATCGATCACCCGCAGGCTGACCTCGTCGCCGACGTCGATCTTGGACAGCGCGTCCTCCAATGCCTCGACCGAACCAGCACCATCGCCCTTGAGGATGAGCCGCAGCTCCTGGGTTTCGCCCTTCTCGAGCTGCTCGAACAGCTGGTCGAGGGTCTTGCGTCGAGTGCCGGCGGCCTGGGCCGCCATCCGGAGCCGTGCCGCCCGGCGTTCGGCGATTTGCCGCGCCATGCGGTCGTCATCGACGACCAGGAAGCTGTCCCCCGCACCGGGCACGGCAGTCAGGCCGAGCACCTGTACCGGGAACGACGGTGGTGCCTCGGAGACATTGTCGCCATGATCATTGAGCAACGCGCGTACCCGGCCGTGCGCGGGACCCGCGACGATCGAGTCCCCCACGTGGAGCGTGCCGCGCTGCACCAGGACGGTAGCGACCGGACCTCGGCCCTTGTCCAGGTGCGCCTCGATCGCCACCCCTTGTCCATCCATATCGGGGTTGGCACGCATGTCCAGCGCCGCGTCAGCGGTCAAGATGATCGCCTCGAGGAGCGACTCCAGGCCCTGGGCGGTCACCGCAGACACGTCGACAAACATCGTCTCGCCGCCGTACTCCTCGGGCACCAGGCCGTACTCGGTGAGCTGACCACGGACCTTCGTCGGGTCGGCACCCACCTTGTCGATCTTGTTCACGGCTACGACGACCGGTACTTCCGCTGCCAGCGCATGGTTCAGCGCCTCAATGGTCTGCGGCATCACACCGTCGTCGGCGGCGACCACGAGTACCGCAATATCGGTCGACTTGGCGCCACGGGCACGCATTGCCGTGAACGCCTCGTGGCCCGGGGTGTCGATGAAGGTGATCTTGCGTTCCTCATCCTCCACCTCGGTAGAGACCTGGTAGGCGCCGATCGCTTGCGTGATGCCGCCGGCCTCGCGCGCCACCACGTTGGTCTTGCGGATGGCGTCGAGCAGCTTGGTCTTGCCGTGATCGACGTGACCCATGACGGTAACCACCGGCGGACGGGCCTCGAGAGCCTCTTCGCCGCCGATGTTCTCTCCGAACTCGATGTCGAAGCTCTCCAACAGCTCGCGGTCCTCGTCCTCGGGCGAGACAACCTCGATGTCGTAGTTGAGCTCAGCGCCGATCACCTGCAGCGTGTCGTCGCTCACCGACTGGGTCGCAGTCACCATCTCTCCGAGATGGAACAGCACCTGGACCAGTGATGCAGCGTCCGCGCCGATCTTCTCTGCCAGGTCGGTCAGCGACGCTCCTCTCGCGAGCCGGACCTTCTGGCCGTCGCCTTGCTTGACGCGAATGCCACCGATCGACGGCGCCTCCATCTGGTCGAACTCTTGACGGCGCTGTTTCTTGGACTTCCGTCCACGCCGGGCCGGGCCGCCGGCACGGCCGAACGCGCCCTGGGTGCCACCGCGACCACCCCGGCCACCACGCCCACTCGGCGGGGGCCCACCGGGCCCACCGCCAGGGCCACCACGACCTGGCGCACCGGCACCCGTGCGACGACCCCCGGCGGGTGCACCACGGCCTCGCGTTCCGGGGCCACCAGGTGTGCTGCCGAGCTGACCAGCGTTCTGCTTGGGCATCATCGCCGGGTTGGGCCGTGGCATTCCCGCAACTCCTGGACGGCCGCCTGGAGCCAATGGCGGGCGGCCGGCGGGCGGGCGTGATCCCGCAGGTCGAGCGCCGTCTCCGCCGGTACGCGGCGGACGGGGCTGACCCATTCCTTGCGAGGAGGAGAACGGGTTATTGCCTGGCCGCGGCGTACCAGGACGCCGCGTCGTTGGTGCGCCTGGCAGTCCTCCGGTGGACCCGGGCCGTGGCCGCGGTGCGGCACTTGGCGCCTCCCCGACCCGAGCGGCGGGCGCGGCTTGGCCGGGGTCTCGCGGCACGCTTGGTCGCGGAGCCGGCGTCGCCTGCGGCGGTGCTGACGGCTGAGCTGCTGGTGCCGCTGGTGGGGCTGCTGGCGTGACTACCGGTGCTTCGGCAGCCACCTCCACGGGAGCCGGAGCGGGTGCTGCTTCCGGCACCGCGTCGGCCGTCTTTGCGGCCGCTGCCTTCTTTGCCGTCTTCTTGGGCGGCGGCGGCGGCTCGCTCGCCAGCTTCTCCTTGAGTCGTCTCTCGACCGGCGCCTCCACGGTTGATGAGGCGGATCGTACGAACTCACCCATGTCCTTCAGCATGCTGAGGACGGTCTTGCTCTCGACTCCGAGCTCTTTTGCAAGCTCGTAGACTCGGACCTTTGCCACTGCTCTCCTTGTTGGCGGTCCGGGTCTAGTTTCCGGACCAGTTAGTTGTCGAACATGCTCACTGAGGGGTTCTCATCGAGTGGTCATGAGCGTTGTGCCCACTTTCTGGTTCGGCTCTCGCGTACGCGATCGCTTTGCTCGTCTCAGCCGCTCCCTACGGAGCGGATGCATTGGAGAACTCTATGCCTAGCCGCACGCACGTGTCTAAGTGAGCGCGCCAAGGAACTGCCGGATCGTGACAGCAGCTCGCTGTCCATCAACCCCCGACCGTAGAGCCCTTCCTAGGCTACGTCGCTTGAGCGCCTGCTCAAGACATGCCGGTCTCGGATGCAGGTAGGCCCCTCGACCGGGCAGGATCTGGCGATGATCGACCGCTACCGACCCGTCGCGGGCCACTATGCGGAGCAGTTGCGACTTCTCAGTCCGTTCCCGGCAGCCGATGCAGGTGCGAACAGGGTCGGCCACCGAAACAGGCTAACCCGGCCGCGGGTACGGCTCCGTACGCACGGCGTTTGCAATCTCAAGACGGCTCGCGAGCCCTGATGGGACGCAAACCACCCACGTTGGCCGTCTCAAGACGGCGCGCGCTAGCGGATGGGGAAGTGCAACCGCCACTCTGGCTTGAAAGTTCGGCGGATCCCGACGGCCCCACAATCCAAGAGCGCATCCCGTACGCGCTCGAGCGTCCGCAAAGGCTCGCGGTAGATGCCTTCTGACGTGACAAGCACCAGGCGCCAGCGGATGTGATCGAGTTCCTCGCGCCGGAAGATGTCGGTCTGCCACTGCTGCGCGTCGTCGGCATGCTGCCTGCCGTCGTACTCGATGATCAGCCGGAGCTCCTCATACGCGAGGTCGTAACGCCTGCGCCAGCCGCCGTCGCGTCCCACGAAAGATCAGATTGACACGGGGTTCAGGAAGGCCCGCCAGCACGAGAAGCAAGCGAAGCCGGGTTTCCTGCGGTGAGTCCACAGCTTCCCGCGCCAAGGCTGCTGCTCTGCGCGCCAACCGGCATCCCCGACCATCCCACTGAGCAGCAGTCTCGACGAGCCGCTCTGGTGAGGTATGGCCGGCCTTGATCAAGCCGTCAGCCACGACGACCAGGTCGACTAACCCGACGCCGACTGCGGCAAGGTCCAGGAAAGTCTGCTCTGGAGTCGAGATAGGCAGGCCCTTGCGAAGGGTGGTCGGCGCTGGATGCTTGCGGTAGTGGGAGCGGACTCCTTGGCGAACAAGGCGCCCACAGGCCGAGGGCAATGTGACGTGCGTAGCAGGATCTGTGGGCGGATCCGCACCCCACAACTCGGCGGCCGTGTGATGGCTGACGTACGACCCGCTCGGCACCAGTCTGATGACGGCCTTGGCTCTGAGCAGCGGGGTGATCGGCACGTCGCGCGCGACGTAGATATCCCAGCAGATCTTGTGGAACCGACTGCTGAGCAGCATTTCTGCAGTCAGACCGGCTGCCCTAGCCTCAGCTCGGCTGAACGGCTGGCGAGGATCGAAAGCGGCTGCTGCCTGTGCTGTTGCGAACATGGGCACGATCCTGAGTGCTCCGGACCACTCCACCGCGGCCGCCAACCCAATTTGTGGAAAACCTCTTCGGCCCGCCTTGAGTAACGCGAGCCGTCTCCAGATGGCTCGCGTGGGGTCGGATGCCACATAGGACACTCGTCAGCCGTCCTGCGACGGCAAACGCCGCGTTGCAGCCAGCTCGGGAAACCCGATCGAAGGAGGGTCGGACGGTTAGGAAATCAATCTGGCGCCGTGTCTGACCGGATGTCGATGCGCCAACCAGTCAGCCGGGCTGCGAGCCGGGCATTCTGGCCCTCCCGACCGATAGCCAGCGACAGCTGATAGTCCGGTACCACCACGCGGGCGGCTTTCAGGTTCTCATCCACCACGGTCACCGAGGTCACCTTGGCCGGCGACAACGCGTGACCGACAAACGTCGCGGGATCGGGAGAGTAGTCGATGATGTCGATCTTCTCCTCGTTCAGCTCGTGCATGACAGCCCGCACCCGTTGCCCCATCGGCCCGATGCAGGCACCCTTCGCGCTGACATCGGGGTTATTGCTGACGACCGCGATCTTGCTGCGGTGACCGGCCTCACGGGCCACGGCCTTGATCTCGACCGTCCCGTCGGCCAGCTCAGGCACCTCAAGCTTGAAGAGCTTCTCCACCAGTCCGGGGTGAGTCCGGGAGACGATGATCTGCGGGCCGCGGATTTCCTTGCGCACCGAGACGACATAGACCCGGATCCGAGTTCCGTGTGAGTAGCGTTCTCCAGGCACCTGTTCTGCCAGCGGCATGATGGCCTCGATCTTGCCGAGGTCAACCAGCACGGTGCGGCTGTCACTGCTCTGCTGCACGACTCCGGAGACGATGTCACCCTCGACTCCAGAGAAGTGACCGTACTTCTGCTCGTCCTCAGCGTCTCGTAAGCGCTGCATGATCACCTGGCGGGCGGTTGAGGCCGCCACCCGTCCGAAGCCGGCCGGTGTGGTGTCGTACTCGCCGACCTGCTGGCCGTTCTCGTCGACCTCGGGCGCCAGCACCAGGACATGTCCGGTCTTGCGGTTGAGGTCGACCCGGGCACCCTGGACTGCACCCTCCGACTTCTCGTACGCGGTGAGCAGAGCGTCCTCGATTGCACTGGCCAGAACCTCGAACGGCAGGTCCTTCTCCCGCTCCATCAGCCGCAACACGGAGATGTCGATGTCCATCTCAACCCTCCTTGTCCTCGCTACGCGCCGACCGCGGCGGGTTCAGCTCCACCTGGACCAGCGCGCGGTCAACGTCAACGAAGCGGACCTCGCGGCTCTCGCCGTCCACCTCAAGGCGTACGTCGTCCTCGCTGTTTGAAACGATGCGGCCAGTGATTGTGTCCCCCTCACACAATCGCACCGCGACCAGGCGGCCGGCGTTCCGCCGCCAGTGTCGGGGTAACTCGAGAGGTCGGCTCACGCCTCTGGAACTCACTTCGAGCGTGTACGACGCGCGGCCGGTCACATCCGCATTATCGAGCGCCGCTGACGCTGCCTTACTCGCCTCGGCAATATCGTCCAACAGCGGGCCCGCGCCCTGCGGCCCATCGCCATCGACTACAACACGTACCAGTCGCCGCTTGCCCGCCGGAATGATCTCCACCGCTTCCAGCTCGAGGCCAAACTGGGCAAGGACCGGGGTCAGCACACCAGCAACCTGGCTCTCTTTCATCGCGCTGTCCTTCGATCCGATTAGGCCCTTCGGTTGTGGCGGCGCCGATCGGGAAAACATCTCCCGCAGCGCGTGTGGGGCAGCATACCGTTCGGCTGAGGTACCGTCGGCGGGTGGCCGACTCAGATGCGCTCATTGGGTCAGCTCCGCCAACCCAATGGACCCGCCGGATGATCATCGGCTGCGGCCTCGCTGCCCCGACGCTGGCGCTGCCCTGGCTCGCCGGATGCGCACCGAGCGATCCCGCTGTCGACACTCCACCCACACCCGGCACACCGTCGCCGGCCGCCGGATCAAGTCCTTCGGCGAGTCCCAGCGCAACGCCCGCCCCGTCGAATCCAACTGCCGGGCAGGCGGCACGCGAGCAGGATTTGGCAGCGCTCGCAGCGGCGATCCTGGTCGGCCCGCACCGCAACGAGCTTTCGAAGGACCGCCGACAGCTTCTGACGTTCCTTCGCAACGCGCACACGGCACATGCTCAAGCCATCACCAGTCCTCTGCCAGCGCCTGCGCCGGTCGAGATCGGTGAAATGTCGCTCAACCGCTCGCTGGCCCTGTTGTCTCGGCGCGAGACAGCCGCTGCTGGGCACTACCGAAGCGCTGCCCTGAAAGCGACAGGGTCGGAGGCACTGCTCTGGGGTTCGGTGTCAGTCGCTGCCGCGAGCTTCGCGCCTGTGGTCGGCTCCAGTAACCCACCCGCGGCTCGCCCGGTCGCAAATCGGCAGCCGGTCGAAGTCCTCCCCGAGGCCACCGCAGTCCAGGAGCTGGTCCGCCAATTGCACGCCGTCGTTTACGGCTACCAGCTGGCGATTGGCAAATTCAAGGTGCTCAGCAAGCAGCGTCGTAAAGCCGAGCGCGAGCTGCTTGCCCACCGAGTCTTCCGGGATCGGCTGATTCTCTGGCTGAGAAGACACTCGGCGGACGTTCCGGCTGCCGAGCCGGCGTACGTCCCGTCGGTTGTCCCACGTAATCCGGCATCGGCCGGCAGGTTGATCATGCGCATGCAGACCGCGCTGCAGCCGTTCTGCGGGCTCTGGCTGGCTGCCTCGACCACTCAGCCGGATCGGCAGCAGGCGCTGACTGCACTGACCACCGCCATGAAGACTGCCCGCTCCTGGGGCGC
Source organism: uncultured Actinomycetota bacterium (assembly GCA_963840505.1). GTDB lineage: Bacteria > Actinomycetota > Actinomycetes > Propionibacteriales > Propionibacteriaceae > Microlunatus. The sequence goes on from CAWIZB010000007.1 coordinate 241,525, forward strand.
TCCGCTGCAGGCATGGCCGGGCTGGAGCAGTTGATCACTGCACGAGCTGCGCCACCACGTCGTACGCCAGCTTGATGATCAAGGCGCTGAGCACTACCAGGAAGACCTTGCGGACGAAGGCGTTGCCCCGACTGATCGCTGTGCGCGCTCCGATGTAGCCACCGACCAGGTTGGCGGCGCCCATCATCAGTCCGAGTGTCCACAGCACCGAACCGGATAGCCCGAAAACGACAATGGCCGACAGGTTGGTGACCAAGTTGGCGATCTTGGCCGTCGCGCTCGCCTCCAGGAATCCGTAGCCAATCACAGCGACCAGCAAGATCACGAAGAAGGAACCCGTGCCAGGACCCAGGAACCCGTCGTACGCGCCGACGGCCAGACCGATCACCGCCGTTAGCCCGTAGTGTCTTCGCCCCGCGTGTTTCCGCACTGAGGCCATGCCCAGCTGCGGCCGGCGCCAGACATAGAGGCCCACTCCGATCAGCGCGACCAACACAATCGGAGTGAACGCAGCCCGCGGCAGCAGCCTTGCCAGCGAGGCCCCGACTGCTGATCCAATGGCCGAAGCGACGACCAACGGCGCCACGGTCCGCCAGTCAAGCGGGATCCGGAGCGCGTAGGTCAGCGAGCTGGTCGCCGTTCCGCAGAACGAGGAGATCTTGTTCGTGCCCAGGATCACTGCAGGTGGGGTGCTGCTGGGCAGCCCGATCAGTAGCGCCGGCAACTGGATCAGCCCGCCGCCGCCGACGACCGCATCAACCCAACCCGCGACAAAGGCCGCGAGGATCAGCGCCGCCAGTGACAGGGCGGAGAGCTCCGGCAAATGAAGGCCTCAGCCCAGCCGCGTCAGGCCATGCACGGCTGTGAGGATTTCCGCGAGTGCATCCTCAACAGCCACCTCGATCTGCTCCCCGCTCCTTCGGTCACGCAGCTCGATCACACCGTTCGACAGCCCTCGACCAACCACAACGATGGTCGGCATGCCCATGATCTCCGAGTCGGCGAACTTGACACCCGGGCTTACCGGGCGGTCGTCGAAAAGCACCGAGACGCCGGCCTCGTCCAACTGAACGGACAAGTCAGCGGCTGCGGTGGTCACCAGGTCGTCCTTGCCGGCTGCCAGTACGTGCACATCGAACGGTGCCAGCTCCCGCGGCCAGCAGAGTCCCTTGTCGTCGCAGCTGCCCTCTGCTACCGCCGCAACAGCTCGTGAAATGCCCACCCCGTAAGAGCCCATGGTCACCGTGACCAGCTGGCCCTTCTGATCGAGCACCTTAAGTCCCAGAGCCTCGGAATATTTGCGGCCCAGCTGGAAGATGTGTCCCATTTCGATGCCGCGGGCCAACGTCAATGGGCCGGAGCCGTCAGGAGCCGGATCGCCTTCGCGAATCTCGGCCGCCTCGATGATGCCGTCCGGTGTGAAGTCCCGCCCGCAGGTGAGGTCGAAGACATGCCGACCAGGCTCATTCGCCCCAGTCAGCCAACGAGTCCCGGCCACGACTCGCGGGTCCACCAGATACCTGATCTTGCTAATGGACTCCTCGCCGAGTATTGCGGCTGCCTGCTCGCCAGAGCTGGCAATTCGAACCGGGCCGAGGTAGCCCTTCACGAGCTCCGACTGGTCGGCGAAATCCTGATCGCTGAAAGGCTCCGCCACGGCCGGGTCCAGCTGGGCCGCGAGCCGTCTCAGATCCAGCTCACGGTCACCCGGCACACCGATCACCAGCGGATGGCGCGCGCCATCAACCTCAGTGATCATCAGCACGACGTTCTTCAACGTGTCACTGGCCTGCCACGGTCGATCGGGCCGCGGAAAGCGAGCGTTGGCCAGGTCAACCAGGGTTTCGATGGTCGGGGTATTCGGCGTGTCCTCGACGTGGGCGGCGGGCGCGTCGTCGTACGGCAGCGGCTCAGGCGGGGTGATCCGTACGGCCTCCACATTGGCCGCGTAACCGCCGGGTGAGCGCACGAACGTGTCCTCCCCGTTGTTGGCGATCGCCAGGAACTCCTCACTTGCCGAGCCGCCCATCGCCCCTGACATGGCGTGCACGATGACGTACTCGAAGCCCAGCCGGTCGAAGATCTTGATGTAGGCGTCGCGATGGGCCGCGTACGACTTCGCCAGGCCCTCATCGTCGATGTCGAAGGAATAGGAGTCCTTCATGACGAACTCGCGTCCCCGGAGCAGCCCGGCCCGCGGACGCGCCTCGTCGCGGTACTTGGTTTGGATCTGGTAGAGCGAAAGCGGCAGGTCCTTGTAGGAGGAGTACAGGTCCTTGACCAGAAGAGTGAACATCTCCTCGTGCGTCGGGCCTAGCAGATATTCCGCGCCCTTGCGATCGTGCAGCCGGAATATGCTCTCGCCATACTCAGTCCAGCGGCCACTGGCCTCGTACGGCTCCTTCGGGAGCAATGCCGGAAAGTGCACCTCCTGGGCACCGATCGCGTCCATCTCCTCGCGAACGATGCGCTCAACATTGCGCAGCACGCGGTAGCCCAGAGGCAGCCAACTGTAGATGCCCGGAGCGGCACGGCGGATGTAGCCGGCACGTACCAGCCAGCGATGGCTAGGTACCTCGGCCTCGGCCGGATCCTCGCGCAACGTACGGACGAACAGCTCCGACATTCGGGTGATCACCCGAGCACTGTATTGTCTCGGCTCGGGCATCGTGCTTGTAGGCCGCCTACTTCGTCGTCGCTCGCAGACAAAATGCGCATCTGCTCGCTCCTCCTCAGCCCTGCGGCGCGCGCGATGCCCGAGCACTGTATTGCAACAGGCCGCGGTAGCTATCCCCTTGTCAATCCCGGGGGATCCTTGCGCATCACAACGGCGCTGGTGCGCCGCTGTGCATCCAGCAGCCGGTCGCGGAATGATCCCTTGGCGGTCTTCAGTGCCGTCGAGACTTGATACAGCCGCGCCGGCCGTCCCGGCTGATAGCGGGTCACCAGGGTTGGAATGTATTCAGCCTTGCTCACGGTGAATCGCCTATTCCCGACGCGAGTGAAGGTAAACCGTCCGGTCGCTCCCTCGGAGCCGCGCGGCGCGTTGCTCGCGTGTTGAGCCACCGTGTTTCCGACTCCGTACAGCACCCACTTCTTGTTCACCTTGGTCCAAGGCTGCACGACATGCGAATGGTGCATGTACACAAGATCAACATCAGGCGAGGCGGTGAGGGCACGCGCGAGCGAAACTTGCTGTGCGTTCTCCGTCGCGGAGTACTCGGTTCCGACGTGTACGGCCGCGATCACAATGTCTGCTCCGGCTGCTCGAGCACGCTGCGCCTGACTGATCAGGTTCTTGGCGCTCATCCGCTGCACGGCCCATGGTTTGCCCTGCGGCATGGGGAGACCGTTCAGGCTGAAGGTGGCCGCCACGATCGCGATCTTGACGCCTTGCCGGGTCGTGAAGATCGTCGGCCGCTGCGCTTCTGACTTGCTGCGGGCCGTGCCGACATGCGGGATCTTGGCCCGATCAAGCTCATCGAGGGTGCGCTTCAGGCCGGCGAAGCCTTGATCGACAGCGTGGTTGGAGGCTGTGGTGCACACGTCGTAGCCAGTGGCAGAAATGGCTCGCACAACATGCGGCGGCGCGGCGAACAAGGGAAAGTTCCGGTACGGCCCGCCCGGCCTCGCCAGCGGCACTTCCTTGTGACAGATTGCCAGGTCGGCCGATGCGATGACCGGCTTCATCCCCGCCAGTAGCGGTGCGAAGTCATAACCGCCGTGTCCGCGTCGCTGGGCGTCTTCCCTCGCGCCGTACCACAAAGTGTTGTGCCACAACAGATCGCCGTTCATCACCACCGTCACGCTGGTCCGTCGCGGCTTGGAAGGCGGCCGCTTGGTCGACTGACCCGTCGAGGTCGGGCTCGCGTTTGGCCTATTCAGGGTTGCGGCCGGGCTCGCTACTGGCGTACTGCCTACTGGCGACTCGTCGGTCACGCAGCCCGACAGCATGATCAACATCGCGATCCCTACTGCCGTCAGCCGCATCCGACTGACCCTTAAAAGTGAACCGTCGCGAACTCGCCGACCTCGGTGAAGCCCACCCTCGCGTACGTTGCGCGCGCCGGCAGGTTGTAGTCATTGACGTAGAGCGACACGGTGGGCACGACCGTACGGGCTAGCTGGACGACAGCCGCCATCGCGGGCGCTGACAACCCCCGGCCACGTAGCTCAGGTTCCAGCCAGACCCCCTGCACTTGGCAGACCGACCCGGACACCGAGCCGAGGTCGGCCTTGAAGAGCACCCGATCGCCTTCAAAGATGCCGAACGCGCGACCCGAGGCGATCAGCTGCCGCACATAGAAGCGGTAACCGGCGGGATTGCCCTGCACGGGTGACACCCCGATCTCCTCGGTGTACATCTTCACCGCCGCCTCAGTGTAGGCATCCCACTGATCGAGGGTGACCCGGCGCACCCGCCGGTCGACAGGGATGCTCGGCGGCGAGCTGATCGCCAGCACGGGCTGGTGCGGCCGCACGTCGCGGACCTCACTCCAGGCGGAGCCCCAACGATCCGAGAGCCGATTCCACAGCTCCAGCGCCACATGCGATGGGCCGATGATGGATGCGCACATGCGCTGCGGACCGGCGAACTCAGCCCAAGCCTCAATCGCCTCCTCGTCTGCATTGACCGGCACCATATTGGACCCGGCATGGCACAGTGCACGTAGCAGGCCACCTCGCTCATACCCCCAGACGGGACAGCCGAGGCTTGCCTGGTCCAGTCCCGCGGCACGCACCCGGGAGGCGACAAAGACGTTCTCGATCGGGCTGGCAGACAGCAGCCGGATGGCCGAGGGTAGGTCGCTACGATTCAGCACCCGCACGGAACCCTCCCGGGCCCACCGGGAGGCAATCGTGCTGGCGACCTTGCGCATGCTCAGCGCACGCTCACCTCGGGCACGCCGTCGCCGGCGGGCATGGACTCCGCAAGCCGCATCGCCTCATCGATGAGAGTTTCCACGATGTCGGCCTCCTTCACAGTCTTGATCACTTCGCCGCGGACGAAGATCTGACCCTTGCCGTTACCAGAGGCAACGCCCAGATCCGCCTCACGTGCCTCTCCCGGTCCGTTGACGACGCAACCCATCACGGCTACCCGGAGCGGCACCTCCAGCCCCTCCAAACCAGCCGTGACCTCGTCGGCGAGCTTGTAAACATCAACCTGTGCCCGGCCGCAGGATGGGCAGGACACGATCTCCAGGTGCCGCGGCCGAAGGTTCAGGGATTCCAAGATCTTGATGCCAACCTTGACCTCCTCGACCGGAGGCGCCGACAGAGAGACCCGGATGGTGTCACCAATTCCCCTGGATAAGCAGCGCGCCGAACGCGACCGCAGATTTGATGGTCCCTTGGAAGGCCGGCCCGGCCTCAGTAACACCGAGATGCAGCGGATAATCACAGGCCTCTGCCAGCAGCTCGTACGCGCGCACCATGACGACCGGGTCGCTGTGCTTGACAGAGATCTTGAAGTCTCCGAAACCGTGCTCCTCAAAGAGGCTGGCTTCCCACAGAGCCGACTCCACCAGTGCCTCAGGAGTTGCCTTTCCGTACTTCGCAAGCAGGCGCTTGTCCAGCGATCCAGCGTTGACTCCGATCCTGATCGAGCATCCGGCCTCAGCGGCGGCCTTGGCGATCTCCTTGACCTGATCATCGAATGCACGAATGTTGCCAGGATTGACGCGTACGGCAGCGCAGCCGGCGTCGATCGCCGCGAAGACGTATCGGGGCTGGAAGTGGATGTCGGCGATCACCGGGATCTGGGATTTCTTGGCGATCACGGGCAAGGCGTCGGCGTCGTCCTGGCTGGGTACGGCAACTCGGACGATGTCGCATCCGGTCGCGGTCAGCTCCGCAATCTGCTGCAGCGTGGCATTGATGTCTGCGGTCAGAGTCGTGGTCATCGACTGCACACTGATCGGCGCATCGCCACCGACGGCGACCTTGCCGACTCTGATCTGGCGGCTCTTGCGACGCGTCGCGAGGGTGGGTGGAGGAAGGGTTGGCAGACCCAGGTCGATGCTCATGAGGCCTTTCATCGCGAAATTTCAGCGGGACCGTCTGGTGAGGGCTCGCCGACGATCCAGCCTAACGTGAGTTCTAGCAGGGAGCAGTGGACAAGTGCCACCGTTGCGATCATCAGCGTCGCGGCAACGAACTGGGCGGCCGGTCGGGCTAGTGCGCAGATTCACCCGGGCCGAGGTGGCGTCGCCTGGCTCGCGCAAGCGCGGCCGGTTGCCGGTGGCCACCGTGACGCAGGTACAAGAACAGCATCAGGCCGGTTGCACCGAGATGGAACCCATGTAACGCCCAGACCGGCCCGAGCGGCAGGCTGACAACGTAGATGGCATACATCAGATTGCCGATGTTGGCGAGCACGATGTTGCCGAGGCTGTAGGAGTCAAGGTTTTTGGTTCGTCCAGCTTTCACCAGCATCGGCAGAGTGCTGGCAACGAAGACCGCGGTAGACACCGATCCCGCCATCAGCGCCAGACTCGAGCTCACTCAACACTCCCTCCCGTGCTTTGTTGCCAAATTCACTATACTGAGAGTAAATTGACTATGTCAATGGTGTATCGATTGTTTCCGAGCCTCTAAGGTGGTGTTCGTGGCTGAAGGCACCCGGTCGTACTCTTCGGCACTGCGCGCCGATCAAGCCCTGCAGACCAGGAAGCGGATCGTTGATGCTGCCGCTGGACTGTTTGCCGACCGTGGCTACACCGGTACCACCATTGACGCCGTCGCGGCTGCCGCGGGAGTAAGCCGGAAGACGGTCTTCGACGCAGTTGGCGGTAAGGCTCAGTTGATGAAGCTGGCATATGACTTCGCGATCGTGGGTGACGACAAGCCGGTGGCGCTGATAGATCGGCCTGAGATCGCGGACCTGTTCGCCGAGCCCGATTCTGCTAATCGGCTCGCTATGTACGCCGCACTGGTGGTCGCGATCGATCGCCGCATCTCCGCGATCTGGCGAGCCCTGGAGGGCGCCGCGGCTAGCGACCCTGAGGCGGGCAGACTCTACGTCGCAATGGTTCGCCAGCGCCGATTGTCAATGAATGAGGCGGCGCAACTGTTGGCGGACGCTGGTGCACTGCGGCCCGACGTCGATGTTGAGATTGCGGCAGACCTGATGTGGCTGTACAACGATCCATCGCTGTACGACAAGCTCGTCCGTCAGCGCGGGTGGTCGGTGGCTCGATTCCAGGATTGGCTGACTGAGGCTCTTCAGGTTCAATTGCTCGGGAAGGCTCCAGGCGTGGGCTGATCGAACGGCGCGGGGGTGGGCGCTGCGCACGTTCCGAGATCCGTGGGTCAGGCTGCGCCTTCACGATGGTCAGATCGATGTGTCCGGTTCTGCACGACTGCTCCGACGTACCCGGTGATGAGGAACTAGCCGCCGGAGGCACACAGTCCTATGCGCGAGACATCACGACTGGCGAAACGCTCAGACCTGTTCGCGGGCCTTGCCGTGGCCACCTCTGTTGCCTCTCAGACGCTGATGATCGCGGCGATCCTGTTGCGACCAGAGATCGATCCAGCACGCAACCCGATCAGCGAGTACGCCATCGGCCGGCTCGGTTGGCTCGCCGTACTCGGCTTCTTGGCGTCAGCCGCTGCCTACGCCTGCCTTGCGGCCGCCCTGCGGCACAGGCTGCGGGACCGACTCGGCCGGATCGGGCTGTTCATGCTGTGCTACTGCGCGTTGGCCACGGCCGTGGTCGGCCTGTGCGTGGCGGACCCAGTGACGACGCCGATGAGTGAGCTCACTGCGATGGGACGCGTCCACGTCGTCGCCGGCATATCCGCGTTCGTCGTTCTGCCAGTGGCAGCCGTGGCAATCAACATGAGCTTGTCACGCACTGTCGCCTGGGCTGGTAGCCGCAAGCTGCTGATCGTGACCGGGCTCTTGCCCACAATCGGGTTCATCAGCCTGGTCGCCTTGGTGGCCACTGTGACGCCGGCTGAGGGCTGGCCGCCACGGCTGATGTTCCTTACCTACGCAGCGTGGCTAATCGCAATCGCGATCAAATCAGTCGGGCTGTCTCGACATCCGGCACCCGATTCGGTGTCGACCCCTGGGAATCCTCCTACCCAGCAGGAGGGGAGCTTCTCCGGGGATGGAATGCCCGCCTCCTGATGTCCGCCGCCTGGAAGCTCGACTGTGAACCGCAAGAGCGCCCAACGACGGCGTGACAGTCGTGGGGCGGTCCTAAGATCATCGGGGTGACCCGAGCGAGGCCAGACGGTCAGCGTGGCTAATGCCGACGATGTCCGGCGGATCGCCTTGAGCCTTCCGCACACAGTGGAGATTGACAGCGACGGTTTCGACTTCCGAGTGGGCAACCGCGGGTTCGTTTGGTCATACCCGGAGTACGTTCCGGGTCAGCGGCGGGTCATCCGCATTGACATTGCCGTCCTGTATGTGGGTGATGAGGCGGAGAAGCAGGCGTTGCTGCTGAGCGAGCCGGAGGTGTTCTTCACGACTTCGGCGTACGACTGGTCGCCACTGGTGATGGTCCGGCTGGAGGCCGTCGACATCACCCGGCTGCGCGAGTTGGTCACCGACGCCTGGCACATGCGGGCTCCCGCCACGTTGGCGGTCCAACATCCGCTGGTCCGCGGCCAGGGCGACAGGTGAGGTGCGAGCGATAGCCGGTGTGGGGCAGCCGTCGGCGATCGGGTCATTCTCATCGGATCGTCTAGCGTTTGGTACGCGCTTCACCGAGGTGAGTGCAGACCGAGGTCAAGATGAGTACACCCGAGATTGCGTCGAGGTCATTGACCTCCAGTGGACTCGAGGTACCACCCTGGTGCTATGGAGACGACGGACAGCGAACGGCACACCCGTGATGTAGAGATCGAAGCGATCAAGCGGGTGGTCAGCGTACTCGAGCACGCCCAACAGAACGAGCTCCCCGACGAGTTCGTCGGCCTGTTCCGGCAGGACGCGATCTGGACAACGGGCGGCGGAAAGCGGCTCACCGGCCGGGACGAGATCTCGGCGTTCACCCACCAGGTACTCCCTGGTGCGATGAAAGACTCGACGGCTACGTACGAGGTTGTGCACGTGCTGTTCGTCCGACCTGACGTTGCCGCCGTCAAGGTGCGCCAGCGGCCGGTGACGCTCGACGGTGAGCCAATCCCGGGCGAGAACGAGGGCAGCCCGCTCTACATCATGGCCAAGGAGGCCGGGCTGTGGTGCCTGGTTGCTGGCCAGAACACCGTGGTGCTCGACTCGTGACGGTCTGGCTCTGGCCGTGAAGACCGACCGTGCCGGCCGATCTCATCGACCCCGGAGCTCAGCGCTGCGCAACGACGTCCTCGCCAAGGATGGCGTCGATCTGGCCGACGGCCAGCGTCAGGCCCACCTCCATACCCATGGCCAGGACCTGCTCCATCGCCTCGGCGCTCGGGAATAGGCTCTCGATCGCCATCCGCGTTCGGCCGTCACCGATGGCCTCGATCGTCACGCGCGCCTCGTTGATCGGCATGTCGGTGCTCGGCGTGCCGTCGGCGTTGGCGAAGCCGTCGCGGAAGACGAGCCGATGCGGCGCATCGGCCTCGACGATGTCCCAGTAGCCGCGCGACTGGTCGCCCTCGGGCCCGGTCATGTGGTACGCGACGCGGCTGCCGGGCGCGAGGTCGTGCGTGGTGAAGGTGGCGGGGTAGGTTGGCGGGCCCCACCAGCGCTCGAGCTGGCGCGGATCGGCCCACAGCTGCCACACTCGGTCGGCCGATGCGTCGAACTCGGCCTCCAGGGTCATGGTCAGCGCCTGCGGATCCTTGCGGACGGCGGTCACGGTCATTTCTCTGTCTCCTTCGTGTCGGTGACGAGCTCGGTCATGCGGTCGATGCGTCCGCGCCACAGCTCCTCGTACTGGTCGAGCAGGCGGCGCGCGACGCGCAGCCCCTCGAGGTTGGTGTGGACGACCTTGCGTCGCCCGATTCGCTTCTTGGTGACGAGGCCGGCCCGCTCGAGGATCGCGACGTGCTTCTGGACCGCCGCGAAGCTCATCGAGTAGTGGCTGGCCAGCTCGAGCGACGCCCTCCTCGCCTTCCATAGCGCGGCGGATGATGTCGCGTCGCGTGCGATCCGCCAGGGCTCCGAACGTGCGGTCGAAGTCAGGCGGAGCGATCTGCATAGATACAACCATATGGTTGTATTATCGACGCGTCAAGAGCCGCGCCCCAGATCCACCATGAGAACGGAGCCGTCAGAAGAGCTGGATCGGATCGATGATGTCGGCCAAGATCAACACGATGCCGGAGATCAGGATCACCCCGCCGACAACGTATGCGATGGGCAGCAGCCTCGCCGTGTCGACAGGACCGGGATCGGGTCGTCCGAGGAGGCGAGCGAGGGCCCGTCTCACGGCCTCGTAGAACGCCGCAGCCACGTGCCCGCCGTCCAATGGCAGCAGCGGCACGAAGTTGAAGAGGGCCACGAACAGATTGACCGCGCCAAGCACAGTGAACAGACTTGCGACCTTTGCTGCCGCGTCGATCTGGTCCGTCGAAGCGATCTCCCCTGCCGCTCGACTTGCGCCCACGATCGACATCGGTCCATAGATGTCTCGAGGCTGGCCGGTCACCAAGTTATAGGCGGTGTAGTAGACCTTCGCCGGGAAGTAGGCGAGAGCTACGGCAGTCTGCTTGGTCATCTGCCACATGTCGCCGACCACTGCGATGGGCCCGCCGCGTTCTCGGACCACCTCGGGTTCGACGCCAAAGAAGCCAGCGGCAACCCGCTTCGCTGGGTCATATCGGTCCGGTACGCCGGTGATGACGGTATTGACCGGCTTCAGGTCGAGGCGCTGACCGCTTCGCTCGACGGTCAGCAACGCCGGATGGTCGAGGTTGCCCCGAATCAGACGCGAGACGTCGTCCCACGTCGCCACTGCAACTCCGTTGAACGCCACGATCTTGTCGCCCGGCTGAATTCCCGACTGGGCGGCCGGAGTCGGCGGCTTTCCCTCGCAGCTCTTGTCGGTTGCGTTCGCAACGACAATGCACTCCTGCACCTTGCTGATGGTCAGCTGGGAGCGGTAGACGCCGTAGGTCGCCGCGACACCTAGCAAGATCACAAAGGCCAGCAGGATGTTCATCGTCGGGCCACTGGCCATGATGATCAGCTTCTGCCAGAACGGCTTCTGATAGAAAAGGCGTCCCTCGTCTTCGGGTTCGATCGTGGACCACTCCGCGGCCCGTGCATTGTCGGCCAGCGCGCGAAACGGGCCAGTACTGTACGCGCGGACCTGACCCGGGTTGTGCTTCTCGGGCGGGAACATGCCGACAAGCCGGACATAGCCGCCTACCGGAACTGCCTTGACGCCGTACTCTGTCTCGCCGCGGCGCCGCGACCATAATTTGCGGCCAAAGCCGACGAAGTACTCGGTGGTCTTGACATCGAACAGCTTGCCTGGCACGAGGTGGCCTATCTCGTGCAAAGCGATCGAGGCCATTACCAACGCGAAGAAGGCAACGGCACCACCGATGTAGATCAGAAGGTCCATCTAATGTGTGTGCTCCGTCGCCTGGGTGAAGTCCTGGGCCCGGGCCCGCGCCCAGGCATCCGCGGACAGCACCAGCTCAAGTGTGAGCTGGTCACTGGTAACCAGCATCGAGCCTACGTCGGGGTCTGAACCGGCGTGCTCGCGCAACACCACGGCCACGATGTCGAGGATTTGGGTGAAACCGATTCGTCCCTCATGAAAGGCGTCCACGCACACCTCGTTCGCGGCGTTGTAGACGGCAGGAGCTGTGCCGCCTAGTCGCCCTGCATGCCGGGCCAGCTCAACCGCCGGAAAGGCAGCATTCACCAGTGGCTCGAAGGTCCAGCTCGATGCCGTGCTCCAATCGCATGCCGGGGCCACTTCCGGAAGCCGATCCGGCCAGCTCAGACCTAGCGCGATCGGAAGCTTCATATCCGGCGGCGAACACTGCGCGAGGGTAGATCCATCGACGAACTGGACCATCGAATGCACGATCGACTGTGGGTGGACGACGACGTCGATCCGGTCCAGATCCACGCCGTACAACAGATGGGCCTCGAGCAGCTCCAGGCCCTTGTTCACCAGCGTCGCGGAGTTGGTGGTGATCACCCGGCCCATGTTCCAGGTCGGGTGCGCCAGGGCCTGATTCGGTGTCACGTCGCGCATCTGTTCGCGGCTGAGCCCGCGGAATGGTCCGCCGCTCGCGGTGAGGATGAGCCGATCGACCTCTGCCGCTGCGCCACCCCGGAGACATTGAGCCAGAGCCGAGTGTTCGGAGTCGACAGCAACAATCTGGCCAGGCTTTGCGGCCTTGGTTACCAACGGGCCGCCAACAACCAGCGACTCTTTGTTGGCCAGGGCAAGGATGCGTCCGGCTTGGAGGGCCGCTAGCGTTGCCGTCAGCCCAGTCGAGCCAGTGATTCCGTTGAGCACCACATCGCACGGCATAGCCGCCAGCTCCGCTGCCGATTCCGGTCCTGCGACGATGCGGGGTAGCTGCACCTCTCCTTGCGCCCAGCCGCGCCGGCTGGCCTCGGCATAAAGCGCAAGTTGCAGGTCCTGGACGGTCGTAGCGCGACTGACCGCCACCGCCTGCGCTCCGGTGTCGAGCACCTGTTGAGCCAGCAACGGGATCTGCGACCCCCCGGCGGCCAGGCCTATCACCCGGAACTGACCGGGGTGTTCGGCGACCACCTCCAGGGACTGCGTTCCGATCGAGCCGGTGCTGCCCAAGATCACCACGTCACGCACGGGCCAAGTGTCGCAGGTCCCAACCAGCAGTTCAGCCGGCTGCATCCCACCAGTCCAGGACGCGCAGCACGCGCGCGGTGTTCCACCGGCTCGGACCCGGTTCTTCCATCCGGAACCATGTCCGGCCGGGATAGGCGGCATAGGTCGGCCACCGACCGTCCGTTCGACGGGCACGCCGCACGACTGCGACGGCGTCGCCCAGCCGCTCGTCCCGGGCGGCGCCTGCGTCGGCGAAGTGCTCCAGCCCGCGCAGAACGTCAAAATGCCACTGCGGCAGCTGAGGGAAGCGGGTACTGCCACGGATTGCCACCTCGCCGGTGCGATGGGACTTGTACAGCTGATGCCGCAGGAAGAACTCTCGCCCTCGCGCCTGCGCCTCCTCAGTGGCCGCTCCGCCACCAGTTCGCTGATAGGTGTCGAGGGCCTCGAGCGCCAAGATGCTGGTGTGGAACGAGCTGTGCTTGCCTTGATCGCCGCGGGCAGCGCAGTTCCAGCCGCCGTCGTCGAGCTGTTGGCCGAGCAGGTAGCCGACAACGTCCTCGAGGCGCTCAGCGCCATATCCGTGAGCAACGGTGAGCCGCACCAGGATCGAGGCGATGCAGGTCTCCGGGACGCGCCAACGGCTCTGCCATTCCCAGAGGCGCTCGCACCCGGCCAAGGCCGCTGAGTTTCGTGGTGGAAGGCCAAGCCAGACCAGATGAAGAAGCGTGTACGTCGTGGAGGTCCACTTGGGCGAGTAGTCTCCGCCGCCCCAGCGCCCGTCGGGGTCCTGCAGCGAGACCAGCGTGGCACCCCAGCCCTCCGTCGCGACCCTGGCTCGCTCAGCATCTATCTTCGATGCAGGACTGCCGAGGAGGTCTCGGTGCACCCGCCAGCGAATTGACGGATCGCCCTCCAGTAGCCACGTGGCCAACTCGTCGTCTGCGGCAATCATCGACACCATGATCACATCTGAATGCCCGGACTGCGTCGACGATGTGTACGAGGCCACCAGCCTGCTCACCGCCGAGACCTGGCGCTATCTACTAAGTGTCAGCGACGCCTCGTCGGCCTATCCAAGGCCTGAGAGCCGCCCACATTGACAGGAACCTGCCAGGTTCCGCCCAGGTGATTGCCAGGAAGCGGATTCAAGCTTTACTCCGCACACCCGTGACGGTGGCGAAACGACGACAAGGGAGCAACAAACGTGTCCGCTTCGACGAAGACGGCAGTCGCAATAGCCTCGGGAGTGCTCGCGCTTGGTGTGGGAATCGGTGTGGCGTCCGCGAACTTCGCATCCGCAGACATCACACCGGCACCGAGTCCGACGATCGCGCCGCCCAGTGCTCCCGCCCCCAATACCCCCACGCCCAGCAATCCCCCGCCGGGAACCGAGCAACCGGGCTGGCCAGGCAACCCTGGGCAGGCTGAGCAGGAGGCGGCATTGATCCAGATGCTGTCGGAGATGTTCGGCGTCGACGAGGCTGAGGTCAAGGCTGCCCTCGACGAGATGCGTGCGGCCTACCAGGCGGCGGGCGGTCCGGCTGCGGTGGACGGGTATCTGGACCAGGCGGTGCAGGCAGGCATTTTGACTCAGGAAGAGGCGGATCTGATCCGCCAGACGGTGGAGCAGGGCATGACCACCGTCGGCCCCAGGTGAGGGCCGCTACCCCTGGCCGCTGCTCATGATCTTGGCGAGGGCCGCTGTCCGCTGGTCGGTGAAGATGTCCTCCAACATCACCGGTTCGCCGTCTGGCCCGGTCAGCGGGACTCGCCAGTTCGGATATTCATCGAGCGTCCCGGGCTGGTTCTGTAGCTGACGCTCGCCAACGGCGTCTGCGAGGGAGAGGCAGCGCAGCCGCGACGGTGTCCAGGTCAGATAACGGTGTACGGCCTCGACGGTTTCCTCGATGCCGGCGTCGGGCTGCAACGCTCCCCGAGCCCGAAGGGCGTTCAGCCAGGCTTCGCGGTCCGCTTCGTCAGCTTCCAATTCTTCGTCCAGGGAGCGAGTCAGGATGCCAAGCTGATCACGGAGCCTGACGTGATCACCGGCCAGATAGCCAGCAGTGGGTGGCAGATCATGGGTGGTGACCGAGGCCAGACAGTACTCCCGCCACTTCTCAGGCGCCAGCGGCGCACCATCCCCATCCCAGTCGAACTCGAACCACAAGATCGACGTTCCAAGGATGCCGCGTTCCCGAAGGTAGTCGCGTACCCAGGGCTCCACAGTGCCTAGATCTTCACCGACCACCACTGCGCCTGCCCGATGGGCCTCGAGCGCGAGAATGCCGATCATCGCCTCGTGGTCGTAGCGGACGTACGTCCCCTGGGTCGGCTGCATACTGCGGGGAATCCACCACAGTCGGAACAGACCGATCACATGATCAACACGTAGCCCCCCGGCATGCCGCAAGATCGTCGAGACCGTGTCGCGGAAGGGCGCGTACGCCGTCGCGGCGAGGCGATCAGGCCGCCATGGTGGCTGATTCCAGTTCTGCCCCTGTTGGTTGAACGGATCCGGCGGGCAGCCGACCGAGACGCCTTTCGCGTAGCTGTCTTGCAGGCTCCAGGCATCCGCGCCACGGGTACTCACGCCCACCGGCAGATCGTGCATCACCCCAAGCCCCATGCCCGCCCGCACAGCCGCTTGCTGGGTGCCGGCCAGCTGCTCTTCTATCAGCCACTGCAACCAGCAGTGGAAGTCGATCTTGGCAGCATTCGCAGCGGCGAAGTCGGCAACGGCTGGCGATGCCGGATCCTGCAGTTCAGGTGGCCAATCTTGGAAGTTCCGGCCGTGTTGCTCACAGAGCGCCGCCCAGGTCGCGAAGCTGTCGAGGCCGCCTCCCTCCCGGTGTCGGTAAGCCGCAAAGGACGCCTCACGTCCCGGCGAAAGCGGTATCGAGTAGATGATCTCGAGGGCTGTGCGCTTGGCTTTCCATGCTCGATCACGGTCGATCCGACTCGACTGACCAATCTCGTCGAGGAGCTGAGTCCTGATCTTGTCGATTTCCCCTCGCTGCGCCACGGGGGCAATCGCGTATTCCGGGATGCGTTCCAGTCGCAGATAGAGGGGGTTGGCAAAGCGGCGGCTGCTCGGCAGGTACGGGGACGGCTCTATCGGCGGCACCGGCTCGGCCGCATACAGCGGGTTGATGAGCACGAAATCCGCCTGATGCTCGGCGGCAGACCACACGGCCAGATCTTCCAGATCAGTCAGGTCGCCCATTCCCCAGGACTGCTGTGAGCGCACGCTATAGAGCTGGGTGGCCAATCCCCAGCCGGGACGCTGGCCCATCCGCTCCGGGAATCCCAGCCAGCCCGGCGTAATGATCAACGGCATCGATGATTGCCTCTCGCCGCTGGCAGCCTTCAGGGTGTGGTAGCCGAGTGGCAGATCGGCGGGAATCTCGAACGACGCTTCACCGACCCAGCCGTTATCGATCTCACGTGGTGGCGTCCAGTTCTCCAGCTGTCGCAGTTCGTAACGAGTCTCGCCGGTCTCAAGTTCGATCCAGACGCTAACCGGGCTGCCATGCGGCACATGGACCCACACAGAGGCGGTGTGGCGTTGCCGAATCGTCATGCAGGGCGGCAGCATCTGGGTCCACGGGTAGCGGTGATGGGTTGCCAGAGCAGCGGCAGCAGCTTCCGGAGTCGACGCATCAATGTCGAGTGCGGCCAGCACTGCGACGATGGTGGCGCGATCGACAGAGATGTGCCGGCCCTGCCAGTCCCAGTACTCGGTGGCGAGGCCGAAGGCCTCAGCCAGGTCGTAAAGGGTCGGGTCGAGTTCTGTCACGGCGCCAATCCTGGCAGTAATCAACCGGTAGCGATGGCCCGAGCTCACGCCTGCTGTGCGGCTAGCTGCCCGCAAGCTCCATCGATCTCCCGGCCCCGGGTATCACGCACGGTGACCGGCACTCCCCTTGCTTCGAGCCGCCGGACGAACTCGTCCTCAGCAACTCGTCGGGATGCGGTCCAGATTGACCCGGGCGTCGGATTCATCGGAATCAGGTTGACATGCACCCAACCCCAGTTGCCGCGACGGCGCAGCACCTTGGCGAGCAGCTCTGCTCGGGAGGGCTGGTCGTTGATGTCACGAATCAAGATGTACTCGATGGAGACGCGACGCTTGGTCGTCTTGGCGTACTCCCATGCGGCATCGATCACTTCGTCGACGTTCCACCGGGTGTTGATCGGTACCAACTCGTCGCGCAGCTCGTCATCGGGAGCATGTAACGACAGCGCGAGGGTGACCGGGATTCCTTCGGTGGCCAGCTGCTGCATTCGGGGGACCAGCCCGACCGTGGAGACGGTGATGCCACGCGCGCTCAACCCGAGACCATCCGGCGTTGGAGTGATCAGCTGGCGAACGGCTCCCAGAACCGCCTTGTAGTTGGCCAGCGGCTCGCCCATGCCCATGAAAACCACGTTGCCGACCCAACCGGCGCCTCCGGGGATCTGTCCGCGGCGCAGCTTCCGGGCACCGTCCATGACCTGCTCGACAATCTCAGCCGTACTCATGTTGCGCTGCAGGCCGGCCTGACCCGTGGCGCAGAACGGGCAGGCCATTCCGCATCCAGCCTGGCTGGAGACACACATCGTGACCCGATCCGGGTAGCGCATCAGCACGCTCTCCACGAGCGCACCGTCATGCATCCGCCACAGCGTCTTGACCGTGGTTCCACCATCACAACTGAGCTCCTGTACGGGACTCAGCAACCTCGGCATGAACTTCTCAGCAAACGCCTCTCGGACGTTGCCGGGCAGGTCAGTCCACTCGGCCGGATCGTCACGCAGCCCTTCGAAGTAGTGCGCGGACAACTGCCTAGCGCGATAGGCGCGCTGACCCATGGCTTCGACGTACTCGCGACGCTGCGCCGGGCTCAGATCAGCCCAGTGCCGCGGCGGCTGTCCCCGACCGGGCGCCTCGAAGACCAACGACCTCGCGGGGACGTTAAGGGGGGTCGTCCCTCCCTCGAAACGCGGCTGCGAACGGTTCATCCGCCCGGAACCAAGAGATACATGATCAGCCAGGCTACTGGGGCGGCGATGAGCAGTGAATCAAGCCGATCCATGACTCCACCATGCCCGGGCAGGAAGGAGCTCATGTCCTTGATCCCGAGATCTCTCTTGATGATCGATTCCACCAGGTCACCGCAGGTGCCCGCAACCACCAGGCTCGCGCCGAGAATGATGCCCACCCAGAACGGGACATGAAGAACGAAGAGGGCCATACAGACGCCGGCAGCTGTGCCGAAGACCAGCGACCCGGCAAAACCCTCCCACGACTTCTTGGGGCTGATCTTGGGCACCATCGGATGTTTGCCGAACAGCACTCCTGCCGCATAGCCGCCGGTGTCGTTCATCACCACGATCAGCAGGAAGGTCACCACTCGAGCACTGCCCTGCTCCTCGGCGAGCATCAAGGCGGCGAACGAGCCGAGCAGCGGCACGTACCCAATGATCAGCATGCTGGCGGCAGTGTCCCGGACGTATCCCGCAGCACCCTTCGGCATCCGCCAGATGAGGCTGGCCAGCACAGTCAGTGCCAGCGAGGCCAGTAGCACGCTGGTAGTGGAAAAGATCACCGGCTCCTGCCGACCAGCGAAATAAGAGCCGAATGCGATGGCAACGCTGCCGACCGCGATCGGAACAATCGCCGAGGTCATCGCCTGCTTCTTCAGCGCCTCGTGCAGTTCGACCGCAGCGAGTACCAGCGCCACAGCGACCAGCGCAACAAAAGCAGGCTTCAGGTACACCAGGCTGAGCACGACGTACGCGCCAAGTCCGACACCGATGCCGATGGCGGCCGGCAAGTTGCGGCCAGCGCGTCCGTGCGTCTGCGCCGGTGCGGCCGGTGACTCACTCATCAGACCTCAAGCAGTTCGGCTTCCTTGTGCTTGAGGACCTCATCGATCTCATCGACGTGCTTTCGCGTCGCGGCGTCGAGCTGCTTCTCCGCTCGTACCACCTCGTCCTCACCGACTTCCTTGTCCTTGACCATCTTGTCCAAGGCCTCCTTGGCTGTGCGGCGGGCGCCTCGGACAGAAATCCTGGCATCTTCGGCCTTGTGCTTGGCCAGTTTGATGTATTCCTTGCGCCGCTCCTCGGTGAGCTCGGGGAGGGTCACTCGGATGGTGGTGCCGTCGTTGGATGGATTCACGCCGAGATCGGAGTTGCGGATCGACTTCTCGATGCTGGCCATCGAGGACCTGTCGTAAGGGGTGATCAGCACGACACGTGCGTCTGGCACATGAAAGGTGGCGAGTTGCTGGAGTGGTGTTGGCGAGCCGTAATAGTCAGCGGTCAGCTTGGCGAAGATCGCGGGATGGGCCCGACCGGTACGAATGGCTGCGAACTCCTCCTTGGCGTACTCGACCGCATTCGCCATCTTGATATCGGCTTCGCGCAGGATGTCGGCGATCACAGCTGTTCTTCTCCTTTAGGAGTGGACAATCGTTCCGATCTTCTCACCCGACACCACCCGGACGATTGTGCCGTCGGTGTCCAGGCTGAAAAAGATCAACGGGAGCTTGTAGTCGCGGGCCATGCTGATTGCGGTCGCGTCGGCAACCTTGAGGTTCCGCGCAAGGTACTCGTCATAGGTGAGCTCGTCGAACTTGATGGCATCTGAGTGCTTACGAGGATCGGCCGAGTACACCCCATCCACACCTTGCTTGCCCATCAGCAGCACCTCGGCACTGATTTCGAGGGCTCGCTGAGCGGCTACGGTGTCCGTGGAAAAGTACGGCATGCCGGAGCCAGCGCCGAAGATGACGACCCGGCCCTTTTCAAGATGCCGCTCCGCGCGCCGGGGGATATAGGGCTCGGCCACCTGTCCCATGGTGATCGCGGTTTGCACGCGTGTTTGAACGCCGACCTTCTCCAGAAAGTCTTGCAGGGCCAGGCAGTTCATCACGGTGCCGAGCATGCCCATGTAGTCCGCCCGGTCACGTTCCATGCCATGCTGCTGCAGCTCGGCTCCGCGAAAGAAGTTGCCGCCGCCTACGACGACCGCCACCTGGACCCCCATCTGGACCACGATGGCGATCTGCTTGGCGAGTCCCGCGACAACATCGGGGTCGACGCCGACCTTGCCGCCACCGAAGACTTCACCCGAGAGCTTCAACATCACGCGCTTGTACGGACCATTCACCCGTCGGGTTCCTCTCTGTTGTGGCGCGGGCGCGTGCTACTGCGCGCCAGCAGCCTCGAAGCGTACGAACCGCAGCACCTTGACGCCTGCCTCGTCAAGCTGCTTGCCAAATGGGACCTTGCTATCGGTCACCGAGGGTTGATCGAGCAGCGCGACGTCTTTGAAGTACGCGTTCACGCGGCCTTCGACGATCTTGGGAACAGCCTGCTCTGGCTTGCCCTCGTCTCTCGCCGCTGCCTCGGCTATCCGCCGTTCGTCCTCCACAAGTTCGGCGGGAACATCGTCCCGGCTGACGTATTGAGGGCGCATTGCGGCAATTTGCATCGCAGCACCGCGAGCGGCGGACTCATTCGAGCCCTCGTACTGAACCAGCACTCCCACCTGCGGCGGAAGATCCGACGCTCGGCGGTGCAGATATACCGCGGTCTGACCGTCGAAGTACGCGGCGGCGCTCACCTCGAGTTTCTCGCCGATCTTGACTGCCAGCTCCTCAACCGCCTCCCCAACGGTCTGGCCCGACGGCAAGATTGCGGCATTTGCGGCCTCGACACTGTCAGCCTTGCTCGCCGCGACCGCTTTCACGGCGTCGGCGGCCAACGCCTGGAACGACTCGTTCTTGGCAACAAAATCCGTCTCAGCCCCAAGCTGGAGCAAAGCACCGTCGACGGAAGCGACCAGCCCGTTGGGTGCCGACCGTTCGGCACTGCGCTTGGCCGCCTTTGCTTGGCCGCTCACGCGCAGGATTTCGACTGCCTTGTCGTAATCGCCGTTGGTTTCGGTCAGTGCCCTCTTGCAGTCCATCATCCCCGCGCCGGTGGCGTCGCGGAGTTTCTTCACCTCAGCAGCGGAGATCGTTGCCATGAGTGCGTGGTCCTCGGTTCCTGTAAAAGTGATGGGCGTTCAGCTGTGGGTCGACCCTTTTTCGGGGTCGTAGACATTTTCGGGATCCGGATTGTCGGACTGGAGCTCCACATCCAGCTGCTTGTCCGCTTCCTCCTCGGCCTCGACCGCCGCCTCCTCGGGCTGCTCTTCGGTTGGCACCGGGGCAGCGTCGGGTGCAGGTACGTCGTGCGGTGCTGCCGGTGCCGGCTCCTGGCTGGCGCCGAGCAGCTCGAGCTCCCAGTCGGGCATCGGCTCAACCTCCGCTTCTGTCCCCGTCTGCGCGCCGGAGCGCGCCATCAGGCCATCGGCGACGGCGTCGGCGAGGACCCGAGTCAGCAATGAGACCGAGCGAATGGCGTCGTCGTTCCCTGGGATCGCAAAGTCGACCTCATCGGGATCGCAGTTGGTGTCGAGGATGGCGATCACCGGTATCCGCAGCTTGCGAGCCTCGTCGACCGCCAGATGCTCCTTTTTGGTGTCCACGATCCACACCGCCTGAGGAGTCCTCGTCATATCCCGAATCCCGCCCAGGGTGCGTTCCAGTTTCTCCTTCTCCCGGCGCAGCCCCAGGAGCTCCTTCTTGGTGAGACCGGAGGCGGCAATGTCGTCGAAGTCCATGCCTTCCAGCTCCTTGAGCCGCTGGATGCGCTTGATCACCGTGTGAAAGTTGGTCAACATGCCGCCCAGCCAGCGCTGATTCACATACGGCATCCCGACCCGGGTCGCCTGCTCGGCGATTGCCTCCTGGGCCTGCTTCTTGGTGCCGACGAAGAGCACTTGGCCGCCACGGGCGACGGTGTCCTTGACGAACGCGTACGCGCGGTCAATGTAGGTCAGCGACTGCTGCAGATCGATGATGTAGATGCCGTTGCGTTCAGTGAAGATGAATCGCTTCATCTTCGGATTCCAACGGCGGGTCTGGTGTCCGAAGTGGACACCGCTCTCCAAGAGCTGTCGTGTCGTGACGACGGCCATGGCCGCGTTCCTTCCTTGCCGGCACGTGCGGTCGCCGGCGTACGGTTGTTCAGCACCGAACCCTTCGGCACTGCCTGATGCTCACGCGACACGCACTCGACCGAATCATCTCGGCCAGTCGAGACCGAATGTGCCGCCCGGACCGGAGACCCGGTAGGCGAGCATGCGAAGTCAGACCTGCTGGCAGATCTGCACCGGTGAGTCTATGCGACGGTCGGCACTCACGCACCTCGCTGGCCCGCCGCCTGTGAAATCCACTCTCTCGACAGCGGCCGTCCACAGATGGGCCGAGCCTTCCACCGTCGTCCACAGATTTGCTAGCAGCTGCCCGATTCCGGCTGGCGTCCAGAGACTGCCGCCATGCGAGTACTCCGTCGACACTTTCAGGTGGCGGCCTTTGTGGCCGTTTGCCTGAGCGTGCTCGCTGTTCCGGCTCCTGCCGTGGCTATCCCTCTGCTGCCCACGCCAGGTGGCTGGCCACTCCGAGGGGCGCCCGTGGTGCAGCGGGGGTTCGCTCCCCCAGCGCTCGTCTGGGATTCTGGGCACCGCGGTGTTGATCTTGTCGCCAAACCTGGTCAGGCCATCCTGGCAGCGGCTAGCGGCACGGTCGTGTTCGCTGGCTCTATTGCTGGCAAGCCCGTCGTCAGCATCGACCACGGTTCGGTCCGCACCACGTACGAGCCAGTGATCACCACGCTGAGCGTCGGTGAACGCGTGGCGCTGGGACAGGTGATCGGGATCCTCGGAGCGGGCGGCCATTGTCATGGCTGCCTTCACTGGGGACTGCGGGAGGGCAAGAACTATCTCGATCCGCTGCTCCTGCTCGGCGGTCGCGGTGGTCGGCTGCGGCTGGTGGCCGAGTCTCAGCGTGAGATCGCGGAGCGCGCAGCTCAGGCTCGCGCGCTGGCAGCCGCGTCGGCGACTCAGACGAACGCGATCACGGCCCGTGCTGGACAGCAGGGAAGCCATGGGTTCCTCCACCCGGTGGCGGGTGCTGTGAGTTCCAGTTTTGGGATGCGGCTCCATCCATTGCTCAAGATCTGGAAACTGCACGACGGCACTGACTTCGCCGCCGCTTGCGGCACAGCGATTCGTGCACCGTACGCGGGCGTGGTTACCCGGGCCTTCTTTCACTCCGCCTATGGCAATCGGCTGTTCCTCAGTCACGGCAGCGTTGATGGAGTTCAGGTGGAGAGCGCCTTCAACCACGCCGCGCGTTATCTGGTTCAGCCGGGCCAGCGGGTCAGCCGAGGACAGGTGATCGGCGAGGTCGGAAGTACCGGTCTCTCGACAGGGTGCCATCTGCACCTGATGGTGTGGCTCAATGGACGGCTCAGCAACCCGATGAGCTGGCTGTGATCGCGTGTTTCCTGGTCAGGCTCGGGGATGGGCCTGTTCAAAAGCCGATCGCAGCCGCTCGTTCGTCACGTGGGTGTAGATCTGCGTGGTGGCCAGCGAAGCGTGCCCGAGCATCTCCTGCACGCTGCGAAGGTCCGCGCCGCCCTCGAGCAAATGGGTGGCCATCGCGTGCCGAAGTCCGTGCGGACCGAGGTCGGGTGCCCCCTTGGTTATCTGAAGAAAACGATGAACGACCCGGCGCACCACCCGAGGGTCGATCCGCTTGCCACGTTCACCAAGGAACATGGCCTGGCCCGACTCAGCCGTCGCCAGCTGGAGCCGTGCCCCACCCAACCAGGCCTCAACGGCACGAATGGCCGGCGCACCGAGGGGGACTGTTCGCTCCTTGCGACCTTTGCCGAAGACTCGGATCACACGGCGCTCCCGATCAAGATCAGCAAGGTCGAGACCGCACAACTCGGATACCCGGATTCCGGTGGCGTACAAGACCTCCATGACGGCGGCGTCACGAGCGGCCATCGGTGCCCCAGCCTCTCCAGCCGCAGCAATCGCCCCATCGAGCATCTGGGCTGCCGTTGCAGCCTCCAGTGTGGGCGGCAGTACGCGACTGATCTTGGGAGAGCGAAGGTTGGCCGCTGGATCTGTAACCACATGGCCCGTCTCTTGTGCCCAGGCGAAGAACACGCGCGCTGCGGCCGCGCGGCGTTGCAGAGTGGTGCGGGCGTGACCAAGGGTGTGCTGCTTGGCCAGCCAACTGCGTAGCGCCCTTAGGTCGACGCTGTCCAATGAGTCGATGCCGAGCCGACCCAGATGCGTGAACAGGTTCAGCAGGTCCGTCCGGTACGCGCGTACGGTGTGCTCAGCCAAGTTTCGCTGTCCTCGCAGATGTCGCAGGTAGCTGTCCAGCAGCGTCTCGAACTGGGGCGGCAAGACCGTCTCGGCCACTTGACCACTCTGAAACACGCGAGTGGGTATTCCAAGCACGCCACGCGGTACCCTCACCGGCGTGCCCTCTCAGATCAGCACCGTGGATGCGCTGCGGACCGGTGGAACGATTCTGCCGATCGTCCGCTGGGGAAACCCGATCATGCACCGGCCGACTCGTCTGGTGACTGCCTTCGACGAGGAATTCCTCGAACTGGTGCGGAACATGTTCGCCACGATGTATGCGGCGGAGGGCGTCGGGCTGGCCGCCACCCAGGTAGGCGCTGATCTGGCGCTGTTCGTCTATGACTGCCCTGATGACGACCACGTCAGACACGTCGGTGTGATGTGCAACGCCGACATCAGCCTGCCGGAAGGCAAAGAGCGCAAGCTGCACGCCAGCGACGAGGGCTGCCTGTCCCTGCCGGGCGCCTACATGGAGTTGGCCCGACCGGACCGCACCATCTGCCGAGGCCTCGACCAGAACGGCGAGAGTGTCGAGGTGGTGGGCACAGGCCTGCTTGCTCGCTGCCTGCAGCACGAGACCGACCATCTGAACGGCATCGTGTTCGGCGACCGGCTATCAGGGCGGGCTCGCAAGAAGCTCTACGCGTTGCACGAGGACACAGCCGACCTCTATCCCGAGGACTGGCCAGTAACACCCCGGGCCGACAGCGCGTAGCAGGCGATTGCCGCGGCGGCTGCCACATTGAGTGAATCGATGCCCGCAGCCATTGGGATTCGAGCCCGTACCGCGGCGCCATCCGACCAGAGCGCCGAGAGTCCGGCAGCCTCAGTGCCGAGCATGATGGCAACTCGGGTCTCGGGCGTGATGCTCGCCGCGAGCTGGCTGAGTTCAACTGCGTCCGGTGCCAAACTGAGCGCCACGGTGAGGAAGCCAGCCGCACACAACATCCCAGGCGTACCGCGCCAGTCGACCAATCTGGCCCAGGGCAGTGAGAAAACCGCACCCATACTCACCTTGATCGATCGGCGGTACAACGGATCGGCCGCTCGCGGCGCAAGCAGAGCACCGTCCCACCCCAGGCCAGCAGCGTTCCTCAGGATCGCCCCGACATTGGTGTGATCAACAATGTCCTCCAGGACGACCAGTCGCCGCAGCGCCAGAAGCTCCTCGACGCTGTGCCGCTGCTCCCGGTGCAGCGAAGCCAATGCGCCGCGATGCACATGGAAGCCCGTTACTTGCTCCGCGAGATCCTCGGTAACGACATAGACAGGAGCGTCGGGCCATCGGGTGAGCACATCGCACAGGCCCGCCAGCCAGCGCTCAGCCAGCAGAAACGACCGCGGCCGGTATCCGGCGTCGATGGCGCGACGGATCACCTTTGCGCCCTCAGCGATGAAGAGGCCCTGTTCGGACTCCAGATGTCGACGGAGCGAGGCATCCCGGAGGTGGACATAGTCGGCCAACCGGGGGTCTGCGGCCTCGCTGATGGTGAGCCTCACTATGATCCTCCTCTCATGCATATCGTCGGAACTCTGGATTGGCAGCCCGCGCTCGACCATTCCGAACTCTTGGCTCGGCCCGTCGGGGATGCCATCGCCGAACTCGGGCTGGAATGCTTCGTGGCTCCTATCGACCCCAACCAAGCGGACACAGCCGCGTTCTGTGCAGCGTACGAGGTGCCACTGGAGGTCTCGGCCAACTGTGTCGTAGTGGCCGGCCGGCGCGCCGACGTGTCCATCATGGCAGCGTGCCTGGTGCGGGCTACTGACCGAGCTGACGTCAATCGGGTGATCCGGAAGCGGCTCGACGTACGCAAGATCTCCTTTGCCGGGATGGACGACGCGGTACGCGAGACGGGCATGGAGTACGGCGGCATCACCCCCATCGGCCTGCCAGCCAGCTGGCCGATCCTCGTTGATAAAGCGGTTGCCGCGCTGGACATGATCGTCGTCGGCAGCGGTATCCGCGGAAGCAAGATCGCCATGCCCGGGCGCTCCGCGGCAAGCCTGCCGTACGCCGAAGTCTTGCCATTGGCGCTCAGCTCACCAGACTGACAATCGCGGCAATGCCGACAGCCACGATGATCACCCGGTAGATCGTGGCCGGCAGCTTGCGACCGACTCTGCCACCAACCTGGGCGCCGAGCACCGACCCGACGGCGATCGCGATCGCTGCAGGCCAATTCACCTCACTGACGATGATGAACACCACACTGGCGATCGCGTTGGTGATCGTGGCCAGCACGTTCTTGATCGCATTGATCTTGAGCAAGGGCTCGGCCAGTCCGATTCCCAAGATCGCGATCAACAAGACTCCTTGGGCTGCTCCGAAGTATCCGCCGTACACGCCGACAAGTGCTATGGCCAGCCACAACAGAATCGGGCCGTGCACCGACCCAGCATCCAGGCCGAGCCGTGCGCGCCGGAGCGCAAGTCTGGTGGAGATGAAGGGTTGCAGTATGACCAGCACGCAACCAATCCCGATCAGGACCGGGACGATGGTGTCAAAAGCCGCCGACGGCAGCCACAGCAGCAGCAATGCACCGGCAATGCCGCCCAGGAGTGAAGCGGTTCCCAGCCAGAGCACGCGCCGCCGCTCACCGGTGAGCTCCCGGCCGGTAGCCCATGCGCCCGAGAGCGAGCCGGGTGTCAGTCCCACGGTGTTAGAGATGTTGGCGATCACCGGTGGCACGCCAAGTGCCAGCAGGGTGGGGAAAGTGATCAAGGTCCCCGAGCCGACGACAGTGTTGATCAACCCTGCGCCCG
This sequence comes from uncultured Actinomycetota bacterium, assembly GCA_963840505.1. GTDB lineage: Bacteria > Actinomycetota > Actinomycetes > Propionibacteriales > Propionibacteriaceae > Microlunatus. The sequence goes on from CAWIZB010000007.1 coordinate 268,282, forward strand.
CTCCGGCAACGAGCAGCGCCACAAGGTCCAGCCAGGTCACTGGGTCAGGTTCGGCTGGCTCTCCTGCTCATACTGGCCGTTCGGGATGGCCGCGTCCGGGGACTGCTCGGGTGTCTCGAACGCTGCTGGAAGCACTGGACGCTCCAGTTCTTGGGCCACCTGAATTGCCTCCTGAACCGAACGCCGCAAGGCTTCCGCCTCTTCGGCGTTCTGCTTTTCGACCTCTTTCTGCACATCGATCTTGGGCGGTGGAGTGAACTCGCCCTGAGTAGAGGTTGGAATGGCGGATGACGCGACGTTGCCGACCACGCTACCGAGACCCTTCAGTGCGTCGTTCAGCTCGCTGGGCACGACCCACACCTTGTTGGCGTCGCCGCGCGCGATCGCCGGCAGCATCTGCATGTACTGGTAAGCGAGCAGCGCCTGGTCGGGCTGACCGGCATGAATGGCGCTGAAGACGGTGGTGATCGCCTGGGCCTCGCCCTCGGCGCGGAGCATCTTCGCCTGCCGATCGGCTTGGGCTCGAAGTACGGCAGCCTCGCGGTCGCCTTGTGCCCGCAGGATCGCGGACTCCTTCTCACCGTCTGCGGACAGAATCTGCGACTGCCGTTGACCCTCGGCGAGCAGGATCGATGCCCGCTTGTCCCGCTCCGCCCGAGCACCCTTTTCCATGGCGTCCCGGATGGTGGCTGGGGGGTCGATCGCGCGCAGCTCCACGCGATTGACCTTGATCCCCCACTTTCCTGTTGCCTCGTCGAGGACTAGGCGCAGCTGCTGGTTGATCTCTTCGCGGCTGGTCAGAGCCTGCTCAAGATCGAGCCCACCGATGATGTTGCGCAAGGTGGTCATCGTCAGCTGCTCGATCGCCTTGATGTAGTCCTGGGCCTCGTATGCCGCACGGACCGGATCGATGATCTGGAAGTAGATGACCGAGTCGATGTTGACCATCAAGTTGTCCTCGGTGATCACACCTTGGGGCGGGAACGGTACGACGTTCTCCCGCATGTCCATGTTGTAACGGACCTTGTCGAACAGCGGCACTACTAGATGGGGCCCCGGGTCCAACGTGCGCTTGAACTTTCCGAGCCGCTCGACCACACCGACTCGCTGTTGGCGAATCACCCGGACCGCGTTGGCTATAAAAAAGATCACCGCCAGCGCGACGGCCAAGACGACGATCAAGGATGCGAGCTCCACGATCTTCCTTCTCTCTAGGGGAGTTGCCCGTGCTTCGGGTAGACGACAGCAATGACTCCGTCGATCTCGTAGACCTCGATCTCGGTGCCTTGCTCGATCACCACGTCCGAGGAATAGGGACGTGCCGTCCAGCTTTGACCGTCCACCTTGATCTCGCCGCCCGACTTGTCGATCTGCGAAACGGCCACCCCGCTACTGCCGACCATCTTTGCGGCTGATGATCGATAGCCAGGCATGTTGCGCACCTTGGCGAGCAACGTTGGCCTCAGCAGCAACAGCATGCTGATGCTGATGAGCGGTCGCGGTCAAGATCTGCAGCCACCACAGCGAAGGCGCCAGCACCGCGACGACAGCTCCAGCCAGCGCGCCCACGGCGAGCATGATCAGAACCAGGTCGAGTGACATGATCTCGGCGACCCCCAAAAGAAAGGCGAGACTCAGCCAGATCGCCCAGGAGTTGTCACCCAGCCAGTCGGTCAAGTTCACCTCCATCGTCGTCTCCAGACGCAGTCATTTTCTGTAGCTCAATGGTGCCAGTCGGGCTAAACCGCCCGCGCGGTCCATCGACCGTCGGCCTCGGCCAGACTCAGCTCGACATCGAACGTCTCTGTGAGGTTCTCAGCAGTCAACGTGTCGCGCAGCGGACCAGCAGCCACGATCTTTCCGCCCTTGAGCAGCATGGCATGCGTGATGCCGGTCGGAATCTCCTCCACGTGATGGGTGACAAGGACCGAGGCTGGTGCGTAGTGATCCTGAGCCAACTCGCCGAGGGTGTTGACCAGTGTCTCGCGGCCTGCGAGGTCCAAGCCGGCGGCAGGCTCGTCAAGCAGTAGCAGCTCAGGATCGGTCATCAGTGCCCGAGCGATCTGCACCCGTTTGCGTTCGCCCTCGCTAAGGGTGCCGAATGTGCGATCCGCAAGAACATCGATGCGGAGCTGCGCGAGTAGCTCGTCAGCTCGTTCGTGGTCGAGTTCGTCGTACTGCTCACGCCACCGGCCGAGCACCGCGTACGAGGCGGAGACAACAACGTCATGAACACGTTCGCCTCGTGGGATGCGCTCGGCCAGTGCGGCAGAGGTAAGCCCGATTCGAGGCCGCAGTTCGAAGACGTCGACGAGGCCAAGAACCTCGCCGAGCACGCCGGCCACACCGCTCGAAGGGTGGATCTGCGCCGAGATCACCTGTAACAGGGTCGTCTTTCCCGCTCCATTGGGACCGATCACGACCCAACGGTCAGCCTCGTCAACCTCCCAGTTGATGTCGCTGATCAAGGTGGAGCCGTTCCGGACGATGCTCACGCCAGCCAGATCGACGACAGCTGCCATGGGTTCAACCTACAGTTTTTCGAGGTCTTGCCAGCCGATTACCGTAGGGCGATGGACTCGCTGCCCTCGGTTCGGATGACCGCGAACCTGAACTCGATGATCAGAGGCCAACAGTCCATTGAGCAGGCCGAGCGGGCGATTGTCGGTCGGGACATCGCCCATCATGTGGTTGATCCGGACGGTGTCCTGGGCCTCGATCCGCTGCAAGCCTCGACACTCGACGCCGCCTTGGAGGCGCTGCTCGCCGCGGAGGCACAGGGATGGTTCCTCGCCCTTCCCGTGCCAGGATCCCTCGCCCCACTGCGTGGTCCCACCGCTTTCAACCTCACCGCGCTAGAACAAGGCGAGGCCGTAGTCGCGAGTGCAGCAGGCCTCGGGCTGGTGCCGATCAGGGTTGGCCAGGCCGTCCAATGGCGAGTCTTCGCCGCGGAGCGGCCGCTTGCTCCGAGCAGCCCGTGGGAGGCTGAGCAAGCCCTGAACGAGGTGGTCATCGAAGCTGCCGCGACGCTATCGCGGCTCGATGTCGCCGCAGGTGCGCGGCCGGCGGCCCCGAGTCCGGTGATCCTCGCCCCTGGCTATGGCACGCGCCAGCGAGCCACCGTTGAGCGAGCGGCTCGGCTGCTCGCCGCCTGCGACGCCGCCTTGCTTGACGACGGAGCAAGCATCTCCTCCTTCGAGGCCGACCGCCGCTCCAGGGAACTGCGCGGGGTACGAGCGAAAGCGGGCGAAGCGCTCGGTTCGGCCGTGAGTTGGCTGCCCTGAGCGGAGCGAGCAATCAGATACCGTCCATTACGCTGCCCACATGTCCCTGCTACCCGCCCTGACAGGATCGTTTTCGACGCCGGCGGCAGACAACCCGACCGGCGCCATGATGGAAGCGGCGTACGCACACCACGGCATCGACGCTCGATACGTGAACTGCGACGTCGCGGCCGAGGACCTCGCAGATGCAGTACGCGGCGCGACGGCCATGGGCTGGATCGGTTTCAACTGCTCGCTACCGCACAAAGTGGCACTCATCCAACTGCTTGATGAGCTCGCCGAGTCGGCCCGTCTCATCGGGGCTGTGAATTGCGCGGTACGCCGCAACGGCCGATGGATTGGAGAGAACACCGACGGCCAAGGCTTTCTCGCCTCATTGCGCACCGTTGCCGAGCCCGCTGGTCAACGGGTGCTCATTCTCGGTGCGGGTGGGGCGGCGCGCGCGATAGCTGTCGAACTTGCACTCGCGGGAGCATCTGAGCTCTGGGTGGCGAACCGGAATTTCGCCAAGGCAGCCGAGATTGCAGCCTTGGTGGACGCTGAGATGTCTGGCAGCTGCACAGCGGTCGAGTGGCGGGAAAAGCTGACCGTGCCGGAGTCCGCCACGATTGTTGTGAACGCAACGCCGCTGGGGCTTCCAGGTTCAGCAGAGGTGCCGCTCTCATTCGACCCGATTCCAGCGAAGCTGGTGGTATGCGACGTGATCCCGAATCCGCCCGACACCGCGTTCCTGCAGCGGGCGCGCCAAGCCGGCGCGACGACCCTCGACGGCCGGGGAATGCTGCTCAACCAAGCGGCGATCAATATCGAGCTCTGGACCGGTATCGACCCGGATCGTGAAGCGATGGGTAGGGCGCTTGATGAGGCTATTGCCGGCTGGATCCACCCGTAACGCTCATGCCCGGCACCTTGTTTGCGATCGGCGGCGCCGAAGCCAAGCTGCGACGGCGGAGAGTGCTGGAGGCCTTCGTCACAGCGGCCGGCGGTTCAGAGGCGCGCATCGCAGTCGTTTCCTCAGCCTCATCGCTGGGCGCGGAGGTGGGAGAGGTTTACAAGGGCGTCTTCACATCACTAGGAGCCCAGCAGGTCATCTCGCTGCGTCCGGAGAGTCGGGCGCAGGCACACGACCCTGATCTGGTTGCGCCGCTGGGCGAGGTCAGCGCCGTCTTCCTGACCGGCGGCAACCAGCTCAAGCTCAGCTCCTTCATCACCGGAACCCCTTTCGGGGACACGATCCGGGAGGCGTATCAGGGCGGCACCGTGGTCGGGGGAACGTCAGCCGGTGCCAGCGTCCTGGCTGAACACATGATCGCGTTCGGCGCGGGCGGCGCCACGCCCAAGCAGCGAATGAGTCAGCTGTCCGCCGGGCTCGGACTGCTCCGCGGCGTGGTCATCGACCAGCACTTCGAACAGCGCAACCGCTACGGACGGCTGCTCTCCCTGGTCGCTCAGTCGCCGTCGCTCCTCGGCCTGGGTGTGGACGAGGACACCGCGGCTGTCATTCACGATGAGAGCCGGCTTGAGGTCATCGGCCGGGGTGCGGTCACGGTGGTCGATGGGCAAAACCTGGTTTCCAACGCGTTCGTAGCTAAGCGCACATCTCCGCTGCTGATATCTGGGGCGGTGCTTCACGTGCTGCCTGCTGGCAGCCAATTCGATCTCACCAGCCGCACCTTGCTCGCCCACCAAACAGCCGTCCCGGACCCCGAGGTGCTGGAGGCGCGTGCGGCTGAGGCCGACCTGCGCGACGTCGCGCGAGAAATCGCCTCCGAGGGACTCTCCCCCGCCTACAAGCGGCGACTTCGCCGTCACCGGAGCGGCTAAGCCAGTTGCGCCCTGAGCTTGTCGAAGGGCCTTCGAGCTCAGGCCGCATTCCCTCTGCGGATCATGAGCTGACAGCCTCGGTAAGGCTTTCGTCGTCGCGAACCCGCGGCAGCGGATGCCCCGTTTCCAACAGGGTCTTCATGCTGTCCAGAATCCATACCCAGCCGTCTTTGACGTTCTCCCACGTCAGTGGGCTGTGATCGAGGTTGCCGTGCACGAGCCTGACGCGAGTAAGCCCTTCGCCCGCATTCTCGATGGTCCACTCCACACGGCTCGGCGGCTCCTGCTCCAGCGCTGCGTCGTACAGGGTGTGCCAGGTCTGGACGAAGCGGCCCGGACTCCCACCAGCTGGCGGTTGCAGCTCCTCGATGACGCCGTCGATGGCCGGCCGGCCGTCGACGCCGACCGTCCGATAGGTCTTCCCCTGCTGCGGGGGCTCGACGAATGAGGTCGTGTGGAAGTAACGCCTGGTCCACTCCGACTCGGTGACCGCTGCCCACACCTGCTCCGGGCTAGCGGCGATGTAGATCTGATAGACGTGCGCGTTGAGACTCATGCCGATTCAGGCCTCCTCGATTCTTCTGTTTCGTGACCAGCGATCATCTGGTCGTCCAGCGCGACCAATGCAGAGGTGAATCGGGCCGCGTACTTACTGATCCACCTGTTGGCAACCTGCTCGATGGGCACTGGATTGAGGTAGTGCCGCTTCGTCCGTCCCTGCCGTGCGGTGATCACCAGATCGGCCTCCGCAAGCACCGAAAGGTGCTTCATCACCCCAAAACGCGTCATCTCGGGAAAGTGCTGGCAGAGCTCATTGAGTGTCTGCCCGTCGCGGCTGAACAGGCCATCGAGAAGCGCTCGTCTGGTGGGGTCGGCCAGCGCCCGGAAGACCTCGGATCCTTGCTCCACGCTCCCATGATATGTGACTATTTGGTCACATATCAAGTCCTAGATGACCGCTCGAGATCTGCGCGCCGAGGAGTGGCAGGATCGCAGCAAGCCGATCCTGTGAGGAGACTCCGTGACCGAGAGCGTTGCCCCGACTCCACACCCTGATCTCAAGATCATCTCTAGCAGGGTCTTCCGCGGTCCGAACATTTGGCATTACGAACCGGCTATCCAGCTGGTTGTCGATCTTGGCGTGCTCGAAGACTTCCCGACCAACATGCTCCCTGGCTTCACCGACGCTTTGCTGGAACGACTACCTGGCTTGATGAATCACACCTGTAGTCGCGGTCGGCGAGGCGGCTTCGCGGAGCGGCTCTACGAGGGCACCTGGGTGGGCCACGTAGCCGAGCACGTGGCGCTGCAACTGCAGCAGACCGTCGGCCACGACATGCGCCGCGGCAAGACCCGGCAGGTAAAGGGCGAGCGCGGCCGCTACAACGTGATCTTCGCCTACTACGACGAGTCGGTCGGGCTTGCCGCCGGTGAGCTAGCCGTCCGGCTGGTCAATCACCTGATCGTCCCGGATCCGGGCTTCGACTTCGACGAGGCGCTGGAGCAGTTCATCGTGCGCGGGGAGCGGACCGCATTCGGGCCGTCTACCCAGGCGATCGTTGAGGAGGCAGTCAGCCGCGACATTCCCTATCTGCGGCTGAACACCGCTTCGCTGGTGCAGCTCGGCCAAGGGGTCCACCAGAAAAGGATCAGGGCCACCATGACCTCTCAGACGTCGTCGGTAGCGGTTGACATCGCCAGCAACAAGGAGCTCACCTTGGCTCTGTTGTCGGCTGCCGGGCTGCCTGTTCCTCGCTCGCAGTCGGTTCGTACCCTCGACGACGCGGTCCGGCTGGCCACCCGCATCGGCTACCCAGTGGTCCTCAAGCCCCTCGACGGTAACCATGGCCGGGGCGTCATGCTCGATCTGCGCAGTGACGAGGACGTACGGCGCACCTTCGACCTCGCCAAGTCGGAGTCACGCGGCGGCCTAGTGATCGTCGAAACCTTCGTGACCGGGCGGGACTACCGATGCCTGGTGGTGGACGGCAAGATCGCGGCCATCGCCGAGCGAGTACCAGCCCATGTCACCGGTGATGGCGTACTGACGATCAATCAGCTGGTTGCCAAGACCAATGCCGATCCTCGCCGTGGCGTGGGCCACGAAAAGGTGTTGACCAGGATCAAGATCGACAAGGCTGCAATCGATCTGTTGGCGGCCCAGGGGTTCGGCATGGACGACGTGCCACCTGAGGGCACGATGATCAAGCTGACCCTTACCGGGAACATGTCCACCGGTGGCATCTCCATCGATCGCACCTTCGAAGCACACCCGGAGAACATCGAGATTGCCGAGGAGGCCGCGCGGGTGGTGGGGCTGGACATCGCGGGCATCGACTTCATTGCGCCCGATATCACACAGCCGGTACGCGAGACCGGTGGAGGGATCTGCGAGGTGAATGCCGCACCCGGCTTCCGGATGCACACCCATCCGACGATCGGTGACCCGCAGTACGTCGCAAAGCCGGTGGTCGACATGCTCTTCCCACCCGGCACCCCGAGCCGGATCCCGATCATCGCTGTCACCGGCACCAACGGCAAGACCACGACATCACGAATGATCGCCCACATCTTCAAGGGAATCGGCAAGAAGGTCGGTATGACCTCGACCGATGGCGTCGTAATCGATGAGCGGTTGGTTATCCGCTCAGACGCGTCAGGGCCGAGGTCGGCGAAGATGGTGCTGCAGAATCCGCGCGTCGACTTTGCTGTCTTTGAGGTCGCGCGTGGCGGCATCTTGCGTGAGGGCCTGGGCTATGAGCGCAATGACGTCGGCGTGGTGCTCAATGTGCAGCCCGACCATCTGGGCCTGCGAGGAGTCGACACACTCGAGCAGCTGGCCGACGTCAAGGCGGTGATCGTAGAAGCGGTGCCGCGAAACGGCTTCGCTGTGCTGAACGCCGACGACGCGCTGGTCCGTGCCATGCGGCGGCGCTGCTCGGGCCGGATTGTGTGGTTCACCATGGCCGAGCCCGGCAGCGAAATCCGAGATTCCGTTGACGATCATTGCCGCCGCGGTGGGCGAGCGGTCGTGCTCGAGCACAGCGATCTTGGTGACATGATCATGATCAAGGAGGGTCGCCGCTCCATGCAGCTGGCCTGGACCCACCTGTTGCCTGCGACCTTCAGCGGCCGCGCCACCATGAACGTCCAAAACGCCATGGCGGCGGCGGCAGCTGCGTTTGCAGCAGGAGCCTCGCTGCATGACATTCGTCAGGGCCTGCGTTCCTTCTCGACCAACTACTACCTTGCGCCCGGCCGGCTCAATGAGGTCGACGTGGAGGGCCGGACAGTGATCGTCGACTATTGCCACAACGTCCCTGGAATGATCATGCTCGGCGATTTCGTGGACAAGACCGGAGCCGCTCTCGAGACCACTAACGATCTTGGACGGATTTCCCGGATAGGTGTCATCGCAACTGCCGGTGATCGCCGGAACGACGACATGCGCGACCTTGGCGGTGAGGCGGCTCGGCATTTCGACGTGCTGATCGTGCGCGAGGACAGCAATCTCCGCGGTCGCGCACCTGGGGAAGTCGCGGACATGGTCGTTGGCGGAGCGCGTCAGGCTATGGCTGATGGCGCACGCTGCAAGCAGGTCGAGATCGTCCTAGAAGAGCTGGCAAGCGTGCGGCATGCGATGTCGCGGTCCAACCCTGGCGACCTGGTGGTGATCTGCGTGGAGCAGCACGCGGCGGTCATGGCTTATCTGGAGTCCTACGGTCACCACGCGCAGCCGGGGGCCCGACCTGCCGACGACCGGGAATTCAGCAATGCCGTGCCCGACCCGGACTCGCACTGAGCTGCGAGCAGCTCAAACTGGGCTGCGAGCGTCGGTAATCGCGCGCCGCCGCACGGAGGAGGAGCGAGCGGAGGCGTACTTTCCTCTGCGAGCGACGACGACGGCGGCGGATCCAAAGCGCGATGCGCGAGCAGCTGTCTAAAGACCGACTTTTGCTCGCAGCACATCGGCATTGTCGCGCGATGCGCCGTGATCAATGAGCCACTCATCGAGCAGCTCGCGATCTTGATGGGTCATGATCGCGACAACGTCGCCGTCGCGCGCCTGGCCGACCAACGACACCAGACAGCTCAGCTCGCTGTCGTGATCACGGGGGATCTCCATGCCGGCATGGGCAGCTCCCTCCCTGATCAGCTTGCCAAGCCCATCCATACTGCGTCCCCGCAAGTACTTCGCCTTGTGAGTGATCTCGACAACATCCGCGCCTAGGCCGGCGATCTCGCCGAGCCGTACGAAAACCTCATCGCTGCGGTCACCCGCGGTACCCACACCTAACAGCAGGCGGCCGTGGGGCGGTCGAATGCCGTTCATGATCTCCAGCAGCGCCTCCAGCCCGGCCTCGTTGTGGGCTAGGTCGATCACGACGCTGATCATTCCGTTGGGGACCGGGACCGTCCAAATGTTCATCCGGCCGGGGTTGTTCGCGCTCGGTTCGAATGATCGAAGGCCGTCGGATACTTGCTCAACTGTGAATCCCAGCGCCAGGGTGGCCGAGGTAACCGCCAGAACGTTCTCGACGTTGACCCTGCTCAGCCCGGCCAAGGTCATCGGCACGTCGACCACGCGGACGACAGGAAGTGGATCTGCACCTGCACTCAGGACGCTCACCCAGCCGTCGAGCAGCGTTGTCGCCCGACCGCGTTCGGACACGACGCTGCGTCCCGACGGCGAGTCGGGATCTCGGGTGAACACCCAGATCTGAGCTTTGGTGCCGAGCCGCATGGCGAACGTGCGCGGGTCGTCGGCGTTGAGCACGCACCAACCCTCCGGCTTGGTGATCTTGGTGATGACCGCCTTGACCTCAGCGAGCTGGTCAAGCGTGTCGATCCCGTCGACGCCTAGATGGTCGGCACTGATGTTGGTCACGACCGAGACGTCGTTGTACGCGACTCCGACGCCACGTCGCAGGATCCCGCCGCGCGCCGTCTCGGTGACCGCCAGCTCCACACCCGGATGGCGCAGCACCCGACCGGCACCGCTGGGCCCTGAGAAATCGCCGGCCTCAATCAGCTCACCGTCGATGTAGACGCCGTCCGTGCTTGACCAGCCCACTAACAGGCCAGCCTGGCGCGCAATGTGCCCAATCATCCGGGCCGTGGTGGTTTTGCCATTGGTACCGGTGATCGCGACGACCGGAGTTCGCGGCCGGATCAGCCGCGGGGCGGAGCCGAGCGGCGCCGCAGCAAGCACACCGCCCGCGGCATTGATCATCTCCACTACCGGTTGAGATCCTGCGGCGACGCTGTCCAGCACCCGCGCCAGCCCGTACGCCAACGCCTCGGCCCGGCCCGAGTTACGCCACGGGTAGGCCACCACCAGCTGGCTGGCCGCCTGTCCAGTCCGGGTACGCACCGCCAGCCTGGTCACGCCTCCGATGCGGGCCAGCCGGCGGACGATCTGGGTCACCAGCTCGTATCGCGTAACGCTGCCGGAATGCCGAGCCCGGCGCCCCGGGACGGGCCGTGCCCAAGCCGAGCTCGGCGCCCAGATCGCGGGCGTCAGCCATGGGCAGCCTGAGCAGTTCCGTGAGGTCCACTGTCACTTTCGCCGCCGGCCGCGGGAAGTACAGGTTCGGCCCGTCGAGGAGGCGCACTTCGACCAGCGAGCGGGCAGCGGGCGGGGTGGACATCAGCGCCGTCAGGCACCAGTGGAGTGCAGACCGCCATCCACGTGGATCATCTCCCCGGTGGTCTTGGGGAAGAAGTCGCTGAGCAGGGCCACTACGGCCTTGGCCGTCGGTGTCATGTCCCTCGGATCCCAGCCCAGCGGCGCCCGCTGGCCCCAAACCTCGTTGAAGGCATCGGCGCCACTGATCGCTCTTTTGGCCAGTGTTTCCAGCGGACCCGCGGCCACCAGATTGACGCGAATCCCGTGCGGTCCGAGATAGCGCGCCAGATAACGGCTGGTGCTCTCCAGCGCCGCCTTGGAGACGCCCATCCAGTCATAGACCGGCCAGGAGACGGTCGCGTCAAAGGTCAACCCGACGACCGAGGCAGGCTCGGCCAGCAAAGGCTTGCAGGCCATCGTCAATGACGCCAGCGAGTAGGCCGACACCTGCAGCGCGGTCCCGACGTCGGACCACGGCGTGCTGAGGAACTTGCCGCCGAGCGCCGTCTCAGGGTTGGCGAAGGCAAGGGAGTGCACGAGCCCGTCGAGATGATCGAGATGCTCGCCCAGCTGTGCCGGCAAGCCCGCTAGATGATCTTCGTTCGTTACGTCGACCTCGAGCAGTAGGGGGACCGGATCAAGTTTCTTGATCACCCGAGCGGTCAAGCTCATGGCCCGGCCGAAGTTGGAGACCACGACCGTTGCTCCCTCGGCTTGGGCGATCTTGGCTACGTGGAAACCGATGGAGGTGTCTAGAGTGACCCCGGCAACAAGGATGTGTTTGCCCTCGAGAATGCCCACGGATGTCCCTTCTGCCGTCAGAGTCGTTTTGTACCGTCGTCGGTCAGTGGCCCATGCCGAGGCCGCCGTCGACCGGGATGAGCGCCCCGGTGATGTAGCCGGCGGCGTCGCTAGCAAGGAACTCGACCGTCCCCGCAATGTCGTCTACCGAGCCGAGCCGGCCCAACGGAATCTGCTCGGCGTACTTCTTGACCAGGTCATCGCCTAGCTCGGCCGTCATGTCGGTCTCGATGAAGCCCGGAGCCACCACGTTCGCCGTGACCCCGCGCGATCCAAGTTCGCGGGCCAGAGAGCGCGCCATGCCAACGAGCCCGGACTTTGATGCTGCGTAGTTGACCTGTCCGGCCGAACCCATCTGTCCGACCACAGAGGAGATGAAAACGATCCGGCCGAACCTGCCACGGATCATTGGTCTGGCGGCTCGCCGCGCAACCCGGAACGCCCCCGTGAGGTTGGTGGCAATCACCTGATCCCAGTCCTCGTCCGACATCCGCATCAACAAGGTGTCACGTGTGATCCCGGCATTGGCGACCAGCACCTCGACTGTCCCAAGAGTGGATTCCACTTGGGCAAACGCCGCTTCTACCTGGTCCGGATCGGTTACGTCACACTGCACACCCACGACACCCTGCGGCACCTCTCCGCTGCGGTAGGTGGCCGCGACATGGTGCCCGGCCTGGGCGAGCCGGGCAGCAATGCCCTGGCCAATTCCCTTGCTGCCACCGGTCACCAGAACCACGCGCGATGGATTCACGGGGTCACGCTACCGAGTACTCCAGATCGTCGGGCAGGAGGCGTAGGCTGACACGGTGACCGATGGCGAGATGGGCACAGACACCCGAACAGTCGCCGAGTCGGGCCGCAGAGGCTCAGCCCCGCTGATCACCGATGCCCGGATGGCGACGAGCGACGAAATGTCGTCCCGCATCCGCCGGTACACAATCACCATGGCCTTCCGCGCCGCCTGCTTCATCAGCATGATCTTCGTGTCTGGCGCCTTCCGCTGGGTGTTGTTCGCCTGCGCTGTGGTCTTGCCGTTCATCGCGGTCATCGCCGCGAACCAGGTCAACCAGCATTTTCGTTCCGGCAAGATGACCCACGCTTTGCCCAGCGAACGCCCGCAGCTCACGACCGGCCACGAAGAGGCGACCAACAACGAGGTTTTCGAGGAGGACGGCAGTCGACACCGGCCGAATGAGCGCGTCGCCTAGCGGCGTCGACCCGCTTCCCGGAGGATCCTGAAGGCCTGATCTGCTCCGCTCGGGGCTGCCGGCAACCTGCCTCGTACGACCTGCAGTGGAACAACCCGAAGATCCATGCGGCGGATCGTCGCAAGCACTGGCTAGCCTGCGATGATCATCGCGAGTCCCTGGTGCAGTTCCTTTCAGCCCGCGGTTTCTTGAAAGAGGTGCTCCCGCTCTAGCTGTCCTAGCCGCCAATCGCCGACATTGGCCGATCTGGTTGCAGGAAGCTCGGGTCGTTGATGCCATGGCCGGGCTGCTTGCCGGCAACCGCAGCGACCCACTGGGCGGCAATCGCGGAGTCGCTTGCGCCGCTTCGCAACGGCGTCCGCAGATCGGACTCGGTGCGCGCGAACAGGCAGTTCCTGATCTGGCCGTCGGCGGTGAGCCGGACTCTGTCGCAGTTGCCACAGAACGGCTTCGAAACGGCGGCAATGATGCCAACCGAATATCCAGTGCCGACTACCCGGAAGAGTTCCGCCGGTGCGCTCCCCCGGGTCAGCGCATCCTCAGGGTCCTCCACCAGCTCGACGTGCTCGCCGAGGTGCTGCTTGATCTCGGCGGCGGTGATCATTTCGTCGCGTTGCCAACCGTGTTGCGGATCCAATGGCATCTGCTCGATGAACCGCAGCTGGACCTGCTCATCCATCGCCCAGCGCAGCAGGTCGAACGCTTCATGATCATTGACACCGCGCAGCAGCACAGAGTTGATCTTGACAGGGTTCAGCCCGGCCTCCCGCGCGGCAGCGATTCCGGCCAGCACGTCTGGGAGCCGTGGCCTATGGGCCAGCTCGGCAAAGGTCTGCGGGTCAAGTGTGTCCAGCGAGACGTTGATCCTCTTCAACCCCGCTGCTGCCAGCTTTTCGGCGCGTGCTGCCAGGCCGATTCCGTTCGTGGTCAGGGCGATCTCTGGGGCAGGTGAGAGCGCCGCGATATCAGCCACGAGCAGCTCGAGGTTCTTGCGCAAGAGCGGTTCTCCACCGGTGAGCCGTACGGTCTTGATGCCAAGCCGTTCGACACCGATCGTGATCAGCCGCAGAATCTCTTCATCTGTCAACACATCGTCACGAGGCAGCCAGTCGAGCCCCTCGACCGGCATGCAATAGGTACAGCGCAAATTGCACCGATCGGTGAGTGAAATCCGCAGATCAGTAGCTACTCGACCGAAGGCGTCCGCAAGCACCATTTGATCACGCTCTGCCGGCTCCGCACGCGCGGAATCCGAGTGACGCAGGCGCGGAAACGGAAGCAGCGTGGTCATGTGGGGAGTCTAATTTGCCCGTTGGTTGACCAGATGATCCGTTCAGGATGCGTGTACACGTTCATCGTTTCGCCACGGACGAATCCGACCAACGTGAGCCCGGCCTCCTCGGCCAGTTCGGCCGCCAGCGAGCTGGGAGCTGAGACCGCAGCCAGCACCGGAATACCTGCCAGCACCGCCTTCTGGGTGAGCTCGAAGGACGCCCGTCCCGAGACAGCCAAGATCATGTGGCGCAGCGGGAGCAGCTGCTGCTCAATGGCCCAGCCGATGACCTTGTCCACGGCGTTGTGCCGGCCGACGTCCTCGCGGACGCACACCATCTCCGAGTTCAGGCCCAGCAGCCCTGCCGCATGTAGCCCGCCGGTGCGGTCGAACGCTCGCTGCTGCTGTCGCAGTCGTATCGGTGCCGAGAGAACCAGTTCAGCCGCAACCTGTACCTCGCGGTCCATCTCGTACGGGGACTCGCGCAGTACCTGATCGATCGAGGTGGTGCCGCAGATACCGCACGCGCTCGTCGTCATGACGTTACGCCGGACAGCTGCTGGCGCAGAGATCTGCGACGCAAGGGTCACGTCCAGCACGTTGTAGCTGTTGACTGCATCAGCACCAGACCCCGCACAGTAGCGGGCAAGCATGATGTCGGAGCGCTCGGTGATGATGCGCTCGCTGTAGAGCAACCCCCGCACCAGGTCAATGTCGCTCCCGGGCGTCCGCATGGTGACCAGGTAGGGCTCGCCGTTCAGGCGAATCTCCAGCGGCTCCTCCACGGCCAAACTGTCGCTACGCCGAACTACCTCGCCCGGTCCTACCCGCAGCACCGTGTGGTGACGGGTTACTCGTCCCATGACATCATCCTGGCCCATAGCATCAAATTCCCTGGGCCGCACAACCTCCCTCGCCGAGGAGCACTGAACCTATGGACCTCAAGCAATGGCTCACCACTTTGTCCGCCGAGCTGGAGACCACGGACGTCACCATGGACGACGACGCGGTCCGGACCCTGCTGGACCTGGCTCGAGACTCCGCGCATGAGGTGGAACGGGTGGCTGCGCCGCTCACCACCTTCCTTGTCGGGATTGCCGTCGGGCGCGGTGCCGCACTGAGCACGGCTGCAGCCACAGCCACGTCACTCCTGCTGAATCAAGAGGCAGCCGACTAGCCTGGCTCCGTGCGCCGCTTGTGGCTCCGCTGGGCACTGCTGATCGTCTTCGTCGCCGTGCTCGGCGTTGCCTTCGTCAACTTGGGCAACTGGCAGCTAGACCGGTTGGCTCAGCGCAAGGAACGCAACGCCACAACGATCGCCAACGAGCAGAAACCGATTCAGCCGTACGAACAGGTCTTCACCCACCCGATCACCGACGCGGAGCAGTGGCAACGGGTCGAGGCCCGAGGCACCTTCGACGCAGACCATCAGTACGTCGTGCGCTACCGCAGTAATGGTGGCACTGAGGGCTACGAGGTCGTGACACCCTTGCGCACCGCAAGCGGCGTCGTGCTGGTGGATCGCGGATTCATCCCGCTCGAGCGAGGCACCCGGATCCCATCGGCGGCGCCCGCACCGCCGGCAGGCGAGGTGACTGTCGTGGGACACGTACGCCGCAACGAGCAGGGCCGGCGAGCCGCGACGACGCCGGTCGGCAATCAGATGCGCTTGATCAACTCAAACGCCATCGCAAGGACGCTGCCCTATGAGATCACGTCCGGTTACATTGGTCTCCTCACCGTCCAGCCCGAGCAGCAGGGCGGCTTTCAGCCGATCCAGCTGCCGGACCTCTCTGAGGGACCGCATTTCTGGTACGCCGTGCAATGGTTCCTGTTCACCGCCATCGGCGTAGCCGGCATCGTTGTCTTCATTAGGGGTGATCTGCGAGCCCGGCGCGAAGAGCGCGAAGACGCCAGCAAAGCTCACGCGACGGTGTGATGATCTGATCATGGATCTTGACTTGGTGGACCGCACGTTCCTGGTCACGGCGGCCAGCACCGGGCTCGGACGCGCAACGGCCGAGCAGCTCGTCGCCGAGGGAGCGCGTGTGGTCCTCGTCGCTCGACGAGCAGAGTTGTTGGCCGAAGCGGTGAGTCAGTTGGGACCGGACCGTGCCGTAGCGCTCGCGGCCGACCTGACCGATGCCGGCACCGCCGAAACGGCCTGCGCTCTTGCGCTGGATGCCTTTGGTCGGCTCGATGGCGCGCTGATCAGCGTTGGCGGCCCACCCGCTGGATCGGTGCTGGAGACCAGCGAGGAGCAGTGGCGCAGCGCGTTCGAGTCAGTGTTCCTGGCTGCGCTGCGAGTCAGCAGGTCCGTGGTGCGGCACGGCACAGCCAATGACCTATGCATTGCCTGGGTGCTGTCGACCTCGGTGAAGACACCCGTCGCGGGACTCGCCACCTCGAACGGCCTGCGCCCCGGGCTGGCCATGCTGGTCAAGCAGCTGGCCGACGAACTCGGCCCGCAGGGGACACGGGTGGTCGGCCTGATGCCGGGTGCCATCGAGACCGACCGTGCCCAATACCTCAACTCGCTCAAGGAGGACCCGGCTGGCGGCGCGAGCCAGCGCTGAGGCGGCGATTCCATTGCGCCGATACGGCCAACCCGAAGAGTTCGGCCGAGTTGCGGCCTTCCTGCTCTCCCCCGCCGCGTCTTACCTGACCGGCTCGGTGATCCCAGTCGAGGGCGGAGCCCAACGCGGACTCTGATCAAACTGGGTGCGATAGAGCTCGGTGTACAGCCCGCCCTCGTGCATCAGCTCCTCGTGGCGACCGCGCTGCACGATCCGGCCCTGGTCCACGACGATGATCAAGTCGGCATTGCGGATCGTGGACAGCCGGTGTGCGATGACGATGCTGGTGCGCCCCACCATCGCCAGGTCCAGCGCTCGCTGAACAGCGACCTCGGATTCTGAGTCCAGATGCGCGGTGGCCTCGTCGAGCACCACGATCGACGGGGCCTTGAGCAGCAGCCGGGCGATGGCCAGACGTTGCCGCTCGCCACCGGATAGCCGGTAGCCGCGCTCGCCGACCACCGTGTCCAGCCCGTCGGGCAGGCTCTCGACGAGCGGCTTGATCTGCGCAGCCTCCAACGCTTCCCACATCTCCGCCTCGGTGACATCGGGCTGGGCGTATCGGAGGTTGGCGCGAATCGTGTCGTGGAACATGTGCGCGTCCTGGGTGACATAGCCAACCGTGGCGCGCAGCGAGTCCTGCTGCAGCTTCTTGACGTCGATGCCTGCCACGGAAACTGTTCCGGAGGTGGCGTCGTACAGGCGCGCGATCAGGTGAGTCATGGTCGTCTTGCCGCCGCCAGATCGGCCCACGAGCGCCACGGTCTGCCCGGCCACCACGCTGAAGGTCACCTCGTGCAACACCTCACCGCTCGGTCGTTGGTCGAGCGAGGCAATCGATTCCAGGCTCGCCAGCGAGACCTCATCGGCGCTCGGGTAGTTGAACGAGACGTGCTCAAAGCTCACCGAGGCCGGCCCCTTGACTGTCTCGGCATCCTCTGAATCGCGGATCATAGGCACCAGATCGAGCACTTCAAAGACTCGGTCGAAGCTCACCAGGGCATTCATGACGTCGATACGAAGATTGGTGAGCTGGGTGAGTGGCCCGTACAGCTGAGCAAGGAGTGCGGCCATGGCCGTCAAGGTACCCACGGTGAGCACGCCGTCAATGGCCAAGGACCCGCCAAAGCCGTACACCAGCGCAACTGCCAACGAGGCAACCAGTCCCAGTGAGGTAATGAAGAACCGACCGTTCATGGCGATCTTGACCGAAACATCGCGTACGGCGCCGGCGCGTTCTGCGAACCGGTCGTGCTCCTCGGGTACCCGGCCGAAAAGCTTGACCAGCAATGCACCGCTGACGCCGAAACGCTCGGTCATGGTCGCTGACATGTCGCCATTGAGTTGCATCTGCTGACGCGTCAGGTCTGCGAGCTTGCGGCCGACGATCTTGGCCGGAATGAGGAAGATCGGCAACATGATCAGGGCAGCAAGAGTGAGCTGCCAGCTCAGCACGAGCATGGCTGCGAGTACCAGTACCAGGCTGATCAAGTTCGTCAAGACTGTCGATAGGGTTGAGGTGAATGCCTGCTGGGCGCCGATCACATCTGAGTTGAGCCGCGATACGAGCTTTCCGGTTTGGGTTCTGGTGAAGAACGCGATAGGCATTTGGATCACATGGTCGAAGACCTGGGTGCGCAGGTCGAAGATCAGGCCCTCGCCGATCGTTGAAGAAAACCACCGCTGAACCAGACCGAGCACCGCCTGTAGCACGGCGATGCCGGCGAGGATCAAGCTCACGATGATCACGACCCGGCGGTCGCCCTGCAAGACACCCTGGTCGATGATCTCTTTGAAAAGCAGCGGCGGGGCCACGGCAAGGGCGGCCAAGATGACCACCAAGACCACAAAGACGGCGATCAAGGACCGGTAGGGCTTCGCGAACCGTAGAACGCGCCGAACCACACCGTGGCTGAGCTGATGCTGGGCGATGTCGGGATCCTGCGACATTCGCCGCATCAGTCCCATGCTGGCTCCGCGGGTCATCGACATGGCTTTCCTCCGGGGCTGGCAACGCTCGGCGGTCCCAGGCTATTCCGCGCCCACGATCGGCAGCAGCGCAAAGGCCCGGAGGCAACTGCTTCCGGGCCTTGATGATGAGTTCGCGATCAGCGCTTCTTGGCGGCAGCCTTCTTGGCAGGGGCTTTCTTCGCCGTTGTCTTCTTCGCAGGAGCCTTAGCGGCTGCCTTCTTGGCCGGTGCCTTCTTGGCGGGAGCCTTCTTCGCCGGTGCCTTCTTGGCTGCAGCTTTCTTGACTGGAGCCTTGGCGGCCTTGGCGGAGGACTTCTTGGCCGGTGCCTTCTTGGCGGCTGCCTTCTTGGCTGGAGCCTTGGTTGTCTTCGCGGAAGACTTCTTCGCAGCTGCCTTTGCCGGGGCCTTCTTGGCCGGAGCCGTGGTTGCCCTCCTCGCTGCGCTGCTTGAGGCCGCCTTCTTGGCACCGCGGGTAGCACCGCCCCGACCGCGCAGCTCAACCCCGGCTTCCTTCAGGACACCGTGCACGAACCCGAAGGAACGACCTGCGTCCTCAGCGATCTTGCGAATGCTGTCGCCTGCGGCGTACCGCTTGGCGTATTGGGAAGCAAGCGTTGTCCGCTGCGCCCCGGTGATGCGTGAACCCTTAGCCAATGCCTTGGCCACTGCGCCTCCCTTTGTCGTGGGTCATCGCGGTTGCACGACGACCTTTGCCAGACCTAATGATCGAGACCTCAAGATCAATGATCAACCATTTCTAGCACGTTTCCGACACGTTTGGGCAGTTTCTGCCTGATCAATTGAATGAGGAGGGTTGATCACATGAAAGGGACCAGATGATCTATCATCCGGGATCCAATTCATGCAGGCGATGATCAGGGAAATGGCCGTGATCAGGCCAAGGCGACCAAATCCGTGTACTCCGGACTCCAAAGATCTTCCACACCGTCTGGTAGCAGCAGTACGCGATCTGGATCAAGAGCGTCCACAGCTCCCTCGTCGTGTGTGACAAGCACTACTGCGCCGGCGTAACGCTTGATCGCTGACAGCACTTCTGCACGCGAGGCGGGATCAAGATTGTTGGTGGGCTCATCGAGCAGCAGCACATTGGCGCTGGAGCAAACCAGCATGGCCAGCGCCAGCCTGGTCTTCTCGCCACCTGACAGAACGTTCGCCGACTTGTCGACATCGTCACCTGAGAAGAGGAACGCGCCCAACACCTTGCGGACATCGGTATCGCCAAGCTGCGGTGCGGCGGTCTTCATGTTCGCCAGCACTGAACGACCGACATCCAAGGTCTCATGCTCTTGGGCGTAATAGCCGATGCGCAGGCCATGACCCGCCCTGACCTCACCCGTATCAGGCTCGTCCAAGCCCGCAAGGATTCGCAACAGCGTGGTCTTGCCTGCGCCGTTCAGCCCGAGCACCACGACCTGGCTGCCCTTGTCGATAGCAAGATCGATGTCGGTGAAGACCTCGAGTGATCCGTAGCTCTTGCTGAGATCAGTCGCGGTCAGCGGGGTCTTTCCGCAGGATGCTGGATCCGGAAACTTGATCTTGGCCACCGGATCGCGTGCCCGTTCACCATCGATTCCCGCCAACAATCGCTCAGCGCGCCTGACCATGTTGTGCGCGGCCATGGCCTTGGTTGCCTTGGCACGCATCTTGTCCGCCTGGCTGAGCAGCTGATCCGCCTTTCGCTCGGCGTTCAGCCGCTCCCGTCGGCGGCGCTTCTCGTCGGTCTCCCGTTGCTGCAGATAGCGCTTCCACCCCATCGTGTAGATATCGAGTTCGGCGCGGTTGGCGTCGAGGTGGAACACCTTGTTCACGCATCGCTCCAACAACCCCACGTCGTGGGTGATCACCAGCAACCCGCCGGAATGTCCAGCCAAGAAATCCCGCAACCACACGATCGAGTCGGCGTCGAGATGATTGGTCGGCTCATCGAGCAGCAGTGTCGACGCTCCGGAGAACAAGATCCGGGCGAGCTCGATCCGGCGCCGCTGACCACCCGACAAAGTCCAGAGCGGCTGGTGCAGCACGCGCTCGGGCAGCCCGAGGTTACTGGCGATTCGGGCTGCCTCCGCTTCCGCGGCGTAGCCACCCGCCGCAGCCAGCTCTGCCTCCGCTCTCGCGTATGAAGCCATCGCCTTGTCGCGAAGATCGGCCGAATCGTCACCCATCGCCAGCTCGGCGCGTCGCAGCCGATCAACGACCGCATCCAGACCGCGGGCCGACAGGATCCGGTTCTTGGCCAGGACATCAAGATCGCCGGTCCGCGGATCCTGCGGCAGATACCCGACTGGGCCCGTTCTGGTGATCGATCCGCTGGCAGGCTGGGCCTCGCCGGACAAGATCCGCGTCAGCGTGGTCTTGCCAGCACCATTACGCCCCACCAAGCCGATCTTGTCGCCGGCTGCCACGTGGAATGAGGCATGCTCCAGCAAAAGACGCGCACCCGCGCGTACCTCCACATCCCTCGCGACCAGCATCGGACTAACTCTTCCTTACGGTGATTGTGCGACCAAAGATCGCTCTTTGGACTCTCGGTCGGTCGCGGTGCCTGGGTCCGGCGTAGAACGACCGCGGTTACTTCTAGCGTCAAGGAGAGTTTGGTAATTCCCAGGGTTTCAAGATTCTTACGTTCTACGCCGGCCCCAGGGCCGCTCCCTCCCTACTCTCGGCGCGATCTTGGTCGCTGAGCCCGTACGGAGAGTCCGATGCTGGTTGCGAGGGCTGTTCGCTACCGCTTCCGCGGCCATGCACTCAGGACGTGGCGACAGGGAGAGAATGCAGGAGCCGCACGTTGAAGTTGTCGGCGTAAACCAAATCCCCGTCTCGGCGGATGGTCGGCCACCGTTCGAACACGGTTTGTAAGGCGACGCGGCCTTCGATCCTGGCCAGGGGTGCTCCGAGGCAGTAGTGGATCCCGTGACCGAGCGCGACAGTCTGTGGACGGTTGAACACGAACCGGTCAGGGTCTGGAAACGCTTCCGGATCACGGTTTGCGGCAGCGAGTATGAGGAGCAAGCTGTCGCCAGCCCGGATGGTCTGGTCCCCGAGAGCGACATCCTCGCGGGCCTGGCGCCGGATGAACTGGTTAGGGCTCACAAGGCGCATCAACTCCTCGATCGCTGCAGGCCAACGAGACGGGTCTCCTGCCAGCTCTGCACGGACCTCCGGGAGCTCGAGCAGCATCGCGGCACCGTTTCCGATCAAGCTCGTTGAGTTCTCATGCCCGGCGATAAGCAACAGCACGATGTTTGCGATCAGCTCCTGCTCAGAGAGCCGGTCCTCTGACTCGCCCGCCAGCAACCGACTCACGACGTCGTCAGCGCCGCTCGCGCTATGACGGCTCAGCACGGTATCCACAAATCCGTGCAGCCCCTCGCCGGCTGACCGGACCCGAGCCAGCTCATCCGGGCTCAACGTGCCTATATCCCGTCCGAACGGGAGCAAGAAGTCGTCACACCACCGCTTGAGCTGACGGCCCTCAGCCTCCGAAAGTGACACTCCGAGCAACTGGCCCAGCACGGCAATCGGCATCGGCTCGGCCAGGTGCGCGGCAAGGTCGAGCGACTCGACGTGATCATCAAGCAGGCGGTTGGTGATGTCGCTTGCCGGCCCAGCCAGCTCGTTGATCACGGAAGGAACGAAGGCCGCTATGACCAGCCGTCGCAGCCGCGTATGATCCGGCGGATCAGTGAAAACCGGCTGGACTGGACAAAGGTGTACATGTCAGCCAGCAGGTGTGAAGATTCCGCTGAGTCTTGGGCGGGAGCGACCAAGGTTGAGGAAAGCCGCGGCTCGCGCAAGGCACAACGGACATCGTCGAAGCGAGTGAGTAGCCAAAGGCCCATCTGCTCATTCCAACTGGCCGGCCCTCGAATCCGCGCATACATGTCGTACGGGTCGGCCAGCATGTCTGGCCCGAACAACGGCGGAACAGTCGCGGTCATCGCAAGCACCCAGCCTTAGGTCCGATTGCCGACAATTATCTATCGCCTGCGTCATCAGGATTTTCGCCCTGTGCAAGCGGAAGTCTTCGACTACCAGCAGTTCAACTTCGAGTTTCTACGTGAACGTAGTTTCCGCACTCAGCCGCGACCAGCAGGAAATGATCACCGCCGAGGTCCCGACCATGCGCACTCGGCCACACGTCTGAGCGCCACCACTCAGTGAAAGGTTCGCGGAGGCCGAGGCAGCAGGCGCAGAAACCTAAGATGCATGAAACCCCAGGCACACCAGACTTCGCACGTGCCGCCCGAACCACCACAACGTTTCTGCGCCTGCTGCCTCGGTCTCCGTGAACCGGATTCCGGAATCGAGCGCGCTTCAGACGTTAAAGCCGAGAGCGCGCAGTTGGTCGCGACCGTCCTCGGTGATCATCTCCATGCCCCACGGGGGCATCCAGACCCAGTTGATCACCCACCGGTCGACCAAGCCCTCCAGCGCGGTCTGAGTCTGATCTTCGATCACATCGGTCAGCGGGCATGCGGCCGAGGTCAGCGTCATGTCGATGGTCAAGGAATCGTCGTCCTCGAAATTCAACGCGTAGATCAGCCCAAGATCGACCACGTTGATGCCAAGCTCGGGATCGACGACGTCCTTGAGTGCCTCTTCGAGGTCGTCCAGCGACGGCCGCTCATCCGGCTCCGCCGATGGCTCGCCAAGATCAATCTCGGGAAGATCATCGGCAACCAGATCCGACGGCCGACTCTCCCGCTCGGGCGCATCGGTCGAAAGATCCTGGTAGCTGCGAGTGTCGGTCATTGGCATATCTCCTTAGCTACTCGCGCTCTGGGCCTGGATGATCGCGTCCCTGAAGGCCGACCAACCGATTAGAGCGCACTTCACACGCGCCGGGAACTTGGCCACGCCAGCGAACGCGACCCCGTCCTCGAGACGCTCTTCATTGGGCTCGATCTGACCCTTGCCCTGCATCATGGTCAAGAATTCCTCATATAGACCCAGGCCGTACGCGACGTCGTGGCCGATCACCAGATCAGTCATCACCGATGTCGACGCCTGGGAGATCGAGCAGCCCACGGCCTCGTACGAGACATCAATCACCGTGTCCCCGACCAGGTTCACTCGGAGCTGCACCTCATCGCCACAGGTGGGATTGACGTGCCGGACCTCGGCCTGGTGCGGCTCGCGCAATCCGCTGTGATGCTTCGAGCGGTAGTGATCGAGAATGATCTCCTGGTAGAGGTCCTCCACCTTCATCGCAGCCCCCCGAAGAAACCAATCGTGTAAGCCAGGCCGTCCACCAGCGCGTCGATCTCGGCACGGGTGGTGTAGAGGTAGAACGAGGCACGGGTGGAGGATTGCACCCCGAAACGCTCATGCAGCGGCCGCGCGCAATGATGGCCGGCCCGCACCGCGATGCCCCGCGAGTCGAGCAGTTGGCTCACGTCGTGTGGATGAATCGGTTGCCCGTCCGGATCGGTCAGTGTGAAGGAGACGGCACCGCCGCGATCCACGGGCTCGTCCGGTCCGAGCACACGGAGCCCGGGCAGGCTCTGCAAGCGTTCGAGCGCGTACCCAGTGATCTCGCGTTCGTGCTTGGTGATCTGATCCATCCCGATCGCGCTCAAGTACTGCGCCGCGGCACTGAGCCCGACCGCCTGCGCGATCGGCGGGGTGCCGGCCTCGAAGCGGTGCGGCGGCGGGGCATAAGTCGAACCGGCCATCGTGACCACCTCGATCATCTCCCCACCACCCAGGAACGGCGGCAGCGCGGCCAAAAGCTCATAGCGTCCCCAGAGCACCCCAATGCCGGTTGGGCCGACCATCTTGTGGCCGGTAAAGGCGACCAGATCCGCTCCAAGGGCAGCCATGTTCACCGCCAGCTGCGGGACAGCCTGCGAGGCATCGACCACCACGGTGGCGCCCACCGCATGGCCCAGGGCAGCGATCTGGGTGATCGGGTTGATGGTACCGAGCACGTTCGACACATAGGCCACGGAAATGATCTTGGTCCGCTCGATTCAGCAGACCCTCCGCGGCCGCCTTGTCCAGATCCAACCGCCCCTCATCGGTTACGTCGAACCAACGCAGCACAGCGCCGGTGCGCTGTGCCAGGAGTTGCCACGGAACGATGTTGGAATGGTGCTCCATGACCGAGATGACGATCTCGTCGCCCGGTCGGAGCGAGGCTCCGAGCGTGTACGCGCAGAGGTTGAGTGCCTCAGAGGCGTTCTTGGTGAACACGACTTCCTCTGAGCGACGGGCACCGATGAACTTCGCCAGTTGAGCCCGCGCGCCCTCGAAGGCCTCAGTCGCTTCTGCGCCCAACATATGCATGGCACGAGCGACGTTGGCGTTGTGGTTGAGGTAGTGATCCTCGACCGCCTCGACCACGACCCGCGGTTTCTGTGAGCTGTTGGCACTGTCGAGATAGATCAGCGGCTCTCCACCCACGGTTCGTTCCAAGATCGGAAAGTCAGCGCGGATAGCCTCGACATCGAAGGCGATCGGCTCCTCCGCCAGCGCCAGACTGCCTGTCGCGGCTTCGGCTAGATCTGTGGTGGCCGGATACTCCGGCCCACCATCAACCGACATGATGGCTACTCCGCTCCGGCTGCCGCAGCCGCCCGTACGTAGCGGTCGTAGCCCTCGGCCTCGAGCCGCTCAGCCAGCTCCTGGCCCCCCTGCTCGGCGACCCGACCGGCCACGAACACGTGCACGTAGTCCGGCTTTATGTAGCGCAGAATCCGGATGTAGTGGGTAATCAACAAAACTCCCCGATCGCCTTGTGCGGCAAAGCGGTTCACCCCGGCCGCAACAACGCGCAGTGCGTCGATGTCGAGTCCGGAGTCGGTCTCATCCAAGATCGCGAACCGCGGATTCAGCAGCTCGAGCTGGACGATCTCATGCCGCTTCTTCTCCCCACCCGAAAAGCCCTCGTTGAGGCTCCGGCTGGCGAAGTCGGGGTCCATCTGAACCCGTTCCATCGCCGCATTGACCTCTTTCACCCAGGTACGCAGCTTCGGTGGCTCTCCGTCGA
Organism: uncultured Actinomycetota bacterium; assembly: GCA_963840505.1. Lineage (GTDB taxonomy): Bacteria > Actinomycetota > Actinomycetes > Propionibacteriales > Propionibacteriaceae > Microlunatus. Next base: position 293,862 of record CAWIZB010000007.1, read on the forward strand.
GCGCTGTCTTGGCCGAACGCAGGAAGTTCGACACCGATACACCCGGCACCTCGACTGGATACTGCATGGCCAGGAAGAGACCCGCTCGAGCCCGTTCGTCGATCGTGAGCGAGAGTAGATCCCGACCGTCGAGGGTGACGCTGCCTGAGGTGATGCGGTACTTCGGGTGACCGGCAATGGAGTACGCCAAGGTCGACTTGCCCGAACCGTTGGGTCCCATGACCGCGTGGATCTCGCCACTGCTGACCGTCAGATCGACCCCTTTCAGGATCTCCTTCGGGCCCGTCTCGGTATCGACCGAAACATGAAGATCACGAATAGCGAGAGTTGACATGACAGCTCAGAACTCCTGGGTGTGCGAGATGTTGACGAAGCTACGCGGGGGGTCGGGGGGGTCGTCCGCCCCCGCTGATAATGGGCGCTGAAACATCGACCATGACATCGTCGCCCTCGACGAGGCAGCGGTAGATCTGGACTGGCTCCGTCGCCGGTAGACCGATCGGCTCTCCAGTGCGCAGATCGAAGCGCGACCCATGAAGGTAACACTCGATCTCGCCATCGCCAACGTCTCCCTCCGAGAGCGGGATCTGGGCGTGTGAGCACTCGTCGTAGATGGCGTAGAAGGAACCGCTGCTATGCACAATGGCCAGGTCCAGACGGTTGCCATTCCGCGGTACCTCGACCGGGATAGCAGACTCCGGCGGGACATCATCCACAGAGCAGACGCGAACCAGGGCACTCATGATGGCAGTCCTATGTTGATCGCCAACTCCGCCTCAACCGCCTCAAGCAACCGCTTCTCGATCTCGGGTACGCCCACCTTGCGGATGATGTCGGCGAAGAACCCATGAACCACCAGACGACGGGCCTCGGCCTCGTCGATACCGCGGCTGCGCAGATAGAACAGCTGTTCATCATCGAAACGGCCGGTTGTCGACGCGTGGCCGGCACCCTTGATCTCCCCGGTCTCAATCTCCAGATTCGGCACCGAGTCGGCACGGCATCCGTCGGTCAGCACCAGGTTCTTGTTGGACTCATAGGTGCTGATGCCTTCGGCAACCTTCCGGATCAGAACATCCCCGATCCAGACCGTGTGTGCTCCCTGTCCCTGCAACGCGCCTCGATAGTCCACATTGCTGCGGGTGTGCGGAGCGTTGTGGTCGACGAACAGCCGATGCTCCAGATGTTGCCCGGCGTCGGCGAAGTACAGGCCTAACAGCTCCGCCTCTCCGCCAGAATCAGCGAAGTCGACGGAGGAGGAGATCCGGACCAGGTCGCCGCCGAGGCTGACCAGCGCCTGCCGGTAGCTCGCGTCGCGGCCAACACGGGCATGTAGGTGCGCAAGATGGACGGCATCGTCGTCCCAGTCCTGCACCGAGACCAGCATCAGGGATGCGCCGTCACCGACGATGATCTCGGCGTTCCCGGCGCGGATTGTTGAGCCCTGGTGCTGCAGCACGATCGTGGCTCGCGCGTTGGCGCCGATGTCGATGACCAGGTGGTTGAAGACCGCCGCATCGCTGCCTGCGCCGAAAACGTTCAGCAGCACCGGCTGGTCCAACTCGAGGCCGGGTGGCACCGAAAGGACGCGGGCCTGGTCGAACGACTCCCAGGCCTGGGCTGCGACACGGTCGTTGGGGATGTAGATCCTGCCCAGCCGCGGATCGTCGCGGTCCACCAACTCCCAGCCGACCGTCGGTGGCGCCTCCACCTCAACGCGCGCGCCGCCCCCCGGCACGAATGTGCCGTCGTGCAGCCCCTTCAGCCGCTTCAGCGGCGTGAACCGCCAGGCTTCCTCCCGACCGGTCGGCACCGGATGGTCGCCGAGATCGAAGGAGCCTGGCGGGTGCAGGCGGCTGGCCACCTTGTGGGAGCTCTCCACGGCATCGGCCACGCGGGCGGCAGCCTCATCGAGCAAGGTCACGTCGGGAAGTCTCTCTCTGGTTCGGTCGGTGATGGTTCAGCTATGCGATCAGCCGACCGCACCCTCCATCTGCAGTTCGATCAACCGATTGAGCTCCAGCGCGTATTCCATCGGAAGCTCACGCGCGATCGGTTCCACAAATCCGCGAACGATCATGGCCATCGCCTCGTCCTCACCGAGGCCCCGGCTCCTCAGGTAGAACAGTTGATCTTCGCTGACCTTGGACACCGTCGCCTCGTGACCCATCGACACGTCGTCCTCACGTACGTCGACATAGGGGTAGGTGTCGGAGCGGCTGATGGTGTCAACCAGCAGCGCGTCGCACTTCACGGTGCTGGCCGAGTGATGTGCACCTTCCTGCACCTGCACCAGGCCACGGTAGGAGGTACGCCCACCACCGCGAGCCACCGACTTGGAGATGATCGAGCTTGAGGTGTGCGGCGCGCAGTGCACCATCTTGGAACCGGCGTCTTGATGCTGACCCTCGCCGGCGAACGCGACCGACAGGGTCTCCCCTCGGGAGTGCTCTCCCATCAGGTAGACCGCCGGGTACTTCATGGTGATCTTGGATCCGATGTTGCCGTCGATCCATTCCATGGTCGCGCCCTCTTCGCAGGTGGCCCGCTTGGTCACCAGGTTGTAGACGTTGTTCGACCAGTTCTGGATCGTGGTGTAGCGGCAGCGCGCGTTCTTCTTGACGATGATCTCGACCACGGCCGAGTGCAGCGAGTCGGAGGAGTAGATCGGCGCCGTGCAGCCCTCGACGTAGTGCACGTACGCGCCCTCGTCGACGATGATCAAGGTCCGCTCGAACTGGCCCATGTTCTCGGTGTTGATCCGGAAGTAGGCCTGCAGCGGGATCTCCACGTGGACGCCCTTCGGCACGTAGATGAACGAGCCGCCGGACCAGACGGCGGTGTTCAGGGACGCGAACTTGTTGTCCCCGACCGGGATGACGGTGCCGAAGTACTCCTTGAAGAGGTCCTCGTGCTCCTTGAGCCCGGTGTCGGTGTCGAGGAAGATCACGCCCTGGCGCTCGAGCTCTTCGTTGATCTTGTGGTAGACCACCTCTGATTCGTACTGAGCCGCCACACCAGACACCAGCCGTGCCTTCTCCGCCTCGGGGATACCCAGCCTGTCGTAGGTGTTCTTGATGTCGGCCGGCAGCTCATCCCAGGACGTCGCCTGCTTCTCGGTGGAGCGCACGAAGTACTTGATGTTGTCGAAGTCGATGTCGCCCAGCTCGGCCCCCCAGGTCGGCAACGGCTTGCGGCCAAAGAGCCGGTGGCCCTTGAGCCGCAGATCAAGCATCCACTTCGGCTCGTTCTTGAGCCGGGAGATATTGGCGACGATCTCAGGCGTCAGGCCACGCTGCGCCGAGGCTCCGGCAACATCACTATCGGCCCAGCCCCACTCATAGTGACCGAGGGCAGCCAGATGTTGATCTTGGGTCTGGCCGGTACCGACCGGTCGGGTGACAGTGGGATCCTGAGTTTGGGTCATGATCATGGCCTTTCGGATGGGGTCATATCGGACGTCGTGCTTGCGGACATGGGGAACATGAGTCGTGCACACACCATCGCCGTGCGCGATGGTGGCGAGCCGCTGTACGTGGACACCGAGCAGGCGTGAGAACGCAGCGGTCTCAACCTCGCAGATCTGCGGAAAGCGCTCGGCCACATGCGCCACCGGGCAGTGATGCTGGCAGAGCTGCTCCCCGAGGGCTGACGGCAGGGTGGAAGCGACGTAACCGTCGTCGGTGAGCGCGACCGCGAGAGCCTGGGCCTTGGTGGTGCCCGGTGCGGCGTTTGCCATCCGATCTCGGTAGCGCTTCTCGCCCCGGGCCATTCTCGTCTCAGCGAAGCGCGTCACAGCCTCAGGCCCCGCCGAGGTTGCCAGAAATTCCAGCGCCTCGACAGCGATGTCGTCGTAGGCGGTGTAGAACACCGAACGCCCGGCGTCGGTCAGCACAAAGTCCTTGGCAGGGCGGCCACGACCGCGGGCACCATAGACGCGCTGCTCGCGCGCCTCAACATGGCCAGCCGCGAGCAGCACGTCGAGATGCCGACGAATCGCCGCTGGGGTCAACCCCAGCCGCTCCGCCAACTCTGCGGCAGTTGAGGGCCCGTGTTCGAGGATGGAACTGGCCACTCTCTGCCGCGTGGAGGCATCTGTCTCTGCGCTCTGAGGAACCCCAGCGGCACCTGAAGTGACCCGCTGGTAGTTTTTCACAACACCAGTGTGCCTTAATTCGTGAGACAGGTTCAAATAAGGCTCGCCTTAGTCGTGTCAGCTTGTCCGGTGAGAATGTGCGTATGCAGTTGCCTGTAATGCCGCCGGTTGCGCCGATGCTCGCGAAGTCCGTCCCAGACATACCCACCGGAGCCTTATCGTACGAGCCGAAGTGGGATGGCTTCCGATCGATCGTCTTCCGGGATGGCGATGAGGTCGAGATCGGCTCCCGTAACGAGCGGCCGATGACGCGCTACTTCCCCGAACTGGTTGAGGCGATCAAGGAGAACCTGCCGGAACGCTGCGTGATCGATGGAGAGATCATCGTCGTCGTCGGGGACCGGCTCGAGTTCGAGGTGCTGCAGCAACGCATCCATCCCGCCGCCAGCCGTGTCAAGTTGCTCTCACAGCAGACTCCGGCACGCTTCATCACCTTCGATCTGCTGGCCCTCGATGACGTTGACTACACCACGCTGCCGTTCCAGCAGCGTCGGCTTGCTCTCGAGCAGGCCCTGGCCAGTGCATCGGCGCCCATTCACCTGACCCCTGCGACTCGCGATCATGACGTGGCGGTCCAGTGGTTCTCCCAGTTCGAAGGCGCCGGCCTGGACGGCGTAGTGGCCAAGCCGCTGCAGGGCACGTACCAGCCGGACAAGCGAGTGATGTTCAAGATCAAGCACGCGCGCACCGCAGACTGCGTCGTCGCCGGCTACCGGATCCACAAAAGCGGCCCGGACAGTATCGGGTCGCTGCTGCTCGGTCTCTACAAAGACTCCGGTGAGCTGGCCAGCGTAGGCGTCATCGGTGCCTTTCCGGCCGCACGTCGCAAGGAGCTGTTTGCGGAGCTGCAGCCACTGGTGACCACCTTCGATGATCATCCGTGGGCCTGGGCCAAGCAGGAGGAAGGAACTCGGACGCCGCGCAGCTCTGAGTTCAGCCGCTGGAATGCAAAAAAGGACCTCTCCTTTCATCCCGCTACGACCGGAGCTTGTGGTGGAGGTCCGTTATGAGCACATGGAAGGCGACCGCTTCCGACATACCGCCCAGTTCAACCGCTGGCGACCTGACCGCGACCCCCGATCCTGCACCTATGAGCAGCTGGAGGAGCCGGTCACGTACAACCTCGACGAGATCTTCGCGGAAGGCTGATCAGCCGGTGCTGACCACGATCGCCATCGAGAACTACCGGTCGCTGCGTGAGCTGCGTCTCCCGTTAGAGCGGCTCAATGTGGTCACCGGAGCCAACGGCACGGGCAAGTCCAGCCTCTATCGCGCCCTCAGGCTGCTGGCTGATTGCGCCTCGGGTCGAGTTATCTCGTCACTGGCCCGCGAGGGCGGGCTGGAGTCAGTCCTTTGGGCCGGGCCGGAGCATCTCGGCACGGCGGTCCGCTCCGGACGGCATCCTGTCCAGGGCACCGTACGGTCGGGGCCGATCAACCTGCAGTTAGGTTTCGCGTCCGATGACTTCTCCTACCTGATCGACCTTGGCCTACCGACTCGAGACGAGTCATCGGCGTTCAACCTGGATCCCGAAATCAAACGCGAAGTGGTCTGGAGCGGGCCGGTGATGCGGCCCGCCAGCGTATTGATCAAGCGCAAACGGGCTTTGGTCGAGCTCCGCGGCACATCCGCGAGCGGCGATTCGTGGCAGAACTTCGAGAGCACACTGCGGCCGTACGAGAGCCTGCTGACTGAGGTACTCGACCCGGTTCGAGCACCCGAGCTGCTAGCGGTACGGGAACAGATCCGAAACTGGCGGTTCTACGACCAGTTTCGAACCGACACCGATGCTCCGGTCCGGCAGAGTCAAATCGGCACGCGGACTCCGGTGCTCGATGGGGACGGACGCGATCTCGCAGCAGCGCTTCAAACGATCATCGAGATTGGTGACGTCGATGCCTTACACGGCACGATCGATGATGCGTTCCCCGGTTCGCGGCTCCAGATTGTGGAGAGCCGCGGCCGCTTCGACCTCGAGTTGAGCGCGCATGGTCTGCTGCGACCGTTAGGCGCGTCCGAGCTCTCCGACGGGACCCTGCGCTTTCTTCTGCTGGTGGCCGCTCTGCTAAGTCCGCGACCGCCGTCGCTGATGGTGCTCAATGAACCTGAGACCAGCCTGCATGTTGATCTTCTGCCGGCGCTCGCCCGGCTGATCGCTCATGGGAGTGCACACACCCAGATTGTGGTGGTCACCCATTCGCGAGCGCTGGTCGAGGCGTTGACCACAGACGGCGCCCAGCCGCTCTGCCTCGTCAAGGACTTCGGTGCCACAACGCTGCAAGATGTCGGACCGTTGGAGCAGCCGCCGTGGAACTGGGGCACGCGTTAGCTCGCGGCCCGCTGTACTGCATGATCAGCGGGTGGCTTCACTTGCAGCCCGCTTCCTCGCCGCACTGTCCTTGCGCCCTGAGGGCGCTGACGATGACGCCGGATCAGATCGACATGAAGCGGCAGGATGTGGGGATGCGACTAAAGGCGTGTGTGAATGGACCCCGGAAGCCATCAGAGCATCCGGCGTTGCCGGTGACCGCGGATGATCTCGCGCGCGAGGTAGCGGGCGTGCGCGCCGCTGGAGCGGATGCGGCGCACGTTCACGTGAAGAACGCCGAGGGAATCGACACCTTCGCCGCCGACTCGCTTGAAGCGGTGGTACAAGGTGTGCGGTCGGCTGCGCCGGGAATGCCGCTCGGCGTGACCACCGGGGCCTGGGCGCTTCCCGACCCTCGCGACCGGGTGGCGGCGATTGACGGGTGGCGGTTGTTACCGGACTTCGCCTCGGTGAATTGGCACGAGGACGGTGCCGACGATGTCGCGGCTGCGCTGCTACGGCGCGGTGTGGGTGTGGAGGCGGGCTTGTGGCACGACGAAGCGGTCGCTGCGTGGGGACGATCTCCGCTTCGGCAACGGTGCCTGCGCATCTTGCTGGAACTGCCCGATGGTCTCGATCCGGCTGGCGCGGTCGAGATGGCCGACCGGCTCCATCGTGCGGTGCGAGACCTCAGCGGTGACGCGCTGCCGATCCTGTTGCACGGCGAGGGCAGCAGCTGTTGGCCCGCGTTGCGGCATGCGGCGGCGCTCGGGCTGCCGACGCGGATTGGGCTGGAGGACACCCTTGAACTACCGGACGGGTCACCGGCGCGGGGCAACGTCGAACTGGTGCACCGAGCGATCGAGGTCATCGAGTCGGCGAAGGCTGGTCGGTGAGGGCACCCAGTCAATCCGTCTAGAATTCATCGGTGCCCAGTCCCGACAGCGCTGTGCGGGTGGACGACCTGGTCGTCAAATTCGGTCGCCGCGCGGTTGTCGACAGGCTTACGTTGGAGGCGAAGACTGGGGCGCTGACCGCGGTTCTTGGGCCAAATGGCGCCGGCAAGACCACCTTGATCCGCTGCTGCACCGACCTCATTCGGCCATCCCAGGGAACAGTGAGAGTGCTGGGATTACCGGCCAGCGCACGCACGCTGGCCGGTCGGATCGGGCTTATGCCGCAGAGTGCCGGTTCGTGGTCAGGGATCAGGGCAATCGAGCTGCTGCGCTATCTCGCCGGTCTCTACGCCAATCCGCTGCCCGTGCCAGCGCTGGTCGAGCGGCTGGGACTCACTGATTGCGCGAGACTCCCGTACCGGCGGCTCTCCGGTGGCCAGCAACAGGCGGTCAACCTGGCTGGCGCGATCATCGGGCGGCCCGAGCTGGTTTTCCTCGACGAACCAACATCCGGCATGGACCCGCATGCCCGCCGCGCCACCTGGCTGCTGCTGCGGGAACTCCGCGCGAATGGCGTCACCATGCTGCTGACCACGCATGCCATGGACGAGGCCGAATCCCTCGCCGACCAGGTGTACATCGTCGATCGCGGCCGGGTCGCGATCTCCGGCACGGTCCGGCAGCTCACAAAGTCTGGCGGAAGTCTGGAGAGCGTGTTCCTCAGCCACACCAGTGCCAGGGCGGTCTCATGACGGTGCCGGATTTCTCAGGGTCGGACCTCTCAGGGCTGGACCTCTCCCCCGCTCCTGCGCCCGCACCGCCCGCCAAGCGGATCGTCCGGCACGGACTGATCGAGGCGCGACTTCTCATCCGCAATGCCGAGCAACTGCTGCTGGCATTGGTGATACCGCTGGCCATCTTGGTGGCCGGCCGGTTCGCCAGCGCCTCGATCGGCAGTCTCGACCTGCTCGGACCGTCAGTGCTCGCGTTGGCAGTGTGGTCCTCGGCCTTCACTTCGGTAGCGATCAGCACCGCCTTCGAGCGCCGCCACGGCGTGCTGGAACGGCTGGCGACGACACCGCTCGGCAAGCCGGGCCTGCTCGCCGGCAAGGCCCTGGCCGTGATCTTGATCATGTTCGGGCAGCTGGTGATCTTGGCCGGTGCTGCCCTCGCCCTCGGCTGGCGACCTGAATTCACACCCCTCTCAGCGCTGCTCGCGGTGGTCCTGGTGATCTTGGCCACGGCGACATTCGTGTGCCTCGCGCTGTTGCTCGCAGGTCGGCTTCGGGCAGAGTCGGCGCTGGGGCTTGCCAATCTGATTTACGTGATCTTGCTCATCGGCGGAGCGCTCATCATCCCTCTGGAGCGCTATCCCGCGGTGCTGCAGCCGATGATCGAGATCCTCCCAACCGCGGCACTGGGCGAGGGACTGCGAGCCGCAGCGAACGGGCAGCTTCTGGGCTGGCCGGTGGTGGTCTTGTTAGCCTGGCTCGTGGCCGCTGGCCTCGCCGCGTGGAAGGGCTTTCGATGGACGTCGTGAAGCAGCTGCCGCCGGAGGCCGAAGCGGCTCGGAGCGGCGGACCGCTGCCCAGCTTGCTACGGATCGTCCGTGGGCCGTACGCGTTGCGAGGCTGGGCCATCGTCTCGTTGGTGATGAACATCGTCATCGTGGTGACGGGTGGCTTGGTTCGGCTGACGGGCTCCGGGCTGGGGTGCCCGACCTGGCCCAGGTGCACCGAGGACTCCTACGTCTCCCATCCCGAGCTCGGAATTCACGGAGCGATCGAGTTCGGGAACCGGCTGTTCACGCTCGTCTTGGTCATCGCGGCGGCGCTCACCTTCATCAGCGCCATGCTCTATCGGGAAAGTGGGCGGCCGCGAAGCGACCTGCGCTGGCTGGCAGCCGGCCTGGCGTTGGGGATCCCGCTGCAGGGCGTCATCGGCGGCATCACCGTGCTCACCCAGCTCAACCCGTACGTGGTGAGCCTGCACCTCTTGCTGTCGATGGTCCTGATCGCGCTCGCGGTCTGGCTGGTGCGCAAGACCTGGCACATCGCACCGGCACATGCATCGGGCCCATCCGTGGCCGCTACCCGCGTCACCTTCGTCCTGATGTGGCTGGCGATCTGGCTCGGCACCATGGTCACCGGCAGCGGGCCGCACGCCGGCGACGCGGACGCACCGCGAAACGGCCTCGACGCGATGCTTCTCACGCGCTTGCATACCAGCGTGGTCTACGCGACCGTCGCCGCGAGCGTGGTCTGCTTTCTGCTGCTGCGCAGCAGGGCCGTGTTGCTGCTGCTCCTGGTCGAGATCGTGCAGGCGGGAATCGGCGTGGCCCAATACCAGCTGGGGCTACCGATTTGGCTGGTCGCACTCCACCTGCTCGGCGCTTCGCTGGCCATTGCGGCGACCACCAACTTGATGCTCTCCGTCTCGCGGCGCTGAGACTCCACACACAATTCAGCAATGTTCCGGCAGGACGTCATCCGGAGGAAAGCCGGTATCGGCGCTCGGGGCGACCGCGGCTGCCGTACCGAAGCGACACCTGGGCCCTGCCTTGGGAGACGAAGAACTCCAGGTATCGGCGGGCGCTCACCCGAGAGACCCCGACCGCGGCGGCGCACTGCTGGGCCGACTGTTCCTCGCTCCGCTCCCGCAGCGTAGCCAAGATCAGCTCCGCCGTCTCCGGGCTCATGCCCTTGGGCAGCGACTCTGTAGTAGTCGACTCGGACCGACCGAAGATCCGATCCACCTCGGCTTGGCCACCGACCAGCGGCCGCAGCCGGCGCTGCCGTTGGGATCGGTACTCGGAGAGCCGGCCAGCGAGGTCGTCCAGTGTAAATGGCTTCAGCAGGTAGTTGGTTGCGCCCAGCTTGAGGGCGCGCTCGACGGTCTCGGACTCGTTCGCCGCACTGATCACGATCACGTCCCCTTCCACTCCGGCCACCCGCATCTGGTTGAGCAGATCCAGCCCGAACACGTCTGGTAGGTAGAGATCCAGCAAGATCAGGTCGGGAACCAGCCGACTAGCCATGGCCAGCGCCTCAGCGCCGTTGGCGGCTACACCGATGGTGCGAAAGCCCTCCACCCGGTCCACGAAGGCGGAGTGGATCCGCGCCACTCGGAAGTCATCGTCGACCACCATCACTGTGATCATGCTGTTCTTTCCTGCGTGGTCGCAGCCGCCGGTCTGGCTTGCGCCGGGATGATCGTCATCCGTGCCACGAACTCCGCGCCGTGATCAGTGTTGTTGATCTCCACCTCACCTCCCCGCCGGTGGCAGATCAGCCGGGTCAGGGCGAGCCCGATCCCCCGCTCCCCCTGCTGGGCAGCCTTGGTGGTGAACCCATGCTCGAACACCTCGGTGGCGATGGTGGCATCCACTCCGGGGCCGGAGTCACTGACGGTCAGCTCGACGGTGCTGCCGGACTGGCGGATCTGCACCTGAACCCACGCATCTTGGCCGTCGATCCTCCGACTGGACGCCGCGTCGATGCCGTTTTGGACCAGGTTGCCAAGCACGGTCGCCACGTCGAACGAGCACTGCGGGTCGAGGGGGTCGAGGCTGGTGTTTGGGCTCACCCCGAGGGACACCTGGCGTTCCGCCGCGACGGCCGACTTCGCCACCAACAGGGCCGCCACCGAAGGGTCCCGCACGCGGCGTGCCACCGTCAGGTCCAGCGCGGCCCGGCCCTCGGTCAGCGCGCCGACGTAGCTCACCACCTCCTCGTAGTCGCCGATCTGGATCAGCCCGGAGATGGTGTGCAGCTGGTTCACGAACTCGTGGGTCTGCGCCCGCAGCAGGTCCGTGGTGCCCCGGAACGCGCCGATCTGACTCTCCATGTCAGCGAGCTGGGTGCGGTCACGCAAGGTAGTCACCGAGCCGAGCTGACGACCGCCGTGAGTCACCGGCATCCGGTTAAGTACCAGCACTCGGCCGGACCTGATCACCACTGCGTCCTGCTCGACGCCACTGGCACCGGTCAGGACGTCATGCAGCCGACCCTCGATCGCCAGCTCGGCCAGCGACTGCCCGACAGCGTTGTCGGGCAGGGAGAGCAGCCGGGACGCCAATGGGTTGACCATGGTCACCCGATCGTTCGGGTCCAGCGCGATTACCCCCTCGGCAATCCCGGCAAAGATCGCCTCCCGCTGCTCGGCCAGCGCGGCGATCTCGGCCGGCTCCATGCCCAATGTCTGTCGTTTGATCCACCGGGCCAGCAGTAACGAGCCGACGGTCCCCAGCACTAGGGCTGCACCCAAGTAGGTCGCCAGCGCCGGTGCGGCGGTGACCAGCGACTCGAGCCGGCTCGGATTTGGCTCGCCGATCAATGCAATGCCAAGCTGCCGTACCGGATCACCGCTCGTGCCGGGGTTGGACAGGATCGGGGCAGCTGCCACCAGGTAGCTCTGACCGTCGATCTCGATCGTTGCAGAGTTGGACCGCATCGGCGTCGCCACCAGGTCTGGCCAGTCGAGCTGCTCGTCGACCAGGAGGGGATCGGTGCTCGCCAGCACCACACCGCGGGTGCTCGCGATGAGCACCAGCTCGACTCCGGTGGTGGCTTGCAGCTGGGTGGTCGCGGCCGGTAGCGACGAGCCATCTGGGTCAACGACACCGGCCCGCACGATCGGGCTCGCGGCCAGGACCTCGGCCAGCACCAGCACCCGCCGACCCTGGTCTCGCTGGAAACTTACGCGGGTCTGCTCAACCGAGACGGCCGAGACCGCAACCAGCACGGCAATGATCATGATCAGCTGCACGATGACCAGCTGAGAGGCGAGCGAAGCGCGCATCCGCTTGCGCATGGTGCCACCTCCAGCCCGATATCGACTCCCGAGTCGGGTCTGGCCTCATTGTGACTCACCAGAACCTGGTCGGCACCTGTTCGCGGCGCGACCACAAAGACCATTACGTCCACCATGGCCACAAGCAGACAGCTCAGAGGCTCAGTGGGATCGTGGGTCGTACAACCATTCATCCTCACCGCCTTCGGGCCCCACCAAAGGAACGGAAATGTTTAGACGACTGAAGTTGGGCGCGGCTCTTGTCGCCGCTGCAGCATTGTTGACGACCGGGTGCGGGGCCACGGCGGAGAGAGCCGAGCCGGGCAGCTCCGCCGCGGCGGACGAGCCCATCTCAGGGCTCCGCTTCATGGTGCCGAACACCCCGGGCAGCGGGTACGACACGACCGCGCGAGCGGCCGCCACGGTCATGGACGAGGTCGGCGCGACCGAGAACGTCGAGGTGTTCAACCTGTCCGGCGCCGGCGGCACCGTAGGGCTGTCGCGGACCGTCTCGGAGAAGGGCAACGGCAAGCTGTTGATGATGATGGGGCTGGGTGTCGTGGGTGCCCAGTACACCAACGAGTCGACCAGCAAGCTCGATCAGACCACACCGATCGCCCAGCTGATCGAGGAGTCCGGCGCGATCGTGGTGCCAAGAACTCCCCGTACAAGACGATCGACGAGTTGGTCGAGGCATGGAAGGCCGACCCCAAGGGCCTCGCGGTGGGCGGCGGCTCGGCGCCCGGCGGCCCGGACCACCTGCTGCCGATGCAGCTGGCCCAGACCGTCGGCATCAACCCCAAGGACGTCAACTTCGTCTCTTACGACGGCGGCGGCGACCTGCTCCCCGCGGTGCTGGGCGGCAAGGTTGCCTTCGGCGCCTCCGGCTTCGGTGAGTTCCTCGACCAGGTGGAGGCAGGCGAGGTACGGGTGCTGGCGATCAGCGGGCCGGAGCGGGTTTCCGCAGTCGATGCCCCGACCCTGAAGGAGTCCGGCATTGACCTCGAGTTCACCAACTGGCGTGGAGTTGTGGCGCCCCCGGAACTCTCCGACGCCGACAAGCAGGCCCTGGTGAACGCGGTGGCCAAGATGCACGACAGTCAGCAATGGAAGGATGTGCTGGAGAAGAACGGCTGGACCGATGCGTACCTCCCGGCGGATGAGTTCGCCCCCGTCCTTGACGAGCAGACCAAGCGGGTCGAGGACGTGCTGAGCCAGCTGGGTTTGGCATGAGCGAGTCCGTCGCGGCCGCCGGGGCGTCAGTCCCGGCGGCCCGGCCGGAGCGGCCCAGCCGGGTCCCGGACTTCGTGCTGTGTGCCGGCCTGGCGCTGGCCGGGCTCGTGGTGCTCGTCGACGCTCTACAGCTGAGCAACAACCGCACCGGGACCGATCCGCTCGGACCCAGACCGGTACCGCTGCTGGTGGGCAGCCTGCTGATCATCCTCGCGGTCTTCCTGGCGGTGTCAGTGGCTCGCGGACACGTGGGCGAGCAGGAGGCGGGTGAGGACGTCGACCTGCACCACAAGAGCGACCTCAAGACCGTCTTGCTGCTGGTCGGTGTGTTTGCCGCCAACATTGTCTTGATCGACATTCTCGGCTGGGTGATCAGCGGCGGGCTGCTGTTCTACGGCTGCGCAATTGTGCTCGGGAGTCGGCACTTCATCCGCGATCTGGTGATCGCCGCCGCGCTCGCTCTCGGCACCTTCTACGGCTTCGCTATTGGGCTGGGAGTCGCGCTGCCGGCCGGCATTCTGCAGGGAATCTTGTAATGGAGAGCTTCGGTTTCCTGCTCGAGGGGTTCGCCACCGCCGCTACCCCGGTGAACCTGCTGCTCGCCCTGCTGGGCGTGATAATAGGGACCGCGGTCGGCGTGCTGCCTGGGATCGGCCCGGCCATGACGGTGGCGCTGCTGCTGCCGATCACCTACAGCCTGGAGCCCACCGGCGCGATGATCATGCTCGCTGGCATCTTCTACGGTGGCATGTACGGCGGGTCGACGACGTCGATCCTCCTGAACACTCCGGGCGAGTCGTCCTCGGTGGTCACCGCCATCGAGGGCAACATGATGGCCAAGGGCGGGCGCGCCGCGCAGGCGCTGGCCACCGCGGCCATCGGCTCCTTCGTCGCCGGCACTATAGGCACTCTGCTGCTCGCGTTCACCGCGCCATACGTCACCCGGTTTGCCATCTCGCTCGGTGCTCCTGAGTACTTCGCCGTGATGTTGCTTGCCTTCATCGCTGTTACCGCTGTGCTCGGCAGCTCCCGGCTACGCGGTGTCATCTCGCTGACCATGGGGCTGGCCATCGGGCTGATCGGGATCGACGCCGTCAGCGGGCAGGCGCGGCTCACCTTCGGCATCTCACAGCTCGGCGACGGCATCGACATCGTGATCGTCGCAGTCGGCATCTTCGCCGTCGGCGAGGCGCTGTGGGTGGCCGCCCACCTGCGCCGCAAGGCCGCCGACGTGATCAAGGTCGGCCGGCCGTTCATGGGCAAGGAGGACTTCAAACGATCGTGGAAGCCGTGGCTGCGCGGCACCGCGTATGGCTTCCCGTTCGGCGCCGTGCCCGCGGGTGGTGCGGAGATCCCGACCTTCCTCTCCTACATCACCGAGAAGCGACTGACCAAGCATCCCGAGGAGTTCGGCAAGGGCGCCATCGAAGGCGTGGCCGGCCCGGAGGCAGCAAACAACGCCAGCGCCGCCGGCACCATGGTGCCGATGCTCTCGTTGGGCCTGCCGACCAACGCCACCGCCGCGGTGATGTTGGCCGCGCTCACTTCGTACGGGATCCAGCCGGGACCCCTGCTGCTGGTGCGGGACGGAGACCTGGTGTGGGCGCTGATCGCCAGCCTGTTCATCGGCAACACCTTGCTGGTGTTGCTCAATCTGCCGCTCGCTCCGGTCTGGGCGAAGCTGCTCCGCACACCGCGGCCGTACCTCTACGCCGGCATCTTGTTCTTCGCCTCGATGGGCGCGTACGCGGTCAACGGCCAGCCGTTCGACTTGATCTTGCTGCTAGCCCTCGGACTACTCGGCTTTGTGATGCGCCGGTTCGGCTTGCCAGTGCTGCCGCTGATCGTCGCGGTCATCTTGGGCCCGCGGATCGAGCTGCAGGGCCGACGGGCGCTTCAGCTCTCTTCGGGGGACTGGCGCGGCCTGTTCGGCAGCACGAATGTGACGACCGGTGAGTTCGAGCTGTCACCGATCGCGATCACCGTCTACGTGATCATCGTGCTGATTCTCGCCTGGCCGCTGATCTTCAAAGCCATACGTCGAATCCTGCCGGCCAAGGCGGCAGCCGTCGTCGAGGCAGTCTCCGACGAGCCCGCACTGGCGGTCGCTGAGCATCATTACGTCGAGACGTCTGAAGCCGAATTGAGTGCTGTCCGCCCACCATCAGACAAGAGGCCTGAGATTGCCGACGGTGATCTTGCAGGCCCTGAACAGGAGTAATTCGCGATGAGCAGCAACATCATGTGGTTCGCCGACATCGGATTGGCCGACCTGGAGCAGGTGGGTGGGAAGAACTCGAGTTTGGGGGAGATGATCGGCAATCTGTCGGCGGCCGGTGTGCTGGTGCCGGACGGGTTCGCAACCACCGCGGACGCGTACTGGAGTTTCATCGGTGACACCGGGCTGGCGGACCTGATCAGTGCAGAGCTGGCCGGGTTGGATACCGATGACGTACGGCGGCTGGCCGAGGTCGGCAGCAGGATCCGGGCGGCGGTGGTTGACCAACCGTTCCCGGCTGGCCTGGAGGCCGACATCCGCACCGCCTACGAGCGGCTGGCTGGCGGCGACGAGGAGGCGCGGTCGTTCGCGGTGCGGTCGTCGGCGACGGCGGAGGACCTGCCGGACGCGTCCTTCGCCGGTCAGCAGGAGACGTTCTTGAACGTCCGGGGCATCGACGCCATCCTGGTCGCGGTCAGGCAGGTGTTCGCCTCGCTGTTCAACGACCGGGCGATCGCCTACCGAGTGCATCACGGCTTCGCCCATGAGCAGGTCGCGCTGTCGGCGGGTGTGCAGCAGATGGTGCGCTCCGATGTGGGGGCATCCGGGGTGATGTTCACTGTGGACACCGAGTCCGGGTTCCCCGATGCGGTGTTCATCACGTCGTCGTACGGGTTGGGCGAAGCTGTGGTGCAAGGGGCGGTCAACCCGGACGAGTTCTATGTGTACAAGCCCGCATTGAAGGCGGGGCGGCCGGCGATCTTGAAGCGTGGGATCGGTGGCAAGGCGACCAAGATGATCTACACCGAGGACCCGACCGTCGGAAAGACGACGGAGTTCGTGGATGTCACTGCGGCGGACCGGCGGCTGCTCAGCCTGACCGACGCGGAGGTCGAGGAGCTGGCTCGGCAGGCGGTGGCGATCGAGGAGCACTACGGGCGGCCGATGGACATCGAGTGGGCTAAGGATGGTGTCGACGACCGCTTGTACATCCTGCAGGCGCGGCCGGAGACGGTGCAGTCCCGCCAGGCTGTCGGGAGCGTGCAGCGTTTCCGAATGGACCAGAAGGGCCCGGTGCTGGTAGAGGGTCGAGCGATCGGGCAGCGGATTGGCGCCGGACCGGTCCGTGTCCTTCAGTCGGTCGATGCGATGCATGAGTTCGTTCCCGGGGAGGTGTTGGTCGCGGACATGACCGACCCGGACTGGGAGCCGATCATGAAAAGGTCGGCAGCGATCGTCACCAACCGCGGTGGCCGGACCTGCCATGCAGCGATCATCGCCCGCGAGCTCGGCATCCCGGCAGTGGTCGGCACCAGCAGCGCGACCCGGGACCTGGCCGACGGGCGACCGGTGACCGTTTCCTGCGCCGAGGGTGACACCGGGTTCGTCTACGACGGGATCTTGGATTTCACCATGGAGTCGACCGAGCTGGCGGAGATGCCAGACATTCCGGTGAAGATCATGATGAACGTAGGCACCCCGGACCAGGCCTTCGCCTTCTCCCGGCTGCCGAATGCCGGGGTGGGTCTGGCCCGGTTGGAATTCATCATCAACCGGCAGATCGGCATCCATCCCAAGGCCCTGCTCGAGATCGACCAGCTGGAGGAACCGCTGAAGGGGCAGGTGGCCGAGGCGGTCGCCGCCTACCCCAGCCCACGGGAGTTCTTCGTCACCCGGGTGGCGGAGGGGGTGGCCATGCTGGCGGCCGCGTTCGCGCCGCATCCGGTGATCGTGCGGATGTCGGACTTCAAGTCGAACGAGTACGCCAACCTGGTTGCCGGGGAGTTGTACGAGCCGCACGAGGAGAACCCGATGATCGGCTACCGGGGCGCCTCCCGGTACCTGTCGGCGGACTTCGCCGACTGCTTCGCAATGGAATGCCAGGCGCTGAAGTACGTCCGGGACGAGATGGGGCTGACCAATGTGAAGATCATGATCCCGTTCGTCCGCACCCTGACCGAGGCCGAAGGGGTGATCGACCTGCTCGCCCGGAACGGCCTGCAACGGGGCGCCAACGACCTGCAGGTGATCATGATGTGCGAGCTGCCGTCCAACGCCGTCATCGCCGACGCGTTCCTGGACCACTTCGACGGGTTCTCTATCGGGTCCAACGACATGACCCAGCTCACCCTTGGCATCGACCGCGACTCAGCTCTGGTCGCCGGCGGCTTCGATGAACGCGACCCCGCCGTCAAACACATGCTGAGTGCAGCCATCACCGCCTGCAAGAACCGCGGCAAATACGTCGGCATCTGCGGCCAAGGCCCATCCGACCACCCCGACCTCGCCGAATGGCTCCTCGACCAAGGTATCGAGTCCATGTCCCTCAACCCCGACACCGTTGTCGACACCTGGAACCAGCTAGCTTCGCTGTCTCAGGCAACGTCATGAACCCCACGGAAGTAACCGAAGCTGGACGCCCGCGCGGCGCCCCATCAGTGTCGTATTCGATCACTGTGCGGCTCGAGGTGCCGGCGGGTGGGCGCGCGGTCTCCCAGCTGACCACAGCGGTGGAGCATGCGGGCGGGACGATCACGGCCCTCGACGTGACGGCGTCCGGGCACGAACGGCTGCGGATCGACGTCACCTGTGCGGCCCGGGACACCGAGCATGCAGAGCTGCTGGTGGAGGCGATGCAGCAGGTCGAAGGGGTGGTGATCGGGAAGGTGTCGGACCGCACGTTCCTGATGCACCTGGGCGGCAAGATCGAGATGCACACCAAGCACCCGATCCACAACCGGGACGACCTGTCGATGATCTACACGCCGGGCGTGGCCCGGGTCTGTCTGGCCATCGCGAAGAATCCGGAGGACGCCCGCCGACTGACGGTGAAACGCAACAGCGTCGCGGTCGTCACCGACGGGTCGGCTGTGCTGGGCTTGGGCAACATCGGCCCGGAGGCGGCGCTGCCGGTGATGGAGGGCAAGGCGGCGCTGTTCAAGCGGTTCGGCGACATCGACGCCTGGCCGTTGTGCCTGGACACCCAGGACGTCGACGAGATCATCGCCGTGGTCAAGGCGGTGGCACCGGGCTTTGCCGGGATCAACCTGGAGGACATCTCCGCACCGCGCTGCTTCGAGATCGAGCGGCGGCTGCGCGAGCAGCTAGACATCCCGGTGTTCCACGACGACCAACACGGCACCGCCATCGTGGTGCTGGCGGCGCTATACAACGCGCTCCGAGTGGTGGGTAAACAGATCAGCGACGTCAAGATCGTCATCTCCGGCGCCGGGGCGGCGGGCACGGCGATCATCAAGCTGCTGCTGGCAGCCGGGGCCGGAGACGTTGTAGTGGCTGACATCACCGGGGTCGTGCATCGGGGCCGCGAAGGGCTCGAGGGAGAGCTGCTGTGGCTGGCCGAGCACACCAACCGGCTGGAGTTCACCGGGACGTTGAAGGAGGCGGTGGTCGGCGCGGACGTGTTCATCGGCGTCTCGGCCCCCGGGGTGATCGATGGGAGAGATGTCGCCGCCATGGCCGACGACGCAATCGTGTTCGCGCTGGCCAATCCCGATCCCGAGGTTGACCCAACCGAGGCGATCAAGTATGCGACCGTAGTGGCCACCGGCCGGTCGGACTTCCCGAACCAGATCAACAATGTGCTCGCCTTTCCCGGCGTGTTCCGTGGCCTGCTCGATTCTCGGTCAACCGAGATCACACCGGCGATGCTGCTGGCCGCCGCGAAGGCACTCGCCTCGGTGGTCACCGACGACGAGCTCAACGCCGCCTACATCACGCCGAGCGTCTTTCACGCCGACGTGCACCACACCGTGGCCCACGCCGTACGGCTGGCCGCCGGCGGACCAGCCCGGCTGGAGGTCTCGTGACCATCTCTGGTCTGTCGGCCAGGCCTGAGGCGTCCGATGCCGAAAATCGGAGATCCCGAGAGACCCTGAAATTCCTCGCCCCACCCAACGAGACCGGTGTCGATGGCCTCATCCAGGCCGGCCACGTCCTGGAGTGGATCGATCGTGCCGGTTTCGCATGTGCAGCAGCCTGGAGCAGGGCGTACTGCGTCACCGCGTACGTCGGGAACATCCACTTCCGCCGGCCAATAGTCGCCGGCGACCTCGTGGAGGCCGACGCCAGGATCATCCACACCGGCCGATCGAGCATGCACATCATCGTCACGATCAGCACCGCAGACCCCAAGATCGGTAGCTATGCTCTCGCAACTGACTGTCTTCTCGTCTTCGTGGCCGTCGACGAACAGCGGCGCCCTCGGCCGATCCCCACCTGGCAGCCTCAGACGGTCGGAGACCAGAGCCTCGCAGATCGCGCCGTGCAGCGGATCACCGTACGATCGCGGATCCGCGAAGCCATGAGTGCTCAGACCTATTCCGAGGACGGAACGGCTCCGCGAATGCAGTTCAGGTTCCTGGCGCAACCCACGGACGTCAACTGGGGCGGGGTCACCCACGGCGGCACTGTGATGCGCTGGATCGACGAGACCGCCCACAGCTGCGTGATCGGCTGGATCAAGAAACCCGCCGTAGCGGTCTATGCCGGCGGGATCCACTTCGAACGGGCCATCCGGATCGGCGACATCGTCGAAGTCGACGCCAGGATCATCCACACAAGTAGCCGCAGCATCCACGTCGCGGCGCGTGTCAGCTCCGCAGACCCGGTCGAGGGCCACTATCGACGTACGACTCAATGCATGAGCGTGTTCGTCTCGCCCGGACCCGACGGGCAAGCCAGCCCGGTGAGGCCGATCGAACTCCGCTCTGACGAAGATCGGCGACTCGACGCTCACGCACGGGACCTCATCACCATGCGAGCCGAACTTGACGCACTCGATGGTCGCGGCTGATCAGTGACATGGAACACCCCCGCCCGCTGGTCATCATCCCGGCGCGGTTTTCCGACAGCGCAAGCGCGCTGCGCTACCGGGCCGAGGTCGCCGCTGCCAAGCTGCTGGAGGCGGTTTGGGAGGCGGGCGGTGAGCCTCTGGTGGTCCATCCCACCGCGCTAGGGGAAGCTCCCATCGACACGATGGCACAGCGGTTCTGGATGGCCGACGCCGTCCTGCTCCCTGGCGGCGGTGATGTGTCCCCGCGCTGGTATGGCCAGAGACCACACCCGACCCTGAACGGCGTGGATGAGACTCAGGACGCTTTTGACATTGCACTGGCCCGCTGGGCGATCCGAGACAAGATTCCGCTGCTCGCGATCTGTCGGGGAAACCAGCTGGTCAACGTGGCGCTCGGCGGCACGCTCATTCAGGACATGACCGAGGAGATCGGGCGCGACCACCGGAAATTCGTGCACGATATCGAACTGGACGCGGAATCGCCGCTACGCGTTGTCGCCGATCATCGGATCACCATCTCGTGCTCGCATCACCAGTGCATTGACGTTCTCGGCGACAAGCTGGTGGCTGCCGCCCACGCAGCCGACGGCACCATTGAGGCGGTCACACGTGCTGGGCATGACGGCTGGTATCTGGGTGTGCAGTGGCATCTGGAGGATTTGGCCGACACCGACCCGATCCAGCACGGCATTTTCCAGAGATTCATTGCCGCTGCGACTTAGCTCCCAGTTCTGGGCGCCAGCGTAGGAAGCGGTGCCAGGGCACTTCGCGGACTTAGCGCAGCAGTGTGTCGACCGCTGCGGCGACGAAGACCAGCGCGAGATAAGAGTTCGACCAGTGGAACAGCCGCATCGGCTGCAAAGCCGGGCCGGTCAGGCCGCGGCTCGCTCGAGCCAGCAATCGGCCGGCCTGCCATACCAGTGCTATCCCAGCGATCAGTGCGACCGTTGGATAGAGCCAGCCGGTGTGGGCAACTGGCCAGAGCACCAGTGATGCCAGCACCGTCACCACCGAGTACACCAGGATCTGCCGAGCCACCACGGGAGCCGATCTCACAACCGGCAGCATCGGCACATTCGCCGCCGCGTAGTCCTCCCGATAGCGCATGGCGAGGGCCCAGGTGTGCGGCGGCGTCCAGAAGAAGATGATGAGGAACATAACGAACGGAGTGAGCGCAAGGCTGCCGGTCACCGCTGTCCAGCCGATCAGCGGTGGGAAGCAGCCCGCGATGCCGCCCCAGATGATGTTCTGCGGGGTGCGCCGCTTCAGCCAAAGTGTGTAAACGCCGATGTAGAACGCGTTGGCACCCAGCGCGAGGGCCGCGGACAGCCAGTTGACGAAGTATCCGAGCCACAGCGTCGCCGCAATCCCCAAGATCATTCCGAACACCGTCGCCCCCACCGGGCCTACGGCATGCCGCGGCAGCGGACGCCGACGGGTCCGCCGCATCCGTTCGTCGATGTCCCGGTCGAGCACGCAGTTGAAGGCGTTGGCGCTGGCCGCGGCCAGGCAGCCGCCGAGCATCGTGGTCAGCACCACCTTGAGGGGTGGGACTCCACCGGCGGCGAGAAACATGGCCGGCACGGTGGTCACCAGCAGAAGCTCAATGATCCGGGGCTTGGTGAGCCCGAGATATGCCGCGGCAACGTGGCGAACACGGCTGAGCTGACGGCTGCGACGAAGTGTCCTCACACCAAGATCGACGCGGGCTACCCGGCCATCGTCGGCGGCCACCTGACCTGGCGCGTCGATGCTCGTCACAGGCTCTACTCACTCACTGTTAGACGACTCTGATCCCCGGCGACGCCATCCTCCGCACTGCGAGCCTCGGTTGCGCGAGCAGTGCCATAGGTAAGGGCAGTCACCGAGGCTGAGTCTAGGGCTCGGCGCTCGAATTGACACTCACCTATGGACTTCTTGCATCCTGACGGCGGGTTCCAGTTCTCGGCTGACCCTATATCCCCGATCGACTCGCCCCCGATAGGCTCGCATTGTCCGGGCTGCCCCAACCAGCAGCCCGCTGAGCCGTCTCGGAAGGATCTTCTGGCACGTGAGCGTGACCGACACCAAT
The DNA here is from genome assembly GCA_963840505.1 of uncultured Actinomycetota bacterium. Classification (GTDB taxonomy): domain Bacteria; phylum Actinomycetota; class Actinomycetes; order Propionibacteriales; family Propionibacteriaceae; genus Microlunatus. Next base: position 316,348 of record CAWIZB010000007.1, read on the forward strand.
ATCTCCGGCTCGGTTCTCCCCGAGGGGTGGACCGAGGTCGACTCGCAAGCTGTCGACACCATACGTGTGCTGGCCGCCGATGCCGTGCAGAACGTCGGCAACGGCCATCCGGGCACCGCGATGAGCCTTGCCCCAGTCGCGTACCTGCTGTTCCAGAAGGTGATGCGACACAACCCGAGCGACACCCACTGGCCGGGGCGGGACCGATTCGTGCTGTCCTGTGGACACACCAGCCTGACGCTGTACATCCAGCTCTACCTCGGCGGCTTCGGGCTCGAACTCGACGACATCAAGGCGTTGCGAATCTGGGGATCGAAGACCCCGGGTCATCCCGGAGTACGCGCACACCAAAGGCGTCGAGGTCACCACCGGGCCGCTCGGCCAGGGCGTTGCCAACGCGGTGGGAATGGCGATGTCCGCCCGCCGGCTAGCGCGGACTGCTCGATCCGGATGCCCCGCGAGGCACCTCGGTTTTCGATCACCACATCTACTGTCTCGCCTCCGATGGCGACATCGAGGAGGGCGTCGCCTCCGAGGCTTCATCGCTGGCCGGCACGCAGCGACTCAGCAATCTCACACTCATCTACGACAGCAACCGGATCTCGATCGAGGACGACACCAAGATCGCCCTCACCGAGGACACCGCCGCCCGCTACGCCGCGTACGGCTGGCATGTGCAGACAGTGGACTGGACCCACGGCGACGCCCATCACTACCAGGAAAATGTCGCTGCGCTCGCGGAGGCTCTCGAGGCCGCCAAGGCCGTCACGCGATCAGCCGAGCTTCATCTGCCTGCAGACGATCATCGGCTGGCCGGCACCGAACCTCCAGGGCACCGGCAAGGCGCACGGCGCCGCGTTGGGTGACGAGGAGGTTGCGGCTACCAAGAAGGTGCTCGGCTTCGACCCGGACAAGACCTTCGAGGTGGCCGATGAGGTGATCACGCACACCCGCAAGCTGATCGAGCGCGGCGCGCAGGCTCAGCAGGAGTGGCAGCAGGCCTACGACAGCTGGGCGGCGGCCAATCCCGAACGCAAGGAGCTGCACGAGCGGCTGATCAAGAACGAGCTCAGCCCTGGCTGGGAGGATGCACTGCCCAGCTGGTCTGCCGATCCCAAAGGCATTGCCACCCGAGCAGCCTCCGGAAAGGTGCTCAGCGCGATCGCTCCCAAGATGCCTGAGCTCTGGGGCGGCTCGGCCGACCTCGCCGAATCCAACAACACCACTCCTGAGGGTGAGCCGAGCTTCCTGCCGACCGACCGGCAGACGAGGCTGTTTCCCGGTAGTCCCTACGGCAGGGTGCTGCACTTCGGCGTCCGCGAGCACGCCATGGGCTCGATCATGAACGGCATCAAGCTGCACGGCGGGTTACGGCCGTACGGCGGCACGTTCTTGATATTCAGCGACTACATGCGGCCGGCGGTACGGCTCGCCGCGCTGATGAAACTGCCGGTGACCTACGTCTGGACCCACGACTCGATCGGGCTGGGCGAGGACGGTCCAACCCATCAGCCGATCGAACATCTCGCCGCATTGCGGGCCATCCCCGGGCTGGATGTGGTACGACCGGCCGACGCCAACGAGACCGCAGCCGCGTGGGCGGCGATCTTGAAGAACAAGGACCGGCCGGCCGGGTTGGCCCTCACCCGGCAGGCCCTGCCGATCGTTCCACGCGGCGAAGACGGCTTCGCCGACACCTCGGAGGTGGCCAAGGGCGGCTACATCCTGAAAGACTGCGACGGGACCCCGGACGTGATCTTGATCGGGACCGGCTCGGAGGTGCAGTACGTCGTCGCAGCTCAGAAGCTGCTCGCCGAGCGAGGGCATTGCGGCTCGAGTGGTGTCGATGCCGTGTCGGGAGTGGTTCGACGAGCAGGATCAGGACTACAAGGACTCCGTCATCCCGCCCGAGATCAAGGCGCGCGTCTCGATCGAGGCCGGAGTCGGCATCGGTTGGCGTGACCTCGTCGGTGACGCCGGCCGAATCATCAGCATCAACCACTACGGAGCCAGCGCGGCCGGAGGGCCTGTTGTTCGAGGAGTTCGGCTTCACCCCCGAAACGGTCGTCGCAGCCGCACAAGAGAGCCTCGATGCAGTCAACCGGGACTACCGCACCCACGCATCCGGCAGCCAGCGGGCCCAGAGGTCCCGCAGACGAAGAGGCCCATCCGGGCGTCACGATCAGCTGAGAGCAGCTGACGCCACCATCTACTCATTCAGGAGAAACTGATCATGAACGAACGACTCAAGGCCCTCGCAGACGCCGGCGTCTCCATCTGGCTTGACGACCTGTCTCGCGAGCGCATTACTTCGGGCAACCTGGCCGATCTGGCGTCCAACTACTCAGTCACCGGCGTCACCACCAACCCGACGATCTTCGCCGCGGCGCTTGCCCAAGGTCACATGTACGACGATCAGGTCAAGGAGCTTGCGGCGCGCAACGCGGATCTCCACGACGCGATCAAGGTGCTGACCACCGACGACGTACGCAACGCCTGCGACATCATGGCCGCCACCTTTGCTGCGACCAACGGCGTCGACGGCCGCGTCTCCATCGAGGTCGATCCCGATCTGGCCGACGAAACCGAGGCCACCACTGCTCAGGCCACCGACCTGTGGAAGGTCGTCGACCGGCCCAACGTGCTGATCAAGATCCCTGCGACCAAGGCCGGCCTGCCGTCGATCACCGCGGTCACCGGGGAAGGTGTCAGCGTGAACGTGACGCTGATCTTCGCTCTCGAGCGCTACCGTGCAGTGATCGACGCCTACATGACCGGGCTGGAGCGGGCCTCTGAGGTCGGCCACGATCTGAGCAATATTCACTCCGTGGCGTCGTTCTTCGTTTCGCGGGTGGACTCCGAGGTCGACAAGCGGCTCGAGGCGATCGGCTCGGACGAGGCGCTCGCGCTGCGCGGCAAGGCCGCCATCGCGAATGCTCGGCTGGCGTATGCCCTGTACGAGGAGGAGTTCAGCGGCGAGCGGTTCGCCGCCCTGGAAGCCAAGGGAGCCACCCGACAGCGTCCGCTGTGGGCGTCGACCGGCGTCAAGAACCCTGACTACTCCGACACCATGTACATCACCGAACTCGTGGTCCCGAACACCGTGAACACCATGCCAGAGAAGACCATGATGGCCTTCGCTGATCACGGCGAGGTGCGCGGAGACATGGTGAGCGGAACCAAGGCAGAGGCGCAGCAGGTGCTCGACGACCTGGAGAGGGTCGGCATCTCCTACGACGACGTGGTCGACGTGCTGGAACGGGAGGGCGTCGAGAAGTTCGAAGCGTCCTGGAACGAGCTGGTCGTCGACGTTCAGCAGGAGCTCGACGCCGCCAAGGCGGCTCGCTAAGACTCGCTGACACAACTGAAGCGTCAAGCGCCGACACCGGAAGGGGCCGCCGCCGTGATCACCGTGCTGCGTCCCAATCCGCTTCGCGAACCGCATGATCGGCGGCTCCCGAGGATTGCCGGCCCTTGCGTGCTGGTGATCTTCGGTGTCACCGGAGACCTGGCAACCAAGAAGCTGATGCCGGCGGTGTACGACCTTGCCAACCGCGGTCTGCTGCCGCCTGGTTTCGCCTTGGTCGGATTCGCCCGGCGTGACTGGAAACACCAGGACTTCGCCATACATCGTGCATGCCGCCGTCAAGCAGCATGCACGAACCCCCTTCCGCGAGGAGGTCTGGCAACAGCTCTCGGAAGGTATCCGGTTCGTGCCTGGAGAGATCGGGGACGAGGAGGCCTTCAGCAGGCTGGCCGAGACGATCGTCGATCTCGACGAGGCACGCGGTACCGGCGGGAATCACGCGTTCTACCTATCCATCCCGCCAGGGCTGTTCCAGACGGTCGTCGACCAGCTGCGCACGCACGGACTGGCCGAGGAGCATCCCGGCCGGTGGAGCAGGGTGGTGATCGAAAAACCGTTTGGCCACAACCTGGAGAGCGCGCGAGAACTGAACCGGATCGTCTCCAGCGTCTTCCCCGCCTCCTCGGTGTTCCGCATCGACCATTACCTCGGCAAAGAAACCGTGCAGAACATGATGGCGCTGCGGTTCGCAAACCAGCTGTTCGAGCCGGTGTGGAACAACCACTACGTCGACCATGTCCAGATCACCATGGCCGAGGACATCGGGATCGGCGGCCGTGCCGGTTACTTCGATGGCATCGGGATCGCCCGCGACGTCATCCAGAACCACCTGCTGCAGCTGCTCGCGCTGACAGCAATGGAGGAACCGACCTCGTTCGAGGCAAGCCAGCTCCGCGCTGAAAAGCAGAAGGTGCTCGCTGCTGCTCGGCCACCGGAGCGGATGGATCTGCACACGGCGCGGGGCGCGTACGCGGGCGGCTGGGCCGGCGGGGAGAAGGTCAGGGGCTATCTGGAGGAGGATCGGATCCCGCCCGACTCCCGGACCGAGACCTACGCGGCAATCCGCCTCGACATCGAAAACCGTCGCTGGGCCGGCGTGCCGTTCTATCTGCGCACCGGCAAGCGCCTGGCTCGGCGGGTCACCGAGATCGCGCTCGGCTTCAAGCGCGCGCCACATCTCCCCTTCAGCCAGACCGACACCGAGGAGCTGGGCTACAACGCCATCGTGCTGCGGATTCAGCCGGATGAGGGCGTGACCTTGCGCTTTGGCGCCAAGGTGCCAGGTACCCAGATGGAGATCCGGGAAGTGAACATGGACTTCGCCTACGGCGGGTCGTTCACCGAGTCCTCACCCGAGGCGTACGAGCGGCTGATCTTGGACGTGCTGCTGGGCGACCCGCCGCTGTTCCCGCAGCACGAAGAGGTGGAGCTTTCCTGGGAGATCTTGGACCCGATCTTGGACTATTGGGCGAGCCTGCCAGGCCAGCCCGAACCGTATGAACCCGGATCCTGGGGACCTAAGGGTGCGGACGTCATGCTGGCGCGGGACGGCTTCAGCTGGAGGCGGCCATAATGATCATTCCCCTGACCGACACCACCTCAGCGAAGATCTCCGCAGAACTGCTGCGGGCCCGGCGCAGCGCGGGCAGCCCGGCCCAGGGCATGGTGCTGACCTTGATCATCGTCTGCGATGAGTCCGAGTACGCGAGTGCTATGGAGGCCAGCATGGCCGCCGGCCGCGAGCATCCGTCCCGGATCTTGCTGGTGGTCACCGCCGCAGGACGGAGCGCAGCGCTGGACGCAGAGGTGCACATCGGCGAGGGAACACCCGGCGAGGTCGTCGTGATCAGGATGCGTGGTGCGGTCGCGGCACATCCGGCCTCGGTGATCCGGCCGCTGCTGCTGCCCGACTCCCCCGTCGTGATCTGGTGGCCTGGCAAGGCGCCGAACAACCGGGCCGGCGACGAGTTGGCACAGCTGGCGATGCGCCGGCTGACCGACGCGGCGGCCTCGCCCCGCCCGCTCGCAACGCTGAAGACACGCGCCCGGGACTACACCCCCGGCGACACCGACCTGAGCTGGACCCGGCTGACGCCGTGGCGGGCCTTGCTGGCCGCTGCGCTGGACCAGTACCCGGCCAAGATCAAGTCCGTGCTCATCGAGGCCGACCGCGGCAATCCCTCCGCCGACCTGCTGGCGGCCTGGCTGCAGTCCAGGCTGACGGTCGAAATAACCCGCAGAGATCAGCAATGGGCCTGGGCTCACCGCGGTGCGCATGGCTACCGCAGCCGGCGATATCGCGATCACTCGGCCCGACGGCCTGCTGGCGTACTACGCCGTCCCGGGGCAGCCGGAGCGCCTCGTCGCCCTGAAGCGACGCGACTACACCGAACTGATCTCTGAGGAACTGCGCCGGATGGACGCAGATGATGTCTACGAACGGGCGGTCAAATCACTGCTGGACGGTTCCAAGCGAACAACCAGCAGGAGGTCCCCCACCAAGAAGGCATCCGCCAAGAAGGCACCCGCCAAGAAGGCCGGGGGGAAGAAGGCGGCCAGCAGACGCCGAGTCGCAGAGCAAACAGGGAGCCGCTAGATGGCCGCGACCAGCCCCGAGATCTTGCTCCATGCCGGACCGGATGACGTGGCGGAGGCGCTGGCCGCGCGCCTGATGGCGCGGCTCACCGAGATTCAACGAGATTTCCGGATCCCCCAGCTCGCCCTCACCGGCGGTCGAATCGCCACCCGGGCCTACCAGAAACTTGCGAACGACGGACCGAACTCTGCCGTGGACTGGTCTCGAGTCGAGCTTTGGTGGGGCGACGAACGCTTCGTACCCGCTGATCATGCAGACCGGAACGCGAAGCAAGCTCTTGACCTGCTTGCGGCGCCACTCGCGCTGAACCCTGAGCGAGTGCATGAGATGCCCGCGAGCGACGGCGGCCTCGATCTCGATCAGGCCGCCGAGGCGTACGCGCGGGAACTGGGCGACGTCAGCTTTGACATCTGCCTGCTGGGCATGGGGCCAGACGGCCACGTCGCATCGATCTTTCCGGAGCATCCTTCTTCATACGCAGAGGGGAACGTAATCGCCGTACGGTCCTCACCGAAACCACCGCCGGAGCGGATCAGCCTCACGCTGCCAGTGATCAACCGGTCGCAGGAAGTCTGGTTCGTGGTGAGCGGCGCTGACAAGGCCGCGGCAGCGAAGATGGCGCTGCTCGGCGCAGGACCGGTGCAGGTACCGGCTGCCGGGGTGTCAGCGGTCGAGCGCACGCTCTGGTTGATGGATCGGGATGCGGCCGCGGAGTTGCCCACTGATCTTCAACAGCGTGGGCGCATCTAGTCCAAAGGGCTACAGCGTCCACCTGAAGCATCGGGACCAGCCGTCCGGTCGCTCCCGCTCGTAGAACCGGTGAGCATCGACCCGAGCAGGCGAGGACTCCAGCTCTAGCCGTGCGGCCCCGATTTCCCGACGCTCGCGGCCTTCTTTCTCGACTACGAGCGCAGGTTTCAGTAGATGACTTCGCCGCGTTCGCGCCGCACCCGGAGGGCTTGCAGCGCTTCGGTGAGGATGTCGGCCGCCTCCTTGTCGGTGCGGCGCTCCTTGACGTAGGCGAGGTGTGTCTTGTACGGCTCGATCTTCGGCGGCGGAGGTGGATTCAGGGAGTCGAGGTTCGCCGGCAAACCGCATCGCGGGCAGTCCCAGGCGTCCGGAATGGCGGCATCGGCGGCAAATGCGGGCCGCGTCTCATGACCGTGGGCGCAGAAGTACGAGACGTAATTTCGCGGAGCAGCATCGCCCCGCTCGGCCTCGCCCATCGGACCAGCGCCCACCCGGCTACCACGAATGGCACTTCCACCAGCCACGTTCTTTCTCCTTTGCCCTTCCTAGCTGTGGATGAGTCAGTGTCTTTCCTTCGATTGACCGGGCCCGTGGTCTTGGCAGTCAGCCACCCAACTTGTAGAGCAAGTTGAGCGCCACAATTGCCGCTAGCCAAACCACTCCGATGATGACGGTGAGCCGGTCGAGATTTCGTTCTGCGACTGAGGATCCACCGAGGGAGGAAGAGATCCCACCACCGAAGAGATCAGACAAACCGCCGCCGCGGCCTTTGTGCATCAGTACGAACAACGCGAGCGCGACACTGGTGATCACCAAGATGATGGAGAAGATCAGGATCGGCACGGTCACCAACGGTACGAGCACTGACGTAGCCTAACTCACCGATTCGAGAACAAGTCAAAACTCCATCAGCGCTGGACTCGCGGCCAGCTCAGATCATTGGCATTTCGTAGAACCGTGCAATAGCAGAGAACTCGTCGACCTTCATGCTGGCGGCGCCGACGAGGCAACCGTCGATGTCAGGCTGAGCCATCAGGGCGGCGACGTTGCTTGCATTGACCGATCCGCCGTAGAGAATCCTTATCCGGTCAGCGATTTCGGCACCGTGCCGCTCCGAGATCCAGCCGCGAATCGCTGCGCAGACCTCCTCTGCGTCCGCTGGTGTCGCCACCCGTCCAGTGCCGATCGCCCAGACCGGCTCGTACGCGATGACCAGGTTTGCAACTTGCTCTGCGGTGAGTCCGGCCAGCGCGCCCTCCACGTGGTGCAAAGTGTCGGGCACCTGGCGCAACTCCTGGCGGACTGCCAAGCCCTCGCCGACGCAGACGATCGGAACCATGCCGCGGGAGACCGCCTTCAGCGTCTTTGCATTGACGATGTTGTCATCCTCGCCATGGAAGCGCCGACGTTCGGAGTGCCCGACGACCACGTAGCGGCAACCGAGCTTCACCAGCATTTCAGCGGAGATGTCACCGGTGTAGGCACCGTTGTCGAACGCCGACACGTCCTGCGCCCCGTAACCAATCTCCAGACGATCGCCGTCCACCAGCGTCTGCACCGTGCGCAGGTCGGTGAACGGCGGCAGCACGATGACCTCAGACTTTTTTGGGTCGTGCTTCTTGTCCTCCAGCGTCCATGCCAGCTTCTGAATCAGCCCGACAGCCTCGACATGGTTGAGGTTCATCTTCCAGTTGCCGGCCATCAGCGGCTTGCGAGTCATCCCTTATGCCCCATCCTCGAGAACGGCCAAGCCTGGCAGGGTCTTGCCCTCGAGATACTCCAGGCTGGCCCCGCCGCCGGTCGAGATGTGACCGAACTGATCATCTCGAAAACCAAGATCGCGGATCACTGCCGCCGAATCGCCGCCGCCGACGACGGTCAGTCCGTCCACTTCCGTGAGCGCCTGCGCCACCGCCCTGGTCCCGGCAGCGAAGCTCTGCCACTCCGCGATGCCCATCGGCCCGTTCCAGAAGACGGTCTTCGCGTGTCTGATCACCCCGGCGAACACGCGTGCCGAGTCGGGGCCGATGTCGAGCCCGAACTGGTCAGGCGGGATTGCGTCAGCAGCCACCACTGTGGGCTGGGCGTCTGCGGATACCTCTGGAGCCACCACGATGTCGGATGGCAGAACGATCTGTTTGCCACCGGAGGCGGCGTCATTGAGATATCTCTGTACGGTCTTGATCTGATCCGCCTCGAGCAGGCTCTTGCCTACCTCGTAGCCCTCGGAGGCGAGGAAGGTGAAGGCCATGCCGCCGCCGATCACCAGAGTGTCCGCGATCTTGATCAAGTTGGCGATCACCGCCAGCTTGTCGGATACCTTCGCTCCCCCAAGCACTACCACGTACGGGCGCGGGGGCGCCTCGGTGAGCTGCCCGAGCACCTCGACCTCGGCCTTGACCAGCTCACCGGCCGCACTTGGCAATCGCTTTGCCACGTCGTACACAGAAGCCTGCTTGCGATGCACTACGCCGAAACCGTCTGAGACGAACACCTCACCGAAACCGGCGTAACGGTCCGCCAGCGCACCGCGTTCGGCGTCGTCCTTGGACTCCTCCCCCGGCTCGTAGCGGACGTTCTCCAACATGCCCACCTCACCATTGGTGAGGCTCTCGACGACGCTACGCGCCGACTCCCCCACCACGTCCTTTGCTAGCCGCACCTCCGCACCCAGCAGCTCGGACAGCCGCTCGGCGACGGGAGCGAGCGAGTACTTCGGGTTGACCTCACCCTTGGGCCGTCCCAGATGAGCCAGCACGATGACCTTGGCGCCACGCAGCTCGAAGCTCGTTCAACGTGGGCAGCGACGCCCGAATCCGTCCGTCGTCGGTGATGGTCTCACCGTCCAGCGGCACGTTGAGGTCGCAGCGGATCAGCACCCGCTTGCCAGTGAGGTCACCAAGATCAGAAACTGACTTCACGCTTGATCCTTTCCCGAGCGATGTCGGCGCCTGGATGCGAAGGAAGAGGGAGGTTTGCACGGTTTCCTGACGCTGTGCACGGGTTGCAAACCATGCAGAGCGTCGGTTCCCTACGTGAATGTAGGAAACCAGCAGACGCCCGCTCAGAGATAGCTACCGGGATTCGCCGATCAAGCCAACCAAGTCGACAAGGCGGTTGGAGTAGCCCCACTCGTTGTCGTACCAGCCGATCACCTTGACCTGATTGCCGATCACCTTGGTGAGCGGCGAGTCGAAGACGCACGAGCTCGGGTCAGTCACGATGTCGCTTGAGACGATCGGGTCGGTGCTGTATTTCAGGTATCCCTTCAGCGGTCCGTCCGCAGCGGCCTGGACTATGCCGTTGACCTCTTCGACCGAGGTCTCCCGCAGCGCCTCGATGGTGAGGTCGGTAGCAGAGCCGGTCGGGACCGGCACTCGCAAGGCGTAGCCGTCCAGCTTGCCCTTCAGCTGCGGCAAAACCAGGCCGATCGCCTTGGCGGCACCCGTTGACGTCGGCACGATGTTGAGGGCGGCGGCGCGAGCGCGACGCAGATCCTTGTGCGGGCCGTCCTGGAGATTCTGGTCCTGGGTGTAGGCGTGGATCGTCGTCATGAGGCCTTTGACGATGCCTAGTCCGTCGTCGAGCGCCTTGGCCATCGGCGCCAGGCAGTTCGTAGTGCATGAGGCGTTGGAGATGATGTTGTGCTTTGCCGGGTCGTAGTCGCCGTCGTTGACGCCCATCACCACGGTCCAGTCCTCGTTCTTGGCCGGCGCGGAGATGATCACCTTCTTGGCGCCCGCGTCCAGGTGTGCCTTGGCCTTTGTCGCGTCGGTGAAGAAGCCGGTGGACTCGATCACTACGTCGGCGCCGATCTCACCCCACGGCAGGGCGGCGGGGTCCCGCTCGGCGTAGGACCTGACGACTTTGTCGCCTACCTTGATACCCCCATCGACGACCTCGACCGGTAGGTCCAGCCGGCCCAAGATTGAGTCGTACTTCAGCAAGTGAGCCTGGGTGTCGTCATCGAACAGGTCGTTGAAGGCGACCACGTCGATGTCGGCACCTGAAGCGAGCAGCGCGCGGTAGAAGTTTCGGCCGATGCGGCCGAAGCCATTGATACCAACACGGACGGTCATGACACGATCTCCTTCGGCTGTCAAAGCCCCGCGGCAGCAGGGCCAAGGACCACCTTAACGAACTTCGATGGCTGGCGTGAAAGCCAGTTTTCTGGTGGCCCGCTGCACTCAGACGCTGCAGCAGAGGTCTACTCCTCCTCGAGCATCTCCGCACTCAGGCTGGCTTCAGTGTTAGGTATGCCGAGCTCGGCGGCCCGCTTGTCAGCTGTAGCCAGCAGCCGCCGGATCCTCCCCGCCACGGCATCCTTGGTGAGCGGCGGCTCGTGCATCTGACCCAGCTCCTCCAGGCTGGCCTGCTTGTTCTCGATGCGCAGTAGGCCGGCGGCCCTGAGGTGGTCAGGTACCTCGTCACCGAGAATCTCCAGTGCCCGCTCCACGCGCGCGCCCGCGGCCACTGCGGCTCGAGCCGAGCGGCGCAGATTGGCGTCGTCGAAATTCGCCAACCGGTTTGCCGACGCCCGCACCTCGCGGCGCATCCGCCGCTCCTCCCAGACCAGCAGCGACTCGTGCGCCCCGAGCCGAGTCAGCAGCGCCGCGATGGCATCGCCGTCGCGGACCACGACCCGATCGACGTTTCGCACCTCGCGAGCTTTGGAGGGAATCCCCAACCTGCGGGCGGCACCGACCAAAGCGAGTGCGGCCTCCGGCCCGGGGCAGGTCACTTCCAGCGCCATCGACCGGCCGGGCTCGGTCAGCGAGCCATGTGCCAGGAATGCTCCGCGCCATGCCGCAACGCAATCGCAGAGGCCGCCGCTGACTACCTGTGCGGGAAGCCCGCGTGCTGGCCGGCCGTGGGAGTCGATCAGGCCGGTCTGGCGCGCCAGCGCTTCGCCGTCCTTGATCACCCGCACCACGTAATGGGTGCCTCGCCGGATGCCAGAGCCGTTCACGATGACAAGCTCGCTCGGGTGACCGAAGACCTCATTGATATCGGTCCTCAGCCGTCGCGCGGCGGCGCCAGTGTCCAGCTCCGCCTCAATCACGATCCGACCGCTCACTATGTGCAGCCCGCCAGCAAACCTCAGCGTCGCGGCAACCTCCGACTTGCGGTCGCAGGGCTTGGTGACCTTGATGGTCGCGAGCTCCGCCTTCACCAGTGCGGTCATGGCCATTGGTGAATGATTACACAGCTCACCCGCCCAACTTGTCGCTTTGGCCGGAACGTACGGAAACCCAGAACCGCACCATCAAGGCCTCAAGGTGTGCTTAGACGCCCAAGATCTCCGCGTACGCCGATGCCAAGCGGAGCGGGTCGTGTCGGGGCGAGCCGTCGCGGGCAGCGAGGTCGGCAACAACGAGGCGCGCCCCCAACGAATTGGCCCGCGACGCCAGATGCGGGTCGTCGGAGGCGAATCCACTGTCGACGAGCACGGCATCAAGCCGCAGATCGGGCGCGTGGTCGGCAAGTAGCTCGATGTGCTTGGCCGCTGAGAATCCCGCGGTCTCGCCGGCAGGCTCGAGGTTGAGAGTCAGGATGCGCCGGGCCGACGTGGCGTGAATCGCTTCTGCGAGCCCTGGAACCAGCAGATGCGGAATCACCGAGGTAAACCAGGAGCCGGGTCCCAGCACGATCCAGTCGGCCTCCAGCACAACTTCGATCGATTCCGGGCAGGCGGGTGGATCCTGCGGGATTAGCCGTACCGAGCACACCTCTCCCGGGGTCTTCGCAACCCGAGCCTGCCCGCGGACCTCGGAAACCTCATCCGGCGCAGGCTGCAGTCCAATCACGTCGGCAGCGATATCCAGCGGCACCGACGCCATCGGCAGTACCCGACCCTTGGCGCCGAGAAGCCGGGCGACCATGTCAAGGCCGGCCACTGGATCGCCGAGCCGCTCCCAGAGCCCGACAATGAGCAGGTTGCCGATTGCGTGATCATCCAAAGGGCCGGCGCTGTTGAACCGATACTGCAGCACATCGGCCCAGGTACGCCCAGACTCGTCATCGCCACAGAGCGCCGCCAGCGCCATCCGGAGATCACCCGGGGGCAAGCAGTCAAGCTCCCGACGCAGTCGACCCGACGAGCCGCCGTCGTCAGCGACTGTGACGATCGCCGTCAAATGGTCCGTCACGCGCCGTAGCGCAGTCAGTGAGGCCGCGAGTCCGTGCCCGCCGCCGAAGGCGACCACAGTGGGAAGCGCCGGGCCCAGGGAGCTCGACGTGAAGATGTGCGCCAGATCGCGAGAGTTCACTCTCGACCCAGATCGCGATGGAGAACAGTGGTCGGCAGGCCGGTGACACGGAGTCGGCGCGCAAACTCCTCTGCCATAGCTGAGCTCCGATGTTTGCCACCGGTACAGCCGATGGCCAGCGTCGCGAACCGTTTGCCCTCATTGACGTAGCCAACCGACACCACCGCCATGAGGTCCTGCATGGAGGCGAGGAAGGACTCGGCGCCTGGTTGTCCGAGCACGTAGTCGCTCACCGGCTTGCTGAGACCGGTCTGCGGGCGCAGCTCGGGGATCCAATGAGGGTTGGGCAGGAAGCGCACATCGAAGATCATGTCAGCATCCACCGGGATGCCGTATTTGAAGCCGAAGGACAGCAAAGTGACGCGCAGCTGATCATCATTGCTACCGCCATATGCATGGGCGACCCGGGAACTCAGCTGGTGGATGTTCAGCGAGGATGTGTCGATCACGAGGTCGGCGGCTGCACGCAGCGTTGCCAGGGTCTCGCGCTCTCTGCCGATGCCATCCAGCAGCCGACCGTCGCCCTGCAGCGGATGCGGCCGGCGTACGGACTCCTGACGTCGCACGATGACGTCGTCGGCGGCCTCCAAGAACAAGATCTCCGGCATCGTGCCGATGGCAGCAAGTTCGGTGAACATGTTGGGCAGCTGCTCGAAGAAGCCCCCGGTGCGTACGTCCAGCACCACCGCGAGCCGCGTCAGGTCGATCTCCCGGGCCTGCCGGCAGACCTCAGGCAACACACTCGGCGGAAGGTTGTCCACGACGTACCAGTCAAGGTCCTCAAGGCTGTGCGCCGCCGTAGAGCGCCCCGCGCCTGACATGCCACTGACGACGACCAGGCGAAGCGGCTTGGTCGGGCTCTCGGTGTCGAGCTCGCCGCCCTCCGGGCTTTCCCGGGCGGGACGACTCCCACCCGCCCCGCCGGGACTTTGCTGATCCCGGGGGGGACGGCCCCCCCGCGACACCCCGGCGCTTTCGCTGGTCACATGGTTGATTATTCCCGGATCGTAGACCCGGTAGGAGCCTGGACGCTGTCAAGCACCTCGCCGGTGGCCATGTCGATCGCCTCTGGTTGCGGAGCCTGCTGCAGTGCCTGCTTGATGGCGAGTGCTGTCTTGGGGCCGAAGCCGGGCACCGCGGCAATCTCCTCGGCCGTTGCGGCACGCAGCTTCTTGAGTGAGCCGAAGTAGCTGATCAGAGCCTTACGTCGGACGTCGCCGAGACCCGGCACCTGATCCAGGAGCGATTCGACCATCGACTTACTGCGCCGCGCCCGGTGATGGGTGATCGCGAAACGGTGCGCCTCGTCCCGCAGCCGCTGCAGCAGGTAGAGGCCCTCGCTGGTCCGCGGCAAGATCACCGGTTCTTCGACGTCGGGCAGCCACACTTCCTCTAACCGCTTGGCAAGGCCACACAGGGCTATGTCGTCGATGCCGAGCTCGTGGAGAGCCTTTGCGGCCGCGGCCACCTGAGCGGGGCCACCGTCTACCACCACCAGTGACGGCGTGTACGCGAACTTGCGTGGCGCACCTGTTGTCGGGTCGACCAGCAGTGGGCCCTCATCGACTCCGGCGCCAGCTAGCTGCCCCTCCGCTGCTCGCTTGGTCATGGCGGCACGATCGTCGATGAGTCGCCGGAACCGGCGAGTGATCACCTCGTGCATCGCGGCGACATCGTTCTGACCCTCGACCTGCCGGATCACGAACCGACGGTACTCACTCTTCCGTGGCAGCCCGTCCTCGAACACCACCATGGAGGCGACCACTTCCGTGCCTTGCAGGTTTGAGATGTCGTAACACTCGATCCGTAGCGGCGCAGTCGGCAACTCCAACGCTTCCTGGATCTCTTCCAGTGCACGATTGCGAGTCGACAGATCCCCAGCACGGGTGGTCTTGTGCTTGATCAAGATCTCGCTGGCATTGCGGGCGACTGTCTCCATGAGTGCCCGCTTGTCCCCGCGCTGCGGCACCCGAATGAAAACATGTGAGCCACGCCGCTCCTCAAGCATCCTGGTAAGCGACTCCGCCGATGGAGGCATCACGGGCACCAAGATCTCGCGGGGCACCGCGTCTTTGTCGTTGGTGGTGGGATCGGGCTCGGCGTACAGCTGCAGCAGGAACTGTTCGATCAGTTCCTCGCTGCCGCCGTCGTCGAACCGGTCGGCAACCCATCCGCGCTCGCCACGAACGCGCCCACCCCGTACATGGAAGATCTGCACGGCGACCTCCAGCGGGTCTTCAGCCAAAGCGATGACGTCGGCGTCGGTGCCGTCCCGGAAGACAACGGCGTTCCGTTCCATGGCTCGTTGCAGAGCACCGATATCGTCCCGCAGCCGCGCCGCGCGCTCGAACTCCAGCGCATCGCTGGCGGCGCGCATCTCCCGCTCCAGCTTCTTGATCATGGGAGCTGCCTGGCCCGACATGAACTGGCAGAAGTCGTCGACGATCGCCCGATGCTCTGCAGCCGTCACCCGGCCGATGCAGGGGGCCGAGCACTTGCCGATGTAGCCGAGCAGGCAGGGCCGACCGAGCTGCTTGTGATTCTTGAACACTCCGGGCCGGCAGGAGCGCATCGGAAAGACACGGAGCAGCAGATCGACCGTCTCGCGGATCGCCCAGGCGTGGGAGTAGGGACCGAAGTATCGAGTGCCCTTGCGTTTGGCCCCGCGGCCGACCATGACCCGCGGGATCTCTTCCGAGAGGGTGACCGCGAGCCAGGGATACGACTTGTCGTCGCGGTACTTGATGTTGAACCGTGGGTCGAACTCCTTGATCCAGGAGTACTCCAGCTGAAGGGCCTCGACCTCGCTCCGCACGACCGTCCAGTCCACCTTGGTGGCCGTGCTGACCATCGATCTGGTGCGGCTCAGCAGCGAGGCCGGATCGGCGAAATAGGAGTTCAGTCGGGAGCGGAGGCTTTTCGCCTTCCCGACGTAGATCACCCGACCGTCAGCATCCAGGAAGCGGTACACGCCAGGCTGATCTGGGATGGATCCGGATGCAGGCCGGTACGCCGGCACTGACCTGGACGAGACTGGAGGTACCACGCGCCCAGCGTAGGCCGCGAGTCAGACAGCCGTTCAATAACCAAGGAGCGCCGAGCTATGGCAACCAGCGAGCAGAACAGCGCCACGCTAGCGATACGAAACCAGTCACTCGCAACCTCAAAATGGGCCAGATTCGGGTTGGAAGTGACCGGTTTCGTCACTCCGAGACTTACGTTTCGACATAGACCTTGCTCTCGAAGACGGTGGTCTTGGCCACGGCAAGGCCCTTGGTGGCCGGCGGATTGGTCACGGAGCCGTCCTTGATCGAATACTCACTGCCGTGGCAATTGCAGTGAATGACACCGTCGTTGACGGATGCGACCGGGCATCCCTGGTGAGTGCAGATCTTGCTGAAAGCCTTGTATTTGCCCTTGCTCGGTTGGGTGACCACGTAATCGGCGTCATCGAGGATGACGCCGCCGCCGACCGGCACTTTGGATGTGGCGACACTTGGGCCCTTGGGGGCCTCAGCCGTCGATGCTGACGGCTTGGGGGATGTCGTGTCGGCAGTCGGCGACGGCGTCGTTGGCGCAGAAGTCTCTGACGCAACCGGAGCAGCCGACGGTGAGCCGCCGGACGCATCGGCGCAGGCGCTCAGCGCGGCGGCGCCCGCGCCGGTCAGGCCAAGGAGTCCAGCGGCTCGCAGAACGGTCCGCCGCGCAACGGCGGATGTCTCCTGACGGGGCGTCTGGTCGCCGAGCTGAGCCATCAGAAGACCTCCAATTGGGAAGACGCTCTTTCGACCCCAAGACGAGATAGGTGTCGATCTGGTTCGATTTGATCCCTAGTCAACTTGCCTCTGACCGTCGCGCGCCTGGCTGACAACTTGTCGGAGCTCACCTTGTCGACCGGTGCCCGGGTCGCTGGAACGAGGGCTGGTTGGGTCGCCCTGACTGGAACTGCCCGCCCATCGAGCAAGGGTTTGAGGAATGCGCCGGTGTAGGACTTGGTGTCCGCGACCTGCTCTGGTGTTCCCTCGGCGATGACCAAGCCGCCACGCGAGCCACCTTCGGGTCCCATGTCGATCAACCAGTCGGCGGTCTTGATCACGTCGAGGTTGTGCTCGATCACCACCACGGTGTTACCAGCATCGACCAGCCGCGCCAGGACTCCCAGCAGTTTGCGGATGTCTTCGAAGTGAAGGCCAGTTGTTGGCTCATCCAGGACGTACAGGGTTCGGCCTGTGGCCCGCTTCTGCAGCTCACTGGCCAGTTTGACGCGCTGCGCCTCGCCGCCTGACAGGGTAGGCGCCGGCTGGCCGAGACGTACGTATCCGAGGCCCACATCGACCAGGGTGCGTAGATGCCGGGCAATCGGGGGCAGTGGAGCGAAGAACTCAAGCCCTTCCTCGATCGACATGTCCAAGATCTCGGCGATCGACCTGCCCTTGTAATGAACCTCCAGTGTTTCCCGGTTGTAGCGGGCGCCGTGGCAGACCTCGCAGGGCACGTAGACGTCGGGCAGGAAGTTCATTTCGATCTTGATCGTGCCGTCGCCGGTGCAGTTCTCGCACCGGCCGCCCTTCACGTTGAACGAGAAACGGCCTGGCTGGTATCCGCGAACCTTCGCCTCGGGCGTCTCGGCGAACAGCCTGCGCACGTGATCAAATACTCCGGTGTAGGTGGCTGGGTTGGACCGCGGCGTACGGCCGATCGGGGACTGATCGACGTGAATGACCTTGTCGATCTGATCAGCTCCGCTGATCGAACGATGGCGGCCGGGCACGTCTCGCGCGTTGTAGATCCGCTTCGCGAGCGCGGTGTAGAGGATCGTGTTGACGAGGGTGGACTTGCCCGACCCGGATACACCGGTGACGGCGATCAGCTGGCCAAGCGGGAATGACACCGTGACATTGCGCAGGTTGTGTTCGGCTGCGCCGTGCACGGTGACCTCGCGACCGCGCGTACGCGGGCGCCGGGATGCTGGCAGCGGGATGGAACGGCGGCCAGACAGATATGCACCGGTAAGCGACTCACGATTCTTCAGCAACTTCTCGACAGTGCCCGAATGCACCACCCGGCCGCCGTGCTCACCAGCACCCGGCCCGATGTCGACCGCCCAGTCCGCCGCCTTGATCGTTTCTTCGTCGTGTTCCACAACGATCAAGGTGTTGCCCAGATCCCTGAGACGAACCAGAGTCTCGATCAACCGCCGGTTGTCCCGTTGGTGCAGCCCGATGCTGGGCTCGTCGAGCACATAGAGGACACCCACCAGCCCAGCACCGATTTGTGTGGCGAGCCGGATTCGCTGTGCCTCCCCGCCCGACAGGCTGCCGGTCGGACGGCTCAGCGAGAGATAGTCGAGACCCACGTCGAGCAGAAACTTGAGGCGTTCGTTGATCTCCTTGAGCACCCGCTCGGCAATCTGCTGTTCGCGCTGGCTGAGCTTGAGCCGGGCGAGGAAGTCAGCCGCCGCGTCGATCGGCATGGCTGACACCTCTGCGATGTTCTTCCCGCCCACGGTCACGGCCAGCGAGGTGGGCTTGAGCCGAGCGCCTTTGCAGACCCGGCAGGGCACTTCCCGCATGTAGCCCGCGAACCGCTCACGCGAGGTGTCACTCTCGGCTTCGGCGTGTCGCCGTTCGATGTAGGAGACAACGCCCTCGTACTTGGCGTTGTAGCTGCGCTCGCGGCCGTAGCGGTTCCGGTAGCGGACGTGGACCAGGCCAGGCACCCCCTCGAGCAGCATCTTCTGGGCCGCCGCCGGCAGCCGGCGCCACGGGACCGTGGTCGAGAAACCAGCGTTCTCGGCGAGGGAATCGATCAGCCGGATGAAGTAGTCCGCCACGTGCGCTGATGACCAGGGGGCGATGGCTCCCTCGGACAGACTCTTCTCCGGGTCTGGAACGACTAACTCGGGGTCGACTTCCATTCGTGTTCCCAGGCCAGAACACGTGGGGCATGCCCCCCACGGACCGTTGAACGAAAACTGGCGCGGCTCCAGCTCGTCGATCGCGATGTCGTGGTTGTTGGGACAGGCCATCTTCTCGGAGTAGTTGCGCTCGCGTTGTGGATCCTTTGGGTCGAGGTCCACGAAGTCGATCGTCACCACGCCCTGCGCCAGCTTCAGCGCCGTCTCCACCGAATCGGTCAGTCGGTGCTTGACCGTCGGCTTGACAGTGAGCCGGTCGACGATGACGTCGATGGAATGCTTGTACTTCTTGTCTAGGGTGGGCGGATCGGTGAGCTGGACGACCTGGCCGTCAACCCGCGCCCGGCTGAAGCCCTCCGAGGCAAGCTCTCGGAAGACTTCGACGTACTCCCCCTTGCGTCCGCGGACGACCGGAGCCAGCACCTGGAACCGGGTCCCCTGCTGCAACGCCATCAGGCGGTCGACGATCTGCTGCGGTGACTGCCGGCTGATCGGCTCGCCGCAGATCGGGCAGTGTGGCCGGCCCGCCCGCGCATACAGCAGCCGAAGGTAGTCGTAGACCTCGGTGATCGTGCCGACCGTTGACCGTGGGTTACGGCTGGTCGACTTCTGGTCAATGGAGACCGCAGGCGACAAACCTTCGATGAAGTCCACGTCCGGCTTGTCCATCTGACCAAGAAACTGCCGTGCGTACGCCGAGAGCGACTCGACGTACCGGCGCTGGCCCTCGGCGAAGATGGTGTCGAAAGCGAGACTCGACTTCCCGGATCCGGACAGGCCGGTAAACACGATCAGCGCGTCACGCGGCAAATCGAGGGAAATGTTCTGCAGGTTGTGCTCGCGCGCACCCCGAACGACGAGACGGTCGGTCACGGAGCACATCGTATGTGCCAGCGGTGACAGGGCACAGGTGAATAGGGCACAGGTGAATCCGATCGCATCGAGACCTCCCCCGAGCCCCAGCTAGGGCACTACGGTATGGGGCATGACTGCCCCCGCATCTCCGGCCGGAACGCAGCTGGAGACGCTGCGCGGGCTGGTCAGAACCGCGACCCAACGTCTGCTGGGCGACACGATCTTGGTCGCCGACGAGCAGTGGCGCGCTCCCAGCAGGCTCCCCGACTGGACCCGTGGCCATGTGGCCACCCACATTGCTCGCCATGCCGATGCGCTCGTCCGACTTGCTCAGTGGGCGCGTACCGGAGAACGCCAGGACATGTATCCCTCGCTCGAGCATCGAGAGAGCGAGATCGAGGCGGGTTCTCCACGATCGGGTCTCGACCTCCAGATCGACATGGATACCTCTGCTGGACATTTGGGCTCGGCATTTGACGAGCTCGACGGCGCGGAGGCCTGGGACGCGGTTGTCGAAATGCGCGGCGGGATGCAAGTACCTGCGCGGCTGCTGCCGTTGGCCCGGCTATTAGAGGTTGCGATTCATCACGTTGATCTGGACATCGGCTACGAGATCACCGACATTGACACGCAGACGGCGGAGTGGCTGCTCGAGTGGTGCGCGTTCCGGTTGCGGAATCGTGACGACTTTCCCAGACTCCAGTTGACGTCCGAGACGGGCGTCACCACGACGGTCGGCAGCGTCGGGGAGCCGCTCGCGGTCAGCGGCAGCAGCGCACATCTTCTCGGCTGGCTCACTGGCCGTACCGAAGCGTCCGCCCTGACAGGCGCAGGCGAGCTCCAGCTCCCGGCATACTGATGTTGGGCTTCAACCACGTCGAACCAGGCGGGCCGCCGCTGGTCGTACGACTGTCCGACTCAGTCACCATGATCAAAGTCAGTGTTGGACCGGTCGACAACAACGCCTATCTACTGCAGAACCGCAGCGGGGGCAGCCTGCTCATCGACGCAGCCAACGACGATGATCGACTTCTGAAGATCATCTCCGATCAGCCGCTGGACACCATCGTGACCACACATCGGCACGGTGATCACTGGCAGGCGCTGCCCTCGGTCGCCGCTGCCACCGGAGCCCGACTGATCTGCGGCCAACCTGATATCGACGCGATCAGTACCGGCGCCCAGGTTGAGGACATGGTCGGAGTCTGGGACGGTGATCACGTCGAACTGGGCACAGAGTTGCTCGAGGTGATTGGACTCGTCGGGCACACGCCAGGTTCAATCACACTCTCCTACGCGGACACCGGCGTGACGCATCTGTTCACCGGAGACAGCCTGTTCCCAGGAGGCCCTGGCAGGACCAACAGCCCAGAAGACTTCGCCTCCCTGATGAATGACCTTGAAAGGAAGATCTTCGACCGCTTTGACAATGCCACGGTGGTCCATCCGGGCCACGGCGACGACACCACCCTGGGCACCGAGCGGCCGCATCTCGCTGAGTGGCGCAGGAGGGGTTGGTAGGTCCGCATCACTTGGGTACCTGTGGCAGCCGGCACCACCCGCCACCCTGAAAACTTCACTCCAGCCGTGGCCTCGTCGCCCAACTCACGCGTAACTCAAGTACCGCACGCTCGGCTGGAGTGAAGGTTTCAGAGAACCCCCTTGCCGACAGGGCGAGCCGCCTAAAGTCGATTCAGTTGCAGTCTCACTGTTGTTGCCCGACCTGTCGCGATATATCGTTGACGTATCGATTGGAAACGTTTACGAAAGCAAGGTGATCAACAATGGGTGGCGCGTATGCAACGGGTGCGCCGTGGCTGCACTTCGCCGGCCGCTGCAATCCGGAATGGAGCAACGAGCTCAGTGACTGGCTCGCCAAGATGACCGGACATCGGGGACCTCGCGGTCAGCAGCCGTTCGGCCAGTGGGGGATGTACGGCGGTACCCCCTTTGGCCCCTGGTGGGGCGGAAGTCGTGGATGGCGTGGGCCGAAGGCACGCCGCGGGGATGTGCGCGCGGCGATTCTCGCCGTCCTGGCAGAGCAGCCGATGAACGGGTACCAGATCATCCAGGAGATCGCCAGCCGGAGCGGCGGAGTCTGGAAGCCGAGCCCCGGCTCGATTTACCCAACGTTGCAACAGCTCGAGGACGAGGGTCTGGTACGGGTGGAGGCTGACGGAGGTCGTCGCGCGTACACGTTGACGGACGAAGGTCGCAGCTACGTCAATGAGCACGCCGACGAGGTATCGGCTCCATGGCAAGCCATGACTGAAGCCGGCGAGGACGACGGCGGACTCAAGCCGTTGATCGGGCAGGCGGCGGCTGCCGTGTGGCAGATCGTCGCCACGGGAACACCTGAACAACAGGCGAAAGGTCGCGACGCCCTGATGGAGTTCCGCCGCAAGCTCTACTCGATCCTTGCTGAAGACGACATCGCGCCGGACAATTAGTCATGACTCGATACATTCCGGGGAGGTTCGACCTTCCCCGGGGGAACGCGATGTGGGTGTGGCCCCCGCCATACGGTCCAATGGAGTCCAAGCCCGCACCGAAGACTCCACTCAGAATCGGCGACACCGAGCGAGACAGTGCCATTGCTGAGCTTGGTGATCACTTCGCCGCGGGCCGGCTCTCTACAGAGGAATTTGAGCAGCGCGTGGATCAAGCGATAAAGGCCCGCTTCAACGACGATCTCGAACCGCTCTTTGTTGACCTGCCCCGGACGGCTGAGCCGAGCTTGGAGTCGAGGTCGAACCCCCGGCCCGATGCCCATCTCGCCTGGTCACCCGTACTCTGGTTCGCGCCGCTTCTGGTGGTTTGCGCTGTCGTTGCTGCCGTCATCCTCAGCGCCCCTTGGCTGGTCTGGATGTTCCTCTGGGTGTTCCTGATCACCGGGTTCTTCCGGCGCCGCCGGCGCTACTTCGGACCATCGCACCGCCACTACCGCTACTGACCTCAGCGGTTGGGCTACATGCTGGAGGGCTGCTAGCGGCCGTCCATGTCTGACGCTGCCTCGACCGGTTGCCCCCGGCACTCCGTCCGGCTATCCCGTCTGTCTGCGTCCCATCGTGTTTGATGGGCTCGTGACGGTGTCCAAGGACGGGCGAAGCTGGCAGGTTGGGACGATCCAGGAAGTCCACTGGATCACGCCACCAGGACGCGATCGAGATTGACGAGACGCCGACGAACGAATCCAGGACCTCAATGCCACAGGGACACCTGATCAGGCGGGCTGCTGGTATCACCCGTTCGCTTATCACCTATTACGGCCCAATCTGGCGCCGGACGCGGATGGAGGCGTTTTATCGGCAGTTCCTTCAGGCGGGTGATCTGGCCTTCGACATCGGCGCCCACGTAGGCAATCGAGTACGCGTTTTCCGCCGAATTGGCGCCCGGGTGATCGCGGTCGAGCCGCAGCCGGACTTTATTGCAGTGTTGCGGCTGCTCTACGGTCGGGACTCCGGCGTCTCCATCGAAGCGAGTGGAGTCGCCGCCGAACCAGGCCAGGGAAAGCTCCACCTGAGCACGCGTACACCGACGGTCTCAACTTTTGCCGATTCCTGGATGGACGATGTCCAGACCGACAGACGATTCCAGCGGATTCGATGGGACACCGAGATCAACGTGCCGCTCGTCAGTCTGGATGAACTTATCGCCCGCCACGGCGAGCCTCAGTTCTGCAAGATCGATGTCGAAGGATTTGAGCACCAGGTCCTCAGTGGCCTCAACCAGCCGCTCGCGGCGTTGTCGTTTGAGTACATTCCAGTCGCCGCTGACCGCGCAATTGCCTGCATCGAGCGCATCAGCGCTCTCGGCGACTACCGCTATCGACATTCGCGGGTCGAGACGCACCGCTGGGCGGACAGTGGCTGGTTGGAACCGCACGCCATGATCGAGCTTTTGGGCGCCTTGCCAGCTGATGACCGATCAGGGGATGTCTACGCTGTTTGTACCGATCGCCTCAGCGCGTCAAGTGATCTTGGGTGATGGAGCGGCCGGTTACCGAAAGACGTCCAGTGTGCGAGGGCTGTCGAACTCAGAGCCGGGCACCCGTGGCAGGTCAAGAGCATCGGTCGCCAAGTTGGCGAGGTCGGCGTTGCGGATCGGCTGCTTCCCGCGATAGCTGGGGCGACTGGCGCCAGGGCTGTCAAAGCTGGGATTGAGGCCATAGAGGTCGCCTCCGGCGGCAACACCTGGCCCCCACGCCATGAAGGGGATCCGGTAATTCTGCAAATTGCTCGGACCATAGTGCGTCGGGCCGCCACTTCCCCCATGGTCGGCGGTGAGCAGGACAAGAGTGTGTCGGCGCAAGGCGGGGCGGGCGTCCACGGTGTTGAGGATGCGGCCAAGCAGGTGATCGGTGCGCTCCACGGCGTCGAGGTACTGCTGGCTCATGAACCCGCGGGAGTGCCCGACACGGTCGGGTAGCGATAGGTGCACGAAGGTGAATTCGCGCGGTGAGCGGCGTAGCTCGGCGGTGAGTTTGGCGACGAGCCGGGTGTTGTTGAGGTCGATAGTGAAGCGGTCGATCTTGGCACGTCCATCGTTACGCCCAACTCGGTCAGGGCCGCCGTGGGTGTTCCAGGTGCGCTCGTACAGGTTGAACTTGATCTTGCTGGCGAACAGGGCGGTGGAGCCGCCGTTGTCGTGAACCACGTCGAACACGCTGGCGACGTAGTGCCCGGCTGCCCGATGGACGGTAGTGCCGTTGTCGACGTTCTCGGTGTACCCGTGCCCGCCATGCTCGTCGTCCACCCGCCGGCCGGTGAGCATCGCGGTGTGGTTGGGCAGCGTGAGGGTCAGCTCGCGAACAGTGCGAGCGTTCAGGGTGTAAGCGCCTTCGCGCATCAAGCGGTGAAACGCCGGGGTGCGAGATCGCCCGAGCTCCTGGATGGCACGTGGGTTGAGGCCGTCGATCGAGATCGCGATCACCCGGTCGACCGCATTATCGGCCGACTCATCGGTAGGGACGCGGCTGGGGACGACCGTTCTCTCCGCAGAGGGGGAAAACGGTGACGGCACGGGTGAGACCGGCGCGGGAACGGTCCTGCCCGAGGGTGGGGTGGCGTGACATCCAGCGGCAAGGAATGCACCCGCGATCAAGATGGCAGGCCACGCCGTGCGCAGGCGTCGAACGGGCATGGGCTCGACCCTAACCGTGGCCGGGCTCGGTGGAAATGTGGCGCGCCCGCCCGTCCTCCCAAGTTCCTGGCAGATGTGTCGGGACCTCTAGATCAGCTATGACACCAGAATGATCGCTTGCCCGGACTCCGGCAAGCGCCCTGGTGAGAACGCGCCGGCAATCGGCGACGTCCAGGGTGGGTCCGTGAATGCCGCTTCTGATCATGATGTAGTCGCTCCGCCGGCACAGTTCGAGCGGTATCTCTAGCCGCTCGTCAATTGTGGCGGTGGACCCCGGAACTGATTCGGGGTCTGAGCAAGCAGGAAGATCGCAAAGATCACGGCAGCGACTGTCGCTACACCAAATGCCACCACAGCACCCACCTTGTTGATCATGACGGCGACAAGAAAACAGAACAGCGCGAAGCCGTCGAGGCCCGGCACGATTCCGCGCAGCAGTGCGAGA
Source organism: uncultured Actinomycetota bacterium (assembly GCA_963840505.1). Classification (GTDB taxonomy): domain Bacteria; phylum Actinomycetota; class Actinomycetes; order Propionibacteriales; family Propionibacteriaceae; genus Microlunatus. The sequence continues at coordinate 341,689 of CAWIZB010000007.1, forward strand.
ACCCCAGCATGACCAGCCTGCGCCACCGTGAATGCGCAGACCACGCTCAATGCGATCGGAAATGGCGTCAACACACCCGTAAGGGCTGGGCCGAGTGAGGTTGCCATACCAGTCACAAAGAGAACGAGAACAGCAGTTGCGACTGCCCTGGCCGGCAGATCCCACCACGGTGTTGGCGCGGGCGGCAGAGCTGGCGGGTCCAGCCGGCGTAGCAGTGCACTCGCTCCGTGTAGCGCCAGCAGAGCAAGCGCCAGCGCGGCGCCTGCCGGCACGTCTACCTGGGCAAGAGCGAGGTCCGCCGCAAGCACCGCAAGCCAGCTGGCCACCATGGTCGAGAACCAGCCGTAACGTCTCGACAGGTAGGCGATTACCACCGCGAACAAGGCCAGCGGCACGATGCCCAGCGTGGCGGCGCTGGCCGCCTCCGCGGTGAACTGGCTGCCGTGATCCAGGTACAAGATCAACAAGATCGGGCCGGCCACAATTGGCAGTACGACCAAGATCCCGGCCACCCGAGGACCCCAACGTCGCCCGGCGAGTGAGGAAGCGACCACTAGCAGCGGTGCGAGCAGCAGCTTCAACGCCAGGACAGTCACAGGTGCTGAGTATCCCAGGAGCCGCTCCTCCGGAGCCGCTTCAGTCGTCTGGCGGTGGTTGGTCGGCTTCCAGGAGAGCGACGAGGTGTCGCATTGTTGTCAATGTATTCCGCAGCTCGTCCGTGGCCAGTTGTGCTCCAATGCGGTTGCTGAACGGGTGCGCCACGAAGCTGATCCGGCGAATCGCCCAGTATCCGGCCTCGGTGCAGGCGAGCAGCTTGGCGCGCCTGTGGGCGGGATTCGGCCGGTACTCCGCCAGATGGTGTGCAACGAGCAGGTCGGCGACGCGTTGCACCCCTTGCCGCGTCATGCCCATGCGCCGCCCGATCGCTGCCACGGTGCGTGGCTGATCCACGATGCCGCCCAGCACTTGCCACCAGGCCGCGGTTAGGCCACCGTTGGCCGCCAGCTCTTGGGCCGCCTCCAAGAGCCGGGCGTTGAGACGGAACGTGGTGAGGATGACATCGGTGAGCAATGCGCCGGTTTCGGTCTGAGGCGGCGGCTCCGGCCAGCTTTCACGCGGTGGAACAGTGGTGTCCCTTTGGGCAACAGTCATGCTGCGTCTTGGGCCCCCTCCATGAGCGCTGGGTAGGCGGTCGCGTCGGCCCGGTGGAAAACGCCCTCGTACGCCTCGAGCGTGCGATCGGACGCCAGGCCCAAGCGCCGCAGCGTCGCGCTAGCGAACTGCACGGGCGACTGCGGGCCGGCGGTGATGAGATCCCCGTCTACGACTGCGCGTTCGTTGACGTAGTAGTCGCCGCCGGCGTATCCGGTGGCCATCAGGTACTCCGCTGCTGCGCTGGTGTGGCGTCGCTTGTCCAGAAGGCCGGCTCGGGCGAGGCCAGCGGTGGCACCGCAGATGGCTGCCACGGGAACCCCGGCGTCCAGGAAACGCGCGGCAGCTGCGGTGAACGCTGCCCCGTCCCCGGCGTCCCACAGGTCGGCGCCGGGCAGGATGAGCAGGTTGCTGTTGGCGGGATCTAGGTCGTCGAGGATCATGTCCGGCACGATGCGGAGCCCGCCCATGGTGGTGATCGGCTCGCGAGACTCAGCAACTGACACGATCCTCCACGGGCGACCGGTGAAGCGGCCGGTACGCAACTCGACTAGGAGATAACCGATCTCCCAATCGGCAAGGCTGTTGTAAAGAGCAATATGTGCAGTGGAAGTATTCATAGACAACATACTGTCATATTGGCAGCATGCTGTCAAACAAGAAGGGGGCCGACCGTGCGTGAGATCGACGTTCTCGCTGCCGACGGGCGGGTTCTTCACGCCTATGACGTAGGTCCGACGGGACGCTCCGACGAGCTGGTCCTGTTATGGCATCACGGCACCCCCAACACCGGTGCGCCGCCGGAGCCGCTATTCGATGCCGCGCGTTCCCTTGGTATCCGCTGGATCGGCTATGACCGACCCAGCTACGGAGGGTCAACTTCTCATTCCGGCGCGACAGTCGCTGCTGCAGCCGCTGATGCGCGCCAGATTGCCGATCAGCTGGGCATTGGCCGCTTTGCGGTCTTTGGCCACTCTGGCGGCGGACCCCGTGCCCTGGCCTGCGGAGCCCTGCTTCCAGACCGCGTACTTGCAGTTGTCAGCGTCTCCTCCCTCGCGCCATGGCCGGCCGACGGGCTCGACTACTACGCGGGAATGTCAGACGGCACTGCGCGCGAGCTGCAAGCTGCCGTTCGAGGGCGAGCCGAGCTCGAAGAGGTCCTGGCTGCGAATGAGTTCGATCCCCGGTCGTTCATCCCGGCTGATTACGCGGCACTGGAGGGCGCTTGGTCGTGGTTCAACGGCATCGTCGACGCGGCAACAGCCAACGGACTTGACGGCATGGTTGAGGATAATCTCAGCGCGATGGCGCCGTGGGGCTTTGATCCCCGCGAGGTAGCCGCGCCGACGTTGATCATGCACGGCACAGCAGACCAGATGGTGCCGAGCTCACACGGTGAGTGGCTTGCAACCCACTGTCGAGGAGCTGAGCTGCGCCTCCTGCCCGGCCAGGGTCATATCTCGGTGCTTGACTCTGCGCCGGACGCATTGGCCTGGCTCCGCCAGCTGGTTACCGCCTGGCCCGATGGCGCACCGGCTGTCGGTGCTACGGCCGAGATGTCACGCACCGTCACGGAAGCCGACATTGTTCGATTCACCGAGATCAGTGGGGATCGCAACCCGCTCCATTACGACCTCGACGCTGCCAAGGGCACCCGCTTTGGCGAGATCGTCGTCCAAGGCGGCATCATCAGCGCCATCCTCAATGCTGTCATCGCCGAGGAGCTTCCAGGACCGGGAACGGTGTTTCTCAATGTGAATTGGGATTTCAGAGCGCCGGTACGGCCCGGCGATACCATCACCGGCCGTGTCGAGATCACTGCCGTGCGGGCGGACAAGCCGATTACCAAGCTGCGCACTAGCGTGACGCGGGATGACGGCGTCCTGGCTTTGGAAGGAACCGCGGTGTGCTACACCATGGCGCTGCGCAAGTCGTGACGGATTGACGTTCTGGAGCGCGCGAAGTTGATCAGGTCCGGCGCAGCGGCCGCAGCGTAGGGCCCTCGCCGCCAGCCAGCTCTGCCTCATGATCGCGCCTTGGCTAAGGGGCGAGACACTGAAGGCATGGTGCCGCAGCAAGTTCGTATCAGGATGCTGGGCGGCTTCGAGGTCCACATAGATAGTGGCGCTGCCGTTCCGGCCGGTGTCTGGCGGCTCAACAAGGCGCGCTCGCTGCTGAAACTGCTGGCGTTGGCCGAGGGCAACCGAATGCACCGCGATGCCGTCGTCGAGGCGCTCTGGCCAGACCTGGCAGCTGCTGCAGGCGCCAACAATCTGCATCAGGCACTGCACGCAGCTCGTCGTGCGCTAGCTGAGGCCGGCGCCTCGCCTGGTCTTCTTCGGCTGCGAGACGGTGTTGTTGCGCTGTGCCCTGACGGCGGCTTGGCCACTGACGTCCAAGACATCGAAGCAGCACTCGACAAGGCCTTGGCTGCAGACGACCCTGACCTGCTGCTCGATGTCGCCACGCAGTGTTCTCAGGGACTGCTGCTTGAGGACAGCTACGAGGACTGGACCCATCCCTACCAAGATCACATCGCCGGTCTGCGCCGCACGGCGGTGCTCGCTGCCGCGCCCCATCTGATCGCGAAGGGCAGGGCGTACGACGCAGCCGCTGCTCTCGAGCCATTGGCGGAGACTCGGCCCATCGACGAGGAGGTTCATCGCGCGCTCATGGTGGCCTACGACGCCGCGGGACGCCGCTGGGACGCTATCGCGGTCTATGAGTCGCTGCGCAGTCGCCTCGACGAGGAATACGCCGCTGCCCCCGATGTCGAAACGACGACGCTCTACCGTCGGCTGCTGACTGGCCAGGCCGATGCCGGAGACAGGACTCACCTCCACCTTCCGGGACCGGGGACGCGATTCGTCGGACGTCGTCGAGAAATCGAGGAGCTCGTCGCACTCTGCACAAGAAACCGCCTCGTCACGCTCAGCGGGCCAGGCGGCGCCGGCAAGACGCGTCTAGCGGTCGAGGTCGCGAGAGTGCTCGCGAAGACGTCGTCGTACGCCGATGGGCTCTGGATGGTAGACCTTTCCGGCGTCCGAGACGCCGAGCTGGTGGTCGCGACGGCCGCCTCGGCACTGGAGCTGACACTCTCCGGCTCGCGTCCGACCGTGGCCGCCCTCACTGCTCAGCTCGCTGCACGAGAGCTCGTTGTCGTCTTGGACAATTGCGAACACGTGATCAACGCCGCTGCCAGGCTGGTACGCGCAATCATTCAGGACTGCCCGGGCATCACTGTTCTGGCCACCAGTCGGGAACCGCTTCATCTGCCCGGCGAGGTCACTTGGCGAGTGCCGTCGCTCCGAGTGCCCGATCCGTCCGAACCAATCGATTCCGGCCGCCTGATGAGGTACGAGTCGGTCCAGCTCTTCGTCACCCGCGCCCAAGAGGCCGTACCCGCCTTCCGACTGGACGGCGACAACGCGCGAGTGGTTGCGCATCTTTGCCAACGACTCGACGGAATGCCTCTCGCGATCGAGCTCGCGGCGGCTCAGGCGGCTTACCGGGCACCAAAACAGATCGCGGCGCTGCTGGACGACGCCCTCATAGCGCTCGCGTCGCGAATTCGGGACACTCCTGACAGACAGGCGACATTGGCGGCAACCGTCAGCTGGAGCTTCGAGCTTCTCGACGCCGATGAGCGCCAGCTGTTTCCGAGGCTCTCCGTATTCGCCGGAGGGTTCGCCCTGGAGGCCGCGGAGCAGATCGCCTCCAGCGGCATGACCAGGCCGCTGGCAGATGTTCTGGCCGGACTTGTTGACAAGTCGCTGGTGCTTGCCGAGACACTCGGTGCCGAGGAGGCGCGCTATCGGCTGCATGAGTTCGTGCGGCAATATGCCGCGCAGCGGCTGGCACAGTCCGGAGAAGCATTGAACCTGCAACGTCGTCATGCTGACTGGTACTGCGATCGCGCAGAGTCGCTCGACCCGGACCAGGGTGAGCCGGTCGTCGGTGAGCCCAGCCCCTGGTTCGCCATCGAGCGGGAGAACCTGCGGGTCGCTATGTCTCATGCGCTGGAACAGATGCCGGAGCGAGCCCTGCGCGCGGCGGTTGCCGCATGGCGCTCGTGGATGGCGTCAGGGATGCACGCGGAAGGGCTCCAGTGGCTGCGCCGCGCTCTTGCGGCGTGTTCTGCGGCTTCTGACGTGCACGTACGCGCGCTCTTTGCCACCGCCGTCTTCAAAGCGCGCCTTGGCAGGATGGAGGAGGAAGGGCCGCTAGGTCGGTCGATTGCCGACATCGGGCGACATGACGAGGATCCCTTACGACGGGCCGAGGCCGCACACCTTCATTGCCTGCTCAGCTGGCTGGCCGCCGAGTGGGACACCATCGACCGGCTCCTCGACACGGCAGAACACGATCTTCGGAGCGTGCCGCCGGTGCGGGCAGCTCATGATCATCTTCGGGCAATAGTGGCGCTGTCACGCGGCGACCCAGAAGCCGCACTCCCCCGCCTTGAGGATGCATCGCGCTGGCTCGCAGAGACCCCGCGCGGCGTGCCGCCGTTCTTCTCAGTCTGCACGGTCGCGTGCTCGGTCGGACGATACGACGGGATCACGATGCCGATCTTTGAGGAAACCATGCTGGTGGGACGCCGCGTTGGAGTCGCGCAGGCCGAGGCGTACGTGCTATGTACTCGCGCCTTCGCAGATCGCGCATCCGGCCGGTTCAGCGACGCCGCCGAGGCGCTAGATCGCTCGCTGCAGGTATTCCGGTCGCTCGGCGACCGGGCAGGCGAAGCATTCGCCCTCGCACAACGCGGCCACCTGCATCGAACACTCAGCGAGACCGCTGCGGCGATCGAGTGCTTCCGACGGTCAGCCGACATCCGGGCCGCCATCCCCGACCAGCGCGGCTCCGCACTGTCGCTGATCGGAATTGCGCTCGCGGAGGCGGGCCGGGGCAACGCCGAGGCGGCGCGGGGGCTCGCCGGCGAGGCCGCTCGGATGCTGGACCGTTCTGGCGACAATCCTGGCGTGTGGCTCACCAACCTCGCGGCGATCGAAAGCATCACAGGGCGACATCGGCAGGCGGCGCATACGGTCGAGAGGTTGCTCGGCTTGCGGGTCCTCCCTGACCTTCATCGCTTAGTCGGCTGGGAACACATGATGCTGGCCCAACTGCGGGAGCGGACCGGCGATGGCGTCGGTGCCGAGGCCGCCCTCCGCGCAGCTCGCGCGGTATTCCTCAGAATCGGCGATCGGCAAGGCCTTGCCGTCGCGGACACCGTCGCGCGGCGTTAAGCGAGTGCAAAGAGACAAACATCTAGCCTCCTTGAACATGTATCAACATCAACAGGAGGTACCAAAATGACCACGACGATAGCGCTGGGAGATGCGACGGTCGCTGAGCTGCGATCAGCGGTCGCCGGAACGGTGATCGTTCCCGGGGATGCTGACTACGAGGCCGCGCGACGAACATGGAACCACGCGATCGATCGATACCCCGCAATGATCGTGCGGTGTACCGGGACCGCAGATGTGGTGGCCGCCGTCCGCTTCGCCAGGAGCGAGGGGCTGCCCATCGCGGTACGGGGCGGAGCCCACAGCCTCGCCGGATTCTCGACCTGCGATGACGGTCTCGTCATCGACCTCTCCAATATGCATGCGGTGCATGTCGACGCCCGCGCGGGCCGCGCCCGAGCACAGGGCGGGACGACCTGGAAGCAGTTCGACCGCGAGACCCAGCTCTACGGCTTAGCTACGACTGGCGGACTGGTCTCATCGACCGGACTGGGTGGATTGACGCTCGGCGGCGGGATCGGGCACTTGGTACGCAAGCACGGCCTCAGCTGCGACAACCTCATCTCAGCCGAGCTCGTCAGCGCCGATGGCCACGTTGTGCGAGCCGCGGCCCACGAAAACCCGGAGTTGTTCTGGGCGTTACGCGGGGGTGGTGGGAACTTCGGTGTGGTGACATCGCTGGAACTGGCCGTACACCCAGTCGGCCCGACTGTCCTCGGTGGTCCCATCTTCTATCCAGGGGACGAGGCGGCGCAGGTAATCTCCGGCTGGCGGGAAGCCATGGCGGACGCGCCCGACGAGCTCAGCTCCATGATCAACCTGACGGCCGCCCCACCGCTGCCATTCCTACCCGAGTCCGTGCACGGCAGCCGTATCGCGGTGGTGCTCGCTTGCTACGCCGGCGATATCGACAAGGGCGAGGCAGCAGTCGCCGCCCTCCGTCGCCTCGGCAACCCGATCGCCGATCTGTTGGCGCCCATCCCCTACGTCGCGCTGCAGCAGCTGTTCGACCCGTTGTTGGAGCCAAGAGGAGCAGCGAACTATTTCACCTCCAGGTTCCTAGATGGAGTTCCCGAGGCGGCCGTGAACACTCTCCTCGAGGCGCACGGGCGCTCGGCTCTGCCGCCGACCAGCTGTGAGCTGCACGTATATCGTCTGGGTGGAGCGATGAGCCGAGTTGGGGAGGACTCGACGGCGTTCGCGCACCGTGGATCGCCCTTCCTTCTCGAGGTCACGGCCCGCACCCAGGATCCGGCCGACTTTCCACCGATCGTCGAGTGGGCGCGGCGTAGCCGCGAGGACATGTCGAAATTCGGCAGCGGTCAGTATGTGAACTTCACGGGTGAGGGAGGCGCCGAGCGTGCCGCCTACCCGCCCCAGACGTACGCGCGGCTCGCTGAGGTCAAGCGTAGGTACGACCCGGACAATGTCTTCCGGTTCAACCAAAACATTCCGCCCGCACCTGAGAACTGACACGGGCAGCCGCGCTCATCGCCCGACCAGCCGGAGCAGCCTAGGCTGCCCGAATGAATCGGCCAGGGTGGCACATCAGCGACGTCATGACTGCGCGGCCACAGGTTCGTGTGAACCAGCTGGGTTACCTCCTTGGCCGACCGAAGCAGGCGACGCTTGTTTCGGATACCGAGGAGCCGGTGCACTTCACGGTTCGTGGTGGGGACGGGGTCGTCCTCCACAGCGGACTCTCGCAGCCCTGGTCGGTACGGCCGGAGCCCACTTCCGGTCTAAACGTTCATGTTCTCGACTTCACCGACCTCAACGTGCCCGGAGCCGGCTTCCGGATTGCGGCCGGCGACCAGAGCAGTCACTCTTTCGCGCTGACGAGCAGCCTTTACGACACGTTGGGAGAGGACGCATTGCGCTTCTTCTATGTGATGCGATCTGGCACACCGATCTTGGACAGCGTTGCGCCTGGCTATGGCCGACCCGCAGGTCATGCAGGGCTCCCTCCCAATCGTGGTGACTTATTGGTGCCCGCCTGGGCCGGTGCCGAAGCGCGGCGGCTGTATCCCGGATGGCACTGCAAGGGCACATTTGACGTTTCGGGTGGCTGGTATGACGCGGGCGACTACGGCAAGTACGTCACAAGTGGCGCCATCGCGGTGTGGCAGCTCCTCAGCACGCTAGACCTGCTCCGAAGAGCCGACTCCTCGCTGCGCATCGGCGAGTTCGCCGACTTGATCCGGGGCGAGTGTCGCTGGCAGCTCGACTGGCTGATGCGGATGCAGGTACCCACTGGTGATCCGCTGTCAGGGTTGGCTTTCCACCGTGTGCACGGAACCCGCTGGTCCCCGATGCCGGGCTGGCCGCACGAGGACCCGACCGAACGAGTGCTGCATCGACCCTCGACGACGGCTACCTTGCACCTGGCGGCCGCTGCCGCAAAGGGCGCTCGGCTGTTCCACGCGACTGACCCGGCGTACACGAGAACCCTGTTGGGGGCGGCTCGCAACGCGTACGACGCAGCCCGGCGCCATCCTCACCTCATCGCACCTGACGACCACGCCCGGTTCGGCGGCGGCCCGTACGCCGACGACGAGCTGGAAGACGACTTCTACTGGGCGGCTGTCGAGCTCTGGCTCACCACAGATGAGGAGATCTACCGCCGGGAGGTGCTGTCCTCCGCTCTGCACACCGCAGACGCGTTCGACCCGGCCGGCTTCGATTTCGACCGAGTGACTGCAGCGGGCCAGCTCGATCTCGCGCTAGCCGGCAGGCATCTCGCCGACCACGACCGGGTAGTCGACAGTGTGCTGCTCGGCGCCGACCGACTGCTGGAGTTGCAGCGCCAGCAGCCATGGGGTCAGCCTTATGCGCCGACGGAGGGGTGGCACTGGGGATCCAACGGCCGGATTCTCAACAACCTCGTGGTGCTGGCGGTGGCGCAGCTGGTGTCAGGTGCTTCCCACTATGCAGACGCCGTCGCCATTGGGATGGACTATCTGCTTGGGCGAAACGCACTCGGTCAGAGCTACATCACCGGTTACGGCACCGACAACAGCTGTCATCAGCGAACTCGTCAGTTCGCCCACGACCTCGATCGGGCGTTCCCGCCACCACCACCGGGCGCACTGGCCGGTGGGGCGAACTCACAGCCGGCTCCGGACTTTCCCTACGATCCTCGCCTGCTGGGTCTTCCACCGCAGTGCTGTTATCTCGATGAGCCCACTTCCGAGGTCACCAACGACATCTGTATTCGCTGGAATGCACCTTTGGTCTGGGTGGCCACCTACCTCAGCACCTCGAACGGGGGCATCGGACCCGCCGAGTAGGACGGCACATCGACTGCTGTGTGCTCTTTGCAGTCCCCGAGTGGCGTACAACCCCGCCTTGCTACTCGTCCCTATCCGCCGAGCGTCGGGCGGCGTCGAGCCGCCGGCGTGCCTCCGCCAGCGCGTTCACCGCTTCCCGTTGCCGCGACTGCGCCTCGGCCAGATGCCGCTGCGCAGTAACCCTGTCTCGACGCGCTTCGATCCGCTTGGTGTCGAGAGAGCTCACCGCGTCGTCTGCAGCCTCCACGGCCGCCTCGGCGTCAGCGAGGTCGAACTCGCACTGCCAGTGCGCGGCCTCGACGGCAGCAAGCTCATCGGTTGCCATTTGCAGCTCACGAAGTGTTTCCTGTCCACTGTCGGGCGCTGGAAGGGGGTCGTTGTCCTCCACCGGAGTACGGTCGGCCACCTCGACGAGCTCGACGCTCCAGCGGCCGCCCACGACACGCCGCTGCCGCCTTGCTGCCAGCTCGTCTTCGGCCGGAGAAGCCTCGATATCAGCCGCTGCTTCGGCCGGTACCTCAACCGGCCTCTGTTCGACAGTCGACCTGTCCTGCAGGGCACTGCGCGGCCGCGGCCCAAAGCCACTGTGCGAGAGTGGCCGCACCAGACGGCCGTTGCGAATGGTCAGCGCACCCGCGAGATCGACAAGAGCGGCCTGCAGCGTCGCCTCCACCTCCGACAGCACGGTGGGAGTCAGCCGCAGGCCCGCCTCGGCGGCATGGGCCTTGGCCTGATCCAACAGGTCAGCGATCAACTGCCGGCGCTGCTCGGCGAGGTTGCGCAACTCTGTGCGAACCAGCCCGGTCTGGGCATCGCGCAGCTCTCGACCTAACGCCGACAGGCGTTGCATCGCCCTGGAATCGCTGGCCAATAGATTCACCAGCCAGGCGCTGCGGGTTGGGCGGCGGAGTTGCTGCAGCCGCTCGGCGACCTCGCGGCTACCGGCTGCCCTGGCCTGCCGCACTAACTCGTTCCGGGCAGTGACGAAATCGGCTGGTGGGAGCACATAAAGCTGACGCACGATCTCGTCCAGCTCGCGCCCGATCATTTGAACACTCATCCCCGGGCAAATCTAACGTGGCCAGTGGCTGGCGACGAAAACCGGGTTAGGACGCCACCGCGAAGTCCGCCGGCTCCTCGACCAAGCAGCAGCCACCCAGCACTGCGCTGCAGTCGACGATGAACGCGTGCCGCAGGAGATCCGGAAGGTTGCAGGCGGCATCGGTGCAGTCGAGTGTGCGGTCATCGTGCACGACCAGCGTGCCGTGACAGTGGTCGACTTCCCTGCCGCAGTCCGAACAACTGCTCATGCCGTCGTTGGTACCAGCTGGCGGCGCCAGAATGCCGCATTGCGTCAGCGTGTCGCAGATCCTGTGTGGGATTTGGCGTTAGCCGCGCTTCTTCGGTGCGTCGGCTCCGCGTGCTGTCTGCACTGGCTTCTTTTGCTTCTTCTTGGCCGCGCCCGTACTCGGAGCGGTCCGCCGCCGTCCTCCGTTACCCGTTGAGCGCCGCTGCTTAGCGGCCTCGATGCTGGCCCGTAGGGCGCTCAGCAGGTCGGGTGATGCTGCGGCCGGCTGCGCATCCTCGCTCACGGTGCGCCCGGTCGCCTTGGCATCGATGAGGGCGGTCAGTGTCTCCCGGTGTACATCGCGATACCGGCCCGGATCCAGCGCCTCGTCCGACAACGAGTCGATCAATGCCTCGGCCATGGCCAGCTCCTGGCTGGGCGTCGACCACTCGTCGTCCGCCGCCAGGAACGGGAACCGAGGCTCCCGGACCTCGTCCGGCCAGAGCATGGTCGCAAGGATGAGCACATCGCCGTGCACCCGCAACGCTGCGACTATCTCGCGATCGCGGAGCGTCACTTTGGCGACGGCGACGCGGCCTTGCTTGCGAAGCGCGTCCCGCAGCAGCCGATACGCCTTGGCGCCCGGCGGTTCGGGCTCGACGTAGTAGCTGCGGTCGAGGTAGATCGGGTCGACGGCAGAAATCGGGAGGAACGAGACAACCTCGATCGAACGGGACGTCTTGGCCGGCAGCATGGAGAGATCGACTTCGCTGAGCATGACTATCTCTCCGGTTGCCGACTCGTAACCCCGCCCTATCTCCTCGTACGGCACTTCGACGCCGTCGATTGAGCAGACTCGCTTGTACTGCACGCGGCCGCCGTCGTTGACGTGAATCTGGTGGGAGGGAACGTTCTTGCTCTCGGTCGCTACATACAGCCGAACCGGGATCGTCACCAATCCGAATGAGATGGTGCCTCTCCATACCGTCCGCATCGCCGCATCCTTTCGATCACCCGAGTGACCCGTCCGAATCCCGCCGTCACACCCCCGTTCCCCTCCATTGTCTCCGCGGCCTGCGGAAACGTGCCACCCCGGGCCATCAATGACTGACGATGGGCTGCTCCAACACTCTCGACCCGCTCAGGATCAAGTGGAGCCGAGGCTGGCAATGACCGCCTGGCCGAGCTCTTTGGGCCGGGTGAATTGCGGCCAGTGGCCCGTTGGCAGATCGATGTAGGCGACGTCGCGGACCTTCGCAAGCTCCTGCACGTAGCCATCTCCCTGCTTGATCATCTCTTGGAGCATCGCGCTCGGGAACTCGCACGAGATGACAGTGATCGGCACCTCATAGCGGCGCTCGTCGGTGAGCTGTTGCGGGTCGCTCGCGACATGGACGGGCGCCGGGATCGCACGCTCGCGGAACCTCCCGCGCAGCTCCTCATCGAGGTCGATGAGGTCTTCCTCGTCAAACAGCGACCAGTCTGGCAGCGGAACATCGCCGTTCTCCGCCGGAAACGCATCGTTGATCACCCCGCCATCACCAAGGGGAACGCTGTCGACGTACACGACGCGGGCGACACGGTCCGGCCTCGCATCCACCGCGGCATGGGCGATCGCACCACCGCCGGAGTGTCCGACGAGTACGACCTCACCATCGGCAGGGTCGAAGGAGTCGATCACCACGACGACCGCGTCGACGTGGTCGCGGAGTGTGATCTTGGAGCGGTCCGCGTCTTTCGACTCCATTCCAGGAAGCGTGAGCACATATGTACGATGCCCCGCCTGCTGCAGGGCGGGAACGACCGCGTCCCAGGATGAACCGTCAAGCCACAGACCGGGAATCAGAACGATGTCCATCGCTCGACGCTAATAGAGTCCATTTGGAAACGAGACAGGGGGCGTCTCTGCGAATCGGTTGTTGCTTAGCAGACGGCGAGAGTCCCGGGCAGATGAGTCTCATCCCACAAAGCGATGGCGCGTTGTTGCTGCAAGGCCAGGGAGTGCGCAGTTGGCTCAACATCGTGGCTGGCCCAGGGCTCATGACTACTACTCGCTGGGAGCGAGAAATCGAGCCCGGGAAGTGGGCGCTACGGATGGATATGCGCTTTGAGCGTGAATCCTGATGCGGTCCCCGACGTCAACTCGTCGCGGACGGTGGAGCCGAGGTCACCCCAGCATTCGACAATCTTGCCGTCGGCTACCCGGTAGATCACCAGCTCCTGTGTGCGGATCTCCCGGCCTGTTGCCTCTATCCCGCGGAAGATGCCGTTGTGGGCGGTTTTTGCGCAGCGGGCTGCCGGGCCCATCGTGGCTAATCGACGGCACGCTCGTGGTCCCAGACGACGCGGCCACCGAGATCGGCCATGCCGTTGGGGGCCGGGCTGGCTTGGACCAGTGATCCGCTGCCGTGCTTGATGGTGATAGCGCGACCGAGCTGTGCGGCGAGCAGCATCGAGGCGGAGCCGCATGCTTCGTCCTCGGGCACTCCGTACCGTGCGGCGAAGACTCGGGCCCGGACGGTCCCGGCCTGCTGATCGATCCAGGCCCAGAACTGGTCGGCGTCTTGGTCAGGCTGGGGTGGCTCGGTCATGGCGTCGACTGCGGCGGCGTCTGCGACGTGGTTGAGACGCCAGAATGGGGCGGCTGCTAGGGGCGCGCGGATCCACACCTGGTCATCGCTGGTCCAGGTTGACACCGGTCCGGCAGGTGGATTGAGCTGCGTCACCGGGCTGCTGAGGTGGCGGCTGAGGAGCCAAGCGGTGCCGACCAGTGGGTGTCCCGCGAAGGGCAGCTCGGCGGCCGGGGTGAAGATCCGCAGCCGGCCGGTGTCCAGGTCGTCGACATAGACGGTTTCGGAGAAGCCGAGCTCGGCGGCGAGTGGTTGCCGACGCTCGAGTGGTATCGCGGGACCGTCGAGAACCACGCCGAGGGGACTACCGAATCGACCCTCGCTGTCGCAGAAGACACGTAAGACGTGCAAGACAGGCATAGTGCAAGTGTTCTCCTCTAGAGATTGGTGAGGCGTTGACGGGTTCGGTCGGAACCGCCTTCCCTCCGGCGAGTTGCGGCTATGTCACCCGGGACTGGAGCTGGAGCCGCTCCAGCTCGGAGGATTGGCCGGCAAGCAGATATGTAGTCGAATTCATGACGCTTCCTCTCTCACCCGTCCCTCGGGTTCGATCCGAATGTCCACCGGCTCGACCATTCCGCCAAGTGCACGGTGTGAACCTGGCCGCCTGTCGTCCGGCGCGCCTTCGCCGGTAGGCGTCGGGTCGGGGTCCAGCCCCCGGCAGGTTCAGAACGTGAACTGATCCGGTGCCACCCTGCGTGGCAGGATGTTGGCGTGAGGACCTACGGGCAGTACTGCCCGATCGCCCGGGCGTCGGAGCTCCTGGCGGAGCGCTGGTCCGTCATCATCCTCCGCAACATCGTCATCCTGGGTTGCCGGACCTTCAACGAGATCGCGGACGGTGCCCCGGGCCTGTCTCGCGGCCTGCTCTCCAAGCGGCTGCGGGAGTTGGAGCGGGCTGGCGTGCTGGAGATCCGTCCCAAGCCCGACGGCCGCGGCTCGACTTACCAGCCCACGCAGGCGGGTCGCGATTTCTCCAACGTCATGGTGGCCCTGCAGCACTGGGGATCGCAGTGGGCCGAGTTGACCCCTGAACAGGCCCACCCGGGGGTGGTGCTGTGGATGTGGGTGACTTTCTACCTGGACCACGACCGCCTCCCTCGCCACCGGGTGCTGGTCCGATTCGACTACCCCACCCTGTCCGGACCGGGCAGCCGTGGCTGGCTACTGATCGAGCGCGGTGACGCCGAGGTCTGCGAGAAATACCCAGGCGGCGAGGAACACCTGGTGGTGGTGGTCAACGATCCCGTTGCATTCGCCCGCTGGCACCTGGGAGAGCTTCGATGGAGCGACACCCTGCGCTCTGCGGCGATCGAGGTGCAGGGCGCTCGGACGCTCGCTCGGTCCCTTCCCACCTGGCACCGAGATCATCAACGTGGCCCGCAACCGCTCCACCGCGTCGAACCCGCCGTTTCGTCACAGTAGCGTGCGCCGGCGTCGCTAGTCTTCACTGGATCTTGACATGAGTTCTGGCACTGTCGAGAAGCAGGAAGGCTTCCTGAGGATGGACGTAGACACGCGGTCCTACCGCAGGCATGTCAGCAACGGCACGGGCGAGCGGTGAACAGCAAGTTCGCTCATCTCCACGGTCGGCCGTCGATGCGATCGGCCGCGATGGTGCGACTTGATCTCGACCGCATCCGTGGTGCACGAACGGTGATCGATCCGGTGTTCCTCCACTCCCCTCAGTACGAGTGCGCACCCCTCGGCGACGAGTTGGGGTGCTGTATCACGCTCAAGATCGAGACGCTGAACCCGGTGCGCAGCTTCAAAGGGCGCGGCACGGAGACCGTTCTTTCGTGGCTCTCGCAGCGCGCGGAATCACCCACCGCCGTCTGTGCGAGCGCCGGCAACCTGGGCCAGGCTCTGGCCTACAGCGGGGCGCGGCGGGGCATCCCGGTGACGGTCGTCGCGGCGCGCACCGCAAACCGGTTCAAGATCGAACGCATCAGGGCGCTCGGCGCGACCGTCCGACTCGAAGGCGACGACATCGAGGACGCCCGGGTGATCGCGCGCACGATCGCCGCGGACGAGGGTGCTCATCTGGTCGAGGACAGTCTGGATGTCCTCACCTGCGAGGGTGCCGCAACGATCGGCCTCGAACTGCTGGAAGGTGAATCGCGGTTCGACACGCTCGTGATCGCGCTCGGCGGTGGTGCGTTGGCCAGCGGCATCGGCTACGTCGCCCGATCCCTTGCACCCCACGTCGAGGTCGTCGCCGTCCAGCCCGAGGGAGCGCCGGCGATGGCGCTGTCGTGGCGTTGCGGCTCGGTGGTGCACACCGACACCATCGACACCATCGCCGACGGCGTCGCCGGCCGTTTTCCCATCCCCGAGGTGCTCGACGACCTCCTCGTCGTCGTCGACGACGTCGTGCTCGTCGGCGAGGACAGCATCAAGGCCGGCATGCGGCTGCTCTACCGGCACGCCGGAGTGGTCGTTGAACCGTCGGCGGCGCTCGGGGTCGCGGCAATTCTGGAGAACCGGGAACGCTTTGCCGGTCGGCGAGTGGCCACCGTCGTTTGCGGAAGCAACGTCGCGACCGACGACTACGAACGCTGGGTGCTGAACCCCGGTCGATCTTGAAGCGATGCACTCTCAGACACCTTGCTACGTCCGGACAGACTCGCCGCTGGCATAACCGACGCGTCGTCCTCGTCGGCAACGCCGCGGCGGCCCGGTGCCCTCGCGTGGGCGCTGCGGTCCCCGAACCGACCGAGCTGCTCGATTGCAACCGCCAGGTTTGTAGGTTCTCGTCGAACCTGGCGTCGGCGATTGGCCCTGATCAGGGGAACGACAACTGGGCGGAACGCTTGGATTCTCGTTATCTCGTCGCCTTCCTCGCGCCAGCCCCATCCTGAGTGTTCGAATCTGGTGTCGGGCGGACCGGATCACCCCCGTCCCGGATCGTCGCCGTAAGGGGACCGTCTACCGACAATCTCGGCTTGATGGCCTTCGTGGTTGCACGGTTCATACTCGGGCATGGACATACGGAGCATTGCTTGGTTGGAGCGGGACGCGCACTGATCGCGCCGAGGCTCTGGCAGAGTTCTATCAACGTGTGCTGGGCCTAGATCTGGTCCACATCGAGCCGCACTTTTGGGTGTTCGAACTTCCCGATGGGCAGCACGTTGAGGTGTTCGGTCCGCAGTACCCGGGCAAGGGGCATTTTGAGACCGGCCCGGTTGTTGGCTTTGAGGTCACGGACTTGGCTCAGGCGGTTGCGGAGTTGCGGGCGGCGGGCATCGAGCTCTTGGGCGAGCCCGGACCAAGCTGGCAGCACTTCCGTGGACCCGATGGAAACGTCTACGAGCTCGTGGCGCTCACCATGCCATAGCGCGTGGACCGCTGAATCAGCAACGGGTCTGTCCCCTTGAAGCGTTGGAATGAGTTCGCTTGAGGACCCTGCATGCAGCAGAGTTGAACCGGTCCTCTTCGCTTCGTCGGAAAGGAAGCTGTGGACCCGATCACCCGCTGCAGCGTGCCGTGATCCCGCCTTGCCGAGTTGGTTCAGGCCAGCCGTTTGACGATCCTCCCGCGGCTGCTGGTCTGATGGTGGTGAGATGACTTCATGCGTCTCGCCGCCGTCGTCGCGGCCGGCGCCGCGGTCGTGGACTTGCTCGTGCTCGGGCTGCTCCATGTCGTGTCGCCGGAGGTGGATCCAGTCGCGCGTCCTGTGAGTGAGTACGCCCTGGGAGATTTCGGGTGGTTGGCCACGATTCGGACGCTCGCTCAAGGTATTGGGCCGATCGCGCTCGCGGTGGCCCTGCGTCGCGAGCGAGTGGGAGCCTTGCTCCTGCTGGTGGTGGGAGTTCTGAAGTTGGCCATGCCGCTGTTTCCGGTCGATGGGCTGGGGGCTCCTGCGACGGGCGCAGGTCAGATGCACGACCTGCTCGGCAATCTGACTTTCTTCCTGTTCCCCGTGGCGGCTCTCGTGTTGTTCCGAGCGTTGAGACGGAGGGGAAGCCGACTGGCTCCCCCGGTTGCTGTGGCGCTGGCGATTGCGACGGTCGGTGTACTCGTCGCGGATGCCATCGGGGGGTTCGGCTTGGCTCAACGCGCCTACCTGGCTCTGTGCGCGGTCTGGCTACTCCTCGCCGCACTGGCAGTACTCCGCGACCGTCGCATTGAAACATAGGACTCCTGGCCGTCCGCGAATCGCGTCGAGGCTGGTGGTGTCAAGGACATTGCGTCCGCCGCTGAGACCACTGTGCATCCAACCGCGGCTCGGCGCTTCGATGGAGAAGCCATTGCAACCGCAGTCGTCCACTGAGTGACAACCGATCGCCGCGATTGCTGCAGAATGACGGTCGGAGATCGAGTCGCGATAGTGGTCCGGGCAGGGGTGACGCCCACCCCCAGCTACCGCCCTGCGGCGGTTCGTCTTCGCAACACCCGCCCGCGAAAATGCCCGGTGATGGGGGGCTATACGGGGACGACTTGATCGGCCCGCCCGGCGTGCTCTCACGAGCCAGCTGTTCGAATACCTGGTCGCGTCGCCAGGCAGTAGGCGCTCAAATGACAACTGTCCGAGAAAGTGTCACGGCGATGACAGATCGGCTGGAAGGGACAGGTCGCCGAGAACCTACAAGGAAAAGAGGTTCGCTGTGGGAGAACATCCAATCGTCGGGAAGAAACTCGCTCGCGAAAGCCTTGAGTCTATGACGCTCAACTTACGAGCGACCCTTCTGGAAGGCGAAACTTGATGTCGACAACCCGGCTGCCCGTGCTGTTCCTCACCGAACTCGTCGTACTGCCCGGCATGGCGGTACCGATCGAGCTAGACGACGCTGCTCGCGCAGCGGTGGACGCGGCGAAAGCCCACAGCGATGACACCCTGCTCGTCGCCCCCCGCCTTGAGGACCGCTACGCCTCGTTCGGTGTCGTGGCCACGATCGTGCAGCTCGGCCGTCTGGCCACTGGTGAGCCCGCGGCCGTGATCAAGGCCGAACGGCGAGTCAAGATCGGCTCCGGAGTCTCGGGGCCGGGTACCGCGCTCTGGGTTGAGGCCGAGGAACTCCCCGAGCAGCCGCACGATGCCGATGAGGTTCGGAAGCTCGCCGCCGAATACAAGGGACTCGTCATTGCCACCCTGCAGCGCCGCGACGCGTGGCAGGTTATCGACACCGTGAACCGTGTCACCGACCCCTCCACACTGGCTGACCTGGCCGGATATGCGCCCTGGCTGAGTGACGAACGGAAGCGCCAGCTGCTGGAAACGCCGGATGTCATCGAACGGCTCACCTCGCTGATCGAGTGGACCAAGGCATACATCGCCGAGAGCGAGGTCAACGAGAAGATCGCCGACGACGTTCGGGAGGGGATGGAGAAGAGCCAGCGTGAGTTCCTGCTGCGGCAGCAGCTGAATGCGATCCGCAAGGAACTGGGCGAGGACGAACCCGACGGTGCCGAGGATTATCGGGCGCGCGTTGAGGGGGCCGACCTGCCCTGATGACGTCCGCAAGGCCGCACTGCGCGAGGTGGGGAAGCTCGAGCGGGCCAGCGATCAGAGTCCCGAATCGGGATGGATCCGTACCTGGTTGGACACCATTCTCGAGCTGCCCTGGAATACCAAGACCACCGATTCGACCGACATCACCGCCGCGCGCGAGGTACTGGACGCGGACCACCATGGCCTTGACGACGTCAAGGATCGGATCGTGGAATACCTCGCGATTCGCTCCCGCCGCGCAGAACGCGGTCTGGAGGTCATCGGCGGGCGTGGCTCAGGCGCGGTGATGGCGCTGGTTGGCCCGCCTGGTGTTGGCAAGACGTCGCTTGGTGAGTCTGTGGCGCGCGCCTTGGGTCGCAAGTTCGTCCGCGTCGCCCTGGGCGGCGTACGAGACGAGGCGGAGATTCGCGGTCACCGCCGCACCTACGTGGGCGCTCTGCCGGGACGGATCGTGCGGGCGATCACCGAGGCTGGATCGATGAACCCGGTAGTGCTGCTCGACGAGATCGACAAGGTCGGTTCGGACTATCGGGGCGACCCGGCGGCTGCCCTGCTAGAGGTCCTCGACCCTGCGCAGAACCACACGTTCCGGGACCACTACCTGGAGGTCGACCTCGACCTTTCCGATGTGTTGTTCCTGGCGACGGCCAACGTCGTCGAAACGATTCCGCAGGCCCTCCTCGACCGCATGGAGCTGGTGAGCCTCGACGGCTACACCGAGGACGACAAGATCGTCATCGCCAGACAGTTCCTACTGCCGCGCCAGCTGGAACGTGCCGCGTTGACCGCCGATGAGGTCGCGGTCAGCGATGATGCGTTGCGCGAGATCGCCGCGAACTACACCAGGGAGCCTGGGGTACGTCAGATGGAGCGGTCGCTCGCGAAGGTGCTTCGCAAGGCAGCGACGAAGCTTGCTCACGGGACCGCTCAGCCGGGCTTCGTGATCGAGCCGTCCAACTTGCGCGAGTACCTCGGCCGGCCCAGGTTCACCCCGGAAGGCCACGAGCGTACGTCGGTGCCTGGGGTTGCGACCGGCCTGGCTGTGACTGGTCTTGGCGGCGACGTGCTGTTCGTCGAGGCGTCGGCTTTGGACGGTCCCAGGCAGAGCTCAGGGCCTGGCAGCCTGACATTGACCGGGCAACTGGGCGAGGTGATGAAGGAGTCGGCGCAGATCGCACTCTCCTACGTTCGCGCACACGCCGACCAGCTCGGGATCACCGATCCGTCCATCCTTGACCGGCCGATCCACATCCACGTTCCCGCGGGAGCGGTTCCCAAGGATGGCCCGTCGGCCGGCGTCACCATGGTGACGGCCCTCACGTCGATGGCACTGGGCAGGGCGGTACGGTCCGATGTCGGTATGACCGGCGAGGTCACGCTGAATGGGCGGGTACTGCCGATCGGCGGCGTGAAGCAGAAGCTGCTGGCGGCTCAGCGGGCCGGTCTCACGACCGTCTTCGTACCGAAGCGGAACGAGCCGGATCTTGACGATCTCCCGGCGGATGTGCTTGAAACGATCACGGTCATTCCGACGACAGATGTTGCGGAGCTCGTCGCTCAGGCCATCGAGCCTGCAACTGCGGACAGCGCCACCCCAGTCGCCGCCTAATCCGTCCGCTCAGGAATGACGCGTGGCTCAAGCTGATCTGCGTCGTGCTTGGACTTCACCAGACTGGCCACCGTGGTGATCGTGAGGGTCACGATGATCACCGTCAACGAGACCCAGATGGGAATCTCGCCGCCCCATGGCGCCCAGTCTGCAAGATGGTAGGAGTGCAGCGCGTGCAAGATCAGCTTGACACCGATGAAGCCCAGGATGATCGACAGGCCAACCGACAGATAGACGAGCCTCCTGAGCAACCCGCCGAGTAAGAAGTACAGCTGCCGTAGGCCCATCAGCGCGAACACATTGGCGGTGAACACCAGGTACGGCTCTTGGGTCAGTCCGTAGATCGCCGGGATGGAGTCCAACGCGAAGAGCAGGTCTGTGCTGCCCAAGGCAATGATCACGATAAGCATCGGAGTGATCATCCGCTTGCCGTTTTCCACCACGGTCAACTTCGTACCTCGGTAGTCCTCGGTTGCGTTGAACCGACGCCTGACGAACCGCAGAGCCGCGTTGTCAGGCAGCTCGTCCGTGTCTTCGTCGTGCTTGCGGTAGTCGAGGTACAGCTGCACGGCGGTCCAGATGAGGAAGCCCCCGAAGACGAAGAAGATCCAGCTGAAGCGATTGATCGCCGCAGCCCCCAACGCAATGAAGATGCCGCGGAAAATGAGGGCCAAGATGATGCCGACCAGCAGCGCAAACTGCTGTAGCTGGCGCGGAACCTTGAGCTTGGTCATGATGACCAGGAAGATGAACAGGTTGTCGATCGAGAGGCTGTACTCGGTAATCCAGCCGGCGAAGAACTCCCCCGCGTAACGTGGGCCGGCGATAGCCCAGACGCCGAAGCCGAAGAGCACCGCCAAGGTCACGTAGATGCCGACAAAGAGGCCGGCCTCCTTCATCGATGGCTCGTGCGGTCGGCGGCCGATGATCAGTACGTCGATGACGAGAATCGCCACCATGACGACAGCTGTGATGGTCCACGCGTAGAGGTGAACCTCCATATGGAGTCCTTCCGAGCCGGGATTCGGGCAACGATTCGGTCTCGGAGGTCTCTTCCACCAGGCTCACCGGCCGAGGCACCGGGTGTCCTGGAAAGGAATAGCTCCTGTCCGGAACGCTCCGTGATGACGATGCCGCCGCGAAGGAATACTCCCCTCCGCCATTCAGTATGTCAGGAATCACCGGATGGTCTCAGATAGGAGTCAGCGGTTGGCTTCCACCATCTGCCGCAACTCCCGCTTGAGGTCCGCTATCTCATCGCGCAGCCTGGCAGCGAGCTCGAACTGCAAATCGGCCGCGGCGGCATGCATCTGCGTGGTGAGTTCCTGCACCAGATCAGCGAGATCGCCCGCCGGTATCCCCGCCAGCCGCCGCGCCTGGGCGCTCACATCCTTGGCGCCGAGCGATGGAACGGGAGCCCGGCCGCGACCCCGTTGACGCCCGCCGATGAGGTCGCGCGTGTCCGCGTCTTCTCGAGCCAACATGTCGGTGATGTCGGCAATCTTCTTTCGAATTGGCTGCGGATCGATCCCGTTGGCGAGGTTGTACGCCACTTGCTTATCGCGTCGGCGGTTGGTCTCATCGATTGCGGCGGCCATCGAGTCGGTGACCGAGTCCGCGTACATATGGACCTCACCGGAGACGTTCCGGGCGGCCCGCCCAATCGTCTGGATCAGGCTCTTCTCGCTTCTCAAGAACCCTTCCTTGTCGGCATCGAGAATGGCGACCAGGGACACTTCCGGAAGGTCCAGACCCTCACGGAGCAGGTTGATGCCGACAAGAACGTCGAAGTCTCCCGTCCGTAGCTCACGCAGCAACTGAACGCGCTGCAGCGTGTCCACCTCGGAATGCAGGTATCGCGTACGGATGCCGTTCTCAAGTAGATAGTCGGTGAGATCCTCGGCCATCTTCTTGGTGAGCGTGGTCACCAGCACGCGCTCATGCCGCTCGGTCCGCAACCTGATCTCAGCCATCAGATCGTCGATCTGACCGTGAGTGGGCTTGACAATGACTTGGGGGTCAACCAGCCCAGTGGGCCGAATCAGTTGCTCGACAAATCCAGCGGACTTGGCCAGCTCGTAATTTCCCGGCGTAGCGGAAAGATAGATCGTCTGACCGATGCGCTCAGCGAATTCCTCAAAGCGGAGCGGTCGGTTGTCCATCGCGCTCGGCAGCCGGAAGCCATGTTCCACCAGCGTCCGCTTCCGGGACATGTCACCCTCGTACATTCCTCCGATCTGCGGCACGGTGACGTGCGACTCATCGATGACCAGGAGGAAATCTGACGGGAAGTAGTCGAGCAGGCAGTTCGGCGGGCTACCGGGCGCCCTGCCATCAATGTGCCGCGAGTAGTTCTCGATGCCCGAACAGGTCCCGATCTGCCGCATCATCTCAATGTCATAGCTGGTACGCATCCGCAACCGCTGTGCCTCCAGCAGCCGCTGCAGTCGCTCAAGCTCGGCAAGCCGATCAGCCAGCTCGACCTCGATCCCAGCAATGGCCCGCTCCATCCGCTCCGGACCGGCAACGTAGTGGCTGGCGGGGAAGAGATAGATCTCACGATCCTCGGTGACCACCTCGCCGCTGACGGGATGCAGCGTGCTCAGCTTCTCGATCTCGTCGCCGAAAAACTCCACGCGGACCGCCAGCTCTTCATACATCGGGAACACCTCGAGGGTGTCCCCACGCACCCGGAATGTCCCGCGGCTGCCGGAAAGATCATTGCGCGCGTACTGGATGCCCACCAGTCGGCGCAGCAGGGCGTCCCTATCCAGCTCCTGGCCGACCTGGAGCTTCACCATCCTGCCGACGTACTCCTGTGGCGTACCGAGGCCGTAAATGGCTGACACCGTGGCTACGACGACGACGTCGCGACGGGTGAGCAAGGAGTTCGTCGCCGAGTGTCGCAGCCGCTCGACCTCCTCGTTGAGCGAGGAGTCCTTTTCGATGTAGGTGTCGGTCTGCGGTACGTACGCCTCAGGTTGGTAGTAGTCGTAATACGACACGAAGTATTCGACGGCGTTCCTGGGAAAGAACTGTCGGAGTTCATTCGTGAACTGCGCCGCCAGCGTCTTGTTCGGCTGCATCACCAGGAGGGGTCGTTGCACGCGTTCCGCGAGCCAGGCGATGGTGGCCGTCTTGCCGGTGCCCGTGGCACCCAGCAGGACGACGTCCTGTTCACCGCTGGTGATCCGACGCTCCAGCTCGTCGATCGCCTGGGGCTGGTCCCCAGACGGCGCGAAGTCGCTCTCCACCTTGAACGGGGCGACTGCGCGCTGAAGGTCTTCAATCGGACGCATGGCGCGAGCCTACGTGGCCCTCCTGACAAATGATTGCTCGCGCAATCGGCCTGACAGGCCGAGGACGAGGGTCGGTCAATGTCAGCGCGAACGCCTTAGCCTCCGGCGACCTGGCTCTCCAGCATTGAGTTGACCATCGATGTGAAGTCCTTGTTCAGCTGCTCGGTGTCGGCGTTCGGTGTGAAGTACGCCGTGCCGATAACCGTCACGCCGTCGCTCTGTCGGACCGATACCAAGGAGAACAAGAACAGCTTTGTCGAACCCTGGCCACCGCTGACAGTCACCTGGGCAACACAGGTCGCTGCCTTAAGGCTGCTGGTGCCAACGTTGACGTCCTTGGGGTCTTGGAACTGGCCGTTGGACGTTCCCTCGGCAGCATCTCGGTGCCAGGCATCGCACAGCTGGGCAGGGTTCGTGGACTGCGATATCTGCAGCGACTGACCGAGAAAGACGCTCTTTCCGTCGGACAGCTGCGCCACGTTGTCGCCGGCCTTCTTGACCTGCCAGCCGGCGGCCGGTTTGAGCTCGATGCCGTTGCCGATACGGATGGCGCCGCCGGTCGGCGGTTGCGATGTC
Source organism: uncultured Actinomycetota bacterium (assembly GCA_963840505.1). GTDB lineage: Bacteria > Actinomycetota > Actinomycetes > Propionibacteriales > Propionibacteriaceae > Microlunatus. The sequence goes on from CAWIZB010000007.1 coordinate 366,234, forward strand.
TGGGTAGGTGAGGGCTGCGGCTCCCCGGTCGTTGGCTGCCCGGTGGGTTCCGGGGTTGGCTGCTCGGTCGGCGGTACGGGCTGGCTCGGGGTGATGGTGACATCCGGCTGCTCCTCGCCTCCCCGGGTCAGCACCATGATGATGCCGCCGACAGCTGCCAGCAAGACGATTGCCGCAGCGACGATCGCGATGATCATCACTGGGCTCTTCTTGGCGGGTGCACCTGGCGTACCAGGGGCGCCGGCCGCCGGCCCCTGAGGTGCGTACCCCCCTGGCGGCTGCGGTGGATATCCGCCAGGAGGTGGCTGGGGTGGATAGCCACCCTGCGGTGGATAGCCTCCGGTTCCCGCCTGTTGAGGCGGATAGCCCTGCTGAGGCGGATAGCCGCCAGGCTGCTGAGGCGGATAGCCCTGCTGAGGCGGATAGCCGCCAGGACTCTGCGGCGGGTAGCCGCCTTGGGAGCCGCCCTGGGGACCCCACTGACCCGGGTTCTCCGTCACGGCCGCCCCTCCTCTTCGTCGTAGAAGCGGTCACGCGGGTCGGTCGACCCGCCGCTCTCGTCAACGACGCTCATCTCATCGGGAGCCGCTCGAGCCGCAACCGCAGCGCCCGACGCTGGCTCTTCGCCGGCTACGGGCGTATCGAATCCCGGAACAATCGACTCCTCGGGACCAGCCGTCCTCAGCACTGCGCCCACCTTGGGCCGCGACGCCTTGGGTTGCACCCGCACCGCTGTGCCGCATGCGTTGCAGAAGGCGGCATGCTCAAGCAGTGGCATCTCGCACTGCGCGCAGTACTGGAGCTCAGGGGTCGAGATCATGCCACGGTCTCGGGCGGAGCGTTCCAAGGCGGCCTCCATCAATCCGGCATGCAGCACGCTGCGAACGCGCAGAATCAAGATCGCCAGGATGAGTAGGCCCCAGAGGATGCTCAACACCACGCCCAGCGTCGCGTCTCCGACGAAGGAGAACAGGTACGTGCCGGCCTGATAGGCAGCGTTGGCCAGAATGGCTTCGCCCACCCCGCGGAAGTAACGCGGCGTGAAGCCGTCATAGCCACGGCCCAGTCCAGAGAACTCGGCCACAGCAATGCCACTGGCAGTACCGATGATCAGTGGCTTGACGAAGCCCTCCAGAAAGATCAATGACATCCACAGGCCGGGATCACTGCCCTGCAGCCCACCGGTGAGCAGATCCCAGTGGCGAGTCAGAGTGTCGAAGCAGGAGTACGAAACCCCACTGATCACCCCAAAGCTCAGACCGTCCATGAGGTCGTCGAATTCGGGGCGACTGGCCAGCAGGACGGGACCGATCTGGCGTATCGCCTCGCCCACAATCGGCACCACCAATGCCACCAGCAGGAAGGTGCCAACTGTCGGTGCAGCACTCAGCGAACCCTCGTACGTGGTGGTGCCGTACGGCACGGGCCCACGCAGATAGGTCCACAAGGCTGTGAAGCCCACGGTGAGCGCACCAGTCAGCAAGAAGGCGAGCCCGGTGACGATGAGCGGCTCGTCCTCCCAAAGGTTCACGTCGTAGATGTAGACGATGTAGACCACGGGCACGGCAAAGGCAGCCACCAGCACGGCAATCGGCATGGCGCCGAAGATCGCTGCAATCAGGGCCACAACGATCGCGATGGTGAACGCGATCCGATACGTCTGCGGACGCTGGCCGGCACCGCGCGGCATGATCGAGGAGATCAGCGCGAACGAGGCGACCGGCTCGTCGGGCCTGGCGGCAAAGGACTTCCGTCGGGTGAGATCCGCCGAGCGCTGATCCTGTCCACAAACGTGGCAGAAGTGCGCGATTTCGGGGAGCTCAGCCCGACACCGTGGGCATTCCAACCTTGACCTCCTTGAACCTGCCAGCTGATTTCTAGATCTGGCGTCGACAAGCCTCTCGGCTCAAGGACCTGACGTCTGAGACCTCGAGCACCTGCGAGTATGTCATTGTCGAGCGACAGCCGAGCTGAGTTCAGCCCAGAGCGCATCGACCTGCTCTCTCAGCTGGGTCACGCTTCCTGTGTTGTCCAAGACCACATCAGCGGCGATCCTGCGATCTTCGCGACTGGCCTGAGCGGCAACCCTGGACTCGGCCTCAGCGCGGGTGAACCCGTTGCGCGTCATCAGCCTCTGGATCTGAGTTTCATGATCGACATCGACCGTGACTACCAGATCGAAGTCTTCCTGCTGGCCGGTCTCGACCAGCAGTGGGATGACATGCACCACGACAGCAGCGGCGCCGGCAGCCCGCTCGAGCTCGGCGGCCCGGGCCCGAACCGCAGGGTGCACAATTCGCTCGAGATCCCGACGCGCCAGCGGATCAGCAAAGACGATCTCGGCCAGCCGCGCCCGGTCGAGTCGCCCGTCGCTGAGTACATCGGCACCAAAGCGGTCGATGATCGCAGCGAGCGCTGAGGTGCCTGGCTCGACCACCTCACGGGCCAGCACGTCGGCGTCGATGACGATCGCACCACGCGCGGCAAGCTCCGTGGCCACCATGCTCTTCCCGGACGCGATGCCGCCGGTGAGAGCTACCCGCACCATGGCCAGCAGCCTATTCGGCGCGGGTCCTACTCGAGATCAGCTGCCGCCGGTTAGCTTCTGACGAAGCGCCTGCAGAGCCTCGTCGGAAGCAAGCGAACCCTCCGGTCCGGCTGGAACCGGTGATGGCTCGGCGTCGGAAGTGTAATTCGATGATGAGGGCGTGCCCGCACCTTCGGCGTCTTCCACCTGCTTCTTATGCGCTTCCCAACGGGCATGCGCCTCGGCGTACTGCCGCTCCCAGGCCGCCCGCTGCTCTTCGTAGCCATCCAGCCACTCGCCGGTCTCCGGGTCGAAGCCCTCCGGGTAGAGGTAGTTGCCCTGGTCGTCGTAGGAGGCAGCCATGCCGTAAAGAGTCGGGTCGAAGTCGTCAGCAGTCGCGTCAACGCCTTCGTTCGCCTGCTTCAGCGACAGTGAGATCCGCCGGCGCTCCAGGTCGATGTCGATGATCTTGACCATGACGTCGTCGTTGACCTGGACCACCTGCTCTGGAATCTCCACATGCCGCTCGGCCAGCTCGGAAACGTGCACCAAGCCCTCGATGCCCTCCTCGACCCGCACGAACGCGCCGAATGGCACCAGCTTGGTGACCCGACCGGGAACGATCTGACCGATCTGATGAGTGCGGGCGAAGGCCTGCCACGGATCTTCCTGAGTCGCCTTGAGGGACAGCGAAACACGCTCGCGGTCCATGTCGACGTCGAGCACCTCGACAGTGACCTCCTGGCCCACCTCGACGACCTCCGAGGGGTGGTCGATGTGCTTCCAGGACAGCTCTGATACGTGCACCAGACCGTCTACACCGCCAAGATCAACAAAAGCCCCGAAGTTGACGATGGAGGACACGACGCCACGCCGGATCTGACCCTTTTGCAACTGGGTAAGGAAATTCTGGCGGACCTCAGACTGTGTCTGCTCCAACCAGGCGCGGCGCGACAACACGACGTTGTTACGGTTCTTGTCCAGCTCGATGATCTTGGCCTCGAGCTCCATGCCGACATAGGGCTGCAGGTCACGGACCCGCCGCATCTCCACCAGCGAAGCGGGGAGGAAGCCCCGCAGACCGATGTCGATGATCAGGCCGCCTTTGACGACCTCGATGACCTGGCCGGTGACAACCCCGTCCTCCTCCTTGATCTTCTCGATCGTTCCCCAGGCGCGCTCATACTGAGCGCGCTTCTTGGAGAGAATGAGGCGGCCTTCCTTGTCCTCCTTCTGCTGGACGAGCGCCTCGACTTCGTCGCCAACGCTGACTACCTCGAACGGGTCGACGTCATGCTTGATCGAGAGCTCTTTGGACGGGATGACCCCTTCTGTCTTGTAGCCGATATCGAGAAGAACCTCGTCACGGTCCACCTTGACAACGGTGCCGGTGACGATGTCGCCGTCATTGAAGTACTTGATGGTTTTGTCGATGGCCTCAAGAAAGGCTTCGGGTGAACCGAGGTCGTCGACAGCGACCTGGGGTGGTGCCTCGAGGGAGGACGTCATGTAGTAGGGCTCCGGGAATTGTTGATGATGTTGTGGGCGTGGCTGTGACCCGATCCGTACACACGAAGAGGTTCAACCAACAGCTGACAACAATCCGACCCGTACGAGCGTGACCTACTCCGTCCGAAGTCGCGCAGGCCACAGCGACGGTTCAGGTTAGCGCCGCGCCCCAAACAGGGTCAAACACGTGCGCCGTCAATCCGCCGGGACTGGCGGCGGACGCTCCCAGCGGACGTCTGGAAACAGAGCAAAATCGTGGTCATAGCTGACCACGCTCGAGTCGTATTGCAACGCGAGTGCAGCCAGGTGGGCATCGGTGACCAGGTTTCCAGATCGACCTAGTGAGGTCAGTAGCGTCTCGATGCGGTCCAGATGACGCGCGTCTGGCTCGGGCACGATCACACTCGAAGCGTTGAGGAGCGGCCGCACGAAACGCATGGCATCAGACACCGATAGCGGTTGGGGAAAGAAGCTCGGGAGAGTACTGATCCTGATGAAGCCGACGATGCACACCCACGGCAGGAGCAACGGGTCGCCCGAGGCAAGCGTGCGCTCAAGCCAGCTGCGCGCTGACTCATGGTGGAGCGACCTGCGATCTGCTGCATACAGCAAGACATTGGTGTCGACGAGCTTCATCGCGCGATAGACATCTTGCGCAGGATCTCCTCATCTTCGAGGGCGGCGGCCAGTTGTGTGGCCTTATCGAGGGAGATTTTGGGAGGTCCCATGTCGAACGTCGGAAGCTCTACCTTTGGGGCGGTTGTAGCGCCGCCGAGACCACGACGGATGGCCTGGTTGACGATCTCCTTGAATGACATCTTTTGCTGGGCCATGGCCTTCTTGACCAGAGCTTCAACCTCAGGCGTGAGAGTGATCGTGGTGCGCATGGTTGCATCATAGCATCAATAGATGATGCACTGATGCCGTGTACCGGATTTAGTGCGCGGCGTCATGCCAGGATCGCCCAACACCCACCGACACATCCAGCGGGACGTTGAGGGCAACGGCCTGGCCCATCTTGGTGCGTACCAGCTCCTCGAGCGCCTCGCGCTCCCCCGGCCCGATCTCGAAGACCAATTCGTCATGAACCTGGAGCAACATCCGACTCCGCATGCCGGCGTCGTCGAGCGCCTTCTCCACATCCAGCATGGCCACTTTGATGATGTCCGCGGCCGATCCCTGGATGGGTGCATTCAACGCCATCCGCTCAGCCATCTCGCGGCGCTGGCGATTGTCACTCATCAGATCCGGCAGGTAGCGACGGCGACCGAGGATGGTCTCGGTGTACTCGGTACGCCGTGCATCAGCCACCAGAGAGTGCAGGTAGGTGCGCACGTCACCGAACCGTTCGAAGTACTCATCCATCAGCGCCTTCGCCTCGGATACCTCGATGTTCAGCTGCTGGCTGAGTCCGAACGCGCTAAGCCCGTACGCCAGACCGTAGTTCATCGCCTTGATCTTGGCTCGCTCAGCGGGAGTGACCTCCCCCGGTTCGACACCGAAGACCCGCGATGCGGTGACCGTATGGAAGTCCATTCCCGACTTGAATGCCTCGATCAGGCTCTCGTCCTCGCTGGCGTGGGCCATGATGCGCATCTCGATCTGCGAGTAGTCCGCCGACATCAAGGCGTCGTAACCCTCGCCCACGATGAATGCCTGCCGGATCCGGCGGCCCTCCTCGGTGCGTATCGGGATGTTCTGCAAATTCGGATCGGTGCTGGACAGACGTCCGGTGGAGGCGATGGTCTGCGCATACGTGGTATGGATCCGGCCATCGTCAGCCACTGCCTTGAGCAGACCCTCGACAGTCTGCTTGAGCCGGATCGCGTCCCGATGTACCAGCAGATGTGCCAGGAAGGGATGCTCGGTCTTGACATACAGCTGCTGCAGCGCCTCGGCATCGGTGGTGTAGCCAGTGCGAGTACGACGGGTCTTCGGCATTCCCAGCTCGTCGAACAGCACTACCTGGAGCTGCTTGGGTGAGCCGAGATTGATCTGCTTGCCGAGCACCTGGTACGCCTCGCTGGCGGCTCGATTGACGGTGGCTCCGAACCCCGCCTCCAGTGCCTCGAGATGCTCGACATCTATGGCCACGCCGGTCTGTTCCATGCGGGCCAACGTGCGAAGCAGCGGAAGCTCCACGCCGTACAGCAGGCTGGTGCCATTGCGCTGCTCGATCTCGGTGTCCAGCGCGTCTGCCAGGTCGATGACAGCTCGGGCACGGACCATCGAGGCCTGAGCGGCCAGCCTTGCGCCTGAGTCGTCATCGCCGAAGTCCAGCGCCAACTGGTTCGGGTCATCGAGTTCAGGTGCGCCCTCGACCCGGAGCTCCCGCTTGAGATAGCGAATAGTCAGATCCGCGAGGTCGAACGTGCGTTGATCAGGGCGGGTGAGATAAGCGGCCAGCTGAGTATCCGAGGTCAGGCCGGCGAGATCCCAACCGCGGGCCCAGATGGCCAGGAGCGGGCCTTTGGCATCGTGCATCGCCTCGTGGCGATCGGGATCGGCAAGCCAGTCCGCGAGCGCGTTCTCGTCAGACGTTGCGAGGTCGGGCACCACCACGTACGCCGCCGCACCGTCGGCGGCAGCAAGTGAGAGGGCCGTGATATCGCCTGTCCCAGAGCCCCAATGACCGATGATGTCGACACCAGTGCGCTCGCCCGCGGCGTGCTCGGCAAGCCAACCTCCCAGCTCTCCAGGCTCCAGCCGGGCGGCATCGAGGTCGAAACCACCTTCTGGCACCACCTCGTCTTCGTTGGGCAACGCCTCGAGCAGCCGATCGCGCAGCACCCGAAACTCCAGGCCATCGAAGAGCTGATGAGTCGCCTCACGGTCCCAGGGGCGTCGCTCCATATCGTCGAGGCTCAGCGGCAGGTCAAGATCACACACCAACCTGTTGATCTGCCGGTTGCGCAGCACATCGTTGACCCGCTCCTGGAATGCCTCGGCCGCCTTGCCCTTGAGCTCGCTGGCGTGCGCGGCAAGATTCTCCAACCCGTCGTACATTTCCAACCACTTGGCGGCGGTCTTCGGTCCGACACCCGGGACCCCGGGCAGATTGTCGCTGGACTCCCCTACCAGCGCGGCCAAGTCTGGGTAACGAGCCGGGGTCGCAAAGTACTTCTCCTCCACAGCTTTAGGCGTCATCCGACCTAGATCGGAGACGCCCTTGCGTGGATAGAGCACGGTCACGTTGTCACTCACCAGCTGGAACGCGTCGCGGTCGCCGCTGCAGATCAACACTTCGAAGCCGGCCGCCTCAGCTTGTGTCGCGAGAGTGCCGATCACATCGTCGGCCTCGTAGCCTTCCTTTTCCACATAGGGGATGTTGAGGGCTTGGAGCACCTCCTTGACCAGATCGAGCTGACCTCTGAACTCATCAGGGGTCGTGGAGCGGTTCGCTTTGTACTCGCTGTAGATCTCAGAGCGGAAGGTATGGCGCGAGACGTCGAAGGCAACGCCGAGATGGGTCGGTTTCTCGTCTCGCAGCACATTGATCAACATCGAGGTGAACCCGAACACCCCATTGGTGTGCTGACCGGTCTGGGTCGAGAAGTTCTCGACGGGAAGCGCAAAAAAGGCCCGATAGGCAATCGAGTGACCGTCGATCAGCATCAGCTTGGGCCGTGTCGGCAGCTCGCTCGCAAGCGCAGGAGCTAACTGAGTCGTGGTCGGCACATGCCGACTCTAGCTGCGTGTACTGACGTAGGAGTCTCACTAGTCTGAGCCCGTGACTCCGATCCACGACCAGCAAGACATCCCCGCCGAATATGCCGAGCTGAACAGCGCGCTTGACACCAAGATGGGTTTCGAGCTGCTCGCGCTGACGCCTGAGCGAGTGGTCGGACGGATGCCCGTTGCAGGCAATACCCAGCCGTACGGGCTCTGGCATGGCGGCGCCTCCTGTGTGCTGGCGGAGACCCTCGCCTCGTTGGGCTCGTTCATGTATGCCCAGCCGGAGAGGATCTCGGTGGGTGTGGACATCAACGCGACTCACCACCGCTCCGTGACCGCCGGTTGGGTGACGGGGACCGCCACAGCCTTGCGTCTGGGCCGAACGGTTGCCAGCTACGAAATCGTGATCACTAACGACGCCGGCGAGCGGGTCTGTACGGCCCGGGTCACCTGCCAACTGGTCACCCCGCGCGCCACTTAACCGCAAGGAGCAATGCGCGCTGAGCCCTTCGACGAGCTCAGGACGGCGCCCTTCGACATGCTCAGGCGCAGTGAGAGCACTAGGCGCTTCCAGCTGCGTCCACGGTGGTCTCGGCTAGGACCTCCAGCACGTGGTCAGCCTCAGTCGCCGGGTTCACGAAGGCCAGCCGTAGGGCGGTCCGGCCTTGCCACCGCGTCGGGATGCACAGAATCCGGCCCTCGAGTGCGAGTCGCCGCGACCAGCGCCGGTAAGCATCGTCGTCCCATCCCGGCCGCTCGAACAGCACCACAGACAGGATGGGCTCCCATAGCACTGACAGCTGAGGGATGGTCCGGATCCCGTTTGCCACCGCCCGAGCCGTTGCCAGGGTTTGCTCGATCGCCGCGACGTACCGGTCGGTGCCGTGCGTGGCCAGGCTGAACCAGAACGGCAAGCCGCGGGCTCGCCGAGAGAGGTGCACCCCGTAGTCCCACGGGTTCCAGACCTCGCGATCAATCGCAGCAAGATAGCCGGCCTGCTGCGCATGGGCCGCGCGGGCGAGCTCTGGTTGTCGGTAGAGCAGGGCGCAGCAGTCGTAGGTCGCAAAGAGCCACTTGTGCGGGTCGACGATGAAGCTGTCGGCACGCTCAATTCCGGCGAAGAGGGGCCGCACGCTCGGAGCAGCGAGTGCCGCACCGCCGTACGCCCCGTCGACGTGCATCCAGATCCCATACCGTTCGCAGACGTCGGCGATACCGGTTAGGTCGTCGATGATGCCTGCGTTCGTGGTGCCCGCCGAGGCAACTACCGCGAACACGTCATGTGATCTGCTCAGCGCGGATTGAACGGCTTCGCCGGTGAGCTGACCTCGCTCGTTCTCGGGCACGATCACCATTTCAGCGTCCAGCACGGACGCAGCGGCCTGAACCGAGGAATGTGCCTGCGCGGCGCAGGCCAGCCGCCACTGCCCCACCGGATGCTGGCCGCGCTGGCTTCGGGCGAACTGCCGGGCGGTGACGAGGGCCGAGAGGTTGCCTGTGGTGCCGCCCGAGATGAAGCACCCCCCTGCCGTCTCCGGCCAGCCAAGCAGCTCGACCAGCCACGCGAGTGCCTGGTTCTCCGCAAAGACCGCGCCGGCTCCGGACTCCCAGGTCCCGGCGAAGATGTTGTAGCTACTCACCACGGCGTCAAAGGCCAGTGCAGCGCGAGTTGGCGCAGCCGGAATATAGGCGAGATTCATCGGATCGTCTTGCGCCCGCGTCGCCGGGCGCCATCACATCTTCAAAGATCCGCAGCACCTCATCTGCGCCCAACCCGGCGGGTGTGATGGTCTGTCCGGCGTCTGCCAGCAGCTCAGATGCTGGTCGTGCCGTCGTCTTCGGGTCAGATGCCTTGCTGATGCGACGGCTGGCCAGAGCCACCGCTGCCGCGGCGATCTCGGTCTCGTCTCCCCAGACGCTGGCTGCCGCCGCTCCGACAGCATGCGGGACTGCAGCATCTGAACCGATTTCGGACGACGTTGTCACGGGGAGGTGCTCCTGCCTCGCCGATCATCTGCCGGCTTCCTTGCACGCTAGTTCGCAACGCCAAGCACCGGACAACCAGCCCGTTCTCAGTCCTCGCCGAGATAGACCTTGCGGACGTTGTCATCGACCAGCAGCGCCTGGCCGGTGTTCTCGCAGCACGATCTTGCCGACTTCCAGGACATATCCGTAATTGGCGAGCGAGAGCGCCGCCTGGGCGTTCTGCTCGACGAGCAGGATCGTGACACCTTCGGACTGCAGTTCGACGATCGTTGACATGATGCGCTGCATCATGAGCGGCGAGAGACCCATCGATGGCTCGTCCATCATCAAGAGCTTCGGGCGGCTCATCATCGCTCGACCAATCGCCAGCATCTGCTGCTCCCCGCCCGAGAACGTGCCGGCCGGTTGGGAGCGTCTTTCCCGCAAGATGTCGAAGAGATTGAAGACCCGCTCCAGGTCCTGCGAGATACCAGCTCCGATCCTTGCGCGCAAAAGCGCCCAGCATCAGGTTTTCCTCGACGGTCAGCCGCGGGAAGATCCGGCGCCCCTCTGGCGAATGCGCCAAGCCACGCATAAGCACCTGATGCGCGGGAGTCGTGTCAATCCGGTCTCCCTCGAACCAGATCTCACCGGACTCCGGCCTGATCAAGCCGGAGATGGTACGAAGCGTGGTGGTCTTGCCGGCACCGTTGGTACCGAGGAGCGTTACGACCTGACCTTGGTCGACCTTGAAGCTGATTCCCTTAACGGCCATGACCCGGCCGTACGCGACCTTCAGGTCCTTGACCTCAAGCATTGTCCTGACCCTCCTCGAACTCCTCGAGTTCGGCAGCGTCCTCGGGTCCGGTACCGATGTAGGCCTCGATCACCCGCGGGTCAGACTGAACCTCGGCGGGCGTGCCTTCGATCAGGGCCCTGCCCTGGACCAGACACAGCACCCGGTCGCAGAGGTTGAAGATGAACCGCATGTCGTGCTCGATGACCACAACCGCCAGGCCCTGATCGCGGATCTTGAAGATCAGCTCCTCGGCCTGCCTGGTCTCCTGAGGGTTCATGCCTGCCGTCGGCTCATCGAGCAGCAACAGCTTGGGATCAGTCGCGAGCGCGCGCGCAATCTCAAGCCGCCGCTGATCGCCGTAAGCGAGGTGGCGTGCCAGGTTGTCAGTGGTGTTGCCGAGCCCGACGAAGTCGAGCAACTCTTGGGCACGTGCTGCAGTTGCCTTCTCATCGCGATGGAACTTCGGTCCACGGAGGATCGAAGTGAGCGGCCCGGTGGTCGTACGGCAATAGCGGCCGACCATCACGTTCTCTAGGGCGGTCATGTTGGCGAACAGCCGAATGTTCTGGAACGTCCGCGCCATGCCCGCTATCACTACCTTGCGCGGCTTGGGTGGCAGCACGGCGCCCTCGAACACCACCTGACCGGCCGTGGGGAGATAGAGGCCGGTCAGGCAGTTGAAGAACGTTGTCTTTCCGGCTCCATTGGGTCCGATCAGGCCCATGATCTCGCCGTTGTTGACCCTCAGGTTCACGGAGTCCACGGCGACCAGGCCGCCGAACCGCATCGTGACATTCTCTGCCACAAGGATTGGCGAGCCATCGGCCTGGGCGCTCACCGTTGCGGCGTCGACTTCGGTCGTCACAGCGCAGCTCCCTTCATGGCTCCGGTCTCTTCCAGCTCTTCCTCGATCCGCTCTGCCAGTTCCTCATCTTCCTCGTGGAACTCCAGCTGCCTGCGCTGGCTCGGGATCAGTCCCTCTGGCCGGAAGCGCATCATGAGGATCAAAAGCAGGGCGAAGAGCATCAGCCGATACTCGCTGACGAAGCGCAGCTTTTCGGGCAGCAGTTTCAGTAGCGTGGCACCAACGAGCACGCCGAGCACGGTGCCCATGCCTCCGAGAACGACCGCCGCCAACAAGAACGCAGACTCCAGGAAAATGAACTGGTCCGGTGTAACCGAGATGTCCTGATGGGCCTTGACCGCGCCTGCGACGCCGGCCAGGAACGCACCGCTGGCGAACGCGAAGAGCTTCAGGCCGAAGACGTTGACGCCCATGGCCTCGGCCGCCTTCTCGTCCTCCCGGATCGCCACCCAGCCACGGCCAATGCGGGAGTTGTTGAGCCGTACGAACACCAAGATGACGAACGCGATCAATACCAGCAGCAGGAAGTAGTAGTTGGAGAAGCGGCCCAGCGGGATACCCAACACTACGTGCGGATCGCCGAAGTCGAAGCCGAAAAAGTTGAGGTCAGGAATCGCTGGAATGCCATTCGACCCGTGGGTGATGTTCGGCCCGGCCTCGCCGTCCAAGTTGATCATCGCAATTCGGAAGATCTCACCGAACGCGAGCGTCACGATGGCCAGGTAGTCACCGGACACCCGCAATGTGGGCGAACCGATGATCAAGCCCAGAGTGGCGGATACCGCGCCGGCGATGAGAACGACCACAATGAACGGCGGATGGATGTCGGCGGTGGCGAAGGCGGAACGCGACAGGACGGCTGCCGTGAAGGCACCCGCACCGAGGAACGCGATATAGCCAAGGTCGAGCAGACCGGCGAGGCCGACCGTAATGTTGAGGCCCATTGCGGCTGCGGCGAAGATGATCACCTGCGTGGCGATGGACATGTTCGCGTCGGAGCCGCCCTGGGTGAAGGGGAACAAGAACGCCACCACAAATGCGGCGAGGATCAGCACCTTCCTGTGACGCTGGGAAACCCCGGAGAGAAAGCCCATCACGCCGACCCGGAAGAGCACCGCCACGAACGCGCCGATGAAGGCTATGGAGGCGACGAACGTGCCCCCGTCGTCGATGTTCAGCGCGAACGCCATGGCGAAGAGCGCTGCCCCCATCACTACAGCGACCAGGAGGATCTCCAGCGTCGGCCTGATTTGCGCCTGGGCCAGCGTGGGTGGCTTGTCCACGATCATCAGCCGAGTTCCGGCGAAGGCCACGGCCGCACCGAGCAGCGCCAACCAGCCGCCATACACGACGTTGATCAGACCACCAAGCTCAAGCGCGATGCCGAGGACGATGAGCGCCATGTAGACAAGCGCTCCGGTAGCAGCCGCCTTGGCGCCACGCACCCAGCCGACCCGGATCTTGCCTCGGGGCTTGATCAACCTTGAGCAGATGATGAGGCCCGCGACAAGCAAACCGAGCACCATACCGAAGTACTGCAGAGGCGACGGATAGCCGAGGAGAGTCATGCCGTCGAGCGCCTCGAATGAGTAGGCCCATGGCAAGAAGGCGGAGGCGGCCAGGACCACGCCACCAGCAATGCCGACAAGGCGGCCGGTCGGGTCGGTGCGTTGCTGCCGTTCGGGTGTAACGACCTTTGGGATTGAGATCATGCTCGGTCCACCACCCTCGCTCCAAGCAGGCCTTGTGGTCTGAAGACCAGCACCAAGATCAGCAACACGAACGCCCAGACGTCCTTCCACGCGGAGCCGCCGAAAGTGCCGGGGATGAAGGTCACCATGCCCTCGACCAAGCCGAGCACCAGCCCACCGACGACCGCACCATTGATATTGCCGATGCCGCCGAGGACCGCTGCGGTGAAGGCCTTGAGGCCGGCTATGAAGCCCATCTTGAAGTCGATGTTGGTGTAACGCAGGCCCCAGGCAAGGCCGGCTACTGCGGCCAAGGCTGCGCCGAGCGCGAACGCCACCATGATGATGCGGTCGACATTGATGCCCATCAGCCTCGCGGTGTCAGGGTCCTGGGATGTCGCCTGCATTCGCCCGACCCAGACGCGTGCGGTTGACGAACACGTACAGGAAGGCCCAGCAGATGACGAGCGCAATCATGGTGAACAGCGCGGCACGCTGGATGGTGAGGGGACCTAGCTGGATCGCAGGCCCGGTCACAAAGTCAATCTGTGGAAAAGGGATTGCCCGTTTGGCGTCGGGGAAGCCCGGCACGCGTCCATAGAACAGGCGCACGAATTCTTGAAGAAAGACGGACACGCCGATTGCGGTGATCAAGGGTGCAAGTCGCGGTGCATTGCGGAGTGGTCGGTAGGCGAATCGTTCAGTTAGCAGAGAGACGCCCACAGCCGCCACCATGCCGATGAGCAGCATGGGCAGCAGCAACCACACGCCCAGTGTGTCTCCGGGTATCAGGATCCAGGCGGTGAGAGCACCGAAGGCCCCGATCATGAAGATCTCGCCGTGGGCGAAGTTGATCAGCTGGATGATGCCGTAGACGACGGTGTAGCCGACCGCGATGAGCGCGTACAGGGCCCCGAGCGAAAGGCCATTGATGAGCTGCTGCAGGATGTCCACTCACGCCTCCCTTCGGTGATGCATTTAAAGGCGGTGTAGGTGCAGTGGGGGCAGACGTGGAGGCCTGCCCCCGCTGCGTACCTGCGGAGAAGACTAGCGGCGGAACACGTGTTGCGCAGGCTCCGCCACCACTGCGTTAGGCTCCTTCGCCGGTCTTCTCGGCGACCCACTTGCCGCCGTCGACCTTGTAGACGGTCAGCACCTTGGTCGTGGTGTCACCGAACTCATCGAAGGCGACCGTGCCGGTCGCGCCGTCGAAGCTGACCTTGCTCATCGCATCGATCGTTGCCTGCCGCGCGGACTTGGCATCACTCGCGCTGGCCAGCGAGGTCTTCAGCGCATTGATGATCGCGTTCGCCGCGTCATAGGAGTATGCGCCGTAGGCCGCGTAGGGCTCGGTGAAGCCAGCTGCAGCGTAGTCGGCGACGAACTGCTTGGCCGTCGGGAGCGACTCTGTCGGCGCCCCGACGGAGGTCGCAAGGTCACCGTCTGAGGTCTTGCCGCCGAGTTCGATGAAGGCGTCGTCATAGATGCCGTCGCCACCCATCAGCGGGACGTTAAGACCGGCCGACTTGGCCTGCTGGCTCAGCGGGCCTGCCTGGGGATACTCACCACCGTAGTAGACCAACTCGGGGTTGGCACTCTTGACCTTGCTGATCAACAGCTGAGAAGTCCTTGTCATCGGGGTTGATCGTCTCAGCCGCGACGATCTCGCCACCGCCACTCTTGAAGGCCTCGGTGAAGGCTGCTACCAGGCCCTGGCCGTAGGCCTTCTTGTCATGGATGGTGGCGACCTTCTTGATGCCCTCGTCGAGCAGGTACTGCGCTGCAAACGGACCCTGGACGGCGTCCGTGGTGCAGGTACGGAAGTAGCCCGGGTACGGCCGCTGGGGGTTCGCCAGATCCGCGCCCTTCGTCAGCGTCGGGTTGGTGTTCGCCGGCGAGACCTGCGTGATCTGCGCCCCGGACAGCACCGGCTGCACCGACTGCGAGACGGAGGAGTTGAGGGTACCGACGACCGCGATGACCTCGTCGTCACCGGCCAACTTGGTAGCTGCGTTCTTGCCGACATCAGGGGCGGCCTGGTCGTCCTGGGCATCCATCTCCAGCGTCCAGCCGGGTATGGTCTGCTTCTCATTGGCCTGCTTGATGGCCAGATCGACCGAGTTCTTGATGCCGAGCCCCAGAGCTGACAGATCACCCGACAAAGGCGCGATTACGCCGATCTTGGCGACCTTGGCCGCTCCGGCCTCCCCGCCCGGGGCCTGTTCTGCCCGAGAGCCACATGCCGACATCGCGAGCGACGCGGCCAGCAGGGTTACCCCCGCAAGTACGACCTTATGCTTGCGCACATTTCCTCCTGATTGTTTCGGATGCGAGGTTCCGCCGAGCGCAAACCTCGCGAGCATTGTCGAACCTACGACCGATGCTGTGTTATGACTGCAACTTTGTGTCCTATAGCACGTTTGTTACCGGATTGAGAGCACATAGATGCGAATACTCTATTTTTTCTTGGGAACCGAGCCATGCTCGATGACTCCTTCCGCCACTTCGCGCATCGACTTGCGCAGATCCATCGCTGTCTTCTGGATCCAGCGAAAGGCTTCTGGCTCGCTCAGCCCCAGACCGCTCTGCAACAGGCCCTTTGCGCGCTCCACCACCTTGCGTGACTCCAGCCGCTCAGTCAGGTCACTGACCTCGGCCTCCACCGCCTGGATCTCGGCGAACCGGGCGCGGGCAATCTCGATGGCAGGAACGAGGTCGGCCTTGCTGAAAGGCTTGACCACGTACGCCATGGCACCTGCCTGGCTGGCACGATCGACTAGCTCGCGCTGACTGAATGCTGTGAGCATCACCACGGGCGCGATCCGGTCGCTAGCGATCTGCTCGGCCGCGCTGATCCCGTCGAGCTTGGGCATCTTGACGTCCATCACCACCAAATCCGGCCTGAGATCGGTGGTCAGGGCTACCGCCACTTCTCCGTCGCCAGCCTGGCCGACCACGTCATAGCCCTCCTCGGTGAGCATCTCCACCAGATCCAGCCGGATCAACACCTCGTCCTCGGCGACAACGACCCGCGTCTTGGTTCCATCCGTGAGCGGGCTGTCTTCTCCAGTCACGGAGACACTCTAGTCAGATGCTTGTGACGGCGAGGGCGTACGGAAAGACTGGCCAAGGCAACCGCTGTGGCAGAATGTTCCGGGCCCGCGGCGGCGTCGCCGGTTAGTTGATCATGACTCGGGCCGGGGTGGCGGAATGGTATACGCGGACGGCTCAAACCCGTCTGTCCGAAAGGACATAGGGGTTCGACTCCCCTCTCCGGCACATTCTCTTTGACTCTTCCCTGCGTGAGGATCCCGGCAGCGGGCCGACAAAACGTGGTGGTCGAGTCGGCTTAGAGTCCAGACCTTCGCGTCGTCCGGGTTTCAAGCATCTTAGGTTTTGTCGGCCCGCTGCCGGGACCCTCACGCTCGCATCTGAGAGTGTGCCGGAGAGGGAGGCGAAGGTCTATGTCCTTTCGGCCCACTCACAAGGCCACATGCGGCAGGCGGCCGAACAGGAGGGCCTCTCACTTACGCGTTAGCCGTCTCGGGACGAATAACGGGTGTCTGAGGCGGCTGATCATCCCTTGCTAGCCGCCTCGAGACGGCAAACGCATGTCAGCGAGTCAGCGATCTAAAGAGGTGCGCCGATGCGGCGGACGCGGATCATGTTGGTCTGGCCGGCGACGCCGGGCGGGGAGCCGGCGACGATGACGACACGTTCACCGTCGGCAATGCGTCCGCTTTCGGTCAGGGCCTTGTCGACCTCGCGGATCATCTCGTCGGTGTGGCCGACCATGGGGGCCAGAAACGTCTCGACGCCCCAGTTCAAGGTCAGTGCGGCGCGGGTTTCCTCGTATGGGGTGAATGCCAGGACCGGGATGGTCGAGCGAAGGCGGGTCAGGCGGCGGGCCGAGTCGCCGGAGGTGGTAAACGTCACCAAGAACTTGGCGCCGATCCGCTGGGCGACCTCTTCGGCCGCCTTGGTGATCACGCCGCTGGTGGTGTGCGGATCCCAGTCGATGCCGTGCATCTGGTCCATGCCGTGGGCCTCGGTGTTCTCGACGATTCGTGCCATGGTCTGGACGGTCAGGACTGGGTACTCACCGACGCTCGTCTCTCCCGACAGCATGACTGCGTCGGCGCCATCGAGGATCGCATTTGCGACGTCGGAAGCCTCAGCACGCGTCGGACGGGGCGAGGAAATCATTGACTCGAGCATCTGAGTCGCGACGATCACCGGCTTCGCCCAGCGCCGCGCAGCAGTGACGATCTTTTTCTGGACCAGAGGCACCTCTTCCAGCGGCAGCTCTACACCAAGATCGCCACGCGCGACCATGAATGCGTCGAAGGCATCGATGATCTCCCTCAGGTTCTCGACCGCCTGGGGCTTTTCCATCTTGGCGATCACCGGGATCCGGCGACCTTCAGCGTCCATGATCTCGTGGACAGGCTTGACGTCCTCGGCGGAGCGGACAAAAGACAGGGCCACCATGTCGACTCCGTTGCGAAGAGCCCAGCGCAGGTCTTCGGTGTCCTTCTCACTCATCGCCGGGACGCTGACACCCACGCCGGGGAGGTTGATCCCTTTGTTGTTGCTGACTGGTCCGCCGACTGTTACCTCGGTGATCACGTCGGTGTCGGTGATCTCTCTTGCGCGCAAGGCTATCCGGCCGTCGTCGATCAAGATCAGGTCTCCCGGTCGGACATCTCCGGGAAGGCCTTTGTAGGTCGTGGAGCAACGCTCGACCGTGCCCTCGACGTCCTCGATGGTGATCGCGAACTCAGCGCCGACGTGCAGCCTCTCCTTGCCGTTGGCGAACCGGCCGAGCCGGATCTTTGGGCCCTGAAGGTCGGCAAGCACACCGACCGGACGCCCGGCGCTTGCCGCCGCTTCCCGGACGCCGCGCAGGTTCCTCAGGTGGTCGGCATAATCGCCATGACTCATGTTGAGCCGGGCGACATCCATTCCCGCGGCGACTAGCTCCGACAGACGCTCAGGAGTCGAGGAGGCCGGCCCGAGCGTGCACACAATCTTGGCTCTACGCACGCAGTTGACCCTAGCGAAGTTGCGCGGGCGGTGGGAAACCAATCAAGCACTGGTCCTACCAGGCAGTGACTGCCTCCAGGGCATGCTGAAGATCAGGCGGATACGGGGACTCGAACTGCATCAGTTCACCCGATGTTGGGTGCAGGAAACCGAGGCGGACCGCGTGCAACCACTGCCGTTCCAGACCGAGCTTGGCGGCGAGGACCGGGTCGGCCCCATACATAGGATCGCCGACACAAGGATGCCGAATCGCCGCCATGTGAACCCGAATCTGATGCGTCCGGCCGGTTTCCAGCTTGATCTCGAGCAAGGTCGCCGCGACGAAAGCCTCAAGCATGGTGTAGTGGGTGACGCTGTGCCGGCCCCCGTGCGTCACCGCCATCTTGTAGTCCGCCCCAGGGTGCCGCCCGATCGGCGCCTCGATCGTGCCGGTAAACGGATCTGGATGGCCTTGCACCAGCGCGTGGTAGATCTTGTCGACGCTTCGCGACCGGAATGCTCGTTTCAAGATCGTGTACGCGCGCTCGCTCTTGGCGACCACCATCAAACCGGAGGTACCGACGTCCAGCCGCTGCACGATGCCGCGCCGCTCAGGAACTCCTGAGGTCGAGATCCGGAAGCCGGCGCCGGCGAGATGGCTGAGGACGTCGGGTCCGCTCCAGCCCAGGCTCGGGTGAGCCGCTACCCCGACCGGCTTGTCGATCACAACGATGTCGTCGTCGTCGTGCACGATGACAACACCTTCCACTTGCTGTGGGCGTACTTCGGCAAGCCGCGGACGATCGGCGAGCTCCACCTCGAGCATCGACCCGACGCTGACCCGATCGGACTTGTTGATCGTGGCACCGTCCAGCAGCACGTGCCCTGCTCCGATCAACTCCGCGACTCTGGTCCGAGGAAGCCCGAGCATGCGCGCTACGGCAGCATCAACCCGCTCGCCGTTCAATCCATCCGGGATGAGCAGCACTTTTCGCTCAGCCACGAGCGATCGTGTTCCGATCATGATCCCCGTCGTCTCCTGAACCACGCCCCGACCGGGGGTGGCGCTCGCCGGTGATGGCAATTCCCTTTACCACCGACAGGTACATGATCATGATGGCGGCCGCCGTGATGCACATGTCGGCGACGTTGAAGATCGGCCAGTATGGCAACTCGAGAAAGTCGATCACGTGGCCGCGGAGCACGCCTGGGGGACGGAACAACCGGTCGGTCAGGTTTCCCGCGACACCAGCACACAGCAGTCCGATGGCCACCGCCCAGGCGGGATGACCGATGCGCGGTACCAACTTGATGATCACGAAGCAAAGGACAGCTATGGCTGCGATCGCGAACACGTAGGTAAAGCGCTGACCCTGACTGAAAGCAGCACCGGGATTCCGAATGAGCCGCAGTGTGAGCAACCCACCCATTAACCGAACCGGAGCAAGCGGCTCCAGCTGGCGTCACCGCGATGATCTTGGTAACGAGATCAGCTGTCAGTCCAGCAAGAGCGACTGCAGCGACAAGGAGGTGCCATCGTCGTCGTTCGATTGGGCGAGCGCCTCCGACTGGACTTATCGCCGTTCCTCGCGCTGCTTGCACGTGACACACAAGGTGGCACGGGGAAATGCCTGCAACCGGCCCTTGCCGATCGGCTGCCCGCAGTTGTCGCAGCTGCCGTAGGTGCCGAGCTCGATGTGTCGTAGCGCCAGGCGTGACTGCTCCAGCATCTCGCGGGCATTGTTGGCCAGCGACATCTCAGCGTCGCGCTCGAAGTTGGCGGAACCTACGTCAGCCGGATCCCGTCCGGCGCCCTCACTGCCGTCACGGAGCAGTCCCACCAGTTCAGCGGTGGAGATCTCGATCTGGCTCTGGAAGCGGGCGATGTCTTCGGTCAGGGCCTGCTTGACCTCGTTGAGCTCGGCCTTTGTCCAGGGATTCTCGCCCGGGCGGACAGGCAACGACTTGGGATTCATCGGTTTGGCGGGCTTGTCCTGATGTTCCACTGGCACTGCATGCACCGTTGGTGCGGCCTTCGCCGAGGCCTTCCGATTCGCGGTGCGACCGCCGTTCTCGGCGGCGGGGCTGGCCGCAGCTCTGGATTTAGCGGTGGTCATGGGTTCCCCATTTCTTGGTCAGCCCCGGCTGGAAGGTTAAGTGACGCAGAGACAGTAGGCCGCAAAAGCACTTTCTTCAACGACCCGCGCTGATTTCTCCCTGAATTTCCAATGGTGCAATGTATTTCAGCTGCTCGCCGCTCAGGCATAACGCCACAGGGCCCGCCGAAGCGGGCCCTGTGGGGTTGATCGTTGCCGCAACTAGCTCAGCGCTGGTCTCCCAGAAGAGCGTCGAGGCGCGGGGTATTGCTCGGTGAACTACCTCCGCTGAAGCTTGCAGCATCTTCTCGCTGAGGCTGATCGATTCCACCGTTCTCGCCCTGCTGAGCAGTTCCGTTTGCATTGTTCTCTGTCGGCGTGAGCTCGCGCATCACCTCGGGCACGTCGACGGGCTCCGCTCTGCCGGACTCCAGTGTCTCGATCTGCCGACGCAGATGAGTAGTGAGGTTGGTGCGGTACGCAGCTTCGAAGCTACGAAGCGCACCGACAGCTGCGGTGAGGTCATCGCGCTGCCGCTCCAGATCACCGAACATCTCCCCACGGCGACTCTCGATCTCACGATCAAGCTTCTCCGCGCGGCCGAGCGCATCAGCCTGAAGCCGCTCCGCATTGACCCGAGCCTCCGACTCGACTCGCTCGGCTCGCGTTCGGGCATCCGTCGTGAGCTGATGTGCGGTTCGGTTGGCTTCCTCCCGGATCCGGTTGGCGTCGTCTGTGGCCTCCTCCACGAGACGCTCGGCCTGCTCGGTCGACATCTCGACGAGGCGAACAACTGCCGCGCTGGCTTCCTTCCCGGTCGTCACCACGATTTTCCCGGATGTCGGCTGTTGTGCCGGAGCGAGCTGCCGGGGCGGCGGTGGCTGAACTGCGGGAGACGGGGCCATCGTGTGAGGAGCCGGAGCCGCGACGGGAGGTGCGGCCTTGAGGGCCTCGACCTGCTTCTTCAGGTTCTGGTTCTCCTCATGAAGCTGCGCAAAGCTTTCCTCGACCTCGTCGACGAACTCGTCAACTTCCAAGACCTCGTAGCCAGACTTGCGGGCCATCCGGAACCGCTTGTTGCGTACGTCGTCGAGCGTAAGGGTCATCGTGCACCTCTGTATCTAGGTGGGACTTTTAGGTGGGGGCGGCGCCTCACCGGCCTACCGTACCCAATTTGGTCTGGGTGCACAGCCGAGCCAACGAAGTCGCTTAGAGCCGGATTCCGGACGAATTCACAAGAACACGCTGCGGTTGATCTGCATCAAGATGCTGACCAGGATCGCGAGGCCGATGAAGGCCAAATCGAGCATCATATTGCCGACCCTGACCGGCTTGAGCACCTTGCGGAGCAGCACGCAGCGGCGGGTCGGTGATGGAGTAGATGATCTCGGCAAAGACCAGCATCGGTCCCCTTGGTTCCCAGTCACGGACGAGTACCGGGACCCAGGACAAGATCATCCGCGCGAACAGAATCAGCAGGAAGATCCAGAGGATCCAGTTGATGATGAGTCCCACGACAACCACGGTTGAGGCCTGTCTGTTTGCTTCGGTGTATTACGCGTGACACCAGCGTAGGCGCACAGACCAGTCGGGCAGGAGTTCCCAGCTAGCTCTGGTTGAAGAACCCGCCCGCAATCCGCTCCTTGTCCTCCGCCGCCACTGTGACGTCGTGTGGCGAGAGGAGGAAGACCTTGCTGGTGACGCGTTCGATACTGCCACGCAGACCAAAGATGAGACCAGCGGCGAAGTCAACCAGCCGCTTGGCATCGACATCCTCCATGTCAGACAAGTTCATGATGACCGGCACACCGTCGCGGAAGTGCTCGCCTACCATGCGAGCCTCGTTGTACGTACGGGGATGAACAGTGATGATCCGGGACACATCGTCCGTCCGTGGGTGAGAAGCGAAAGTCGTGCTGGCGACGGCTGCCACGGTGGCCGTACGCCGACTTTCGAGAGGAGTCACCGTGGCGGGCTTTTCTGACGTGCTGAGCGGCTCGTCTGCGCTGTCATCTTCGGTCAAGTCTTCAAGATCGGCGGTCTCGTCATAGTCCGCGTACCGATCGTCGGTGACTAGGCCCAGCCAGGCTGCTGCGCGCTTCAGTCGTTCCGCCATCTCATCCGCCTCGAATCTGTGACATGCCTGCTCCGCAGTGAGCGCGTCTATTTGCTGCCGAGATTACCGTCACGGCATCTTGAGATCGGGCCCGACACGCGTCACTTGAGGAAGTCAGGGATGTCGAGCTCATCCTCGAATACCGGACCCCTCGGCACCGTGACCGGGGTCGGGGCAAGTGGTGCTGGCGCATGCGACGGAGCCGGCGCGGGGCTCTCAGTGGGCAACATCGTATGGTTCACCGAGTTGTTTGCGGCCACCATCACAGGCGTCGGCTCTGGAAGCGTCGGAGTCGGGCGCGCCTGGTGGTTACGCAAGTCGGCAGCTCGGCTGATTCCTGGCTGGCGACGGGGCGGCTGGCCTCCCTCAAAGCCTGCGGCAATCACGGTGACCCGAACCTCGTCGCCGAGCGCGTCGTCGATGACGGTACCGAAGATGATGTTCGCCTCCTCGTGCGCCGCTCCCTGAATCAGGTTGGCGGCAGCCGAGACCTCGAACAAGCCGAGATCCGAACCACCGGCGATGGAGAGGAGGACGCCGTGGGCGCCTTCGATGCTGGCCTCCAGCAATGGCGACGACACCGCCGTCTCCGCGGCCGCCCGGGCGCGGTCCTCGCCCCGGGCCGACCCGATGCCCATCAGTGCTGAGCCGGCGTTCGACATGATGGACTTCACATCGGCGAAGTCGAGATTGATCAAGCCGGGAGTTGTGATCAGGTCGGTGATACCGGAGACGCCCTGCATCAGCACCTGGTCGGCCTGCTTGAACGCATCCAGAATCGCGATCTGGTGATCGATCATTTGGAGCAGCTTGTCGTTGGGGATCACGATCAAGGTATCGACCTCCTCGCGGAGGTTGACGATCCCCTGGTCGGCCTGGGCGGCGCGACGCTTCCCCTCGAAGGAGAACGGTCGGGTGACCACCCCGATAGTGAGCGCGCCGAGTGCGCGGGCGATGCGAGCAACCACTGGCGCGCCGCCGGTGCCGGTACCACCGCCCTCGCCTGCAGTCACGAACACCATGTCGGCACCCTTAAGCGCGTCCTCTATGTCTTGCGCGTGATCCTCGGCCGCCTGGCAGCCCTTGTCCGGATCCGCGCCGGCACCTAGACCGCGGGTGAGATCCCGGCCGATGTCCAACTTGACGTCGGCATCGCTCATCAGCAACGCCTGGGCATCAGTGTTCACTGCGATGAACTCGACCCCGCGAAGCCCGGCTTCGATCATCCGGTTGACGGCATTGACGCCGCCGCCGCCGACGCCCACGACCTTGATGATCGCCAAATAGTTCTGTGATGCAGAAACCACG
Source organism: uncultured Actinomycetota bacterium (assembly GCA_963840505.1). Lineage (GTDB taxonomy): Bacteria > Actinomycetota > Actinomycetes > Propionibacteriales > Propionibacteriaceae > Microlunatus. The sequence goes on from CAWIZB010000007.1 coordinate 389,810, forward strand.
ATTCCGCCTCTTCTTTCATGTCTGCGGACGGTGGCGCACCAAGTCTCAGCCTGAAGTCAACAGTTAAGTTGCCTCGGTGGGAAGCGGCGCGGTCTTAATGAGGCTACGAGATGGTCTCCGGCGATGCCGCGGTGACACGCCAAGATCAGCAAACATATCGAATTGCTATAGGTCAAGTAGACGTTGAAGCTGCGAGCATCGGGAATCGCGCGCCGCCGCACGGAGCCAGGCTGGCGCCGCTGTCCTGGACGAGCGAGCGAGCAGACACGCTCTTGAGCGAGTGAGAAAGGCAGTGGCGAACGAGCGCCAGCCTCAGCGGGCGGAGCGAGCAATGTATAGGGAGCAAGCTGAGGCGTTCTTCCTCTGCGAGCGACGACGCGGCGGATCTCTCGATGTTCGCGCCGCCGATCTGCAGGAGGAGATGGCGGAACAACGCTTTTCCGTTGCGCCAGATCCGACGAAGACGGCGGCAACCCAGCGAACATCGCAGCGAGCGGAGCGAGCAATCAGACAGAGCGCGATGCGCGAGCAGCTCAAAACACAGCTATCGAATGGCTGGATTGTGGGCGCTTGACACGTCGATGGAGGACTTCGGCTTCTGCTTGAGCAGCGCCGTCGCGACTTGGCCTTTCAGCTCCGAATCCATCGAGCTTCCCCAGGTAACCGTCCGCCCAGATTCCAGGACCAGCGTGATGCTGTCCCGATTGCTGGCCGTCATCCGATCCACCGTTCTGCGCAGTTTGTTGGGCAGGGCAGCCGCAACGGTGGCCATTTCGCTGAGCAGCGGTACATCGCCGGGATTGACCACAGCGAGCAGAACCTCGGGCGGCAGCACTTGCTGCGTCTGGTACGCGACACCGAACTTGTCGACCAGGACGTAACCCTCGGGCTGCCCCACCGCGAGTACCGGCCGACGCTCGACGACTGCAACGGTGATCGTGCTCGGCCAGTCGCGGGTCACGGTCGCTGCCTCGATGGCCCGCAGAGTCGTCGTGCGCTCGCCAATCGCGTCCAGATCCTGACGAACCAGCGGAACCCCGAGGGGGACCTGCGCGGCAAAGCTCACCTGCGCCGGCGTCAATTCATCAGTGCCGACCACCTTCACCCGCTTCGTGAGAAGCACTGTGGAGAAGTACATGCTCCACAGGCTGCCGGCGAGGAGCGCCAGCACCAGGATGATCACGATGAATGCCAGGGCCTTACGGCGCCTCGACCGGCGCTTCCGGGCTCGACTGGTACGCGAACGACGGGTACGCGAAGGGGGCGACTTCCGGCTGGTACTCCGGCGGGCGGTAGCCGTCGCGGTCATCGCACGACCTCCGTATGGCGCTGAATCTCGTCGACGATCTTTGGCGCCACCTTCGTGACGTCGCCACAGCCGACTGTGATCACCAGGTCGCCGGGGCGGGCGATCCTGGCCACGGTTGGCGCTGCCTCATCCCAGACCGGCTGGTAGGTGACGTGCGCGGTGCCTGGAGTGACCGCGTTGGCCACCATCGCTCCGTCGATTCCGGGAATGGGATCCTCGCGGTCGCCGCAGACATCCATCACGATCGCCTCATCGGCCTGCTCCAGTGCGCGTGCGAGCTCGCGCCAGAAGTCTCGGGTGCGGGTGTAGAGGTGGGGTTGAAAGCAGACCACGACGCGACCGGCACCGACGCCTGTGCGAGCTGCGATCAACGTGTTCAACACCTCGGTGGGGTGGTGAGCGTAGTCGTCGTAAACGCGGATGTTGTTGGGAGTACCAATCAGCTGGAACCGCCGGTACGTGCCCTGGTACCTGTTCAACTGGCGCCGCACGTCCGCCTCGTCGAGGCCCAGCCAGACGGCCACCGCATACGCCGCCGCGGCGTTCAATACGTTGTAGTGCCCAGGCACCACCAGCTCCACCGGGCCAGCGTGATCTGCCCAGCGGAGCTCGAAGGTCGAGCCGGTGCCGGCGAGACGGGCGCCCTTGATCTGCACGTCGGCCTCGTCGGAGGTTCCAAAGGTCATGATCTCGGGCGCCGACGAGCCGGTTGCGATCCGCTGCCGTACCCTCCTCGTCAGCGCCAACGCCCCTGGGTCGTCGGCACTGGTCACCAGCAGCCGTACCGAATCGGCGGTTGCGAAGCGCAGGAATCCATCGGCATAGCTCTCCGCGCTCCCCCAGTTGCTGAGGTGATCAGGATCGATATTGGTCACCACCGCCACCTCGCACGGGTATTGCAGGAAGGAACCGTCACTCTCGTCAGCCTCGACGATCATGGCGTCGCCACTGCCGAGATGCCCGCCCGTGGCGGTCCCCGTGAGTGCACCACCGATCACGAATGATGGATCCGCTCCGCAGCCGACCAGCACATGCGCGATCATCGCCGTTGTTGTGGTCTTGCCGTGAGTTCCCGCGACTGCAATGCCACGGCGGCCCAGCATCAGCGAACCCAGCGCTGCACTGCGATGCAGCACCCGCAGGCCGCGGCGCCGCGCCTCCACCAGCTCGGGGTTGTCCTCCCGAATAGCCGAAGACGCCACAACCGTGCTGGCATCGCCGAGCTGCTCGGCGCGATGCCCGACGTATACGCGTGCACCTTGCGCTTCCAGTGAGCGGAGGTATTTCGAGTCCTGACGGTCACTGCCGCTGACCCGGATGCCCTGGGCAAGCATCATCGAGGCGATCCCGTTCATACCCGAGCCGCCAATGGCTATGAAGTGCACCCCTCCCAGCTGGTCCAGACTCGGCAACTCGACGGGAGTGATCAGACCCATCAGCGGATCACCTCCAGAACTCGCGACGCCAACACGGTAGCCGCATCGAGGCGAGCAACGCCGGCAAGCGCATTTCTCATTCCGGCCAGCCGGTCCGGGTGTGCGAATAGAGCTGGAATCTCCTCGGCGACCCAGGCGGACGTGCAGTTGCTGTCCGCCAACAGGATCCCGCCACCTGCGTTCACAACAAGCTCTGCGTTGCGGGCCTGTTCGCCGTTTCCATGCGGGTACGGCACGAACACGGCCGGGAGCCCGACGGCGGCGGTCTCCAGAACGGTGCCGGCACCGCTTCGAGCCAGCATCAAGTCGGCCGCCGCATAGGCCCGCTCCATCTGCTCTACATACGCCACCGGCTGGTACACCGCTCCGGTCTGCTCGTCGACGCTCCGCACGATGTCAGCAGTGAGGTTGTTGGGCCCCAATACATGCAGTACCTGGATCCCGTGGCCAAGCAACTCCGGCCACGCGCCTGCCACAGCGGTATTGATCTGCAAGGCGCCCTGTGACCCTCCGCTGACCAGCAGTGTGGGCAGCTCAGCGTGCAACTCGAAGCCAAGGCGTGCCTGACGCTGCAGAGCGACTCGGTCCAGGTCGGTGATGGCCCGCCGCATCGGCAGGCCGATGCAGTCCGCATGCGGCAGCGGGGTCTGCGGGAACGAAGTGTAGACGTGGCTGGTGAGTCGGGCCGCGAGCTTGTTTGCCAGACCTGGCAACACGTTTTGTTCATGGATCACGATGGGCAACCCCAGCCGTCGGGCGGCGAGGTAGGCCGGGGTGGAAACATATCCGCCAAAGCCGAGCACCACGTCAGCATCGGTTCGCCGCAACAGTCCTACGGTGGCCTTCACCGCCTGAAGTAGCCGCGGTCCGACAAGCAACAGGTCCATTCCAGCTCGGCGCGGCATCGGTACCGGAGGGATCAGCTCGAGTTCCAGTCCGGCTGCTGGGACGACGGTTGTCTCCAGCCCGCGAGCGGTGCCGAGTGCCGTTAGGGCCAGCCCCGGGCTCAGCCGCTGTAGTTCAAGCCCGGTCGCGATCAACGGCGACGTATGCCCGGCCGATCCCCCGCCGGCGAGCACTACGGAGCCCGAACCTGCAGCCGATTGGTTCATGAGCGGCTGTTGCCCTTCCTGGTCCGCGAACCGACCACCGTCGTCATCCGGGGCTGGGGCCGCATGGCCTTCCTAGCCAGGAGCTTGCGGGCCTCGGGTTCCCGGCGGGCGCACGCCAGCAGGATGCCGACCGCCAGCAGATTGGCAACCAACGCCGATCCCCCGTAGGACACCAGCGGCAGCGGCACCCCAGCGATCGGTAGCAGCCGTAGTACGACGGCCAGATTGATCAGCGCCTGCACCATGAACCAGGCAGTGATACCACCAGCGGCATAACGTATGAAGAGCTCGTCGGCATGTGTCGCGATCCGGATGCCGGCATAACCCAAGATGCCGATCATGGCGAGGACGACCAGGCTGCCGAACAGGCCGAACTCCTCACCGAGCACGGCGAAGATGAAGTCAGTGTGCGCCTCCGGGAGGCTGCCCCACTTCTGCCGGCTGGCGCCAAGACCGACTCCCCACCAGCCGCCCGACGCAATCGCGAACATGCCGGCATTGGCCTGATGATTGGCACCAGTGAGATCAAGAGTCGGGTCCAGGAAGGCAGCAAGGCGGCGCATCCGCACCGACGAGGTGACAAAGATCGCGACGACACCCACCACGCCGGCCGACGCCAAGGCCAGGAGCACTCGCAGCGGAGCACCAACAACCCAAAGCATGCCCGCAGCGATGACCGCCATCACCACCGCCGTTCCCGCATCGCCCTGGAAAAGCACCAGCAAGATCAGTACGGCACTCACAGGCAGGAAAGGCACCAGCAAGTGCTTCGGCTGGTCGAGCAGGCGATACTTGCGGGCCAGCACGTCGGCTCCCCAAACGATCATGGCCAGCTTCGCGAACTCCGCCGGCTGTATGGAGAACAGCGACGAGCCAAGGTAGAGCCAGTTGCGGTTGCCGTTCACCGAAATGCCGAGCGGTGTATAGGTCAAGATCAACAAAGTGGCCGCAAGGGCTACCCCGAACCAGCTCAGCAGGCGCAGTGTCGACGGCGGCATCTTCATGATCCCGAATGCGCCGACTATGCCTACCCCAAGGAAGATCAGCTGTCGCTTGACATAGAAGTAGGAGTCACCAACCGTGAGGTAGGCATTCACGCTGGACGCCGAGAGCACCATCATCACCCCGACGATGAGCAGCAGTGCAACGGAGCCGAGCACCAGGTGATAGCTGGTCAGCGGCCGGTCCAGCATGGAGCGGAGCCAGTGCAGTACCTCGATGGGCGAGGTTGGGCGCCGGGCGTGGGCGTTCTGAGAGTGGCGAACCAACCCTGCCTTTTGGCCGGGCGCGGTCTGGCCCTGCGGGGTCAGGGTCGCCACTGACGTCTACTCCTCTGCGAGCGCGCGCACCGCGGCAGCGAAGGCATCCCCGCGTGCGGCGTAGTCGGTGAACATGTCCTTGCTGGCGCACCCCGGCGCGAGCAGGACAGCATCACCAGGTCTGGCCAGGGAAGCGGCCGCCGCAACGGCTTGTGCCATTGCTCTAGTGTCGACCGCTTCAATGATTTGCGTGGGGACTTCGGGGGCGTGTCGAGCGAGGGCTTGCGCAATGATCTCGCGGTCGGTCCCGAGCAACACGGCGCCACGCAACCTCTTCCGATGGGCAGTGACCAGCTCGTCGAAAGTGGTGCCCTTGGCCTGACCGCCGGCAATCCATACCACGGAGTTGAAGGCGCGCAGCGCGGCATCGGCGGCGTGAGGGTTGGTGGCCTTGGAGTCATCCACCCAGGAGACCCCCTTGCGTTCCAGCACGGTCTGGATCTTGTGCGGGCCGACCGTGACCGTTCGCAACCCTTGACGGACCGCCGCCGCGGGCACGCCGTAGGAGCGGGCCAGCGCGGCAGCCGCCAGCGCGTTGGCCACATTGTGCGGTGCCGCGGGACTGACGTCGCTAATCTTCGCGAGCTCCAGCGCCGAGTCACGACGCTGCTCGATGAACGCCCGATCGACCAATAGGTCATCGACGACACCGAGCATTGACGGTCCCGGCGTTCCCAGTGTGAACCCGATCGCCCGGGCACCTTCGACCACTTCAGCCTGCTCGACCATCTGCTCGGTGACCGGGTCTGCGACGTTGTAGACACAGCTGGCTTGGACGCCGGCGTAGATCCTCGCCTTGGCGTCGCGGTAAGCGTCGTACGAGCCGTGCCATTCCAGGTGATCGGGCTGCACGTTGAGGACTGCCGCCGAGTGCACAGCCAGCGAATCCGACCAGTGCAGCTGGTGACTGGAGAGCTCGACGGCGAGCACGTCGTACGGTTGCGGGTCCAGCACGATCTCCATGATGGGCCGCCCGATGTTGCCAACGGCGGCCGTCCTCAGTCCTGCCGCCGCAAGGATCGACTCGAGCATTTGTGTGGTCGTGGTCTTGCCGTTGGTGCCAGTGATCCCGAGCCACGGCACGATCTTGTCCGGCCGGCTCAGTCGCCAGGCCAGCTCCACCTCGCTCCAGATCGGCACGCCACGCGCGGCGGCCGAAGCGAGTAGCGGTGTCTGGGCGGGCCAGCCGGTGGCGATAACCAGGTCGGCATCGTCAGGAAGGGTCGCGGTCGGAACCCGGCCCGAGCCGGACAAAACCACCGAGCACTTCCAGCAGCTTGCCCCTGTCGGAGGTGAGGTCATCCAGCAGGTCGTCCAGGACCGTGACGCGGGCGCCGAAGTGCAGCAGCCCATCGGCAGCCGCGAAACCAGAAACGCCGATGCCTGCCACCACAACGTGCGCCTGCGGCCACGGTGATCGGCTGTCGGCGTGCGCCAGCCATGCCGGGCTCATGTGCCCGCCACCCACTCCGCGTAGAAGATGCCCAGACCAGCGGCAACGAACAACCCGGCAATGATCCAAAAACGCATCACGATGGTCACTTGCGCCCAGTTGAGCAGCTCGAAGTGGTGGTGGATAGGCGACATCTTGAACAGCCGGCGGCCACGAGTCAGCTTGAAGAAGCCGACCTGGAGGATTACCGACATCACCTCAATGACTAGCAGCCCACCCAAGATCACCAGGAGCAGCTCGGTTCGGGTAAAGATCGCCATTGCAGCGAGCGCGCCGCCCAGGGACAGCGAGCCGGTGTCCCCCATGAAGATCTTCGCGGGTTCAGCATTCCACCATAAGAAGCCGAAGCAGGCGCCGGCGAGCGCAACCGCCACCACCGCCAGGTCGTACGGGTCCCGCACCTCATAGCACTTCGGCCCTGCCGATGCGGTGTAGGCGCAGGACTGGTTGTACTGCCAGATGTTGACCAGCGTGTATGCGCCGAAGATCATGACGCAGGCACCGGAGGCGAGGCCGTCGAGCCCGTCGGTGAGGTTGACGCCGTTGCTGGCGGCCGCGATCAGCAGCATGACCCAGATGATCACCAGGATCAGTGGCAATTGGAGCCATTCGATGTCGCGCAGGAACGAGATGGCAGGTGAGGCCGGGGTGATCCCCCGCTCGTCGGGGAACTGCAGTGATGCGACCGCGAACAAGATTGCAACAATCGATTGGCCGGCGATCTTCGCCTTGCTCCGCAAACCGAGCGAGCGCTGTTTTCTGATCTTGATGTAGTCGTCGAGAAACCCGACGACACCCAGGCCCGTGAAGAGGAAGAGCACCAGCAATGCGGACGCGGAAGGGGCCGTGAAGGTGATCAAATGGCTGCCGAAGTATGCGAGCAGGACGGCGGCAATGATGACCAGGCCACCCATGGTGGGCGTTCCCCGCTTTACGTGGTGCGAGGTGGGGCCGTCGTCGCGGATCAGCTGCCCGTAGCCCTTCTTGACCAGGATCAGGATTGCGAGCCGGGTTCCGAGCAGCGTGCCCAGCAGCGCGAGGCCGCCGGCGAAGACGATGGTCTTCACACGGCATCCCGGTGTGGGGGTGATCCGACGGCAGCAAGGATCTCGTCGGCCACGGTGTCCAAGGCTAAGCCCCGGGAGGCCTTGACCAAGACCACGTCACCAGGCGCAAGATCACTGGTGACAACAGAAACCGCCTCGGCCTTGTCTGTCACGGGCACCGCTCGAGCCGAAGGCAAACCAGCGGCGACAGCCGCACTCGTGACCCGGACCGCGTACTCACCAACCGCCACCAGGTGCTCGACCCCGCTCTGTGCCGCGAACCGGCCGATCGCAGCATGCTCGTCGGATGCGGTCTCACCCAACTCGAGCATGTCTCCAAGCACAGCCCAGGTGTGCCGGCCGGCGTGGCCAAGCTCAGCCAATGTGGTCAGCGCTGCCCGCATTGAGTCCGGGTTGGCGTTGTAGGAATCGTTGATCACCGTAACGCCATCTGATCGATCATGCAGTTCCATCCGCCAGCGCGATCGCGGGGCCGCCGTAGCGAGCGCCGTGGCGACTTGGCCCAGCTCAACACCGACGGCAACCGCTGCGGCAGCCGCAGCCACCGCATTCGCCACCTGGTGCCGCCCGGTCAGCTGAAGCTGCACCTGAAATTGAGCGTCTCGACCGTCATGGAGGGCGAAGGAGTACCGCCCATGAGCATCACCTACCAGTCCGGATGCCCAGATACCGTCGTCAAGTGGCTGGATCGTAGACCAGGGCAGCACCTGCGCCCGAGTACGCCTCCGCATCGACCAGACAAGCGGATCGTCGACATTCAGAACGCCCCAACCATCCGGTGGCAAAGCCTCCACCAACTCACCTTTGGCTTGGGCGATTGCAGCCTGCCCGCCGAACTCACCGACATGGGCCTGGCCGACGTTCAGCACCAGCCCGACCCGGGGTGGTGCGATGTCGCAGAGATAGGCGATGTGGCCAATTCCCCGCGCACCCATCTCCGCCACGAGGAACCTGGTCCGCTCGTCGATACGTCCGACCGTGAGTGGCACACCGAGTTCGTTATTGAGATTGCCTTCCGCCGCCACGGTCGGACCGGCACGCTCGAGCACCTGGGCCAGCAAGTCCTTCGTCGAGGTCTTGCCGACCGAGCCGGTGATGCCGACGACTTGAAGACCTTCAGCGCTTGCGCGGTCGACCAGATATCGGGAGAGCCGGCCGAGCGCGACTAGCGGGTCAACCACGATCAGGCACAGTGTGCCCGGCACTGGATGCCTGGTCAGCGACGCGGCCGCACCGGCGGCTGCGGCAGCCGCGACGTAATCATGGCCATCGACATGCTCTCCAGGCAGCGCGACAAACAAGGCACCAGCCGCGACCGCCCTGGAGTCGGCTGTCAGGGCACTCACCACCGCAGTCGGGTCGCCGGGACCAGAGAGCTGGGCACCCAGCACCGTGGCGATCTCGTCGACCGTCACCGCAATCACGGCATCGAGTCCTGCTGGCCGGCCCTCCCGGCCGATTCCGGATGCAGCACGACCCACTCCTCCGCTGCCACCACCGGATCGCTGAATGGGAGGACCGCTCCGGCGATTTCCTGACCGAGCTCATGACCCTTGCCGAGAATCGCGACCACATCACCAGGAGCCGCCAGCCGCAAGGCGAGGTTGATCGCCGAGCGCCGGTCGCCGCCGTCGATGATCTCTGTTGCCAGACCGTCTCGGCGCACCGCAGCGAGCGCCCCACTGATCAGCTGTGCCCGAATGGCGGCGGGGTCCTCGGACCGTGGATTGTCGTCGGTGGCAATCACGACGTCCGCGTGTCGCGCTGCCGACTCGCCCATCGGCTCTCGTTTCAGCGGATCGCGGTCGCCACCGCAGCCAACCACCACGATGCGGCGACGGCTTCCGACGGCTTCCAAGGCAGCAGCGATCGCCTGGGGCGTATGCGCGAAGTCCACATAGACCAGCGGTGCGCTCGGGCCCAACTCGATCCGTTGCATCCGGCCCGACACATTAGCCTCACCCAAACCGACGGCTGCGCGTTCCAAATCCCCCCCGATCGCGTCAACCATTGCCAGCGCTGTCAACGCGTTGCGAATGTTGAAGTCACCAGGGAGTCTGAGGTCGAACTCGACAATGCGACCTCGGAGGTCGGCCCGAACGGCGACCCGTCCATCGGGTCGGATCTGGTATGCCAAAGCTCGGCAAGCCGCGTCGCCGTCAAGACTGACCGTAGTAAGAGCCAATTCCAGGGTGCTGAGCGATACGCCGCACCAGCTCGCGGCCTCGCGGATCGTCGACGTTGATCACCGCGTGCCTGGTCCGTTCCGGAGTGAACAACGATGCCTTCGCCTCGAAGTAGGACTCCACATCGCCATGGAAATCCAGATGATCTCTGCCGAGGTTGGTGAAGGCTGCGACGTCAAACGTGATCGCATCAGCGCGACCGAGCACCAGAGCATGGGAGGAGACCTCCATGACGACGGTCTCCGCGCCCTCTTCGAGCAGGAAAGCCAGCAGACCCTGAAGGTCGGTCGACTCCGGCGTGGTCACAGTGGTGGGAATGCAGTCCAGGGACACGCCGTTCAGCTGGAAGCCGACGGTACCGACCAGCCCGGTGCCCACTCCCCCCGCCCTCAGGGCGGCCTCCAGGAGGAACGTGGTGGTCGTCTTCCCGTTGGTGCCGGTGACGGCACACATCGTGAGCGCGTCGGCCGGCCAACCGTAAATGGTGGCGGCGACGCCTGCCATCGCCTGCCGGGGACGGTCGACCACGATCACCGGAAGCGGTATGCCGTTGACCATCTGGTGGCCAGCCGCGTCGGTGAGGATGGCAACCGCCCCCGCGTGCGCGGCTTGCTGGGCGAATTCAGCACCGTGATGATGCGCACCAGACAGCGCGACGTAGAGGTCGCCAGGACGTACCAGCCGGGAGTCGATGCTGATGCCACTGACAACCGGGTCGCTCACCGCGCCGCGGTCCCCGAACAGCTCGGCCAAACCGATCTGGTGTCTGGTGCGCGGCCGGAGCACGGCCCCCCGTAGAGCAGAAGACACGCTGGTGACGCTACCGACTTGTTGGCCCGAGCGGACCAATACCCTCGATCTTTGCTTGCTCGCTGCGCTCGCGGCGGCTCACCACTCAGTGGGCAGCGGCTTGTGCGGTCTGGCATCGGGTACGACCGAATAGCGCGGCAAGGCGATGCTCATGATGTCGCGGTACGCAGGCGCTGCTGTGACCGTTCCGGTATCGCCGCTACGCGGGTTGCTGATCACCACATACGTCAGAATCTGCGGATCGTCGAGCGGCGCAAAGCCGACGAATGAGGTTACGTAGCCTCGATAACAGCGACAGCTCGTGTCGGCGCGCTGTGCGGTGCCGGTTTTGCCGCCGGTGGTGTACCTGTCGAGCTTTAGGTTGTATTGACCGTTCACGGTGTCGATGACTGCCTGCATCAGCTCGCGTACCTGTGCCGAACTCTTCTCCGAGATCACCCGCCGCGGCGGCGGTCGCGGCACCCCGACCTCTTTGCCCTCCCCATCAAATGCCTTCTTGATCAGTGTTGGCGGGTTGTAGATCCCGCCATTCACGACACCCGCGATGGCCGAGGCTTCCTGGATCCCGGTGACCGCGATCGCCTGCCCGAAAGCGACCTGATCACGCTGACCATCGGTCATCGCTGGCTTCGGAATGATGCCCGCGGACTCGCCAGGCAGTTCGATGCTGGTGGTCGACCCCAGGCCAAAGCTCACTAGGTAGTCGTGCAGCTGCTGCTTGTCGAGTTGCCGGGTCAGCAATGCTGTGCCGATATTGGATGAATCTGCGATCACTCCACGCATCGTGTAGTGCAGCACTCCATGGGGAAAGTGATCCTTGATCGAGCGGCCACCGGAGGCGAGGCGGCCGGGAACGACTACGCGCGTGGATGGATTCGCCGTGCCTGAGTCGATCAACGCCGCCGAAGTCAGGACCTTCTGCACACTTCCCGGTTCGTATGGTGCTGAGATCGCGCGGTTGCCCCGGTCCTCAGATTTTGCAGCCTGCGGCCGCGACGAGTCGTAGGTTGGGGCATTCGCCAGCGCGATCACCTGACCTGTCTTGACGTCCAAGACGATGGCGAAGCCCGAATCGGCGCGGGTGTTGGCAACCTGTTCTGCCAGCCGCCGTTCGGCGGCCCACTGCACCTCGGAGTCGAGCGTGAGCTGGAAACTGAGGCCGTTGCGCGCTGGCATGATCGACCTTCGGCCGAGCGGAATCTTGCTGCCATTCGGCGCGCTCTCATATGTTTCCTTGCCTTCAACCCCGGCCAGCTGCGCATCGAGCGTTCGCTCCAGCCCGGCCAGGCCCTCGCCGTCTGCCCCGACGAATCCGACCACCGAGGCACCGACCGAGCCATTGGGATAGGTGCGGATCGGATCGCCTTCCCGGAAGATGCCACGCAGGTTGCGGCTCGACAAGTCGGCAGCGAGCGCGCTGTAGGTGAGAGCGGGCACCTTCTTCTTCAGATAGACAAAACGGGTGCCGGTCTTGGTCAGCAGCGGCATGAGCTCCAGCTCCGACATGCCGAGGTGCCCGGCAAGCACGCTGGCGAACTCCGCTGCCCGGGGAGTTGTCAGTGTCGGATCGGCTGTCACCGCGACGGCCGGCTGGGTTGAGGCAAGGACGAGACCGTTGCGATCGGTGATCTCACCGCGCGCCGGCAGCAGCGGCAATGTGCGGGTCAAAGCGTCGGCCGTATAAGAGGATGAATCGAAGCCTTGCAGTTGCAGCAGCCGCCCCGCGCATAGTGAAAGTGCCATGGCGATGGCGATGAGCAGTACATGCAGCCGTCGAGGGGCGGATGCCAGTGGCAAGCGCATCGGAGATCTGCGGCGCACCAGCCGGATCGGCGGTGGTTGACGTGTCCGCTGGCGGGGAGTGGGCACCGTGCCGTCCCGAAGGATCCGCAAACCGCGGGCGTGCAACGCGGACGGTCGGTCGGTCGCTGTCAGCCGCGGATAGCCGGCACCAGCCGTGGAGCGGAGTGGACGCGACGAGCCCGGGCGTGCCGGCGGTCGAGGACGATGCTCCTCATCCATCAACCCTGTCCTCGGCTCTCCGTGCCCTCGTTGGTTTTCGTGTCGGAGGCCTCACTGGCCTTCTTCTGCTTGGCCGCCGCCCGCTGTTCGGCCTTCCGCTTTGCCTCGGCTGCTGCGGCTTCCTTCTTCGCAGCCCTGGCAGCGGCCTTCGCCTCAGCACGGGCACGCTTGGCCGCCTGCTCCGCCGCCAGTTGTGCTGGTGTCTTCACAATCAGGGCGGGTACCTCATCGCCACTCACCGGAATGGGCTCGCCCACCACCTTGCCGCTGGGCAGCACCAAAAACGCTGGGAAGGGATTAGGGCGCATCCCCAGCTCGGACGCTCGACGGGCGAGCTCCTGCGGAGCGGCCAGAGCGTTGAGTTGATTCTCCAGATCGGCTTGGGCATGGGCGAGCTCGGCGGCCCGGCGGTTGACCGTACGGGACTCGAACGCCTGGCTCTGCAACGTGGTGTTGAGCATGAGCAGCCCTGCCATGCCGATCCCAAAAATCCCAATCAGCACGAGGAGAAAAGGGAATCGAGCCAAGCGCGAGGCCGGCTGCACCACTGCCCGCAGGGGCCGACCTGTCCTCCGGGCGTTGCCACTCCTGGCGGTGAGGGGTGCCCACAGCGCACTCACCCGGCTACCGCCATCTCAGAAATGCGGACCGCCGCGCGGAGGCGCGCCGAGGCAGCGCGTGGGTTGCGCGCGATCTCAGCAGGACTGGGCCGCAGCGCTCCGCGGGTCAACAGCCGCAACTCCGGCCGGAGCCCGGCCGGTACGACCGGTAGGTCGCGTGGCGCCCGATCCTGAGCGGCAAGGCCCAGGATTTGCTTGACCAATCTGTCCTCGAGCGAGTGGTAGGCCAACACTGCGATCCGGCCATGAAGCGCGAGCGCCGCGATGGCACTCGGCAGCACAGACTCCAGCGATTCCAGCTCGGCGTTCACCTCGATCCGCAGGGCCTGGAACGTCCGTTTCGCGGGGTGGCCACCTGTCCTGCGGGAAGCTGCGGGCACAGTGTCGTAGAGCAGCTGGACGAGTCGGCCCGAGGTGGCGAAGGGCTCACGCTCTCGCTCGGTGACTATTCGGCGAGCAATTTGGTCGGCGTAGCGCTCCTCACCGTAGGTTCGGAGGATTCGGGACAGCTCGACTTTCGAATAGGTATTGAGGATCTCCGCCGCAGTCAGGTCTTGGCGTCCCATCCGCATGTCGAGCGGCGCATCCTGAGCGTAGGCGAACCCGCGTTCTGGATCGTCAATCTGGAGCGAGGAGACGCCGAGGTCAAGCAGAATGCCTTGCACTTTGGGGCGTCCGAGCCTGGCGAGCACCGCCGGCAGCTCGTCGTAAACCGCCTCGACGAGAGTGATCCGGTCGGCAAACTCTGCCAGCCGCTGGCGCGCGAGCGCCAACGCCTGCGGATCGCGATCCAATCCGATCAGCTGGGCTTCGGGACACGCAGCCAGCAGGGCGTGGGCATGACCGCCGAGGCCGAGTGTGCAGTCGACGAGAACGCAGCCTTCAGCTGGCGCGTCAGCAGGCGGTACTTCGAGAGCCGGAGCCAGCAATGCAACGATCTCCGCCAGCATGACGGGTACGTGCAGCTCGGCGCGGCCACTCATCCGACATCTCGACCCTTCTAATCTTTGAGCTGCTCGCAAGAAAGGAGGGACGCTCGCAGCTCGGTGGTTCGTGTAGAGGGGTTTCAACCCGAGATCCGCGGGGAGTCCTACCTGGCACCGGGGAAGTTGTGTCAGGGAGTCGAACCTGCGGGTTGAAGCCTCTCTGCACGAGCCGTATTTCGTCCTCTTGTTGCCGCGCTCTCAGCCTCCTGGGAACACGTTCTGGTTCAGTTCGGCAAACGCCGGCTCCTTCTCAGCGGAGTACTGCTCCCACGCGGCGGCGTTCCAGACCTCCACTCGCTCGATCGCCCCCACCACGACACACTCCTTTTCGAGGCCGGCATACAACCTCAGATGAGGCGGGATCGTGATCCGGCCTTGCTTGTCCGGTACCTCGTCCGAGGCTCCCGAAGCGAGCATCCGCTGGTAGTCCCGTACGTCTTGCTGGCTGGAGGAGGCGCTCCTCGCAGTTTTGGTCACCTCGTCGAACGCACTGATCGGCCAGATGGCCAGGCATCGCTCCTGGAATCGGGTGATCACCAGGCCGTCAGCTAGCTCGTCGCGGTACTTCGCCGGAAGGATCAGACGGCCTTTGTCGTCGAGCCTCGGAGTGTGGGTGCCAAGAAACACGGGCCACCCTCCTCACCCCACTCATCAACCGCTGCCCTCCACTTCGCCCCACCATACCCCACTTTCCCCCACATGGCACCCCACAAGGGCCTGTCCTTTCAGCTTCGGCGTGTTGCCCTTTTTCCTGAGAGCGGGAGGTAACACGTAGGGTTTGCACATGTCCCTGGGCTATGAGAAGGCAGCCGAGATCGGGCGGAGTCCTGACCGGGCTTACTCTCTCGGCGACGTGGTCCAGGTGATGGGCAAGGTGCGGCAGGCAATGGAGAGCGTGATCGAGGGAAAGCGGAGCTCCGTCGACCTGGCGTTGGTCGTGCTGCTGGCCGAAGGTCACCTGCTGGTCGAGGATGTGCCCGGGGTCGGCAAGACCATGCTCGCCAAGGCATTAGGCCGCTCAATCGCCTGCTCCGTCCGCCGAGTTCAGTTCACACCGGACCTGTTGCCATCAGACATCACCGGGGTGTCGGTGTTCAATCAGGAAACGCGCGACTTCGAATTCAAGCCTGGCGGTATCTTCGCCAACATCGTGGTCGGCGACGAGATCAACCGTGCCTCACCGAAGACACAATCGGCCCTTTTGGAGTCGATGGAAGAACGCCAAGTCAGCGTCGACGGCACGACCTATCGGCTCGAGCCGCCCTTCATGGTGGTCGCCACCCAGAACCCCATCGAGATGGAAGGCACCTACCCGCTGCCTGAGGCGCAGCGGGACCGGTTCATGGCGCGGATTCAGATGGGCTATCCGACCCCGAACTCCGAGTTGGACATGCTCGAATCTCATGGCTCCTCTGATCCGCTCGCCGCGCTGCAGCCGGTGACCGACGGCTCCACCATCAGAGGGCTGATAGAGGCGGTCAAGAAGGTGTACGTCAGCCCGGCTGTCAAGCACTACATCGTCCAGATCGTCAACGCGACGCGGAACTCACGCGACCTGCGGCTCGGCGCTTCACCTCGGGCGACCCTCCAACTGCTCCGTGCGAGCCGCGCGTTCGCGGCGATGTCGGGCCGGGACTATGTGACCCCGGACGACGTCGCGGCCCTTGGAGTCTCCGTCCTGGCGCATCGGGTGTTGCCCTCCACCGATGCCCAACTCGCTCGCCGTACGGTGACCGACGTGATCGCCCAGGCCATCCAATCCGTACACATTCCCGACCGGAGATAGCACCATGTCGCGTCCGTGGCGGCTGCTCACCCCGCGAGGACGGTTCTTCGTACTGATCGGCCTCGTCGTGGTGCTGCTGGCGATGGCAGCTGGACAACGTGACGTCATGCGGCTGGGCCTGTTACTGGTGGCCCTCCCTGTCATCGCCGCTATCTTGGTCTCTCGGGCCCGGCTGCGGATGTCATGCGAACGCTCCATCGAACCAGCCCAAGTGCCACTGGGCTCACCGATGAAAGGCCAGATCGTGCTCGGCCAAGATGGCATACTGCCGGCCGGGATCTTGCTGCTGGAGGATTCGGTGCCGCGCGAGCTGGGAACCCGGCCACGATTTCTGGTGGACAGGGCTGATCAGAGCTGGCGCAGGGTTGTGGAGTATCCGTTGCTGGGGCGGGTACGGGGCCGCTTCTCCACTGGTCCGCTGACCGTACGGACCGTTGATGCATTCGGTCTGGTGCAGCTTGATCGGCAGTTCGTCGCCACCAGCGAGGTGATGGTGACTCCGCGGATCGTGCCGCTGCCGACGATCAAGACAATTGGTGGCGGAGGCAGCACCGGCGAGGCTCGACCACACCGAGTTGGCGTGGTCGGCCAGGACGACGCACTCGTGCGGGAGTACCGGCAGGGTGACGACGTACGGCGGATCCACTGGCGCTCTACCGCCCGGTGGGGTGACCTCATGGTGCGCCGCGAGGAGCAGTCCTGGGACCCGAGCGCGAGCATCGTGCTGGATTCACGATCAAGCGCCCACGCAGGTCGAGGCATGCAGAACTCGCTGGAGTGGGCGATTTCGGCGGCCGCATCAATCGGCATTCACTTCTTGGACGACGGCTTCGGCATCGAGATCTACGAGGCCGACGGCCCGCTGAACATCAGCGGAACCATGGGCCAGCACAGCTCGGCGTCCCAGGAACTTGTGATCAGTCGGCTGACCGATCTCAGGTCACGTCAGACCACCACGATCCACCACGCCGTTGAGTCCGCCACAGTTGACCGGCCCGGACAGCTCGCCATCGCGATCATGGGCCGGATGAACGCACAGGATGCGAACTCACTGCTCCGGGTGCGACGCAATCGGGCGCAGGGCCTGGCAATGCTATTGGACGTTGACACCTTTGCCGATGAACCAGCCAGTGAACAGCAGTTGGCGCAGCATGAGCTGGCGGGGCAAATTCTGCGGGACAACCAGTGGCGGGTCATCGATGTACCTCGCGGCATGGGTGTGGCCGACGCGTGGTCTGCCCTCGAACAGCTCAACACGGCGGCCTGAACATGCGCGCCTCCGACCGCAGCGCCATCGCCGTGACCATCTCGGTGATGCTGGCCTGCCTCACCGTGACACCGCTCACCCAGGATTCCGGCTTTGTCGGCCTGAGCTGGGTGTTGATCATCGCGATCGGCGCGGCCAGCCTGGCACTGCGCCGCATTCGGTTGACCAATAGCGTCGTGCTCAGCGTCCAGATCGCGATCTTGCTCTGCTACTCCCTAGGCCTCAGTCTGACCCTCATCTCGCCGATAAGTGAGCTGGGCACGCCGTGGTTCGAGCACTACGCCTCGCTCTGGGGGGCAGGCATCGAGCACATGCGCACCCAAGCTTCGCCCATGGATCCCAACGACGGCGTGAAGCTGATCTTCGTCACAGTGATCGGAATGATCATGATCATGACCGATCAGTTGGTCTCCGGCGTCGGGCGGCCGGCTTGGGCCATCGCGCCGCCGGCCACGCTGTTTCTGGTGCCGGCGCTCGGTCTGGGCACCGACACGGGAGTGATCAGTTTCTGCTACATCGCCGTCGGTTATCTCGCCATCTTGGTCGCTGAGGGCCTGAACTCGACCGCGCGATGGACTCGGGGACTCTCGCGCGACTCGGCAGAGGGCTTCGGTACAGCCATGCCGGTGGTCTGGCGTGCTGCCGCCTATCTTGCCGTTCCGGCCATCGTTGCCACCATCGTGTTCGGGTTTGCCTTGCCCACGCTGTCCTTGCCCGGCCTGGGTTTCGGCGTTGGGCCCGGCGGTAGCGGTCCGCTTCAGCTGACAGATCCCACCTTGGATCTGCGCCGCAATCTCAATCAGCCAGAAGATCGCGACGTGATCCAGTATCAGACCACCGGTCCTGGTGGGGTCTACCTGCGCTTGGCATCGCTTCCTCGGTTGGATGCGAACGGCTGGAGCGGTGTGCAAATACGTCTGGAAAGCGGGCAGTCCCTCCCTACCATCCCGGGTTTGAGCAGCGAGCCCAGCGATAAGCGGAGGACAACGATCAGGGTGTTCGAATTTTCTTCCCAGTACCTGCCACTCCCGTATGCACCGCGGACGTTCGACGCGGAAGGAGCCTGGCGCTTCGACGCCAACTCCTTGACCGTGGTCAATGCCGACAACCGGGCCCAGGATCTCCGGCGTCTGAGCTACACCGTCGAGAGCGTGGACACCGACCCGGACAGCAGTGATCTCAACGATGCGGTCGCCGGCACTCCTGCTGACGCAGCGGTGACCGCAGTCATCCCGTCCGACCTGCCGGACAACTTGGTGCAACTGGCCAATCGGATCACGGCCGACGCTGACACTCCTGCTGCCAAGGCGGCAGCGATCCAGGCCTATCTGCGCGGCAACCAATTCACCTACAGCACCGAACCACTGCCCGGCAGTGGCTATGAGGCGCTCCAAAACTTCCTGCTTCAAGACCGGCGGGGGTACTGCGAGCAGTTCGCGTCCGCGATGGCCATGATGGCCCGCGTGATCGGCATTCCCTCTCGGGTGTCAGTCGGCTTTCTGCCGGGTGAACGGGACGAAGAAGGCTGGACGGTGTCGATCCGCGACATGCATGCCTGGCCAGAGCTGTACTTCGCGAACTACGGCTGGGTGCGGTTCGAGCCCACACCGGCCAGCGTGACCGGAACCGCGCCATCGTGGACCGTACAGAACTCAGACTCCTCAGGAAGCGACCCGTCGGCAAACCCGTCCTCGGAGCCGACGGCCGACGAGGTATCACCAGGCACTGCACCGTCGGTCGGGCCAAGTGAGCAACCGAACGTTCCCGGACAAGGCGCCGGTACGAGCTGGGGACGGACCTTGGTCGGAACCGGCATCGCTCTGGTGTTGCTGGCCATCCTTGCGGCGCCCGCGACCATTCGCGTGCGGCGACGCAGCGGCCGACTCAGCGGGAGCGGGCCGCCCGAGGAGCAAGTCGAGGAGGCCTGGGCTGAGATCAGGGACACCGTGGTGGACTATGGCGGGTCCTGGCCTGAGGGCTCACCGCGGGCAATCGGCGATGAGATGGCGCACCGGCTTGATGAGGAAGAGTCCGAGTCGATGAGCCGGGTCGCCACCCTGGTCGAACGGTCGCGCTATGCGCGCAGCTTCGAGCACGGTGACGCTATGAGTGAGCTACCGATGATGACCTCAGAAATTCGGCGAGGGGTGGCGGCTCCGGCAGATTTGCGACGGCGGGTGATGGCGCTGCTGCTTCCGCGGTCGCTATTCCGGCGCACGCCTAAGGAGCCTGATCAGTAGTCGGGCCGACTACGCGTTATCGATCTTGAAGGGACGGATCGCAAGCCCTCGTCGCGGCTGGCGACGACTCATAAGCCCTCGTCGCGGCGACGACGCCAGCGCTCTTCCATCTTGTCCATGAAGCCCTGCCCGTCATGGCTGCGCGATCCTTGAGAGGTCTTCGCTCGATCCCGACCATTGCCAGCATCGGCGTTGCCACCGACGTGTTGCCATGAGTAGATGGCGGTCACCGCCGCGGCGACCATGATCACAAAGCCAAGCACGCTGAGGAAAGGATTGATCGAAATACCTGCAATGAGGAGCCCGAGCCCTGCAAAGAATCCCACGCCCGCAAGTGCCGCGCGACGCCGATGAACCCGCCGGACGCTGGTACCGCGAAGCGCGTTGACCAGCTTGGGATCCTCGGCCGCGAGCGCGGCTTCCATCTGCTCGAGAAGCCGCTGCTCCTCATCTGAGAGGGCCACTAGCCACCTCCCAAGGGTCTCGTCGTACGCGTGCCGTCATGATACGCCTCTCGCACGGAAGGAGGAGATTCGATCCATTTGGATACCGAATACCCCCTGACGCGCGACCTGTGCGCAGTATTCGACGGCATTGGGCCTCGTCCTTGGCTGGGCGATGTGGCTCTAGTTTAGGTTGCCCCGGTGAGTATGGGAAACCCGACGGGCCAAGTACCGGACGGGGTCGTCGCTGGCTACCAGCGACGGGTCAGCACAGCTCTCTGAACCGCCGTCGGCCCGAACTTCCCGACCGCCGCATCGATAGCAAGATCTGCTTCTCGCCATCCTCGCTCTGGATCGGTCAGCTGCGGTTGCCGGTAGAAACGATGCCGGTCAACGAGCTGTTCCACCCGAACTCCGACACGCCGGATCCGTGCCCGCTGCACACCGAGCCGCTCGTAGAGCTCAAGGGCCTGCGCGTAGATCTCGACGGTGACGTCGGTAGGTGCCGCAAGTGTCGCGGAGCGGGTGAGTTCAGTGAAGTCTGCGAACCGCACCGAGATGCTGACTGTACGGCCCACCATCTGCTGCTTCCGCATCCGGTGAGCCGTGCGGTCCGCCATCCGGAGTAGCTCGCGGCGCACGGTGTCAGGATCGTCGGTGTCCCGCCTGAAAGTCTCTTGCGAGCCGACGCTGTGCTCCGGCTCCAGTGGGGTGACGCGGCGACGGTCCCTCCCCCACGCCAGCTCGCTGAGCATGCCGCCTGCGTGGGGGCCGAAAATCGGACGCAAGCTGCCTCTTGGCGTCTGGGCGAGGTCGCCGACGGTGTAGATGCCGAGCCGATGCAGCTTCTCTGCGGTCGCGTTTCCAACTCCCCACATCGCCTCAACTGGTAGCGGGTGCAGAAAGGCCGCGACCTCACCCGGCGCTACCTCGATCAGGCCATCCGGTTTCGCCGCTCTGGAGGCAACCTTGGCGACAAACTTGGTTGGCCCAATACCGACCGAACAAGTGATCTGCTGTTCATCAGCGACGACCGCGCGGACATACTCGCCGATCTGCACTGGACTGCCGAACATCCGCACGGCACCGGTCAGGTCCAAGAAGGCTTCGTCGATCGACGCCGACTCAACGACCGAGCTAACCGATCGGAAGACCGCCACGATCGCTTTGGACACCGCGCTGTAGCTGTCGAAGTCGGGAACCACGAAGGTGGCGCGCGGTGCCAGACGCCTCGCCTCGGTCGACGACATCCCGGACCGTACGCCACGCGCTCTCGCCTCGTAGGTCGCCGACAACACGACTCCCCGTGGGGAGCCACCGACGATGACGGCCGTCCCCCGCAGCTCCGGACGTCGACGCAGCTCAACGGAGGCATAGAAGGCATCCATGTCGACGTGCATCACAATGCGAGGCGACATCGCTCCCTCCTATCGAACAGGCGTTCGATACTAGACTAGCCGCTTCACTGCTGTATTAGCTCGACGCCACGTCGATTGGGCGCTCGCGCACTGCACTGAAGCCGATTGCGCGCTCGACCAGACGTAAGAAGGCATTCGCATCTCTGACGAGGTCGTCCGCCTCGCGTGCGCTGACGATGGATGTCGCACCGGCGCGGATGGCATCACGCTTGCTCTCGGTAGCTGCGAAGAACGCCGCCCACTCAGCGAGTTCGGGAGCGACATCGGCCAGCATCTGCCAGGCATTGCGGGGACGGCCCTCCAGCCGGCCGGTACCGGGCGGCGCCCGATGCGTCAGAACGATCGCCACGACGCGCAGCGCGGCAAGGTGGGCTGCCAGGTACCGGTCGCTTGGACGTCGCGCCAGCTCTGCTTCGGCAAGGGAGCTGCGCGCGCGCTGTAGGTCGTCGTTACAGGACATCATGTCCTCTGGTTGATTCGGACGGGAGACCTCGACCCCGGTTTGATCGCTCGCTAGCGCTCGCTGTGGATCGCGCTTCGAAGCCGCCTACTTCGTTGTCGCTCGCAGACGATAATGCGTGCCTGCTCCCTCCTCCTCAGCACGGCGGCCCGCGATCCACGGGTTGGCGGCCTCGATGCAGATGGGGGTCGAGATCCATCTGCATCAAGGCAAGCCGGGAGTACGTGCCGCGAACACGCACTGCGTCGACAAGGCGTTCGCTGTGGCTGATCACCCAAAGCCGAGTTTTAGAACGCCTGTTCGAACATGGACTAAGTTACACCTCGGGACCGACAGTTCGTCAAGCGAATGTACGACGCGGAATGCACAAACCATCGACGACTCGTCGGTGCGCTGGCAGAAGTGCCTGGCATCCCGGCCGCTTCCGCGAGGTGATTCCTCGCGGAGCGAACCCCCTATGATCCAGGCCATGACCGACAACCCCATGACCGGTAACTCTGAGAAGACTGCGCTGGTAACCGGAGCGTCGTCTGGCATTGGTGAGGCGACCGCGCTGCAACTTGCGGAGCTCGGCTATACCGTCTATGCCGTCGCCAGGCGCGTCGATCGGATGTCGGATCTGGCTGATCGCGGTATCCGCACGAGACCGGTCGATGTCACTGACGACAGGTCCGTGGTGACGCTGGTTGAGACGATCATTGCCGATACCGGGCGCATCGATGTGCTGGTCAACAACGCCGGCTACGGGTTGTACGGCGCACTGGAGGACGTGTCGATCGAGGAGGCCCGGCGTCAGTTTGAGGTGAACGTTTTCGGCCTGGCGCGGCTGACGCAGCTTGTGCTGCCCCAGATGCGAGCCCAACGCGACGGCTACATCGTGAACATCTCCTCGATGGGCGGCAAGATCTGGGAGCCGCTTGGCAGCTGGTATCACGCCAGCAAGTTCGCCGTGGAGGGTCTTAGTGACAGCCTGCGGGTTGAAGTAGCGGAGTTCGGCATCAAGGTCGTGATCATCGAGCCGGGCACCATCCGGAGCGAGTGGTCCGGGATTGCAGCCGACAGACTGGAATCGACCTCCGCGAACACTCCGTACGCCCGGCAGGCCAGGCTCGTAGGAGCAGGGCTCCGCTCAGTTGAGCGCATGCCGATCGCCGCCGGGCCTGAGGTGGTCGCCGAGGTCATTGCCAAAGCCGTGCAGAGCCCCAAACCCCGTACCCGATACCCGGCCGGAGGCGGAGCTCGGGGCTTCCTGCTGGCTGAACGGATCCTGCCTGACCGAGGCTTCGACTGGTTCATCCAGTTGGGTTACCGGCTCGCGTCGCGCTGACCGGCTTTTGACCTAGACACTAGCTACCCCAGCCCATGCTGAAGACCTCGAACGTGGTCGCCATCGGGACTCCCAATCGGGTTCCTGCCTGCCGGGCTCCGCTCTCCAAGAATTCCTCGGGATCGAAGGACTCCCATCCCAACCCGTCGATGTAGGCCTGGTGCGCGGCCAGCGACGCGACTCCGCGTTGGAAAGTCTTTGTGGTATCCACCCCGTGCCGTCCGTCCGGAGAGAACGCGGCCCATACCTCCCTCACGCCACCCCAACGCTGCAGCCCATCGTCGATCTGCTCCCGGAACACCCAGCGGTTCCCTGCATCTCGTACGGCGTCCAAGGTCGCCCGCCCGGTGGCGATGTGGTCGGCCTGGTTCAGGTTTTGACCACCCCAGGTGTCGCGAAAGTTGTTGGTGATCACGATCTCTGGTCGATGCCGGCGTACGCTCCCACAGATCGCTCGACGCAGCGCAACCCCATACTCAAGCACTCCATCGGGCAGGCCGAGGAAGTCAACTGTCTCGACGCCGACAATCCGGGCCGACTCGAGCTGCTCAGCCTCGCGCACCCGCCGGGCCTCGGCCGGTTCCATTCCGTCAATGCCGGCCTCGCCGCTGGTCACCATCGCGTACGCCACTGTCTTCCCCTGGTCTGTCCAGCGGGCGACGGCCGCTGCAGCGCCGAACTCAAGATCATCTGGATGCGCCACGACACAAAGCGCAGTGGTCCACGACTCATCGACAGGTTCGAGATCTGGCATGTGGTCAGCGTACGGCTGCGAGCGTGGCGTTTCGCGCGCCGCCGTGGTGAGGAGGAGCGAGCGAACACGCTCTTTCGTCCGCGAGCGACGACGAACAAAGGCGGCTGCCACGCGCGAAACGCGGCGAGCGGAGCGAGCCATCAAACACGGCAATCGCGCGCCGCCGAAGGCGGCGGCAACCAGGCGAACATCGCAGCGAGCGGAGCGAGCAATAGATACAGCGCGATGCGCGAGCACCCCAAATGGATGGCTGTCCGCGGTTCAGCAATCCACCCCTACGCTCCTCCCATGGAACTGCAGTCCTCTTGCGCATAGCTGATGTCCGATCCCGTGGTCGTGATAGGTGGCGGGCTGGCTGGCCTGGCCGCCGCGGCTCGGCTCGCCAAGGCCGGGCACCAGGTTGAGCTCTACGAGCGCTCCGCGACGCTGGGCGGCACTTGGGCGCCATACCGACTCGCGAGCGGCGTCAAGGTGGACGACGCGCCGGCGATCATCGGTTTCCCGGCACCATGGCGTGACTTATTCCGCAAGAGCGGCCGCCCGCTGGAAGCGGAGCTGGCCAGGATGGGCTACGCCCTGGAACCGGCCCAGCCGGCAACCATGATCTTCGCTGACCATGCCGAGCTGACGCTGCCGACCGACCGCGGCGGTCAATACGCCAATCTGGCTGCCGCATACGGCAGCTCGGTCGCCGAGCGGTGGCGGGTCTTGCTCGACCGGCTCGACGTCGTGTGGCAAACCCTCCGTGGGCTCGGGTTCGAGGCGGAGCTGCGCAGCCGACGCCAGCTGAACAAGACCACAAGGCGGAGCCTGTTCGGCGACCGCATGACGCTGGCAGACCTCGCGACTTCCATTGATCATGATCATCTCGGCGCCTTGATTCGCAGCATCGCCTACCGTTCAGGCTCGGTGCCCGAGCAGACTCCAGCCTTCGCGGCAGTGGAGCTGTCGGTGCAGCGCACCTTCGGCCGCTGGCAGGTGCTGCCGCGCGACACAACCTCCGGACTGGATGTGGGCCGCTCCTCAGTTCTGATCGAGGCCCTTGCTGGCCGCCTCGAACTGCGCAAAGTGCGCGTCCACCTCAGCTGCCCGGTCCAGAGCATCCACCTTCGCAACGGCCACGTCACCGCGGTTGCGACCAGCGAGGGAGATCGCCCGGCCGCGGCGGTCATTGCGACCTGCGATCCGTGGCAGATCTTCAACGACCTGCTCCCGATCACCGCGGCCCGGCGCGCCAGACGCCGGTTGGGCAGCCTCCGCCCGGCCGCAGCTCCGACCATCACCCACCATGAAGCACCGGCACCCGCTGCGCTGCTCGATGAAACGGTCGCTTTCAATGACGCCGGAGTACCGACCGTCAGCTACCTCCGCCAGGTCGCGGACAACGGGCTACGAACAACTCACGATTTCAATGCGACGCTCCCCCGAGCCTCGTACGGAGTGGCCTGGAACGGCTTTTCAAGCTGGCTGCGCCGCCCCTCCGTGACGACCGATATCCCGGGCCTTTACACCGCAAGTCCTTCATCTCCGGCAGGTCCCGGTGCATCTCAGGTCGTGCTCTCTGCTGCCCTGGCCGCCTACGGCTGTCACGAGCAACTCAGGGCCGAGGCCTGATCGCGGCAACTTTGGGGACCCAGACAACTTCCGTATACTCAGATGTTTGTTCTTCCTGGGTAAGGACCATCCTTCTTGACACACGCGCAGAGCGAAACCAGTTCCGACAGCGTGACAAACGCATCTCCAGCCGCTGACACTTTGGAGCGCGAGCTGGCCGCCGAACAGACTCACGTGGATCTCGTGTACGCATGGCTCGCCGAGGCGACCCGCTCCGCCCAGCAGGTTGCGCGGGAAGGCCTCTCCCTCTATCAGTCCGACCGCAACTCCTATGTTCGCGAGGAGGACGGTACTGGCCTGTACGAGCGCGATGTCTTTGCCTTCCAGGCCGCTCGACGGTTGGCTGTGCTGGACGCCGAGCAGGAAGGCCTGGTCTTTGGCCGGCTGGACCGCACCGACGGCGAAGTCCGCTACGTCGGCCGTATCGGCGTTCGCGACGCGGATTATGAACCACTGGTCATCGACTGGCGTGCACCAGCGGCCGAGCCGTTCTACCGAGCCACTCCGAGCGACCCTATGCAGGTGACCCGGCGCCGTGTGCTGCACTGCCGTGGCGACCGGGTGGTGGGCATCGAAGACGACCTCCTCGATGGCGAGAACGCGGACCAGGAATTGGTGGTGATCGGCGAAGGGGCTCTGCTTGCCGCACTGACCCGTGCCCGTAATCACACGATGCGGGACATCGTCTCCACGATCCAGGCCGAGCAGGATGAGGCGATCCGCGCTCCATACCAGGGCTTCACCATGATCACCGGCGGACCGGGGACCGGGAAGACGGTAGTCGCGCTGCATCGCGCCGCCTACCTGCTCTACTCCAACCGGCGCCGCTTCGAGTCCGGCGGTGTCCTAGTGGTTGGACCGAGCCGGCTCTTCATGAACTACATCGCACGAGTGCTGCCCTCGCTGGGTGAGGATTCTGTCACGCTGCGCTCGATCGGCGCCGTGGCTTCCGACGTCGTCCGGATCACCGGTGATCGCGTCGATCCGCCTCAGGTTGCGGCGATCAAGGGCAGCCTGCGGATGGTGAAGCTGCTGCGCCGCCTGGTGCACGAGCCATTCCAGGAGGTGCCACACGAGCTGCGGATCACGGTGGACGGCACCGTGTTGGCACTACCGACCGCCACCCTGACGCGCATCCGTTCACGTGTGCTCGCGCACCATAGGCTCAACAGCGGCCGCGAGGCAGCGGAGAGGGAGTTGCTGGCCGCGCTGTGGCGGGTACGGCATCCCGAGCCCGAAGACAGCATCGATCATGATCATGAACGTGAGGAGTTCGGGGACCGCGTCTCCGACCTCGCGTCGTT
Source organism: uncultured Actinomycetota bacterium (assembly GCA_963840505.1). Taxonomy (GTDB): domain Bacteria; phylum Actinomycetota; class Actinomycetes; order Propionibacteriales; family Propionibacteriaceae; genus Microlunatus. Next base: position 416,743 of record CAWIZB010000007.1, read on the forward strand.
CAAGATGTTCTGCAACGCGTGGTGGCCGGCAGTCAGCGCGCCAGCCGCGCTCGCTCGGCTAGCCGATGTCGAGCTGATCAAGCGGGTTGGAACCTCAGTACTCTCTCACGAAGATTGCGAGCTGCTCAGTGCGAGCTATCGCGGTGCGGCGGACTGGACGGCCGCGGACGGCGCCCTGCTCGATGAACTGGTGCATCTGCTCGGTCCGCTCCCAGCACCGGACGACGAGGAGCTGCCCGGCCTCCCCGATCTTGACTCTGGGAGGGAGGAGGTCTTCACGACCGCCGACCTGCTTTCGCCCCCAGCGCGAGAAGTTGACCCATTCGAGCTGCCGCACGAGACGTACGCCCACCTTCTCATCGATGAGGCCCAGGATGTGAGCCCGATGCAGTGGCGCATGCTGCGGCGCCGTGGCGCCAGCGCCAGCTGGACCATAGTGGGCGACCCCGCCCAGAGCTCCTGGAGCGACACTGAGGAAGCGAACCGAGCGATCGCGGAGATCGTCGGGACTGCGCCAGTGCGGCACTTCCGAATGAGCACCAACTATCGCAGTCCATCGGAGGTCTTCGACTTGGCCGCGAAGATCGTCGTCGCAGACTTCCCTGACGCCGACCTTCCCACTGCTGTGCGCTCAACCGGTCATCAGCCGCGGCTGTTGGTGCCGGCAGACGCAGCTCCGGAGCACCGCACGGTCGCCACAGCCATGATCAACATTGTCGGGACGCTGCTGGCCGAGGTGGAGGGGACCGTCGGGGTGATCTGTCCGCCGTCAACCAAGGACGAGCTGGCGGGCCAGTTGGAGCGGGCCCGTCTGGCCGGCACCGACCGGGTTGCTGTCGTGACACCGGTGGAGGCGAAAGGCCTCGAGTACGACGGAGTGCTAGTTGTCACTCCCGATGACGTTGTGGCTGAGTCGCCGGGCGGTGTCCGAGCCCTCTATGTTGCCCTCACCCGACCGACCCAGCGGCTTGTCACGCTCGACGCCGCACCTGATGCAAGTTGGCGTAAATCTCTCGAGTAGCGCGGGACCGGTTCTGGGTAAAGAAATGCAGTCCGGGCGCGCCGCGGCTCAACAGCTCCTCGGACAGCTCGGTTCCGATTCTGATCCCTACCCGCCGAACTTGATCATCATCATCGGCCACCTCGTTGATCCGATCAGTCACCGACGGGGGTAGAGCAGCCCCAGACAGTTCCGCGAACCGGGTCACCTGGCGCACATTGGTGATCGGCATGATCCCCGGAATGATCGGAATGTCGCAGCCGAGTGCCCGGATCCTAGCGACCAGGGCGAAGTAGTCATCTGCGGTGAAGAACAGCTGGGTGATCGCGAAGCTGGCCCCGGCCTGTGCCTTTGCAACCAACACTCGGGCGTCAAGATCAAAGTCATTCCGCTCTGGATGCGCATCAGGAAATGCAGCGACGCCAACGCAGAAATCGCCGAGCTCGCGTACCATCGCCACCAGCTCGGTCGCATTCTTCAACCCTTCGGGATGAGCTTCCCAAGGGACGCGGGGGCCGCCTGGCATGTCGCCACGGATCGCGAGCACATGGTGGATGCCAGCCGCCGCGTACCAACCGAGCACCCGACGTAACTGGTCTCGACTTTGGCTCGCGCAGGTCAGATGCGCCATAGCCCGTAGCGTGGTGTGCTGGGCAATCGCCTCGGTGGCCTTGATCGTGCGGTCCCTGGTTGACCCACTGGCACCGTATGTCACCGATACGAAATCGGGGCCGAGCGACTCCAACTCGCGCACGGCCTGCCACAACTGGCGCTGCTGGATTTCATCCTTGGGCGGAAAGAACTCAAAAGAGAACATCGGTCGGTCGCCTGCCGCCAGCAGGTCAGCGATGCTGGGGGTGTGCGGGCGCCAGAGACGATCGCGGCCCGGCATGCGAACCACCCTAGGGACGTGACCCCTTGTGTCCTCCGTAGGCTCAGCATGTGGTCAACAACCCGCTTGTGAAGGGCGCTGACGCCGTTCTGGACCCGCAGGCGCCGCTGTCACAGGCGTTCCGAGAAGCGGTGTCGGCCGAGATCAGCGCCTTTGTGAGCGAGCAATCATCAGTTCTCGATTCCATGGGGCCGGAGCTCGTTCCAGTCCACCTCATGGCCAGCCAGTTGTTGTGCGGCGGCAAGCGGCTGCGGCCCGCCTTCTGCGTCTGGGGCTACATCGCTGCTGCCGGAATCCCCTCAGACGAGGAGCTCAAGTCCCTGCTCGCGGCAGCGGGAAGCCTCGACGTCCTCCATGTGAGTGCACTTATCCACGACGATCTGATGGACTCGTCCGATCTGCGACGCGGACGGCCCGCCGCCCACCGGCAGTTCGAGGCGCTGCATGCAAACGCAGGCTGGCTTGGTGACTCGGCTTCCTTTGGCAGGTCTGGTGCGATCCTGCTCGGCGACTTGCTTGTCATGTGGTCGGCGCAGATGCTGCACAGCGCCGGTCTGGACCAGTCCACTCTGGAGCGGGCACTGCCGATCGTCGAGGCGATGCGCACAGAGGTCACCTGCGGCCAATACCTCGACATAGTCGCCCAGGCTCACCCGCTGCGGAAGCGGGCTCCGGCCATCGGCTCACTGCGGCCCACCATCGAGCTCGCACTGGACGACGCCAGCCGAGTCGTGGAGTACAAGGCTGCCCGCTACACGGTGCAGCGCCCATGCCAGATGGGTGCTGCCCTTGGCGGCGGTGACGACGAGCTGTACTTCGCACTCGGCGCGTACGGCTCACCGCTGGGCCGGGCCTTCCAGTTCCGTGACGACCTGCTGGGTGTGTTCGGGGATCCGAAGGTCACTGGCAAGCCGGCCGGAGATGATCTTCGCGAAGGTAAGCGCACCGTGCTGGTGGCGCATTCGTACGCGCACGCCGGCGACGCCGGCCAGAAACTCCTGTTGCAACGACTTGGCGACCCTGGGCTGGACGAAACCGGAATCAATGAGCTGCAGCAGGTGATTGTCGAGTCGGGCGCTCGGGACGCTGTGGAGTCGATGATCAACGAGTACTACGAGCGCGCCCTCAAGGCATTGCACGATAGCGAGATCACCGAGGAGGGTCGAACCGGCCTGACGGCCCTGGCCGACGCTGCCGTGCGGCGCGAGTTCTAGTGGTTCGTCGCCGGAACCTTTCTAGTCCAAAACTAACGACTCATGACCTTGATACGGGTTCCGACAATGCCTGGAACGTATACCGCTCCATTGCCGGATCAGCCTTCCAGGCGGCGCGAAGTCTGCTACTGAGCCGATGAGCCGCTTCCTCCGGATCGGAGGCCTGGGTGATCGCCCGTACGACGCAGACCCGCCGCGCCCCCGCCTCGATCACATCGTCGAGATTGTCCATTGAGATACCGCCAATGGCGAACCACGGCCTCGACTTGATCCGTCCGGCTCGCGCTCTCCGAGCGGCATAACGGACCAGGTCAAGGCCAACCGGCTCGTAATCGGGCTTGGTAGAGGTGGCGTAGACGGGTCCAACGCAGAAGTAGTCCACGTTGGGGTCCTTGATCGCCTTGTCGGTCTGGCGCGGCGCATGGGTGGAACGGCCGATGAGCGCCCAGCGATGCAGGTACTTACGGGCTTCCGCAGCCGAGCCGTCGGCCTGGCCGAGGTGCAACATGTCGGCCTGGAATCGTCCGGCCAGCTCGGGGGAATCGTTCACGCAGACGATGCCCTGGTACGGTCGGGCGGCCTCGCGGGCTATTTCAAGGGCCGCCAGCTCTGCCTCTGGTTTCATGTCCTTCTGGCGGATCTGCACAATGTCGACGCCACCAGCAAAAACCGCCTGCAGGAAGCTCCCGAGATCGCCTTGCTTCTCTCGTGCATCCGTGCACAGGTAGAGCCGGGCAAGGCGGAGGCGGGCCTCCAGACCCATCAGCGCAGTCACAAAGCCACGATAGTGGCCCTCAGCCAGACGACTTGGGGCGAGCTCGCTGTGTCAGCAAACTGGGTAGACCCAGTTTTCGGGCGCCGTACGCAGGTTCCAACGTGTGTGAAGCAGCAAGCAAAGTGGGTTAACTCAGTTTGCTGCTCAGCGATGAGCCTTGGCGTTCTCGCTCAGAACGGATCAGTTCTACAAAGCTGATGGGCTGCGGTCCATCCCCCGATGGACCAGCCGTCAATTCGGCAAGGAGTCGACGGCTGTCGATGTCACGCGCCTCGCGATCGAGCAGATCGAGAAGGTATTCCTGCAAGGACTCGCCGCGAGCGCTCGCTTCGACCGAGAGGGTGCGACGCGTGGGTTCCGAGACCCCGCGAATCTGGAGAGCAACCACGTGTGCATCCTGCCATCCACAGTCGCAGCCGGCCGGTGGTCTCAATTAGCGATCGAGCAGCCTGGGCTAGGCCCCACCGCTGTGTCGCTAGCCGCGTGCGGCGAACTCCCGGAACCGCTGCGCCGCCTCGCGGGATATCGCTCTACCGTGCCCGAGTACGGCCGACTCAAACCTGAGGTCCCCGAGCCGTGCGATGCTCCGCAACTCGGCGACGCGATCCTCGGTGACCATCCGCGGTGAACGGCGGATCCGCCCATTACGCCGACCACCGGCCGCATCGCCTGCGAAGAGCACGCCGCCCGATGGGGATTTGAATCACGCCGTCGACGACTTCGCGCATGTCGTCATTGTGACGTGCAGCCGGCGGGGTTGCCCTGTCCCAGGTGGTGGGCGTCTCAGACCGGCGATCGAGCGCCCAGCTCCTGCCGGACCAGCGGAGCGACCTCCGTCCCGAAGAGCTCGATCGAGCGCATGGTCTTCTGATGATCAACATGGGAGACATGCAGCTCGAAACGATCGAGATGCATCAGCTGATGCAGCCGGATGATCTTGTCGGCCACGGTTTCCGGCTGACCGAAGAACAGCGCTCCTTCGGGCCCAATCAGATCCTCGACAGCCGCATCCGACATCGGGGACCAGCCACGCTCCCTGCCGATCTTGGCGAACGTCTGGCGATACGCCGGCAGGAACTCCGCTCGCGCCGTGCGCTCGTCGGTGGAGACGTAGCCGTGGCTGTGAACCGCAAGTGGCGTAGTGGGGTCATGATTTCCGTGTTCGAGGGCCCTGCGGTAGAGCTCAACGAGCGGCGTGAAGGCTGCCGGACGGCCACCAATGATCGCAAGTGCCATCGGCAGGCCGAGGGTACCGGCCCGGATGACTGAGTTCGGCGTGCCGCCCACGGCGACCCAGATCGGGAGCGGGCGGCCCTCCTGACGGGGATAGACCTGGACATCGTCCAGCGGTGCGCGGAACTTGCCACGCCAGGTGACCGGCTGATCTTCGCGCAGCTTCAGTAGCAGTTCGAGCTTTTCGGCGAAGAGCTCGTCGTAATCGCCGAGGGAGTAACCAAACAAGGGGAACGACTCGGTGAACGACCCCCGGCCGACCATCAGCTCCGCGCGTCCACCCGACAACAGGTCGAGCGTGACGAAGTTCTGGAACACCCGTACGGGATCAGCGGAGCTGAGCACGATAACGGCACTGGACAGCTTGATCGTTTTCGTGCATCCAGCGATGGTTGCAAGAACGATCTCCGGAGCTGACGCTGCCATGTCCGGCCGGTGGTGCTCACCGATGCCATAGACCTCAAGGCCCAGCTCGTCGGCAAGCCTGGCCTCTGCGACGACCTGCCGCAGTCGCTCGCCTGGCGACACATTTGGATCAGTGATCTCAGCGAATGTGGTGAGTCCGAGTTCCATGGCCGCGTGATACCTCCAGACGAAATCCCGTCACCACACTAAGTGTGGGTTGGCGTCGACTAGCAGTGGGCCTACGGGCCAAGCCGACGAACACCGCCGCGGCAGTCAGCGGCAGAGGGTCCTGGCCGACGCAACACTAAACTGTCCCGGTGAGCTCCGCCCGGATCTCCTCGACCGCTGACGTCGTCGTGATCGGCGGTGGCCTGATCGGCACCTCTATCGGGTGGCGTCTCCGGCAGGCTGGCATTGATGTGGTCGTGGTCGTCGGTGAGCGATCTGCGGCCGCTTCTCGGGTCGCCGCTGGCATGCTTGCGCCCATCACCGAGGCAACCTTCACCGAGCAGCGACTCCTGCAACTGAACCTCGCCTCACGCAGCCGCTATCCCGACTTCGTTGCCGAACTGGAGGTTGCCAGCGGCCTGCCGGCCGGCCTTCGCCAGGCGCCGAGCCTCTCGGTGGCGTGTGACGCCGACGATGCTGCGCGTCTGGAGAACTTCGCTGACTTTCTGGCACGGGCGGGTCATCCCGGCGAGCGGCTGACCAGCCGAGAGTGCCGGCGCCACGAGCCGCTGCTGGCACCGACGATTCGCTCCGGACTACTGGTCGAGGGCGACTGGAGTTGCGACAACCGGCTGCTCATGCAAGCGCTGATCGAAGCGGGTCACCGGATCCACGTACGCGAGGTGCCTGGTTTCGTCCATCGCGTCACCTCATCGAATGGTCGGGTAACCGGCGTTGAGCTCGCTGACGGACAAACCATTGGCGCCGGCCGGGTCGTGGTAGCGAACGGTGCGTGGGCACGCCAGATCAGTGGACTTCCTGATCTTCCCGTTCGCCCGGTCAAAGGCCAGATCGTCCGGCTGGATCCGGGCCGGCTGCCCGCTCCGAGTCTCACCATCCGCGCGTACAGCCGGGGCTCGGAGATCTACCTGGTTCCTCGGGAAAGTGGTCGAGAGGTGGTCCTGGGCGCGACCGTCGAGGAGCTCGGCTTCGATCAACGGGTGACCGCCGGCGCGGTGTATGAGCTGCTACGGGACGGACGTACGGTGATGCCGATGACCGCTGAGTACGCGTTGGCCGAGATGTCAGTCGGCTGGCGGCCCGGCACTCCAGACAATGCGCCGATCCTGGGTCGCTGCGACCTGGACGGCGTGGTGCTGGCCACGGGCCACTATCGCAATGGTGTGCTGCTGACTCCCGTCACGGCCGACGTCATCTCGAAGCTGATCATCAGTGGCGAGCTGGACAGCCTCGCTGCTCCGTTTACACTCGACCGCTTCGTGCTGACCGGCGGGCGTACCCGATGATCATTCACGTCAATGGCCAAGCTCGCGAGGTCGCTCCGCCGGTCCGGCTTAGCGAGGTACTCGGCCTGCCCGAGGGGGCCTCCACGCGACGCGGCATCGCAGTCGCGGTAGACGGACAGGTGATCCCTAGGAGCCAGCACGCCAGCACGGAGCTGACGGATGGGGCCAAGGTAGAGATCGTCACGGCGGTGCAGGGTGGTTGAGTCGTGCCCTTCGACGGGCTCAGGGCACATGGGGGGCCGGGGTGGTTGAGGTGCTCGTCCAAGCTGATCCGCTGGTGATCGCCGGCAAGGAGTTCAGCTCGCGGCTGATCATGGGGACCGGCGGTGCACCCAGTCTCGAGGTGATGGAGGCTGCACTGCTGGCGTCCGGCACCGAGCTGACGACAGTCGCCATGCGGCGTATCGAGGTGAGCGCTCCCGGATCCCTGCTCGACATTCTCGACCGCCATCACATTGCGGTACTGCCCAACACCGCCGGCTGTTACACCAGCGCAGATGCAGTGCTGACTGCTCAGCTGGCGCGGGAAGCACTGGAGACCAACTGGATCAAGCTCGAGGTCATTGCCGACGAACTCACCTTGCTGCCCGACCCGATCGAGCTACTGGACGCTGCGGAACGGCTGGTCGGCGACGGCTTTGTGGTCCTGCCCTATACCAACGACGATCCGATCGTGGCACGCAAGCTGGCCGATGCAGGCTGCGCCGCAGTCATGCCGCTGGGCGCGCCAATCGGCTCGGGGCTTGGCATCCGCAATCCGCACAACATCGAGCTGATCGTCGAACACGCTGCTGTCCCGGTCGTACTGGATGCCGGCATCGGTACCGCCTCTGAAGCGGCCCATGCCATGGAGCTGGGCTGCGATGCTGTGCTGCTGGCCTCGGCGGTCACCCGGGCGGAGGATCCGGTCCGGATGGCGGAAGCGATGAGGTACGCGGTACGCGCTGGCCGGCTGGCCCGATGTTCAGGACGCATTCCGGTTCGCCGATACGCTGAGGCATCCTCGACTCATGCCGGACGAATCGACTAGCCCCCTCATGCCGGACGAATCGACTAGCGCCTGATGCCAGACGAATCGACTGGCCGCGGCGCGCCTCGGCCGTGGCAGCACGAGGTCACTTCTAGACTCGCCCCCGAGGCCAACACGGCCACCTTCCCCACCGTGTTTGGAGCAAACGTGACGATGACGACCGTTGGCGACCCCTTGGTTGGTCGTCTTCTGGACGGTCGTTATCAGATCACCCAGCGGCTGGCCCGGGGCGGGATGGCGACCGTCTACCGGGCTGTAGACATGCGCCTGACTCGTACGGTTGCCGTCAAGGTGATGCATGTAGGGCTCGGTGATGAAGCCGAGTTCGCGCGTAAGTTCGATCGTGAAGCGCGAGCGGCTGCCAAGCTGTCTCACCCGAATGTGGTGTCGGTTTTCGACCAGGGTCAAGACCTCGAGGGCCCTAACAGTCGTCCCTACATCGTGATGGAGTATGTCGAGGGGCAAACCCTGCGCGACGTGCTCAATCGGGAGGCACCGCTGCCGCCGGCCAGGGCACTGGAACTCATGGAGCCGGTGCTCGCCGCCCTCGCCGCCGCCCACGACGCCGGACTGGTCCATCGCGACGTGAAGCCTGAGAACGTGTTGATCAGCGACCGCGGCCGGATCAAGGTCGCCGACTTCGGGCTGGCCAAGGCTGTCTCCTCGCAAACCTCCACCGCCACCCAAGGGCTGCTGATCGGAACCGTTTCCTATCTCCCGCCGGAGCTGGTGATGGCCGGGCAGGCGGACGCACGCTCGGACGTGTACAGCGCCGGCGTGGTGCTCTTCGAGCTGCTGACCGGGCGCAAGCCGCACACTGGCGACACTCCGATCCAGATCGCGTACGCGCACGTACACCGCGACGTGCCCCCACCATCGGTCGGCCCGACCGGGGGCCCGATTCCGCCCTACGTGGACGCCCTGGTCACCCGGGCGACGGCTCGGAATGCGAACCTCCGGCAACCCGACGCGAAGGTTTTCCTCGCTCAGGTACGCCGCGCCCGGATAGCGCTCCAGCAAGGTCTGGCCGACGATCCCGAGCTCACCCGTGAGCTGCGCAGCACGCCGAGTCAGGGAGCCAATGGGCCGAAGCGGCGCGATCGCGCTGACTACGAAGTGACCCAGATGGTGCCCACACCTGTGCCCGCCGCCCAGGCCCAGTCTCGCCCGTCGGGCACGCCACGTACTCTGATCGACGCCCCGCCGCCAGTGGTGCCGAGGCCCGTACACGCGCCGACAGCCGAACGCCTGGCCGCGAGCGAGCGCGAGCGCCGGGCCCGGAAACGTCGCAGGGGTTGGCTGGCCTTCTTGCTCGTGGTGCTGATCTCCGCCTCCGCCGCCTTGGCGGGCTGGTACCTGACGGAGGGCCGGTTCACGACCGCGCCAGTCCTTGATTCGCTCAGCAGAGCTGAGGCCGAGCGAGTCGCGGCGAAAGTGGGCCTTTCGGTCGACTTCTCCGAGGCGTACAGCGAGACCGTGGCGCGCGGCATGGTGGTCTCGACCAAGCCCGGACCCGGCACCAAGATCTTGAGGGGCGGCAAGATCGAAGCTGCGGTGTCCAAGGGCCCCGAGCGGCATCCGATGCCCGTCGTGGTCGGCCTGTCCCAATCTGTGGCTGAGGCCGCGATCGAGAAGGCCAAGCTGGCCGTGGGCAGAGTCGCTGACGGCTACAGCGACCAAGTTGCCGCCGGTACAGTGCTCCGTGCGTCGGAGCGGCCAGGCGCCCGCCTCAAGAAGGGCACGGCGATCAACCTCGTGGTCTGCGCCGGGCCGAAGCCAGTTTCGATCACCGACTACCGGGGCACGCCGTACGATGCGGCGTCAGCCGCTCTCAAGGGAGCGGGCTTTCAGGTCGTCGAGCGGAGCGCGTACTCCAACAAGGTCGCCAAGGATCTCGTGCTGCGTCAGGATCCGCGTTCCGGTGATGCGGCCAGGGGGGAAACGATCACGCTCACCAGATCGTTGGGACCACTGCTCGTCACGGTGCCCAATGTGCAGCGGATGGCAGTTCCTGCGGCCCGGAAGGTGATGCGGGAGGCCGGCTTCAAGACCAAAGTGCAGCCCGTCGGCGTCAATCGCGCCGGAGTCGGCTATGTGGTCTACACCAACCCGGGCGGCCGTGCCACGGCAGCCAAGGGCTCGACGGTCATCCTGTACGTGGTCTGAGCTCCCAGCGGACCTCATCTGAGGCTCAGCCAGAAAGGTGCTGCACATGACCTCCCGCGTATGCGGGGCGGGTGTTTCGCCAGCAGATAACTCCACACAAGCATCCGGCGAGCGTGGCTTAGGCTGGGTCGGTGCTGGTTGCCAGGTCCCACACGCGTGTAGCCTTCCTGGCACTGCTGGCGATGGCTGCCGCCTGGGGATCAACATTCATTCTCATCAAGGATCTGGTAACCCGGATTCCGGTGTCCGACCTGCTGGCAATTCGGTTCGCTATCGCCGCCGTGGCACTAGGCCTCATCGTCGGCCCCCGAGTTCAGATTTCCCGCCCGGTGCTCACCCAGGGCGTACTGCTTGGATTGTTGTACGGGTCAGCGCAGGTCCTCCAAACCGCCGGTCTAGCCCACACTGCAGCAAGTGTGTCGGGCTTCGTTACTGGGCTGTACGTCGTTGCCACACCAATACTGACAGCAGTGATCCTGCGTCGCAGGATCGCCAATATCACGTGGTTCGCGGTCTTCCTTGCCTTGTTCGGGCTCGGTGTACTTGCGCTGCGCGGGTTCACGCTTGGCTACGGTGAGCTGCTCACCGTCATAGCGGCACTGCTCTACGCCCGCCACATCGTGGCCTTGGGGAAGTTCAGCACGCCGCAGACCGCGATCAGCCTCAGCTTGGTTCAGTTGATCGTGATCGCAGTGATGTGCGCAGTTGCGGCTCTGTGGCTGACTCCAGGATCGGGTGCCGGCATTCAGCTGCCAGCCAACGGCCATGACTGGCTCCTTGTGCTCTACCTCGCGATCGTTGCGGGTGCACTCACCATGGTGCTGCAAACCTGGGCTCAGGCGCATATCGAGCCGCCCCGAGCTGCGGTGATCATGGCCATGGAACCGGTCTTTGCAGCAGCTTTCGCGGTTGCCTTCGGCGGCGAGAGTGTCACCATACGGATGGTCATCGGCGGCTTGGCCGTTGTGTCCGCGATGTACCTGGTTGAGCAGCCGGAGAGACGCCTCCTGAGGGCAAAGGAGTACGCCAGGTGAGTAGCACCATCGTGATCATCCTGATCGCGATAGGTACAGGAAATGTGGTCCTTGAGTAGGCCAGGTCGCAAGGCTTACGGTCACTGCGCAGGCGCGAACTTATCCTCCTCCTCCTCCTCCTCCTTCACCTCCTCCTCCGCCTCCCATATCAACACCGGACCCGTAGGTGGGTGGTTGAAAGCGCGGGGGTGGCGAGCCTCGATCAGGGCCGGGATATGACCCGTCCGATGGAGAGTCGTCATTCCGAAGGTGATAACACTGTGGTCGTCCGCACATCTCAAACGGCCGGCCCTCGGTGTCGTACTTGAGTCGCCACTCGTGACGGCCGATGACGCATAGCAGATTTCTCATGGATCTCCTAAGCCAACAAGCGTATGGATTGGCAGAGGCCGAGCAATCGGCACTCCAGGGCGATAGGCCAAATGCAGATATGAGGGTGCTTCGAGCATGGCGAAATCGGCGCGGCTTCCTGGCACGAGTCGACCGATATCGCCACGCCGCAGCGACTTTGCCGAGCCGGCTGTAGCGGCGAGGAGTGCCTGAGCTGGAGTAAGGCCGAGTTCGCGAACTGCCAGAGAGATCACCCATGGCATCGAACTCGAATAGCAGGTCCCGGGATTGCAATCGGTCGCCAACGCGATCGACGCACCCGCGGCGAGCAGCCGGGCCGCGTCCGGATACGGCGACCGGGTGCAGAACTCAACCCCAGGAAGCAGCGTCGCCACCGTGTCCTCCGCCGCTGCGGCCAGCGCGTCGACATCGGCGTCATCGAGATAGGTGCAGTGATCGACGCTGGCGGCCCCCAGTTCGACCGCCAGCTGTACGCCTGGCCCCGGGCCGAGCTGGTTGCCATGCAGCCGCAGCCCGAGGCCGGCCGCAGCTCCCGCCTTGAGGATGTGGCGGGCCTCGTCGGCGTCGAAGGCGTGCGGCGAGTGGGGCTCGCAGAACACGTCGATCCAGCGCGCGTACGGAGCCGCTGCATGCAACATCGGCCCAGCCACAAGATCGACATATCCCGACCGGTCCGCTACGTACTCGGCCGGCACCACATGGCCACCCAGGAAGGTGGTTTCGGTCGTGAATTGGGAGGCGATCTGAAGTGTCCGGAGCTCGTCGGCAAGAGTGAGCCCGTAGCCACTCTTGATCTCGATGGTGGTGGTACCTAGAGCTCGTAGCTCGTGGACCCGCGCCGCGACCAGCCGGGTCAGCTCCTCATCGGTGGCGGCACGGGTAGCGGCAACGGTGACGCCGATGCCACCGCCGTCGTACGGCTGGCCCGTCATTCGGGCTGCGAACTCTGTTGCTCGGTCGCCAGCGAAGATCAGGTGGCTGTGCGAATCGACGAAACCGGGAATGATGACACGTCCGGCAACGTCAATCCGGGCGTCGGCAGCGGGAGTATCGGCGGCTGAGCCGATCCAAGCGATCATGCCGTCCTCGACAACAAGCGCGGCGTTGGACCGGATGCCGAGCTTGTCAGGACCGGTGCCATCGCAGGTGACCAGCTCGCCGATCCCGGTGACCGCCGTGCTGCTCATACTGCTCCTAGCTGATCAAGAGCCGCCGTGAGCAGCCGGGCGGGTGAACCAAGCTGATGCTGCCCGTCGCGGACGATCACCTCGCCGCCGACGACGACGTGGTCAACGTCGGCTGCGGTGGCAGCAAAAACGATCTGATCGGGACTGGCACCTGTGGTGCGCACCGAGTTGAGGCGGACCACAACGAAGTCCGCGAAGGTTCCATCGGCGATCCGACCGCCCTCGGGCCAGCCCAGACTGCGGTACCCGGCTGCACTGCCGATCATGATCAGATCGCCAGGAGTGAAGCAGCCACGGTCGCCGGTCGCCAGCCGCTCGTGTAGCTCAAGGCCACGCATTTCCTCGAACGGGTCGATCACTGCCTGCTGGTCTGAGCCGAGTGTGAGCGGGCTGCCGGCGCTGGCCAGCCGCCGGGCAGGACCGATGCCGTCGGCAAGATCACGCTCAGTCGTTGGACAGAAGCATGCCGACGTCTGGCTACCACCCAGCGTCTTGATGTCGGTGTCGGTGAGGTGAGTGGCATGCACCGCGGTGGTGCGGCGGCCGAGCAGGCTGTGATCATCAAGCAGTTCGGTCGGGGTGCGACCGTAGAAGGCCCGGGTCGCGGCGTTCTCCGCCGGTTGCTCACTGAGGTGGACATGCAAAGGGCGCTCCCCCGTCGCCTCGCCGATCCTGCCGAGAGCCTCGGCAGGTACGGCGCGAACCGAGTGCACAGCGCCGCCGATACGTATCCGGTCAGCTTCGGTGAGTTGGCTCACCCGGGCCTGCCAGTGATCGACATCTCCATCGCTGAAGCGGGTCTGCACCGCATCCAGCGGAAGATGGCCGGTCGCGGTCAGCCCGCCGGCCAGATAGCAGGCGTCCAGCAGTGTCAGCCGGATGCCGGCCTCGCTGGCAGCCTGGATCAGCGCCTTGCCCATGGCATTGGAATCGGAGTACCGGCGGCCGTGTTGATCATGGTGCAGATAGTGGAACTCCCCCACGACTGTGTAGCCCGCCTGTGCCATCTCGACAAACACAGCTCGGGCGAGCGCGAGGTAGGAATCGGGGTCGAGGCGGGCGGCGAGGGCGTACATCTGTTCACGCCAGGTCCAGAAGCTGCCGCCGCCAGCGTGTGTCCGCCCCCGGAGAACGCGATGGAAGGCGTGGCTGTGGCCGTTCGCGAGACCCGGAAGTGTCACGCCGCTCAGGATCTGCTGACCGGTTCGCGGCTCGACACCGACCTGAACGCGCGCGAAACGCCCCTTATCCACGTCAAAGCTCACGCCTGCCTGGCAACCGTCCGGCAACCAGGCGTACGCGGCCCAGTACGAGCTCACGGCTCGGATCCCGCCAGGTCAGCCAGCACTGTCGTCAAAGCGGCAACACCGGCAAGGCAGTCCTCCGGCTCGGCCCACTCGGCTGGCGAGTGGGATACCCCGGTCGGGTTGCGGACGAAGATCATCGCCGCCCGCGCGCCGGCGTTCGAAAGAATCCCCGCATCGTGGCCCGCGCCAGTACTCATCACTGGTGCGCCATCGAGCAGGCGGGCCAGCCGGGTCACCAGGGCATCATCGAAGGCGGTCTGCGGAGTTCGCGACTCCTCGGTGAGGACCGCCCCTGAGCTGGCGACCTCATCTTCGATCTGAGCCACGGTGGCGCGCAGCGCTTGCTCCCCGTCGGCCCGGGCATCGAGCCAGGCGATGGCAGAGCGAGCGATGGCGTTCACGCCGCCCGGTTGGATGCTGATCTTCCCGACTGTCGCGAGGCTGCCGTGCGCTTCGGCGGCAGCACGCGCCACCAGTACGGCGCGCGCGCAGCCGATCATCGCATCCCGGCGATCGCTCAGCCTGGTGGTGCCGGCGTGGTTGGCTTCACCAGGGATATCGATCCGCCACCGGCCGTGCGGCCAGAGCCGGTTGCCAACCGCTACGGCACGCCCGAGGTCGATCAGGCCGCGACCCTGCTCGATGTGCAGCTCAACGAACAACCCGATGCGACCGAGAGTCTCCGGATCCGCACCCAGGTGGTCCGGCTGCCGCCCGGCCCGGCGGATTGCCTCCGCCATGGTCACACCGTCGGCGTCACGCATTGCCCGCGCCCTGTCGGGGTTCAGTGCTCCGGTGATCACCCGCGATCCGATACAGGAAACGCCGAAGCGGGCGCCCTCCTCGTCTACGAAGTTCACAACGCCGATCGGGCGGCGTGGCTGGAAGCCGTCAGCCCTGAGCTGGTCGATTGCCGCCAGTGCACTGACCACGCCGAGCGGCCCGTCGAAGGCGCCACCGTCCGGCACGCTGTCCAGATGGGATCCCGTGACGATGCCCCCGGAGGCGGCCATATCGGGATCACCCCACCAGGCCCACTGGTTGCCCATCCGGTCCTCGACCAGATCCATAGCGCGTGCCGCGCACTCGCCGGCGAACCACTCCCGCATCCTCAGATCCGGCTCAGTCCAGGCGAAGCGACGGTAGCCGCCGGTGGTCGTGTCGCGGCCGATGTCTGCGATCGCCGACCACAGCTGCTGGAAGGTTCCGGCCTGGGCCATGATCACCGTCAGCTTCCTTCCTGCATGGGGATCCGTACGCCACGCTCGACTGCCACCTGCTCGGCCCGCTCGTAGCCGGCGTCGGCGTGCCGGATCACTCCCATGCCGGGATCGTTGGTCAGCACGCGCGCCAGCTTCTGGGCGGCCAACTCCGTGCCGTCGGCGAGCGATACCTGCCCGGCGTGGATGGAGCGGCCAATTCCTACTCCACCGCCATGGTGGATCGACACCCACGAGGCTCCAGACGCGGTGTTGATCATGGCATTCAGCAGGGGCCAGTCGGCGATGGCGTCCGAGCCGTCGAGCATCGCCTCAGTCTCCCGGTACGGGCTGGCGACCGAGCCGCAGTCCAGATGATCGCGCCCGATGACAATAGGCGCGCTGATCTTGCCCGAGGCGACCAGGTCGTTGAAGGCCAAGCCGGCCTTGTCCCGCTCACCGTAGCCGAGCCAGCAGATGCGGGCCGGCAGGGCTTGGAAGCTGATCTTGTCGCGAGCACCCCGCAGCCATTTCTGCAACCGGTCGTTGTCGCTGAAGAGATCCATCACCGCCCGGTCAGTGACCTCGATGTCGCGCGGGTCGCCAGACAGCGCCACCCAGCGGAACGGGCCTTTGCCCTCGCAGAAGAGCGGACGGATGTAAGCCGGCACGAAGCCGGGGAACTCGAAGGCACGCTCGTAACCACCCAGCCTGGCCTCGTCGCGAATCGAGTTGCCATAGTCGAAGACCTCCGCACCGGCATCCTGGAACTCCACCATCGCCTGCACATGGCGCGCCATGCTGGCCCGCGCCCGGTCGGTGAACTCCTCGGGCTTCTGCTCGGCGTAGCTGGCCCAGTCCTCCACGCTGATCCCCTCCGGGAGGTAGGACAACGGATCGTGAGCGCTGGTCTGGTCGGTGACGATGTCGATCGGTACGCCGCGCCGCAACAGCTCTGGGAAGACCTCGGCACAGTTCCCGACGACACCAATCGAGGTGGCCCGCCGCTCGGCCTTGGCGGTCATCGCACGCGAGACAGCCTGATCAAGATCATCGGCAATCTCGTCGAGATAGCGATGCTCAACCCGGCGCTGCAGTCGCGCTCGATCCACATCGATGATCAGGCAGACGCCTTCGTTCAACGTCACGGCCAGCGGCTGGGCGCCGCCCATCCCACCGCAACCGCCGGTCAGGGTCAAGGTGCCGGCGAGCGTGCCGCCGAACCGCTTCTCCGCGACCGTTGCGAAGGTCTCGTACGTGCCCTGCACGATGCCCTGCGTGCCGATGTAGATCCACGAGCCTGCGGTCATCTGGCCGTACATGGTGAGCCCGAGCTTCTCCAACCGGCGGAATTCTGGCCAGCTGGCCCAGTCGGGGACCAGGTTCGAGTTGGCCAAGATCACTCGTGGTGCCCATTCATGCGTCTGCATCACCCCGACCGGGCGGCCGGACTGGACAAGCATGGTCTCGTCCGGCGCCAGCGTCGTCAGAGTACGCACCATGGCGTCGTACGCCCGCCAGTCCCTGGCTGCGCGGCCGGTGCCGCCGTACACGACAAGATCATCGGGCCGTTCGGCGTTCTCGGGATCGAGGTTGTTCATCAGCATCCGCAGCGGAGCCTCGGTGGCCCAGGAGCGTGCGGTCAGTGTGGTGCCACGGGGTGCGCGTACGGGTCGTGCGCCTTCCATCTCTGCGTCTCCCTTTCATTGGGAGCTGCTCGCGCAATGCCCACGCTCGCAGCTCGAACGGTCGTTGATCATGTGAGAGAGCCGGTCACCGACTCGACGGCCGCGACCGCGGCCCCGCTGGCAACTAGCTCGACGGCGATGTCGATCTCAGGTGCGAGCCAGCGATCCGTGCCGGATGCCGGTGCCCCGGCAGCGCGTAGTGCGGCGATGACCGCAGCGCTGGCGGGGGCCGGTTGCAGCGGCAACCGCTGCTCGATGCCGCGCCCGGCCGTCAGCAGCTCGATGGCCAGCACGCGAGTCAAGCCATCGAGGCCGCGGCGCAACTTGCGCGCTGCCGACCAGCCCATGGATACGTGGTCTTCCTGCATTGCCGAGCTGGGAATTGAGTCGACCGAGGCCGGTACTGCGAGCCGCTTGAGCTCGGAGACGATCGCAGCTTGCGTGTACTGGGCGATCATGTGGCCGGAGTCGACACCGGGGTCGGCCGCCAGAAAGGCATTGAGCCCGCCGCTGCGGGCTTTGTCGAGAAAGCGGTCGGTGCGCCGCTCGGCGATGCTAGCCAGGTCGGCCACTGCGATGGCGAGGAAGTCCAGTACATAACCGAGAGGTGCGCCGTGGAAGTTGCCGTTGGACTCGACTCGGCCGTCGAGCGTGATCACCGGGTTGTCGATGGCCGACGCCAACTCGATCAGCGCGACCCGTTCGGCATGATCAACTGTGTCCCGCACGGCACCAGCCACTTGTGGAGCGCAGCGCAGTGAGTAGGCATCCTGAACCCGGGTGCAGGCCTCGGTACGGTGGCTTTCCCGGATCTCGCTGCCGGCCATGATCCGGCGCACATTGCTGGCCGAAGCGGCCTGTCCCGGATGCGGCCGGAGAGCGTGTAGATCCTCCGCGAAGACATCGTCGGTGCCGAGCAGACCTTCCACACTCATCGCCGCCGTGATGTCCGCGACCTTGAGCAACCGCCGCAGATCGATGATCGCGAGCAGCAGCATGCCGAGCATGCCGTCAGTGCCGTTGATCAAGGCCAGGCCCTCCTTCTCGGCGAGCGTGACGGGGGCGACGCCAGCGGCGGCCAATGCATCGTGCGTCGGAATGAGAGCGCTGGACATGTCCCGGACGAACCCCTCGCCCATCAGCGCGAGAGCACAGTGTGCAAGGGGGGCCAAGTCGCCGGAGCAGCCGAGGCTGCCGTACTCGTAGATGATCGGCGTGAGGCCGGCGTTGAGCAGGGCAACGTAGCAGCGCAGCGTCTCCTCGCGGATACCGGTGCGACCTGTAGCGAGGGTGGAGATCCGCAGCAGCATGAGGGCCCGCACCACCTCCCGCTCGACCTCCGGTCCGGATCCAGCCGCGTGCGAGCGGATCAGGCTGCGCTGCAGTTGACCGCGCAGCTCGACTGGGATGTGCCGGGTCGCCAGCGCACCGAAGCCGGTCGATACCCCGTAGTGCGGCTGTTCATCGTCAGCCAGGGCCTCGATGATTTCGCGTGATTTCCGGACCTCAGCCCAAGCGTCGTCGGCAATGACGACTTGGGCTCCGTGGCGCGCCACCGCTTCCAGGTCTTCGAACGAGACCGGGCCGATACCCACCGTGACGCTGTGCTGTTCCATGAGTCCATTGCAGCAGGTGCCCGACCGGCCCTGGCCAGTGACTGCGCGCCTCAGAATTCGTGGGTGGCCCCTCCACGCAAATTGACCACGCGAGTCGCGGTCATTTCGTTGAGCCGATTGAACGCGACGGTTCGGCCTTGGTCGCTGAGCAGCTCATCATGGATCGGGAATCCTTCCAACGCCCCAACCGCCCGAACGAAGTCGATGGTCTCCTTCATTGCCGCCCAGGGTCCGTACGCCGGCACGGCAAGGATGTCGATGCCGTTCGGAACGGTGTCGTAAGAATCGCCGGGGTGGAACAGTGTCGGCTGGCCTTCCGAGCGCAACACGTAGCCCACGTTGCCGATCCGCGGTATGTCGCGATGAATGACTGCGTGCTCCCCACCGACTGCGGTCACCTGCACATCACCGACGATCGTGTGGTCGTCCGGCGCCAACCCGGCGCGATTCTCACCCAGCGATGGCAGGTCGCCGGAACTGATCAGACCGAGGATCGACGGCTCGACCAGGAGGATCGCGGAGGGGTTTGCCGCCCGCAGGGCGAGCAAGTTCTGGGGATCGAGATGGTCCGGATGCTGGTGGGTCACAAGCACCGCGTCAAGATCAGTTAGGGAGTGCCATGCGTCGGAGAAATTCCCCGGATCGATGAGGATTCGTGCGCTGTCGGTCTCGGCCAGCACAGCCGCATGCCCAAGGTGGGTGATCCGCATTCCCCCACCGTAGGGGGCGGGCCATCGCATGCTGATGACGGGTGCTGTGCCGCTATCCGGCCAGCAGCTTTCCGACGAGCTGGCCGGCCCACTCGCAGTCGTCGGCGGTCACATCGAGATGGGTGACCGCCCTGATCATGAAAGGGCCGAGGGCGGAGACCTGCACTCCGCGCTCAGCAGCCGCAACCGCGATCGGCGCTGCGGCCGTCGCGCCGGTGTCGATCACCACGACATTGGTCTCGACAGCGTCCGGCGCTACAGCGGCCGGGACACTGGCCGCTACGGCCTCGGCGAAGGCGCGTGCTGCTGCATGATCATCGGCAAGTCGTCGCACGTGATGATCAAGGGCGTACGAGCATGCCGCGGCGAGTACGCCCGCCTGGCGCCAGCCACCGCCAAGGCGCTTCCGCAGCACCCGGGCGCGAGCGATGTTCTCCGCCCTACTCACCAGCACGGAGCCGACGGGAGCCCCGAGTCCCTTGGAGAAACACACGCTGACTGTGTCGAAGAGCCGCCCGTACGCCTCAAGCGCCACACCGGTCGCGATGTGCGCGTTCCACAGCCGAGCACCGTCGAGGTGATAGCCGATGCCGTGCTCGCGACAGAGCTCGCCCACCGCAGTCAGCTCGTCGATCGGTTGGATCGTCCCACCGCCAAAGTTGTGGGTGTTCTCCACCGCCACAGCTGCGGTAGATACCAGGTACGGGCCGGCCGACGGCGCAATGATCTTCGCCACCTCGGCTAGTTGCAGCCGGCCTCGGGTGGAGGGAAAGGTCCGCATGGTGAGCCCACTGACCGCGCTGTGAGCTCCCATCTCCGCCCGAGCGATATGAGCCTGCACATCGCAGACCACTTCCTGGCCCGGCTCGACCAGGAGCCGTACACCGAGCATGTTGCACATCGACCCGCTGGCACAGAACAGTCCTGCCTCGTGCCCGAGCAACCGCGCCACCCGCTGTTCCAGCTCGATCACCGTCGGGTCTTCGGCGTACACGTCATCGCCGACCGGCGCTGCCAGCATCGCCTCCCGCATCGCTGGCGTCGGCTTGGTGACAGTGTCAGAGCGCAAATCGATCACGGACAAGAGTCTGACGAAGTCCGGTATTCGTGCGTGTCCGGGGTGCCGCCCCTCTCGAGTGCGCATCAAGCGCCGATCGCTCGGCGGCGATGGGCGGTTAGTGCGCAGCCGGCCACACGCGTAGAGACCCATCACGCAGCAAGCAGCGACCATCTGCGCGGGCAGATCCTAAAAAGTGAGCGGCACGTACGCCTGGACCGGGTTCGGCCGTTTGATTCGGCCGGTGGTTAGCCGCTCTGCGACCAGGAAGGCGAGCTCGAGCGACTGGTTGCGATTCAGTCGAGGGTCGCAGAGTGTCTCGTACCGACTCACCAGGTCTGCTTCGACCAGATCGTCGCCACCACCGACGCACTCAGTCACGTCATCGCCGGTGAGCTCAACGTGTACGCCGCCCGGCCAGGTGCCGAGCTCCTCGTGAACGTCAAAGAAACCATTGAGCTCGGCCATCACGTCGGAGAACGCCCGAGTCTTGTAGCCGTTGCGCGCCTCGAAGGTGTTGCCGTGCATGGGGTCGCAGACCCACGCCACCTGGCGGCCGCTGGCGGTCACCTTGGCAACGATGTCGGGCAACACATCTCGCACCTTCCCTGCGCCGATTCGCGTAATGAAGGTGATCCGTCCCGGTTCATGATCAGGATCGAGCCGATCGGCCAGGTCCAGCGCGTTATCAGCGGTGGTTTCCGGCCCCAGCTTGACTCCGAGTGGGTTGCGGACATGCCGAAGTAGCTCGACGTGTGCACCATGCAACTGGCGAGTGCGTTCGCCGATCCACAGCAAATGTCCCGAGACCCCGTACGGCTGCCCGGTCCGGGAGTCGATCCGAGTCAGCGCATGCTCGTACTCCAAGATCAGCGCCTCGTGGCTGGAGTAGAAGTCGACGGTTCGGAAGACGTCGTCGTCGATGCCGCAGGCGACCATGAAGGCGAGCGCCCGATCGATCTCATTGGCGAGGTTCTGGTACTGGACGCCCGCCGCCGAGTTCTTGACGAAGTCGGCATTCCAGCTGTGCACGCTGCGAAGGTGGGCGAATCCGCCTGTGACGAAGGCCCGCGTGAGATTCAGGGTTGCTGACGAGGCGTGGTAAACCTCCAGCAGCCGCCGCGGGTCCGGCTCGCGAGCCTCGGGCGTGAAGTCGAAGCCATTCACCGCATCGCCCCGATAGGCCGGCAACGTGACGCCGTCGCGGGTCTCTATGGCCGAGCTCCGTGGCTTGGCGAACTGGCCTGCCATCCGGCCGACCTTCACGATCGGCACCTGCGCTGCATAGGTCAGCACAACCGCCATGGAAAGCAACGTTCGGAGTTTGCCCTGGATGTTCCCAGCCGTGACATCGGCGAAGGTCTCGGCACAGTCACCGCCCTGCAGCATGAAAGCCTCACCGGCCGCCACACTGGCCATCTTGGCGCGTAGCTTGTCACACTCGGCTGCAAATACCAGCGGGGGAAGCGTCCGAAGCTTGCCGACGACCTCGGCAAGCACATGGGGTGAAGAGTAGGCCGGCTGCTGCAGCGGATTGAGAGCATGCAGTGCTTTCAGCGTAGGGACCTGGCTCGTCAGAGACACGCTGACACTGTAGACGCTGGCACTCGCGCGGGCAGCTGAGTTACCGGCCGTTGGACGCTCACCGCAGAATGGCAAGCATGCCGCAACGCAGCTTCGTCCTGGTCCCCGGTGCCGGGGGCAATGCCGGGTTCTGGCAACTTGTGGAGCCGCTCCTCCAGAGGGCCGGATACCACAGTGTTGCAATGACTTTGCCCAACTGGCCCGGCGCGACTTTCTCCGACCACGCCGACGCAATCGTCGCTGCCGCCGGGGCGCCGGTCGAAGTCACCCTCGTCGCTCAATCGATGGGTGGCTTTGCCGCACCTCTGACCTGCGACCGGCTGCCGGTCTCGGAACTCGTGCTGCTCAACGCCATGATCCCAGCGCCCGGAGAGACGGCGGGTGAATGGTGGGGCAACACCGGCCAGGCCGAGGCTATGCAGAGCAATGATCTCCGTGAGGGTCGCGATCCCGATGCAGGCTTCGATGCGCAGACCTATTTCCTTCATGACCTGCGGCCCGACGTGCTTGCGTTGCTGTCGGACGAGGAGCAGCCAGTCGACTCACTGTTCCAGACGCGCTTTCCGCTCACTCGCTGGCCGGACGTCCCGACCACCGCACTCGCGGGTCGTGATGACCGGTTCTTCCCGTACGAGTTCCAACGTCAGGTAGCCAGAGACCGCCTGGGGCTGGAGGTTGAGCAACTTCCGGGCGGTCACCTGCTCGCCCTCAGCCAGCCGGAGGCGCTGGTCGCGCGGCTGATACGCGACCTCTGAGGGCAGCCGGCGCTATGCCTGAGGAGAGACTTCGTCGGCCTCTTGCGCCTTCGCTTCCCGCGCCGCGGCCTCCTTGGCCGCCGGCGCGTACCTGTCCACATACTCCTGGCCGGATAGCTCCATGATCGCGTACATGATCTCGTCGGTGATCGAACGCAGGATGAACCGATCCTCACTCATCCCGCTGTAACGGGAGAAATCCAATGGTCGTCCGAACTTCACGGTGGGACTGACGACCTTGGTAAGGATCTTCCCCGGTGGGGCGATGATGTCGGTGCCAAGGATGGCCGATGGAATCACTGGCGCTCCCGACAGCAACGCAAGCCGAGCGACGCCCGTCCGCCCCTTGTAGAGCCGCCCGTCGTGACTGCGCGTTCCCTCCGGATAGATGCCGAACAGCTCACCGCGCTGGAGCACCTTCAGCCCAGCCTGGATAGCGCCCCCACTCGCCCGTCCGCCACTCCGGTCAATCGGCACCTGACCAGTGCCGGCGAAGAACCGCTTTTGCGCCCAGCCCTTGATTCCAGCCCGGGTGAAGTAGTCGGATTTGGCGACGAAGGTGATCCGACGATCCAACGCAATCGGCATGAACACCCAGTCGGCGAATGAGAGGTGGTTGCTGGCGACAATCGCGGCGCCCTCATCGGGGACGTTCTCAGCGCCCTCGTGGATCGGGCGGAAGATTTTGGTGATCGCCGGTCCCAGTAGCACGTTCTTCAAAGCCCAGTAGATGGCTGGGCCAGCACCGGAACCGGACTCGACCGTGACCTTCCCGTGGCGATCAACCGAAATCAGATCATCGCTCACGGCAGGTTGGCGGTCGGTGCCGTTCCGGGAGGCTTCGCCGCTGGTCTCTGAGATCGTTTCGCTCCCAGCTGTTGGCGAGTCTTCTCGCCCCTCGCTCACGCGTTCACATCCGAAACCGGCGGTTCCTCGAGGTGCGCTGCACGCACTGGGACGGGTGGCCGAGGACGGCCCGCTCCCGGGCGCTGACCGGCGCTGGCCGGAAGGGCCTTGGCCTCATCCAGGGCGGCCTTGGCCGCCGTGGCATAGACATCCACATATTCCTGGCCGGAGAGCTCCATGACCGCGTTCATGATCTCGTCGGTGATCCACCGCAACACCGCACGGTCCCTGCCGGCCTCGGCGTAAGCGCTGAAATCCATCTGCTTGCCGATCCGGATCTTCGGTCGGCGCATCGTTGGGATCTTGAAGAACCGAGACGGAACCCACTGAGTGTCGATCATGCCGACCGGTACTACTGGCACTCCGGCCTGCAGTACGAGCCGAGCGACACCGGTCTTGCCCTTGTAGAGGCGGCCGTCTGGGGACCGTGTTCCTTCCGGAAAAATGCCGAGCAGGTCTCCCTTGCGCAGTACTCCAAGCACGCTGTCCATGCTGGTGGCGCTGGCCCGGCCTCCGGAGCGGTCCATCGGGAGCTGGCCGACGCTCTTGAGAAACCAGGTCAAGACCCGGCCGCGAAAGCCCTGACCGTGGAACAGCTCGACCTTGGCCGGAAAGGTGAGCCGACGCTTGATCATGGCAGGTAGCAGGAAGGTGTCGCCCGCGGAGATGTGGTTGCCGACCAGGATCGCCGGACCGGACTCCGGAATGTTGTCCGCTCCGCTGATCGATGGCCTGAAGAGCAGCCTGCACAAAGGGGCAAACGCCAGCCATTTGAAGACCCAATAGAGCAAAACGACCTCCGCTTTTCGACCCAATCGTAGGGCGGAACTCACCCTAGTGGTGACGCCCCGATGCGCGCCGGGGGTCCTGTTGCCGGTCACGTGTCGAGGACGTGGGTTCTCGGGCAATCGGTTTCGCGATGGCGAGCAGGCGTGCCACGATTTCGCTCGTGACTTCCGCTACGCGGCCGATGCTGAACTCGATCCGTGGGCGGCTGCGGCGCGCCAAGCCTTCCGCTCCAGAGGCGGTCTCAGTACACCCAGATGCGCTTCCCTACGAGGCTGGCAACGGCCCCATCGGGGTGCTGCTGTGCCACGGCTTCACCGGCTCGACGATGTCCATGATCGGTTGGGCAAGGCATCTCGAAGCCGCAGGGTTCCAGGTCCTTCTGCCGCGACTGCCGGGCCACGGTACGACCTGGCAAGAGTGCAACCAGACGGCGTGGACCGACTGGTACGCCTGCGTGGACGAGGCCTTCGCGGTGCTGAGAGCTCGATGCGAGCAGGTATTCCTCGCCGGGTTGTCGATGGGTGGCGCGTTGTCCCTACGGTTGGCCGAGCAGCACCGCGCTGCGGTATCCGGCCTGGTCCTAGTCAATCCGGTGATCAACATCAGCGATCCGCGGATGCGTGCTTTGCCGATCTTGAAGCTGCTTCCGTCGCTCGGCGGGATCGTCAACGACATCGCCAAGCCCGGCAAAGACGAGTGGGGCTACCACCGACTCCCCCTCCGTGCCTTCTACTCCCAGACCTTCCTCTGGGCCGACGTACGGAGGAATCTCAACAGCGTCGACCAGCCGCTGCTGGTCTACCGGGCAATTCATGATCATGTGGTCGACGCCTCCTCTGTCCGGTTGATCAAGGAAGGCGTACGATCCAGCGATCAAACCTACATCGAGCTGCGGCGCAGTTACCATGTTGCCACCCTCGACTACGACGCGGAGGATATCTTCGACGGAAGCGTTGCGTTCTTCCGCCGGCTCACGAAGGAGGCCGATGGTACTGCCGAGTGAGGACGACCGGGACGCGATCGACCGCGCTTTTGCCGAGCTGGTCGCGGGATATCACCTGACCGCCGACGCACCCGATACAGACACCACCGAGCCGCCCACTGAGCCGGTAAGTCCACCTTCAGTTCCGGATGCCGATGGCGCAGCGAATTGGGCAGGAGATCATCCGCTGTTCGGCGTCGCGGAAACGCCGCATGACGCTCAGACCTACTCAGCTGAACCGGAGCGCTATGTCCCGGAGCCGCTCCCCCCGCTGCGACGACCCGGCGTGCCGGCCCTCCTTGGCTGGATAGGCATCGGATATGCGATCCTCATCGTGCTCGCAGCTACCTTCGGCTTGAGCTTCCCCACCTGGGCCGGCTGGGTCGCCGTTGGGAGCTTCGTGGGCGGATTCGGCATCTTGATGACCCGACTCCCCCGCGATCGACCACCGGACGCTGGCAACGGAGCTGTCTTGTAACAGATCGCGCGCCGCTGATCGGAGGACGAGTGAGGAGACACGCTTTCCGTCTCCGAGCGAGGACGACGAAAACACGGTCTAGGACGGGGCGCGGCTCCGCAAGGACTCTCGACGCAGCCGTGCTCTGCTGGCTCTGCGCTTGCGGCGACGCGGCCAGAAGCCGGCGTGCGCCGAGTCGGGCGGCTCGATCATCGCGTGTCGTGCCAGGTCCGCGGCACCAATCAGCCCAGCATCGTTGCGGAAGCGCGCCAGCACCAGTCTGGCCTCCTCGCGAAAGCCGCGCCCCGTCAACGTCCGGCTGAAAGCCCGCTGTGCGGGCAGCAGAAGCAAATCGCCTGCAGCGCTCACTCCACCGCCGATGACAACCACCTCAGGATCCACGGCTGCGGCGATGTTCGCGATGCCCCGACCGAGCCAGGCCCCGACATCGGCCAACAGTTCGACCGAGGTGGGTTCGCCCTGTATCGCCGCGGCGGTCACATCAGGTCCGCTGATCTTGTCGGGATCGCCCCCCACCATTTCCAGGAGCCGGTAGGCCGTCGGGGAATTGGTCCTTGCCAGCGCGCGAGCGTCGCGGACGAGTGCGTTGCCAGAGGCGTACTGCTCCCAACAACCCCGGTTTCCGCATTCGCACCAATGACCGCCCGGAACCGAGACCATGTGTCCCCATTCCCCAGCCATACCGTACGAGCCGCGGAAGAGTCGGCCACCGATCACGAGGCCGCCACCGATGCCTGTACCGAGCGTGATGCACACCATGACCGACGAGCCGCGCCCTGCGCCGTAGCGGTATTCCGCCCACGCGGCAGCGTTCGCGTCGTTGTCCACGATCAGCGGTATGTCGATCCGCCCGGTGAGCCGCGCCTTGAGCGGCTCGGACCGCCAGGCGAGGTGGGGGGAGAACCGGACCATAGCTTGATCGTTATCTACCCAGCCGGCCGCACCGATCCCGACCGCCTCAACCCGGTTCCGCTTACGCAAATGCGTCGACGGCGCGGATGATCGCTTCTTCGACAGCTGGCGGGCTGTGTGATGGAGTCGGTTCCTGCCATCGATCGAGAATGCTGCCCTCCTCGTCGACGACCCCAGCGGCCACCTTCGTGCCGCCAATGTCGACACCGATGCTCAGCAGCGGTGGCGGTGTAATCCGGGCCCTGCTGCGGCGCGTTGTCGTCCCGAGGGTGGTCAGCCTTCCACCCTCTTCTTGAGGCCTTTGAGCGCACTGTCGATGATCGTCTTCTCAGCCTTGCGCTTGAACATCCCGATCATCGGCATGTTGATATCAACAGTCAACGTGTAAGTCACCGTTGTTTTGGCGCCGTTGGCTTTCAGGTGGTACGAACCATCCATAGCCCTGAGCAGGTTTCCCTCGATGAGTTTCCAGCTGACGGCCTGCGGCTTCCACTCGTACGCAAGGACGTAGTCGTCCTTCACCAGCGTGTGGTCGAGCACCATGCGAACCGTTTTGGCCTTACCCGCAACAGAGCTGAGGACCTCGGCGCTCTTCATCGAGTCGACCCAATCGGGGTAGTGCTCGAAATCGGCGATGACCGCCATCACTTCATCGGGCTTTGCCACGATATCGATACTGGCGCTGGTCTGATCCGCCACGAGCCATAGCGTACGCGTGTTGGGGTCATCAAAGATCAAGTGCTTCGCGTAGCCTCGCCCGTGCCGACTCCATGCCGAAGTGCGCGGAGACGTAGCGGCGGCCACGCGATCCCATCTGCTGCGCCAGAGATGGATTGTCTAGCAGCAGACCAAGCCGCTCCGCCAAGAGCTGATGATCATGTGACGGCACTACGAAACCAGTATCACCGTCCCGGACAGTCTCCGGCGCACCGCCCGAGTGACCGACGATGACAGGTAGTCCGCAGGCCGCCGCCTCCAGAGCCGCCAAACCAAGCCCTTCCGGGTTGAGCCCGGCCAATAGTGTGCGGACCGGCAGCGCGAAGACATCGGCTCGCTGGAGTTGTCCAATCACCGCTGCACGTGGCAAGGCTCCCATGAGGCGTACGTGGTCTGACAGCTCGAGCTCGTGAATGCTTCGCTCCAGCCGAGGACGCTGCGGACCGTCGCCGACGAGGACCAGCTCGCGTGTTGCACCGCTCGTGGCGGCCCGATCGATCACGGCCCGCCAAGCGCGTAGCAGCGTGGCCATTCCCTTTCGGCGAATCAGCCGGGCGACCGCAATGCAGCGGCCGGCGCTGCGCGCGGCGACTGTTTCGGGTGGGCGGAAGCGCCCTGGGTCAACTGGTGGGGCTAGCCGCAGCAACCGCCCGCGCGCACGTGGGCTGAGCGCGCTGGCGACGTAGCGTTCGGTAAAGCCCGAGATGGTTGTCAGGTGATCACAGCTTTCGCCAATCCGGTGCAGCAGTTGGCGCGCTGCAGGCACCCGCGCCCACCAGGTTTC
The DNA here is from genome assembly GCA_963840505.1 of uncultured Actinomycetota bacterium. Lineage (GTDB taxonomy): Bacteria > Actinomycetota > Actinomycetes > Propionibacteriales > Propionibacteriaceae > Microlunatus. The sequence continues at coordinate 444,989 of CAWIZB010000007.1, forward strand.
GTGGCCGTGAGTGAGACCCACGATGTGGCGGGCTCCCGCACGCCGTAGCGCCGGGGCCAGTAGACCGAGCGGAGCCGCGGCGCCGAAGATCACCCGCGTCGCCCCAAACTCACCGAGCAGCTCCACGGTCCGCGCGGCGATGCGCGGCGTCGGCAGCAGCAGTGGCCCATTGCGGATGACCGGGAATGGTCGGTCGCGGTCCGATGCCACGGCGCCGTCTGTGCCTGGGGCGTAAACCACGACATCGTGGTCCAGCAGCGCGCAGACGTCGCTGACGAACGATTCGATGCCGCCGACCCGCGGCGGGAAATCATTGGTGATGATCAAGGTCCGCGGCATTGCCAGCCTTCCGCGTTGATTGAGTGGCGCTCGCGCATCGCGCTTGAACCCGATGATGTCGTCCCTCTTCGCAGCCCCAGCCCCAACCCCACGCCAGACGGACTCGCCCACGGGGCCCGCTCATCGATCCTCCATTCATCGCGGCGCGATTACCGACGCTCACGCCAGGCGGACAAGATACGCCCGCCATCTAGTGATCAGTTCACCCTTACTGATCTTGAGTGCGGACCGGCTCGCCTCATCCAGAGAGCGTCCACGATCGAGCTCGGCATAGAAGCGGCCGAGTTGGATCTCGGAATACTGGTCAGCAATGTAGCGACAGGCGAGCCAGGCCTCGGCGTAGGCCGATCGAAGATTGTGCTCGCCGACTTGGAATTCTGAATCGGAGGGAAACGAGCGCGGCGCACCCTGGGAGCGCACTCGGGCCAGCACGTCGTCGATCGTTTCGCTTCGCTGGTCCGGATGGGCCTCCATGGATACCCACTCGGCGAGACCCTCCTCGGCCCAGATAGGGGCTGGGGATTCCGGTGAGCGGGTCGCGACATGCACCATCTCGTGCTCCAGCAACGCCTGCAAGGCGCTCGAAGTAAGTTGTGCGGCCTTGGGGTTGACGACTATGCGGATCGCCTCGCCCGCGGTTCCGGCGCGACGGGTTACTGCGGCAATGGAGCCGTAGCTGCCGGTCGGCTCGCCAAGGACCAACTCAAAGTCGCGCTGGGTTGCCGGCACTTCAATCACGACGTGACCGCTCCACGAGGGCCGCAGACCGTCTGGGAGATGCTCTCGCACGTTGTCGAGGGCGGCGGCGGCCAGCCTCGCCCAGCGATCCGTTGCCTGGCCAGAACCCGCGACCACGGTCACCCCTCCGCGCTCCCGCACGGTGAGCGGACCCAGCCACCAGCTCGGCTTCTGCTCGCGGGTGCTGTTGAGTGGTTCGTCGACTGTGCCGGCCAGCCTGACCTGTCCGCCGTCGGAGAGGAACGTCAACCAGATCTGGTGCTCGACATCGGCTTCGTCGCCTGCGAGTCGCCAGCTGACGACGGCGCGCTGCGCCCATGCGCTGCTACCCAGTAGCTCGGTACGTGCCTCGGCCAGCTCGAACTGGGCCGGCTCCAGACGGATCTGGAGCGTGGTCAGCGGCAGTGTGCTCAGGTTGTCGTACAGCAACCGGGCGCGGTCGGGAAACGTAGGGTCTCGATCACTGATCAGGCGCTCAAACCCCGTACGGTCGCGGGTACGAGCCGCCCTGAACAAAGAATCAACGGTCGCTCTGACCTGGTCCAGCGGCGAGCTCACAGGCGATACCACTGTTGTCGAGGGCGGCGCCGGAGATGGGGCGACAGCAGGCGCCGAGCAGCCGACCAGAGCCAGTGTCAGCGCGGCAACCGTCAAGTGTCGCCCAACCTGATATTGGCCGGCCCGTGACACAAAGGCAGCGTATGCGCGACCCAGTACGGCAGGTTTGTCGCGTCTGGCCGCGCTAGCCGGGCCGACGCGCTCCCGCGTATGGCATGTAAGAAATCTTGATGTACTCCACAGACTTGCCGGGCCGTGGGGCGTGGATGACCTGCCCGTTGCCCGCGTAGAGGCCCACATGGTGGATGTCGCTGTAGAAGAACACCAGATCGCCCAGCTGGAGATCAGACCTGGCCACGGAGCGGCCGCGGTTGTACTGCTGTCCGGACGAGTGCGGCAGGCTGACCCCGACTGATCCCCAGGCACGCATTGTCAGGCCGGAGCAGTCCCACGAGCTGGGTCCATCGCCATTGCGAACGTACGGTTCTCCGAGCTGAGCCTTCGCGTACGCCAAGGCTTTGGCGCCACGACCGGAACCCGTGACGGAGTTGCGACTGGAACCTCGCGACGTCGCGGCGGCAGCGTTGGCCCGCGTGGACGCCTTCTTCTCAGCATCGGAGATCTGCTTCCGCTGAGAGCCGGTCAGCTTGCCCAGCACCTTCTTCGCCTGTGCGATCTTCTTGTCAGAGGCATCAGTGAGGGATTTGAGCTGCTTCTCCTTCTCAGCGAGGGCTGCCAGATCGGTCTCGGCCGAATGCTCCAGCGCGGCGAGGTTCGCTTGGGCCTGTTGGAAGTCCTGGAGCGCCGAATTCTGATTCTCACTGACCTTCTGCACTGTGGAGACCTGGCTGAGGAATTGATCGGTGTCAGGGGTGACGATGAGCTGAGCGGCGGTGTCCAGGCTTCGGTTCTGGAACTGGGCGAGTGCCACCTGGCCGACCTGAAGCCTCATCCGTGCGAGCTTGTCGGTCTGAGCCGTGACGTCAGCCTGCTTCAGCTTCAGTTGCGCCCGGCCCTGCTTGATTTCCTCCTTGACGCCGGCGTACTGCTGGTCGATCGCCGCCGCGTCGGTCTCCAGCTGTTCGATCACTGCTCTCGCCTCCGCCGCGGTCAGCGGCGGGTCCGCGGCAGCCGGCAGGCTGGCCGGGAAGGCGAACAAAGCGGTCAATGCCACCGAGGTGAGCCCGAGCGTAACGGTGCGTACGCCCCGAAGGATCGATGTGGTGCGGCTTGTCTCAGATGCGCGTGACGTCACGCGCGCAGTGAAATTCACAGTGTTCCCCGAGTTCCCCGACTCCTGCGCGCAGCTCTCGTGTGGGCTAGCTCAGCCCTCCCCAGACCTAAGCAAAGCCCGAGAGCTGTGATGGACGTGCCTACTGGGCGGCGGTGGATGACTGCGCTGTCATCTGTGGTCACCGGACAGTGAGTGACACATTAGGTCACGATTAGATCACGTGCAATCAGGATCGCCGATATTTAGTCAACGAATTGTCACGCGTAGTCGCGCCAGTCCTGCGGCGACTGCACGTCACGGACCTGTCGGGCCCCTGGAATCAGTCTGAGCGGCGGCACCAATCCCGAGCCGGCCAGCGCTTGCAGCGCTGCCTGCTCGTCTGGGTCGAGATCTACCACACCACCGGACGCACCGAGGAGCACCGTTACGACACAGTCGCTGCAGGCGATCTCTCTTGCGACGCAGGTGTCGCAATCCACGTGCAGCACATCCATACCCATTCCTTCCGCAGCAGACCCCGCTGGTGGAACGGTCTCGCAGAGCACTGACACTTCTTGCGTGCCACAGTCCCCGCGCGAGGTCTATTCACATGGACACCACAACTCGGTCCTGCAATCCCACCGCTGGCGAACTGCTGAGAACTCCGCGGCATATCTGCTACCCCGGCTGAAGCCTGCCGATCGGCTGCTGGACGTAGGCATCGGTCCAGGAACTATCACACTGGACCTTGCCGGACGACTGTCTGAGGGCTCGGTTGTCGGCATTGACTCCGCGCCGGCCGCGGTGACGGCGACCCAGACCCTCGCCAATACCCGAGACGCGAGAAATCTCAGGCTGTTGGTCGGGGACGTCTACCACCTGGGGTTCACCGACGCCTCCTTCGACGTCGTCCATGCCCATCAGCTATTGCAACACCTCGCCAATCCGGTCGCAGCCCTTCGCGAGATGCGCCGGGTCTGCGTGCCTGGCGGTCTTGTCGCCGCCCGCGATGCCGACTATGCGGCAATGACATGGCACCCGCCGAGCGCGGCAATAAGCCGGTGGCTGGCGCTGTATCACGAGGTGGCCCGATCAAACGGGGGTGAACCTGACGCCGGACGACTGCTACTGAGCTGGGCGCGTGCGGCTGATTTCACTGACGTGGAGTCATCGGCGAGCGCCTGGTGCTTTGCCACATCCGCCGATATTGCGTGGTGGTCCGATACCTGGGCCGAGCGGCTCACCCACTCCGATTTCGCTCATCAGGCGGTCGAGCGCGGGCTCTCAGAGCCGGCAGAACTGGCCCAACTGGCGAAAGGCTGGCGCTGCTGGGCGGGGCTTTCCGGCGCTTGGTTCGCCATCCTTCATGGCGAGATCTTGTGCCGCTGCTGACCGTCTCGCCGTGCAGTTGGCGATTCGCCCCTCCGAGGATCTTCGAGTAAGTTAGGGGGCCTGGGGAGTCTCTTGGGGGAAATGTGGTACAAGCACGACGGGCGAAAGCCCAGCCAGCGCGCGTCATCATCCCGCTGGCGGTTGCTGCAGCACTCCTGGTGGGCGGTTCATTTGCAGCAGTGAAATTCTGGCCCACCTCGACGACGGCGGGCCCGCAGGCGGAATCCAGCACGGTGTCAACGGATACGCAAGCTCCAAGCACCGCAGAGTCGAGTCCTTCACCCTCGGCCACCGCTGAGTCGGCCAGCGCTGCCGCTCAGAAAGCCTTCGAGGCGTGTCAGGCGAAGGTAGAGGCTGCGGATGAGGTCATCAAGCAGGGCAAGACCGGAGTTGAGCACTGGGCGGAACACGTCCAAGCCCAAAAGGACTACCTCGCCGACAAAGGCACGGTCGAGGAAATGAAGGCGCGGTTCAAGAAAACCAGGCTAAAGGGCCCCGGCGATCTCGATAACTACAACGATGCCCTGTCAGCGTATAAGGACCTCGAGGGTTCCTGCGGGAAGGTCAAGGCTGCTGAGAGCGTGGTTGCGGCCAGCTTGGTCAAGTGCGAAAAGCGAAGCAACGCTCAAAAGCCTCTGATGGCGGCCACCGCCGCTGGCATGAAGGACTGGAGGAGTCACATAAGGTTCATGCAGCGCAACGCGCTGCACCGCGAAGGCACCCCGGCGGAGGCAGCGGCTACTTGGGAGAAGCAGTACGAGGCAGCACCTGAGAACATTAAAGCGTTCAAGAAGGCAACTAAGGACTTCAAAGCACCGGACTGCTAGCCGACGCCTGGCCCGTTTGGTTGGTCCCTGTCGGAACCCTACGTCCACGTAGCTTGCATGGGCTGCAACGTGTGCGGACCGTCTGTAATCAACGTGAACGTGGGTTTCGAGCGAGCTAGGTCGTGAGCGCTTAGCGTCGGCGTGTCGTCGTTGAGTGTCGGAGGCGATCCCTAGTGTCGCCATCGTGGCGCTGCAGGCCTCATTTGATGATCTTGGGACGCATCTCTCCCAGGTGACGTTCTGCGTCGTCGACCTGGAGACAACCGGCGGCGCGGAGACGGACATGATCACCGAGGTCGGCGCTGTCAAGGTACGCGGCGGTGAGGTGCTTGGCGAGTTCCAGACCCTTGTCAACCCGAAGGCCCACATCCCGCCGCTGATTGCGGTGCTCACCGGCATCACCAACCAGATGGTGGCCAACGCACCCTCGCTGCGCCAGGTGCTGCCATCGTTCCTTGCCTTCGCCCACGGCACTGTGATCGTCGCGCACAATGCACCGTTCGACTACAACTTTCTGCGCCGGGCCTGCGACGCGTGCGAGTACCCGTTCCCGCGCTGGCCGGTGGTCGACACAGCGGCGCTGGCCCGCCAGATCCTGCTTCGCGACGAGGTACGCGACTGCAGGCTCGCCACATTGGCCCGACACTTTCGCGCCGCAGTCACCCCCAACCATCGTGCGCTGACCGACGCCCAGGCCACCGTCGACGTGCTCCACGGCTTGATCGAGCGGGTTGGCAATCTCGGCGTGCACACCGTCGAAGATCTGAGCGAGTTCGCCCGGCGGGTCTCACCGCAGCGGCGTGCCAAGCGCACGTGGGCTGCTGCCCTGCCGGATGCACCTGGCGTGTATCTGTTCGTCGCCGAGTACGACAGCCAGCGCCACATTCTCTACGTCGGAAAGTCCAAGAACATCAAGGCGCGGGTCCGCACCTACTTCACAGCCGCCGAGAAGCGACCGCGGATCGACGAGATGGTCCGGCTGGCTACCGGAGTGGAGGCCATCCCCTGTGTCACCCAACTCCAAGCCGAGGTAACCGAGCTGCGGCTGATCGGTAGTCATGCCCCGCGTTACAACCGGAGATCGAAGTTTCCGGAACGCACGCAGTGGATCAAGATCACCGAGGAGCCCTTTCCGCGGTTGTCCGTCGTGCGGGTCGTCCGTGATGACGGCGCCACGTACTTTGGTCCGTTCGGCCGCCGCCAGTCGGCGGAGGACGTTGCGCTAGCCGTTTACGACGGTTTCCCGATCCGGCAGTGCACCCCACGGCTGAGCACCACCACACCGATCTCTGCCTGTGCCCTGGCCGGCATGGGCCGCTGCGCAGCGCCGTGTGACGGCACGATCTCGCGGGATGGCTACCGTGAGATTGTCGAAGCCGTACGCGCCGCACTGTCGGTCGACGCGCGGCCCGCGGTGCGCGGCGTGCAGACCAGGCTGACCCGGCTGGTCAGCCAGCAACGGTTCGAGGAAGCCGCCATCATCCGCCGCCGGCTGGAGACTCTGACCCGCACCGCGACCCGGTTCCATCGCATCCGCAGCCTCGCAGCGTGCGCGGAGATCGTGGCTGCGCGGAAGGTCGACCTCGACTGGGAGATACACGTCATCCGCTACGGCCGGCTGGCTGGCGCTGGACTGGCGACACCACGTGAGGTGCCGCAGGCCGTCGCGCGCGCGGTGCGCGCCACCGCAGAGACCGTGCCGAAGCCGCCCGACCCGCTGCCAGCAGCCGGCATCGAGGAGACAGAGCGTATCGCCGACTGGCTCGAGCAGCCCGGCACCCGGTTGATCGACATCACTGGCGACTGGATGTGGCCGATCCACGCCGTGCTGGACCATGAAGGTCTGGTGCATTACGCCCTCGGTGAGGTCGCTGCCGACGACGCGCGGCAAGCAGCTCAAGACCTAAAATGACCGCCATGGTCACAGCGATAGTCTTCGTGAAAGCTGAGGTAGCGCGTATCCCCGAGGTTGCGGAGGAGATCGCCGCGCTCAACGGCGTCAGCGAGGTCTATTCAGTGACGGGCACGATCGACCTGATCGCCATGGTCCGGGTGGCCAACCATGATCAAGTGGCCGAAGTGGTGGCGGACCGACTCAACAAGGTGCCCGGCGTCCTCAGCACAGAGACCCATATCGCCTTCCGTGCCTACTCGGCACATGATCTTGAGGCGGCGTTCTCACTAGGTGGCTAGCGCTCACCAAGACGCGACCAGCGGCCGCGTCGCAAAGGTTTCGACCACGGTGCTGATGATCGCGACGGCGGCGCTACTACTCGTGGTGGCAGGGGCGGCAATCGCAGCATGGGTGATCACCCGCCAGCCCGCCGAGGAGCCGCTCAATCTGCCCTCGGTTTCTCGGGCCTAAGTTGGTCGCAGGGGGTCCTAGAAGATCGTCAGCTTCAAGGCGACGGCGAGCAAGCAGACCATGATCACTCCCAGCAGGCCGACCACTTGGACGGTACTGCGGTTGCGGCGCGGCGCGTACGCCAACACCACTCCGACCAAGGCGCCGACCACGACGCCGCCGATCAACATCAGCCAGCCAAAGCTGCGGAAGCCGATCAGGACGCTGTAGAGGATGAGCAATACGAACAGCCCGATGTCGGCACGAACGTCCTCGCGCATCTTCTGCTTGAAGATCGCGTTCGCTGCCAGCAGACCGATCACCGCAGACGCTGCACCGTAGCCGCCACTCGAGACCGGCCCGAAGACGAAGAGCATTGTGGTGCCGCCTAGGCCGGCTGCCCCATAAAGCACCACGAAGCGCCAGCTGCCCAACTCGGATTCAATGGCCCGGCCGGCGATCCAGAGCACGAGCAGGTTCATGAGTACGCCGAGGATCGATCCGGAGGTCAGCGACGCCGTAATCAGTCGCCAGAACTGACCGAGGTAGATGGCCTCATTGCTCATGACCAGCAGGCGATCGAGCAGCCCGCGACTGACCAGGTTCAGCACCCACTCGACAGCGAGTACCGCCATCACGACCTTGGTCGCGTTACCGCCGCCCGGTTTCAAGATCGCACCGAATGTGGTCCGCGGCGCTCGCACCGTTGCCCGTCCGGATGCGACACAGCTCGGACACTGAAAGCCAACCGACGCAGGGTTCATGCATTCCCCGCAGATCGGCCGCTGGCATCGCTGGCAGGAAATGCCGGTCATCCGCTCCGGATGGCGGTAGCAAGGCGCAAAACCCGGAGGCGAGAAGTCCGGACCGGCGGCGCCCGGGGTCTGAGCCACTAGGGGTTGTCGCCTGAATCGATCGTCACGGACTCAATGACCACGGGGTTGACCGGGCGGTCGCCTCGCCCAGTCCGCAGCTGGGCGATCTGGTCGACCACATCTCGGCCGGCCTGGTCGGCAACCTCACCGAAGATCGTGTGCTTCCTGTTGAGATGCGGCTGCGGCCCGACGGTGATGAAGAACTGCGAACCGTTGGTACCCGGACCGGCGTTGGCCATGGCCAGCAGGTATGGCTTGTTGAAAGCCAGGTCGGGATGGAACTCATCACCAAACTTGTAGCCCGGACCACCGGTGCCCGTCCCGAGCGGGCAACCGCCCTGAATCATGAAGCCGTCGATCACCCGATGAAAGGTGAGCCCGTCGTAGAACTTGCCGGTCTTTCTCTCGCCGGTCCGTGGGTCGCTGTACTCCTTGGTACCTGAGGCGAGGCCCACGAAGTTATCCACGGTCTTAGGAGCTTGATCACCAAAGAGCATCACGGTGATGTCGCCGTGGTTGGTGTGCAGGGTTGCATTCTGCTGTGCCACCTCGAGGCACCTTTCTGTCGTGATCATCATCGCGAATGATCGTCTGGCCTTGGGTCCGGGAGCCATCCTGTCAGACCGTTCAAGATGGCGATACGGTGGAAATGCTCCACCCGGGAGCATGAGGTTTCTCACAACGGAGGAAACGTGTCTAAGAGTTCCCGCCGCGCGGAAGCCGCCCGAATGCAGGTTGCGCCAGCCGCCGAGGATTTCGTCCACTCGGCCGCTGATCGTGTTGGACCAATGGTCCACACCGCAGCCGAACGAGTAGGGCCGCTCGCGCAGTCAGCCGCCACCCGAGTCGGGCCGCTTGCTGAAGCCGCCGCGGATCGGATTGGCGTGGCCGCCGACAAGGTCTCACCGCTCGCCCATTCCGCGGCTGATCGGCTGGGGCCGCTGGCCCAATCGGCCGGCGAGCGGGTCGGCCCGATCACTCACGGGGCCGCCGATCGACTAGCTCCGCTGGCGAATTCGGCCGCTGATCGCATCGCTCCGTTTGCCACAAGTGCTGTCGACCGAGTCTCGCCGTATGCCCAGCAGGCGGCCGGCCGGGTTTCCCCATATGCGCATCAGGCTGCCGAGAGGATTGCGCCGATTGCCACTTCGGCCAGGCAAAGTGGCGCTCGCGCGGCTCACGGCGCGGTTGAGAAGCTCGGACCGGTTCTGGACGATGCATTCGAGCGGATGAGCCCGGCCGTTGAGGCGGCCCGCAGCAAGATGTCGGAGGAGATACTGCCCATGCTCAGCGAGAAGCTAAGCGCCGCTGCGGGTTCGCCTGCGGTCGAGGAAGCAAAGAAGCGCGGCAAGGCCGCCATCGCCGCTGCCAAGGGGGAGTTGGAGTTGCCGAAGGAAAAGAAGAAGGGCCGATGGCTCATAGGATTCGCCATCTTCGCCGCGCTGGCAGGAGCCGCGGTGATAGTGGCCCGCAAGTTCCTGGGTTCAAGGGATGCCGATTGGCAGGCTGCTCGGCCGACCACGCCGTACGCGCCGACGAAGCCAACGGAGACAGCCGACTCAACCGGAACTGCGGCAACGGCTCCTGTTGTCGATGCGATGGACGACTCCGGTGAAGATCCTCAGGGCGGAATGTCGGCGCATCTGCTCAATCTAGAAGCCGACGGAGCAGCGGTGCCGGATCAGCCTGCTGAGGGCGGAGACATCGACGACAGCCTCGGGACAACGACCCTCGGCGAAGTGCCGCCCGAGACCACCACCCTCGACGAAACTCCGGTCGAAACCGCCGCGGGCGAGGAGACGTCGGGCGAGACCGCTAGCGCCAGCGAGGCACCGGCCGAGCCGGTTGCCGTCGGCGACGAGGCAGCCACGCTGCTTGGTGAGGCCACAGCTGCTCCAGAAGCAGCAAAGTCGAAGTATGAGGGCGAAGGGGTCTACGTCGGAAGCGAGCCGCCCGAGGGCTTCACCATCAAGGGCAACGAGCGATCGATGAAGTACCACGTGCCCGCGTCGGCGGGCTATGGCCGCACCGTGGCCGAAGTCTGGTTCAACAGCGAAGAGGCGGCGCAGCAGGCTGGCTTCGTCCGCGCCCAGCGCTAACTCGTCGGTGGCCACCGACTGCACGATTTCTTACGGTCGGTGGCCGCCTTCTCGCTAAAATCGAGGAACTTTCCGCCTAGCGTTAACATCCGGCCCTCTCGCGAGGCCTTCTCCAGATAGAAGGCTTCGACGAAGGGACGTTGGTATGGCGGCGCGCGCCAAACGGGCTGAGGTTAGCGGTCACTGGGTGGATGCGAGTCCATTCCGAGCCCAGTTGCGCTACTTGATGGCAAGCGGCGCGCTCAGCGTCGAAGACGTGGCCGCCGTTGCGGGCATTTCTGCCCGATTGGCGGATCGACTGCTCTATGGACGAGATGGCCGTCCACTGCGACGGATCAGCCCCGATACGGCACGTCGGCTGATTCAGATTTCTGACCAACATGTGCAGGCGCTGCGGAGGATCATGGTGCCCGCTGCTCCCGCCAGGCTGCAACTGCGTCGCCTCCATCGTGCAGGTTGGGACGATCTCGCTATCGCACAGCGTGTCCGCGTGGCGGTTCCTGAGTTGCTCGAATTGGCCAACGGTGGTGACACCTGTTCGCTGCTGCTCACTGTTCGGCTGACCGCTGCCGCCCGCGCCGAGGACAGCTTGCGCCACCGGAGCCGGCTTGGCTGGCGGGAGGACCACGCGGCATGAGTGCATCCTGCTGTGGACCCGTCGCGAGTGCCCTGGAAGGGGAATCTCTTGACGCTTCGCGGCGCCCAGGCACGCACCTCGCGGCGTTCTCCTCAGTCGACATACGACCCGGTATCCCTCCCTCGTCGGCCTTGCGATGCACCCACCTGAACGCCGCCAAGCGCCAAGGAACTCCCCGTCCAGGGCACTAGTATCGCCCGGGTGATCGGGGACGGCCTGGCGGCAGTTGGCATTGCCGCGATGATCGCCACGACCACTGCCTTGCTGGTACGACCGCTGCTGCGGCGGCTTCCAGAGCCGGTCCCGGGGGACGGCAGGCCGACCTACCGTGACCTCGGCAGCACCCGTTTCCTGCTCGTCTGCGGTGCGCTTGCTGGGCTCGCCGCGGCGATCAGTTGGCTGAGCCTGCCACGCTACGCGCAGCCGATGTGGTCAGTGCTCGCCATCTTGGGAGTGCTACTTGCGGCAATAGACGCACGCACAAGCTGGCTGCCGCTGCTGCTGACCCGCATTGCCTGGCTGGCGATGGCGGTGGCCGCCCTGCTGGCAGCCTCATTAGGCGGAGGTGTCTGGATTGCGGTCCGAGCGGTGGCCGGCGCGGCGATCGCCGGCGGGCTCTATCTGATCGTGTGGCTGATCTCGCGTGGCGGCTTCGGCTTTGGTGACGTGCGCTTTGCACCTTTGCTCGGAGCGGCCGCAACTGCCGCCTCATGGACCTTGCTGTGGTGGACCTTGCTGCTCGGCACCGTGATTGGTGGGCTGATCGGTGTGCTCCGACTCATCAGGGGGCGGCGCGAGGCATTCCCGTACGCGCCATCGATGCTGGCGGGTGCCTACGCCGCCTGCCTGGTCACCATGCTCAACTGACAGGGCTCAACTGACAGGGCTCACCTGACGGGGCTCACCTGACGGGGCTCAACTGACAGGGCTCACCTGACAGGGCTCACCTGACAGGGCTCGGCTGCTCAACCCGGAGAACATAGAGCGCTGCGCGGGCGTACGCATCGGCCGCGTCAAGCTCTGCTTCAGTGTGGTAGGCCCTGCCGGGGCCGCTGACAGTAACCACAAAACCGCCGGCGGAGGAATCCAGAGACAAGAAGTATTCGCCGAGCATCTCGCGCAGTTGATCTTCCCGGGGCAGCCACACCACACTGTCGGATTCCACGGAGTCGAGCGCCCATTCCACCGTCCCATTGAAATGGAAGCGCGATTCGCCACCCGACACGACCAGTTCAACGACCATGTCGCTGACGATGAAGACAGACTCAGCGATCTCCGGACGGGGGATGAAGAACACGTCGCCGTTCGCCGGTGTCCAGGCCACGTGCGGGGCGAGCCGGGCCGCAAGTTCGCGGGAGATCACGGGTGCAGTATGTCGCGGGGAACAACGGCAGCGGTAATGCGCTGCACGCGATCCCAGCCAGCCGCCGAGGCCAATCCTCAAGCCAGCTTCCTCAGCGCCGCATAGGCTCAAAGGCGTGACCGGCGCGCCGAGACCTGGGTGGTACCCGGATCCAGCCGGTGCGCCTGGGCTCTACCGCTGGTGGGATGGCAGCAACTGGGCAGAGGTGACCAGCGACTCGGCCCAGGCACCGCCACCAATACCGGTCATGGCCGAGGCTGCCCCTGGAGGCGGCGCATCTCATCGCGGCGCCTCTCCACTGCGTGTCGCCGCTGTGCTCTCCCTCGGGTTTGCCTTATTCGTCAGCGCGTCGATCGGCCTCAGCCTGGTGATCTGGCGTGACCCATCGAACCCGTCGGCGCAGCGTGCGGTGGGCGGGCCAGCTGGTTTGCAGAGCGCCGGAGGGGTCGGCACCGCTCCGATTGGGCACCTTGACGAGCGCACCAGGACAGCGACGATAGGACCGGCCTCACTTACGATGCCCGGCGATCCGTACGTGCTCTCGCCCGACCCGATGGCTATTCGGGGTGTACTCGATCTCCTGTTCTGGGCCAGCGCCCCGGTCCACATTCGCTATGACGGCAAGAACGATTGGTCGTCCGGCGTGCTGCTGGGTCGGGTATCCGAACCGAGCGACCCAGGCGATCTGCAGACCGAGGGCACGCTCGCTCTGCACCGCTTGAGCCAGGCGATCTTCGACAAGCACCCCACCAGGCTGAAGGGAATTAGGTGGGAGCAGCGCATGGTGAGTGGGCAGCCGGGAATGCTTTTCTCAGCTCAGGTGAACTACGAGGTGGACCGGCTGCCCAGCCGCTACGACACCGTCACGGCACTGCTGGTCAGGCTTGACGACGGGTCGTTGATCATGGCGGCCAGCTCGGTGCCGAATGACGCCGATTCCGACATCGCCCGGATGGCCAGCGACGCGCTCGGGACGCTCACCCTTCGGTAGGACACTGGCGTGTCAGCCAGCGGAGTGTGTAGCTTCGATCCACTCCCGCAGCTTGGTTTGCGCCGCACCTGAGTCGATTGCCTGCCGGGCCCGCACCAGCTCGTCGGCGAAGTCTGCCTCAAGCCGGCCGCTTGCAGGTTTGCCGTACGCGACGAGTGCCGCGGCAGCGTTCAGCACCACGACGTCCTGGACCGGACCTGGCCGCCCGGCGACCACCTCACGGACCACTGCCGCGTTGGCCGCTGGATCCCCACCGACCAAGTCCGCCAGGCTCGCCCTCGGTACGCCCAGCTCGAGCGGATCCAGCTCCGTCCGCTCGACCTCGCCGTCGGCATACACCCACACCGTTGAGGACGTCGTGGTGGTCAGCTCGTCGAGTCCGTCACCGCCATGAAGCACAAGACCGTAGTTACCGCGGGATGCGAAAACGCCTGCCATGAGCTCAGCCATTCGCGGATCGGCTACCCCGACTGCTTGCGAGATGGGCTGCGCCGGATTGGCCAAGGGTCCGAGGAAGTTGAACGTGGTAGGGATCCCGAGCTCGCGTCTGGTTGCCGCCGCATGCCGCAGCGCCGGGTGGTAGTGCACGGCGAAGAGAAAGCCGATGCCGACCTGGTCCACCACCTGCTGCTGAGCCTCGGGTGCAAGGTCGAGCACCAGGCCGAGCGCCTCGAGGACATCGGCAGCACCGCACGCCGACGAAGCCGCTCGGTTGCCGTGTTTGACGACCCGGGCACCTGCAGCCGCGGCCACAATCGCAGCCATGGTTGAGATGTTGACGGTGTTTGACCGGTCGCCGCCGCTGCCGACAACATCGACCGCGGGCCCCCCGATCTCAATCGGAGTCGCGAACTCGATCATCATGTCGGCGAGGCCAGTGAGTTCCTCCACGGTCTCGCCCTTGCTTCGCAATCCGACGACGAACGCTGCCAGCTGCGCAGGGGTCGCGTCGCCGTTCAGAATCTGTCCCATTGCCCACCCGGTGGCCTCGGCTGGCTGGTCCTCGCCGCGGACCAGGCCACCCAGTAGCTCGGGCCAGTTCATCGTGTCGCCATGAGGTCAGGTCCCCGAGGCGGTCCGCGCGATCGCGGGTGCTGTGGGCATCCTGGCGCGCAGCTGTGCAGCCGCCGCCGCAGGCAATCGGATTGGATCGACCGGGTGCGATACCGCGCCATCGGCCCGTGACCAGGTCGCCAGCCATGCGTCGTCCGGACGCCCGATCAGCACCAAGATCGGCGGGCAGCGCAGAATCTCGTCCTTGAGTTGGCGGCACAGCCCCATTCCACCGGGCACAGCCTCCCCATCCAGGATCGCCAGGTCTATGCCGCCAGCGTCCATCGCGCTGATGACAGCGGCCTGGGTTGCTACCTCGAGTACGCGTACCAGCGGCAGGTCGGGTGCCACCTTGCGCCCCAGGGCAAGCCGGACGTTTTGACGTGTCGTCCGGTCCGAGGCGTATAACAAGATCGTCAGGACCTCGGCGCCTCGAGGGCCCTCATCGCCGTTCATTGATCATCTCCAGGTTGTCCTCCCATGCCGGCGGGTCGCATCTCAGCGTCGGCCGCCTGGCCGGCCCGGGCCTGATCGTAGCGTGCCCGTTCCTCGTGATCGCTGGAGCTGACAGCTGTCGTGGCCGCTCGCTGCGATCGCGCCTCCAGCCGATCAAGTCGCCGGTCCTCCCGCCGAGCTTCCCGCTGGCTAGACGCGTACCACTGAACGAAGAGCGCAATCAGCATCAGCAACGCTAGGGCATCTCCCGAAGCCCACAAGATGCCACCAGCGAGATACTGGTCATCCAGCGGACTGGGCGGCCAGGTCCGATTGAAGGCGAGATACCAGCTCTCCGCGATCAGTGTCGTCGAGCTCATGATCGAGATGCCAAGGAATGCGTGGAAAGGCAGCATCAGGAACACCATGAGTAGCCGCAGCGGATAGCTGATCCTCCCGGGAACAGGGTCGATTCCCATCAATGGCCACATCAGCAGGCAGCCAATGATGAGGAAATGCAGATGCAGAAACGCGTGCCAGAAGCCAGAGCGCAGCGATAGCTCGTAGAACGGCGAGTAGTACAGCACGAACGGTGTTGCGATAAACAGCGCCAGGGTGAGTGGCGCGAACGTGAACACTCGGGCCAGCCGCGAGTGCAGCACGGCGAGCAGCATTGCACGCGGTCGAGTGGGCAAGGTCCGTAACGCGAGGGTGACCGGCGCCCCCAGGGCGAGGAACATCGCCGCCACCATCATCAAGATCATGTGCTGCACGATGTGGATGCTGAACAGCACCGTGTCGTAGGTACCGAGCGCCGACATGGTGGCAATGCCAATCGACCCAAGTCCGCCGAGCAGGAACGAGAAGCTGCGCGACACCGGCCAGCGGTCGCCGCGGCGGTGGAGCACGACAAGGCCAGTAATGTAAAGCGCCGCTGAAATGGCGATGCCGAGCGCCATCGACCACTCCCAGGTCCATTCGGTCAGCAGCCGAGTTGGGGTCAGCGGAGGCGGCTGATCGGTCGGCGTCGCGTGCAGCGGTACGAGCACCATCACGAACCTGCTGAACACACGCCCAGCCTAATGTCGACTCGCCGCTGCCACCCCAGGGCCGTACAGCTATGAGGACAGATGCGTCTGAGCTGGTCGACAGAGCATCGAGTCATCGTCTGGATGCCATCCACGACTCGGGATAACAAAGTGGCGCCGCGGGGTGACCTCAGCACGGGTTACGGCAATAATGACCTCGTGGCCATGCACACACACGCAGTTTCCGGATCTATGACGATGCCGGAGGGCGCGCTGCACCCGATCCCGCTGTCGCGTCTGCGTGGTCGTGAGAACCGACCTGAGCCGGTCGCAGTGGGCACGATCATCTGGCTGGCTTCGGAGCTGATGTTCTTCGCCGCCCTGTTCGCGGCCTACTTCACCATTCGCAACGTGACGAACTCGCAAGCGGCGGCAGCCGGTACCGAGCCGCTCTGGGTATCCCAGGGCAACCTGATCAACATCCCGTTCGCGATCGTCAACACCAGCGTCCTGGTGGCAAGCTCATTCACCTGCCAGATGGGTGTCTTCGCCGCCGAGCGCGCCCAGGTCAGCCGGACAGGAGGGCTGTTCAATCTGCGGCGCTGGGGGCTCCGCGAGTGGTACACGCTGACCTTCCTGATGGGTGCGTTCTTCATCGGCGGCCAGGTCTATGAGTACTCCGAATTGATCAGCGAGGGCCTGACCATCTCGTCCAACGTGTTCGGGTCGGTCTTCTACCTGGCCACGGGCTTCCACGGACTGCATGTGACCGGCGGCCTGATCGCCTTCCTGCTGCTGATGGGCCGCACATTCCTAGCCCGGACTTTCACTCACGAGCAGGCCGTCAGCGCGGTTGTAGTGTCCTACTACTGGCACTTCGTCGACGTGGTGTGGATTGCGCTGTTCGGCGTCATCTACATCTTGAGATAGGTAGCGGAACCACGGCCTACACACCGGTTGTAGGCCCAGGACAATTGAATAAATGTTTGGCCCACACCTGAATCAGGACACGAGAGGGACCCGAGTGCGACTCCTGTCTTCCCGGCGCCGACACCCGGCAGCCAAGGCATTGCTGCTGGTGTGCGGGCTCTTCATGATGGGAGCGCTCTACACCCTGGTTGCTCCGCCGCACGCAGGTGTCGGCCGAAACGGGAAACAGCCAGCAGGTCGCTGAAGGCAAGGCGCTGTTCGCCGTCGGTTGCGCTTCCTGCCATGGGCTCAACGGTGAGGGCCAGATCAACGCTCCCGTCCAGGGTCCGCCGCTAGCGGGTGTCGGTGCCGCGGCAGTGGACTTCCAGGTGAGCACAGGACGTATGCCGATGGCCACGCCGGGGGAACAGGCACCGGTCAAACCCAACCGCTACTCCGAAGAGGAGGTCGCTGCGCTCGCAGCGTTCGTGGCGACTCTCGGCCCAGGGCCCGCCATCCCCGAGCCGGCGGAGTACGACACGGCAAATATCAGCGCGGAGGATCTGGCACGGGGTGGCGAGCTGTTCCGCACCAACTGCTCGGCCTGTCACAACTTCGAGGGCGCCGGTGGCGCACTGCCCAACGGCAAATACGCGCCCCCACTGGTGGGTCTGGACAATAAGCGGGTCTATCTGGCGATGCTGACCGGGCCGCAGCAAATGCCGGTGTTCTCCGACGAGGTGCTGACGCCAGAGGACAAGCGGGCCATCATCGGCTACCTGAACGCCCTGCACGAGCGACCCGCCGATGGCGGTCTGGCGCTCGGGGGCCTAGGACCTGTGAGTGAGGGTCTGTGGGCCTGGATCATCGGGCTCGGCGGCCTGGTTTGTTTTGCCATTTGGATCGCAGCCAAGGGGGTGAAAGCCAAATGAGTGACGCCACTCCCGACGGCCAGCCCGGCAGTGAGGTCGCACTAGTCGACGAGGAGCGATACCCGGTTCCCGACCCGGGCCTGGAGGAGCACCTGCCACGGCTCACCGATGTCGATGAGAAGGCTGCGGATCGGGCAACTCGCCAGGTAGCCACGTTCTTCGGCTTGGTGCCGATCCTGTCGATCGGGTTCGCCGTCGTCTACTTCGCCGTGCCCGGGAATGCGTGGGTCGACTTCGGTCCTCTGCGAGCCAACACCCGGAATCTCCTCCTCGGCCTGACCTTCGGTTTTGCCTTGCTTTTCCTCGGCATGGGCGCTGTGCAGTGGGCACGCAAGCTGATGGACGACGAGGAAATGATCGATCACCGGCACAGCGCAGCCTCCAGCGATGACGACAAGGACTACATGCTGACCGAGCTGGACAAGGTGGTCGATGAGTCCAAGCTCACTCGGCGGAAGATCATCGGTCGCACCCTGCTGGCAGCGCTCGCTACGATCTTGCTGCCCATGATCGTCGGGCTTGCCGATCTCGGCCCGTGGCCCACCAAGAAGAAGCGCGCCGAGACCATCGAGACGAACCATCTGGGCGCCGGGGGTTCGCGTCGTTCAGGACGTCACTTTCACACCGTTCAAGCCGGAGGACATCGAGATCGGACAGCTGATCAACGCCGAGCCGGCAGAACCTCCAGGAGCTCCACGGTTCTGAGTATCAGACTGAGAAGGCGAAGGCCGCGGTCGTCGTGGTTCGGATGGACCCCAACACCATCACGATCCCCCCATCGCGCGAGAGCTGGCAGATCGGCGGAATTCTCTGCTATTCGAAGATCTGCACCCACGTTGGCTGCCCGATCAGCCTGTGGGAGCAACAGACCCACCACCTGCTGTGCCCGTGTCATCAGTCGACCTTCGACTTGGGCAACTCGGGAGTGGTGGTCTTCGGCCCGGCAAAGCGTGCGCTTCCGCAGCTGCCGATCGCCGTGGACGCTGAGGGCTACATCATCGCTCAGCGTGATTTCCTTGTCCCGCCCGGACCGAGCTATTTTGAACGTGATTCGCGTAATGATTTCGAGGTAGGCGATAACTGATGGCGCAGCCGGCAGCGACAGTGCCTGACGAGTCCGCGGTCAGGGCCCAGACTCCGAAGAAAGAACTCGGACCCGTCTTCAAGCTGGCCGCGGGACCCACCAAGTGTCTCGACGATCGGCTCGGTGTTGCCGGCTTGGGTCGTCCATTCTTACGCAAGGTCTTCCCCGACCATTGGTCGTTCCTGCTCGGCGAGATTGCGCTGTATTCCTTCATCGTCCTGATCCTGAGTGGCATCTTCCTGACCATCTGGTTCAAGCCGTCGATGGCTGAGATCGAGTACGAGGGCACCTACGAGCTGCTGCGCGGGATCCAGATGTCGGAGGCGTACGCGTCCACTCTGGGCCTCTCGTTCGACATCCGCGGCGGTCTGCTGCTACGGCAGATGCACCACTGGGCGGCAGCGGTCTTCGTCGCCGCAATGCTCACCCACAGCCTCCGGATTTTCTTCACCGGCGCGTTCCGCAAGCCGCGCGAGATCAACTGGCTGATCGGCGTAGCCATGCTGACTCTCGGCATAATCAACGGCTTCACCGGCTACTCACTGCCGGACGACCTGCTGTCGGGCACCGGCCTACGGTTCGTTGACGGTCTCATCCGGTCGATCCCGGTGATCGGAACCTGGGCTGAGTTCTTCACGTTCGCTGGTGAGTTCCCCGGCGAGCTCATCATCCCCCGGCTCTACATGGTGCACATACTGCTTGTGCCTGCGCTGCTCCTCGGGCTGATCGCGGCTCATCTGGCGCTGGTGGTCTACCACAAGCACACCCAGTACTCCGGCCCAGGGCGGACCGAGCGCAATGTCGTTGGTTACCCGGTCTTCCCCGTGTACGCCGCCAAGGCCGGTGGCTTCTTCCTGATCGTCTTCGGTGTGCTCACCTTGATGGGTGCCACGATGCAGATCAACCCAGTCTGGGTCTTCGGGCCTTACAACCCGGCCGAGGTGACCGCCGGCTCTCAGCCCGACTGGTACATGGGATTCGTCGAAGGCGGCATTCGTCTCATGCCGAACTGGGAATGGCACATTGGATCGACGACCTGGTCATGGAACGTCGCAATACCGGGCCTCGGGCTGATGGGTCTGTTCTTCGGCTTGATGGCGATCTACCCGTTCGTCGAGGCCTGGGTCACCGGCGACAAGACTGAGCATCACATCCTTGACCGCCCCCGCAACAACCCGACACGCACAGCCTTCGGCGTAGCAGCGATCACCGGCTACGCGTTGCTGATGATCGCCGGTGGCAACGACCTTCTCGCGACTCAGTTCGACGTATCACTGAACGCGGTAACGAACGTCCTGCGGGTTGCTCGTATTCGTAGGACCGGTGATTGCATTCCTGGTAACCAAGCGGATCTGTATCGGATTGCAGCGCGCCGACCACGAACGGCTGATCCACGGCGCTGAGTCTGGCGTGATCGATCGAGCTCCGTCAGGGAAGTACTCCGAGCGGCACAAGCCGATCTCGACTGGCGAGGCGTTCAAGCTGACTGAGCACGAGGACATTCCCGCACTCTTGCCGTTGACCGATGTGGACGGGATGTCGGTGAACGAAATCAGGGCTGAACAGCTCCGCCGCAGGGCAACCCGATTCTTCTTCATCGACACCCTGCGCTCGCCTACTCGGGCCGAGCTTGAAGAGGCAGCACATCATCACGCCCACGGACATGAGGAGATCGGTGGCGACGGCGAGCATCACGCCATCGAAGCCGAAGAGGAACACCACCTGGCCAAGTAACCAGGCTGCGTGTTCACTGCGCCCCACGTCCTCCTCAGGGTCGTGGGGCGCTGTTATGCCGGCGCATCCAGAGAGCGGACGATGTGGGATTGGTCACTCTTGCCCAAACCTGACAACGATCTCCAGCCAAGAGGCGTTGACGCGTCTGGACGAGACCGCCCGCGGTCATGCCGCCCGAGTAGACGCATGAGGACATGAGCACCAACCAGAAGCTGAAGAACACGACGGATACCAGCAATGGGGCAGGCGAGAAGCAGCCCAAGGCTAAGGAGCTCGACCTTTCCCCCACCCAGATCGTCGGCGGCGCTCTGGCCGCCATGACGGCGGCCGCGCTGGGTTCTCAACTGAGTGTGGCAGGCACGGTGGTCGGCGCGGCGTTGGCCAGCATCATTGCCGCCGTGGCTGGCTCGCTGTATACGGCTTCCCTGCGTCGCACGCGTGACAAGGTGAGGACCGCATTTTGGACCAGGCAGCCCAATGAGGTGGACGAGCCCACTGTTATGGAGATTGTGCCGGATCGCGAAGGTCATGTTGCAGGCCAGCGCAGCCACCTCGTAGCACCTGAACCCATTGACCCATCGCCGCGCCGCCGCAAGCTGAATTGGAAGCGTGTGGCAGTCGCGGCTCTGGTCACATTCGGCATCGCGGCAGTCTCGCTCACGGTCTTCGAGTTGGCCACCGGTCAAGCCCTTTCAGGGGGCGAGGGCACCACGATTCAGCAGGTCCGCGAGGGCAACACCGACCAGGAGTCGGACAGCAAGAAGGAGGAACCGTCGAAGAAATCGACGGAGGAGCCTACGGCCGCTGCGAGTGAGGCGCCTACCACCGAGCCGAGCGAAGGTCCCACTTCCAAGGCCACGGAAACGACGACCGCACCAACCCCCGAGGCTCAAGCCACTACGACGGAACCGCAAACGACTCCCAGCGTCAATCGCTAGTGTCGTGATCAGCACAGTGATGGCGATCCCGATTTCGCGAGCGGCGAATAGGCAAACTGTGCCCTGGCGGTGAGAATGTGCACGTGCGATTTCTCCAGCAGCGGCCGCCGTATGACCTGACCTACTCCGATGTCTTCATGGTGCCGCGACGCTCTGCGATCACCTCTCGTCTCGACGTCGACCTGCGGAGTACCGATGAGATCGGTACCACGCTGCCTCTGGTCGTGGCCAACATGACCGCGATTTCCGGCAGACGCATGGCGGAAACAGTGGCACGCCGCGGTGGGATCGCTATCGTCCCGCAGGACATTCCCGCTGATGTCGTCGCCGAAGTGGTCGGCAAGGTCAAGCGATCGCATCCGGTCTACGACACCGCGGTCTCGGTGGCTCCGCACACCACTGTGGGCGAGGCGCTCTCATTGATCCCCAAAAGGGCGCATGGCCTCGCGGTCGTGGTCGAGAACGGCCAGCCGCTCGGCACGGTGAGCGAGGTCGAGACCGCCGGCGTCGATCGCTTCGCCCAGGTCCACCAGGTGATGTCCGGCGACCTGCTGACGATCACTCCGAAGTCATCGCCGACCGAGATCTTCGACGAGCTGACCCATCGGCACCTCGAGGTGGCACTTGTCGTGGAGAACGGGAAGCTGCTCGGCGTCATGACGCGGAAGCATGCGCTGCGCTCTACGCTGTACCGCCCTGCCGTGGATTCGGATGGGCGGCTGATGATCGGCGCAGCAGTCGGGATCAACGGCGATGTCGCCAATCGAGCCGAAGCGCTCTTCGATGCGGGGATTGACGTTCTGGTGGTGGACACCGCACACGGTCATCAGGAGCGGATGCTGGAGTCGCTGAAGGCGGTACGCGAGGTGCGCGACCGGCTGGCGGACACCCAGGGACGCCGCGTCCCGCTAGTTGCAGGCAATGTGGTCTCCACTGATGGTGTCAACGACCTGGTGGGCGCCGGCGCGGACGTCATCAAGGTGGGAGTCGGGCCGGGCGCCATGTGCACGACTCGGATGATGACAGGTGTCGGCCGGCCTCAGTTCAGCGCTGTCCTGGAGTGCGCCGAGGCGGCCCGTGCGGCAGGGCGTTCCATCTGGGCTGACGGCGGCGTACGCCACCCGCGTGACGTCGCGCTGGCGCTGGCGGCCGGGGCCGGCAGCGTGATGATCGGCTCGTGGTTCGCGGGTACGTACGAGAGCACCGGCAACTTGATGACCGACGCCGAGGGACGGATGTACAAGGAGTCGTACGGGATGGCCTCGGCGAGGGCGGTGAAGATGCGGACCAAGGGCTCCTCGGGGTTCGATCGGGCGCGTGCCGCGTTGTTCGAGGAGGGCATCTCGACAGGTCGCATGTACCTGGATCCGGAGCGCCCGAGCGTCGAGGATCTCATTGACTCCATCGTGGCGGGCCTCCGCAGCAGCTGCTCCTACGCCGGCGCGTCCAATCTCGAGGAGTTCCACGAGTTGGCTGTGGTCGGCGTGCAGTCCAACTCCGGTTACGACGAGGGGCGTCCACTCCACATCAACTGGTAACGCCTGCCCGCCGACCGCCAGCTCAAGTTCCACGAACCCGGGACAGCCTCGGGCGGCCCACTGGCGTAGTGTTCAAGGCCTATGGACACCCCCCGCGACACGAGCCGCCAGCTCGACGAGACGTTTGCCCAGCTCAGCAGCGAGCATTTGCTGGTGATCGAACTGGATGATCTTGCCCATCTGCTCGTGGAGCCCGACACCGAACCGTTCGGCCCGCAACGCGGCCCGGCACAGGCCGGAGTCGACGACCTAGCCTCGACACTCGCCGCAGCGAAGGCGCTTCCGGATGAGCTGACGGTTCGTGTGATCCTCCCTGATGGCGCTTCGCCGGACGTGAACGTCGCCGAGGCCCAGGCTGCGCTCCGCAGCCGGGCCGCGCACCTTGCCTCGGTCGCGTGGCGCGACGCCATGGCCGTTCGCAACATGGGCCGCCGGCAGTTGCCACTCGGCCTCGTAATCGCTCTGCTCAGCTGGGTGATCGCATATGCCGCCGCAGCCGCCGCCACGTCGACCGACAGTGGGCTCTTGATCGCACTGTTCGCGGTCGTGGCGGCGATCATGCTCACGATCGCCTGGGTGGTCAGCTGGATGGTGATCGAGACCAGGTACTTCGACTGGCGCCCAGACGGCCGCAAGGCGTCGGCCTACGAGCTGATCGCACGATGCACCCTGGAGATCACTTAGTACGGCCGACGCTGACGCGGCGATGCTCTGTCGAGGGATTAGCCGTCGATGCGGTGGGCGGCGCCACTGACGCGTACGCCGGGTTCGCCCCCGATGACGCTCACGTTGATCTCGCTGGGATGCCCCATGTCGACGCCCTGGATGATCGTGAAACTTGCATTCTCGTCAATCAGGCCGAGTTCTCGTAGGTAGCCGCCGAACGCTGCCGCACTGGCGCCTGTGGCGGGATCCTCGACCACTCCGCTGCCGGCAAATGGATTCCGGGAGTGATAACGCTTCTTGGACTCTGGCCACACCAGCTGCACAGTGACCAGACCATGGGCGCGCATCAGTTCCGCGAGAGCGTCGAAGTCGTAGTCGAGATCGGCCAACCGCTCCCTGGTCTTGGCCACCAACACAAGATGCTCCGTACCCGCATTGGCCAGTCGGACTGGATAGTCCGGGTCGAGGTCCTCAGAAGACCAGCGGAGTGCACGCAGTACTGCTGATACCAGGCCAGGCGCCGCCTCGGACACCCGAGGCGCGACACTCGTCAGCTCTGCCACAATGCTCACCACTGTCGTTCTGAAAAGTCGTGATGCTGACGAAGCCGGCCGGAGTGTGAAAGATGAGCTCGGCTGCCGGTGAGCGCTCGGCAAGAGCAACCGCCGCGGCAATGGTCGCGTGCCCGCAGAACGGCACTTCCCGCTTCGGCGAGAAGTAGCGCACGTCGTACACGTTGGACTCGTCCGGCCTCGCGACCAGGAAGGCCGTCTCTGAATAGCCGACATCAGCCGCTATGGCTTGCATCTGGGTGGCATCGAGACCCCTGGCGTCCAACACCAGGCCGGCGGGATTGCCGCCCTGACCATCGACGGTGAACGCGGCATACCGCAGCACCTGAGCGATCACCCTGCGACCCTATTGATCGGCAGCTCCGCGCGTCTGAAGGCTCGACAGCCAGTGCTACGCAGTAGCGAAGCGATTAGCCGATCGCG
The DNA here is from genome assembly GCA_963840505.1 of uncultured Actinomycetota bacterium. Classification (GTDB taxonomy): domain Bacteria; phylum Actinomycetota; class Actinomycetes; order Propionibacteriales; family Propionibacteriaceae; genus Microlunatus. The sequence continues at coordinate 469,677 of CAWIZB010000007.1, forward strand.
CCCGCGCCTTGGCCGCCTCAACCTCGCGGTTCTTGGGTGGCGCCGCGGAGACAAGGTCGGCCAGCAAATGTTGTGTGGCGTGCGCAATCTCACTGAACAGCCCGGTTGAACGCTTCCTCATTCGCCTTCGACGGCTTCGACGCTCCCGCTATCTTGCGCACATACTGCAACGCCGCATCATGCACCTCAGCGCTACTCGCCGGCGGCTCGAAGTTGTGCAGCGGTCTAATGTTCCGACACATCCTGCCATTGTGCCTGACGTGACTGACGACGCCCTGTCGACAAGCTCAGGGCTCATACAGCCGCGCGTTACTCGAGGCGGCCGCCCTTTTGTTCGGTAGGGCTGACCAGTGGGGCTGACAAAACCTAAGATGCCTGAAACCCAGGGGCCACAAGGTCTGGACGCACGCTCGACTCAACCATCACGTTTTGTCGGCCCCACTGGTCAGCCCTATCGAACGACTCCGAAGCGAGCCGGCTCAGTGCGCGTGATCTCCGCGGTAGAACTCGTAAAGCAAACCAGTCAAGGTGACAAAGCCGACCCCGAAACCAATGATCATGAGCCACCATCCGAAGACGGGAGCCAGCACGACGGGCACGAAAGTGAGTGAGAGAAAGAGCGGCCACTTGCTCTGCGGCGGAAAGAAGCCAAGCTCTCCTGCGCCCTCGGCGATCTCGCCGGTCTTCCTGTCCTCGGGTCTCGGCTCCATCCGGCCCGCCACCAGGAGAAGGTAAACCCAGATCATCAGCACCAGCAAGGTCGTCATGATCAACGCGACGGTACCGGTGATCTCGGGCACTCCCGCCGCGTCCGCGGTGATCAGCCAGTAGATCGGGCGTCACAATGATCATGAAGATCGTCAAGGAGCCGAAGATCCAGGCTTCGACCTTCACCGCTGATCCTCCTCTGGCTCGGGTGACTTGCCGTGATGCCCGTGCTCCCACTGCGCGGCCAGGTCATTAGTGTCGCCAGCTACCCGGTGCCTGAGCTCCGCCAAGCGACCAGTGTCTTCACCGGCGTCGACGGTTGTCTGGTCGAACTCTTCGTCCTCGCCGTACTCCAAGAGCGCAACCTCGGGGTGGTGCAGGTCAAAGGCCGGCGACTCCGAGCGGATCTTGGGCAGCTGAGTGAAGTTGTGGCGAGGCGGTGGACAGGTGGTCGCCCACTCGAGCGAGCGGCCCCAACCCCACGGGTCGTCGGAGGTCACCTTCGGGTTGTTCCGGCTCTTCCACACGTTCCAGAGGAAGACAAGCGTCGAGCCGCCGAGCAGGAAGGCGCCTGCCGAGGAGATCTGGTTGCCGAGGGTGAAGCCGTCGCTAGGCAGATAGTCCGCATAGCGGCGTGGCATTCCCTCGGCGCCGAGCCAGTGCTGGATAAGGAAGGTGACCTGGAATCCGATAAAGAGTAGCCAGAAGTGAATCTTGCCCAGGGTCTCGTCCAGCATCTTGCCGGTCAGCTTCGGCCACCAGAAGTAGAAGCCGGCAAACATCGCAAAAACCACCGTGCCGAACACCACGTAATGGAAGTGCGCTACCACGAAGTAGGAGTCAGAAACCGCGAAGTCGAGCGGCGGGCTGGCCAGCACAATGCCGGTAAGGCCACCGAACAAGAACGTCACCAGGAAGCCGACGGCCCAGAGCATGGGCGTTCGCATGGCAATATTGCCGCCCCACATGGTGCCGATCCAGTTGAAGAACTTCACGCCGGTAGGGATGGCAATCAGGAAGGTCATGAATGAGAAGAACGGCAGGTTGACCGCCCCGGTGACGAACATGTGGTGTGCCCAGACCGCTACCGACAAGGCGCCGATCAGCATGGTGGCCAGCACAAGGCCCACATAACCGAAGATCGGCTTCCGGCTGAATACCGGCAAAACCTCGGTGATGATGCCGAAGAACGGCAGGGCAATGATGTAAACCTCGGGATGCCCGAAGAACCAGAAGAGGTGCTGCCACAGGAGCGGTCCACCGTTGGCTGGGTTGAAGACTTGTGCTCCAAGGGCCCGATCAGCCTCCAGCACCAACAGGGCTGCGGCGAGAATCGGGAAGACGACCAGCACCAGGAACGATGTGACCAGGATGTTCCAGGTGAAGATCGGCATCCGGAACATGGTCATGCCTGGTGCCCGCATGCACAAGATCGTGGTGGTGAAGTTGACCGCGCCGAGGATGGTGCCGAGACCAGCCATGTAGAGGCCCATGATCCACAGGTCACCGCCGACACCCGGTGAGTTGACAGCGTCGTTCAGGGGCGCGTACGCGAACCAGCCGAAGCTCGCGGCGCCTGACGGCGTCAGGAATCCGGCGGAGGCGATCAGCCCACCGAACAGATAGAACCAGTAGGCGATCATGTTGAGTCGCGGGAACGCGACATCGGGCGCGCCGATCTGCAGCGGCATGATCGCGTTGGCGAAGCCGGCGAACAGCGGAGTCGCGAACAGCAGCAACATGATCGTGCCGTGCATGGTGAAGAACTCGTTGAAGGTCTCGTACGAGAGGTACTGCATACCCGGGAATGCCAGCTCGGCACGCATTGCCATGGCCAGAATGCCGCCGAACAGAAAGAAGACCATCGATGTGATGAAGTAGAGATTGCCGATCACCTTGTGATCAGTGGTAACCATCCACTTCCAAACGATGGTGCCCATCTGACGCCTCGGCGTCGCGATCTCGGCTGCGGTGGCCGTACGCTGTAGCGTCGTCATCGCGTACCCTCCTCAGAACCTGACTTCGCGGGGCTGTTGGCCTGGGCCGGACCTTTGGCTTCGCCGGTCTGGCCCTTCGCTTCGAGCGAATTCAGGTAGGCGTTGTACTCGCTCTCGCTCACGACGTGCAGATTGAAAAGCATCGCCGAGTGATAGGTGCCGCACAATTCAGCACACCTCCCGGGGAACACACCCTCGGCCGTCGGCCTCAGCTGGAGGCTGTTGAGGCGACCAGGGATAACGTCCAACTTCTCGTAAAACGACGGAACCCAGAACGAGTGGATCACATCAGGCGAGATGAGGTTGAACTGCACCAACTTGCCGACTGGGAGGTAGAGATCGGGAGTCTGGTTGATCGTGCCCGCCTCCCAGACATCCGACCCGACGGCCGGGTTATCGGCAGCCTTGTAGTTGAAGGTCCAGGACCATTTCTGGCCGACGACGTCGACGGTGACCTCAGGGTTCGGTTCCTTGGCTGTGACCGCATTCTGGGCCAAGACCGTGTAGTAGAAGAGCACCGCGATGATGATGAACGGCGCAATCGTGTAGAAGATCTCCATCGGCAGGTTATAGCGGTTCTGCCGTGGCATCCTGGCGTGCTTGGTCTTGTAGCGGTTCGCGGCCCACAAGATGAGGCCCCACACCAGAAACCCGACCGCAAATGCTGCGATCCAGGTGCCGATCCATAGATCGAGAATGGGTTCACCCCGGTCGCTGGCAGGCGGCGGGAAGCCTAGCCGCTTCATCTGATCAACTAACTCTGCTGAGCACCCGGTGAGGAACAGCAGCCCGAACAAGGACAGGGCCAACAAGCCGGGACGAACACGGCGGCCTAACCGACTGCGGGGCGCGAGCACTGTCATGTCACCCACAGCGGACCGTTGAGTCCTGCCACCCACGTTGTGCCTTTCGTCGGATCGGTACACACCGAGGAATCGTGCCCGCCCACGGTCGCGGCGGCCACCCTTCTTTGGTGTTCACCCTAACGTAGGACGACGCTGTCATCACCGGTGTATGGGCTGCGTTTTTGGCGGTTCGCGCTGCAGCACGGCAACGCGCGACACCGCGGCCCGCGCGCTAGTTTCGAGGCGTGGCGCATCGCGTTTCTCAGGTCTTCTTGGACAGTTCATCCGGCGAGCCAATGCTCGCCGATGCGCGCCAGGCTTGGCTTGATGCGCAGCACGCAGGGTGGGGCGATCCAGCCCGGCTCCACCGGCCTGGACGGCTTGCCGCCCAGGCCCTGGATCAGGCTCGCGAAGTGATCGCCGCCGCCGTGGGAGCCCGACCGGATGAGGTCATCTTCACCGCGTCCGGCGTACACGCAAGTCAGGCTGCCGTTCTCGGACTGGCATTGGGCCGCCGGAGGACCGGTTCGCGCATCGTCACAACAGCAATCGATCACTCGTCGGTGCTCGCGGCTGCGGCCGCCGCTGGCGTGCACGACGCGGTGCAAGTCGATCATGAGGGCCATGTCGACCTGGAGCAGTGGGCTGCCGCAGTGGGTACTGCCGGCACGGCTGCGGCGTGCATCCAGGTGGCCAACCATGAGGTTGGCACGCAGCAGCCGTACGTCGAGGCCGCTGAAATCTGCCAGCGCACGGAGGTGCCGCTGGTGCTGGACGCAACGGCTGCGCTCGGGCGTATTGATCTCAGCGACGCGCCGGCTGGTCGGTGTTGACGGGCTGGGCCGGCGCGTTTGGCGGTCCAGCGTCGGTCGGCATTCTGGTGATCAAGAAGAATGCCCGCTGGCGAGCCCCCTACCCCACCGACGACTACCAGGCGGGCCGCTGGCCGGGTGTGCCCGATGTGCCCGCCATCTATGCGGGAGCTGTCGCTCTGGACTGCTGGCTGCGAGACGGTCACACAGTTCGGGACCGCCAGCACGACATGGTCGATCAACTGCGCGCGGGAATTGCGCAACAGGTGCCCGATGTCGACGTGGCCGGCGACCCGGTACGCCGGGTGCCGCATCTCCTGACGTTCTCGGCGCTTTATGTGGACGGCGAGACACTGACCCTGGAACTGGACAAGGCCGGTTTTGCTGTCGCGAGCGGGTCCGCTTGTAGTGCCAGCAGCGAACATCCCTCGCATGTGCTGGCAGCCATGGGAGCCCTGACCCACGGCAACGTACGCATCGGACTTACCTGGACGACTACAGCGGCTGAGATCGATCAGTTTCTGGCCGTTCTGCCGCCGATCGTGTCGGAGATCCGCGCGACCGTGGAGGCGTCGTGAACGAGGTCACGTCACCATTTCAGGGGTTGTCTCTGGACTGTCGCGGAATGAAATGCCCGCGACCAATCATCGAGGTGGCGCGCCGGATCGGTGAGATCAGCGTGGGCGAGGTCTTGGAACTGCTAGCAGACGACCCAGCCGCCGGTCCCGATCTGGCCGCCTGGTGCCGGATGCGTGGACAGACCCTCGTCGCCTCAGATCCTCCGCGTTTCATCGTGCGGCGTAAGTCTTGACACAGACGAACTCCCTGCCCGCAGGCAGGGAGTTCGTCAGGTCAGATCAGTGGAAGCTGTCGCCGCAGGCGCACGAGCCGGTGGCGTTGGGGTTGTCGATGGTGAAGCCCTGCTTCTCGATCGTGTCGACGAAATCAATGGTCGCGCCCATCAGATACGGCGCGCTCATCCGGTCGGTGACGACGTCCACTCCGCCGAAGCCCTTGACGATGTCGCCTTCGAAGCTGCGCTCGTCGAAGAACAGTTGGTACCGCAGTCCGGAGCAGCCGCCCGGCTGCACAGCGACGCGAAGCGCAAGGTCCTCGCGACCTTCGCCTTCCAGGAGGGCCTTGACCTTGGCTGCCGCCCCGTCGGTCAAGACGATGCCGTCTGCTGCTGCAATGGGGCTGTCGAAGGTCTGTTCGGTTGCCGTCATGGATGTCATTCTAAGGGGGCATGCTGACCCGTCCAAGCTGTAGCAACGTGTGCCGCGTCACCAACTCCAGGACCGGGCCACCCGACGGGCGGTCGAGCCAAGCTCCTCTTCGCTGATCTCCGGGTGTGGATCGTCGATCGAGGACTCCTGCACTGCGTACCCCGCCTCGATCCCCAGAGTGCGCATTTCCCGTGACCCGATGAGCATCTCACCGGCAATAACGATGCAGGGGGCGAGAGCCGCTGCGGCCGCCTCGGCCATCGAAGCGACGACACCCCCGCCGCGGCTCGCGAAATCGAAGACTGAGCATCCCGTTACGACAAGTTCCACGCGTTGCAGTGCCTGCTGACCGGTCGCCGAGGCAAGTGTCAGAGCCGGACCAGTGCTCAGCTGCCCACCCAGTGCGAGCACCGCGAACCCGAGGCCCCCGCAGGCTCCTGCCCCTGGCGCTGCTGCCTGAGCTGGCGAGGCCAACCGGGCGAATGCTTCCAGGGCTGCGTCGGTCCGGAGCATCAGCTCGGGGTCCACACCCGCTTCCCGACCGACTCGAGAGGTGATGCCGCGCAAACCCAGCAACGGCTGGCCGAGCTGCGCAGCGGGCACCACGCCCACCAGTTCGGTCTTATCCAGCAGTGCCCGAGCAGGCGCAAGGTCCAGCTCGCTGAGGCCATCGAGCTTTGCGACACCTCGATCGAGTGGCCGATCTGCGGTCGCGCCGAGCGCAGCGAGCAGCCCAGCACCGGCGTCATGGACCCACAGGCCAGCTAGATCGACCATGATCCGCCGCAGGGGCTTCGTGCGGAGAAGGTCCGCGATGGCCTCGCCGATCGCTCGGGACGACTGCTCGTACGGAATCCCAGGACCGCCGTCCGGCCCAAGGACCTGGATAACGCCCGTGTCTGGTCCGTGCCCGGTCGTCACCATGACGCCGTCGGCCACCCGAGCTGAGGTCGTGAAGCCGGCCAGTTCGGCGTACGCAGCGGCAAAGCCAGCTCCAGCGTCCCCGATTGGGAGCACTGAAACCTCGGCGACCGGTGACCAGCCCGAGGCGATGACTTCACCGGCCTGTCGCGAGGACAGTGCGCCGATGGAATCGGCTGCGACCACGATTCGCACAGTCGATTCTGTCCCTTCCTGGCTGGGCCCCGGGCGCCCGGTCGGAAAACGTGGGTGCGATGCGTGCTGAGCCTGTCGAAGCGCACCCTTCGACGAGCTCAGGGCGCAATGGGTTCGCACGTTGTCGTGAAATCGGGGGCGACGCGCGCCGGTGAGTACATTTGTTGCGTGACGAGCACCCCCACGTCCGCACCCCTCAAGTCTGGGACACCGCTGTCGCTCTTCGTTCTCGGGCGGGAGTCCGACCCGAGATCCGAGCGTGGCGTCGAGTGTCCCGGCGATCTGCCGCCAGCTTCCGACCCGACCCTGGTGGAGCGGGCCAGGCGAGCGAAGGCGGCCCTAGGGGAACGGTTGTTCGTTCTCGGTCACCACTACCAGCGCGACGAGGTCATTCAGTTCGCCGACGTCACCGGCGACTCCTTCAAGCTGGCCCGTGAGGCCGCAGCCCGCCCGAACGCCGAATTCATCGTTTTCTGTGGCGTGCACTTCATGGCCGAGTCGGCCGACATCTTGACAGCCCCGGAACAGAAAGTGATCTTGCCTGACCTGGCCGCCGGATGCTCGATGGCTGACATGGCACGACTCGCCCAGGTTGAGGACGCCTGGGATGTCCTGGCCGACGCAGGAGTCGCGCACCTCACCGTGCCGGTGACCTATATGAACTCCTCGGCCGACATCAAGGCTTTCTGCGGCAAACATGACGGGGTCGTCTGCACCTCCTCCAACGCCAAGTCGGTTCTTGAGTGGTCTCTCCGCCGCGGCGAGAAGGTGCTCTTCTTCCCCGATCAGCATCTCGGCCGCAATACCGCAGTACTGCAGATGGGCATGAGCTTGGACGACTGCGTGGTCTACGACCCGCATCAGTACAACGGCGGCCTGACGGTTGATGAACTGCAAGCAGCCACGATGATCTTGTGGAAGGGTCACTGCTCGGTGCATGGGCGTTTCACCGAACAAGCCGTCGACGACGTACGTGCACGCATCCCGGATGTGAATGTCCTGGTGCACCCCGAGTGTCAACACGAGGTCGTGCTCAAAGCCGACTTCATTGGCTCCACCGAATTCATCATCAAGACCATCCAGCAGGCTGAGCCCGGGTCAAAGTGGGCGATCGGCACCGAGCTCAACCTGGTCAAGCGCCTGGCTCATGATCATCCCGATCTTGAGATCGTGTTCCTCGAGCAGCACGTCTGCTACTGCGCCACCATGAACCGGATCGACCTGCCGCACCTGGTCTGGGCGCTGGAGAACTTGGCCCAGGGCCATGTCGTCAACCAGATCACCGTTGACCCCGAGACCGAGCAGTACGCCAAGCTCGCGCTGCAGCGAATGCTTGACTTGCCAGGCGAGACCGCCCGCGACTGATCGAATCCAACGGGTCTGGACTGCGGCCGAGCGCCGCACTCGGCACCACCGGCGCCACCGCAGTGCTCGATCGAGTCGACCGCGCTGATCTGTTTGTGTCCGCGCTGGACCCGCAGCGTGATCGAACCGCGAGGATTAGCCATGCCCACGATCAACGTGCAAGGCACACCTGTGCACTATCACCGCACCGGCACCGGGCCGGCCGTTGTCCTGCTACACGGAGGCGGGCTCGACGATGCCGAGTTGAGCTGGGGCCTGCTCACTGCGCTGCTTGCTGGACGCGCCATGGTAGTCGCCCCTGACTTGCCGGGGTTTGGTGACTCCTCGCTCGGTGCGACCCGGCCCACGGTCACCGGCTACGCCAGCTGGCTCGTCGCGTTTATGGACGCAGTCGGATTGCCCCGCTGCGTGCTAGGCGGACTCTCGCTGGGCGGCGCGGTCGCGATTCGCACCGCCCTCGACGCCCCGAGCCGCGTCGCCGGTGTACTCGGCTGCGCACCGTATGGGCTCGATCCACGCGTACCCGGCGGACGCCTCGGCTGGCTTACCGTTCACGGTCCCGGCATTGCCGCTATGAGCTGGTGGGCCATGAGGCACAGCCGTCGAGCCGTCGCCGCGTCGCTGCGAGCAGTAATGCGGAGTCCGGTTGACGACCAGCTCCTAAAGGACGTGTTGGCGCTGCTTCACCGGCCGGGGGCAGGGGCGGCGTGGCGGGCCTTCCAGCGCGACGAGGTGCGCTGGTCGGGCCCGCGTACGGTGTTCGGCGCCGAGCTGGCCCAGCTGGCCTGCCCGGTCCTGCTTCTGAGCGGCGAACATGATCTGGTCGACCCCGGCGCCGTCCGCAGTGCGGCAGCCACAATCCCGAATGGTGCCTTCGCGCTGATATCCAACGCCGGGCATTGGCTTCCCCGCGACGCCCCTGAGGCCGTCGCTGATCAGCTCCTCAAGCTCATCTCCGCGGCAAAGCCACCACACCACAGGTTGGCAACGGGCCAAGAATGAAGCCGATGAGTTTCGGTTCCTGCCAAGGTCTGAATGACCATGTCCGAGTTCAACACTTTGCTTAGTGATCTGGTTCTGGTCGAGTCTCCGCGTTGGCACGACGACCGGCTCATCTTCTCCGACTGGGGTGCCGGCGAGGTGCTGGCGGTAGGTCTCGACGGCAAGCGCGAGATGATCACCCGCATCGACGCGATTCCGTTCTGCCTCGATCATCTGCCCGACGGCCGGCTGCTGGTCGTCGCCGGTGACCAACTGCTGATCTGTGCACCTGACGGAACACTGAACACCTACGCCGAATTGGGAGCCCTCTCCACGAAACCGTGGAACGACATCGTGTCCGACGGTCGCGGCAACGCGTACGTGAACAACATCGGCTTTGACTTCCCCGAGGGTGAATTCGCGCCGGGACTCATCGCACTCGTCAGTGCAGACGGGACAGCTCGCCAGGTTGCCGAGGACCTGGCCTTCCCTAACGGCATGGCAATCACGCCCGACAACTCGACGTTGATCGTGGCGGAGTCCTACGGCGGCGTGCTGACCGCGTACGACATCGCCCCAGATGGCGATCTTTCCAATCGGCGGGTGTGGGCCGCGCTTGATGGTGCAGCTCCGGATGGCATCTGCATAGATGCCGAGGGTGAGGTCTGGTTCGCCGAGGTGCCGGGCCGCCGCTGCGTTCGGGTACGCGAGGGCGGAGAGGTGTCTCAAACGATCAGCTCCGAACTCGGCTGCTTCGCTTGCATGCTGGGAGGCCCGGACGGAACAACACTCTTCGTGACGGCAGCAGCTTGGCCGGACGCCATCACTCCTGGCTCGCGTACGGGTCAGATTCTTCGCGCAGAGGTTTCGGTCCCGAGAGCGGGCTGGCCAGCTTAGCCACGCTTAACCGGGGATGAGACCCTCTTCGGACTCGCTCAGCAGCTGCCGCATCTCCTCCAACGTCGAGTCGGCATCCGGCAAGATCAAATCTGAGTCCTCGAGGGAGTCATCCGGCAACCGGGTCCCGGTGTTGCGGATCCGGTCGAGCAGCGTGTGCAACGCATTCGTCAGCTGATCTTGATCACTGGCGGTGACCGCCTGTTCCACGGCATCATCGAAGGAGTTGAGCCCGCGTACGGCGTCGTCGGTCAGCTGCCACTGACCCTCATTCAGGATCCGAACGATCATCGCAAGTCACCCTGTGGCTGAGCCGGTGGAGCCTCCTGATCTTGCGTTGGAGGGGCCTGGTACTCCTGCGGGGGCTGCGAGTCCAGGCTTGGCGGCTGCGCAGCCTGGCTCGGTGGCTGTGGAGCTCCGGCCGGAGCATGCTGGCCCTCAATCGCCTGAGGCGCGGCAGAAGGACCGGCGCCCAGCGACGCCTTCATTCGCGCGAGCTCGTTTTCCACCTCGGAAGTTGAGGCGAGCTGCTCCAACTCGAGAGTGATGTCGTCCTTGGCGGTCCCGGTGGGATCGTCCAAAGCACCACTGGCCAGCAGCTCATCGATGGCACCGGCACGGGCCTGCATCTGCGCTGTTTTGTCCTCGGCCCGCTGAATCGCGAGGCCGACGTCGCCCATCTCCTCACTGATCCCAGAGAACGCCTCGTTGATCCGGGTCTGCGCCTCGGCAGCGGAGTAGGTGGCCTTGATCGTCTCTTTCCTGGTACGGAAGGCGTCCACCTTGGCCTGCAGCCGTTGGCTGGCGCGGGTGAGCTTCTCCTCCTCCGCCTGCAGCTGGGCGTGTTGAACCTGCAGGTCGCTCAGCTGTTGCTGAAGGCCGGACCGTCGCGTCAGAGCTTCGCGGGCTAGGTCCTCTCGGCCGACTTCGAGGGCCTTCTGAGCCTGATTGGTCAGCTTGTCGGCCTGGGTGTTCAACTGATTGGCCTGCAGCTCGATCCGCTTCCGACTGGTCGCCACATCGGCTACGCCGCGACGGACTTTCTGCAACAGCTCGAGCTGGCGCTGGTATGAGTAGTCGAGGGTTTGGCGCGGATCTTCGAGCTTGTCCAAGGCCTTGTCGGTCTTAGCACGGAAGATCATCGAGATCCGCTGAAAAATGCCGCTCATGAGGTGTCAGCTGGTCCTTCCCAGACTCCGGTTCCGCGGCCGGGGCCGCTCACAGGCTTCCACCGTATCTCTGCAGAGAAACCGAGCACAGCGAAGGAGGAGAGTAGTTTCGTCTTTGGGGTGATCCCCTGAGACAATCCAGGGCCAGATCAACGCAACCCCTGCCGTCCAGCAGCGTCACCACAATTCGTGAGAGGGACCCGTGGCACTCTTTCGCCGCAACAACCAGGCCGTTACGCCGGAGCCGGCGACGACGACTGTCGATCCTGGCCCGGCTGGCAAGAAAGACCATCCGACGCCGACCCGCAAGGAAGCCGAAGCAGCGCGCCGCCAGCGCTTGACCACGACGCTCAACAAGAAGGAAGCCCGGGCCGTCGCCAGCCGGCAGTCAAGGGCCAATCGCATGAAGGCGATCAGCGCACGAGAGGCCGTGCCCGAGAAAATGTTGATGCGTGACTACATCGACTCCCGCTTCAACCTAGGCGAGTTCCTGCTGCCCTCAGTTGTGGTGATCTTGGCCGTCACCATTCTCGGCAGCTACTGGCCTTCGGTGACGGTGATCAGCACCCTGGCGATGTACATGTTCATCCTTGGAGTCTTCGTTGACGGCTATCTGATGTGGCGTCGCTTCAAGAAGGTGCTGGCCGCCCGGCTGCCCAAGGCCTCACCGAAGGGGCTGCTGTTGTACGGGATGACGCGCAGCACGCAGATCCGGAGGTTCCGATCACCCCCGCCGCGGATCAAGCGCGGTGAGGCGTACTAGAGCGATAGGACGACCAAGCTCGCGATGACGCACGAGGTGATCCGATGAGCTGGCGCTGGGTGCCGGACCGCAGACCCATCTCCAGCCGCTCCAACGCAGACCTGCCCTCGATGAGTCGCACCTTCCAGACCCAGGGTGAGGCGGAGACCTGGCTGGGCGAGTTCTATCCGAGCTTGCTAAGGGCCGGAGTCCGGGCGGTGAGCCTCTATGAGGCCGACAGGCTGGTGTACGGGCCGATGTCTTTGGAGCCCGAGGTCTAGTGCCCTGGGCACTAGACCCTTCGATTTGAGCTGCTCGCGCAATCCCGACGCTCGCAGCTGGGCGCCGCTAGGGTCGGCTGGTGCCAACCCCTGACTACATCGCCAGCATTCGGCGCGGGTACGGACCGGGCAGGCTACTGCTGCCCGGCGTATCCACGGTCGTGGTCCGAACTGACCTGGAGCCAGGCCGAGTTCATCTGCTCTTGACAAGGCGCACTGACACAGGGCGATGGAGCTTGCCCGCGGGGATCGTGGAACCCTTCGAGCAGCCGGCTGCTGCGGCCCTCCGGGAGCTGTTGGAAGAGACTCGCATTACAGCCCACGTCGAGCGGCTCGCACTCCTCACCACAGATCCCGATGTGGTCTATCCGAACGGTGACACGTGCCAGTTCGTCTCGATGTGCTTTCGCTGCCGCTACGTCTCTGGTGAGGCGCAGGTCGGCGATGAGGAGTCCACCGCGGTTGCGTGGTTTCCCGCGGACGAGCTACCGGAGGAGCTCGGCGACATCCAGAGACGCCGTATCCGCTGCGCTCTAGACGATCGTGACGACTGCGTCTTCGACGTTTAGTTTTGGCCGATCCTCAGGACTCGCGTACGCCGGGGGTCACAAAGGGCGGCTTCGTGATCATGAAGGGTTCCTGACGGCGCCTGATATCCACCGTCACAACGTCATCGTTGCTAACGCCCGGCTCAAGCAAGGCGAGGGCGATGCCGGTCTTCAGAGTTGGTGAAAAGGTGCCCGATGTCACGGTGCCGACCTCGCGGCCGTCCGGAAGGCGCACGATCATCCCTGGTCGTGGAATGCCTCGTCCGACAGCGCGTAGTCCACGCAGCAGGCGCCTCGGACCCGCCTCCTTTTCGGCGCGAAGCGCATCAGCTCCGAAGAAGGACTCCTTCTTCCACCCCACTGCCCAGCCGAGTCGTGCCTGCACCGGGGTGATGTCCGGTGAGAGGTCTTGGCCGTGCAGCGGGTAGCCCATCTCGGTCCGGAGCGTGTCCCGTGCCCCGAGGCCAGCAGGCTGCAGACCGTAGGGTTCGCCGGCGGCCAGCACGGCGTCCCACACGGCTTCGGCGGCGCTGACCGGGACAACGAGCTCGTACCCACGTTCGCCGGTGTACCCGGTACGGCAGACGGTCATCGGCCTTCCCTGGTAGTCGCCGCCCACGAACGTCATGTAGTCGTGACCTGCGGGAAAGCCGGCGGTCGACAGCACCTCGTCGGACAACGTGCCCTGAACAGCCAGTACGGCGAAGTCACGATGCTGGTTGGTCACCGTGACGCCGTCAGGCGCCGCCTCGGCCAGGAGCCCGACCACCTGCGCGCAGTTCGCCGCGTTGGGGATCAAAAAGACCTCGTCCGGAGACCTGAGATAGGCGATCATGTCGTCGACCACGCCGCCGTCGGGGTTGCAGAGCAATGTGTACTGGGCCTGACCAGGTCCGATCTTGCGGAGATCGGCACTCAGACAGCGGTTGACGAAGTCCGCCGCACCTGGACCGGCCACTGCGGCTTTGCCGAGATGACTCACGTCGAAGATCCCGACGGCATTGCGGACGGCTGCATGCTCGGCGAGCACCCCAGCACCTGAGTACTCCAAAGGCATGGACCAGCCGCTGAACGTCGCGAACTTGGCGTGGGCGGCGACATGCCGCTGATGAAGCGGTGAGTTCAGTAGCGGTCCGGTGTCGGCATTCTCCGTGTTCATCGTTCCTCCGATCACCAGCGGGCGCCTAGAGCGCCACGACCGACTAACCTGTTGACGCCCCAATTTGATCACGTCGACTACTGAAGGATGTTCCCATCGTGCCAACCCGGATGCTCCCCCCGCTCGCCGTCGCCAAGGGCGTCCCCCGCAATGCTGACGTCCTCGTCGTAGGCATGAGCGAGACCGGCGTACGGGATGTACCCGAATCAATCGCGCGCGCGTTCGCGAAACGCTTCGGCGTCTCCGTCAGCGAGATGGCGGTTTCGCTTGGTGCCAAGCCGAACGCGGACAGCAAGCGGACCCTGCCCGCCGCCGGGAGCGGGCCAAGGATCGTGGTGGTGGGTCTCGGCTCTGAGCAGTCCAACGAAGCCTTGCGCCGCGCGGCCGGGTCCGGCGTGCGACACGCAGCCTCCCTGGCAGACAACGGCAGCCTGTCGGTCGCCGTCTCGCTGGGCACCGCCGACTCCGAGCAGCTCACTGCGGTTGCGGAGGGTGCGCTACTTGGCAGCTACGACTACCGGCCGATCAGCGCCGAGCCGGCCACGGACGGCACGGTCGACACGATCACGGTGATCCACCCGACCGATATCAAAGGCGCCGACATCCCTGCTGCTGCTCAGATCGCCGCGCAAGCGGTCGTAACGGCGCGTGAGTGGGTCAACTTGCCTGCCAACATGCTGTATCCGGAGTCGTTCGCGGAGCAGGTCCGTAACTTGGTTCTCGGCAGCAACATCACCATCGACGTACTGGATGAGATGGCGCTGAGTCAGGGCGGATACGGCGGGTTGATGGCCGTCGGCGGTGGATCATCCCGGCCTCCCAGGCTGGTCCGGCTCAGCTACGGCTCCCGAGGAGCGAAGTTCCATCTCGCTCTGGTCGGCAAGGGCATCACCTTTGACAGCGGTGGTCTCAACCTCAAGCCTGCCGAGGGTATGTACGCGATGCGATACGACATGGCCGGCGCGGCCACCGTGCTGGCCGCTGTCCACGCCATTGCCCAGCTTGGTCTCAAGATCAGAGTCACGGCGTACGGTGCACTCGCGGAGAACATGCCCTCGGGTAGTGCCTTTCGGCCCTCAGACGTGCTGACGATCTATGGCGGCAAGACGGTCGAGAACGGCAATTCTGACGCCGAGGGTCGACTCGTCATGGCCGACGCTCTGGCACGTGCGAACGAGGATCATCCCGACTTGGTGGTCGATGTCGCAACGCTCACCGGCGCCTGCGTGGTCGCCCTCGGACACCGTACGGCTGGTCTGATGGCAACCGACCAGGCCACTGCCGACCTGGTTCTCGATGCTGCCGAGGCAGCTGGCGAGGACATCTGGCAGCTACCGATCCCAGAGGAGATCCGCAGCAAGCTCGACTCCAAGGTCGCCGACCTGCGTTCCACCGGGCATGAGCGCTGGGCGGGTGCTCTGATAGCCGCCGCTTTCCTCCGGGAGTTCGTGGCAGAAGGCACCGGATGGGCACATCTCGATATTGCCGGACCAGCGTTCCTGGATGGCAAGCCGTACGGGTATGTGGCTCCAGGTGGGACCGGGGTCGGCGTACGCACCCTCATCGCCCTCGCTCGCTCACTGGAGGCCTGACAGACACAGCCCGCCTGCGCTCGCTGGCGGGCCAAGACACGCCAGGGATGGTTGCGATGGCAGCACGCGGGTAGGAATACTGCGCAAAAGGCCTCGACGAGGAGGGCACATGGCTCTGTCAGACGACGCAGGAACTTCCGGCGCGACCAGCACAACGGTGGCCGACGCCTTCCCCACGCACAATGTGGGCAAGCCCGAAGTGCGCGAGATGCCGGCTGAGCCCAAGAAGTACTTGCCCCTGATCGGCCCGGGCATCATCGCCGCCGGCGTCGGCCTCGCCTCAGGTGAGTTCATCCTCTACCCCTACATCGCCTCCCAGGTGGGGCTGGTCTTCGTCTGGGCGGCCCTGGTGGGCCTGGCGACGCAGTTCTTCCTCAACATGGAGATCGAGCGCTACACCCTGGCCACCGGCGAGACCGCCCTGACCGGATTCAGCCGGTTCTGGCGGCACTGGGGCCTGGTATTCGCCATACTCACCTACTTCGCCAACCTATGGCCAGGCTGGGCAACCAGCTCGGCCACCCTGATCAGCTACATCTTCGGCGGCAAGGCGACCTGGATCGCGATCGGCATCCTGCTCACCGTCGGGTTGGTCTTGACCCTGGCCCCGGTGGTATACACCGCGCTGGAGCGGGCCCAGATGCTCAAGGTCGCCCTGGTGCTGACTCTGATCCTGGTCGCCTCGATCTTCGCCATCGGCGCCAACGCCTGGGCCGACCTGCCGCAGGTAGTCACCCGGCCCAGGATCCCGACGGAACTGGGCTTCGCCCTGCTACTCGGCGCGTTGGCCTTCGCAGGGGCCGGCGGCGGGCAAAACCTGTGCCAGTCCAACTGGATCCGCGACAAGGGCTTCGGCATGGGCACCTATGTCCCCCGACTGGCCAGTCCGGTAACCGGGAAGCCAGTCGCCGGCCGGAGCAACGGCTATATCTTCGAGCCCACTGAGGAGAACATGAAGCGCTGGCGGGGCTGGTGGCGCTTCTCCAATATCGAACAGCTCAGCACCTTTGTGGCGATTACCTTCGTTACGATCTTGTTCACCTCACTGCTCGCCTACGCCACGGTGTTCGGCCGCGACGACCTTCCCAACAGCATCGCCTTCATCCAAACCGAGGGCCAGGTGCTGGGCGAGCGGGTCGGTTCCTGGTTCCAGTACCTGTTCTGGGCGATAGGTGCGTTCTCGCTGTTCGCGGCATCAATGGGCATCGTCGACTACACCAGCCGCATAGCCGCAGACGTGATCAAGACCTCCTACGCCCATAACGCGAACGAGTCCAAACTCTACGCTGGCCTGGTTTGGGGCCTGGTACTGATCGGGATCATCGTGCTGCTGGTCGGCATCGACCAGCCGATCGTGCTGCTGGTCATCTCGGCGGTGACCGGCGGGTTCATGATGTTCATGTACTCGGGACTGTTGATCTTGATCAACCGCAAGCTGCTGCCCGGGCCGATCAAGATCCGTGGGGTCCGAGTCGCGGTGCTGGTCTGGTCGATCGCTCTGTTCGGCACGCTGTCGGTGCTGACCTTCCGCGCCCAGTTCGAGAGGTTGTTCGGCGGCTGAGCGGCTGCCGTCATGGATCTGGTTATTGGGCTGGACTCCGGCACTACGGCGACCAAGGCGGTGGCCGTTGCTGCCGACGCCACGGTGATCGCAACGTCCAGCGTCGGGTACCCGCTCCTGGTGCCAGAGCCCGGCTACGCCGAGCTCGATTCGGTGCGATTGCAGACGGCGGCTGTGGAGGCGGTGGCCGAGGTCGTGACGGAGGTCCGCCAGCGGGGGGACCGGGTGGTCGGGCTCTGCCTCAGCGCGGCGATGCACGGGCTAGTACCGCTGGACGGCGCGGGCTCACCGACTGGGCCGTTGATCACGTGGGCGGACAGCCGCGCCGGGGAGGAGTCGCGCAGCCTGGCCGAGAGCTCGCGGGGACAGTTGCACAAGCGCACCGGTACGCCGGTCCATCCGATGTCGCCGCTACCCAAGCTGCTGTGGTGGCGGCTGCATCACCCCGACGCCTTCGCCAGCACCCTCAAGTGGGGCGGTGTCAAGGAAGTGGTGCTGTCCGGATTATGCGAGGACGCGTACCTGATCGACTTGTCATGTGCTTCCACCACCGGTCTGTACGACATCACGGCCCGTCAGTGGGATCCAGAGGCGTTACAGCTCGCCGGTATCGACGCCGGACAGCTGGCTACCGTCGTGCCCACCACCCATGTGATGACCGGCCTGCGCTCGGAGGTGGCCGATCAGACCGGGCTGCCGCGCGACCTTCCCGTGGTGGTCGGAGCCTCCGACGGCCCACTAGCCAACTTGGGCTTGGGTGCGGTGACCGAGGGCGTCGCCGCGGTATCTCTGGGCACCAGTGGGGCGATACGCGCAGTGAGACCCGCGCCCGCTGTCGACGAAGCTGCCAGGTTGTTCTGCTATGCCCTCACCGATGATCACTGGGTGCTCGGCGGCGCGATCAACAATGCCGGGTCGGTGGTGCGTTGGGCGAGTGCGGCGCTGGGGATGGTGACCGAGGACGTCCAGGGCGAGGAGCGGGACGCGGCCGACGGGCGGCTGTTACAGGAGGCCGGGGAGATACCGTTCGGCAGCGAGGGGCTACTCTGCCTGCCCTATCTGCTGGGCGAACGGGCTCCCTGGTGGGAGCCTGGGCTGCAGGGGGCCTGGATCGGAATACGTCGCCATCACCGGCGAGGACATCTGGTGCGTGCGGCCGTCGAGGGCGTCTGCATGCAGCTGGCGTTGGTGGCGCTGGCCTTGGACGCGGCCGACGTGCACGTGCGGGAGGTGCGCGCCACTGGTGGGGCGATGGAGTCGCCGGTGTGGCGTGACGTACTCTCAGCGGCCCTCGATCTGCCGGTGGGCCTCGCGGCCTCCCCAGAAGGCGCTGGCACTGGAGCAGGCCTGCTCGGCCACTACGCGCTGGGCTCGCTGCCTGACCTCGATCTCGCTGCGGACCTGATCGCCGTAGATCGCGGAGAGCCGCCGCATCCCGAAGACGTCGCGACGCTGCGCAGGCTGCTGCCGCTCCTGGAGCGCTGCACCGTAGAACTCAAGCCTGTTTTCGCCGAACTCGCCGCTGAGAAACCGGGCACTTAGTAGCTGCCTGAGGCAGCAGGGCGGCGAACTAGAGTCAGCGCAGGTCCGGGTGCTTCTTGTTGCGGGTGTTGTAGTCACGCATCCGCTGCGGGTAGCCCACGACTGCCGCGTCGTATCCAGGGATCTGCAGACTTTCGGCGAACGAATGTGCCCATTCGGGCGACGGCACGACCCGTCTGGTCCACTCGCCGTCGAAGGCGACCAACAGCAGGGTGGTCTGAGTTACCGCAGTCTTCGGCTCGACAAAAGCCTCCACTCCGCGTCGACTCCGTGCGAATTGAGTAAGGTGCGACGTCACAGCGTCGTCGACCGTCCGACTTTGCGAGGCATAGCCGCGGCTCTTCTTCACGCGGGTCGCCGTCCGCCGGAACCAACTCATGCGCCAATTATGGCTGGTACCTGCGAGAAATAGCGGCCTTCACAGCGGCTGAGAGGATGGCGGCATGGCTGCTTCGTTCGATCTCATCGTGCTCGGTGCCGGCAGCGGAGGCTATGCGTGTGCCTTACGGGCGGCTCAGCTCGGCCTCACGGTGGCGCTGGTGGAGAAAGACAAGGTCGGTGGTACCTGCTTGCACCGCGGCTGCATTCCCACCAAGGCGATGCTGCACGCCGCCGAAGTGGCGGACGCGGTTCGCAACGGGAGCCAGTTCGGCATCCATGCCGCGATCGACAAGGTCGATCTATCAGGCGTGGTCTCCTATGCCGATAGCGTGGTCGGGCGCATCTATCGAGGTGTGTCTGGCCTAATCAGCGGTCGAAACATCACCGTCATTCAAGGTGCAGGTCGGCTGACCCAGAGCGACGGACGCCCGGCCGTCACTGTCGGCGACCAGACGTACCGGGCAACCAATCTGGTGCTGGCCACCGGGTCGTACCCGCGCTCACTGCCTGGGCTTGAGATCGACGGCCTGAAGATCCTCACCAGCGAACAGGCGCTCCGGCTCGACAGGCTTCCCAGCTCGGCGATTGTGCTCGGCGGCGGGGTGATCGGCGTGGAGTTCGCCTCGGCCTGGCGGTCCTTCGGGGTGGCCGTCACGATCGTTGAAGCGCTTCCTCGACTTGTCTCCGGGGAGGACTCGAGCATTTCCGCCGCCCTGGAACGGGCGTTCCGCAAACGCGAGATCAACCTGGTGACGGGGGCCGCCATGTCCGGGTGCCAGACAACCGAATCCGGCGTACGGATGGAGCTAGCAGACGGGCAGCACCTGGAGGCCGAGCTCATGCTGGTTGCGGTCGGCCGCGGGCCGCAGACCAGGGACCTCGGCTACCCAGAGGCCGGCGTCGAGCTGGATGACGGGTTTGTCAGGGTCACCGAGCGGCTTGAGACATCTGTCCCCGGTGTGTACGCGGTCGGCGATGTGGTACGTGGCTTGCAACTGGCCCATCGGGGCTTTGCGCACGGCATCTTTGTCGCCGAGGAGATCGCCCACCAGACGGGTGCCCTCGAGCAGGCTCCAACCCCGATTGCCGATGCGGAGGTACCCCGCGTCACCTACTGCGATCCCGAAATCGCTTCCGTAGGGCTGAGTGAAGATGAGGCACGGACACGCTTTGGCGACTCCGAGACGTTCACCTATGACCTGACCGGCAATGGCAAGTCACAGATCCTGAAGACTCGTGGATTTGTGAAGCTGGTACGCCAACCGAGCGGGCCAGTTGTCGGCGTCCACATGATCGGTGCCCGCGTCAGCGAGCTTGTCGGCGAGGCCCAACTGATCACCAATTGGGATGCGTTCCCCACCGATGTCGCGGGCCTGATTCACGCGCATCCCACGCAGAACGAGGCGCTCGGCGAAGCGCACCTCGCCCTCGCTGGCAAGCCCTTGCACTCCCACTGATAAGGCCTCCCGCGAGAACTTGACGGGACCGGCAACCGCGCTGGCTCCAAGCCAACCTGCTGAGGCTAGGCTGTGGCCCACCGGCACCCAGAGAGGCCCGACCGAGTTCCGCCGAGCCAGCCACTAGTGACCCTAGGCCGTAACTGAGCACCAGCACGATGAAGGAGTCCTCACAGCCATGTCGACCTCTGTAACCCTTCCAGCCCTCGGTGAAAGCGTCACCGAAGGAACCGTCAGCCGGTGGCTCAAGCAGGTCGGTGACACCGTCGAAGCCGACGAGCCACTACTTGAGGTGTCGACAGACAAGGTCGACACCGAGATCCCCTCCCCCGCCTCGGGCGTGCTGTTGGAGATCAAGGCGCAGGAGGACGAGACCGTTGAAGTAGGCGCGGTGCTCGCCGTGATCGGCGAGCCGAGTGAGGCCGACGGGCAGCCAGCGGCGGCACCTGAGACTCCTTCCGACGAGGCTGCCGAAGCGCCGGCCCAGGAGGAAGCCCAGCAAGAGGAGGCTCCGCAGCAGGAAGCCCAGCAAGAGGAGGCCCGGCAGCAGGAGCCCGAGAAGTCTGAGGCTGGCGCCGAAGCAGCGGCTGAGCCGACCGCGCCAGCCGCCAGCTCCGGCGGCCCGGCTAGCGGCACCGATGTGACGTTGCCCGAACTGGGCGAGAGTGTGACCGAGGGAACGGTAAGTCGCTGGCTCAAGCAGGTTGGCGATTCGGTGGCGACCGACGAGCCGCTGCTGGAAGTCTCGACGGACAAGGTCGACACCGAAATCCCTTCGCCGACTTCTGGCACATTGCTGGAGATACGTGTCCAGGAAGACGAGACGGTCGAAGTTGGAGCAGTTCTTGCGATCATCGGGGAGGCCGGAGCCGCTGCGCCGCCGTCGCCTCAGCCTGAGCCAACCCCCGAGGCTGAGACCCGACCAGAGGAGCAGGCCACACCAGCACCTCAGCCCGAGCCCAGACCACAGCCGGAGCGGAGCCCAAGGTCGCGGCGCCTACCGCAAAGGAAGATGCCCGACCTGAACAGCACGGTCCGGCGACCGCGGCTACTGCTGCCCCGACACTTGTAGCGGGCGATTCTGACACCACCTATGTGACACCTCTCGTGCGGAAGCTTGCCAAGGAGCACGACGTCGACCTCGCATCGCTCAACGGGACCGGGGTAGGTGGACGGATCCGCAAGCAGGACGTACTGGCCGCCGCTGAGACCGCGAAGCAAGAGGCCGAGGCTGCCAAGCAAGCCGCCACCGCCCCAGCGCCAAAGGCCGAGCCCGCGGCCGCGGCGGCACCCGCGCCAGCAGCTGCGCCCAGCACGTTGCGCGGCACCACCGAAAAGATGTCACGGCTGCGCCAGACGATTGCCAAGCGCATGGTCGAGTCCCTCCAGGTCTCGGCCCAGCTCACAGCAACGGTCGAGGTTGATTTCACAGCGATCTCGCAGATCCGTGCCAAGGTCAAGGACGACTTCAAGAAGCGCGAGGGTGCGACGCTGTCCTACCTGCCGTTCATCTCGAAGGCCGCGATCGAGGCTTTGAAGGTGTACCCGAAGGTGAACGCGACGATCGACACCGAGGAGCGCACCATCACCTATCCGGACGCGGAGCATCTCGGGATCGCTGTAGATACTGAGAAGGGTCTGCTGGTTCCGGTGATCAGGGATGCCGGTGATCTGAGCGTCGGCGGGTTGGCCAAGCGGATCGCCGACCTGGCGGCGCGTACGCGCCAGAACAAGGTCACACCCGACGAGCTGGTCGGCGGCACCTTCACGATCACCAACTACGGCTCCGCCGGCACGTTGATGGACACGCCGATCATCAATCAGCCCCAGGTAGCGATTCTGGGAACTGGTGCGCTGGTCAAGCGGCCGGTGGTGATCACCGACCCACGGCTGGGCCAGGTCATCGCAATCCGCGACATGATGTACCTGTCGCTTTCCTACGATCACCGGCTGGTCGACGGCGCCGAGGCAGCCCGGTTCCTCAGCACGCTCAAAGCACGGCTCGAGGAGGGCGACTTCGGCGCAGAGTTTGGACTCTGAGAGCGGACCTACTCGAACCGGTTCGGCGAGCATCGAAGGCGCGCTGGCGGTCGGAGGAGAGATGAGCGCAGGGCCCCACGGTCATAGAGAGCTGGCGCATGGCGATTGCCTTGCGTGAAGAGCGACGACGGCACCAGCTTTGACGCGCCGTGCGCGAGCCGAGCCCAAAGAACCCCGATCGAAATTAACTGAGAGGAACTCATGAAGGTCGTCGTCGTCGGTGCTACCGGAAACGTCGGGACGAGTGTTGTCGACGCGCTCGCGGCAGACCCCGCTGTTACCGAGATCGTCGGGGTTGCCCGGCGCACCCCGTCGTCGTGGCAGCCGGCGAACACCCGGTTCGAAGCGGCGGACGTCCGGTCGCCACAGGTCGCGCAACATCTGCGAGGCGCTGACGCTGTGGTACTCCTGACGTGGGCATTCCAGCCGACCCACCAACCGTTGACGACGTGGGACATCAACGTGCTCGGCAGCATGAACGTGCTCCAGGCGGCGGCCGATGCAGGCGTCGGAACTGTCGTCTATGCGTCGTCTCTGGCCGCCTATTCGCCAGGACCTGGTAGGCACGTGGACGAAAGCTGGCCGACGCACAGCATTCCAACAGCGGCGTATGGCCGGGAGAAGGCTTATCTGGAGCGCTATCTCGACGCCTACGAGTTGCGTCACCCAGAGATTCGGGTCGTGCGGTTGCGTCCTTGCTTCATCTTCAAGCGATCGGCGGCCAGCGAACAGCGGCGGATCTTCGCTGGGCCGCTGGTCCCGCGGGCATTGCTCCGTCCAGGCCGCCTGCCGATCGTCCCGCTCCCCGCTGGCCTACGTTTCCAAGCCATGCACGGCGACGACGCCGGCGAGGCGTACCGGCTGGCGCTGCTGAGCGACGCCCGCGGTGCCTACAACGTCGCTACCGATCCGGTTATCGACGGAGAAGCGCTCGGCAAGCTGATGGAAGCTCGGGCCGTGCAGATTCCGAAACAGGCCGTCTCGGCCGCGATGGCAGGCGCATGGCGGCTGCGACTCATCCCTTCTGACGAGTCGCTGCTCAAGATGTTCCTGGGACTGCCGACGCTGGACAGTAGCCGTTTTCGCGCTGAGCTGGGCTGGCAGCCCCGATATTCCGGTGCCGACGCGCTGCGCGAGGTTATGGAGGCAATGGCCGAGGGGGCCGGTGGCCCCACCCCGCCGCTACAACCCGCAGCCTCGCGGCACCAAAGCTCCTCGCAATGACCCGCGTACACCGCCAGAAACCACCTGAGGCTGGGGCGAGTCAGCGACGAGCCATCTCGATGAAGGTGGCCAGCGATTCCGGGTTCTGCAGCGCATCACGGCTCACCGCCTGATCCGGGTCGACGCCCGCGAGGATGCGCTTCACCGGCACCTCGCACTTTTTGCCGTTGAGGGTGCGCGGTATCGCCTGGACCACGAGGAACCGGTCGGGCACATGGCGAGGCGAGAGCTCCGTACGCAGCGCTTGCTTCAGTTGCGGTGCCACCTGGGCCAACGTCGCGTCGGGTGCCAGCACAAGGAAACACAACAGCTCGCCCTCGGTCGCTGCGCCTAGCTCAGTTGTGTCGACAACGAGTGAGTCGATCACCTGCTCGTGGCCTTCGACTACGCGCGTAGAAGTCCGCCGTCCCCATCCGAACTCCGCCACGGTTGAGTGTCGAGTCACTGCGTCCGTAGATGACGTACGAGCCGCGGGGGGTCCGGCGCACCCAGTCGCCATGGCGCCAGACTCCGGGGTAATGGTCGAAGTAGGCGGCCCGCAGCCGCGCTCCGCCCGGGTCGTTCCAGAAGGAAACCGGCATCGACGGCATCGGTTTCGTCAGCACCAACTCGCCGACCTCGTCGACAACCTCCACGCCGGCAGGGTCGTACGCGGCAACGGAGGCGCCCAACGCCGCACACGACAGTTCCCCCATCCACACCGGCACGGTCGGGGCCGCCTCCAGGAACGCCGTGCACAGGTCGGTCCCGCCGGAGACCGAGCAGACCTGGACGTGTTTGCCGACCGCGTCGGCGACCCAACGGAAGCCTTCCGGCGACAACGGCGCGCCGGTCGAACCCAGCGCCCGAACCGTCGACAGGTCGAATTGATCGGCCGGACGAAGGCCAGCCTTGAGACATGCGTGGACGTATGGGGCGGAGACACCGAAGTAGCTGACGCCGTGCTTCGCCGCGACCTGCCACAACCTCCCGAGGTCGGGGTGGCCTGGGCTGCCGTCGTACAGGACGACTGTCGAACCGGTCAGCAGACCGGAGACGAGCAGGTTCCACATCATCCAGCCGGTGGTGGTGAACCAGAAGAACCGCTCGCCTGGGCGGAGATCGTGATGGAGCCGGAGTGTCTTCAAATGCTCGACGACGATTCCGCCATGCCCATGCACGATCCCTTTGGGGAGTCCCGTCGTGCCCGAGGAGTACAAGACCCAGAGCGGATGGTCGAACGGCACCGCGTCGTATTCGAGTGGACCCGGCTCGGCTGTCAGTTCCGCCCAGCTGGATGCGCCATCCAGATGGGCGGCAGCGTCCAGGTAGGGCACCAGGACAGTTGCGGTCAGGCCCGGTATCTGCTGACGCAACGTCCGTACCTTCTCCCGTACGTCGAACGCCTTACCCCCGTAGCGGTAGCCGTCGACTGCGAGGAATACGGCTGGTTCTAGCTGGGCGAACCGATCGCGCACGGCACGTGTCCCGAAGTCCGGTGAGCACGACGACCACGTCGCCCCGAGGCTCGCGACAGCGAGGAAAGCCGCCAGCGCCTCGACGCAGTTGGGCAATAGCGCGACTACCCGGTCACCGCGGCCTAGGCCGAGCCGGAGCAGTCCAGCGCGTGCCCTGCCAACCAGTTGGCGGAGCTCGCCGTAGGTGACGAGTCGTTCCAACCCGTCCTCGCGGACGAACACCAATGCGAGGTCTTCGTCACCGCGGCCCATACCGTCAGTCAGCGCGTGCTCGGCGTAGTTGAGCGTGGAGCCGGGGAACCACTCGGCTCCCGGCATCCTCGCCGAGGCCAACGTCCCGGTCGGGGGGGTGTGGAACCTCACGTCGAGGAACTCCGCCGCAGCAGACCAGAACGCATCCGGGTCGCGTACCGACCAGGCGTGAAGCGAGGAGTAGTCGAGCTCGGCGACGGAGACGCCGCGTCGCTCCCGGGCAAATCGCGCGAACTTCGCGAGCGAGGTGGCCCGAGCTGTGGTCGGTTCCGGCCTCCAGAGGACCTCGGGCACCGCGTTGAGCATCCACCCATCCTTCCTCCCCGCCTCGAGGCAGCGGCAGCGGGCGGATGCTGTGTGTGGTGGAGCAGATGGTCTCATCCGCTGCGCGCCTCGACGCGAGGTTAGACTCAGCGCCGTGGCACTGGAGTTCCTCGACCTCGGACTGGGCAGCGAATACCTCGACTACCAGTCGACGTGGGACTTGCAGCGCGCCATCCACGCCGAGGTCTCCGCGTGCACTCGGCCGAACACTGTGCTGCTCCTCGAGCACAGCAGCGTCTACACCGCAGGCAAGCGCACCGAGCCACAGGAGCGCCCTCTCGACGGGACGCCGGTGATCGACGTTGATCGGGGCGGCAAGATCACCTGGCACGGGCCGGGCCAGCTCGTCGGCTACCCGATCGTTCGGCTTCCCGAATCCGTGCTCGTTGTCGACTACGTGCGGCGGCTCGAGGAGACCATGATCGCCATGTTCGCCGAGTTCGGCCTGAGTACCGGACGAATCCGTGGCCGCTCTGGGGTCTGGCTGGCAGGAGAGGCCAAGCGTCTCGAGCGCAAGATCGCGGCTATCGGTGTCCGTGTCGCGGCCGGTACGACGATGCACGGCTTTGCCATCAATGTCGATCCCGATCTTCGCTGGTTCGATCGGATCATCCCATGTGGCTTGACAGACGTGGGTGTTACGTCCATGGCCGCCGAGCTGGGCACCCACGTGACGGTTAGCGATGTCGCTCAGACGCTTCGTCCGCACCTGCAGCGCTATCTAGCCTTTGAGCCGTATCTGCAGTCACCGGACATTGGATCCGCACCGGATACCACCTCCGACAGGCTCGTAGTTGGCGCGGCCTGATCCGCTGAGACCGGCCGCCAGGACCCGCAGTCGAACGGTCGTAGCTCAGCCCGTCGTCGACTACGCCATCGAGGCGTACAACCTGCGGAAGGTTTACCGAACTCGGGCCGGCAAACAGGCAGCTGTCGACGGCTTGGACCTACGGGTGCCCTTGGGCGGAGTCCACGGATTCCTCGGTCCCAACGGCTCGGGCAAAACAACCACGATCCGGATGCTTCTCGGACTAATCGCCGCAGACTCCGGCTACATCCAAATCTTCGATCACGAGGTGCCGTTGGCCCTTAATGAGGTGATCGGCCGGGTGGGTGCCATCGTCGAGCAGCCCAAGTTCTTTCCGGCGTTCTCTGGGCAGAAGAACCTCAAATTGCTGGCCAAGGCCATCGGCGCACCACGCCGACGAGTTGCAGCGGTGCTCGACGAAGTCGGGTTGGCGGGCCGCGACAAGTACCGCAACTACTCACTTGGCATGAAACAGCGCCTTGCGATAGCCGCAACGTTACTCAAGGATCCTGACCTGTTGATCTTCGACGAGCCGACCAATGGCCTCGACCCTGCCGGCATTCACGAGATCCGCAGCATGATGCGGAGCCTCGCCCGCCGGGGAAAGACGGTGCTCGTCTCCAGCCACATTCTCACTGAGGTACAGCAAATCGCGGACACGGTCACCATCATCGGACGTGGCAGGCTGCTGGCCGAAGGAGACGTCAATGAGATCCTCGCCTCGGACGGCCACGTGGCGGCGCGGGTTGGGGTATCCGACCATCTGCGGGCTACCGACGTACTCACAACGGCCGGCTTTACCGTTGTGCCGCTACCCGATCGGATTCTCAAAGTCAGCCTGGTCCACCACAAGCTCGACCTTGCAGTCATCACGCGGCTGCTGGCCGATCAAGGTCTGTACGTCTCGGAGCTGACCCCGATCCAGCCAGACCTCGAGTCGGTGTTCTTGGATCTGACGGCCGGTCAGCATCTGACCGCCCGTCAGGAGCGACGACATCACCCGACGCCCCGTCCACCGCAACAGCGGCAGCGCCGGCCAGAACAGCAACAGCGGCGGCCAGGACGACGGCGCCAGGCAAAGCGCCCAGATTGGGGCGGGCGGCCGTGACCCGGCTGATCTGGGCCGAGGTCAGCAGGCTGCTGAGCCGGCGGCTGACCGGCATCGCCATAATCGTGATGCTGCTCGGGCTCGGCGGATATCAGCTGGTGATCAACGATGCCCTTTCACCGCCGAGCGGGGAGCAGCTCGCGGCCGCAGAGCGCACGTACCAGCAGGTTCACCAGGACTGGGTTGCCGACCACGAGCAGTACGAGCAGGAGTGCCGGGACACCGGCACGCCGCCAGGCGAATGTGTCATTCCCGAGCCCACACTGGCCGAGTTCACCGGGGACTCTGCCCCATTCCAGGAAACAGCCAGCGCAGCGCTCAAGCTATCGACCCTGCTCGTCGCGCTCATAACCTTCACGATCGCTGCCAGCTTTATCGGCGCCGAATACAGCTCCGGCTCGATCACCAACTGGCTGACGTTCATTCCGCGGCG
This sequence comes from uncultured Actinomycetota bacterium, assembly GCA_963840505.1. Taxonomy (GTDB): domain Bacteria; phylum Actinomycetota; class Actinomycetes; order Propionibacteriales; family Propionibacteriaceae; genus Microlunatus. Next base: position 497,702 of record CAWIZB010000007.1, read on the forward strand.
GGGCCATGTCTTCTGGTCGAAACTGCTGACGGTGGCCGGGTTTGCTGCCCTGCTTGGCTCGTTTGCGACCACGCTCGTTCTGGGCGCCACCCTCCTGCTGGCCCACCTGCACGGGTCTCACGTCGAGTCCCTCCCGGAACTGGCAGGAATTGCTGGGCGCAGCGTGCTGCCTGTCGTCGTGCTAGCGGTCCTCGGCTTCTGCATCGGTCTGCTGACTCGCCACACGGCCGGTGCCATTGGGGTCCTGCTGGCGGCCCTCATCGTCTGCTTCGCCAGAATCGCGGTCCTGAGCTCACAAGCATGGGCCCAGCGCATCACCCCCTGGACTCCCGAGGGGAACCTCGCGGCAATCGTTGACCGGGGTTACACATACGTCGTACCGGTTGAGAAGGTGACGCCGGATGGTGTGACCGTTGAGCTGCTCGAGCGCGCAGTGAGCTTCACCCACGGCCTGGTCTACTGGTCGATCCTCCTCGCGCTGGTCGTGATGGGCTCATTGCTGATCTTCCGCCGGCGCGACGTGATCTGAGCAGATTTGTTTGGGCCAGCTGCTCGCGTATCGCGCTCAGAACCCGCCGACGTCGTCGTCCCTCGCTGAGGAAAGAACGCCTCAGCTCGATCCTCCTCCGCTCGGCGGCGCCCGATACCGACGCTCGCAGCTCTCGCGCGCGAGTTGATACGGAAGTTGCCAGAGTACGCTGACCGAGTGACCATCGCCCCCGAAGGCCGCAAGCCGTTGCGTCTGGAGATTCGCAACGCCAGCACGCCGATCGAAAAGAAACCGCCGTGGATCAAGACGACGGCGCGGATGGGGCCGGAGTATCGCGAGCTGCATGAGCTGGTCAAGAGCCAGGGATTGCACACAGTCTGTCAAGAGGCCGGGTGCCCGAACATCTTCGAGTGCTGGGAGGACCGAGAGGCCACCTTCCTGATCGGTGGCGAGGTATGCACGAGGCGCTGCGACTTCTGCCAGATCGATACCGGCAAGCCAGCCGACTTCGATGCGGGCGAGCCGGTTCGGGTCGCAGAATCGGTGCGCAAGATGGGTCTTCGCTACGCGACGGTCACCGGCGTGTGTCGCGATGATCTTGCCGACGAGGGCGCCTGGCTTTATGCGGAGACGATCCGCAAGATTCATGAGCTCAACCCCGACACCGGCGTGGAGATGTTGGCGCCGGACTTCTCCGGCAACCCGGACTACTTGGATCAGCTCTTCGAGACCGAGCCAGAGGTCTTCGCACACAATGTGGAGACTGTCCCGCGGATCTTCAAGAGGATCCGCCCGGGCTTCCGCTACGACCGGTCTCTGGCTGTGCTGCGAGCATCTCGGGCCGCAGGACTGGTCACCAAATCCAACCTGATCCTCGGCATGGGTGAGACCCGACCGGAGGTCAGCGAGGCCCTAGGCGACTTGTACGACGCCGGCGCGGAGATCATTACGATCACTCAGTATCTGCGGCCGTCGCCGCGCCATCATCCGGTAGACCGTTGGGTCAAGCCGGAGGAGTTCATCGAGCTGGCCGATGAGGCCAGGACCATCGGTTTCGCTGGCGTGATGAGCGGACCCCTCGTACGCTCCTCCTATCGGGCTGGCCGGCTGTATCGTCAGGCACTCCAGACCCGCCAGGCGTTGTCGGTCCATGCTTCTGTGGTGTAGGACGGCAGCAGAATCGAGAGCTTGAAAGTGAGTCTCCATGGCTAACGCGGCGGCCAAGAACGCCAAGGGCGGTGCCGAAGACCCGAAGGCCGCGGCCAAAGATGCCAAGGCGAATGCCAAAGCCGCAAAGAAGGCGGAGAAGGCCCGCAAGAAGGCAAGCAACGACCCGAAAGATATGGGCCGAATTCGCCAGATGCGTCGGGCCTACCAGGTCACCCATGAGCACGACCGGGCGCTTCCCTACTTAATGATCGGCGCCTTCCTGCTGCCAATCGCGATCAGCGTGGTCATCGGTTTGCTTTGGGGCCACGCCTTCAACATGATCTTCGCCGGCGTCATGACCGGCGTGCTCGCTGCGATGTTCATGCTGGTCCGCCGGGCAAAGAGGGCCACCTACAAGCGTTATGCGGGACAGACAGGCTCGGCCGAGGTGGCCCTGCAGATGCTGCCCAAGAAGTGGGTCTCCAAGCCGGCAATTGCCGCCAACCGTCATCAAGATGTCATCCACCGCACGCTTGGCCCCGGTGGGCTGATACTGATCGGCGAGGGCGATCCCAGCCGGGTGCGCCAACTCCTCGCGAGCGAGGTGAAAAAGCACGAACGGGTGGCGTATGGAGTCACAGTGACCACTGTGATCATGGGCAACAAAGACGGCCAGGTGCCGCTGGACAAGCTCGCCGACCACATCCGCAAGAGGCCCAAAGCTCTCCAGGCGCACCAGATCACCGACATCAAGCAGCGGTTAAGAGCCCTGGACGCGCTGCGCCCGCCGGTGCCGGTGCCCAAGGGACCGATGCCGACCAGCCCACGCCAGGTGAAGGGTGTCCGGCAGGCAATGCGCGGTCGCTGATTGAGGTCAGTTTTGGCGCAAGTCCTCGATGCGCGCGTGCAGCGCTTGATCGCTCAATGAGCAACCTGGTCAACGCCGAACGCGTCACCATGAGCTACGGCACGCGTACGCTGCTCGACGGCATCAGTCTGGGTCTCGGTCGCGGCGAAGCGGTTGGTGTCGTGGGCCGCAACGGAGCAGGGAAGACCACGTTGCTCCGGGTTCTTGCGGGGATGCTGGCGCCGGACGAGGGCCGAGTCACCCACAACGGCCACCTTTCGATCGGCTTCCTGCATCAGGCTGACGACATCGCAGCCGAGGATTCGGTGCGCGATCTCATAGTCGGCGGCGCCCCGGACCACGTATGGGCCCGCAATCCCCAGACGCGAGCGACCGTCGAACACCTGCTAGCCGATGTCGACCTCGATGCCCAAGTCGCCAGCTTGAGCGGCGGCGAGCGTCGCAGAGTGGCGCTAGTCAGACTGCTGCTCGCTGATCATGACTTGCTGATTCTCGATGAGCCCACCAATCATCTGGACGTGGAGGCTGTCGCCTGGTTGGGGGAGCGCCTGAATGATCTCCAGGCCGCAGACGTCGCTTTGGTGATCGTCAGCCATGATCGCTGGTTCCTGGATGCTGTCTGTACCCGAATCTGGGAGGTTTACGACGGCAGAGTCCATGCGTATCAGGGCGGTTACGCAGCCTACGTGCTGGCACGGGCGGAGCGCGTACGCCAGGCAGGTACCGCCGCTGCTCGACGCAACAATCTCCTCCGCAAGGAACTGGCCTGGCTGCGCCGCGGTCCACCGGCCCGTACCTCGAAGCCGAAGTTTCGTCTGGCCGCGGCCGCGTCGTTGGTCGCCGACGAGCCCGCACCGCGCGACCGGTTGCAGCTACAAAGCTTCGCCACTGCGCGATTGGGCAAGGACGTTTTCGATCTTGACGGCGTGAGTATCTCGCTGGGCGGCCGCGTCCTCCTTCGCGACCTCTCGTGGTCGATTGGACCTGGCATGCGGATCGGCGTGATCGGGGTGAACGGCTCTGGCAAGACCACGCTGTTACGACTGCTGACTGGTGACCTGACAGCCGGAGTCGGGAAGGGTCAAACGCGGTAAGACGCTTCGGATCGGCTACCTGCGCCAAGGCATGGAAGAGCTCCGAGGCAGCGAGCAGGTACTGCAGTCGATCGATCGCGTACGACGGCAGGCTCGACTTGCTACTGGTGCCGAGGCAAGCGCCAGCTCCTTGTTGGAAGACTTCGGTTTCACCGGCGAGAGACTGACCGCCCGGCTTGACGACTTGTCAGGCGGCGAGCGGCGGCGACTTCAGATTCTCCGCTTGCTGCTGGACGAGCCCAACGTCCTGCTGCTGGACGAGCCCACCAACGACCTCGACATCGACACTTTGACGGTGATCGAGGACTACCTCGACGGCTGGCCGGGCACACTCCTCGTCGTCACCCATGATCGCTACTTTCTCGAGCGGGTCTGCGATGTCAGCTACGCCTTGATGGGAGACGGATCGTGCGTGCTGCTCCCCGGCGGTGTCGAGCAGTACCTGCAGTCCCGCCGTGATCGGGCGCGGGAAGGTCCGCGTGCCAAGGCACCGGCAGAAGCCCAATCGACTACGAACGCCGCGAGCCGGCAGGCCAGAAAGGACCTCGTCCGCCTGGAACAGCAGATCACCCGCCTCGACGAGCGACTCACCGCTCTGCACGATGAGATGGTGACCGAAGCGAGCAATCACGAACGGCTGGTCCAGCTGCAGCGCGAGATCGAGTCGATCACCGCCAACAAGGACGAGCTGGAGCTGGCTTGGCTCGCGGCCGCGGATATCGCTGGCTAGGACTAATTTGGGCCCATGAAGACTGCGCTGCGGCAGCTCGTGGCGGCTCTCGGTGATGCCGTACGAACCGATCCCGTCACCATCGAGAACTATCGCTTCGACTGGTCCCGCGATCCGACGGCGGGGGTCCCAGCGGCTGTAGTCCGCCCGCTCACCGCTGCAGAGGTTCAGACCACCATCCGCTGGGCAGCCGAACACCGGGTACCGGTGGTGCCCCGTGGGGCTGGCAGTGGCCTCTCCGGCGGATCCTCAGCAGTGGCCGGAGGCATCGTCTTGAGCTTGGAGCGGATGCGTTCGATCGAGATCGACATCGCCGCACGAGTCGCCGTCGTCGAGGCCGGCGCCTTCAATGCCGAGGTCAAGGCAGCGGCAGCTCAGCATGGCCTCTGGTATCCGCCGGACCCGTCCTCGTACGAGATCTGCTCGATCGGCGGCAACATCGCAACCAACGCCGGTGGGCTGTGTTGCGTGAAATACGGCGTCACGACCGACTACGTACTCGGGCTCGATGTGGTGCTCGCCGATGGGACCTTGATCACCCTTGGTGGCAAGCGGATCAAGGACGTAGCCGGTCTGCCGCTGCTCAAACTCTTCGTCGGCAGTGGAGGCACCCTGGGCATCATCACCCGCGCCATCCTTCGGCTGATTCCGGCTCAAGGACCGCGCTCGACCCTGGTCGCGTACTTCCCCACTGTGCAGACCGCCGCCGACACCGTCGTGACGATCGGCGGGACATTGCGCGCCTCGATGATGGAGCTAATGGATCAGGCTTCGATCAATGCCGTCGAGGACTACCGCTCGATGGGACTCGATCGCTCCGCGGGTGCGATGCTCATCGCCCAGTCTGATGCCCCGGGCGCCGCATGTGCCGCGGAGATCGAATTTATGGAGGTCGCCTGTACGACAGCTGGTGCCAAAGAAGTCTTTGTCACCAGCGACCCGGACGAGGGTGAACTCTTCGTGGCCGCGCGCCGCGCCGCCTTTCCTGCGATCGAGGCCCGCGGCTCCATCCTGCTGGAAGACGTCGGCGCACCAGTGCCGCAACTGCCTCAGCTGTTATCAGGCATCGCCGCAGTGGCGGAACGGTATGACGTCGAGATCCCAGTGGTCGCTCACGCCGGGGACGGAAACACCCACCCGATCATCATCTTCGATCGCGGAGACCCGGCGGCGCGGGATCGGGCGTACCTCGCCTTCGCCGAGATCATGCAGCTAGCGATCGAGCTCGGTGGCACCATCACTGGAGAGCATGGAGTTGGCCGAGCCAAGAAAGCCGCTCTGCCTGCTCAGCTCGGCCCGGACGTGATGGCTCTCTCGCACACGATCAAGAACGCCCTCGACCCGCTGGGCATCCTCAACCCCGGCGCCATTCTGTAGCCGCTCTTTGGCAATCTGTAGGGAAAATGCGGTCGAGCGACCCTTTCCAGCGCGGATTACATGCGATTCGCCCGCAGTTTCAGCGAGCTCAAAGGGCTCGTTCCCAATGACGTCGGGCCCGCGCTCGGCCAGCCGGTCGGAAGAGCGAGTCCTCGAGGAGCGCCTCCCAGCGTGCGAGCCGTCGCGG